>NZ_JAIMCG010000004.1 GCF_019795295.1 Cupriavidus sp. AU9028 | reverse complement strand
CTTAACCATCCGGACCACTTCCAGCTTGAAGTCGGGGTCGAATTTCCTGCGTGCTCTAGTCATCTGATTTCCTCGTCGATGGTGATTTTCCACCTATCGACCTGTCTGAGGAAATTGGACCACTACACTCCCCTCTCCCGCTTGCGGGAGAGGGGCCGGGGGAGAGGGGCCGGGGGAGAGGGCAGCGCGCGCAGGATCCGGGCTGCTCCCCGCCCGGTCAGCTCTGGATCAGCCGCTTCTGCCGCGATATGTTCATCAGGATGCCAATGCCCATTCCCAGCGTGACCAGCGCCGTGCCGCCGTAGCTGATCAGCGGCAGCGGCACGCCGACCACCGGCAGGATGCCGCTGACCATGCCCATGTTGATGAAGGCGTAGGTGAGGAAGCTGAGCGTCATGGCGCCGGCCAGCAGGCGCGCGAAGAAGGTGGGCGCGTTGGCGGCGATGTAGAGCCCGCGGAAGACCAGCATCAGGTACAGCACCAGCAGGACCGCATTGCCGACCAGGCCGAATTCCTCCGAATACACCGCAAAGATGAAGTCGGTGTGCTTCTCGGGAATGAATTCCAGGTGCGTCTGGGTTCCCTGCAGCCATCCCTTGCCCGTCAGCCCGCCCGAGCCGATCGCGATGATCGACTGGATGGTGTGGAAGCCCTTGCCGAGCGGATCGGTGGTGGGGTCAAGCAGCGTGCATACGCGGTGCTGCTGGTACTCGTGCAGCACCGGCCAATCCACCCCCGGCGCGCACATGTCGTGCTCGAAGGTGACCAGCGCGGTGATCAGCGCGATCAGGATCGTCAGCGCGGGCAGGATCAGCTTCCATGACAGGCCGGCGAAGTAGATCACATAGAGGCCGGCCGCCAGTACCAGCAGGCCGGTACCGAGGTCGGGCTGCTTGGCAATCAGCAGCACCGGCACCGCGAGGATGACGCCGGCCACCACGAAATCGAACCAGCGCAGCGAGTTTTCCCGCTTCTGGAAGTACCACGCCAGCATCAGCGGCACGGCGATCTTCAGCAGCTCGGAGGGCTGGATCACGATGCCCACGTTGAGCCAGCGGCGGGCGCCCTTGCGGATCAGGCCGAACATGGCGACCGCGATCAGCAGCGCGATGCCGACCGTATAGAGCGGCACGGCGATCCGCATCAGCGTCTGCGTGGGCACCCAGGCGACGATCCACATCACCGCATAGGACAGCAGGATGTTGCGGATCTGGTCCTCGACCCGGCCGGGCACATCGATCGAGGCCGAATAGAGCGCGACGATGCCGGTCGCGAACAACAGGAAGACGATCAGCGCGAGCGGCTTGTCGAAGCCGGTCAGCGGCGTCTTGAGCAGCGTCAGAACGCGGCGGCGGTCCAGGCGGTGGTCCAGGCGGTGGTCCAGACGGTGGTCCATCAGGCGCTCCTTCAATGCGAGGCAGGGGCGACCGGCGCCGCTGCTGCGGCGACCGGGCGGACACGGGGTGTCGAGGCGGGCTGGCGCGGCGCGGCGGCCGCGTTGTCCCGGGACTTGCCCTTGCCTGCAGGGGCAGGAGCGGGGGCGTTGCCGCCGGGGCCAGCGTCGGGCGGCGCGCCGGGCTCCAGCGGCTTGCTGTGGTTCAGCGCCTGCTGCATGCGGCCTTCCAGGGTCAGTGGCGCGGACGCGGGGGCGATGGCGGCGGGATCGAGCACGGGCGCGGCCGCGACTTCGCTCGCCGCCGCGTTGCGTGCCGGTTGGCTTGCCGCGTTATCCGCATTGGCGCCAGCGGTAGCGGCTTGCGCCGCCGGTGCCGAGGCCGCGGCCTCCGACGCCGCGATGGTGGTGATGCCGGCCTCGGCCAGTTCCGAGCCCATTGCCGAGGCACTGGCAATGCTGGCGGTGCGCCCGGTGGTGAAGACGCTGGGCGTATCCACCGGCGGCAGGCCGCCCGCGCGCTCCGCTGCCGGCGGCGCGATCGCCATCAGTTCCTCCGGCCACTTGCCGAGCAGGTAGTAGTCCATCACCTTGCGCGCGATCGGCGCCGCATGCTGCGCACCGAAGCCGGCGTTCTCGACGATCAGCGCCAGCGCGATCCTGGGCTGGTCCGCGGGCGCGAAGGCGGTGTAGAGCGCATGGTCGCGCTTGTGCTCGGCCAGCGCATGGTGGTTGTACTTCTCGCCCTTGGCCAGCGAATAGGTCTGCGCGGTGCCGGTCTTGCCGGCGGACTCGTAAGCGGCGCCGGCGAACACGCGCGCGGCCGTGCCGCTGTGCGTCACGCCGACCATCGCCTTCTTGATCACGTCGATATGCGCCTGCTTGAACGGCAGCCGGTAGCTTTCCTTGGGCACGGTCAGGCGGCGCTGCCGGGACACCGCGTCCTCGATCGCCTTCACCAGGTGCGGCTTCATCACCACGCCGTTGTTGACCAGGATCGAGGTGGCATGCGCCAGCTGCAGGATGGTGAAGCTGTTGTAGCCCTGGCCGATGCCCAGCGAGATGGTTTCGCCTTCGTACCACTTCTGCTGCTCGGGCTTGCGATAGGCGCGCCGCTTCCACTCGGTGGACGGCAGGATGCCCTTGTTCTCGCCCTCGATGTCGATGCCGGTCAGCTGGCCGAAGCCCAGCGGCTTCATGAAGTCGTGCATCGCGTTGACGCCCATGTCGCGCGCCAGTGCGTAGTAATAGGTGTCGCAGGAGGCGACGATGGAGCTGTGCATGTCCACCCAGCCGTGGCCGCCCGGCTTGTCGTCGCGGAACGTGTGGTTTCCCAGCGTGAAGTAGCCCGGGTCCGACATGCCCCAGTTCGCCGTGCGCTTGCCGGTGGCGAGCGCCGCCAGCGCCATGAATGGCTTGTAGGTCGAGCCTGGCGGGTACGTGCCGCGCAGCGGGCGGTTCAGCAGGGGCTTGTCCGGCGAGGTGTTCAGTTCGTTCCAGGTGGCGGTGTCGATGCCTTCGACGAACAGGTTGGGATCGAAGGTCGGCTTCGAGACGAACGCCAGGATGTCGCCGGTGGACGGCTCGATGGCCACCAGCGCCCCGCGCCGCTCGCCGAACAGCGCCTCGGCCAGCTGCTGCAGCCGAATGTCGAGCGACAGGATCAGGTTGTTGCCGGGCGTCGCGGGCGACGTGGACAAGGTGCGGATGGCGCGCCCGCCCGCGCTGACCTCGACCTCCTCGATGCCGGTCAGGCCGTGCAGCTCGGTCTCGTAGCTCTGCTCGATGCCGACCTTGCCGATGTAGTTGGTGCCCTTGTAGTTGTCGGCGTCCTTGCGCGGGTCGTACTTCGCCGGATCGGCGTCGTTGGCCTCGTCCATGGCTTCGATGCGCTGCTGGTCGCGCTGCGAGATGCGGCCGATATAGCCGATCACATGGGAGGCCGACTCGCCCATCGGGTACTGGCGGAACAGCCGCGCGCGCACTTCGACGCCCGGGAAGCGGTAGCGTTGCGCGGAGAAGCGCGCCACTTCCTCGTCGGTCAGCTGGCTGCGGATCGGCAGGCTCTCGTAGCTGCGCGACTCTTCCATCAGGCGCTTGAAGCGGCGCCGGTCGCGCGGCTGGATCTCGACCAGTTCGGCCAGCGCATCGATGGTGTTGTCCAGCGTGTCGTCGAGCTTGGAGGGCGTGACCTCCAGCGTATAGGCCGAGTAGTTGCGCGCCAGCACCAGGCCGTTACGGTCCATGATCAGGCCGCGGTTCGGCTCGATCGGTGCGACGGAGATGCGGTTGTCCTCGGCCTTGGCCGAATACTGGTCGTGCTTGTACCACTGCAGCCAGAAGAATCGGGCGAACAGCAGGGCGAACAGGATCACGGCGAACAGCGCCGCGGCCGCCACGCGAATGCGAAAGCGGCCGAGTTCGAGTTCGACGTTGCGGATTTCTGTCATGGTGCTGCGTGGGCCGGAAGGGCCTCATCTGCCAGGGCGGGCGAGCGGAAGCGCGATGGCATCCGCTCAGATCGGGCGGGTTTCATCGACATCGGAGGATCGGCGCTGCGGCGCCAGCAACAGCCCGGTGGCCAGGGGCCACAGCAGCGCCTCGATCGCGGGCGCCATCAGCAGCGACCAGCCGGGCAGGGGCGCGCCCATCAGCAGCCGGATCACCACCGGTACCGCGTGGACGATGAACAGCAGCGGCAGCACGTGCAGCGCCTGGGTGTAGACGGTGAACCAGAGCACGCGGCGATGAATCGTGATGGCGAAGTAGGCCAGCAACGTATAGGCCAGCGCATGCTCGCCGAGCACGCGCGCGTCATGCACGTCCATCAGCAGCCCGAGCAGGAACGCCACGCCCATGCCCACCTTGCGCGGCTGGTGGATGTTCCAGAACACCAGCACCAGCGCCACCATGTCGGGCACCCAGAGGATGTCGCCCCACGGCAGCAGGTTGAACAGGAACGCCAGCACGAAGCTGAGCGCGATGAATGCCGGGTTGACCGGACGCAGCAGGTATTGGGGATGCGTCACGGTTGCCTCTCCTGGGTACGGCTGGCGGCAACGGCCGCTGCCGGGGCGCTGGCGCCGCTTGCTGCGGCGCCCGCTGTCGGCGTGGCGCCAGGTTGGGATGCCGCCCGCCGGGCTGCCCGCTCGGCCGCGCCGCGCTTGCGGTCCTGCGCCGAGGCCGGGTCCGCCGCGGCCTCGCGCGGCGGCAGGTTGGCCTCGTATTGCACCACCAGCAGCTGGCGGTGCGCACGCACGCCCGCCACCGGCTCGCAGAATACGCGGGAAAACGGCGTATCGGCCTTGCGCTCGATCTGCATCACGGTAGCGACCGGCAGCCCCGGGGGATAGACGCCGTCCAGGCCCGAGGTCACCAGCAGGTCGCCCTGCTGCAGGTCGGCCGAGGCCGCCATGAAACGCAGGTCCAGCAGGCCGGCGCGCGTGCCGCCAAAGGCAATGCTGCGCAAGCCGTTACGCACCACCTGCACCGGGATCGCCTGGTTCTTGTCCGTCAGCAGCGTGACTTCGGACTGGAACGGCGACACCCGCGTGATCTGCCCGACCACACCGCGCTCGTCGATCACCGGATAGCCGGCGCGCACACCATGCTGGCTGCCGCGGTCGATCACGATGCGCTGGCTGTAGGGATCGCGCGCGTCGTACAGCACCTCGGCGGCGATCACCGGCGTGGCCGACTGCGTCTTGAGATCCAGCAGCTTGCGCAGCTGCCGGTTCTCCGCCTCCAGATGCGCCTGGCGCACGGCATCATTGGCCTGTTCGACCGCGCGCCGCTTCAGTTCGCGGTTCTCGGTCGCCAGCGTCACGGAGGACTGCAGGTAGTCGAACGCCGTACGGGCCAGGTCGCGCGGCAGCAGTACGGCGCGTTCGACCGGCGTCAGTACCGTGCTGGCGACCTGCCGCACCATGCGCATGGCATCGAAGCGGGCATCGACGATCAGCAGGATCAGCGCGATGGTCACGAAGAAGACCAGGCGCGCGACGGCCGAGGTGCCCTGCTTGAACAGCGGTGGCGGCGTGTAATCCATTTACCGGAGAGCAGGCGGAGGCAGCGCGCCGCCTGTGGCTATCCACGGACGGAACGGCGCGCGGGTGGCGGTGCGGAAATCGCGTTCGAAAGAATGGGGACGGGGCGAGAACGACCATGGGGCCGCAAGGCCCCGCCGGTGGCCGGCCGGGACCGACATCGCTGGCAGGGCAATCTTCGCCACGGCTAGTCCTCTGTCGGTCGGCGGGGTGGGCGCCTTACTCGTACGCGAAGATGCTGCCCAGCTTGTCCATCCGCTCCAGCGCCATGCCGGAGCCGCGCACCACGCAGGTCAGCGGATCTTCGGCAACCAGCACCGGCAGGCCGGTTTCTTCGGCCAGCAGGCGGTCCAGGTCGCGCAGCAGCGCGCCGCCGCCGGTC
The DNA here is from genome assembly GCF_019795295.1 of Cupriavidus sp. AU9028. Taxonomy (GTDB): domain Bacteria; phylum Pseudomonadota; class Gammaproteobacteria; order Burkholderiales; family Burkholderiaceae; genus Cupriavidus. Next base: position 346,152 of record NZ_JAIMCG010000004.1, on the reverse strand, counting down.
AGCGTGATGCCACGCTCGGCGATATCGGCGCCCAGTTCGGGCGGGGTCTGTTCCAGGCCGATCTTGACCGTCGAGACGATCTGGTTCAGCGGATCGGTCAGGGCTTCCAGGATTTCGTTGGACGACACCGTGAAGGCGCGCGGAATGCCTTCGGACAGGTTGCGGCCCTTGACTTCCATCTCGCGCACTTCGGAGCCGGGGAACGCCGAGCCGATTTCCTTCTTGATCGCTTCGGCGGTCTGTTCGCCGATCAGCATGCCGTAGTTGCGGCGGATGTAGTTGACGATGGCCTCGTCGAACTTGTCGCCGCCGACGCGCACCGAACCCTTGTAGACCATGCCGCCCAGCGAGATGATGCCCACCTCGGTGGTGCCGCCGCCGATATCGACCACCATCGAGCCAGACGGCTCCGACACCGGCAGGCCGGCGCCGATCGCGGCGGCCATCGGTTCCTCGATCAGATAGACCTGCGAGGCGCCCGCGCCCAGCGCGGATTCGCGGATGGCGCGGCGCTCGACCTGGGTCGAGCCGCACGGCACGCAGATGATGATGCGCGGCGACGGACGCAGCAGCTTCGAGTCGTGCACCATCTTGATGAACTGCTTGAGCATCTGCTCGGTGACGGTGAAGTCGGCGATCACGCCGTCCTTCATCGGGCGGATCGCTTCGATATTGCCCGGCACCTTGCCCAGCATCTGCTTGGCTTCCTTGCCCACTGCCTGGATCGACTTCTTGGCGTTGGGGCCGCCACCCAGATAGATGGCCACCACGGACGGCTCGTCCAGCACGATGCCCTTGTCCCGCATATAGATCAGGGTGTTGGCCGTGCCCAGGTCGATCGCCAGGTCGTTGGAGAAGTAGCTGCGGAGAAATCCGAACATCAGGAATCCTGTTTTCTGTTGGTTCGCAGGTATGCGAAGCGGCCGGCGTCGCAGCAGCGGCGCCGGCCGCGGTATGTTGTTCGTCGTCTAGGATAACGGCGCCCGGTTGCCCGGGCATTAATGCGGTTCCAGAGGTGGTCCCGGAGCCCGGTCCACAGGTGTTCCGAAGCGTCCGCCTCCGGCTGTGCATGGCACGACCGGTTCAGCTCTCCGCCAGGTGGCGACACATTCCCTCAGGGAACCTTTGATTAAACCGCGCGAAAAAGTTCGCGCCACGCGTCACATTCCACGCGCCAGGCCAGCGTCGCGGACTTGGAGCGTTGGCGCATAGACCGCGAGACAGAGCGGTTCGATGATCTAATCGGAGGATCCTGGGTCCCCGGCCAGCGTGCAGCGCGGCGCGAGGGTTTTGCCGCCCGCCTGCCGTCCGCTGGGCACGTCATCCGACATTGGAGCCAGATGCGGCGAATGGGCCGCCGGGGGCGACGGCAACACGGAATGATACCTTATAATTCCCGGTGTTTCGGCCGCAAATAGGCTGAAAAATCCTGTAACTTTGACGATTCGTTGGGCGCGGTCTGCGGTACTTTTTTGGGCCCTGCCTGCTTCCAGGGTGGCCCAAAGCGGGCTCGTCCGGTCCCCGCGGCACGAGAAGCGACGCGGCAGCCGCTTGTCCCTGGCGAGCCGGCGGTGTTGCCGCCGCATTTCCGCCAATGGGTCCACCACCAACGGGTCGTCCCCTCACCGCACCGCCATGGCACTCGAGCTGAATGACGTCAAGCGCATCGCCCATCTCGCCCGCATCGAAATCGGCGACGACGAGGCTGGCCAGACGCTGGGTCAACTGAATCAATTCTTCTCGCTGGTGGAGGCGATGCAGGCGGTGGATACCGCCTCCGTCCCTCCGCTGGCCCATCCGCTGTCGGCGGTCCGTGCGATGCACCAGCGTCTGCGCGAGGACGCCGTGACCGAAGCGGACCGCCGGGACGATTACCAGCGCCCGGCGCCGGCTACCGAGGCCGGCCTCTATCTGGTTCCCAAGGTCATCGAATAAGGGCACGCCTGCCGCGCCCGTCCGGCGCCGCCGTTCCCGCATCCGCCCGCGCTGCCCGGCCGGCACCTGTGTGCCATCGGCCCCGGCGCCGCCCCTGCAACCCTGCCCGGGCGCAGTCCTTCGATCGGGGCTGCCCCTCGTGATTACGACCCGCATGTCATCCAACACCGCTTCCCAGCCGGCCGCCGCGCCGGCCACCTCCCTGCGCCAGCTGGGCGAAGACCTCGCCGCCGGCAAGGTGTCCGCCGAGGAGCTGGCGCGCGACTATCTCGGCCGCATCGAGCAGGCCGCCTCGCTGAACGCCTTCATCGACGTGAATCCGGAGCGCACGCTGGAGCAGGCGCGCGCCGCCGATGCGCTGCGCGCGCGTGGCGAAGCCGGCCCGCTGACCGGCATCCCGGTGGCGCACAAGGACGTGTTCGTCACCCGCGGCTGGCGCTCCACCGCCGGCTCGCGGATGCTGGCGCAGTACGAAAGCCCGTTCGACGCCACCGTGGTGCAGCGGCTGGCCACCGCCGGCATGGTCACGCTGGGCAAGACCAACATGGACGAGTTCGCGATGGGCTCGTCCAACGAGAACTCCTTCTTCGGCCCCGTGCGCAACCCGTGGGGCAGCGACCGCGTGCCGGGCGGCTCGTCGGGCGGCTCGGCGGTGGCAGTGGCCGCCGGCCTGGCACCGGCCGCCACCGGTACCGACACCGGTGGCTCGATCCGCCAGCCGGCGTCCTTCACCGGCATCACCGGCATCAAGCCGACCTACGGCCGCGTGTCGCGCTACGGCATGATCGCCTTCGCCTCCTCGCTGGACCAGGCCGGACCGATGGCACGCAGCGCCGAGGACTGCGCGCTGCTGCTCAACGCGATGGCAGGCTTTGACGAGCGCGATTCGACCTCGCTGACCGCCGAGCAGGGCGGCGTGGACGAGGACTTCACCCGTCTGCTGGGCCAGCCGCGCCAGGGCGCGAGCGCCGGCCGGCCGCTGCAGGGGCTGCGCATCGGCCTGCCGAAGGAGTACTTCGGCGCCGGTCTGTCGGCCGATGTCGAGGCCGCGGTGCGCGCCGCGCTGGCCGAATACGAGACGCTGGGCGCGACGCTGGTCGAGGTCTCGCTGCCCAAGACCGAGCTGTCGATCCCGGTCTACTACGTGATCGCGCCGGCCGAGGCGTCGTCCAACCTGTCGCGCTTCGACGGGGCCCGCTACGGCCACCGTGCCGCGGAATACCGCGATCTGCTCGACATGTACAAGAAGACCCGCGCACAGGGCTTCGGCTGGGAGGTCAAGCGCCGCATCCTGGTCGGCACCTATGTACTGTCGCACGGCTACTACGACGCCTACTACCTGCAGGCGCAGAAGATCCGCCGCATCATCGCCGACGACTTCCAGCAGGCCTTCGGCCAGTGCGACGTGATCATGGGGCCGGTGGCGCCGTCGGTCGCCTGGAAGCTGGGCGAGAAGAGCGACGATCCGGTGCAGATGTACCTGGCGGATATCTTCACGCTGTCGACCAGCCTCGCGGGCCTGCCCGGCATGAGCGTGCCGTGCGGCACTGGGGCCGACGGCATGCCGGTCGGACTGCAGCTGATCGGCAACTACTTCGGCGAGGCGCAACTGCTGCAGGCCGCGCATGCGTTCCAGCAGGCCACCGACTGGCACCGCCGGGTGCCGGGGCAGGCATGATGGGCGCGGCGCGTCTGGCCCTTGCCGCCGTGCTTGCCGTGACGCTGGCGGGTTGCATTGCGCTGCCGCGCTTCGGCACGCCATCGCCAATCGCCGCGCGCGACATCGACCTGGCCGGCAGTTGCCAGCGTACCGAGGAAGACGGCTTCCGCGAGGATGCGCTGCTGCGCGTGACCGACAACAACGTGCAGCAGCTGCAGTGGAAGCTCTGGGTGGGCAAGCGCGGCTCTTGCGCCTTCGATCTGGCCGATTTCCGCCAGACCAAACGCCGCCCGCATATCGAACTGGCCGCGCGCGACGGCAGCGCGTGCAAGCTGCTGATCTGGCAGGACCCGCGCCGCGTCACGCTCGCGCATGCCAACTGCGAGCGGCGCTGCACGCCGGGCATCTATGAAGAGGCATGGCCGGTGATGTTCGAGCCGGACAGCGGCGCGTGCGCGCGCACGCAATAAGCCAGCCAGATTGGCAAGACTACGGGCCCGTCGCCAGGCAACGCCGGCGGGCCGGGGAAACAACAGGAATACCGCCATGCAATGGGAAGTGGTGATCGGCCTCGAAACGCATACCCAGCTTTCGACGGCCTCGAAGATTTTCTCGGGAGCATCGACCGCGTTCGGCGCGGACCCGAACACGCAGGCCAGCCCGGTCGACCTGGCGCTGCCGGGTACGCTGCCCGTGCTGAACCGTGCCGCGGTCGAGCGTGCCATCCAGTTTGGCCTGGCGATCGGCGCGCATATCGCGCCGGAAAGCGTGTTCGCGCGCAAGAACTACTTCTATCCCGACCTGCCCAAGGGCTACCAGATCAGCCAGTACGAGATCCCGGTGGTGCAGGGCGGCTCGCTGACGTTCCAGGTCGAGGGCAAGAAGGGCGAGTTCCATGAAAAGACCGTGCAGCTGACCCGCGCCCATCTCGAAGAGGACGCTGGCAAGTCGCTGCACGAGGATTTCGCCGGCATGACCGGCATCGACCTGAACCGCGCCGGCACGCCGCTGCTGGAGATCGTCACCGAGCCGGACATGCGCAGCGCCGCGGAGGCGGTGGCCTATGCCCGCGCGCTGCATACGCTGGTGGTGTGGCTGGGCATCTGCGACGGCAACATGCAGGAAGGCAGCTTCCGCTGCGACGCCAACGTGTCGGTGCGCCCGCTGGGCAGCCAGACCTACGGCACCCGCCGCGAGATCAAGAACCTGAACTCGTTCCGCTTCCTGCAACAGGCAATCGAGTACGAGGTGCAGTGGCAGATCGCCGAGATCGAGGACGGCCGTCAGATCCAGCAGGCCACCGTGCTGTTCGACCCGGACACCGGCGAGACGCGCGCGATGCGTACCAAGGAGGACGCGCACGACTACCGCTACTTCCCCGACCCGGACCTGCTGCCGCTGCGCATCGAGCCGGAGTGGATCGAGCGCGTGCGCGCCGGGCTGCCCGAGCTGCCCGCCGCGATGCAGGCGCGTTTCGTCGGCGACTACGGCCTGTCTGCCTACGACGCCAGCGTGCTGACCGCCTCCAAGGCGCTGGCCGGCTGGTATGAAGCGGTGGTCAAGGAAGCCGGCGTGGCCAACGCCAAGCCGGCGGCCAACTGGCTGATGGGCGACGTTGCCTCGCAGTTGAACCGCGAGGGCATCGAGATCGACGCCGCACCGATCCAGCCGTCCCAGCTGGCGAAGCTGCTGGCACGCATTGCCGACGGCACGGTGTCGAACAATACCGCCAAGAAGGACGTCTTCCCGGCGATGTGGGCCGGCGAGGAGGGCGGCGACGCCGACGCGATCATCGCCGCCAAGGGCCTGAAGCAGATGTCCGACACCGGCGAGCTCGAACGCATCATCGACGAAGTGCTGGCCGCCAATGCCAGGTCGGTGGAGGAATTCCGCGCCGGCAAGGAAAAGGCCTTCAACGCGCTGGTCGGCCAGGCAATGAAGGCGACCAGGGGCAAGGCCAACCCGGCGCAGGTCAACGCGCTGCTCAAGCAGAAGCTGGGTTGATCGCGCCTGGGTGGGATGGGGCGCCCGATGCCCTCTCCCCCGCCCCTCTCCCACAAGTGGGAGAGGGGAGAAAACCGGCAGGTTGCCCCATGCCAGTGGTTTGCTCCCCTCTCCCGCCCTGCGGGAGAGGGGCCGGGGGAGAGGGCCATGCACTACCGCGCCCCTCCCGCTCCCCGCTTTGCTACACTCCCGGCGACACAAAACGCTGGAATGCCCATGAACCCGCAAGACGTCGCCGCCTATCTGCAGAGCCATCCTCAATTCTTCGAGGACCACGCCGAACTGCTGGCGTCGGTGCAGCTCACCAGCCCGCACAGCCATCGCGCGGTGTCGCTGCAGCAGCGGCAGATGGAAATCCTGCGGGAGAAGAACAAGGGCCTGGAGCTCAAGCTCGCCGACCTGATCCGTCACGGGCACGAGAACGACCGCATCGAGCAGCGCATGCATGACTGGCAGTTGCGGCTGCTGACCGAGACTGCACCGGCCGCGCTGATCGAGGCCGTGCGCGACGGCTTGCAGACGCGCTTCGAGGTGCCGGCCGTGGCGCTGCGCCTGTGGGCGTTGCCCGTCGCACAGGACGGACTGCAGGCGGCGACGCCGGTCACCGAGGCGGTGCGTGCGATGGCGCAGACCCTGCGCACCCCGTATTGCGGTGCGGCCCAGCCCGAGCCCGTGTCCGCGCCGAACGCCGCTGCCGAGTCCGAGGATGCCGCCGCCGCGCGCGCCGAAGCGCTTGGCTGGCTGGGCCGCGACGACATCGCCTCGCTGGCGATGATCGCGCTGCGAACGCCGGTCCCCGGCGGCGAACACCCGGCCGAGGCCCCGAGCGAGGACATCCCCGCCGCCTTCGGCCTGCTGGTGCTCGGCTCGCACGATCCCCGCCGCTACCACGCCGGCATGGGTACCGCCTACCTGTCGCGCATCGGCGAGGTGGCCAGCGCCGCGCTCAGCCGCCTGCTGCGCTGAGCGGCAGCGACGTGGCCAGTCCAGGCAGCACGCCCGCTCGGGGGCCCGGACCCGCCGGAGCGGCCGAGGCGGCCGAACTGCCCCTCGATCCGCTGGTCCTGGCGTATCTGGACTGGCTCGCCGGCAGCCGCAAACTCGCCGAACACACCTTGCAGGGCTACCGCCGCGACCTGCTCGTGCTGCAGACGCACGCGGCGCGGCTCGCGCCCGGCACGGCCCTGACCGCTCTGCGTACCGACCAGTTGCGCAGCATCGCCGCGCGGCTGCGGGCGGGGGGACTGGCCGCCAGCAGCATTGCCCGCGCGTTGTCGGCCTGGCGCGGGTTCTACCTGTGGGCCGCCCGCCACGGCCATGGCGTCGAGGCCAATCCGGTCGATGGCATCCGCGCCCCGCGCCGCGGCCGGCCGCTGCCCAAGGCACTGTCGGTGGAGCACGCGGTCGCGCTGGTCGACCACGTATCCGGCCCGGATGCCGAGGCCATGCGCGACCGCGCCGCCTACGAGCTGTGCTATTCCAGCGGACTGCGGGTGTCGGAGCTGGTGCAGCTCGATGTGCGCTATGTCGAGGAAGCCGGCTACCGCTCGTCGGGCTGGATCGACCTGGCGGGCCGCGAAGTCACCGTACTGGGCAAGGGCGCGCGCCGGCGCACCGTGCCGGTCGGCACCAAGGCCGCCGAGGCGCTGCGCGAATGGCTGGCGCTGCGCGAGCCATGGGTGCGTCCCGCCGCAGGCGCCGAGCACGCCCATGCACTGTTCCTGACTGCACGCGGGCTGCGGCTGTCGGACCGCACCGTGCGGGCGCGGCTCAAGCAGCAGGCCATCCGCGCCGGGGTGCCGGCCGATGTCCATCCGCATATGCTGCGGCACTCCTTCGCCAGCCACGTGCTGCAATCGTCGGGCGACCTGCGCGCGGTACAGGAGATGCTGGGGCATGCCAGCGTCTCCACCACGCAAATCTACACGTCGCTGGACTTCCAGCATCTGGCCAGCGTCTACGACAAGGCGCACCCGCGCGCGAAGGCACGCCGCGCGGACACCGGCACGCAGGCCGATCCGTCCGCCGAAGCCAGTCGCGCCAGAACGCCGGATTCCGGCGAGGGCAGCTAGGCGCCTCGCTCGTGGCCCGCTCTCAGGACCACTTCGACAGCGTGACGCGGAACGCCTCGATCTCCGGCAGCAGCCAGTCGCGGAAGGCCTGCACCCGCGCGCTTTCGAGCGTGGCGGGCAGGCATACGAAGTACAGCAGCCAGGGGCACGGAATGCTGACGTCGAAGAGCCGCACCACGCGTCCGGCCAGCAGGTCGTTGTAGGCCAGCGAGGAGCGGATCAGCGCGATGCCTTGCCCGGCCGCCGCCGCCTGCAGCAGCAGCGACGAGTCTTCCAGCATCAGCCCCCGCCGCGGCTCGGGCAGGTCGAGTCCGGCCGCTTCGAACCAGGGCCGCCAGGGGTCGCCCTCGCCGCGCAGCAGCGGCAGGCCCGCCAGCTCCTCCGGACGGGCCGGCAGCCGGCCGCCATTGAAATCCGGACTGCAGACCGGGAAGAACACGTCCTCCATCAGCCGCTCCACATAGAGCCCGGGATAGTCGCCCGTTCCCATCCGCAGCGCGACATCGACCTCGTCGCGCGCGAAGTCGACCAGCGTGTTGGACGACATCAGTTCGACTTCCAGTTCGGGATGCTGCTCGATGAAGCTGCCGATGCGGGGCGTCAGCCAGCGCGCGGCAAAGGACGGCATGGTGCTGATCGTCAGCCGCTTTTCCCGCGAATTGGCCTGCAGGGCACGGGTGGCGTTGGCAATTTGCAACAGTGCGTCGCGCACCTGCTCGGCATACAAGCGCCCGGCCGGCGTCAGGCTGACGCGCTTGCCCTTGCGGGCGAACAGCGGCTGTCCCAACTCCTCTTCCAGCGAACGCACCTGGTGGCTGACCGCGCCATGGGTGACGAACAGTTCCGTTGCGGCGCGCGAGAAGCTCTCGTGCCGGGCCGCGGCCTCGAAGGCGCGCAGGGCGGTGAGCACCGGCAGGCGTGGCATCTCGCGGTGCCACGCGCGGGGGAGTTCGGTAACGGTGCGCTTTGCCTGAGTCATGTTTCCGGTCTGCGGTCTTGTGAGCTGCATTAGCAAACGCTTTGAATATATATCGTTTTGGAGGTGGCCGGGCGGTCACTAGAATGCAATGCAAGGCGGACGACGAAAGCGCGCAACAGCGGTCCCGGCAGTGCTTCGAAATCGGCGCAAAGTCCCGCCAGGCAAAGGATCCCCGGCATGACCCAGACGATGCGGAACGACCTTCCGCAGGGCTGCTCACGCCTGTTCGACAAGGAAGCCCAAAATGGAAACGCTGCTCACAACTACCGTCTTTACCCTGCTGCCGGGCGAGGTGGCCTCGCTGTCGGTCGGCGCCGGCCACCGCCTCACGGTCGAGGATGCCGCCGGACTGGACCTGTGGGTCACCCGCGACAATGACTCGGCGGACTACTGGCTGCGCTGCGGCGCCAGCATGCCGATCGAGCGCGCCCAGCAGATCGTCGTCAGCGTGGACCCGCGTGCCGAACGGCCGGTCCGGCTCGCGCTGGCCGCCCCGGCCCGGCGCCCGGCCGGCGCCTCCCTCGCGCAACTGGCGGCGCGGCTGCTGCGGCGCCTGGTGCGCGGCACCGAGTGGACGCCCTGCAAGGAAGTCTGCAACGCCTGAGGGGGCGCGCGCCGGCAATCCGGGCGGTAACCATCCCGCCGCAGGGGCGAAGGCAGGGCCGGCAACAGCCGGCCCTTTTCGTTACACTCTCGGCATGCAAGACATCGAAGTCATCGACCGGGGCAGGCAGGACTACGTGGCCTGCTTCGACGCGATGCGGGCGTTCACCGATGCCCGGACCGCCGCGACGCCGGATCAGATCTGGCTGGTCGAACATCCCCCCGTCTATACCCTCGGCCAGGCAGGCGACCCCTCGCATCTGCTCGCGCCCGACCCGTCGATCCCGCTGGTGCCGATCGACCGAGGGGGGCAGATCACCTATCACGGTCCCGGCCAGATCGTCGCCTACCTTCTGCTGGACCTGCGCCGGCGCAAGCTGATGGTGCGCGAGCTGGTCCATGCGATCGAGCAGGCGGTCCTGGATACCCTGGCCGCGTATAATCTCGCGGCTGAGCGCAAGCCCGGCGCACCCGGCATCTATCTGTCCGCGGGCGCGCACCGCGGCGCCAAGATCGCCGCGCTCGGGCTCAAGATTCGCAACGGCTGCAGCTATCACGGCGTCAGCCTGAACGTGCAGATGGACCTGGCGCCGTTCCGGCGCATCAATCCGTGCGGCTATGCCGGCCTGGAAACGATCGACATGGCGAGCGCGGGTGCGACCGCCACGGCGCCGTCCGGCGCGGCCGAGCCGGTCGGACTGCAGCATCAGCCGGCGATTGCCGCCTGCCTCGCGCAAGCGTTGCGCGATGTCCTGGCAGCCGCGCGCGAGCGTGCGATGGCGGCCGGCCAGGAGCCCGCCGCCGCCACTGGAAACCTGACCACGGCCTAGCCGACCATGCGCGCCACGAGCGCGCGGAGAACACCATGAGCGACGCTCTGATCGCCACCTCGACCGATACCGCCAGCGCCGACGCCCAGGCTGCCGCGCCGGCCTACGATCCGACCCGCAAGCAGAAGTCCGCGGACAAGACCGCGCGCATCCCCATCAAGATCGTCCCCGCCGAGAAGCTGAAGAAGCCGGACTGGATCCGCGTCAAGGCGGCCACCGGCAACTCGCGCTTCTACGAGATCAAGGACATCCTGCGCGCCAACAACCTGGTCACGGTGTGCGAGGAAGCGAGCTGCCCGAACATCGGCGAGTGCTTCGGCAAGGGCACGGCGACGTTCATGATCATGGGCGACAAGTGCACGCGCCGCTGCCCGTTCTGCGACGTCGGCCACGGCCGCCCGGACCCGCTCGATGTCAACGAGCCGCTGAACCTGGCCCGCACGATCGCCCAGCTGCGCCTGAACTATGTGGTGATCACCAGCGTCGACCGCGACGACCTGCGCGACGGCGGCGCCCAGCACTACGTCGATTGCATCGGCAAGACGCGCGAGCTGTCGCCAGTCACCCGCATCGAGGTGCTGGTCCCCGACTTCCGCGGCCGCCTCGACAAGGCGCTGGACATCCTGCAGGCCTGCCCGCCGGACGTGATGAACCACAACCTGGAAACGGTGCCGCGCCTGTACAAGCAGGCCCGCCCCGGTGCCGACTATGCGCACTCGCTGAAGCTGCTGCAGGAGTTCAAGCGCCGCAACCCCAACGTGCCGACCAAGTCCGGCCTGATGGTGGGTCTGGGCGAGACCGACGAGGAAATCCTCGAGGTGATGCGCGACATGCGCGCCCACGATATCGACATGCTGACCATCGGCCAGTACCTCGCGCCGTCGAACCACCACCTGCCGGTGCTGCGCTACGTGCATCCGGACACCTTCAAGATGTTCGAGGAAGAGGCGTACAAGATGGGCTTCACCCACGCGGCCGTCGGCGCGATGGTGCGCAGTTCCTACCATGCCGACCAGCAGGCACACCAGGCCGGTTTCGCCTGATCCGGCAGCCGAGCAGCCGGGCCATCTGCGCGACCCGCGCGATATCACCGAGCTGCTCAATTTCCGTCTCGCCGCGCTGGTCGGTGCCAGCGGCGCGGCGGTGATCCGGCTTTGCGAGGGCCAGTACGGCGTCTCCCGCCGGGAGTGGGCGCTGCTCGGGCTGCTGGCGCTGCGCGGCGCGCAGGCGCCATCGGCAATCGCCGACCAGTGCCATCTGGACCGCACCCGCGTCTCGCGGGCGATCACCCGGCTGACCGCCAAGGGTCTGGTGCGGCGACAGACGCTCGATGGCGACCGCCGGCGCGCCAGCGTCGCGCTGACCGACGCCGGCCATGCGCTGTACCGGCAGCTGTTCGGCGAGGTCGCGGCGATCAATCGGCGCCTGGTCGAGACGCTGTCCGATGCCGAGCTGGCGTCGCTCGATACCTTGCTGACCCGGCTGACCGAGCAGGCCGACCGCGTCCGGGGTGAGGTCGCCACCTCGGTGCGAACCAACCGCTGGGCGGGCGGCGCCGGCCGCCGGCAGTGGGTCGCGCCGGAAGCCAAGGTCTGACCCGGCCGCCAGCGCCGGCCTCCGGCACAGCCACCGGCACAGCCACCGGCGGAAACCGTCAGCGCAGCGCCTCGCGCGCCCCGCGCCACTTCTCGTGCAGCAGCTCGTCCGGCAGCTCGCTCTCGTCCCAGAACCCGAGCAGGATGCCCTTGCGTACCGAGGCGCCGCGCATCGACTGGATGCGCTCGTCGCTGATGGCGGTGCGCTGCGACTGGCGCAGGCCCCATTCGCCCAGCGCCCGCGCCATCCGCTCGCACTGTCCGGCATGGGCCGGGTCGGCGCCCAGATCGCGCAGCTCGTGCGGATCCTGCTCCAGGTCGAACAGCATCGGGCGGAAACCTGGTGCGTGAATGTACTTCCAGCGCTTGTCCGCGATCATGAACATGCGCGCCTGCAGCGGTGGCACCTTCAGCGCGACGGCGGCCGGCGTCACCGAGTAGTCGTACTCGCTGACCACGAATTCGCGCCAGTTGGCCGGGGACTGGCCGTGCAGCCACGGCTGCAGCGCCCGGCCTTCGAGCCGGTGCGGCTGCGGCGGCCCCTCGCAGGCCGCGACGAAGGTCGGCAGCAGGTCGATGGTCTCGACCAGCGCATCGCAGACCTGCCCGCGTGTCGCGTCCGCGGCGGGCGACGGATCGACCACGATCAGCGGCACGCGCACCGACGGCTCATGGAACAGGTCCTTCTCGCCCATCCAGTGGTCGCCCAGATAGTCGCCATGATCCGAGGTGAACACGATCATGGTCTCGTCCAGCAGGCCCTTCGCTTCCAGATGCCGCATCAGCACGCCGATCTGGTCGTCGATCTGCGTGATCAGGCCCATGTAGGCCGGAATCACGGCCTCGCGCACCTCGTCGCGGGAGAAGGTGCGGCTCACGCGCGAGTTCAGGAATGACTGGAACAGCGGATGCGGATCGGCGCGTTCTTCCTCGCTGCGCACCGGCGCCGGCACGTCCGCCGCGCTGTACATCGCGTGATAGGGCGCGGGGGCGATGCACGGCCAGTGCGGCTTGATGTACGACAGGTGCAGGCACCAGGGCGCATCGCCGGCCTCGTCGATGAAAGCCATCGCCCGGCGCGTCATGTACGGCGTTTCCGAGTGCTCCTCGGCCACGCGCGCCGGCCGCGTGCAGTTGCGCAGCAGCCAGCCCGACAGCAGGTTGCCGTGCTCGTCCTCGCCCGCATTGGCCCAGTCGTCCCAGCCATCGTCGCCGTCGTAGCCCTGCTCGCGCAGGTATTCGTTGTAGCGGACCGGGCGCGGGTCGTAGCGGCCGGCCGGGCCGCTGCCGTGCAGGCCGTCGTCGCGCTCGTACGGGTCGAAGCCGCATTCGGCCACGCGGGTGCCGATCACCGACGCGGGGTCGATGCCCAGCCGCGCCATGCCCTCGGTATCGGCGGCCATGTGCGTCTTGCCGACCAGTACCGTCTGCCGCCCCAGCGGGCGCAGGTAGTCGCCCAGGGTCATCTCGCCAACCTTCAGCGGGAAGTTGTTCCAGGCGGCGCCGTGTGAATCGACATAGCGCCCGGTGTAGAAGCTCATCCGCGAGGAGCCGCAGATGGTGGACTGCGCGTATGCACGGGAGAAAATAACGCCGCGCTTTGCCAGCGCATCGATATTCGGGGTGCGAATGGTAGGGTGCCCGGTGCAGGCCAGATAGTCCCAGCGCAGCTGGTCGCACATGATGAAGAGAATATTGCGAGCCATGGCCGAGCCTTACTGCTGGAAGCCGCTGCGCTTGACCACCGGCTGCCATTGCGCGTTGTAGGACTGGATCATTGCCGCGGTCTGCTGCTGGCTGCTCGACACTGGCTGCATGTTGGCGGCGACGAAACGGGAGCGTACCGCCGGGTCGGCCATCACGGCCTGGATCGCGCTGGCCAGTGCCTTGACCTTGTCGGCCGGCATCGACTTCGGCGCGAAGAAGGCGTTCCAGCCGTCCGCGGCCAGATCGATGCCGGATTCCTTCAGCGTCGGGATGTCCCTGGCGAACGAGGAGCGCGACTTGCCCGATACCGCCAGGATCTTCAGCTTGCCGCCCTGATGCAGGCTCAGCACGGCATCCAGCGTATCGATGCCCACCGGCACCTGTCCGCCCAGCACGTCGGTGGCCAGCGGCGCCGAGCCCTTGTAGCCAACCACGTCGGCCTTCAGCCCGGCCTGGTCGCCCAGCATCAGCGCGAAGAAGTGCGGCAGGCTGCCGGTGGCCGGCACGCCGAAAAAGGCCTGGTTCGGGTTGGCCTTCAGCCAGGCCACCAGATGGGTCATCTCGCGCACCGGCACCCGCGTGCCGACGATCACGGCGAAGTCGTAGGAGCTGACCTGCGACACCGGCACGAAATCCTTGTCGGGGTCATAGCTGGTGTCGCGGAACACCAGCGGGGCGACGGTCATCACCGCGGGGTTACCCAGCATCAGCACATTGTCGGTGGCGCCAGCGAGCTTGACCTGCTGGGCGGCGAGCCGTCCGCCGGCGCCGGCCTTGTTCTCCACCACCACCGTGACGCCGTACTTCTCCTGCAGCGCCTGGCCGACGATGCGGGCCGCGCGGTCCGAGGCGCCGCCGGGGGCGTAGCCGACCACTACCCGCAAGGGGCCGTCCAGCGCCAGCTTGCCGGACGCCTGGGCCTGGGCCTGCGCCTGCGCCGCGCCGGTACCGAACAGGGCGGCGCCAGCGACGGCGGCGGTGGCAAGCGCGTGGCCGAGCAGCCGGCCGAACTGGCGCAACGGTCGTGGTACGGCCGCGCGCGCGGTCGATGTGGCAGCGGTCATGGGGTCTCCTCTTGCAGTCGGATCGTTGTTATGGGGTTGGATGCCGACCCAATTTACGTGCGCGCCCGACGATTGATCAAATCAACCATCGCGGCGGCGGGGTGATGGATTTCCCCTAGTGGGTTTGCGTTGTGTCCTGCCGGCCCGATTCGAGCCGGGCGCGCCGGCGTGCCCGGCGCTGGCGGCGCCGCTCCAGCGCGAACTGCTCGGTTCGCCAGGCGAGGTAGCAGAAGGCGAGGAACGGCCACAGCCAGCCCAGCCATTGCGCCAGTCCGTTGAAGTGGACGAAGCGGCCAAGGCGCCAGCTTTCCTCCGAGACCCAGGCATACGGGTTCGGCGGCAGCACGTTGGTCAGCACCACCAGCGTCAGCAGGGCCGTCATGGCAATGAGTCCCCGCATCCAGCGCGGCAGGCGGGTCAGCACCACCAGCGCCAGCGTGCCGGTGAGCAGCGCGAACTGGCCGCCTTCCGAGAGCCAGTTGAAGGCGTTGTCGGCGGGGAACTGCAGCTTGGCCGCCAGCGCCTTGATCAGCAGCGCCGCCAGCAGCAGGGTGCCAAGGATGCGCAGCACCGGTGCCTGTCGCCGCATCGCGACGGACGCGAACAGCCCGGTGCCGATCCACGAGCAGGCGGTCACCAGCGATTCGAGCAGCTGCTGGCTCTGCATGTCGCTGGGGCGCAGCCCGATGTCCTCCTGCAGCCGCAGCAGGTCGGGATAGACGCCCTGCAGCAGCTGCATCGGCCAGGATTCGGGGTCGGTCAGCCACTGCCGCACCAGTCCGCCCATGCCGAACAGGTGTTCCTGCGGGAAGATCTGCGCGAACGGCCACAGCAGCAACAGGATGATGGCGAAGCTGGCATGCGCCTCGAACCAGCTGATGCGCAGCTGCCGCAGCATGCCGCGGTCGATCATCGCCGCCGAGAACGGGGCGATCAGCACGGCGCCCAGCAGCGCACCGAGCGCGTTGGTCATCAGGTCGATATTGGACGGAATGCGGTTGGGCAGCCAGGTCTGCAAGGCTTCCAGCGTCCCTGACAGCAGCACGCCCGCGACCAGCGCCAGCAGCGCCGCGCGCGGCCCGGCTACCCGCGGATGCAGCGACAGCACCACCAGCGCGCCGAACGGACAGTAGCCCAGCACGTTGGTCAGCAGGTCGAAATCGGTGATGTAGCGCGGCTTGGGGGCCGTGAAGAAGGCCCAGGGCGAGATGCCGTTGTCGGTCCAGCCGGCGATCGGGAAGAGGCTGGCATAGACCATCAGCAGCGTCAGGCAGAGCAGGCCGACCCGCGCCAGCGGCGAGTGCCGCGGGCCCGGCGCGGCGACCGCTGGCGCCTGCCGTGCCGGTTCGGGCTGCGGTGCCGGTGGCGGCATTGGCCCGCCCATCCCCGGTTCGTCGGTCGGCGAGTGCTTCACGGCGTGCCCTGCATGCCACTGCGGCTGGCGGCCGCGCCCAGCGCCGCGCCGCCTGCCCATTGCAGCATCTGTGCGATCACTTCGTCGCTGCCCTCGGCCAGGGCCTGCACGCCGCCGGCCGCATCGGGCGTGGGTGCGGGGCGTTCTGCGGCAAAGACGCGTTGCTCGGCCTGGCCGTTGCGGATCAGCGTGGCGCGCACGCGCACCAGGCCTCGGCTGGCTGCCGGCGCCACGAAGATCTGTTCGAAATCCAGCAGCTCGACGCGCAGCGTCGCCTCGGCGCCGCCTGCGCGGCCGAGCAGGGCGCCCTGGCGCGACACCGCGTCGCGCAGACGCTCGTCGACCAGCCGGACCGGCGATTCGATCCAGCGCTGGGTCGCATAGGGTTGCAGGCGTTGCGGCTGGGCGTAGCCGAGCCGGTAGAAGATCGCGTTGCCTTCCAGGCGGGCGGGCCCATCGGTGGGCAGCACGCGCAAACGCAGCGGCTGGGCCGCCGCCGGTGCGGCCGCGGTGGTGGCCGCACTCGGTTGCGCCGCGGCGGCGGGGCCGAGATCGTAGGTGATGACCTGCGGCGCTTCCGGCAGCACCGAGCAGCCGGCCAGCAGGGCAGCGGTCACCGCGAGCGCGGCGAGCGCCGCGGTCCTGCGCCCGGGCCAGGCCGGCGCGCGGCGATCCGTACGGCTGACGGCAGTGGCACTCGGCTTGGACAAGTCAGGCAATGCGGAAGGGGCTGTCGGCATGGCTTGGTACTCGGTACGGGGCAACGGATGGCGAAGGGCGACGATGGGTGGCGCTGGGCGGCGTTGGCTTGGCGACGTCAGCGGCGGCCCTCAGCGCGCCGGGGCGGGCGCCGCGAAGCCGGCCTCGCCCGGCCCGGGCGGCGTGGCGGAGCCGCCGAACAGCACGCTGCGCGGGTTGTCGCTGAACTGGCCGGCCGCGCGGTCGAAGCTGCGCACCGTCTGGCGCGCGTCGCGGGTCAACCCGTCGATCTGCGGCAGCGTCTCGTTGTTCAACCGCTCCGTGGTCTGGCGCAGCGAGACGGCAGTGTCGCGCAACTGCGCCCCCACCTCGTCGACGGTGCCAAGCAGCGCGCCGTTCGGGCGTGCCAGCTCGTGCGTCAACCGTTCGACCGAGGCGAGCGTCTTGTTCAGGTTCGCGGTGATCTGCGGCAGCTGCCGCGCGGCCGGCTCGATGCCCTCGGCGACGCGGGTATAGGCGTCCAGCGCCTCGTGCATGGCGCGCACGGTGGCGATCAGTTCGCGCCGGTTGTCGCCCTGGAAGGTTTCGTTCAGCGACACCATCAGCGACTCGACCTGCGACAGCAGCGAATCGCCGCGGCGCTCCAGCTCCTCGAAGAAGCCGGGCCGCATCGCAATCCTCGCCACGGCCTTGGGCGAGGTTTCCAGCGGCGGCGAGGCGGCATTGCTGCCATCCTGGGCCGCGGTATCGTCCAGCTGGATATAGGCGATGCCGGTCACGCCCTGGAAACCCAGCGTGGCGTAGGTGGTGCGGGTGATGGGCGCGTCCTTGTCCACCATGATCCGCACGATGATCTGGCCCGGCAGCGTCGGATCGAAGCGGATGGTCTCCACCCGCCCGACCGTCAGCCCGCGATACTTGACGTCGGCCTGCGGCCCCAGCCCGGTCACGGTGGAGCGGGTGACGAGGTCGTAGGGCTCGCGCTCGGTATGGTCGGTGCCGAACCAGAACAGTGCGAACAGCACCAGGACTGCCAGACCAATGGTGAACACGCCGGCGAGGAAGGCGTTGGACTTGTTTTCCATCATGAATCTCCGGTGAGCGCGACGGCCCTGCCATCGGTCAGGCTGGCGGCCACGGCCGCCGCCTCCGGCATGGCGGCCAGCGCCCGGCGCCCGCGCTCGCCAAGAAAATACTCGCGGATGAAGGGATGGTCGACCTGCAGCAATTGCGGGATGGGAAGCGCGGCGAGCACCTTGCGGTCCGCCAGCACCGCTACCCGGTCCGACAGCGCCACCAGCGAATCCAGATCGTGCGTGACCATCACCACGGTCAGCTTCAGTTCCCGGCGCAGCGTGCGGATCAGCGCGACGTAGTCGTCCGAGGCCATCGGGTCCAACCCTGCCGTCGGCTCGTCGAGAAACACCAGTTCGGGCTCGAGCGACAGCGCCCGGGCCAGTGCGACCCGCTTGGTCATGCCGCCGGACAGGTCGGCCGGCATCTTGTCGGCGTCGCGCGCGGACAGCCCCACCAGTTCCAGCTTCAGCAGCGCCGCCTCGCAGATCAGATTGTCCGGCAGGCAGCGCAGTTCGCGCAGCGGCAGCGCGATATTGTCCAGCACCGACAGCGAGGAGAACAGCGCGCCGCGCTGGAACTGCATGCCCCAGCGATTGCGCAGCAGCTGCAGCTGCGCGGCGTCCAGCCGCGACATCTCCTGGCCGAACAGCCGGATGGTGCCGGCGCTGGGCCGCTCCAGCCCGATGATCTGGCGCAGCAGCACGGTCTTGCCGGTGCCCGAGCCGCCCACGATGGACAGCACCTCGTCCCGGTAGACGTCCAGGTCCAGGCCCTCGTGCACGGTATGCTGGCCAAAGCGTTTGACCAGTCCGCGCACCTCGATGATGGCCGTGCGGCCGGCAGCCGGCGCGACGCCGCTCATATGCCGACGTCCTTGAACAGGATGGCGAAGACCGCGTCCGCGACGATCACCACCGTGATCGCGGTGACCACCGACGCCGTGGTCCCTTCGCCCAGGCTCTGCGTGTTCGGCTGGATGCGCAGGCCGAAGTGGCAGGCGGTCAGCGCGATCAGCATGCCGAAGGCCACGCCCTTGCCCAGCCCCAGCCACAGGTTGGCCACCGGCACCACGTTGGGCAGCTCCATCAGGAAGAAGGTGGGACTCAGGCCCAGCTGCACATTCGACGCCAGCATGCCGCCGGCCAGCGCCATCAGGTCGGTCCACGCCACCAGCAGCGGCATCGCCACCGCCAGTGCGATCACGCGCGGCATGATGAGGCGAAAGCCATGCGAGATGCCCATCACGCGCATCGCGTCCAGCTCCTCGGTCACGCGCATCACGCCGATCTGCGCGGTGATCGAGGAACCCGAGCGGCCCGCCACCAGGATCGCCGCGAGCACCGGGCCGAGTTCGCGGATCACCGACAGCCCGAGGATATTGACGATGAAGACGCTGGCGCCGTAGGTGCGCAGCTGGCTGGCCAGCAGATAGGCCAGCACCACGCCGATCAGGAAGCCCACCAGCGCGGTAATGCCCAGTGCCTTGTAGCCGATGCTATAGATATTGGCGGAGATCTCGCGCCACGGTCCGCGCCGCGGCGCGGCGGCAAAGCGCAGCAGATCGAACACCAGTTGCCCCAGCATGGCGATGCCGTTGCCGATCTGGCCGAACATCGACAGCATCGAGCCGCCCAGCAGGGTCACCGGGTTGAACGGCTCCACCATCCGCTTCTTCCAGCCCTGCCGCTGCACCGCCGCGACCCGTTCCAGCACCCGCCGCTGGTCGTCGCTGGCATGCAGCCTTGCGGGAAACTGGCCGTTCCATACCTGCCACAGCAGCTGCGCGCCCAGGTGGTCCAGCCGGACAATGCCACCGAGGTCCCAGTCGAGCCCGCCCGGACCGGCCGTGATCGCCTGCAGGCGGCGGCGCAGCGAGAAGGCGCAACCGGCCTGGGCGAAGGCGAGCGCGGTCCAGTCGCCGTGCAGCCGCACGGTGGTGCTGTCCTGCAGTGGCGCGACATCGAGGTCCGGCGTGGCGTAGCGTTCCAAGGCGAGGGAGGCGGGCGGGCGAAGTCGGGTTGAGAGCAAGCAAAACGCCTGGCCGGTGCGGCTTGCGCCGAAGGGCCAGGTGCAAGTGGCGATTCTAAGCCACCGGAGGAGGCGAAGGCACCTTGCCGCGGCGGCTACAATGCCGCCATCGTGACGTCCCCGCCGAGAGCGGAAGGCGCATTTCCCGCCATTCATCAATGAGCCCTGCGCAAAGCCCTTTGTTCCCGACCTCGATTCCCACCGATCCTGCGGGCCAGTCAGCGCCGTCAGGTCAGTTGCCAGGCTGGCGCATCGACCCGGCCGCGTTGACCGGCCTGCTGCAGGCGCCCGCGCGCCGCTGGCGAATCGACCTGGTCGAGGAAACCGGCTCCACCAACGCCGATCTGCTGGGCCATTGCCGCGAGTCCGGCTGGAGCGCGGACGATGCCGCCGTGGTCGCGCGGCTCGCCTACCGGCAGACCGCGGGGCGGGGACGGCAGGGACGCCCCTGGCAAGGCCAGGCCGGCATGACCTTCTCGGTGGCGCTGCCGCTGCCCCTGGCCCCCGCGCGCCTGGCCGGGCTGAGCCTGGCGGTGGGACTGGCGCTGGCGCAGGCCATCGAGGACTGCGACGCCGGCACCGCGCGGGCGGTCCGCCTCAAGTGGCCCAACGACCTGCAGATCGACGGGCGCAAGCTGGCCGGCATCCTGATCGAGACGGTCGCCGCCGGCAAGGCCGCGGGCGCCACGCCGGCCTTGTGGGCGGTCGTTGGCATCGGGCTGAATCTGGTTCGCGATCCCGCCATGGAAGCGGCGCTTGGCCGGGAGCTGGCCGGCGTGACCGAATGCTGGCCCGGCTTCGATGCCGCGCAGGGGCCGACGCGGCTGTTTGCCGCGATCCTGAACCGCCTTGCGCAGATGCGTACCGATTTCATCGGACACGGCTTCGGTCCGCTGGCCCGGCGCTGGAGCGCGCGCGACGCCTATCGCGAGCAGCCGGTGCGGCTGCTGCATGAGGGCGCCGTGCTGGCGGAGGGCATGGCTCGCGGGGTGGATAGCGACGGTCATCTGCTGCTGGAGACGCCCGAGGGATTGCAGCGGATCGCCTCCGGCGAACTGTCGCTGCGGCCCGCCGCAGGTTTCCCCGCCGCGACGACTGAACCGGGAGGTCCGGCTCGATGACCGCGGCGCCACGATTGCTGATCGATATCGGCAACACCCGGCTGAAGTGGGCCTGGTGCCCGGGGGATGGCAGCGGGGGCGGGCCGGCCGCGCCATGGACCGCCGCCGGTGCCTTGCCGCACGACCGGATCGGCGAGTTGCCGCAACGGCTTGTCGAAGCGGCCGGCGGCAGGATCGCCGCGATGCCGGAAACCTGGGCCAGCAACGTGGCCGGGCCGGGAGTCGCGGCCCGGCTGGACGAGGTGCTGGCCAGCGCGTTCGCCCTGCCGTCGGGCGCCGCGCCCGTCGTGCACTGGGCGCGCAGCGAACCTGCCCACGATCTGCTGGACAACGGCTATCGCGAGCCGGCGCGGCTCGGCGTGGATCGCTGGATCGGCAGCATCGGCGCGCGGGCCCTGCATCCGCAGGGCGACCTGATGATCGTCACCGCGGGCACCGCCACCACCATCGACATCGTCAGCGCGCCGCGCCTCACGCATGGCCGTTCGCGCTTCGAGGGCGGACTGATCCTGCCGGGCCTGGCGCTGATGATGGGCTCGCTCGCCCGCAATACCGCGCAGCTGCCGGAGCTGGAGATGGCCGAAATCGCGCGGCTGGCCGGTTCCGCCGACCGTGGCGGCACGCAGAGCCGGAAGCCCGCGGCCTGGGCGGACAACACGCGCGACGCGATCGCCGCTGGCTGCCTGTCGGCGCAGGTCGGTGCGGTGGAGCGGATCTGGCGGGAAGTCTCGGCGCGGGGGCCGGCGCGCTGCCTGCTGTCCGGCGGCGCACGCGAGGTGCTGGGCGCCGCCATGCCGGTGCCCTTCGAGCTGCACGAGAACCTGGTGCTGCTGGGGCTGGCGGTACTGGCCGGCGCCTTCGTGCCAGCGCAGGACGCGCCGCCACGCTGAGCCGGCGCAGGAAAAATTCAGCCGGTCTGCCGCACCTTGTGCAGCAGCTTGGTGGTGGAGCGGTCGTGCAGGAAGGGGATCGCGTACGCCTGGCCGCCCCAGCCGCGCACCAGCCGGGTTTCCTCGAGCGTGTCGATATCGTAGTCGCCGCCCTTGACGTAGATGTCGGGCCGCACGCGGCGCAGCAGCTCGACCGGCGTCTGCTCGGTGAACATCAGCACCAGATCGACCGCTTCGAGTGCCGCCAGCAGTGCCATGCGGTCGGCTTGTGCATTCAGCGGACGGTCGTCGCCCTTGCCGAGCAGGCGCACCGAGGCGTCGCTGTTGACGCCGACCACCAGCGAGGCGCCGAGCGCGCGAGCCTGCGCCAGATAGGTCGCATGGCCGCGATGCAGGATGTCGAAGACGCCGTTGGTGAACACCATCGGCCGCGGCAGTGCCGCAAGCCGGCGCTCCAGCGCGGCAGCGTCGTCCGCGTCTGCCAGCTTGGCTTCGAAGGCGGGAGGGGAAAGATTCATGGAGGCGAACCCATGCCGGCCGCCAGCAGGCGGCGCGGCATGGTGGCGGCCGTCAGGCCTTGGCGGGTTCGTTCTCGCCAGCGGCCTGCAGGCGCGCGTTCAGCTCCTTGCGATAGCGGTTCAGGTCCTGAACCGTCTCGAAGGTGCGCTCCATCAGCAGCGACAGGTTGTGCAGGATACGGTCGACGACCTTCTTTTCCCAGCCTTCGTCGAAGCGGATCTGGCTGTCCAGCCAGTGCTCCAGCCAGTCCGGATCGGGCAGGCGCGACTGCACGGTGTCGTTGGGGAACAGCGCCTTGTTCACGTGCAGGTTGGTCGGGTGCAGCGGCTTCTCGGTGCGGCGGGCCGAGGCCATCAGCACGCCGATCTTGGCGAAGGCCGAGCGCGCGCTGTCGCCGAACTGGTTCAGGTACTTCTTCATGTAGCGCAGGTACGCGCCGCCATGACGCGCCTCGTCCTGCGACAGGGTGCGGTAGATATGCTTGATCACCGGTTCGGTGTGCCACTCCGCGGCACGGCGATACCAGTGGTTCAGCCGGATTTCCCCGCAGAAGTGCAGCATCAGGGTCTCGAGCGGCGGCGCCGGATCGAACTCGAAGCGCACCGCGTGCAGCTCTTCCTCGGTTGGCACGAGCTCCGGACGGAAGCGGCGCAGGTACTCCATCAGGACCAGCGAGTGCTTCTGCTCCTCGAAGAACCACACGCTCATGAACGCCGAAAAGTCGGAATCGTGGCGGTTGTCGCGCAGGAACATCTCGGTGGCCGGCAGCGCCGACCATTCGGTGATCGCGTTCATGCGGATGGTTTGCGCCTGATCGTCGGTCAGCAGGCTTGCGTCGAAGGAATCCCAGGGGATGTCCTTGTCCATATGCCAGCGGACCGCTTCGAGCGATTTGAACAGTTCGGGGTAGAGCATGGTAAGCCTTTGAAATTACGGGCGGATTCTACCAGATGGGAATGATTCCTATAGACCTTTTGCAGCAAGGAAAGCAAGCCTTCCCTGCGCATCAGCCTGCAGCGCAATGCGAGTTTCATGCCCATGACCGGCTACCACCGCGCGAACGCCGGTAGCAGGCAGTATCGCGAGCCTGCATGACGCTTTCGAGGACGTTGGCGGCAAGCCGGTCGGGCGGCGGGCAAAGGCGGTCGCCAGGCCCGCCCGCTCACGCGGACGGGCCCCGCGTCCGAGCGGGTATCGGGGCCCGGCGGCTACCCGGGCCTGGCGGCTATCCGCGACTAGCGGCTAGCCGGCCCCTTGCGGCGGCTGGCCGGGCGGGCGGCGTTGCCGCTGCCTGCCTCGCCCTGCGGCGCGGCCGGGCTCTTGCGGCTGGCAGCCTTGCGCGGCGCGTTGGCGCCAGACGCCTGCGTGCCAGTGCTCGCACCGCCGGCGCTGCTGCCCGCGCCCGCCTTCGCCCGAGCGCCCGGACGTCCGCCGGCGGTGGTACCCGATGCGGCGGGAGGCGGCTGGTCTGCCGAAGCGGAGGCGCGGTCCCGTTCGTCCGGCTCGCCTCGCCCGCCGGCGCTGGCTGCCTCGGAGCCGGTACTGGTCGCCGTACCGCCGCCATCCGCCTGGGACGATGCGTCGCCATTGCCAGCGGGGTTTGACGGTGCCTGCCCGAAGGCGTTCAGATTATTTAACGAGGCGAGGCTTGCCGCGGCGGCGCTGCTGGCGATCTGGCCGAACTGGCGCTGCAGCATGTCCCACCACAATGCCGCCTGCGGCGCCATGGCGGCCTGGGCGCCAGCGCCCGGCTGCGCCGCCCCACTGCCTTGCTGGGCAGAGTCGGGCGGCGGCTCGTCGCTGCCTGGGCCACCCCCCTCGTCCTCGTCGTCCAGCAACGCTTCCGGCTCGACGCCTTCCGCTCCTGGCGCCGCCTGCGCCGTGCCGCCCATGCCGGCGAACGGCGAGAACCCGCCGAAGCCGCCCATTGCACCCATCCCACCCATTCCACTGGTCGGGTTTCCGGCGCCTGCGCCGGGCTGCGCCGGCGGGCTCTCGCCCGTGCCGGCTTCCCGCCGCGACGCGGCGCTCGGGGCGTTGGCCGCCCGCGCGACGTTTTCCATCGCCTCGCGCATGGCATCGGGGGAGAGCGCCTGGCCGAACGTCTGCAGTGCGACCAGCGTGGCCCGCTGCACTTCCAGCCCGTGGATCGTCGTGCGCAGCAGGTTGGTGTTCAGCTCGAGCCAGCTTTGCACGGCCTTCAGGTCGTGGATGCGCTTGTCCACTTCCTCCAGCGTCATCGGTGGCGTCATCGCCTGCAGCCCCGGCATCATGCCCATGCCGCCCGGCATGCCGGCGGCGTTGCCCCACAGGCGCCGCATGAACTCCAGGCCGTCGTTGAAATCGGGAATCTGTCCGAACATGGCATCGCCTCCGTTTGGGCCGGTATCGGGTGAGGCGCGGCGTTCGCGTCAGTCCGCGGCAGGCGTCGCGCCGGCTGGGTCATCGAAGCGCGGCGGCCGTTTTTCCCGCAGGCTGGCCACGCCCTCGCGCACGTCGGGACCGGCAAAGCCCATGAATTCCAGCGCCAGCGAGGTATCGAAGGACGGCCCCGCCATCCGCAGCCAGTTGTTCAGCGCGTACTTGGTCCAGCGGATCGCGCTTTGCGAGCCCTCGGCCAGGCGCTGCGCCACCTCGAACGCCTTGTCGACCAACTGGTCCTCGTCGACCGCCAGCGACACCAGTCCGATGCGCTCGGCTTCCTCGCCGCTGACCGGCTCGCACAGCATCAGATAGTACTTGGCCTTGGCCATGCCGCACAGCAGGGGCCAGACGATCGCTGCGTGGTCTCCCGCCGCGACGCCCAGCCGCGTATGCCCATCGACGATCCGCGCGGTGCGCGCGGCGATCGAGATATCGGCCAGCAGCCCGGCCACCAGCCCCGCGCCGACCGCCGGTCCGTGCATGGCGGACACCACCGGCTTGTCGCAATTGATGATGTTGTAGACGAGATCGCGCGCTTCGTGCCAGACCCGCGTGCGGGTGGCGAAGTCCTGCGCCATCTCCTCCACCAGCGCCAGGTCGCCGCCCGCGGAAAATCCCTTGCCTTCGCCGCGGATCAGCGCGACCCGGATATCGGGATCGGCGGATACGTCGCGCCAGATCTCCGCCAGTTCGCGGTGCATGCTGGCATCCGCGGTGGCCAGCTTGCGGTTGGCCGACTGCGCCGCGCCCATCACGATCTCCAGGATCGGGCCGTGGCGCCGCAGCGTGAGGGCGCGGTAGCGCGCGTAGCGCTCGGACAGGGGCGGGGAGCCGGCGTTGGAAGGGGCGGAAGCGGTGCTGCCGGAAGCGGAGGTGACGGTCATGGCGGCGCCGGCGCGAGCCGGTTCAGGTCGAGAAGCGCATTGGCGGGAGTCGGCAGCGGCGGCGCAGCGGCCGCCGGCACTGCCGGCAGCCGATCGTGGGCGCGGGCTCGCCGGCGCGGACTCGCCGAAATGCGCCGCAAAATTTGCCAACCGATCGGTCGGTCAATTATAGCGGCCGATCGCCGCCGTGGCGCCTCAGGCCGGCGCCGTCACGACCTGATCGATCGCGCCGAAGATCGACCTGCCCTGTTCGTCCAGCATCTCGATGCGCACGGCGTCCCCGTAGCGCATGAACTCCGTGACCGGCTTGCCCTGCTCGATGGTTTCGAGCGTGCGTTTCTCGGCGATGCAGCAGTACCCCTTGCTGCGGTCCACATTGGAAATCGTGCCCGAGCCGACGATGCTGCCGGCGCGGACATTGCGGGTCTTGCAGATATGGGCGATCAGCTGGCCGAAGTCGAACACCATGTCGGTGCCGCAATCGGGCGACCCCACCTTCTTGCTGTTCCACCAGACGTTCAGCGGCAGATGCACCTTGCGTTCGCGCCATGCCGCGCCCAGCTCGTCGGGGGTGACGGCAACCGGCGAGAAGGCGGTGGCGGGCTTGCTCTGGAAGAAGCCGAAGCCCTTGGCCAGCTCGGCCGGGATCAGGTTGCGCAGCGACACGTCGTTGGCCAGCACCACCAGGCGGATGCCCTCGGCCGCCTGCTCGGGCGTCGCACCCATGCGCACGTCGCCGGTGATCACCGCCACCTCCGCCTCGAAATCGATGCCGAACGCTTCGCTGGCGCAGACGATGTCGTCGCAGGGCCCGAGCAGATCGTCCGAGCCGCCCTGGTACATCAGCGGATCGGTCCAGAACTCTGTCGGCATCTCGGCGCCGCGCGCCTTGCGCACCAGCTCCACATGGTTGACATACGCCGAGCCGTCGGCCCACTGGTAGGCGCGCGGCAGCGGCGCCATGCACTGGCGCGGATCGAACGGGAACGGATGGCGGGCGCGGCCCGCGTTCAGCGCGTCGTACAGGTCCTGCAGCTGCGGCGCGAGGAATTGCCAGTCGTCCAGCACTGCCTGCAGCTTGCCGGCGATGTCCGCGGCGTAGTGCGCCGTCTTCAGGTCGCGCGAGACTACGACCAGTTGCCCGTCGCGCGAGCCGTCCTTGAGGGTGGCGAGTTTCATCGTCAGTGTCGTTCCGGTACGGGCCGGCACGCAGGCCGGCGAAAGAGGGGGGCGATCGAAAGAAGAGGGCGATCGTCCCTGGGCAGCGAAAGTCTAGCCACGGATTAAAAACTGGTAAATCGGTTTCGCTATAGTAAATTGCGGTCAGCCGCCATCACTATTCACGACAACATGGGCGAACCCGAAGACGACGACGCCAAGCTGCGCACCGGTATTCAATCCATCGAGGTGGGTTTCCAGCTGCTCAAGGCGCTGGCCGCCGCGCCACGCGCGCAGATGCTGCGCGATCTGGCCGCGGCCGCGCAGATGAACCCGGCCAAGGCGCATCGCTACCTGGTCAGCTTCCAGCGCCTGGGCATGGTGGCGCAGGACCCCGACAGCGGCCGCTACGACCTGGGCCCCTTCGCGCTGCAGCTGGGGCTGGCCGGGCTGAACCGGCTCGACCCGGTGAAGAAGGCGCGGCCGATCCTGTCCCGGCTGCGCGACGAGATCGACCAGACCGTCGGCATCGCCGTCTGGGGCAATCATGGGCCGACCATCGTGCATTGGGAAGAGTCGAGCCACCCGGTCAGCGTCAGCCTGCGCCTGGGCGACGTCATGCCGATGCTGAACTCCGCCACCGGGCGCCTGTTCGGTGCCTATCTGCCGCGCCGGCAGAGCGGGCCGTTGATCGAGCGCGAGCTGGCCGAGCGCGGCGCCGACGACGTGCCCGACCTGCCGCGCTCGATGGCGGACTACGACCGCGTCTGCGCCGAAGTACGCCAGCACGGCGCGGCGCGCATCAAGGGCGGGGTGCTGCCCGGCATCAACGCCATCTCGATGCCGGTATTCGACGCCAGCGGGCATATCGCCATGGCGCTGATCGTGCTCGGCGCGCAGACCGTATTCGATGCAGAATGGGGTGGTGCGATCGAGCGCCGCGTGCGGGAAATCGCCCGGCAGATCTCCATGGAGCTTGGATACCTTGGCGACGCAGCCCCGGCGGCAGCCGCCGGCCCCGCCTGACGACACCGGTCCAGCAGGACCGCCTCCGCCCCCCGGCGCGCGCGCGCAGCGCCTGCGCTGGGCCGCGGCGCTCGCGGTCGTGCTGATCGCGCACGCATTGGCGCTGTTCGGCCTGGTACGCGTGCCGGGACCGGCCGTGCCCGAGCATCCGCTCCATGAGCCGGTCGAGGCAATCCTGCTGCCGCCTCCACCTCCGCCTCCGCCGCCCCCTGCCGCGCCGTCGGTGGACCGGCAGCCGGGGCCGGCGGCGGCACCGCCCAGCGCACGGCCGACCCGGCCCTCCCCAGACGCAAGCCCCTCACCGCGACCGACGCAGGGCGATCCCGCGCCGGCCGACGCCGTGACATCCACGCCGCCCCCTGACGCTGCCCCACCTACCGCGGCATCGCCTGGGCCGGCAACGGCCAATGGGCCCGGCGCGGCCAGTCCGGCGCCCTCAGCGTCCGGCAACGGCGACCCCGCCTATGCCGCCCCGCCATCGGTCACCCTGCACTACGCCAGCTTCGTCAACGGTGTACAGAATCCGGACGGCCGCATTCACTGGCAGCAGGAGGGCGGCCAGTATCGGCTGTTCGTCGAGACGCGCGTGCTGTGGTTCCGCTTCGCGTTTCGCAGCGAAGGGGAAATCGGTCCCACCGGCCTGTTGCCGCAGCGCTATGTCGAGGAACGGCGCAAGCGCAGCGCCGCCGTCCGTTTCGACCGGCAGGCGGGCAAGCTGGTATTTGAAACACGCGGTGGCGAGGTGCCGCTGCCACCGGCCGCCCAGGACCGCTTCAGCGTCTTTCTGCAGCTGGTCGGCATGGTTCGTGCGAATCCGGCAGGGTATGCCGAGCCGGGGGTCACCGAAACCTTCCAGGTCGCGGACACGGACGAGCTCGAGCCGATGCAGGTCCGTTATGTCGGCGAGGAGGAAGTCCAGACAGCGGCCGGCGCGGTACGGGCCCGCCACTTCGTGCGCCTGCCCCGCCACGCGGACGACCGGCGCAGGGTCGAAGTCTGGCTGGCGCCCGAGGTGGGCTGGATGCCGGTCCGGCTGCAGCAGACCGAGCCCGACGGCACCCGCATCGAGCTCGTGCTGCGCGGCACCGCGCAATAGCCCCGGTCCGCGCGGTGGCCCGCCCGCACCCTCGTGCTTTTTGCAATCGCCATGCAAGTTCTCATCACCGGAGCCCGACCATGACTGACAA
Source organism: Cupriavidus sp. AU9028 (assembly GCF_019795295.1). GTDB lineage: Bacteria > Pseudomonadota > Gammaproteobacteria > Burkholderiales > Burkholderiaceae > Cupriavidus. The sequence goes on along the minus strand of NZ_JAIMCG010000004.1, from coordinate 317,276 downwards.
GCAGCCGCAACGCACCGACGACGTGTCCGCCAGCACGGCCGGTGGCGGCACCAATGTGTTGAATTCCAGCGGCGCCACGCCGCTCGGCGGCGGCGACATGCATCGCGTCGTCGTCGGCGACGCGACGTTGCAGGCGCGTATCGACGGGACTGAAGGACCGTGGGTACTGCTCGTCCATCCCCTGGGCGCCGACCATACCATCTGGGAAGCGACCGCCGCCCATCTTGCCGGCCGCTATCGCGTGCTGCGCGTGGACCTGCGCGGCCACGGCAAGAGCGACGCGCCGGTCGGGCCTTACACCATGATCCAGATGGCCGATGACATCGTCGCGCTGATGGATGGCCTCGATGTCCCGCAGGCGCACTACGTCGGCCTGTCGATTGGGGGCATGGTCGGTCAGGTCCTGGGTGTGCGCTACCCCGAGCGCTTTCATTCGTTGACGCTGGCCGACACCAGCTCGCACACCCCGCTGGAAGCGCATCCGATGTGGCACGAGCGCATCGGCTCGGTGGAGGCGCACGGCATGGCGGGTGTGGTGGACCCCACCTTGAACCGCTGGCTTACCGAACCGTTCCGGGCCGCGCACCCCGAGGTGGTGGAAAAGATCCGCGCGATGGTTCTGGCCACCCCGGTCCGTGGCTATGTCGGCGCCAGCCTGGCGATCCTCGGCTTCGACCAGGCCGATGCGCTTTCCCGCATCCACTGCCCGACGCTGGTGCTGGTCGGCGACCAGGACCCGGGCTGCCCGGTGGACCAGGCCCGCGCCATCGCGGAAGCGATTCCTGGCGCACAGTTCGAAATTCTGCAGGATGCGGCACATATCGGCCCCATCGAACAGCCCGAACGCTTCCATGCGATCCTCGATGCCTTTCTGTGCCGGGCCGCTTGTGGGTCCCAGTGTGAAACGCCGTAGGACAAACACTCTTTCGCTCGGCGCTCCCGAACTTGCCGCGGCTGCGGTGGCTCCAATCTGTTACAGAGCGTATCAGCGGCACCATGCGCTCAAGGGGTGCTTGAAAAAGGCAAGCAAGACCTCACTTCAGAGAAAACCGCGGGACGGGACCTCGCTGCCCACTGCCAAAGGGGCCCCAGGAATGCGTGTCCCGCAGTCCATGACAGCCCGGAGGTGCGCCATGCAAATGATTTACAACAGTGACAACTACTGCATTGTCGAGTTCGGTGCCGATGTCGAGCATGCCCCGCTCGCGTCCGGCGGCTACGAGATCGTTGACAAGAACCTGAAGCGCGAGATCTTCCTCGGCGGCGAACTGGCCGAGTCCTTCCGCGCCGATGTCAAACGTCTGATCGAAAGCGAGCCGTCCGTCGAGGAAGTCGACGAGTTCCTTGGCAAGTTCGACACCATCATGACGCATGCGGTCGTGATGCACTGAGCCGGCGCCCTCCGCCCTTTGCGCCGGGACCGGGCAGCAGTCCGGCGCGGGCGGGAAGCCGGGTAATCGTTCCGGTGACGGCGCAGCCGACTGCGCCACCTGCCAGCGAGCCCACGCGAGCCCCAGCGGCAGCGTGGGTTTTTTCTTGGCACGGCGCCCTCATCGGCGCCCTCATCGGCGTCCGCGCGGCCGCTTGCTCGTCAGCCCGCGCTTCTGTCCAGTGTCCTTACCGCCTAGTATTGCTCCCAGGGCAGGCCCTCGAAGCGCCAGCCATTGACGGTATTGCGGTGCCGCTGCGGATCGAGATCGCCCTCGAAGCCGTGCAGCACGTTGTAGACCCGGGTAAAGCCGGCGCCCTCGAGGGCGCGCGCGGCGGCGGCCGAGCGGTTGCCGCTGCGACAGATCAGCAGGACTGGACGCGCCGAGGCCTGCCCGGCCAGCTTGCGCACCGCCTGCACGAAGTGCGGATTGACTTCCCAGTCCGGGCCGTCGTTCCACGGCACGTTGTGAGCGCCAGTCGGGTGGCCGACGAACAGATACTCCATTTCGCTGCGGCAATCGATGAAGAGAGCGTCGGGCGCTTCGGCCAGAAGCGCCTGCGCGTCGCGCGGGGGCAGATGTTCCATGAAGACATGCGGTTGCCAGGTGGCATCGAGTGTAGGCCTGGCGGGCTGGGGCGTGCAACCGCCCGGCCCGCGGCGCGAGGCCGCAACTGCTAAAATTCAAGGTTTCCCGCGGCATTCGCCGTCCGCCGGCGCCAGCCAGGTGCGTGATCGCGTTCCCGATCGCGTCCCCATCGGCCCGTCGCCAGCACCGAAGAGGTTCCCCACGCCATGAGCGCAGTGTCTTCCCCATCGCCAGAGCAGCAGTTCTCCAACGCCATTCCAGCCACGCGCCCCTACACCCGTGCGGCGCAGCTGCCGCGCCTGCTGCGCGAGCGCATCCTGATCCTGGACGGCGCGATGGGAACCATGATCCAGCGCTACAAGCTGGGCGAAGCGGATTACCGCGGCGAGCGCTTCGTGGACCATCCCATCGACGTCAAGGGCAACAACGAACTGCTGTTGCTGACACGGCCGGATGTCATTCGTGAGATACATGAACAGTATCTCGCGGCTGGGGCTGACATCATCGAGACGAATACCTTCGGTGCGACGCGCGTCGCGCAGGAGGATTACCGGATGGCGGACCTGGCCTACGAAATGAATGTCGTGGCGGCCCGCCTGGCCCGCGAAGCGTGCGACCGCTACAACAGCGCCGACAAGCCGCGCTTCGTCGCCGGCGCGTTCGGTCCGACCCCCAAGACCGCCAGCATCTCGCCCGACGTCAACGATCCCGGCGCGCGCAACGTCACCTTCGAGGAACTGCGCCAGTCCTATTACGAGCAGGGCAAGGCCTTGCTCGAAGGCGGCGCGGATGTGTTCCTGGTCGAGACGATCTTCGACACCCTCAATGCCAAGGCGGCCCTGTTCGCCATCGACCAGCTGTTCGAGGACACCGGCGAGCGCGTGCCGGTGATGATCTCCGGCACGGTGACCGACGCTTCCGGCCGCATCCTTTCCGGCCAGACCGTCGAAGCGTTCTGGAACAGCCTGCGTCACGCCCGGCCCGTGACCTTCGGCCTGAACTGCGCGCTGGGCGCCGCGCTGATGCGCCCCTATGTCGCCGAGCTGGCCAAGATCTGCGACGTGGCCGTGTCCTGTTATCCGAACGCCGGCCTGCCGAATCCGATGAGCGACACCGGCTTCGACGAGACGCCCAACGTGACTTCTGCCCTGGTCGACGAGTTCGCCGAGGCGGGCCTGGTCAACCTGGTGGGCGGCTGCTGCGGTACCACGCCCGAGCATATTGCGGAGATCGCCAGGAAGGTCGCCACCCGGACGCCGCGGCGCTGGCCGCAGCAATACGGCACCGCGGCCGGGGAGGCGGCGGCAGCTTGATGCTGCCCCGCCACCACGTCGCCAGATAACAACGGAGCCGGCACCGGTATCCCGCCCGCTCACCCCGCGCCTTTTGCCTTTCCACACGTCATGTCCGAATCCAATCGCCCTGCCCGCCCGATGCGCCTGTCCGGCCTCGAGCCCTTCACCCTCGACGAAGGCACGCTCTTTGTAAACGTCGGCGAGCGCACCAACGTGACGGGCTCGAAGGCGTTCGCCCGCATGATCCTGAACGGCCAGTTCGACGAGGCGCTCGCGGTGGCGCGCCAGCAGGTCGAGAACGGTGCCCAGATCATCGACATCAATATGGACGAGGCGATGCTGGATTCGAAGGCGGCGATGGTGCGCTTCCTGAATCTGATTGCCTCCGAGCCCGATATCGCACGCGTGCCGATCATGATCGACTCTTCCAAATGGGAAGTGATCGAGGCCGGTCTGCAATGCGTGCAGGGCAAGCCCGTGGTCAATTCGATTTCGCTGAAGGAAGGCGAGGAGCAGTTCCGCCACCATGCCGGACTGATCCGCCGCTACGGCGCGGCGGCGGTCGTGATGGCCTTCGACGAGAAGGGCCAGGCCGACACCTTCGAGCGCAAGACCGAGATCTGCAAGCGCAGCTACGACATCCTCGTCAACGAGGTCGGCTTCCCGCCCGAAGACATCATCTTCGATCCCAACATCTTCGCGGTCGCAACCGGCATCGAGGAACACAACAACTATGCGGTGGACTTCATCGAAGCCACCCGCTGGATCAAGCAGAACCTGCCGTATGCGAAGGTCAGCGGCGGCGTGTCCAACGTCTCGTTCTCCTTCCGCGGCAACGATGTCGTGCGCGAGGCGATCCACACCGTGTTCCTCTACCACGCGATCGCGGCGGGGATGGACATGGGCATCGTCAACGCTGGTCAGCTCGGCGTCTACGATCAGCTCGATGCCGAACTGCGCGAACGCGTCGAGGACGTGGTGCTGAACCGGCGGGCCGACGCCACCGACCGGCTGCTGGAGATCGCCGACCGCTTCAAGGGCGGCGGTGCGAAGAAGGAGGAGAACCTGCAGTGGCGCGGCACGCCGGAGAGCCCGGTGCCGGTGGCCGAGCGCCTGGCCCATGCGCTGGTGCACGGCATCACGACCTTCATCGTCGAGGACACGGAGGAAGCGCGCCAGCAGATCGCCGCCCGAGGCGGCCGGCCCATCGAGGTCATCGAAGGCCCGCTGATGGACGGCATGAATATCGTCGGCGACCTGTTCGGCGCCGGCAAGATGTTCCTGCCCCAGGTGGTCAAGAGCGCGCGCGTGATGAAACAGGCCGTTGCCCATCTGCTGCCCTTCATCGAGGAAGAGAAGCGGCTGGTCGCCGAAGCCGGCGGCGACGTGCGCTCGCGCGGCAAGATCGTCATCGCCACCGTCAAGGGCGACGTGCACGACATCGGCAAGAACATCGTCTCGGTGGTCCTCCAGTGCAACAACTTCGAGGTGGTGAACATGGGCGTGATGGTCCCGTGCAACGAGATCCTGGCCAAGGCCAAGGTCGAGGGTGCGGACATCATCGGCCTGTCCGGGCTGATCACGCCGTCGCTGGAGGAGATGGCCTATGTCGCCAGCGAGATGCAGCGCGACGACTATTTCCGCGTCAGGAAGATTCCGCTGCTGATCGGCGGCGCCACCACCTCGCGCGTGCACACCGCGGTGAAGATCGCTCCGAACTACGAAGGGCCAGTGGTGTACGTGCCCGACGCCTCGCGCTCGGTCAGCGTCGCCACCAGCCTGCTGTCCGACGAAGGGGCCGCACGCTATCTCGATGAACTGCGCGCCGACTACGATCGCATCCGCACCCAGCACGCGAGCAAGAAGGCCACGCCGCTGGTGACGCTGGCGCAGGCACGCGCGAACAAGACGCCGATTGACTGGGCGGGCTACGTGCCGCCGAAACCCAAGTTCATCGGCCGCCGCGTGTTCCGCAACTACGATCTTGCCGAACTGGCCAACTACATCGACTGGGGCCCGTTCTTCCAGACCTGGGACCTCGCCGGCAAATTCCCCGCCATTCTCAATGACGAGATCGTCGGCGAGTCCGCGCGCCGCGTTTTCTCCGATGGCAAGGCCATGCTGTCGCGCCTGATCCAGGGTCGCTGGCTCAGCGCCAACGGCGTCATCGCGCTGCTGCCGGCCAATACGGTCAATGACGATGACATCGAGATCTATACGGACGAGACCCGCAGCAAGGTCGCGCTGACCTGGCACAACGTGCGCCAGCAATCCGAGCGCCCGGTGATCGATGGCGTGCCGCGTCCAAACCGTTGCCTGGCCGATTTCATCGCGCCAAAGGACAGCGGAGTGGCCGACTACATCGGGATGTTCGCGGTGACCGCCGGCCTGGGCGTGGAAAAGAAGGAGGCGCAGTTCGAAGCGGACCACGACGACTACAGCGCCATCATGCTGAAGGCGCTGGCCGACCGTCTGGCCGAGGCCTTCGCCGAATGCCTGCATCAGCGCGTGCGGACCGACCTGTGGGGATACGCTGCCGACGAGGCGCTGGACAACGAACAGCTGATCGCGGAAGCCTACCGCGGGATCCGTCCTGCTCCCGGGTACCCGGCTTGCCCCGAGCACACCGTCAAGCGCGCCATGTTCGATGTCCTCGACGCACCGGAGATCGGCATGCAACTGACGGAGGCGCTGGCAATGACCCCGGCCGCCTCGGTCAGCGGCTTCTATCTGTCGCACCCTGACGCGACCTACTTCTCGGTCGGCAAGATCGGCCAGGATCAGGTGGAGGATATGGCGGCACGGCGCGGCGAAGACCGCGCCAGCGTGGAGCGGGCGCTGGCGCCCAATCTGTGAAGCGGGCCGGCTGCGCCGGCCCACCTTGCTAGCCCATCTATTGCTCTCGCCACGCCGGCGGCCAGACGCGGTCCAATGCCCGTTTCACTTCGGGCGTCTCGCGGGCAGCGCGACGCAACAGCGCCAGCATGTTGGCGGCCAGTATTCGCGTGCAGGTGTGGTGGTCGTCGATGGTGCCGCAAAGCCGCCGCTGCCAGTTTCCCCAAGTATCTGTCGTCAGCAGGGTGGAGTCCCTTGCAATCGCGCTATTGAGCAACGCGAGCGCATACCGTCGGATCGCCACGGGAGAGTCATTGGTCTGGCCCAGGAATTCCTCCGACGACAGCCGCGTCCACATGACGGACAGGCACAGCAATAGCCAGGCGGCAGAGATCGAGCCGTCCTGTGGCGACGCCAGCCGCAGCAGCGCATCCTCGTGGCTCGGAACGAGCATCGGCAGCCCTGCTGCTGCATCGGAGGACATCGACATCGGATCGAAGATCCGGTGCAGCGCCGTTTGGTGCTCCTCCGAAACCAACCTCTCGGTCGCCACATTGCTCGAAATGGCCAGGAAGATGGCATTGAAGCGGCTGCCCAGCGGGAACAGCTCCAGCATCTCGAAATGCAGGCCCGCTGACATCTGATTCCGGTAGACGGCCGCCAGCAAGGGGCAGAAGCTCAGATCGTCCGGCACCGAAGCCGCGCCTTCCTGGTACCCAGCGGCGCTGCCGTTTGCGTCCGGCGTGCACGTCAGCCGATAGAGATTGGTCCATGGGATCCGGTGCTCGCCCTCCGCCGCCGGCATCAGTCGCACCCGCTGCTCGTAGTACTGGGGCGAGATCAGCAGGACGCGGCTGAGGTCAGGGGAGAGCAGCGGGAACATCCGTTCGTTATCGCGCGCCTCGATTGCGTCGATGGCCCGATTCATATCCGCCGGAAGGCAATCGCGGTAGATCGCCTCGAGCGCCTCGGTCACCGTGGCGGCCCGCTTGGGAGCGTCAGGCCGGCGGCCCAGGAGAACCAGCTGCATGATCGCCGGGCTTAGTGCCGCGGCCGCGTGCAGCGGTGCATGGCTGTTCATCAGCCTCTCCACTGCCATCTGTGCCACCGAGGCCAACTGGTGCGCAGTATCGGGCCAGTCGAGCAGGCGCGCGCCTGCCCCGTCCAGCGTTCTCTGCAGCTGCTGATCGATCGCGTGCTGAAAGTTGCGGGGTCCGTGCTCGCGGTAGTCCGGATACGCGTGCAGGAATAAATAAACCTCTGCCTTCAGCAGCGTGGCGGAATGACGGGAATCGTCCGGCATTGAAGCGGCTGCAGACAGCACGGCTTCAATGAGGGGGACCGCCGCCGCCTCGAGCAGCGGCGCCGCCGCCGAGTGCAGCCGGCCGAGCAACGTGCACCAGTATCGCGCCACCTCCTCACCGACAGGCTCTGGCCTGAGCCACTGCATTGCCCGCGGCGCTGGCGAAGGCCCGAAGGTGAGCCGCCCGCCGTCGACGAAGTCGGCAGAGGCGAACCAGGCGCCGTCCGTGACGAGGTTGCGGAAGCACGGGTTGCGCAGCTGCGCGCTTCGCAGCGTCGTGCTCCACAATTGACAGCGGTCGAACTCGGGCGCCTGCAGCGACGCCTCATCGAACGACACGAAGCGGAATTCGCAGTTCTGGAAGACGGCGCCATGGCCTTGGCATTGCTTTAGCGACGTGGCGTCGAATCTCGCATCCTTGAACTGGACGCCGGTCAGATCGGAGCCCTCCAGCGACGCCTCGCGCAGACTCACGCCGGTCCAGCGCGCGCCCCGCAGCGAGGCGCCGTCCAGGATCGCGTTGCCGAGCCCGACGTTGCCGAGCACGGTTCCGGAAAGATCGGCTCCCGCGAGATCTACGCGCAGTCCCGACTGCGCGGCCGCCCTCACCGCGTCGCTGATACGCGTCAGGCCGGCCGAAGGGTGGGCGCGGCGATCGTAGGCGGTCGTCAGCGCGTCCTTCAGCCGTTCCCTGACTTCGCGGGCGGACACGACATGCCGGTGCAGCCGGAACACGTGCAGCAATGCGTTCAACAGGCAAAGGAAACGCGCCTTGCGAGCGACCGGCCTCACCTGTATGCGGGGCGCTTGCCCCGCTCGATGCGGCTCGCCGACGCGCACCCGGTACTCGACGCCCCTCAATCGCAGCTGCCCTCCCTCTGGCGTCAGGCAGGCTTCCAGGAATCGTCGGAACGCGGGTGCATGAAGGTCGGGACTGATCGCAAAGCCGGTGCAGGCGCGGTCGAAGTCCGCAACGTTGTTGGCAGGGACGTGCAGGCACAGCTCGGCGGCGCGTCCAGCCAGCGCCTGCGCGACGCGGATGGCAGTCGGCCCGGGCTCGTCGACCACGCCGCGCTGCCCTGGTGCGCCGTCCGGCATACGGAACAAGCGCCGAACCTCGTACTCTCCCGTCGCCATGACGTCGACGCGGAATTCCTGGCCGCATACTCTCAGGCGGCCGTGCTTGCCGATCCGGCGCAGGTCGGCCCACCGCAACCGGCCGATGTCTTCGACTTCGCTCAGGGTCGGGGTTCGGTCGAGCAGGGTCCGGAGGGATTCGACGAGAGGGAGGGGAAAAACGGGCATCATGGCTGGTCGGAACTCGGCAACGGTAAAGAAGCGGCACTCGCTCGAAGCGCCCGATTCTTCCGTGCAATGTTCCGGTTTGCTGTCGAAACCGCCGCCGCATTTTGTGTTGTGCGCAGGTCGCCCACCGTTTGTACCGGAGGTGTCAGCCTGACACCGACATTCCGCCGTCTTTGTAATGACTACAATGCATCAGGCAAAAAACCCGGCCTGAACAGTGAAAAACGGGCCTAAAACGAGGCAGGGGGAATTCCATGATTCGCGTCCTGATCGCCGACGATCATCAGATCGTGCGTGCCGGTCTGCGCCAGTTCATCTCGGACGAGCCGGATATCCGTGTGGAAGGCGAAGCCGCCAGCGGCGACGAAGTGATGACGCGGCTGCGCGAGAGCGAGTTCGACGTCGTCGTGCTCGACATCTCAATGCCTGACCGCAACGGCATCGACGTGCTCAAGCTGATTCGCCAGCGGCACCCCGATTTGCCTGTGCTGATCCTCTCCACCTATCCTGAGGACCAGTATGCGATCAACCTGATCCGCGCCGGTGCCTCCGGCTACCTGACCAAGGAGAGCGCGCCGGACGATCTGGTCAAGGCGATCCGCACTGTCGCGCAGGGACGCCGCTACGTCAGTGCGACGGTCGCCGAGCTGCTGATCGGCGGACTGGAAAAGCCCACCGACCAGCCGCTGCACCAGACGCTGTCCAAGCGCGAGTTCCAGATCTTCTGCAAACTCTCGCGCGGGCAATCGGTTTCGGTCATCGCCGACGAGCTGTTTCTCAGCGTGAAGACGGTGAGCACCTACCGCTCGCGCATCCTGGAGAAGATGGGCATGAAGACCAACGCCGATCTGACCTATTACGCGATCAAGAACGGACTGGTGGAGTAACCGCATGGGCATCGCCACGCCTGCCCGGCGCGAGCGCGAGGGAACTCGCGCGCCTGCTGTAGGACGGACCCGGATATTCGGGTGCGGGACCCATTGCTAACATCGAGCCATGTTGGATCAAGCCGCGGCATCCTCCTACCGTACGCTGCGGGTCCTGCTGATCGAGGACTCGGCGGTCCTTCGGAGCATGTTGCTGGAGTACCTGGACGCATTCTCCTTCGTCGAGTCTGTGGATTGGGCGGATACCGAGAGCACAGCCATCCGCCAGTTCGAAAGCGGCAGCTACGAGGTCGTCATCGTCGACCTGCAGCTGCGCCAGGGGAACGGCATCAACGTGCTGCGCGCGATCCAGAAGGCCAAGGCGCCGGGCATCCGCATCGTCTATACGAACCATGCCCATATGCCGACATATCGCCGCCAGTGCGCCGAGGCAGGAGCGGATTACTTTTTTGACAAGTCGCTGGAACTGGAGCAGGTGTTCCGCGTGATCGAAGAATACGCGCAGGTGCCTTCCCAGACGTAGGCATCGCGAGTGCCGCCCGGGCGCCACACGCCGACCCGGGCCGCCGATTTTCCCGCTGCGGCATTGCCGCATCCACGCTAGAAAGAAGGAGATCGTCATGAAGAAGCTGATCGCGCTGTTCGCCCTGGCTGGCATCACCCTGGTAACCGGCTGCAACACCATCAAGGGCGCCGGCAAGGATATCGAAAGGGGCGGCGAGAAGGTGCAGAGCGGCGCCGAGCAGACCCGTCAGAAGATGTAAGCAAGGTAGCGCAAGGCAGGCAAGGACAGACAAGCAAAAGGGAGCCCGCGGGCTCCCTTTTCTTTTGCCGGTCGGCCTGGGCCGGCCCGTTGGGCCGGCCTTGTCGTCATTCAGGCCGCGCCGCTGGTGGCGCCGCCGGGATGCGGATTCTCGGGGCCGCCCGCGCTACCGGGCACAGCCGGTGCTGCCGCGGGCGCCGCCGCGTCCTCCACCGGAGGCAGGTCCTCCTCGGGCGGGGGCGGCGGTGCCACCACCGTGTCGTCCAGCGGTACCGCGACGCGGACGCTGACACCGCCCTGCGGCGCGGAATCGATGGTCAGCGTGCCGCCCAGTGCGATCACGCGCTGCTCCATGCCCAGCATGCCGTGATGGCCCGAGGTGCGCCGCGATTCGATATCGGGCGGCAGGCCGCGGCCGTTGTCCCGCACCTCGAGCAGCAGCGTATCGTCGCGGCGCAGCAGCAGCACGACGATGCGCGTGGCGTCCGCGTACTTGCTGGCGTTGGTCAGCGACTCCTGCACGATCCGGTACAGCGCGATGGCGGCCGCGTCGCGCAGCGGCGGCACGGCCTCGTCCAGCTGCACTTCGGTCTCCCAGTGGTTGCGCGCCGCGACTTCCTCGATCAGCTGCGCCACCGCTTCCTTCAGCCCGAGGTTGAGCAGTACCGTCGGCCGCAGATCCTCGATCAGGCGGCGCTTGATCTGGATGCCCTGGTCCACGTGCAGCATCACCCGCGTGAGCTTTTCCTGCACATCCGGATGACTGTCCTTCAGGCGCCGGCGCACCCAGTGCATGTCCAGTTTGGTGGCGGTCAGGATCGCACCGAGCTCGTCGTGCAGCTCGCGCGCGAGCCGGGTCTTCTCGTCTTCGGTGACGCGCTGCAGGTGCGACGCCAGCGCCGAGAGCTGGCGCGTGCGGGCGCGCACCATCCGGTCCAGGCGCGCGCTCTCTTCCTTCAGTTCGCTGCGCGCGGCTTCGGATACCGCCAGCCGCCGCGAATGCTGGAAGCCCACGATCACCAGCAGCACGATATTGATCGCGGTCAGCAGGCCGATGCCGTAGCGCGACAGGTTGATATCCCGGTCCGCGTGCTCGAGGTTGCGCGCTACCGAGGCCGCGGAGCGCGCCCGCAGCGCCTCCAGTCCCAGCCGCGCCTTCTCCATGGTCTGCTTGCCGAAATCGGTGCGGATCAGATCGAGCGCCACCTCCACGTCGCGCTTGCCATAGATCAGCGTCAGTTCCATTTCGGTCAGCTTGCGGCTGATCATCAGCGACGCTTCGCTGAACTGCTTGAGCGCTTCGGGATCGTCCGCATACCGCATGCGGATATCGCTCATCAGCGCGTGAATGCGCGGAATGGCGCGATGGTAGGGCTCCAGGTAGCTTTCGCGTCCGGTCAGCAGGTAACCGCGCTGGCCGGCTTCCGCATTGACCAGTTCGGCCAGCAGCGCGCTGATGTCGCTTTGCACGTTCTGCGAACGGATGACCTGGGAATAGCCCTCGCGCAGCCGGATATTGCCGGCTTCGGACGCAATCAGCACGACCACCGTCAACAGGATGCCGCCGGCCAGCAGCAGGGTGGAGCGCAACGATGACAGCTTCAACATGATGGGTTTCCGATGCCGCGCTTGTCCGTGGTTGCAAGCGCGTGACTGCGCCGATGGAATCACAACGCCAGCCTCGGGTCAACCGGCCCGATGGTGCCCGCCCCCCGCACGCCACAGCCACTCTTGCCAGCGCACGCGTGCCGTCTTCCTACTCGTAGGAAACGGCTGACAGGGGAATCGGTGCACCGATGGTGTCTCCTTAAAGTGGCGATTCCTACCATGCTTCCATGGTCACGCGCACTGTTGCGCAGACCGGCAAACAGGGAGAACCGCATGCTGAAGTGGGCCTTGATCTTCGCCATCATTTCCATCGTTGCCGGGGTGCTCGGCTTTTCCGGCATCGCGGCCGGTGCGGCGGGCATCGCCAAGGTCCTGTTCTTCCTGTTCCTGATCTTGTTCGTGCTGTTCCTGGTGCTCGGCGTTACCGTCTTCAAGAAGGTGGTCAAGTAGCGGCCGGTCTTTCAACCTGAATCGGTCGCGCGGCGTCGCGGCAGTCGCGAATTCACAAGGGGAGTTTCGCCATGCTCTATTACGCACTGGTCTTTTTCATCATCGCGCTGGTCGCAGCGGTCTTCGGCTTCGGCGGGATCGCCGCTGGCGCCGTGGAGATCGCCAAGATCCTGTTCTTCATCTTCCTGGTGGTTGCGCTGGTCACCTTCGTGATGAGCCTGGTCAGGAAGGGTCGATGACCTGTCGCCAGTGATGAGATCCACCTGAGGTCCCGGGGCTGCGCATCGGTCGCTGCCGTGACGCCCCCGGGCCCGTCCCAGACGTCGAAAGGAGAGCGAGATGCTGAGTCGCAAGATGGACAAGGAAGCCCACGAGCTGGCCGATAGCGCGAACGACACGGTCGACGAACTGCGCCGGGCCGGCCGCCACACCGCCGGCTCGGCACGCGAAGCCGCGATGCCGGTGCTCGACGAGGTGCGCAGCCTGCTGTCGCAACTGCAAACCACGGTCTCCACGTTGTCGCGCGACGGCAGCTCGGAAGCTGCGCACGCGAGCCGGCGACTGCAGGAGCGTGCCCGCATGCTGAAGGACCGGGCGCGCGACATGACGATGGAAGGCGCGGTTCGCGCCCGCACCCGGGTCAACCACGCGGTCGAGGATGTCGAGCATCGCGTGGTCGAGTCGCCGATGAAGGCGGTGATGATCGCCGCCGCCGTTGGCGCCCTTGCGGCGATGCTGCTGATCGGCGGCACCGCGACGGCAGTGCGCCGCAACGGCCAGGAATAACGGCTGGCACCAGGGCGGCCGGTCCAGGTACCGGGGAGGACCGCCGCCCTATAAAACGAATCCCCACAGGAGAACCGGATAGATGGATACCCCGACCAAGGACGGCATGGGCGCTGGCGCTGCGCAGCAGGGCGGCCCCAGCCAGGGCTTTCTGAGCGACATCGAAACCATTCGCGCCCGTGCGCGCAAGCACATCGAGGACGGCGCGGTGACGCAGAACTACGACGCGGACCGTGCCACGGTGCTCAAGCTGCTCAACGAGGCGCTGGCGACCGAACTGGTGTGCGTGCTGCGGTACCGGCGCCACCACTTCATGGCCAAGGGCATTCACGCCGAGCCGATCGCCGCCGAATTCAAGGTCCATGCGGACGAGGAACAGCAGCACGCCGACCGCATCGCCGCACGCATCGTGCAACTGGGCGGCGAGCCGGATTTCTCGCCGGAAGGACTGGCTGCACGCAGCCACTCCCAGTATGTCGAGGCCGACGGCCTGACCGAGATGATCAAGGAAAACCTGATTGCCGAGCGCATCGCCATCGAGAGTTACCGCGAGATGGTGCAGTATCTCGGCGAGCGGGACCCGACGACGCGACGGATGCTGGAGGAGATCCTCGCCGTGGAAGAGGAGCATGCCGACGAACTGGCGGACATGCTGAGCCAGGAGTAACGACTGCAGCACCATGTGCCCTGCGCAATCGGCCAGGGCGCATGCTCCGCCGCCGGCAGAGCCACGCCGGTGGCGGCACAGAACAGGCTTGCCGGTCATCTCCGGCGGCACGACGGAATTGCGGCGCCTCCCCCGACGCCGCGATATCGCGGTACCCCCCTTCGGATCCCCCCTGATCCGGCGGCCCGGCCCCCATGGCCGGGCGTTTTTTTGCCCTTTCGATGTCAGGGGCGTGCCGTCACGCCCCGGGTCGCCGGATCAGACGCCCCACAGCACGTCGGCCCCTTCGCGCAGGGAGGCGCGCAGCATGTCAAGGAACGGATAGGCGCGCTGCCCGAGGTGCAGCGGTTCCTCCTCGTCCTCCTGTTGCGCCTGGTCGGCCGAATCGGTGCGGTCGGCGACTTTCTGAGCCTGGCTCGCATCGGCGACCGCCGCCTCGAGGCGATGGATGGCGCGGGGAAGCTCGGCGTGGGTGATGACGCCGCGTTCTCCGAGCGTCTTGCCCACGATGCCCAGCAGTGTCACCGCGAGGTCGTTCATCATGGTCAGATCCTGGCTCGCACGACTTTTGAAGGTGATCAGCATGGTGTCCTCGTTATTGGCATGGAAAGGGTAGCCCGGTAGGCCGGTAACCCGAGCACCAGCGCCTACACTGAATACTGACCGGAAAGTGTGGCCGGGGGTTCACTCGACCGCATCGGTGGGAGCGCCGGTCCGGCGCTTGCCTCCTGCCCGCCGATGCACGGTCTGCGGGCCGACCTCGTGCCCTGGCAGCCGGCGCGCGTTTTAACGGGTGCTGTCAGCATAGCACCTGATAAAATCCGCGTTCTGCTATCCATCGCCCGCCACACGCAGGGGCAGCATCCCGCTTCCCCGCTGTCGATGCCGCCCCGGCGCAGCCGCCTTCTTGCCGGTTCGCGGGCCCACACTATTTCATGCTGCCTGCTCAGACCACTCAACTCGCCGCCGCCTTCTCGGACGCCGTCCGGGCAGTCGCGCCGGCCGATGCCGTCCTTCCCGCCGTTGCCTTCGAGCGCCCCAAGGTGGCGGCGCATGGCGACCTGGCCTGCAATATCGCCATGCAGGTCGCGCGCTTGCTCAAGCGCAATCCGCGCGAACTGGCGCAGCAGATCGTCGATGCCGTACAGGCGGACGAGCGCGCCGCGGCGCTGATCGCGTCCATGGAGATTGCCGGGCCGGGCTTCATCAACCTGCGCCTGTCGGGCAATGCCAAGGCGCAGGCGCTGCGCGCCGTGCTGGAAGAGGGCGATCGCTTCGGCGCGCAGCAGCAGGGTGCGCGCGGCAAGGTGCTGGTCGAATTCGTCTCCGCCAACCCGACCGGGCCGCTGCACGTGGGCCACGGCCGGCAGGCGGCGCTGGGCGATGCGCTGGCCAACCTGCTCGGCTGGCAGGGGTTCGACGTCCATCGCGAGTTCTACTACAACGACGCCGGCGTGCAGATCCAGACGCTGGCGATTTCGGTGCAGGCGCGCGCCCGTGGCCTGAAACCCGGTGATGCAGGCTGGCCGGAGTCGGCCTACAACGGCGACTATATCGCCGACATCGCGGCCGATTTCCTTGCCGGCAAGACGGTCAGCGCCTCCGACGGCGAGCCGGTCACCGCCTCGGGCCAGGTGGACGACATCGATTCGATCCGCCGCTTCGCCGTGACTTACCTGCGCAACGAGCAGGACATCGACCTGCAGGCCTTCGGCGTGCGCTTCGACCGGTACTACCTCGAATCGTCGCTCTATACCGACGGCAAGGTCGAGGCGGCGGTGCAGGCGCTGGTGGCGCGCGGCAAGACCTACGAGAACGAGGGCGCGCTGTGGCTGCGCACCACCGACGACGGTGACGACAAGGACCGCGTCATGCGCAAGACCGACGGCACCTATACCTACTTCGTGCCCGACGTCGCCTATCACACCACCAAGTGGGAACGCGGCTTCCACAAGGTAATCAACGTGCAGGGCAGCGACCACCACGGCACCATCGCGCGCGTGCGGGCCGGCCTGCAGGGACTGGACATCGGCATCCCGGTCGGTTATCCCGACTATGTCCTGCACAAGATGGTCACGGTGATGAAGAACGGCGAGGAGGTGAAGATCTCCAAGCGCGCCGGTTCGTACGTCACGGTGCGGGACCTGATCGAATGGAGCAACGGCGGCGACGAGACCATCCGCGGCTGCCTGGAGGCGGGCGTCGCCGACTGGCCGCAGCGGTTCGCCCGTGGCCGCGATGCGGTGCGGTTCTTCCTGCTGTCGCGCAAGGCGGATACCGAGTTCGTGTTCGATGTGGACCTGGCGCTGAAGCAGAACGACGAGAACCCGGTGTACTACGTCCAGTACGCGCATGCCCGCATCTGCTCGATCTTCGAGAGCTGGGCCGGCGCGGACTGGGCCGGGCGCCTGGAAGCCCTGGCCCGCGCCGATCTGTCGGCGGTGACCGGCGCCGGGGCCAGCCCGCAGGCGTTGGCGCTGGGTCAGCGGCTGGCCGCCTTCCCCGACATGCTGGCGCAGGCCGCTGCGGAACTGGCGCCGCACGCCGTGGCGTTCTATCTGCGCGATCTCGCTGGCGACTTCCACGCCTTCTACAATGCCGATCGCGTGCTGGTCGACGACGAGCCCGTCCGCCTGGCCCGGCTGGCGCTGTTGGCGGCGACCCGCCAGGTGCTGCGCAACGGCCTGGCGGTTATCGGCGTCAGCGCCCCGCAACGGATGTGAGGGAGAACCGCGCGCGCGGCCTGGCCGCTATCCCTCGCTTCGCCACGAAAGCGGCCGAGGATCGTCCGGGAACGTGCGCAACGGCTCTATAATCTCCCCGCTATACCCAAGAGGACTCCATGCAACAGCAACGCAAGCGTGCCCCGCGCGGGCAGAGCCGCGCCAGCCAGCGCGGAGGCACGTTACTGGGATTGGTGCTCGGCCTGATCGTCGGCCTGGCCATCGCCGTGGTGGTCGCGCTCTACATCACCAAGGCGCCCGTCCCCTTCCGCAAGGGCAGCCCGAAGCCCGCCGAGCAGGGCACGGCGGGCGGGCTGCCGCAGCAAGGCCAGCAGGCACAGCAGCCGCCGTCCGATCCGAACCGGCCGCTGTGGGGCAAGACGCCGGCCAAGCCGGTGGCCCCGGCCGAGCCGCCGCCGAACCGCGCTGCGCAGCCGGCCGAGCCCAGCCGCGCCGAGCGCCCGACGGAGCAGCCGGCCGAACGCCCGGCGGACCGCACCGCGCAAAAGCCGGCGCAGCCTGCGCCGCAGGCTCCGGCACAGTCGCCGGCCGAACGGCCGGTGACCGACCCGATCGCCGAGATCGCCCGCGCCGATGCCAGCAAGGTCGGCTATCTGCTGCAGGTCGGCGCCTTCCGTTCGCAGGACGATGCCAACCGGCAGAAGGCCAACCTGGCGATGCAGGGGTTCGAGGCCAAGGTCACCGATCGCGACGTCAACGGCGTCAAGCTGTATCGGGTCCGGCTGGGTCCGTACAACCGCATCGAGGAGATGAACCAGGCGCGCGACCGGCTGCAGTCCGCCGGCTTCGAAGCCTCGGTGATCCGCTTCACCCGGCAGTAAAGGCATGGGCCGTCATGGCGCTCCAGTGAACCCGGAACGCCGCGGCGAGTCTTAGCGTGGCCGGCCGTCCGTCGAGAACGGAGCCGGCTTCATGCACCTAACGGGCAGTCCGCCCTCCGCAACCTGCTTTCAATCCGCAAATCCGCCATGAAGACCTTCGCCGCCCTGTTCGCCGCCCTCGCCACCGTGGCCGGCTTCCTGATGTCCGCGCCGGCGCATGCCGCGCCCACCGAGGGCAAGGAGTACCAGGTCCTGCGTGCCCCGCAGCCGGTGACGCCGGGCAAGATCGAGGTGACCGAGTTCTTCTGGTACGGCTGCCCGCACTGCTACGATTTCGAGCCGGACCTGGAGGCGTGGGTCCGCAAGCAGGGCAAGGACGTGGTGTTCAAGCGCGTGCCGGTCGCCTTCCGTGACGACCTGCTGCCGCACACCCGCATCTATTACGCGCTGGAGTCCATGGGCAAGCTCGACGCGATGCACACCAAGGTCTTCAACGCCATCCATTCGGAGCGCAAGCGCCTGCTCGACCCGAACGAGATCGCCGACCTGATGGCGAAGAACGGCGTCGACCGCAAGGCCTTCCTCGATGCGTACAACTCGTTCTCGGTGTCGACCAGCACCACGCGCGCCAACAAGATCGCCGACGCGTACAAGATCGACGGCGTGCCGACCATCGTGATCCAGGGCAAGTACGTCACCTCGCCGTCGATCGCCGGCTCCAAGGGCGGCGCGGTGCAGACCATGGACTACCTGGTCGACCAGATCCGCGCCAGGAAGCTGTAAGACGCTGGCGACCGCGTCGTCCCACCCGGCCGGTCCTGCAGCCCGCGGGCCGGCCGCAACTTCCCTCCCACGCCCCCGCCGATGCGACCCCTGAAGGTGTTCCTGACCGGCGCGTCGAGCGGCATCGGCGAGGCACTCGCCCGCGAGTACGCTCGCCAGGGCGCCATCCTGGGCCTCGTCGGCCGGCGCGAGGACGCCCTGCAAGCGCTGGCTGCCTCGCTTCCCAATCCGCATGCCGCCCGCCTTTACACGGCGGACGTGCGCGACGCCGCGGCGATGCTGCAGGCCGCGCAGGATTTCATCGCGCATCACGGCTGCCCGGATATCGTCATTGCCAATGCCGGCGTGTCGGTCGGCACGGTCGCCAGCGCCCGTGAGGATCTGGACGCGTTCCGCCAGGTGATGGATACCAACTGGTTCGGCATGCTGACGACCTTCCAGCCCTTCATCGGTCCGATGCAGGCCCGCGAGCCGGTTACGGGCCGCTGGCGCGGCACGCTGGTGGGCATTGCCAGCGTGGCCGGCGTGCGGGGCCTGCCCGGGGCCGGCGCCTACAGCGCCTCCAAGGCGGCGGCGATCCGGCTGCTGGAGAGCCTGCGGCTGGAGCAGCGGCCGCACGGCATCCGCGTCGTCACCATCGCGCCGGGCTATATCCGCACGCCGATGACGGCGCACAACCCCTATCCGATGCCGTTCCTGATGGATGCGGATGCCTTCGCCCGCAAGGCTGCCGCCGCCATCGCGGCCGGGCGCCGGTGGAAGGTGATTCCCTGGCCGATGGGGCTGGTGGCGGCGGTGCTGCACGTCCTGCCGCGCGCGCTCTACGACGCGCTGTTCATGCGCGCGCCGCGCAAGCCGCGCAAGACCGATGAGGACGCCGCCGGCACGCCGTAGGCGTCAGGCCGCGGTATAGGCGGTCTTCACCGTCGTATAGAACTCCTGTGCATGGCGGCCCTGCTCGCGCGGGCCGTAGCTCGACCCCTTGCGCCCGCCGAACGGCACATGGAAATCGACGCCGGCCGTCGGCGCGTTGACCATCACCATGCCGGCCTGCGCATGGCGCTTGAAGTGGGTCGCCAGCTTCAGCGAGGTGGTGCAGATGCCGGCGGACAGCCCGAACTCGGTATCGTTGGCAAGCGCCAGCGCTTCGTCATAGTCCCGCGCCGCGATGACCGCCGCGACCGGGCCGAAGATCTCCTCGCGCGCAATCCGCATGGTGTTGTCGCAGTCGACGAACAGCGCCGGGCTCAGGTAGAAGCCGTCCTTTTCCAGCGACAGCCGCTCGCCGCCGCACAGCAGCCGCGCGCCTTCCTCCTTGCCGATGGCGATATAGCGCTCGTCCTGCTCCAGCTGGCGTGCGTCCACCACCGGGCCGATCTGCGTGCGCGGATCGCGCGCGTCGCCCACCACCAGCGCGCGGGTACGCTCGGCAAGGCGGGCGACGAAGGCGTCATGGATGCCGCGCGTGACGATGATGCGGCTGGACGCGGTGCAGCGCTGGCCGGTGGAGAAGAACGACCCTTGCAGGGCCACCTCCACCGCCTGTTCCAGGTCGGCGTCGTCGGTGACCACCAGCGGGTTCTTGCCGCCCATCTCCAGCTGAAACTTCGCCATGCGCTGGCACGCCTGCGCGGCGATGGCGCGCCCGGTCGCCACCGATCCGGTGAAGCTGATCGCATCGACCTGCCGATGTTCCACCAGGCGCTGGCCGACCTCGCGGCCGCGGCCCATCACCAGGTTGAAGACCCCGGCGGGAAGGCCGGCGCGGCTGAGGATCTCGGCCAGCGCCCAGCTCGACCCCGGCACCAGTTCGGCCGGCTTGAACACGACGCAGTTGCCCCAGGCCAGTGCGGGCGCGATCTTCCACGCCGGGATCGCGATGGGGAAGTTCCACGGGGCGATCAACGCCACCACACCGACCGGCTCGCGCGTGACCTCGACGCCGATGCCCGGACGCACCGACGGCAGCAACTCGCCCGCGCTGCGCAGCGCCTCGCCGGCGAAGAACTTGAAGATCTGCGCGGCGCGCATGACTTCGCCGGTGGCCTCCGGCAGCGTCTTGCCCTCCTCGCGGGCCAGCAGATCGCCCAACTCGGCGCGGCGCTGCAGCAGTTCGTTGCCGACGAAGTCCAGCACATCGAAGCGCTGCTGCGGCGTGGACAGCGACCACTTGCCGAAGGCCCGGCGGGCGGCATCGACGGCCTGGTCCACGCAGCCGGCGTCGCCCTGCGCGTAGTGGCCGATCACGTCCGCCAGGTCGGATGGGTTGACGTTGGGATGGCTGGCGGTGCCGGCGACCCATTCGCCGGCGATGTAGTGGGGTTGGATCTGCGACATGGCTTCCTCGGGCTGCAGTGGCGTCAGGACGAAAACGGTCAAAAGAAAGCCGCCGGCTTTCCGGGCGCCTCGCCGGGGGGAGAAGCGCGCGGATCGCCGGCGGCAAAGAAACTGCGGCGGTGCGGGCCTGGCTCTGCCGGGCTTATTCCTGCTCGATGCCAGCGGTGCGGATGATCTTGCCCCAGCGGTCCAGCTCGGCCAGCTGGAAGCGGCCCAGTTCCTCGGCGCTGGACAGCGCGATCTCCTGGCCGCTCTGCTCGACCACCTGGCGCACCGACTGCGCGGCCAGCGCCTGGTGCACGATCTGGCCGATCCGCTGCACCACCGGTTGCGGCGTGTTGGCGGGCGCGTACAGCGCGTTCCAGTAGCCGGCCTCGTAGCCCGGCAAGCTGGCGGCGATCGGCGGCACGTTGGGGAACAGCGGCGACGGCTTCGGACCGCTGATGCCGAGCGCGCGCAGCTTGCCCGAGCGCACGTGCGGCAGGCTGGCGGGCAGGTCGACGATCATCAGGTCGGTCTGGCCGGCCACCAGATCCACGACCGCAGGCGGGTTCGCCTTGTAGGGGACGTGGTTCATCTCGGTGCCCGTCATCTGCTGGAACAGCTCGGCCGCGACCCGCGCCGACGAACTGCCCGAGCCGTAGGCGAGCTTGCCCGGCTCCTTCTTCGCCAGCGCGACCAGCTCGGCCACGTTGTTGGCCTTGACCTTCGGGTTGACCACCAGCAGCTGGTAACCCTTGGTCAGCAACGTGATCGGCGTGAAGTCCTTGATCGGGTCGTAGGGCAGCGTCTTCATCAGATGCGGGTTGGCTGCCTGCGTCGTGTTGGTCGTCATGAACAGCGTGTAGCCGTCCGGCTTGGCGCGGGCGACGGTCTGCGCGGCGATGCCGCCCATCGCGCCAGCGCGGTTCTCGACCACCACGGCTTGTCCGGTCAGGCGGGTCACCTCGTTGCCCACCGCGCGCGCCAGGCCGTCGGTGGCGCTACCCGGGCTGGACCCGACCACGATGGTGATCGGGCGGGTCGGATAGGTTTGCGCGGCGGTCGCGCCAGCGAAGGAAGCGAGCGCGCAGAAGGCGAGCAGGGTACGGCGAAGTTGCATGGTCAGTCTCCAGTCGGGTTGTTGTTCTGGGGGGGGCGGGCGCGAGCGCGCCCCGTGCCCCTGCGCAAGGCGGGGCACCGAGGCAAACCACAGGGAAATCAGCGGGCGAGGCCCCAGCCGGACATCAGCTCGCGCAAGCGGCCCAGCTGCGGGTCCTGCAGCGGCCACGCCGAGGGCGGGCGGGCGGCGCCACAGTCGTTGCCCATCAGTTGCAATGCGGCCTTGACCACGGTGACGTTGGTGCCGTTGTTCTCCTGCGCGCGCAGCTCCTCGAAGGGCAGCATCTCGCCGATCAGGCGCATCGCCGTGGCATGGTCGCCGTCTTCCAGCGCGCGATGGATCGCCACCGAGCGCTCGGGCATCACGTTGATCAGCCCGGAGGTGAAGCCGCGCGCGCCGACCGCATAAAAGGGCGGCGCCCAGACTTCGGCCAGCCCGCCGATCCACGCGAGGCCGCGGTCGGCAGTGCGGCGGATCGCCTCGGCCAGCACCAGCGGGGTCGGCGCGGCCCATTTGACGCCGATCACCTGCGGGATGCGGCACAGCTGTTCGATCGCGGCCAGACCGATGTTGTCGTTGCGCAGGTACAGCACCAGCGGCAGCCCCTGGGCGGCCTCGGCGATGCGCTGCACGTAGGCGACCACGCCGCGCGGCGCGACGAAGGGGTCGGGCGGCTGGTGCACCATCAGCGCATCGGCGCCGGCGTCGCGCGAGGCCCGCGCCAGCGCGCAGGCTTCGTGCACGCTGCGGCCGACGCCGCCGACCAGCGGCACCCGGCCCGCGACGTACTCCGCGGCCACATGGATCATGCGCACGGCCTCGGCTTCGCGCAGGCCATAGAACTCGCTGGTATTGCCGTTGGCGACCAGCACCTGCACGCCGGCGTTGACCGCACGGTCCACCACCGGCGCGAGCGGGGCTGGCGAAACGGTATCATTCGCGTCGAATGGCGTGACCAGGATGCCGGAAATGCCATTGAGCGCCTCTCGCAGCGCGGAACCTTCGAAAGTCGCCACTTGATCTCCTGTCGGACGGGGCAAGAAAGGTCCCTACTTTAGGAACGACGTGCCCGTGGCGTCCAATTCAAACTGGCGATTCCCCAATTCAAACTTTGAATCGTGTTCCAGCTATCCCATCTGCGCAGCTTCGTCGCCGTCGCCACCGAGCTGCATTTCGGCCGGGCCGCCGCGCTGCTGAACATGACGCAGCCCCCGCTGACGCGGCATATCCAGCTGCTGGAGCATGAACTGGGGGTGCAGTTGCTGGAGCGCTCGGGCGGCGCGGTCCGGCTGACGCCGGCCGGCGCAACCTTCCTGCGCGACGCGGAGGACATCCTGCGCCGCAGCCAGGCGGCGAAGCTGGCCGCCCGGCGGGCGATGCGTCCCGATGCCGGCAGCGTCAACATGGGGTTCATCCCCGCCGCCAGCTTCACGCTGCTGCCGCGGATGCTGGCGGCCATTCATGCGGGCCTGCCGGAGGTGGACATCGCGCTGCGCGAGATGCAGACCGACGCGCAGCTCGAAGCGATCGCCGCCGACCGGATCGAGCTTGGCGTGGTGCGCCCGTTCGCGCCGCGCAGTTTCGCGGAGTCGGCGCCATTGCTGCGCGAACCCT
Organism: Cupriavidus sp. AU9028; assembly: GCF_019795295.1. Taxonomy (GTDB): domain Bacteria; phylum Pseudomonadota; class Gammaproteobacteria; order Burkholderiales; family Burkholderiaceae; genus Cupriavidus. The sequence continues at coordinate 293,958 of NZ_JAIMCG010000004.1, read as the reverse complement.
TCGTGCTGGCCGCGCCCCTGGGCCACCCGCTGCTGCAGGGTGAGCGGCTGCCATTGCGCGCGCTGGAAGGGCAGCCCTTCATCGAGTTCTGCCCCTCGGAATCGCGCTATCTGTACGAGATCGTCGCCGGCCGGCTGCGCGCGGAAGGGGTGGCGCCCGACACGGTGCAGACGCTCAGCCACACGCATTCGATCCTGTCGCTGGTGGACGCCGGCATGGGCCTGGCGCTGGTGCCGCAGTCGGCCTGGCGGCTCGGCTATGCGGGCGTGGGATTTCGGGCGTTCGACGACCAGCCGGGGCTGGACGTGGAATTGCACCTGGTCTGGCGGCGCGGTACGTCGAACCAGGTCGCGCAGACCGTGCGCGACCACCTGCTCGGCGCCTTTCCGGTGGTTCAGTCGCGCGAGAACCCGTAGGCGCGCTCCACCTTGCAGATGCGCAGCTGGAAACCGTCGTACCAGCGTTCGCGCCCCCGGTTGCGTGCCTGGACATGCTCGGCATGCGCACGCCAGGCGGCAATCGCGTCCAGGCTTTGCCAGTAGGAGACGGTGATGCCGGGCGCCCCCGGCGCGCTGCCGTCGCGCACCGATTCCACGCCGAGGAATCCCGGCATGCCGCTGGCCAGTTCGACCATGCGCTGCGCCGCCGCGCCATAGCCGTCATCGGCCGTGGCGGGCGTGCGGGTGGAGGTGAAGATCACCGCGTAGTACGGTGGGGCAGGGGTTTGCGCAAAGACAGTGTCGGACGCCATGGCGGATCCCGAAGCGAGCGAGAAAGCGAGCGAGAAGGCGACAGAGGAAGGGGCGGTCAGGCCGCGCGGAAGCGGATCACGCCGTCGTCATCGGTCTGCCGCTGCAGCCGGCCATCGTGCCACAGCAGATGCAGGTGCGCCAACGCCTCGCCCATGGCGAAGGTCATCTGGTGGATGTCGAACTGGCGGCGGAACATCACGCCGACGATGTCGTGGGCGCTGCACGGTTTCCCCGCGCAGGCTTCCAGGGTTTCCGCCAGTCGCTCGGCATGGTGCTCATGCAGCTGCCGCAGCCGCGTATGCAGGTTGCGGAAGGGGCGGCCGTGCGACGGCAGCACCAGCGTGGCCTCCGGCAGTTCCTCGTAGCGGCGCAGCGAGCTCAGGTACAGCGCCAGCGGGTTCGCCTCCGGCTCCATGTCGAACACGCTGACGTTGGTCGAGATCCGCGGCAGCACCATGTCGCCGGAGATCAGTACCTGGCGCTCGGCGTTGAACAGCGCGACGTGTTCCGGCGCATGGCCGAAGCCGGTGATGACCCGCCAGCGGGACGCCGCCGGATCGTCGCCCATGACGACGATGTCGCCCTCCATCAGCCGCCGGTATTGCGTCGGCAGCGCCGGCACCAGCGTCGAATAGTAGCTGCGGCGCGCGCGCAGCTTCTCCAGGCTGTCCGGATCGTTCAGGCCGTGGCGGGCGAAGTGGCTGGCGGCGAAGTCGCCGCCGGCGTTCGATCCCACGCCGTTGCCCCCACCCATCACCCGCGCGCTCATGTAGTCGCCCAGGCTCATCCACAGCCGCACGCCCCAGCGCTCGCACAACCAGTGCGCGAGGCCGACGTGATCGGGATGGCAGTGGGTGACCAGCACGCGCAGCACCGGCAAGCCGTCCAGCCCGTTGGCGAAGATCGTCTCCCAATGCGTCTTGATGGTGTCGTCAGTAATGCCGCAGTCGATCACCGTCCAGCCGTCCCGGCCCTCTATGCGGTCGCGCACCAGCCACAGGTTGATATGGTCCAGGGCGAACGGCAGCGGCATGCGCAGCCACCAGACGCCGGGCGCCACTTCCTGGCGGGTGCCGGGCGCGGGCATCTGCTCGCCGTAGGGATACTGGAGCTGGTGTTCGAGGGCGTTCATGGGGTGTCTCTCCTGGCGAGGTCTGGGCAGCGCGGCTGCGGACCTTCTCGTACGGGTTGCGGCTAGGCGGGCCGGCCCGCCTCTTTGCAAGGCGTGGCCGGGAATCGCCTCCTCGGGATTGCCTGTTGGCGAAGTTGACGCTAACGTAAACGTCAATTCGGCGGGCTTTCCGCCATCTTAAGCCAAATCCCGCGGCGTATCGAACGTCCGTTCCTTTTTTGCCCTGCCTCATGACCGTATCCCCAGCGACCTGCGCGACGCCGGACACCCCCGGCCAGCCGGACTCCACCCCCGCGGAGAGCGGCGGCGCGGCCGGGCAGGGCGGCGCCACCTACACCATCGCGGAACTGGCCCGTGAGTTCGATATCACGCCACGCGCGATCCGCTTCTACGAGGACCAGGGCCTGCTGTCCCCCGCCCGGGTGGGATCGGGCGGCCGGCAGCGCGTCTATAACGGGAGGCAGCGCACCCGCCTGCGCCTGACGCTGCGCGGCAAGCGGCTCGGGCTGACGCTGAACGAGATCCGGGAGATTCTTGACCTGTACGAGTCGCCGCGCGATACGGCGCCGCAGCTGGAACGCTTCCTTGCCTCGCTGGCCCAGCACCGGCGCGTGCTGGAGCGCCAGATGGAAGACCTGCAGGCGCAGCTGGCGGAAATCGAGCAGCACGAGCGGCAATGCCGGGCGCTGCTGGAGGAGCACGCCCGCACCGATGCATCGGGTACCGAAAGCCAGTCTGCGGTGCGGCGCGTGCGCTGACCCACGGAAAGCGCGGCCCCAGTGCCTGACGCGCCGCTTCCCATCGAACCACGTGTTGACGTTTACGTAAACGTCAATAAAATAGCCCAACGAAGCCCGCCCTGACGCCGGCCCGCGTTGCTGCGGCAAAGCGGGGCAACGGCGCGGCCGCTGGCGCAATCCACTGCAGAGGAGACCACCATGACTGCATTGCCTGGCCTGAAATTCGACCTTGGCGACGACATCGACATGCTGCGGGAGTCGGTTCAGGCCTGGGCGCAGGCGGAACTGGCGCCGCGTGCCGCCGAGATCGACCGCACCGACCAGTTCCCGATGGACGCCTGGAAGAAGATGGGCGATCTCGGCGTGCTCGGCATTACCGTGGCCGAGGAATACGGCGGCGCCAACATGGGCTACCTCGCCCATATGGTGGCGATGGAGGAGATCAGCCGGGCCTCGGCCTCGGTCGGCCTGTCCTACGGCGCGCACTCCAACCTGTGCGTCAACCAGATCCACCGCAACGGCACCCCGGAGCAGAAGGCACGGTATCTGCCCAAACTGGTGTCCGGCGAGTGGATCGGCGCGCTGGCGATGAGCGAGCCGAATGCGGGGTCGGATGTCGTCAGCATGAAGCTGCGCGCCGAGCGCCGCGGCGACCGCTACGTGCTCAACGGCACCAAGATGTGGATCACCAACGGGCCGGATTGCGACGTGCTGGTGGTCTACGCCAAGACCGAACCGGAGCTGGGCGCGCGCGGCATGACGGCCTTTATCGTCGAGAAGGGCATGAAGGGCTTCTCGGTCGCGCAGAAGCTGGACAAGCTCGGGATGCGCGGCTCGCATACCGGCGAGCTGGTGTTCCAGGACGTCGAAGTGCCGGCCGAGAACGTGCTGGGCGCGGAAAATGGCGGCGCCAGGGTGCTGATGAGCGGTCTGGACTACGAGCGCGCGGTGCTCTCGGGCGGCCCGGTCGGCATCATGCAGGCGTGCATGGACGTCGTCACGCCCTATATCCATGACCGCAAGCAGTTCGGCCAGAGCATCGGCGAATTCCAGCTGATCCAGGGCAAGGTGGCGGACATGTACACCACGCTGCAGGCAGCGCGCAGCTATCTGTACACGGTCGGCAAGAACCTCGATTCGCTGGGCAGCGAGCATGTGCGCCAGGTCCGCAAGGACTGCGCGGCCGTGATCCTCTACACCGCCGAGAAGGCGACCTGGATGGCAGGCGAGGCGGTGCAGATCCTGGGCGGCAATGGCTACATCAACGAGTATCCGGTGGGCCGGCTGTGGCGCGACGCCAAGCTGTACGAAATCGGCGCCGGCACGTCGGAAATCCGCCGCATGCTGATTGGCCGGGAGCTGTTCGCCGAGACCATGTAAACGACCGGCCGAAAGGGGCGCGTGGCGGGTCCGCCGCCAGCGGCCCTCGGGCGGAAACGCTTACAATTGCCCAGGAGCGGCCGGGCTGCTTGCACGTCCGGCCGTCCCCGCCCCCGCAAGCAGAGCCTTCACCTCATCGCCACGCCGAACCATGTCGCACTTCCCGAAACTGCTGTCCTCGCAGATCGCTTACGACGTGGCGCGTACCATGCTGGACGGGTTCGACAAGCACTACCGGCTGTTCCGCGAGGTAGGGCAGCAGGCCAAGCTCCGCTTCGAGGCGGGCGACTGGCACGCGCTGCAACGGATGCAGCGCGACCGCATCGACTTCTACAACGAGCGGGTGCGCGAAGCCACCGAGATCCTGCAGGACGAATACGACGCCGAGAACATCGACGACGGCATCTGGCAGCAGGTCAAGCTGCACTACATCGGGCTGCTGACCAATCATCATCAGCCCGAGCTGGCGGAGACCTTCTTCAATTCGGTCTGCACCCGCATCCTGCACCGCTCGTACTTCAACAACGACTTCATCTTCCTGCGTCCCGCGATCTCGACCGAGTACATCGAGAACGAGGAGTCCCCCATCAAGCCGACCTTCCGCGCCTACTATCCCGGCAGCCGGCAAGGCCTGGCGCATTGCTTCGAACGCATCGTCCACAACTTCCAGCTGGAACGTCCCTTCGAAGACCTGGGCAGGGACATCGACTACGTGGTGCGCGCGATCGGCGAGGAGCTGGGCGAATTCCCGATCGCGCCGAATTTCCAGATCCACGTGCTGTCGTCGCTGTTCTTTCGCAACAAGACGGCCTTCATCATCGGCCGCATGCTGAACGGCGAGCGCACGTATCCGGTGGCGATTCCGATCGTGCACGCGCCGTCCGGCAAGCTGATGCTCGATACCGTGCTGCTGCGCAAGGAGCAGCTGCTGATCCTGTTCTCGTTCGCGCACGCCTACTTCATGGTCGACATGGAGATTCCGTCGGCGTACGTGACGTTCCTGCGCGACATCATGCCGCGCAAGCCGCGCGCGGAGATCTATACCTCGCTCGGGTTGCAAAAGCAGGGCAAGAACCTGTTCTACCGCGATTTCCTGCATCACCTGCAGCATTCGTCGGACAAGTTCATCGTCGCCCCCGGCATTCGGGGCCTCGTGATGCTGGTGTTCACGCTTCCCTCGTACCCCTACGTCTTCAAGGTGATCAAGGACTTCTATCCGGCACCCAAGGAGACCACGCGGCAGCAGATCAAGGGCAAGTACCAGCTGGTCAAGCAGCATGACCGGGTCGGGCGGATGGCCGATACGCTCGAGTATTCGGATGTCGCGTTCCCGCTGTCGCGCTTCGACGATGCGCTGGTGCGCGAGTTGCATCAGCATGCGCCGTCGATGATCGAATACCAGCGCGCGCGCGACGGCACCGAGGAAATCGTGGTGCGCCACGTCTACATCGAGCGCCGCATGACGCCGCTGAACATCTGGCTGCAGGAAGGCAGCGACGAGCAGGTCGAGCACGGCATCGTCGAATACGGCAATGCCATCAAGGAGCTGATCGCCGCGAACATCTTCCCCGGCGACATGCTCTACAAGAACTTCGGCGTCACCCGGCATGGACGGGTGGTGTTCTACGACTACGACGAAATCGAATATCTGACCGATTGCAATATCCGCCGCGTGCCCGAGGCGCGCAACGAGGAGGAGGAAATGGCGGGCGAGGTCTGGTACAGCGTGGGCAAGCACGACATCTTCCCCGAGACGTACCGCACCTTCCTGCTGGGAGACCCGCGCGTGCGCGCCGCATTCCTGCGGCACCACGCTGACATCTTCGATCCCGCCATGTGGCAGGGCCACAAGGCCCGGCTGCAGGCGGGGCATGTCCACGATTTCTATGCTTACGATGCTTCAGAACGATTCATCCACCGTTACGGCCGCAACCCGGTCCAATCCCCAGCAAGGAGGGCGGCATGACTGACGCCATTGCACAGCTGTTCCGCAACAATCGGGAGTGGGTCGATCGCGTCAACGCCGAGGACCCGACTTTCTTCACCGGACTGGCCAACCAGCAGGCGCCCGAATACCTGTGGATCGGCTGCTCCGATTCGCGCGTGCCGGCCAACCAGATTCTCGGTCTCGCGCCGGGCGAGGTGTTCGTCCACCGCAACGTCGCCAACGTGATCGCGCACAGCGACCTGAATGCGCTGTCGGTGATCCAGTTTGCCGTCGAGGTGCTGAAGGTCCGCCATATCACCGTGGTCGGCCACTACGGCTGCGGCGGCGTCAAGGTCGCGCTCAAGCGCGAGCGCATTGGCCTGGTCGACAACTGGCTGCGCCATGTGCGCGACGTGGCCGACAAGCATGACACCTACCTGGGCACGGTCCTGCGCGAGGAAGACGCGCACGCACGGCTGTGCGAGCTGAACGTGATCGAGCAGGTCAACAACGTGTGCCAGACCACGGTGCTGCAGGACGCGTGGGCTCGCGGCCAGGAAGTGACCGTGCACGGCTGGATCTACGGCGTCTCGGACGGCCTGCTGCGCGACCTGGGCATGGCGGCGAGCAACAACGACGAACTGCACGCGCAGCTGGAGGCGGCGTATCGGCAGTACGGCGAAACCCATACGGCGAACCGCAAGCCCTGACTTTCCTCCCCTCTCCTGCCCCGCGGGAGAGGGGCCTGGGGAGAGGGAAATGAACCACTGGCGCGACTGCACGTCCGCAGCAAGGAGACCGAAATGCAAGACCCCATCGTCATCGTATCCGCGGCCCGCACCCCGATGGCCGCCTTCCAGGGCGAGTTCGCCAGCCTCACCGCTCCCCAGCTGGGCGCGGCCGCCATCCGCGCGGCGGTCGAGCGCGCGGGCCTGCAGCCCGGGCAGATCGAGGAAGTGGTGTTCGGCAACGTGCTGTCGGCCGGTCAGGGGCAGGCGCCCGCGCGGCAGGCCGCCCTTGGCGCCGGGCTGCCGCTGTCCGTTGCCGCCACCACGGTCAACAAGATGTGCGGTTCCGGCATGCGTGCGGCCATGACGGTCTACGACGGCCTGATCGCCGGCTCCTTCGAGATTGCGGTGGCAGGCGGCATGGAGAGCATGACCAATGCCCCCTACCTGATTCCCAAGGGACGCGGCGGCTACCGTATCGGCCACGCGATGATCTACGACCACATGATGCTCGACGGCCTGGAGGACGCCTACGACAAGGGCCGCGCCATGGGTACCTTTGGCGAGGAGTGCGCCGCCAAGTACGGCTTCACCCGCGAGGCGCAGGACGCGTTTGCCATCGAGAGCGTGCGGCGCGCGCAGCAGGCCAACGAGAACGGCCACTTCCGCTGGGAGATCGCGCCGGTCACCGTGTCGGGCAAGGGCGGCGACACCGTCATCGACACCGACGAAGGGCCGCGCCGCATCAAGGTGGAGAAAATTCCCTCGCTCAAGCCCGCGTTCGCCAAGGACGGCACGATCACCGCGGCCTCGTCGTCGTCGATCAACGACGGCGCGGCGGCGCTGGTGATGATGCGCGAATCCACCGCCAACAAGCTGGGTCTGCAGCCGCTCGCGCGCATGCTGGGCCACACCTCCCACGCGCAGGCACCGGGCTGGTTCACCACCGCGCCGGTCGAGGCGATCGCGAAGCTCTATCGCAAGCTGGACTGGACCAGTGACAGCGTCGACCTGTTCGAGATCAACGAGGCGTTCGCGGTGGTGCCGATGGCCGCGATGCACGAGCTGAAGATTCCGCGCGAGAAGGTCAACATCCACGGCGGCGCCTGCGCGCTGGGCCATCCGATCGGCGCCTCCGGCGCGCGCATCATGACCACGCTGATCGGCGCACTGCGCGCGACCGGCGGCAAGCGCGGCGTGGCGAGCCTGTGCATCGGCGGCGGCGAAGGCACGGCAGTCGGCATCGAACTGGTCTGACGCGCGTTCACGACCACAGGAGCACAGCATGCCTACCGCACTCATTCTCGGTGCCTCGCGCGGCATCGGCCTGGAGTTTGTCCGGCAGTACCGCGCCGATGGCTGGCGGGTGGTCGCCACCGCCCGCAGCGATCAGGGCCTGGCGGCGCTGCACGCGCTGGGCGCGGAGACCCACCGGGTGGACCTGAGCGAAGCCGGCGAGGTCGCCGGCCTCGGCTGGTCCATCGACGGCGAAACCTTCGACGTGGCGATCTACAACGCCGGCGTGATCGGCCCGCGTACCGAGGGCGCGCAGCCGGTATCGGTGGACGACTTCGACGCCGTGATGCATGCCAACGTCTACGGCCCGATGATGGCGCTGCCGCTGGTGCTGCCGTTCGTGGAGAGCGGGCGCGGCGGCAAGGGCGGCGTGCTGGCGGTATTGTCCTCGCGCATGGGCAGCATCGGCGCGATGGAGAGCAACCGCAGCTGGATGTACCGGGTCAGCAAGGCGGCCGTGAATGCGGCGCTCAAGGCGGTGTCGCTCGACGCGCGGCGCGCCACCTGCCTGGCGTTGCACCCAGGGTGGGTACGCACCGACATGGGCGGCTCCGAGGCGGACCTGACTGCGCAGCAAAGCGTGGCCGGCATGCGGCGCGTGCTGGCCGACGCGAAGCGGGACGACAACGGCACCTTCCGCAGTTACGACGGCGCGGTATTGCCCTGGTGAGGACGCCATGCTGCTGACACCCGAGCAGGAGATGATCCGCGATGCGGTGCGCGAGTTCGCGCAGAACGTCATCGCACCGCAGGCCGCCGCCTGGGATCGCGACAAGACCTTTCCGGCCGAGGTGCACCGCCAGCTCGCCGCGCTGGGCACCTATGGCGTGGCCGTGCCGGAGGAGTACGGCGGCGCGGGACTGGACTACCTGTCGCTCGCGCTGATTCTCGAAGAGATCGCGGCTGGCGACGGCGGCACCTCGACGGTCATCAGCGTCAACAACTGCCCGGTGTGCAGCATGCTGATGGCGTATGCCAGCGAGGCGCAGAAACAGCAGTGGCTGGTGCCGCTCGCGCGCGGCGAGATGCTCGGCGCGTTCTGCCTGACGGAGCCGCACGTCGGTTCCGATGCGTCGGCGTTGCGCACCACGGCCCGCCTCGACGGCGATCACTACGTGCTGAACGGCGTCAAGCAGTTCATCACCAGCGGCAAGCACGCCGACGTGGCGATCGTGATGGCCGTGACCGACAAGTCGGCGGGCAAGCGCGGCATCAGCGCCTTCCTGGTACCGACCGACACGCCGGGCTATGTCGTCGCCCGGCTGGAGGACAAGCTCGGGCAGCACTCGTCGGACACCGCGCAGATCGTCTTCGAAGACTGCCGCGTGCCGGTTGCGAACCTGCTGGGCGAGGAGGGCGCCGGTTACCGGATGGCGCTGTCCGGCCTGGAGGGCGGCCGCATCGGCATCGCCGCGCAAAGCGTCGGCATGGCCCGCGCGGCGTTCGACGCGGCTCTGGCGTACGCGAGGGAGCGCGAGAGCTTCGGCAAGCCGCTGTTCGAGCATCAGGCGGTGCAGTTCCGCCTGGCCGAGATGGCGACCCGCATCGAGGTGGCACGCCAGATGATCTGGCACGCCGCCGCGCTGAAGGACGCGGGCAGGCCGTGCCTGAAGGAGGCCGCGATGGCCAAGCTGACCGCCAGCGAAATGGCCGAGCGGGTTTGCTCCGACGCGATCCAGGTGTTCGGCGGCTACGGCTACGTCAGCGACTTCCCCGTCGAGCGGATCTATCGCGACGTGCGCGTGTGCCAGATCTATGAGGGCACCAGCGACATCCAGAAGATCCTGATCGCCCGCGCGCTGTAGCGCGATCCCTGCCAACGAACCAACCAACCGGATTTACCACCGCATGACTTCCAGCAGCACCCCCAGTTCTTCCGCAGCAACCGCTTCGCAGGGCAGCGTCCGCCCCGGCCGCTTCGATTGCGTGATTTTCGATTGTGACGGGGTGCTGGTCGACAGCGAGCCCATCGTCAACCGCCTGCTCAACCGCATGCTGAACGAACTGGGCATCGACATCTCGCTGGAGGAATCCACCGCGATGTTCCTTGGCCGCGCGGTGCGCGAGGAATTGGGCACCATCGAACGCATGCGCGGCGCGCCGTTGCCCGAGAACTGGCTGTCGGAATGGCTGGCGCGGCGCAACGCGACGCTGGAAGCCGAGGTCGAAGCGATCCCGCACGTGCGCGAAGCGGTGCAGGCCATCGCCGCCACCGGCATGCCGCTGTGCGTGGCCTCGGGTGCCGATCGCGTCAAGGTAAAGCTGCAGCTGACGCGCACCGGCCTGGTCGAGCTGTTCCAGCGCGACGACCGCGAGCACATTTTCTCCGCGACCGAGGTGGAGCGCAGCAAGCCGGCTCCGGACGTCTACCTGCTCGCGGCGCGGACCATGGGCGTCGACCCGGCGCGCTGCGCGGTGATCGAGGACAGCCCGGCGGGCATCACCGCCGGCGTGGCCGCCGGCATGACCGTGTTCGGCTATGCCGCGCGCAACGATGCGGCGATGCTGCGCGAAGCCGGCGCCCACACCACCTTCACCGACATGCGCGCCTTGCCGGAGCTGGTGGGATGAGCAAGCCGTCCCCCGCCGGCGCCGGCGCCGGCAACCCGTGCCCGTGCGGCGCAGGCAGCTATGACAGCTGCTGCGGGCCGTTCCACCGCGGCGAAGGGTGGCCCGCGAGCGCGGAGCAGCTGATGCGCTCGCGCTACAGCGCCTACGTGCTCGGGGACGGCAGCTGGCTGCGGCGCACCTGGCACCCGTCCACGTGCCCCGACGGGCTGGAGCAGGACATCGCGAACGAGTCGGCGCCGGGCGCGCCGCGCGTGCAATGGCTTGGCCTGACCGTCCGCGGCAAGGCCCAGCAGGACGAGGACCATGCCGAGGTCGAGTTCGTCGCGCGCTACAAGGTGAACGGCAAGGCCACGCGCATGCACGAGCGCAGCCGCTTCGTGCGTGAACCGGCAGCGCCCGGCGAGGCGCCCCGGTGGCTGTATCTCGATGGACAAATGTTGGGAGAACAACGATGAGCCTGCAGCAGGAGCGGAACCCGGAAGCCGGCGCGCCGCCGTATCGCCTCTATTGCTTTGCCCAGTCCGGCAACGCCTACAAGGTCGCGCTGATGCTCGAGACGCTGGGCGTGCAGCGCGGTGCGCGGCTGTGGGAGCCGCGCTTCGTCGACTTCTTCAACGGCGAGACGCGCACTCCCGCCTACCGGACGATCAACGTGATGGGGGAGGTGCCGGTGCTCGAGTTCGACGGCCAGCGGCTGTCCCAGTCCGGCGCGATCCTCGACCTGCTGGCGCGGCGGCTGGACGCCCATGGCCCGCGCGACGACGCCGAGCGAGCCGAGATCCTGCGCTGGCTGCTGTTCGACAACCACAAGTTCACCTCGTACATGGCGACCTACCGTTTCCTGCGCAACTTCGCGCGCGAGCCGGATCCGGTCATCGTGCAGTACCTGCGCGGACGCTGCGAGGCGGCATGGCGCGTGCTCGACGCGCATCTGCAATCGCACCGCTTCGCCGCCGGCGACCGCTGCACCATCGCCGACTTCTCGCTGGCGGGCTACGTGTTCTACGAGGACGAGATCGGTGTGGACTGGCAGGCCGACTATCCGCACATCCATGCCTGGATGCAGCGCATCCGGGAACTGCCAGGCTGGCAGCATCCGTACACGCTGATGCCGGGGCACCCGCTGCCTGCCGGCGACGGCTGACGCAGCGCGCCGCAAACGATCCGACCCATAACGAAACAGGAAGAGACAGACCCGATGCCCACGCTCGAATCGAAACTGAATGCCCGCTCGGAATCGTTCAAGGCCAACGCCGACGCCATGCAGGCGCTGGTCGCCGACCTGAAGGCGCGGATTGCCGAGGTCGCGCAGGGCGGCGGCGAGGAGGCCCGCAACAAGCATCTGGCGCGCGGCAAGCTGCTGCCGCGCGACCGCGTGCAGCAGCTGCTCGATCCCGGCACGCCATTCCTGGAGCTGTCGCAGCTGGCCGCCTGGGAGATGTATGACAATGCCGCGCCCGGCGCGGGCATCATCACCGGCATCGGCCGCGTGGCGGGACAGGAATGCGTGATCGTCTGCAACGACGCCACGGTCAAGGGCGGCACCTACTATCCGATGACCGTCAAGAAGCATCTGCGCGCGCAGGAGATCGCCGAGCAGAACAACCTGCCCTGCATCTATCTGGTCGACTCCGGTGGCGCGAACCTGCCGAACCAGGACGACGTGTTTCCGGATCGCGACCATTTCGGCCGCATCTTCTACAACCAGGCCAACCTGTCGAAGCAGGGCATTCCGCAGATCGCGGTGGTGATGGGGTCGTGCACCGCGGGCGGGGCCTATGTGCCGGCAATGAGCGACGAGTCGATCATCGTCAAGAACCAGGGCACCATCTTCCTTGGCGGGCCGCCGCTGGTGAAGGCGGCCACCGGCGAGGAGGTCAGCGCGGAGGACCTGGGCGGCGCCGACGTGCACACCCGCCTGTCGGGCGTCGCGGATTACTTCGCGCAGAACGACCTGCACGCCCTGTCGCTGGCACGCAATATCGTGCAGCACCTGAACCGCCGCAAGCCCGACCAGATCCGGTTGCACGAGCCGATGGAGCCGCGCTACCCGGTCGAGGAACTGTACGGCGTGATCCCCACGGACACGCGCAAGCCCTATGACGTGCGCGAGGTGATCGCCCGCATCGTCGACGATTCGGATTTCGACGAGTTCAAGGCGCGCTACGGCACCACGCTGGTCTGCGGTTTCGCCCGGATCTGGGGCTACCCGGTCGGCATCATCGCCAACAACGGCATCCTGTTCTCGGAGTCCGCGCTCAAGGGCGCGCACTTCATCGAGCTGTGCTGCCAGCGCAAGATCCCGCTGGTGTTCCTGCAGAACATCACCGGCTTCATGGTCGGGCGCAAGTACGAGAACGAGGGCATCGCCCGCAACGGCGCCAAGATGGTGACCGCTGTTGCCACCGCGCAGGTGCCGAAGTTCACCGTGATCATCGGCGGCTCCTTCGGCGCGGGCAATTACGGCATGTGCGGCCGCGCCTACTCGCCGCGCTTCCTGTGGATGTGGCCGAACGCGCGGATCTCGGTGATGGGCGGCGAACAGGCGGCGAGCGTGCTCGCCACGGTGCGGCGCGATGGCATCGAGGCGCGCGGCGGCAGTTGGGGCGCTGACGAGGAGGAGGCCTTCAAGCGGCCCATCCGCGAGCAATACGAGCACCAGGGCCACCCGTACTACGCCAGCGCCCGGCTGTGGGACGACGGCGTGATCGATCCCGCGCAGACGCGCACGGTGCTGGCGCTCGGCTTGTCGGCGAGCCTGAATGCGCCGATCGGCGACATGAAGTTTGGCGTGTTCCGGATGTAATCGATGAGCGTGGGGCAGGGCTGGGCCGCGCCAGCGGCGAAGGTTGCGGCGCAATGGCTGCTGGCGGCGGCAAGTACCGCCGCGTTCGCCATCCCGGTGGCCATGGAGGGCCCGGACGCCGACGCCGGCAGCTGGCCAACGCCGGCCGAGGGCGACGGCATCCACGCGATGATCGAGGAAACCTGGTCGGTGCCGGTGGAGGTGATCGACAGCAAGGGAGCGCAGGTGACACAGCGCATCGTGGCGACGGCGCTGCGTGAAGCGGGCCGCGACCGCTATCCGCTGCTGCTGCTCAATCATGGCCGCCCGCCGGACCCGGACGCGCGCTTGCGCATGGGGCGCGTGCGGATGGCACCACAGGCCCGCTATTTCGCCTCGCTCGGTTTCCTGGTGGTGGTACCGACGCGGATGGGCTACGGCGTCAGCGGCGGCCCCGATGTCGAGAACACCGGCCCCTGCCATCGCAAGCGCTATCGGCCCGGCTTCGAGGCCGGGGCGGAGCAGGTGCATCAGGTCATCGAGGCGGCGCGGGCGCGGCCGGAGGTCGATGGGCAACGGATTGCGGTGATCGGCCAGTCGTTCGGCGGCGCGGTATCGATTGCGCTGGCCGCTCGCAATCCGCAGGGCGTGCGGGTGGTGATCAACTTCGCCGGCGGTGGCGGGGGCGATCCGGAACGGCATCCGGGCGAGCCGTGCGATCCCGAGCAGCAATCGCGGCTGTTCGCGGACTACGGCCGCATGGCCCGGGTGGCCACGCACTGGATCTACACCACCAACGACCGCTTCATGGGTCCGTACCCGGCCGAATGGTTCGACGCTTACCGCAGTGCGGGCGGCCTCGGGCATTACCACCTGATGCCGGCCTTCGGCGCGGACGGCCACCAGTACTTCTCGCGCGGACTGGCCGCGTGGTCGCCGCTGGTGGAGGCGGCGTTGCGCCAGGCGGAATTGCTGCCGGGCGATGCGCCCGCCAGCGTGCAGTCAACACCCTGACGGGCATTGGCGGCCCTGGCAGGACGAATGCAAACGGATTGGAGGAGAACGGAATGGATTTCACCACATTGAGCATCGACGTCGCAGGCCATGTCGCCACCGTGACGCTGAACCGTCCGGATGTTCGCAACGCGTTCAACGAAACCGTCATCGGTGAATTGAGCGGCGCCTTCCGCGCGCTGGGCGATACCGCCGAAGTGCGCGTCATCGTGCTCGCGGGCAACGGTCCGGCCTTCTGCGCCGGCGCCGACCTGAACTGGATGAAGAAGATGGCCGGCTACTCGAACGAAGAGAACCGCGCCGATGCACTGACCCTTGCCCAGATGCTGCACACGATCTGGGCCTGCCCGAAACCGGTGATCGCCCAGGTGCACGGCGACGCCTATGCCGGCGGCGTCGGGCTGGTCGCGGCATGCGACATTGCCATTGCCGCGGACAGCGCGCACTTCTGCCTGTCGGAGGCGAAGCTGGGCCTGCTGCCTGCCACCATCAGCCCCTACGTGATTCGCGCGATGGGCGAGCAGGCGGCCCGGCGGTACTTCATCACCGCGGAGCGCTTCGATGCCGCCGAAGCGCTGCGCATCGGCTTCATCCACGAGGCGGTGCCGGCGGCGCAGCTGCAGGAACGGGTGGCCGCAGTGGCCGCCACGCTGGTGGCCAACAGCCCGAACGCGGTACGCGAGAGCAAGCGCCTGGTGCGGGAGGTGGCGGGCAGGGGCATCGACGATGCGCTGCTGGTCGATACGGCCGAGCGCATCGCCGCCATCCGTGCTTCCGACGAAGGGCGCGAAGGCGTGCGCTCGTTCCTCGAGAAGCGCGCGCCGTCCTGGCGTCCCGCCTGATACGGGCAGTTGGCGGAAGATAGCCAGATGGTCCGCACGGCCGGCGTCGATCGTTGCGCAAGCCCACCGCTTCTGTCGGTATCTTGCTCGCATCCCGCCGATTTGCCGCTGCCATTGCCTGGTTTGCCACCGTCACCAGGGCTTCCTACCATGCGTTCTCCCGTTCCAATCCGCTCGCGCAGCCCGGCCGCCGTGCCGGCGCGCGCGCGGGTGGACGACAACCCATGGAGGACACCCTTGAATTCCCTGTCCTTGCAAGCGGACCCTGGGCATGGCGGCACGCTGTCAGCGCGCAGCCGCCGTGCGATCTGGCATCCGTGCACGCCGTTGCGCCCCCGAGAATCCGACGGTCCGCTGGCCATCCAGCGCGGCGACGGCCCCTGGCTGTTCGATGACCGCGGGCGCCGCCTGTTCGACGCCACCAGTTCCTGGTGGGTCAACCTGTTCGGTCACGCCAATCCTCGCATCAATGCCGCGCTGCGCGAGCAGCTCGACGCGATTTCCCACGTGATGCTCGCGGGCTGCACGCACGCCCCGGCGGTCGAACTGGCCGAGCGGCTGTCCGCGCTGACCGGCGGCGCGCTCGGCAATGCCTTCTTTGCCTCCGACGGCGCGTCGGCGGTCGAGATCGCGCTGAAGATGAGTTTCCATTACTGGCGCAATACCGGGCTGCCGGCCAAGCGCGAGTTCGTCTGCCTGCGCCACGGCTATCACGGCGAAACCGTCGGCGCGCTGGCGGTGACCGACGTTGCGGTATTCCGCGATGCCTACGCCCCCTTGCTGCACCGCGCGCATGTGGTGATGTCTCCCGATGCCCGCCAGGCTGGCGCGGAGGAGACCGCCGCGATGGTGGCGCGGCGCGCGCTCGCCGAGCTGGAGACGCTGTTGCAGGCCCGTGCCGGCCACATCGCCGCGCTGATCGTCGAGCCGCTGGTGCAGGGGGCGGCAGGGATGGCGATGTACGACCCGCTGTACCTCGACGGCGCGCGCGCACTGTGCGACCGCTACCGGGTTCACCTGATCGCCGACGAGATCGCGGTCGGATGCGGGCGCACCGGCACCTTCTTCGCCTGGGAGCAGTCGCACTCCGGCGAGCCGCTGGCCGCGCATCGTTGGCCCGACTTCCTGTGCCTGTCCAAGGGCATCAGCGGCGGCTATCTGCCGCTTTCGCTGGTGCTCTCGCGCGACGTCATCCAGCAGGCATTCGTCGACGACGATCCTCGCCGCGGCTTCCTGCACTCGCACTCCTACACCGGCAATGCGCTGGCCTGCCGCGCGGCGCTCGCGACGCTGGACCTGTTCGAGCAGGACGAGGTAATCGCGCGCAATCGCGAGCGCGCCGCCTGGCTCGCCGACGGCATGGCGCCGCTCGCGTCGGATGCGCGGCTGTGCCACGTGCGACAGCGGGGCCTGATCTGGGCGGCGGACCTGCGGCCGGAATACCGCTTCGACGGTTTCGCGCAAGCCTTCCACCGTACCGCGCTGGAGCACGAGTTGCTGGTGCGCCCGATCGGTCCAACGCTCTACCTGCTGCCGCCGTACGTCTTCGACGCGGCGCAGGCGCGCTGGCTGGGCGAGCGGATGCGGGCGGCGCTGGACGCGACGCTGGCACAGGCGCCAGTGGATGGCTGCAAGCGCAGCGCACCGGACAGGGAGGCAGCCCATGTTGCTTGACCTGCTTGACCGTGCCGCCGCCGAGCGGGAGCGCCAGGCGCTGGTGCGCAGCCGACGGCTGGCGCATTCCCCTTGTTCGGTGCGGCAGGCGGTGGCGCCCGTATCGTCGGCCACGCCGGGGGGGGCTTGCCATCCGCAGCCGCTGCTGTCCTTCAGCAGCAACGACTACCTTGGCCTGGCCAATCACCCGGGGATCGTCGCCGCCTTTGCCGAAGGGGCGATGCGCTGGGGCGCGGGCAGCGGCGCCTCCCATCTGGTCAGCGGCCACGCCTTGCCGCATCGCCAGCTGGAACAGCGGCTGGCCGACTGGTACCGGCCCTACATCCCGCGGGCACGCGCGCTGCTGTTCTGCAGCGGCTACATGGCCAACGTGGGCGTGCTGACGGCGCTGGGCAGTGCCGATGCGACGCTGTTTTGCGAGACGCTGAACCATGCCTCGCTGATCGATGGCGCACGCCTGGCACGTGCCGCGGTGCAGCGCTATCCGCACCGTGATGTCGCGGCACTCGACGCGGCGCTGGCGGCATGCAACAGCCCCCTGAAGCTGATCGTCACCGATGCGGTGTTCAGCATGGATGGCGCGATTGCGCCGTTGGGCGAGCTGCTGGAACTGGCGGAGCGCCACGACGCCTGGCTGATCGTCGACGATGCCCACGGCTTCGGCGTGCTCGGCAGGCAGGGACGCGGCGTGCCCGAACACCTCGGCCTTGCCTCCCGACGGCTGATCCATATCGGCACGCTGGGCAAGGCGGCCGGCGTGTCCGGCGCCTTCGTTGCCGCGCACGAGACCATCGTCGAGCATCTGATCAACACCGCGCGCACCTACATTTTCACCACCGCGTCGCCGCCGGCCGCCGCGAATGCGCTGCTGGCCAGCCTCGAGCTGATCGAAGGCAGCGAAGGCCAGCAACGGCGGCATGCGCTGCAGCAGCGCGTTGGCGAACTGCGCGCCGGGCTTGTGCCATTGCTTGCGCGGCAGGTGGCAGACGGCCGGCAGGCATGGCAGCTGGCCGACAGCATCACCGCCATCCAGCCGCTGATCGTTGGCGACAACGCGGTGGCACTGGCCCTGTCGCGTCAACTGGAAGAGCAGGCCGGCATTCGTGTCGGCGCCATCCGTCCGCCAACCGTGCCGGAGGGCACCGCGCGGCTGCGCATCACCCTGTCGGCCGAGCATGGCCAGGACGATGTGCGGCAGCTGGTCGCCGCGCTGCGGAAAGCCGCTGCGGGGAGGGCCGCGCCATGAGCCAGCCCAATCGTATCGATCGTATCGCCTGCTTCATCGCCGGAACGGATACCGGCGTCGGCAAGACGCACGCCAGCGCGGCGCTGCTGCACGCCTTCGCCCAGGCCGGATGGCGCTGTGCCGGCATGAAACCCATTGCAAGCGGCTGCGAGTGGGTCGAAGAGGCGGCCGGCCGGGGCGAATGGCGCAACGAGGACGTCGAGCAGCTGCGGATGGCCGGCACGGTGCCGGTTCCCCGGCAACTGACCTGTCCCTGGCTGCTGCGCACCCCCTGTTCGCCGCATCTGGCCGCACAGGCCGAGGGCGTGCGCATCGAACCGTCGCCCATCGAGCGGGCGCTGCGGGAATTGCGCTCGCGTGCAGACGCCGTGGTGGTCGAGGGCGTGGGCGGTTTCCGCGTGCCGCTGGCCAGCGGGCCGGACGGCTGGGACACGGCCGACCTCGCCGTGCGGCTGGCGCTTCCCGTCGTGCTGGTGGTCGGCATCCGGCTGGGCTGCCTGAACCACGCCATGCTGACCGTCGAGGCGATCCGCGCCCGTGGACTGCGGCTGGCCGGCTGGATCGCCAATCGCATCGACCCCGGCATGGCGCTTGCCGACGCCAATATCGACACGCTGAAGGCGGCCCTCGGGCCGCAGCAGATCCCGCTGCTGGGCGTGCTTCCGTGGGGGCTGCCCGCCGCCGAGGCGGCCACGGGCATCGACTTCGGACCGATCGCCGCTGCCTGCGCCGCCGACAGCAACATTACCGAGACCCGGGCCGCGTCCCGGCTCGTCACCGAACAAGACATCGCATCATGAGCAATCACAACGTCTCCGCCGTCGAAGGCACCACCGTCACCGCCGCCGCCACCGCCAAGGTATCCCTCGACGCGCTGCGCCATGCCGCTCGCGTGGCCAACGGCTCCACCGCGCACGTCGATGCCCCCGCCGGCAAGCCCGGCGCCTGGACCGTCGCCGACGTGGCGGCCCTGTTCGAATTGCCCTTCAACGACCTGCTGTTCCGTGCGCAGCAGGTGCATCGCGAGAACTTCGACGCCAACACGGTCCAGCTGTCCACGCTGTTGTCGATCAAGACCGGCGGGTGCGAGGAGGATTGCGGCTACTGCCCGCAGAGCGCGCACCACGATGCCGGCGTCAAGGCCGAGAAGCTGATGGCGCTGGACGAGGTGCTGGAAGCCGCGCGCGCCGCACGCGAGAACGGCGCCACGCGCTTCTGCATGGGCGCGGCGTGGCGCAGCCCCAAGGAGCGTCACCTGGAGCCCGTGATCGACATGATCCGCGAGGTCAAGGCCATGGGGCTGGAAACCTGCGTCACGCTCGGCATGCTGGAGGCCGAGCAGGCGCAACGGCTGAAGGACGCCGGCCTGGACTACTACAACCACAACCTCGATACGTCGCCCGAGTTCTACGGCAAGATCATCAGCACCCGCACCTACCAGGATCGGCTCGACACCATCGGCCACGTGCGCGAGGCCGGCATCAACGTCTGCTGCGGCGGCATCGTCGGCATGGGGGAGACGCGCGTCGCCCGCGCCGGGCTGATCGCGCAACTGGCCAATCTGGACCCGTACCCCGAGTCGGTGCCCATCAACAACCTGGTGCAGGTCGAGGGCACGCCGCTGGCCGGCACCCCCGAGCTGGACCCGTTCGAGTTCGTTCGCACCATTGCCGTCGCCCGCATCACCATGCCGCGCGCGATGGTGCGGCTGTCCGCGGGGCGCGAGGCCATGGACGAAGCGTTGCAGGCGCTGTGCTTCCTGGCCGGCGCCAATTCCATTTTCTACGGTGACAAGCTGCTGACCACCGGCAACCCGCAGGCCGAGCGTGATCGCGCCCTGCTGGGCCGGCTAGGCATCCGCGCAGAAGGCTACGCCGGATGACGACGGTGTCCGCTGCACAGCGTGCGGCGGACACGGACAGCGAGCGGTCGCCGTTCCCCCAATCCAACGAGGAGGAGACATGTTCACCAAGATCCTGATTGCCAACCGCGGCGAGATCGCCTGCCGTGTGGCCGCGACCTGCCGGCGCCTGGGCATCCGTACCGTCGCTGTCTATTCGGATGCCGACGCCAACGCGCGGCATGTCTCGTATTGCGACGAGGCGGTGCATATTGGCGGGGCAGCCGCCCGCGACAGCTATCTGCGCGGCGACCACATCATCGAGATGGCCCGGGCCACCGGCGCGCAGGCGATTCATCCCGGCTACGGCTTCCTGTCCGAGAACGATGCCTTCGCCGAGGCCTGCGCCGCGGCGGGGCTCGTCTTCATCGGCCCGCCCGCCTCGGCCATTCGCGCCATGGGCAGCAAGAGCGCCGCCAAGCAATTGATGGAGCGCGCGAACGTGCCGCTGGTGCCCGGCTATCACGGCGAGGACCAAAGCCCGGCGCTGCTGCGCCGCGAGGCCGACCGCATCGGCTATCCGGTGCTGCTCAAGGCGAGCGCCGGCGGCGGCGGCAAGGGGATGCGCGTGGTCGAGGATGGCGAGAGCTTCGAGGCCGCGCTGGCATCGGTCAAGCGCGAGGCCAGCGCCAGCTTCGGCGACGACAAGGTGCTGGTCGAGAAATACCTGACCCGCCCCCGCCATATCGAAATCCAGGTGTTCGCGGACACGCAGGGTAATTGCGTCTACCTGTTCGAGCGCGATTGCTCGGTGCAGCGACGCCACCAGAAGGTGCTGGAGGAAGCCCCGGCGCCGGGCATGACCGAGGAGCGGCGCCGCGCGATGGGCGAGGCCGCCGTCGCCGCTGCCCGTGCCGTGGGCTACGTGGGCGCCGGCACGGTGGAATTCATCGCCAACCAGGACGGCTCGTTCTACTTCATGGAGATGAACACGCGGCTGCAGGTCGAGCATCCGGTGACGGAGATGATCACCGGCCAGGACCTGGTGGAATGGCAGCTGCGCGTGGCGGCCGGCGAGCCGCTGCCGCTGTCGCAGCAGCAGCTGCGCATCGACGGCCATGCGCTCGAGGCGCGCGTCTACGCCGAGAATCCGGACAAGGGATTCCTGCCTTCGACCGGCACGCTGCGCTACCTGCGCACGCCGCCCGCGGTGCAGTTCATGCGCGGTGGCGATATCCACGGGCCGGCCGGCGTGCGCATCGATGCCGGCGTGCGCGAGGGCGACGCCATCAGTCCGTACTACGACCCGATGATCGCCAAGCTGATCGTCTGGGGCAAGGACCGCGATGAAGCGCTTGCGCGCATGCGGCAGGCGCTGGCCAACTACCACGTCACGGGTCTGAGTACCAACATTGCTTTCCTGCAGCGGCTGGTCGCCTCGCGCCCCTTCACCGAGGCCGATCTGGACACCGGCCTGATCGCTCGGCATGAGGCGGGGCTGTTCCCGGCGCCGGCGCCCATCGGCATCGAGATCGTCGCGCTGGCCGTCGCGTCGCTGCTGGACATGGAGACGCGCGAGCGCCGCATCGACGCAGCCGATCCGCAATCGCCATGGACTCACGCCGGCCCCTGGCGGATGAACGGCGGCGCGCAACGCGTATTGCGCTTCACCGCTGGCGAACAGACCCTGGAGGCGACGCTGCATGCCGACGCCAGGGGCAGCACGCTGGTCTATGCCGATCAGGCCGCACCCTTCCGCGCCCAGTGCATCCACGACGATATCCACGTCGACCTTGGCACCCGGCGTACCCACGGCAAGGTCCACCATGACGGCGAGGTGTTCCATGTCTTCGCCGCGGGCCGTCACGCCGTGCTGCAGTGGCTCGACCCGCTCGCCCATGCCGGCGAGGCGGAGGGCGAAGGCGGCAAGCTGACCGCGCCGATGCCGGGCAAGGTCATCGCCGTGATGGTCGAGGCCGGCGCGCGCGTCACCCGGGGCACGCCGCTGCTGGTGATGGAGGCGATGAAGATGGAGCACACCATCAGCGCGCCGGCCGACGGCGTGGTGGGCGAGGTGCTATACGCGGTCGGAGACCAGGTCGGCGAAGGAGAGCAGCTGCTGGGCTTCGACGCGGCAGCGGGTTGAGGTTGCCGAGGCGGCTGGCCGGCGGAGTCGGAGGCAGGGCCTGCCCGGCCAGGCCACAGCAGTTCCGCCGACTCTGCGACAATATCCCGACACAACAGCGATAACGTGGAGAAGCGATGAAGGTGCAGCTGTACGTCCCCGATGGCCGATATGATCCGTGGATCGAGGGATTCGCCGAGGCCCTGCCCGAGGCGGAATGCGTGACCTGGGAGCAGAGCCAGGGCCAGCCGGTCGACTATGCGGTGGTCTGGCGCCCCCCGGTCGAGATGCTGCGCGGAAGGACCGATCTGAAAGCGGTCTTCAACCTCGGTGCCGGCGTTGACGGCATCCTGCAGCTGCGCGATGCCGATCCCGAGGCGCTGCCCGCCAGCGTGCCGATCGTGCGTCTGGACGACGCCGGCATGGGCGCCCAGATGGTCGAGTACGTGACCCATGCAGTGCTGCGCTATTTCCGCCGCATGGACGAGTTCGCGGCACAGCAGCGTGCCGGCACCTGGAAGTTCCTCAAGCCCAATCGCCGTGCCGACTTCACCATCGGTGTGATGGGCATCGGCACGCTGGGCGCGCAGATTGCCCGGGCCCTGGCCAGCTTCGGTTTCCCCGTGCGCGGCTGGAGCCGCTCGGCACGCAGCGTGGAAGGCGTCGAGTGCCATGCCGGCGAGCAAGGGCAGGCGGCATTCCTGGATGGGCTGCGGGTGCTGGTCAATGTGTTGCCGCTGACGCCGGAAACCGAGAACATCATCGATGGCGGCCTGCTCGCGCGGCTTGCCAAGGGTGCCTACCTGATCAACGTGGCGCGCGGCCCGCACGTGGTCGACGAGGACCTGCTCGCCGCCGTGCAGCAGGGCCAGATCGCGGGCGCGACGCTGGACGTGTTTCGCAAGGAACCGCTGCCCGCCGACCACCCGTTCTGGCAGGAACCGCGCATCACCATCACGCCGCATATTGCCGCGCTGACGTTGCGCGAAGACAGCATTGCGCAGATCGCCGACAAGATCCGCGCCTTGCAGGCCGGCCGCCCCATCGCGGGCGTGGTCGACCTGCAGCGGGGCTATTGAACCGCAGAGTTCGACGCCCCTGACCGCCGCCGCCGCACGATGGCGGCGGCTCCACCATTCGAGGAGCAGCGATGAACCAGGCAAACTACGTGAAGATCGTCGAGGTCGGCCCTCGCGACGGCCTGCAGAACGAGAAGTCGATGGTGCCGGCCGATGTCAAGGTCGCGCTGATCGATCGCCTGACCGATGCCGGCTTCACCAATATCGAAGCAGCATCCTTCGTATCGCCCAAGTGGGTGCCGCAGATGGCGGACGGCGCCGAGGTGATGGGCCGCATCCAGCGCCGCCCCGGCACGCTGTACTCCGTGCTGACGCCCAACATGAAGGGCTTCGAGGGCGCAGTGGCGGCCGGCGCCGATGAAGTGGTGATCTTCGGCGCCGCTAGCGAAGCCTTCTCGCAGAAGAACATCAACTGTTCCATCGCCGAGTCGATCCAGCGCTTCGAGCCGGTCGCGGCCGCGGCGAAGGAGAAGGGTATCCGGCTGCGCGGCAGCATCTCCTGCTCGCTCGGATGCCCGTACCAGGGCGACGTGCCGGCGTCCGCGGTGGCCGACGTGGTGGTGCGCATGCGCGAACTGGGCTGCGACGAGATCGATATCGCCGACACCATTGGCGTGGGCACGCCGGGCAAGGTGCAGGACGTCATGCGCGCCGCCGCAGCGGAGTTTCCGCTGGACCGGCTTTCCGGCCATTTTCACGATACCTATGGCCAGGCACTGTCCAACATCCTCGCCAGCCTCGACGTCGGCATCCAGATCTTCCATGCATCGGTTGCGGGCCTGGGCGGCTGTCCCTATGCCAAGGGCGCAACCGGCAACGTGGCGACCGAGGACGTGCTGTACATGCTGCACGGCATGGGCGTGCGAACGGGAATCGATCTGGAGAAGGTGGTGCGCGCCGGCGAGTTCATCTCGCAGGCCATCGATCGCCCCAATCAGTCGCGCGTAGGACGCGCCCTGCTGACGCGCTGGGCGAACGACGGCATGCCGGCCTGCGCCTGATCGTTGTTCAAGCGACGGGAGACACGAGGGATGGATCAGGACCAGACGCGCGCAACCTTGCCGGAGTCCGCGCAGCGCGTGGCACGGCTGCTGGCCGAACTCGGCCATGACAAGCCGATCGTGATGTTGCCGGCGTCGGGCAAGACCTCGGCCGAGGCCGCGGCCGGGCTCGGCTGCTCGGTGGCGCAGATCGCCAAGTCGATCATCTTCCGCCGCCTGGAAGACGATGCGCCGGTGCTGGTGATCGCCAGCGGCGGCAATCGGGTCGACGAAACCAAGGTGGCGGCGCGGGTCGGTGCACTGGGCAAGGCCGACGCCCGTTTTGTCCGGGAGAAGACCGGCTACGCCATTGGCGGCGTCTGCCCGATCGGCCACGCGGTCACGCCGGTCATGCTGCTGGACCGCGACCTGTTCGGCTTCGACAGCCTGTGGGCGGCTGCCGGGCATCCGCACGCGGTGTTCAATCTCACCCCGCAGCAGTTGCAGCAGATGACCGGGGCGGAAGTGGCCGACGTCGCACAGGCATCGCACGTGTAGCCGGAATCATCGAGTTGCAGCGGTTCTGGCAAATGCCGTCCTTGCCAACACAGGGAGCCTCGGCCCCCAGCCGCGTCTGACGCCGGAGCCCCTGCTGCTGGCGGTCCCGGTCAGTGAGGTGCCTTTATTGGCGCTACACTTGACTGTCCTCACCCTGCTTCCCGTCATGCCGAGCGAATCCAGACTAGCCGCCGATCTGCGCCGCCGCTCGATTGCGGCGCAATATGCCAGCCCCGTCGCTTCGCCCTGCCGGAATGTCTGCCGCATGTCTGACGATGGCTACTGCGAGGGCTGCTTGCGGACCATCGAAGAGATTGCCGGCTGGTCCGGCTACAGCGAGGCCGACAAGCGGGCCATCTGGCGAGCGGTGGCGCAACGGGCGGCGGCATGATCATGCAGACAAGGACGAGCGGCAATCCGCAAGCCGCGCCGGCCAACGGCGCCAGCGGCGCGCTGCCGCGCGGCATGCGGGTATTCGAACGCGGATGGCTATCGGCCAACAACGTGCTGCTCGTGGACGGCGACGATACCGTGCTGATCGACTCGGGCTACCTGTCGCATGCCGCGCAGACGGTCGCGCTGGTCGAGTCCGCGCTGCAGGGCCGGCCGCTGCGGCGCCTGATCAATACCCACCTGCACTCCGACCATTGCGGCGGCAACGCCGCGCTGCAGCGGCGCTGGCAGCCGCAAACATGGATACCCGCGGGCGACGCGGACGCCGTCGTTCGCTGGGATACCGATGCGCTGACCTACGGCCCCACCGGTCAACAGTGCGAGCGCTTCACCAGCGATGCGCTGCTGCATGACGGACAGGCGCTGCGGCTTGGCGGACTCGACTGGCAGGTCATCGCCGCTCCCGGGCACGATCCCCATGCGGTCATGCTGTACGCCCCCGAAGCCGGCACCCTGATATCGGGCGATGCCCTCTGGCAGAACGGGTTCGGCGTGATCTTTCCGGAGCTGGAGGGCGAGAGCGGGTTTGCGGAACAGCAGGCGGTGCTGGAGCGGATCGCTACGCTCGACGTGCGCCTCGTCATCCCAGGGCACGGCGCCGTCTTCACCGATGTGGCCGAGGCGCTGGAGCGGGCTGCCGGTCGTCTGGCCTACCTGCGCGCGGACCCGAAACGCAACGCCCTGCACGCCATGCGGGTGCTGCTGAAGTTCAAGTTGCTGGAACAGCGGCAGATGCGCCGCGACGCCATGCTGGCGTGGATGGAATCGGCCACGTTGATCGAGACGGTCCGCACCGGCGCGCTCGGCGGGATTTCGCGCCCGGCGCTGCTGGACGATGTCATGGCGGCACTGGTACGCGCGGGTGCCGCCCGCCTGGAGCAGGATCTGTTGCTGAACCAGGACTGAAAGGAGCAAGGCGGTGGCTTCGATGCCGATCATGCGCGGCGACGGGTTCTCTCTTCGGCCATTCCGGCAGGCCGACGCCGAGCAGTTCGCCACCGCGGTGCGCGAGTCGATGTCCACGCTGGGACGCTGGATGCCATGGGCCAGCCCGCGCTACAGCGTGCGCGACGCCCAGCTGTGGTTCGAGCTGTGCACGGAGAACATGGCCAGCGGTCTTGCCTATGATATCGGCGTGTTCTCCGAGGACGGACGGCAACTGTACGGCGGCGTCGCGCTGAACCAGCTGATGCCCGAATGCAATATGGCGAACCTGGGCTATTGGATCCGGCAGGGACGGCAGGGCAAGGGGCTCGCCACCAGAGCCGCCGTGATGATGGCCTGCTTTGGCTTCCACCGCCTTCGACTGACCCGGATCGAGATCGTCGCCGACCGGGACAATGTCGCCAGCCGGCGGGTCGCCGAAAAGACGGGCGCCATGCTCGAGTGCATCGCGCGCAACCGGCTGGTGCTCAATGGTGTTCCTCGACCTGCCGCGATCTACTCTCTCGTGCCAGAGTCGTTCCACCCTGACAGCGAGCGCGGCGTGCAGGGGTAGGCGCGGCGCAAAAGCGAACAATTCGGCCAGACGGGATAGCCAGGGCGCTGCGGCTCGTACAAGCTTCAGAACTTGTTGCTGCCACGTCCTCTACCTGCCCTCATGAACGTCGAGTCGGCTCCGCGCTTTTCGCTGGCGGACCACGGTACCTCCAGTGCCGCCTGCAATGTCTTCCTGTATCGCCAAAGCATCCGGGTTTCCATCACGTGGGATAGCGAAAGGCGCTGCGCCACCGCGCGGCGTCTTGATACCTGTGGCCTCAAGGATTTTCCTTCCATCGTGGCCTGGCTCATCTTCCATGCCCGCAGCTGGTTCCGCCTGGAGGGCAGCGCATGCTGGAGCCTGAACGCAGAGGACCGCCAGATAATCCGTACCCTGGAGGGACAGCGCTCCGCTGGCGTCTCCGTCACGATCGGGCTCGACACGGCGGCGCTGGGCGCGCAATTGGAGAAGGCAGCCAACGAGGGCGGGCTAGCCTACGTCGAAGCGTTCCGAGGCCTTGTCGCCCGGATCGAAGAATGTGTGGCTGAGCGTCCACAGACCGCCGCCGCGTGGGTCGTCGCGGCAATCGATTGCGGGCAACGATGGTGCCAGAACTGGTCGGACGAGACCCGACAGCATGCCGATGTGCTGTGGGTCAGGCTGTTTCAGGCGGCGGCACGCACGCCGGCGAAGTACCGGTTTCCGATCGTGCTGGCCCTGGGCAGGGCGGCCAAGCGCGGCGAGCAGTGGCCTTCTGCTTGCGGCGCGGAACTGGCGCAGCTGCGCGACCACCCGCACGCGCACATGGTGGAAACCGCCCAGCGAATCGCCCCGCTCACGGGAGAGGCCAGGCAGCAAGCGCTGGACCGGGTGCTGCTCTTTTGCCGAAGCGATGGGGACGAGCCGGCATCGTCGCGCGCTGATCTCATTGTGCTACTGGCGCTTCTGCTCGGTGCGGACAACCTGCGCAAGGACCCGACAACGCGCGAGCTGCTCGGAGGCGCGGCCATCGATCTGGCGAATTCTGGCGAATTAAAGGGGCTGCTGGGGCTGGGAGCGCAGATGACCAACGGCACGGTGGCCGAAGGCATCGAACTGATGCTTGCCCAGCATCCGGACGCCCGTGCTGCCTGGATGCGTGCCTGGCTCGCCGGCGGCTTGCTTGATCCCTTGCGCGAGAAGGAACTGCCGGGCCGGATCCACATGCTGATGCATCTGCTCGAGTCACGGCAGGCGGATCTGCCGCTCGACCTGCGCGCCACGATCGCCCAAGCATTGACGGACCGGTTGACCCGTATGGCCTCCACAAAATCGCCCTTGCTTGCCAACCTGAATCTGCCCGCCGGGTTCGATCTGCTGGAGCGGTCCCTGCCGCGTGAGGGCAAGGACCATGCGCACGAGGCGCTGCAAGCGCTGAAGCGGCTCTGGACCGATCCGCTGCCGAGGGTGGCAAGCGCGCGCTAGCGCCCTCGCACGATCCCGAAGGCGTACGTCCGTTCGTCCTGACGGGGCGTCACCACATAGCCCTTCTTTGCTGCCCAGACGTTGATCTGGTAGTACAGCGGGATGACCCCGTAATCCTTGATGCCGATCTCGGTGGCCTCCTGCAGCAGCTTCTCGCGAGCCCCGTCGTCGATGGTGGTCAACGCCGCCGACAGCTTGGCATCGAGCGCCGGGTTGCTGTAGCGGCCGCGGTTCGATGCGCCCCAGCCCTTCTCGGTATCATAGGTCGCCAGCAACGACTTCAGCGACGAGCCCGCTTCGCCTGTGTCCGCGCC
Source organism: Cupriavidus sp. AU9028 (assembly GCF_019795295.1). GTDB lineage: Bacteria > Pseudomonadota > Gammaproteobacteria > Burkholderiales > Burkholderiaceae > Cupriavidus. Next base: position 265,578 of record NZ_JAIMCG010000004.1, on the reverse strand, counting down.
CCAGCCGGCCAGCAGGAACGAGAAGTCCAGCTTGTTGGCGCGCGTGAAGAAGGTCGCGGACGGCATGGCTTCGACACGCGTCTGGATGCCGATGCGCGTCAGCATCGAGGCGATGACCTGCGCCACCTGTTCGTCGTTGACATAGCGGTTGTTGGGCGAATGCAGCGTCAGCTGAAAGCCATCGGGGTAGCCCGCTTCCGCCAGCAGTTTCTTCGCCGCGGCCGCGTCGGCCGCATCCGGCTTCAGGCCCGGCACATGACCGAACAGCGAGCTGTTGACCAGCTGCCCGGTCGGTTCCGCGGCGCCCTCCATCACGCGATCGACGATCGCCTGGCGCGAGATGGCCCTGGAGATCGCTTGCCGCACCCGCGCGTCCTTGAGGGGGTTCTTCTGCAGGGGGCGTCCGGCCTTGTCCGCGACGAAGGGCGAGACGTCGCGGTGGGTATCCATATGCAGGTACATCATCCGGAACGTGGGCACCTTGTAGACGGATACGTTCGGGTCGGCGCTGAGCTTGCGGATATCCGACGTCGGCACGTTCTCGATCACCTGCACGTCGCCCGCCAGCAGCGCGGCCACGCGCGGCGCATCGTTGGTCAGGATGCGCAGCGACACCGTTTCCCATTCCGGCTTGCTGCCCCAGTACGCGTCGTTGCGCGCCAGCTCGACACGGTCTCCCTTGCGAAAGGCCGCGAACTTGTACGGGCCCGTGCCGACCATCGCCTTGCCGCTGTTGAAGTCGTCGGAACTGGCGTTGCCCGCAGCCTTCTTCGACACCATGTAGATGGTCGACAGGTCGTTCGGCACCAGCGGATACGGCCCGTCCGTCGTGATGCGCACCGTCAGCTTGTCCACCGCCACCACCTTGCGAAACGCCTTGGTGTAGATGGTGTAGGGCGACGGGCTGTTCTTGACCGTGGCAGGCCGGGCCAGCGAGAACACCACGTCATCGGCGGTGAATTCCGAGCCGTCATGAAAGCGTACGCCCGGCCGCAGCTTCACTTCCCAGTTGCTGTCGTCGATGGCTTTCCAGCTAACCGCCAGGGCCGGCTTGAAGCGCATCTTTTCGTCCTTGGCGATCAGCGTCTCGAACATGTGCTCGGCGACGTTCGCGTTGGGCGTGACGTTGTGATAGTGCGGGTCCAGCGAGGTAATGTCGCCGGACAGGCCAATCACCAGTGGCGCGGCCTGGGCGGGCACCGCTGCGGCGGCGCAGCACAGGCTGGCGCCGATGACGAGGGATTGCAGGGTACGACGGAGCGAAGGCATGCAGGAGTCCCCGGGGTGTCGATGGTGGGCCGATTGTCCGAACCTGTCCTCCCCAGTGTCAAGGCGGGCCAACCCACCCCCGCGATCCTGCACCGCGGTGAAGCCAGTCGCACGCGGTCAGTGCAGCGCGGCGGCAGGAAACCCGGCGAACTGGCTTCCTGCGCCATCGTCGTGCAGCCGCGCGGCAGTCAGAAGGTGGTCCGCAAGCCGACCTTGACACTGCGGCCGGGCAACGGCGCGACATCCCGCAGGATCGACGTGGCGTTGCGCGCCTCTTCGTTGGTCAGGTTGTCGCCGCGCAGATACACCAGCGTCTGCGTGCGCCCGGCGCGGAGCTTGTAGGTCAGCGCCACGCCAAGCATGGTGTACGCGTCGGTCGGCGTGTCGGCGGTGGGCACGCGTGACTGCCGCGCGGACCAGTTCACCTCGAGCCGCGCGCCGAACGCCCCCGCGCCATAGGCGAGCGCCGCGCCCAGCCGCAGCGGGGCCAGCCGGGGCAGCGGCTCGCCGGTATCCCGGTTCTCGCCACGGACATAATCGGCGCGGGTCTCCAGGTCCAGCGTGTCCGTGCCGGTGAACAGCTTCTGCCCGAGCCGGGTCTTGCCCTGCGCTTCGATGCCGTAGAGCGTGGCCGGAATGCCCAGGTACCGATACTCCGGCAGCGCCCCCGCGCTGCCGGGGGCGACCAGTTCCCCTTCCTCGTCGCGCGCGGCGCCGGTGGCCGAGAGCGCCAGATAGTTGGAGAAGCGGCTATAGAAGCCGCTGACCGACGCGCTGTGCGGCCCCTGACGGAAGCGCAGGCCGAGATCGAACGACGTTGCCTTCTCCTTGCTGGCATTGGGATCGCCCTGTTCCCACGCGCCAGTGGCGACGTGCGGGCCGTTGGCGTAAAGCTCGTAGAAGGTTGGGGCACGCTCGGTATAGGCGAGATTGGAGGTCAGGGACCATGCCGGCGCCAGCTTGACCAGCAGACCTGCCGAGGCACTGCCCGCATTGAAACGCCGATCGCTGTCGGCAAAGCGTGCGTTGTCTCCCGCGCGCGCCTTGACCGCGGTATGGTCCATGCGACCGCCCAGGTTGAGGCGCACGTCGCCCGCCGCGTCGAGCGGAAGCTCTTCGAAGACAAAGAGCGCGGCGTTGTCGGTGTCGCTGCCGGGTACGAACGCCTCTTCGCCAAGGGCGGAAAAGCGGCTCGCGCCGAACTGGGCACCGATCACCCCGGTCATCATGCCGATACGGCCGTGCCGGGCCTCCACCCGGGCATCCCAGCCGTGATTGCGGAACACCGTGCCGGTCTCGCCGCCTTCGATCTCCTTGTGTTCGTAGTCGGTGTAGCCAACCCGGGCCTTGATCGACTCCAGCAGCCCGCCAGTGCCGCCGGCCAGGTTGCGCGCCTCGCCCTCCAGCGCGAACTTGTCCTGCTTCATGTCGAGCCGCACCGCATCCTCGGCGGGCGTGCCGTACTCGTTGCGGTAGGCGCTGTAGCTGGCGCCGACGAAGCCGTCCGCCCAGGTATAGGAGCCGCCCAGCGCGCCGCCCTCCTGGCTCGCATTGGTATTGGGCAGCCGGTGGCGTGCCTCCGCCTCGCCGTCCTCCAGCGGCTGCTCCCGGCGCAGCCGGTCGCTGCGGGCAAAGCCAGGGATGCGCAGGTCGCTGGTACGACGCGCAAAGGCGTCGGCATGGACGGCGAAGCGGCCATTGCCGGCCTCGATCAGTCCGCTGGCGTTGCGCCCGGCGTCGCCTCCCGCCGTCGCACCGATATCGGTCCTTCCGCTGACCCCTTCCAGCGGCGCCTGCGGGATCCGGTTGTCGATCACGTTCACGACCCCGCCAATCGCATTGCCGCCATACAACAGCGCGGCCGGCCCCCGCACCACTTCGATCTGCTCGGCCACCAGCGGATCGAGCGGAACGGCATGGTCGTACGACAGTGTGGCGGCGTCCAGGCTGGAGCCGCCGTTTTCCAGCACCTTGATGCGGTCGCCGTCCAGGCCGCGGATCACCGGCCGGCTCGAGTTCGGGCCGAAGTAGGTGGAGCTGACGCCGGGCAACTGGTTCAGCGTTTCGCCAAGGGTGCTCTGCTGGCGCAGCGTCAGGGCGTCACCCTGGAGTACGGAGACCGGCGGCACCAGTTCGTTCAGTTCGCTGCCCAGCGGGTTGGCGGTCACCACCACTTCCTTCAATACCTGTTCCGAAGCGGGCGCGGAGGCGGGGGAGGTGGCAGCGCCGAGCTGGGCGGCGGATTGCGCCAGGGCGGCGGGGCAAATCGACAGCAGAAAGACGGCGGCGGCAAGCGGGGTCATGCGCAGCCGTGGGAAACGGACGTGGAGAGTCATTTTGGCAAGGAGCGAACGGGCGGTCTCGCCCCGCGGCCAGGCCGATATCGGCCGTCGTCCGGCCCCCAGGGGATTGGCAGGGGCGCCGGCGGCGGGCAGCGGGGATGGGAAGGACGAGCCTTGCTTGCGAGCCGGGTCGTCAGCCATTGCCACCATGCGCGAGCATCAGGCTGGCGGCGGCCGATGACGGCGCAAGTGGGGACTCGATTGCAAGCTCAGGCAGCGAGCCCAGCGGCAGGAGGCGCCCGCGTCAGGAAGGGGCGGGCAGGAGGGAGATGCGGCCAGCGCCAGTCCAGGGCCAGCGGCAGCCGGGGCCGCTCGTGCGACAACGCGAGCGGCGAGGGCAGCGTGCAATGGGCATCGGCCATCGCAGCGGCATCGAAGAGGACGCAGGAATGGCCGGCATGCTGCAGGGCCGCGTGCCCGGTCCCGTCATCGGCGCGGATGAGGGGCCGGCCCGCAACGGCATGGCTTGTGCCAACGGCAGCCCCTGCCCCGGCCTTGAGGACCAAGGGCTGCTGCGCGGCCGCTTCCCCGCCGGCATGCCGTACCCGGTGAATCAGGCCTGCGCATTGCGCGGCCAGCAGCGACAGCACCAGCCAGATCGCCAGTGCGTGCAGTCGCCGCCTCAACCGGGACGGCATTTCAGTGCGCATGACCGCCGTGGCGGTGAGGCTCGTGGCAGTCGCAGGCACCGTGCTCGTGCGTGTGCGCATGATCATGATCGGCGCTACCCGCCCCTTGATCGGCATGCGGATCCTCGTCCTGCCATGACGGGAACGGATCGGCAAGGCTTGCCCATTGATCCGGCCCGGCCGCCATCTCCGCATCCGACAGCAGGCAGGCGTCCAGTTTCGCTTCGAGCGCCGTGCGATCCAGCGCCTGGCCGATCAGTACCAGTTCCTGACGCCGGTCTCCGAAGGGGGAGGGCACGCCATCGACTTCCGAGTCGGCCTGAATTGCCGCCCGGCCCTCTTCGTCCTGTGGCCATTCCTCGGGGTCCAGAGCGGCCCACCAGAAACCGGCGCCGCCATGGCGGCAGACGCCGCCGGCCTGGCTCCAGCTTCCTGCCGTATCCATGCGGGTGGCCAGCCAGAAGAAGCCCTTGGAGCGCAGTACCTTGCCGTGCTCGCGCATCCAGTCCGTCTCGATCAGGTCGGCAAAGCGCTGGGGATGAAAGGGGCGATGGCGCCGATAGACGAAACTGCCGATGCCGTACGCCTCGCTCTCCGGTACGTGCTCGCCGCGCAGCTCGGCAAGCCAGCCGGGCGCCGCCGCCGCGGCCTCGAAATCGAAGCGGCCGGTATTCAGGATCTTGTCGAGAGGCACCTCGCCGAACCGCGCCGGTACGATCTCGGCGCGCGGGTTCAGCGCATGAAGCAGCGCAGCGAGCCGTTGCCGCGTCGCCTCGTCCACCAGATCGAGCTTGTTGAGCACGATGACGTCACAGAATTCGACCTGTTCGATCAGCAGGTCCACCACCGTGCGGTCGTCGTCCTCATCGCGCGCCTGGCCGCGCTCTTCGAGGAAGTCCGCCTGTTCGAAATCGGCGAGGAAATGTGCCGCGTCCACGACCGTCACCATGGTGTCCAGCCGCGCCACCTCGGCCAGCGTCTTGCCGCTCTCGTCCTCGAAGGTAAAGGTCTCGGCGATCGGCAGCGGCTCGGCTACGCCAGTCGATTCGATCAGCAGATACTCGAAATGGCCCGCCGCCGCCAGGGCCGCGACCTGTTGCAGCAGGTCCTCCCGCAGCGTGCAGCAGATGCAGCCGTTGGACAGCTGCACCGGCCGTTCTCCGGTCTGGCTGAGCGCGGCATCGTCAAGCAGCCGGGCATCGATATTGATCTCCGCCAGGTCGTTGACGATCACTGCCACGCGCTTGCCCGCGCGGTTTGCCAGGACGTGCTGCAGAAGCGTCGTCTTGCCGGCGCCAAGAAAGCCGGACAGGACGGTGACGGGGAGGCGATCGGCCATGACGAATCAAGTGTTGTGACCTCCGCGCAGGCGGAGATCTGGCAGCTGTTTTTGCAACAAGGTTGCAACTGTAGCAGAAAGCCGCTGCAGGCGGCAAAGACAGCATAGCTTGCCTGCACCTCGGAAAACGTGTCCGGCCGATACCCAGCGGTTTTTCTGGCCCTACAAGAAAAACGGCCCGGATGACCGGGCCGTTTTGCAACAGGGGCGCGCCTAGCGAGAATCAGTCGCCGAACAGCTTCTGACGCAGTTCGCGCCGCTGCTGCGCTTCCAGCGACAGCGTCGCGGTCGGGCGAGCCAGCAGGCGCGGTACGCCGATCGGTTCACCGGTTTCCTCGCACCAGCCGTAGTCGCCGGACTCGATGCGCGCCAGCGATTGCTCAACCTTCTTCAGCAGCTTGCGCTCGCGATCCCGCGTACGCAGCTCCAGCGCGTGCTCTTCCTCGATGGTGGCGCGGTCCGCCGGATCCGGCACGATCACCGTTTCGCGCAGGTGCTCGGTCGTCTGGTCAGCGTTCTTCAGAATTTCATCGCGCAGCTGTTCAAGGCGATTCTTGAAAAAGGCCAGTTGAGCCTCGTTCATATAATCCTTGTCGCCCATCTTCAGGATTTCAGCTTCAGTCAGAAGTTTATTGCTGCTCATGGTTGCTGCTGATTCTCTTGTTGATGCGACCGGCGGCGATTTCCGCTCGGATGCAGTGTCGGTCCGCTGTTGCGTCGCGACAGTTTCACTCTGGCTGGCTGCAGTCTTGCTGCTACGCGTGCCCCCCTTTTTCTCCCCGGCCGTGGTCTGCACCGAACCGCTGCGGGAAGTGGGCGCAGATTTCTCCGCCTGCGCCTCGGACGTATCGGCCGCAACCCGAGCGGTCGTGCTGCGGCCATCTTTCGTTTTTGCTGCGGCTACCATGGGACCTTCTCCGGCATCAATCGACATCGCTACCGTTGCGCACTTCGGCAACGCTCCGTCGATGCGGCCTCGGAGGTCCGCGCGCGTACAGATTGCCCCCCGCATGGACCAGCAGCCGCACCAGGGACGGCCCGTCTCATGCCGACGACGTACTGCCGTCCGACTGCGATCCGGGCCGGATCTGGCGACCGCCCCCAATCGAGCCGGCCTATTGTACTTGAACAAATTTCCGGGAGATACCAGAGAAAACCGGACAGATGGTTAGGTATTTCACCCACCCGCGGTGCCGAAACCGCCTTTTGCAAGAATGGGCAGCGCTTCCGCAGACCATCTCCGACAGTTTTCACAAAAGCGACACAGCCGCCGACCCGTGGCCGGCGGCTGCCCTGTTGGTACGCCGAGGTTCCGGTGCGACCCTAGGCCAGGCAGTTCGCCAGCCCCTTCAGGATGGCATCCTTGGGCAGATCCACGCCGATGAACACCATTTTGGTGCCCGGCGTTTCGTCTTCCCATTTGCCACCGATGTCGCTGCCCATCAGCTGGTGCACCCCCTGGAAAACGACCTTGCGATCCACGTTCTCCATATAGAGAACGCCCTTGTACCGCAGCAGGCGCTCGCCATACACACTGAGGATGCCGGACAGGAACTGCTCCAGCCGCTCGTAATGGAAGGGCTTGTCACTGCGAAATACGAAGGAGCCGATGCGGTCGGTATGGTGGTGATGGTGGTGGTGATCGTGGGCGCTGCCGTGGGCATGACCGTGATCGTGACCGCAGTCGTCGCCGCAGTGCTCGTCATGCTCATGCTCGTGGTCGTGTTCCTCCGCCTTCAGGAAATCCGGATCGATCTCCAGCTTGGCGTTCAGGTTGAAACCGCGCAGGTCGAAAATCGACTCGATCGGCGCTTCGCCAAAATGCGCCGTGCCGATCGGCGCGCGCGGATTCATATGCAACAGGCGATGACGCAGCGCATCAATCTCTGCGTCCGACACCAGATCCGCCTTGGTAATGAAAATGGCGTCGGCAAAACCGACCTGGCGCTGCGCTTCCTCCTGCTTGTCCAGCTGCTGGTCCGCATGCTTGGCATCGACGAGGGTCACCACCGCATCCAGCAGATAGCGGGACGCAATCTCGTCATCCATGAAAAAGGTCTGCGCCACCGGACCGGGGTTCGCCACGCCAGTGGTCTCGATCACTACCCGGTCGAACTGGATCTCCCCGGCGTCCTGGCGGCTGATCAGATCCGACAGCGCCTGCACCAGATCGCCACGGATGGTGCAGCAGATGCAGCCGTTGCTCATCTGCACGATCTGCTCCCGGCCGTCCTGGACGAGGATTTCGTTGTCGATGTTCTCTTCGCCGAATTCGTTCTCGATCACGGCGATCTTCATGCCGTGCTGTTCATTGAGAATCCGCTTGAGCAAGGTCGTCTTGCCACTGCCCAGGAAGCCCGTCAGGATCGTGACCGGGATCAGTTTTGACATGTTGTTTCTCCGGAGGAGGGGGGCGCGGACGCAGTACGCGTCCCGCACTCGGCGCAAACGCCGTTGACGGTCAGTTCAATATGCTCGATGGCGAAGCCGCTCGGCAGGTCCGGAGCGGCCTGAGGCGCAGGCGCGCTCTGGCCTTCCAGGCAGAAGGTCCTGTCGCAGCGGCTGCAGTGGAAGTGGTTGTGCTGCCGATGGACTTCGGCGCGCGCGGCCTCGTGCTCGATCAGGGAGAAGCGGAAGACCCGGTCGTTGCCGGCCCGCTTTTGCGCCATCCCCTGTTCCACCAGCCAGTCGAGTACCCGATACACCGTCACCCGATCGATGGCGCCATCGGCGGGCAGCCGGTCGATGACGGCCTGGTGCGTCAAGGGGACTCCCGTATCGATCAGACACGCCAGGATGGAGAGTCGCGGCTGCGTCACCCGGGCACCGAGGGCACGCAAACGCTCCTCGGCGGCCTGGAACGCAGGCGACTGGCTCGTATCGGTCATTGGCATGGGGCGATTTAACCATAGCAGCCCCCGTGTTGCAATTCAGTTGCGACAGGGCGGTTCAGCCCGGCGGTGCAGGCCCGATGGAACAGGGCGGGTATTTCCTGATATTTGGTGCCATATCCGGTTGCTAGCATGCGCTCCTATCCGAGACTCGGGAAATACGCCCGGGATCCCCCCGGAATGGGGGGCGGAGACGCCGGAATTCGGGTTCGCCAGGGCGATTCAATGCCGGGCGGACGTTGCAACCGGACGGGGCAGGGTAATCAGGAGAAATAATGAAACAAGTAGCGAAATCGGTAGCGGCGGCTCTCGCCTTTGTAGCACTGGGCGCACAAGGTGTTGCGCAGGCGCAGGAATTCCCGGGCAGCCGCCCGGTATCGGCGGTAGTCCCCTTCGCTGCCGGCGGCCCGACCGACAAGGTCGCCCGCGAGCTGGCCATGGTCATGTCCAAGCATCTGGGCGCCACCATGGTCATCGAAAACCTGGGCGGAGCCGGCGGCACCATCGGCGCCAAGAAGGTCTTCCAGTCGAAGAACGACGGCCACACGGTGCTGATCCACCATATCGGCATGTCCACCGCTCCGGCCCTGTACCGCAACCTTGGCTTCGATCCGCTCAAGGACTTCGAATACATTGGCGAAATCGCCGACGTGCCCATGGTGCTGGTCGGCAACAAGAACCTGCCGCCGAACACCTTCCGCGACCTGCTTCCGTACATCAAGGCCAATGCCAGCAAGATGTCGCTGGCCAACGCCGGTATCGGCTCGGCCTCGCACCTGTGCGGCCTGCTTTTCATGAGCGGGATCCAGACTGAAATGACCACGGTGCCGTACAAGGGGACCGCCCCGGCACTGACCGACCTGATGGGCGGCCAAGTCAACCTGATGTGCGACCAGACCACCAACCTGGCGGGCCAGCTGAAGGCGGGCTCCCTGAAGCCGTACGCCACCATGCAGTCGCGCCGCGTCGAGGCCTTCAAGGACATCCCGACCGCTGCGGAGCAAGGCCTGCCGAATATCGAAGTCAAGATCTGGCACGCGATGTATGCACCGAAGGGCACACCCAAGCCGGTCATCGACAAGCTGTCCGCCGCCCTGCAGAAAGCCGTGACCGACCCGGGCTTCCGCGCCAAGATGGCCGAACTCGGCGCCGAGGCCGTGCCCGCGCAGCGCGCCACTCCGGATTCGCTGCGTACCTTCCTCGCCAGCGAAATCAACAAGTGGACCCCGGTGATCCAGAAGGCGGGCGTCTACGCGGACTGATCGCTGTCGCTGGCCCCTGCAGTGTGACGTTGCAGGGGCAAGGTGGCAGAAGCGTTACAGTCGCCCCGCCAGGCGGCAAAAAGGCCATGCGCAAGCATGGCCTTTTTTATTGGTCGCGGCACAGGACGACAAAGCCGGCCCCGCACCCGCTATATAGTGGCAGGAATGCCTGCGCGCATCCTCCCCCGTCCTCACACTTGAATTCGGTCCGGGCGTCGCCAAGTAGCTGACTGAACCAATCACTGAACGACCATGGAACAGTATCACGGCACAACGATTGTCAGCGTCCGGCGCGGAAACCAGGTGGCGCTTGGCGGTGACGGACAAGTCACCTTGGGCAATATCGTGATGAAGGGCACCGCCCGCAAGGTCCGTCGCATCTACAACGGCAAGGTCCTGGTCGGGTTTGCCGGCAGTACCGCAGACGCGTTCTCGCTGCTTGACCGTTTCGAAGCCAAGCTGGAGAAGTACCAGGGCAATCTCACCCGGGCCGCCGTGGACCTCGCCAAGGACTGGCGCTCGGACCGCGCGCTGCGACGCCTCGAGGCCATGCTGATCACGGCTGATCGCGACACCACCCTGGTGATCACTGGCAACGGCGACGTGCTCGATCCGGAGGGCGGCATTGCCGCAATCGGGTCCGGCGGCGCCTACGCGCAATCGGCCGCAAAGGCCCTGGTGGAGAACACCGACCTGTCCCCGCGGGATGTGGTCGAAAAATCGCTGGGCATCGCCGGCGAACTCTGCATCTACACCAATACCAACTTCGTGATCGAGTCGCTCGAGTAAGCGACATCGGCGTCCTGCCCTGCGACCCGCCTGGGTGGCGCAGGGCCTCCGGGCTACAGCCATCACCGAAAGAACATCCATGCCACATACCATGACGCCTTCGGAAATCGTTTCCGAACTCGACAAACACATCATCGGCCAGAACAAGGCGAAGAAGGCCGTCGCCGTCGCACTGCGCAATCGCTGGCGCCGTCAGCAGGTGGCCGAGCCCCTGCGCCAAGAAATCACCCCCAAGAACATCCTGATGATCGGGCCTACCGGCGTCGGCAAGACCGAGATTGCCCGTCGCCTGGCCAAGCTGGCCGATGCCCCCTTTATCAAGATCGAGGCAACCAAGTTCACTGAAGTCGGCTATGTCGGTCGCGACGTCGATACCATCGTGCGCGACCTCGTCGAGATGGCCATCAAGCAAACGCGCGAATCCGAAATGAAGAAGGTCCGTGCTCGCGCCGAAGATGCCGCCGAGGACCGGTTGCTCGATGTGCTGCTGCCTCCGCCGCGCGACATTGGCTTTGCCCAGCCGGAAGAGAAGGACAACAACACGCGCCAGGTCTTCCGCAAGAAGCTGCGCGAAGGCCAGCTTGATGACAAGGAAATCGAGCTGGAGGTCGCTGCCGCCATCCCCAGCCTCGACATCATGGGGCCGCCGGGAATGGAAGACATGACCGAGCAGTTGCGCGGCATGTTCGCTGGCCTGGGCCAGGGCAAGAAGCTGCGCCGCAAGATGAAGGTCAAGGAAGCGTTCAAGCTGCTGATCGACGAAGAAGCGGCCAAGCTCGTCAACGACGAGGATCTCAAGCACAAGGCGCTGACCAACGTCGAGCAGAACGGCATCGTCTTCCTCGACGAGATCGACAAGATCGCCAGCCGCAGCGATGTCGGCGGCGCGGAAGTGTCGCGTCAGGGCGTCCAGCGCGACCTGCTTCCGCTGGTTGAAGGGACTACGGTGAATACCAAGTATGGGATGGTCAAGACCGACCATATCCTGTTCATCGCATCCGGCGCCTTCCACCTGTCCAAGCCGAGCGACCTGATCCCCGAGCTGCAGGGGCGCTTCCCGATCCGCGTCGAACTGGAATCCCTGTCGGTTGCCGATTTCGAAGCGATCCTGACGCAGACGGACGCCAGCCTGACCAAGCAATACCAGGCCCTGCTTGAGACCGAAGACGTCAACCTCGTATTCGCCGACGATGGCATCCGGCGCCTCGCCGAGATCGCCCACGCGGTCAACGAGAAGGTCGAGAATATCGGCGCCCGCCGCCTGTACACCGTCATGGAACGGCTTCTGGAGGACCTGTCCTTCAACGCGAGCCGCGTGAGCGGCGAGACCGTAACGGTCAACGCCGCATACGTCGATGAACGTCTCGGCGACCTGTCCGCGAACGAAGATCTGTCGCGCTACGTTCTCTGATCGTTACCCTGTCGTGCCTTGATGTCAGCAAGGGCGACGGACCACGGCTCCGCCCGTGTCCGTCGCCTTTTTTCATGGCACCTTCGCAGGCACTGCAAGGGCCGGATGATGGCTGGGCGCACTACAAAAAAAGGCGCCGTCGGGACCAGCAATCCTCCGCTGACCCCTCGGCGCCTACCCAGGCTCACTCCCTTACTCGATCCCCGTTGTGCTTTATGCCGACGCTCAATGCATGCGATTCTGTGTAGGAAGAACGGCGTTCGATCGGCACAGATTGAAACCCGCGTCGTCGTCCTGCTGATGTTAGGCCACGCATCGACCTTCGCTATTGCTTTCCGGGCGCTCTTATAGGAAACCGCGCTGCCTCTGCGCTTTACTTTCCACGCCGAAATGTTCTTCTCGCTTGACGGATACACCCGCCAAGGGCTCTCCCGCAATCAAAGGCCATCTTCCGGGGGCAGCGAGAACCGCAGTCTGCACAAGTTATAGATCGCACTCAAGTAGCCGCTGACGCTGAACCAGCCGTTGATGCCGCCGACAGCCTTGTCTATCGCGTGAACCGGCAAGGCCCGGTAGCCAGCGGGGAGAGCCATGATCGATTTGGTCAGGGTTTGTACCGTCGAGGCCTTGACCCGCTCCTTCATCTCGGATACGGAAGCCAGCGCATGGATCAGCTTGGGCTGGTAGGCCCTGGGAAGTGCCGTCGCTCTCGCGAGCGCCCAGTTCCAGGCCGGAGTCTCAGCGTAGGATAGCTGGGTGATGAACTGGTAGAGCAGGGATGCCTGGCTCGGTATGGACAGGGCATCGATGTACTCGTTGACCGACCTCCACGTGCGCTCGGATAGTTCGAGATTCATGACAGTTGCATCCTCCTCTTCATCATCGACATCTATGGTGAAGAGCAGGAGATGGAGCAGCGAGGCGGCACGATCCTCCGGCGGCGTCTGCTCCAATATGGGCATGATTGCAGCGTCGATAGCCTGGCGGCCGCTCGCGCTCGTCAGCATCATCCTGTTGCGCAGCAGCCCGGCCGCGAACCAATGGCGAAGCTCCGGCGACAGGGATGCTGTTCTCTTGAGGGCCAGGGACAGGGTGTCGTGGGTGGTTATGTGCCTTCCGCACTCGTGCAAGATCTTCGCCTGCTCCAGTGCACCAAGACCGTCCAGTCTGTTCAACACGTGCCCGACCAGATAGTTGTCGTAGTCGTGCCATTCTTTGCCGGCCCTGAAGTACCTGAGAATCGGCTCGATCCTCGTGTCGGGAGGAAGCTGCTCGAGGCAAACATCGACAAGGTCCTTGGCCCGGTGCGATTGCGACCTTTGTGCCGCGAGCGCATAAGCCATCTTGTCAAACATCCGAGGCCAGTACTTGCTTGGGAGCGCCATCATGCGGTCCAACAGCAGATCGAAGTGGCAGCGTTTGGGGGCGTCAGGGTCTGGCGCAAGGATCGACGTCATTCCGCCGTAGATGGCGGCACGGTCCGCTTCCGGGCGGCGAGCGGCAACACGCAGTAGCAGATCCCATAAGCCGGGATCCCATCGGGTGATCGCCTGAGCTGCGTTCGCCAGCGCCTCCAGAGGAGCCTCGCTGAGACCGGGAGGGAGCTTCAGAGCAAGCTCGAGCAAGTCCTTCCATACTTTCGTTCCGCTTTCGTCCGAGCGAAAAAAGGCCCGATAACCTCTGATCGCCTGACATGACCCCGCCAGACCGCTAAGCAAGGACGACCGCCCTAACGGTGGCGACTCATAGAGCGCGTCCAGCCACGCGGATAGATCCGCAGGCTTGAGCAGATTGTCCGCGCCTTGCTGCAGTAAGCAACCGAGAACGCGCCCTCGCTCCCTCGGAGAAAGATCCTGGGCCTCGTCCCATAGAAACTTCTCGAGACGCAGTGTTTCATGACGCGAGAGCGACGGGATTCCGTAGATTCTCTCGAGGGACGAAGCCATCTCGCATATCAATGCTGCCCGTTTGGAGGTCTCTCTTCCGTCTTCGGTGGCAAGCAGTGCCTGGGCAGCACGCTTCATATGCGGTCCAGGCAGTTGCTTGAGGGTGTGCGCGAGAACCAGAAGGAGCTTGAGCCGCTCGGCTGGCGTGACAGCTGCCACCGTGTGCAAAAGACGCTTGAAGCCGGAGAACGTAACCGCAAAGGGCAATCTGGCTCCTATGTGGTCGCGGGCCACCAGCCCGTTCAATGCTCGGCGAAAGCCGTGGCTCGTGAGGCTTAGCGCTTCCCGTTCTCTTGCAGTCAGGTATCTGTCAGCGAAGCGGACAAGCACCGAGCAGGGCAGCTTTCCCAGAGTGAGGGTGCATTGCGGCGGGGCGCCAGCCATGCGACGAGGCGCAGGCAACGAGCCACTGTCGCCCTCGCCTGCGCCAAAGAAAGGACGACGATTGTCGCGCGATATCGGTTGCTCGATGTATCTCGTATCGATGGCAGCACTCAATGCGTGTATGGGCATGGTGATTTCCGCTTCAGTGTTCAAGAGGAGGCGCCGGCATAAGCGCCGGCGTCGGTAGTCGGCGCGGGTGCAGCTTCGCCGGTAGCGTAGATCTGGGAGCCGGAAGCGGGAGAATTCATATCCCGGGAAGCTGTGTCAGCTTCAGGCGTGATCGCTTGGGTGAGGTTTCCGGCGAGGTGCTCGTACACGAACTTCCGGGCAGTCGCGAAGGAGGCCCGCTTGAGCAGTGACCTTGTCTCCTTGGGGACGCCACAAGCTTCCAGCATGGACGATGCAGCAAGCCGGTCCTCTCTCGCCTTGGATCCTTTCGCTCCGTTGTCTTGCAGATGCGCAACAAGGAGCGCTGCGCCGAACCGGAGATTCCTGTCATCGGATGAGAAGAGCTTTGGCTTCAGCTTCCGCAAGTCTTCCAGTCCCATATGGTCGAGCTCGCCGCTGGGCAAATCCGGTCGTTCAGTAACGTGCTTCTCCAGTTCCCTGATCTCCCTGCGGTCGGGCGCGTTCATCCACCAGCGTGCCAGAAGCTTGCAAACCGCAAACAGCAGCCATAAGGCGCCAGCAACGGCGATGACCGCCGTTACGACAGCAAGCGCTGCAACCACCCAGCCTGTGGTCACGCCAACCGCTAGCGCGATTGCCAGCCCTGCCGCTATGGCGCCGTTCGCGATGGACAGCCCTCCATAGGCCATCCGAATGCGCGCCCACCACGAGTTCACGTTGGCCTCATTGAGCTTGCGGCCCAGGCTCGCCTTCATCATCTTCCTGATGCCCTCGACGTTCTCGCGCTTGAGGCGTTCCTGTTTTCCG
Source organism: Cupriavidus sp. AU9028 (assembly GCF_019795295.1). Classification (GTDB taxonomy): domain Bacteria; phylum Pseudomonadota; class Gammaproteobacteria; order Burkholderiales; family Burkholderiaceae; genus Cupriavidus. The sequence continues at coordinate 250,380 of NZ_JAIMCG010000004.1, read as the reverse complement.
GCGGCGATCACCTTCGCCTTGCATTCCTGGATATGCGCCCTTGCGGCCTGGATCGAGGTCTTCTCACCGATCGCGGTCCTGTAGTCGAAGTAGCCCTGAACGGTGTGGGCGATGCCCATGACGACACCGAGACCGGAAGCAATGGCGCCCGCCGTGAACTTGCCGAGTTCCAGTGCGGTTGCGATGGTTAGCTCGAACGCCACCTTGATCCCTTGAATCACAAGGTCCCGCAAGCAAGCGATCTTTGACGACGTGTAGGAGCGGGTTCGCTGCGAGCACGCTTCTGCGATTTGATAGGCAAGGTGCCCATCGCAATCTTGCTTCTCGGGGAAGGGCACTTTCTCGAGCGTGGTTTCGAGTGCCATGGCAGCCAGGTCCGCTGCTTCCCGTTCGTACTGCTCGGCTGCACCCTGTTCTTCGGCCCCACAGGCGGCAGCCGATGCTTCTGCCGCAGATCCCCCAAGCAGGTTCGCCTGCTCGCGCAGCGCTCTTGCTTCTGCCTTGCGGTCCTTTTTCTGCTGCAGTCTGGCACTCCGCAATTTCAGGTTGTCCAGCACGCGTTGGTGTGCGGCGAAGTGCCGCGACATCTCTTTCCCGGCATTCACGAGTCTCACCTTCGCCGTGATCATGTCGAACAAGGCGACGGGGCCCTCCGCAGAGGAGAGGGCGTAACCCAATAGCTTGGCGGCATGCAGCGCGACGGAGAGCGCGGGGACGGCAACCGCGAGGCTGGGGCCGAGCAGACCGGCAGCACGGGTGGCCGCGTCGATACACCAGGTGCCGTAGAAGATGACACGGGCCCACGTATTGGCATCGATGGGAAGCTGGACCTTGAAGTGTCGAAAGCGGCCGGATGGGGCTGTCGAACTGGCTTCGGCAGGCCCCCCGGCCTGCTGTGCGATGGCACCGGCTCCGACTCTGCTCACTTGTTGTCCCTCCGCGGCTGTGTTGACACTGATCTGCTTCGTCGCTGTGTTGCCGACGAGCGTGTATGTCAGTGCTGACTGCCAATCTACTGCGCGGACATTTGGCACTCCTGTGCCGAAACTTCACCGATTTATGTTTTTGGCCTTCCTTCTTGCAGTGCAGCGCCGCCTGCCGATGGCTGGCGAGCAGGCGGCCACGTTTCCTTGCCGGGCAGCTACTTGTCAGATGTGGATGGCGTCTTGCCGAGTTGGGGGGCGGCGCCCGGCCGATGGCCATGACCGGGGCGAGCGACGCACACTTGTTCCTGGCATCGCTTTCTTTCGCGCGCCCGTTTGCTGGCGCGTGCCCGCATGGCGGATTTCCGGATCAGGTTCGCAATGGTTCTCAGCATGGTTGCTCCCGGGAAAGTGTCTCTTCGATGTCGAGCAACACGTCGATCGGCGCTGTCGCCACGTCGATATGCCGGGCGGGGAGTTCTAGACGAGCGGCCTGGCCAATCATGACGGGGTGCGCATCCGGGCGCAGTCGGGGACGAGGGGGCGGAATGCGATCGCGTGTCGAGGGCACGTGCGATGTCGTGGGCATGGCGGTGTGAGGTTCGTGAGAAGAAGGAGGATTCCCGAAGGGATTGCCGTCGTCGGGAAAGCGCAACGACCGGTGGCGATGACGGCTGCCCAATCTAATGCCGCGCCCCGGGCCAGTCCCGCCACGAGCGGCGAAGACTTGCGCTTTTGTACGCCGGCAGGACTTGCCGCTCACGGCAAGCAACTCGGGCACGGCCGTGGCGGTTTCCCTGGTGCGTGCATTTCAGCGCACATGTGGGAATCGTCTTACTCCCCTTTCGGAACCCCCCGTCTGCGGCCCTGCCAGGGTGTTTCATACCATTCGTATCAAGGGCGGCGCGCCCGCTTTCAGGCCCTCCGCCGGGCCGGGACGTGCCGCCGGAACGATGACAAAAAGGAGAACGAGATGATGAAGAAATGGCTCTCTGCCGCTGTGTGCTCGATGATGGTTGCCGCTCCGGCGGGCTATGCGTTTGCGCAAGGCGCGACGCAAGGCAATCGCGCCGACTATGACGCAGCGGTTTCCCGTGCGGACTCCGATTACAAGGCAGCGATCGCTCGATGCGATTCGTTGAAGGACAACGCGGAGGACATCTGCGAAGCCGAAGCGAAGCGGGATCGCGATGTGGCCCGCGCGCAGGCCGAGGCCCGCCGCGATGGCACCGATGCTGCCCGCGCCAAGGCCGCGAAGACGAAGGCGGACGCGGACTATGAGGTCGCGAAGGAGCGCTGCGACGACCGCAAGGGCAATCAGAAGGACGTCTGCATGAAGGAGGCGAAGGCCGCGCACGAGAAGGCGCTGGGCGACGCCAAGGTGCGCCGCGAAGCGGCGACTGGCGGCACTGCGGGCGACGTGGCGGAAACGCGCCGCGATGCGCGCAAGGACACGATGGACGCTGCCTACAAGGCTGACAAGGAGAAGTGCGACGCGATGTCGGGCGATGCGCAGGACAAGTGCGAGGCCGACGTCAAGGCGAAGTACGGCCGCTAAAGCAGAGCCAGGCCGGAAGGGTTCCGCGGCGCTGCGGCGCCGCGGGTTTGCAAGCCGCAATCATCAGAGGAGTGGATCATGAACTGGGACCAGATGGAAGGGAAATGGGAACAAGTGAAGGGCCGCATCAAGGAGAAGTGGGGCGACCTGACCGACGACGACCTGACGATGATCAATGGCAAGCGCGATCAGCTTGCGGGTCGCATCCAGGAGCGCTACGGCTATAGCAAGGAGCGCGTGGAAGATGAACTGAGCGCATGGGAACGTGACACGCGCTGGTAAGCCGCGTAAGCGTCCGTAAGCGTGCTGGCGCGGCCTGTTCTCGGGTGCCAAAGTACCGCTCCTTCGGGGATTGCCCCAGGGGCAGCTGCACTGGAGAACGATACGGCCGCGCGGCACGGCAGGCTTTGCCAGCGGACACGGCGGCAAACAGGGAGGGGTAAAAAATGAAACATATCGGTTTGACGGCGGCGGGAGTCCTGAGCGTGATCACCGCCGCTACCGCGTTTCTCTGTGTGGGCACGGGAACGGGCGTCGCGGAGGAAGCCGCACCGGTCGTGCCGATGCAGGCAGCAGTAGCGCAGAGTCGGGACGAGGGCGTGGTATTGAGCCATGCCGTGTTCGCGGGTGAGTCCGTTCCATTTGGCCCCCGCTCGCAGCGGCACGCTTTCGATGCGCTGCAAGTCGCCGAAGAACTGGGCGGCGAGGATATGGGTTGGCAATACGTGCAGTTGCGGCTTTGAGCCGGCAAGGAGCGCAATGGCGTCGAGTCTTCGTCCAGGACGTTGGGCAAGCGCGGTCACCTCTGGCGCTGCCCCGGGAAAGAATGAAAGACGGGCCTGCCTTTTCGGCAGGCCCGTTTGCTTTTGGAACGGACCCGGTGAAGCGGGCCGCGTTCAGCGCGATACCGGCCGCTTGGACAGTTTGCGCTGCAGGGTGCGCCGATGCATGTTCAGCGCACGGGCGGTGGCGGAGATGTTGCCGTTGTGCTCGGCGAGTACGCGCTGGATGTGTTCCCACTCGAGGCGCGGCACGGACAGCGGTAGCGGGTCCTCCAGCGCGGCTTCCGCGACCTGCTGCGAAACGCCACTGGTGAGCGCGGCGAGGATGGAGTCGACGTTGGCCGGCTTGGCCAGGTATTCGTCCGCCCCTTGCTTGACCGCTGCAACGGCGGTGGCGATGCTGGCGTAGCCGGTGAGCACGAGGATCCTGGCGTTGGGCATCATCGTGCGCAGAGGGGCGACCAGGTGCAGACCGGAATCGGCTGCGGCGGTCGAACCGGCATCCGGGGCCGCGGCAAGGTGCAGGTCCAGCGTGATGAAATCGAAGCGGTACTGGGTGGCGAAGGCGAGCGCCTGCTGACGGCTGTGCGCGACCTGTACCGAGAAGCCGCGGCGCGTCAGCGCACGCGCGAGTGTGCCGGCGAAGATAGGGTCGTCGTCGACGACCAGGAAGCTGCCGTGGCCGGACATGTCTCGGGTGAAGGGGCTTGCGGGACTGTTCATGGTTCGTTTACGACCAACGGCGGCGCGGGCGGTCGGCGGTCATGCCGCCCGCCGTGGCCGCCCTGCAGGGGCATGGGTGCCCTGGGGCGGCAGACGCAGTTCGGCGACGGTGCCGCCGCCTTCCCGGTCCTGCCACTGGACGCGACCGCCCATTTGCTGGGCAGCGCTTTGCGCGAGGTAGGCGCCGATGCCATGGCCGCCATGCGAGCTTGCGACCGGCGCTTCGCCCAGCCTTGCCCGCAACGCGGCGGGGATGCCGGTGCCGCGGTCGCTGACGCGGAAAATCAGGTGGACTCGCCCATTGTCGCGCTGGACGTTGATGGTCAGTGCGATCGGCGTGTCCTCCTGCCCCGCGGCATGGTGACTGCGCGCGGCGTTGTCCAGAAGGATGGTGAGCATCTGTGCGGTCCGCGCAGGGTCTACCGGGAGCGCCGCGGCGTCCGGCGCGATCCGTTCGTCCAGCGCAGCCTGCGGGTGGCGCAGCCGCCAGCCTGCGGTGAAGCGCGGCAGCCAGTCGCCGGCTGGCAGTTGCGCGGTGCTTTGCTCGTCTTCGCGCAGCCGCGCAAGAATGGTCCGGCACAGCGCGAGCTGCTGCTCGATGACGCGCAGATCGGGCAGGTAGTCGCGCACAGGCGTGTTGCCCCGGCGCGGATCGGCGGCATCGGCACGCAGTTCGCCGGCGATGACGGCCAGGGTGGCGAGCGGGGTGCCGATCTCGTGGGCGACGGTGGCCGCCTGCGCATTGAGGGCTTCGACGCGGGCCTCGTTCAGCAGCCGTTCGCGGGCCCGGTTGAGCTCGTCGTCGCGCTCGCGCAGGCCGCCGGCGAGCCTTGCGACGAAGACGGCGATCATGATGGCGCCGGCCACGAAGTTCAGCCACATGCCGGCAAGGTGGTAGTGAATCGCGTCGTTCGGGTTGTGCAGATGCAGCGGCACGTACTCGAACAACATCAGCGTGTAGCCGGCCAATGCGTAGATCGCCAGCGCCGCGGCCTGCTTCCACGGCAGGATGGCGCCGGCGAGCGCGAGGGCCGGCAGGTAGAACGAGACGAAGGGATTGGTTGCGCCGCCAGTGAAGAACAGGATGGCCGACAGCGCGGTCAGGTCGACCAGCAGCTGGCCCATCAGTTCGGTGTCGGTCGGGACCGTGTCGCGCTGGCCGTGCTGGCGTAGCCGGAACGCGGTCAACGCGTTGAACAGCGCCTGCAGCAGGAAGATCAGCAGCAGGGGCCGCAGCGGCAGCGAGAGCCCGGCCAGCCCGTTGGCCATCAGCAGCAGGGCGATCTGTCCCGCCAATACGCCCCAGCGCAGCCGGTACAGGCGCCGCAGGCGCAGCAGGCCGTGTCGTCCGGGGTCGGGTGCGTAGGAGGCGAGGCGGAGCATGGCGGCAGTGTAGCAATGCCGGGTGCGCCGGCGTGGGAATGCGACACCGTGCCGCATTGGGCGTAGCCGCGCCGGGTGCGAGACTGCGGGTGACGTCACGCGCGTGTCCGGCAAGGCATGGGCGGTGTCCGTGTTCTAATTACCGCTTTGTCACCGAGGTCATTCCATGCAAGCCAAGCTGTGTACCGCTCTTTGCGCGGCCCTGTTTTCCACTGCGACGTTCGCGCAGGTCGATGTCAGCAATGCCTGGGCGCGCGGAACGGTGCCGGCGCAGACGGCAACCGGCGTCTTCATGACCCTGCACGCGCACACGCCGGCTCGCCTGCTGGGCGTCAGTACGCCTGCGGCGACCACGGCGGAAGTCCACGAGATGAAGATGGAAGACAACGTGATGCGGATGCGGGCGGTCGACGCGCTGCCGCTGCCTGCGATGACCGATGTCGAGCTGAAGCCGAATGGCTATCACGTGATGCTGCTGGGGCTGAAGAAGCCGCTGCAGGCCGGGGAGTCGGTACCGTTGACGCTGAAGATCGAGCAGGGCGGCAAGGTAACCGAGAAGACCGTCAACGCGGAGGTGCGCGCGCTCACCGCGCCCGCCGCGGCGCACGGCGCCAAGGGGCACCAGCACTGAGCGGGACGCGCCGGAGCGTCAGCCGCGCAGGCTGATGGTCTGTTCGCGCGGCGCGCTTTCGCAGGCGGCGGCGACGCGCTCGCGCAACCACAGGTGGGCGGGGTCCGCGTCGAGGCGAGCGGGCCAGATGGCGCTGACGGTGAACGCGGGCAGCGGCAGGGGCGGATCGAAGACGGCGAAAGCCGGATCGTCCGCCAGTGCGGCGAGCGCGCGGCGCGGTGCCGTCAGCACCAGGTTGGTCCCAGCGATCAGGGCCGGCGCGAGGCCGGCATGGGGCACCACGCAGGCGATCTTGCGCCGGCCGTTGTGCCGGGCTATGGCGGCGTCGATCGGATCGGCATGGCTCGACAGCGGATCGGCATGGGCCGCGGGCCGGCTGCTGACCAGCACGTGAGAGCGCGCCAGATAGGCCACGGCGTCAAGACGCCCTTGTCCCCGGACGGTGGTCGCATCCACCGCGCAGGCATAGTCTTCCTCGAACAACCGCACCGAACGGATATCGTCCGGAATGAAGGCGAAATCGCCGATGGCCAGCTCGGCACGTCCTTCGGCAACCTCGGCGGTCATCGCTTCCGTGCTGGCCTGCATGACGACCAGTTCGATCCCCGGTGCGGCCTTGCGCACGGTGCGCAGCAGCGCGGGCAATACCGCCAGCGCGGCATGGTCGGTCATCGCCACGCTGAAGGTACGCCGGGCAGTGGCGGGCTGGAAGCCGGCCGGGCCCAGCAGGATGCGCACCTGCGCCAGCGCTTGCGCAAGCGGTTCGGCGAGCGCGTGGGCGCGGGGCGTCAGCACGAGCCCACCCTGGCCGCGCACCAGCAGCGGGTCGTCAAGCAGCTGGCGCAGCCGGGCCAGCGCGTGGCTCACGGCAGGCTGGCTCAGTTGCAGGCGCAGTGCGGCACGGGAGATATGGCGCTCGGCCAGCAGGGCTTCGAGCACGACCAGCAGGTTCAGGTCGACGTTGCGCAGGCTATTCATGGGAAGAATGATAACCGCTTGGTGGTTGTGCGAACTATTTGTCCGCCGCCCCCTGGCGTCGGGCCAGGCAGGCTGGGCAGAGGCAATGTCGGGTCGGCACGATCAGCCGAGCCGCTGGCAAGGGCTGCGCGGTACACCAGCAATGCCCAAGTCCGGCCGCATAACCGCAGACGAAGCCGCCCCAGCAATTCGCGCAGCGCTCGACCGGGCGCAATTGTCCGGTCAGCACGGTGGCGAAAGCGGGGCTCGCCTCCTTGGCTTTTGCGCGGACAGCGGTATCGCCAGCAGCTGGCGGCAAGGTGGTTGGCGACTGGCGCGGATGTTGCGAAGCCATGACGAAAAGCAAGGGCTGTTGTGCGAAACGGACGCTCGCGCCCCAGGGAACGGTATCTTTTGCGGTTGGGAAAGCCTGTGCGGGGCCCAGTGTGACAGGCGCCGCGCGCCAGGTTCCGTTTCTTGTAAAATCGGCGCCTGCCGCGGGGCCCCCCGGCTCCTGCGTGATGAAAAGCGCGCAATGCAGGGCCGCGGCGATCGACCGCACGACGCTGTCGCGGCGTCGCCATGATACTCGTTGATTCCTAACGGATTGCCATGAACTCCGAATCCTCCGGGCCCACCGCAACTGCAGTGGCTGCCATCGCCCCCGCCCTCAAGGCCGAAATTCTCGCCGAGGCGCTGCCCTATATCCGCAAGTTCCATGGCAAGACGATCGTGGTCAAGTACGGCGGCAACGCGATGACCGAGGAGAAGCTCAAGCACGGCTTCGCGCGCGACGTGATCCTGCTGAAGCTGGTCGGCATGAACCCCGTCGTGGTGCACGGCGGCGGCCCGCAGATCGATGAGGCGCTGAAGAAGGTGGGCAAGGTCGGCACCTTCATCCAGGGCATGCGCGTCACCGATGAAGAGACCATGGAAGTGGTCGAGTGGGTGCTGGGCGGCGAGGTCCAGCAGGACATCGTGATGCTGATCAACCAGTACGGTGGCCAGGCGGTTGGCCTGACCGGCAAGGACGGCGGCCTGATCCGCGCGAAGCGGCTGAAGATGCCGGATCGCGAGAATCCGGGCGCGTTCATCGATATCGGTTTCGTGGGCGACATCGAGGCGATCAATCCGGCGGTGGTCAAGGCGCTGCAGGACGACGCCTTCATTCCGGTGATTTCGCCAATCGGTTTCTCCGATGACGGGCAGGCGTACAACATCAACGCCGACGTGGTCGCCGGCAAGATGGCCGAGATCCTGAAGGCCGAGAAGCTGGTGATGATGACCAATATCCCCGGTGTGATGGACAAGAAGGGTAACCTGCTGACCGACCTGTCCGCACGCGAAATCGAGGAGCTGTTCGCGGACGGCACCATCTCCGGCGGCATGCTGCCGAAGATTTCTTCGGCGCTGGATGCGGCCAAGAGCGGCGTGAATTCGGTCCACATCATCGACGGTCGTATCGAACATTCGCTGCTGCTGGAAATCCTGACCGAACAGGCGTTCGGCACCATGATCCGGTCGCACTGATACCAACGGGCGGCCGCGCTTCACGCGGGAAGCGCCGGATGGCGACCGCGCCTGGAGCGCGGGTCGCCGCCTCCCGTGCCACAACGTTCCTCCCCGACTCCTCTTCCGCTGCGGCGTCCGCGCCGATCCCCGAACCGCCTGCTGCGCCGGCCCGCCGGCAACCAGGCCGGACCCGTGGTGTGGCTGTTCGACCTGGACAACACGCTGCATGACGCTTCCTATGCGATCTTTCCGGCCATCAACGCGCAGATGACCGCTTATGTGGCGCGCGTGCTGGGCTGCGACGAGGCGACGGCAAGCCGCGTGCGCGTCGACTATTGGCAGCGCTACGGGGCGACACTGCTGGGCATGATCCGGCATCACGGCGTGGACCCCGCCGAGTTCCTGCACGCTGCCCATGATTTTCCCGAGCTGGCGTCGATGGTGCGCGTGCAGCGGGGGCTTGCCCGCATGCTGCGGCGCCTGCCGGGCCGCAAGGTGCTGCTGACCAACGCGCCGCAGGAGTACGCGCGCGCGGTACTGCGCGTGGCCGGGATCGAGCGGATGTTCGAGCGGGTGGTGGCGATCGAGCAGATGTGGGTGCACGGCGAGCTGCGGCCCAAGCCGGACCGGCGCATGCTGCGGCACTGGCTGGCGCGGATCGGGGTCGATCCGTCGCGTGCGGTGCTGGTCGAGGACACCGTCTCGCATCTGAAGCGCTACCAGGGCCTGGGCATTCGCACGGCCTGGATCACCGGCTATCTGCGCACGCTGACCCCCTCTCGTCCCCATGCCGCGCCGGCCGGCGAGACGCGCGATGCCGCCACGCAGGCGGTGCTGGATGCCGAGCGCGAGCGGCATCGCCACGCCGCAGGCGAGGCCGCGCACGCGGCGCAGGAACACGCCGTTGCGCTCGTCGCCGCGGAAACCCAGGCGCCGCAGCCACGCCGCCTGAAGCGGGCAAATCCGGCCCATCGCCCCCGCTATGTGCACATAAAAGTACAATCATCGAATCAACTCCATCGACGAATGCGGGGAATCGGGTCATGACGCAGAGCAATGTGGGTCAGAACGAGCCAGATGAGGCATTGGGCCGGACGGTAGCGAGCACGGTTAACGCGGCGGCGCGGGTGGCGGCTCCGGTGGCGGCTCCGGTTGCGGCCTCGGTCCCTGCTGCCGCGGCGGCACAAAGCACCGAACCCACGGCACGGAAGCGCCCGCCGCCTGGCGAGCGCCGCGTCCAGATCCTGCAGGCGCTCGCGTCGATGCTCGAGCATCCCCGTTCCGAGCGCATTACGACCGCGGCGCTGGCGGCCCGGCTGGGCGTGTCGGAGGCCGCGCTGTACCGGCACTTCGCCAGCAAGGCCCAGATGTACGAAGGACTGATCGCCTTCATCGAACACACGGTGTTCGGGCTGATCAACCAGATCACCGCGCAGGAAGAGCACGGGCTGCGGCAGTTGCACGCGATCGTGCGGATGCTGCTGACGTTTGCCGAGAAGAACCCGGGCATGACGCGCGTGCTGACGGGAGAGGCGCTGGTCGGCGAGCATGAGCGCCTGCAGGAGCGGATCAACCAGCTGGTGGACCGGATCGAGGCGTCGGTGCGGCAGTGCCTGAAGATCGCCGCGACGCAGGGCGCCTTCCCCGCGGATGCCGACGTGGCGCTGCGGGCGGGGCTGATCGTCGCCACGGTGCAGGGACACTGGCACCGCTATGTGAAGAGCGGCTTTCGCAAGCTGCCGGTCGCCCAGATCGACGGGCAACTGCGCATCCTGCTGGCCTGAAGGCCGAGGCTTGCCGGACCGCGCATGCCGGGCCGGTTCGCGGCCATGAACGCGGCTTTTGCTCTATAATCGCCGAATCGCGCCGATTTGATGACTGGCTTGCGGGCGCGAGGCAACCGGGATCCCAGGAATTGGATCGGCACGGTCTGCCACTATAAATGCGGCTAAAGAGGTTGGTCGGCGTCCTGCCCTTGCAGGCGGCCGGCGCAGCGGACGGCAACGGATGCGGCGCGAGAAACCCGATTTGGCTGCGTGACATCACGCAAGACCGGTCGGGTTTTTTTATGCGCGCTTTGCCGACGCCCGCCTTGACGGGCGCTATCCATGACTGACCTTGCCTCGCCGCCAGCCTCGCTGGCCCCGCCGGCCGATTCGGTCGGCTTCGTGACTCCGCAGCGGATGCACTTCGCCGAGCCGCTGCCGCTGCGCAACGGCTCCTCCCTGGCCGGCTACGATCTGATGGTGGAGACCTACGGTACGCTCAATCCCGAGCGGACCAACGCGGTGCTGGTCTGCCACGCGCTGAACGCCTCCCACCATGTCGCCGGCCTCTATGCCGACGACCCACGCGATGTGGGCTGGTGGGACAACATGGTGGGACCAGGCAAGCCGCTGGATACCAACCGCTTTTTCGTCATTGGCGTCAACAACCTGGGGTCCTGCTTCGGCTCGACGGGGCCGATGAGTATCAACCCGGCGACCGGCGCGCCCTTCGGCGCCACGTTTCCGGTGGTGACGGTGGAAGACTGGGTCAACGCGCAGGCCCGCGTGGCCGACGCCTTCGGCATCCGCCAGTTTGCCGCGGTGATGGGCGGCAGCCTTGGCGGCATGCAGGCGCTGGCCTGGAGCCTGCTGTATCCGGACCGGCTGCGCCACTGCATCGTGGTGGCTTCGACACCGAAGCTGTCCGCGCAGAACATCGCCTTCAACGAGGTCGCGCGCAGCGCGATCCTGTCGGACCCGGATTTCCACGGCGGCAACTACTACGCGCACGGCGTGAAGCCAAAGCGCGGGCTGCGCGTGGCGCGGATGATCGGCCATATCACCTATCTGTCCGACGAGGACATGGCGGAGAAGTTTGGCCGCGAGCTGAAGGCCGAGGATATCCGCTACTCGTTCGATGTCGAGTTCCAGGTCGAGAGCTATCTGCGCTATCAGGGCGACAAGTTCGCCGAGTATTTCGACGCCAATACCTACCTGCTGATTACCCGCGCGCTGGATTACTTCGACCCCGCCCTGTCCTTCGGCGGCGATCTGACGCGCGCGGTATCGCAGACGCAGGCGAGCTTCCTGGTGGCCAGCTTTACCACCGATTGGCGCTTCGCCCCCAGCCGCAGCCGGGAACTGGTCAAGGCGCTGCTGGACAACAAGCGCCCCGTCACCTACGCGGAGATCGACGCCCCGCATGGCCACGATGCCTTCCTGCTCGACGATCCGCGCTATCACAACGTGATGCGCGCCTATTACGAACGCATTGCCACGGAGGTCGGAGCATGAACGCCAAGGCCATTTCCGCGGCGGCCAGCGGGGTGCTGGCGCGCCGGCCGGACTTTCGCGCGATTGCCCGCTGGATCGAACCGAACGCGACGGTGCTCGACCTGGGTTGTGGCGATGGCAGCCTGTTGCGCGTGCTGCAGGACGAGCTCGATGTGCAGGCGTATGGCATCGAGATCCGCGACGAGGGGGTGCTGGCCTGCGTGGGCAACGGCGTGCATGTCATCCAGCAGGACCTGGAGGGCGGGCTGGCGCTGTTCGAGGACAAGAGCTTCGACACGGTGATCCTGTCGCAGACGCTGCAGACCATCCACAACACGGCCCAGGTCCTGCGCGAGACGCTGCGGGTCGGGCGCGAGTGCATCGTCTCGTTCCCCAATTTCGGCTACTGGCCGCACCGGCTGTCGATCTTCCGCGGGCGCATGCCGGTGTCGGAATCGCTGCCGTACCAGTGGTACGACACTCCGAACGTGCGCGTGCTGACCATCGGCGACTTCGAGGAGCTGGCACCCAAGGTCGGGCTGCGGGTGATCGACCGGGTGGTGATGCACGAGGGCGTGACGGTCAACTGGGGCGTCAACTGGCGCGGCAGTCTGGCGGTCTACCGGGTTTGCGGGGCCTGAGTCCGGCCGAATGGAGGCGCGGGGGCGGCTGCATCCGGTTGACGGCAACGATGGCGACCGCTACCGTAGCGTAAAAAAGCGAACGGTCGTTCGGCTGCCGTCCAGTCCGACGCATCCCACCGTGCCGGCTCGCGTTCGCCAGGAGACCCGTCATGTCCGCAGCGCCCTCGCAGTCCGTCCATCCCTTTGACGATGCCCTGAAGCTGGAGCGCATCGGCGACGATCGCTTCGGCGGCCGCACCAGCGCCGCCTACTGGAACATGATCGGCCCGTTCGGCGGGATCACCGCCGCGGCGATGCTGCGCGCCGTGCTCGACCATCCCGACCGGCTCGGCGACCCTGTCTCGCTGACCGTCAATTTCGCCGGTCCGATCGCGGAGGGTCCGTTCGAGGTCGAAGCGCGGCCGGCACGGACCAACCGGTCCACCCAGCACTGGACGCTGGCGCTGTTGCAGAACGGGGACATCACGACGACCGCAACGGCCGTGTTCGCGACCCGGCGCGACACCTGGGGCAGTGGCGAAGCGACGATGCCGGACGCCCCGCCGCCCGAGGCGTCCGATCCGCTGCCCGCCGGCTTTGCACCGGTCAACTGGTTCAAGTCGTACGAGATGCGCCCGGTGCGCGGGGCCAAGCCGCCCGCCGATGCGCAGGGCGAGAATCCGGACAGCCTGACGCAATTCTGGCTGCGCGATCAGCCGCCCAGGGCGCCCGACTACTGTTCGGTGACGGCCTGGTGCGACAGCTTCTACCCCCGCATCTTCCTGAAGCGGCCGGGCTTCGTGCCGGCAGGCACGGTGTCGATGACCGTCTACTACCACGCCGACGCCGCCACGCTGGCCACGCTTGGCGACGGCTTCGTGCTGGGCAGCGCGCGCGCGCAGGTGTTCCGGCAGGGCTTTTTCGACCAGACGGCGCAACTGTGGAGCCCCGGCGGCGAGCTGGTCGCCAGCTCGCACCAGATCGTCTACTACAAGCAGTAGGGCCGTCAGTTGCCGTTCCTGGCCTGCTCCTCGTAGCGCAGCACGGTGCCGCGCATGGCGTGCAGCAGCAGCAGGCCGGGCAGGGCCACCAGCACGGTGCCCAGGTAGAACGGCGCCCAGCCGAACGATTCGACCAGATAGCCGGAGCTCGGGCCGACATAGACCCGGCCGACCGAGGCGAGCGCCGAGAGCAGTGCGTACTGGGTGGCCGAGAACGAGCGGTTGCACAGCGCCATCAGCAGCGCGACGAAGGCGGCCGTGCCCATGCCCCCGCACAGGTTCTCGACCGCGATGGTGGCGCCCATCGACCACAGGTGCGGCGGGGTGACGGCCAGCAGCCAGTAGCCGAAGTTGGACACCGCCTGCAGGATGCCGAACACCATCAGCGAACGGTACAGCCCGAGCCGGACCATCAGCGTGCCGCCGAACAGCGCACCGACGATGGTGGCGGCCAGGCCCAGCGTCTTGTTGACCAGCCCGACCTCGCCCGCGGAGAAACCGACCCCGCGGATCAGGAAGGTGGTGGACAGGCTGCCGGCGAAGGCGTCGCCCAGCTTGTACAGCACGATCAGCGCCAGCACCCACCATGCGCCGCTGCGCGAGAAGAAGTCGCGCAGCGGTCCGAGCACGGCTTCCTCGAGGGAACGCGGCGCCTTGGCGGGGGCTTCCGCCGAGGGTGCCCATGGCAGCGTCAGCAGGCCCACCAGCATCAGGCCGGCCATCAGCAGGTACATCTGCTGCCAGCCCAGCACCCGGTCGGCCAGCCACAGCGCCAGCCCGCCGGAAACCAGCATGGCCAGCCGGTAGCCCAGCACCTTGACCGCCGCGCCGGCACCGCGCTCGGCGGGGCGCAGCACGTCGGTGCTGTAGGCATCGAACACGATGTCCTGCGAGGCCGACAGGAAGGCGACCAGCGCCGCCAGCCCGGCCAGCAGCCACAGCGCCTCTCGTGGCGGGCAGAAGGCCATGCCGGCGATGCCCAGTACCAGTCCGAGCTGGGTCAACAGCAGCCAGCCGCGCCGCCGGTCCAGCAGCGGCGTTGTGTAGCGGTCCATCAGCGGCGCCCACAGGAACTTGAAGATATAGGCCTGGCCGACCAGCGAGAAGAAGCCGATGGTGCGGATGTCGAGCCCTTCGACCGTCATCCAGGCCTGCAGGGTGCCGGAGGTCAGCGCCAGCGGCAGCCCCGAGGCGAAGCCCAGCGTCAGCATCGCGCCAATGCGGCGGTTGCGGAAAATATCGAGATAGTCCTGGAAGGTCATGAAGACGGAGCCGGGTTGCAAGGAGGCGGGCTGGCTTGGCCCGGATGCGCGTGGACGGATTGGAAGCGGTGGTTGTGCCGGAGGTGCCCGGAGTGCCGCAGGGGACCCACAAGCGCCGTGTATTATTGCACCAGCCCCGATGACTCCTGTCGAATTCCGTTCGATCGATGCGTCCTATCCACACGCGCTTGCTTTCCACTCCTTCCCGCCTTGTGCGCGGCGCTGCTGCCGCTTGCGTCCCGGCCCGCTTCTGCGCACGCCGTGGCCTGACGGCGCTGGCGGCCGGTGCCCTGCTTCTGGCGGGCGCGCCAGTGCAGGCCCAGAACGAAGGGGTGCGCGTGCAGCCTGGCGGCGCGGCGGTGCGGCAACTGGTGCCGGCCGAAGCGATCGAGCAGCAGGCCTTGCAGGAGTACGAGCAGATCAAGCGCGAGGCGCGCGAGAAGGGCGCGCTGGCGCCCGCGAGCGACCCGCAGCTGAAGCGGGCCCGCGCGATCGCGCAGCGCATCCTGCCGTATGCGGCGCGCTGGAACGACCGGGCGCAGAGCTGGAAGTGGGAAGTGAATCTGATCGCCTCGAAGCAGGTCAATGCGTTCTGCATGCCGGGCGGCAAGATCGCGGTCTATTCGGGCCTGATCGATCAGCTGAAGGCCACGGACGACGAGCTGGCGATGGTGATCGGGCACGAGATCGCCCATGCCTTGCAGGAACATGCCCGCGAGCGCGCGGCCAAGGCGGAGATCACCAATCTCGGCGCCAACGTGATTTCCCAGCTGTTCGGCTTCGGCAATCTGGGCAATCTGGCGCTGGGCACGGGCGCGCAGCTGCTGGCGCTGAAGTTTTCGCGCTCGGACGAGACCGAGGCCGACCTGGTTGGCATGGATATCGCGGCCCGGGCCGGTTACGACCCGCGTGCGGCGGTGACGCTGTGGCAGAAGATGGGCAAGGTGTCGCAGTCCTCCGCGGCCGGCGCGAGCGTGGACTTCCTGTCGACGCACCCATCCGGGCGGACGCGCATCGCGGACCTGGAGCGGCATCTGCCCGAGGTGCTGCCGCTATACGCGAAGGCGATCAATACGACCGTGGACAGGCTGCCGCCGTACCGGGCCAATATGGCTGGGCTGGGCAGCGCGCCGGTGGATCGCGGGGATGAGGATCGGCAGAAGCCGCTGACGAAGTAGGGAGGCTGGAGGGGGCGGATGCCTCGGCTACCCTCTCCCCCGGCCCCTCTCCCGCAAGCGGGCGAGGGGAGCGAACCCTCAGCCGCAAGCGCCCTTCGGTGTTCTCCCCTCTCCCGCACTGCGGGCGAGGGGAGCGAACCCTCAGCCGCAAGCTGCCCTTCGGTGTTCTCCCCTCTCCCGCACTGCGGGAGAGGGGCCGGGGGAGAGGGCTCTCGGCGCCGTGCGCGAAGCCTCAGGCGGCCAACCCGGTCGCCTCGTCCGCGCCGATATGCACGTTCATGCATTGCACGGCCGCGCCGGCCGCGCCCTTGCCCAGGTTGTCCAGGCGGGCCATCAGCACGATGCGCTCGGCCGAGCCGAACACGAACAAGTCGACCCGGTTGGTGTCGTTGTTGGCCTGCACATCGAAGAAGCCGTTGTCCAGGTTCTCGTCACTGGCGGCATTCATCACGCGCACGAACTGCTCGCCCTCGTAGTGGCGGCGATAGATGTCGACGATCTGCTCGGGCGAGACCTTGCGCGCCAGGCGGTCGGGGAACACCGGCACGGTGACGGCCAGACCCTTGTAGAACTTGCCGACGATCGGGCTGAAGATCGGCGCCTGGGCCAGGCCCGTCTGCACGCGCATTTCCGGCAGGTGCTTGTGCTCCAGGCCGAGGGCGTAGGCGCGCGGGCTGTCCAGCTTCGGATTGCCGCCGGCCTCGAAGTCCGCAATCATCTTCTTGCCGCCGCCGCTGTAGCCGGTCAGCGAGAACGCGGTGACCGGGTAGTCGGGCTGCATCACGCCGGCGTCGACCAGCGGACGCACGGCCAGCACGAAGGCGCTGGCGTGGCAGCCGGGCACGGCGATGCGCTTGCTGGCGCGGATCTTCTCGCGCTGGCCGCGCACCAGCTCGGGCAGGCCGTAGGCCCAGTTGTCGGCGGTGCGGAAGGCCGTGCTGGCGTCGATGACGCAGGTATCCGGATTGGTCACCAGCGACACGGCCTCGCGCGAGGCAACGTCCGGCAGGCACAGGAAGGCCACGTCCGCGGCGTTCAGGAAGCGTGCTCGCTCGGCCGAGTCCTTGCGCTTGTCTTCCGCGATACGCAGCAGTTCGACATCGGGACGACCGGACAGATAATCGAGCAGGCGCAGGCCGGTGGTGCCTTCCTGACCGTCGACGAACACTTTGAATGCCATGGGGGACTCGCTAGGTGTAACGCTGGATAGCGAATGGTGAAGAGTCGGCCGTGAATTGGTAGACGGCCGGGCGAAGAGTCATTGTAGCGGGATGTGGGGCGGGTGTCGGGATTGCGGGCTGTTACCCTCTCCCCCGGCCCCTCTCCCGCAAGCGGGCGAGGGGAGAAGAACTGCGGCGGCAAGCGGCGCGGCTCGGATGGCCCTCTCCCCCGGCCCTTCTCCCGCAAGCGGGCGAGGGGAGCAAACCTTGAGCCGCCTACAGCGCGAAGTCGTAATCGATCGACAACGGCGCGTGGTCGCTGAACTTCTCGTCCTTGTAGATCGAGCACAGCTTTGCCGTGTCGGCGATCTTCGGGGTGGCGAGGTGGTAGTCAATGCGCCAGCCGACGTTCTTGGCGTAGGCCTGGCCGCGGTTGCTCCACCACGTGTACTGGTCGGGGCGCGGGTCGAGCTTGCGGAACACGTCGACATAGCCGTGCACGTCGAACAGTTCGCCGATCCAGGCGCGCTCCTCGGGCAGGAAGCCCGAGTTCTTCAGGTTGCCCTTCCAGTTCTTGATGTCGATTTCCTTGTGCGCGATGTTGACATCTCCGCACAGCACGATTTCGCGCCCGCTCGCCTTCAGTTGCAGCAGGTGCGGCAGGAAGGCCTCCATGAAGCGGTACTTGGCCAGCTGCCGCTCTTCGCCGCTGGAGCCGGACGGCACATAGACGGAGATCACCGCCAGATGCGGGTACTGGACCTCGACATAGCGCCCCTCGCTATCGAATTCCTCGTTGCCGAAGCCGCAGACGACCCGCTCGGGCTGATGGCGGGTGTACAGGCCGACGCCGCTGTAGCCCTTCTTCTGCGCATAGTGGAAGTAGCCGTGATATCCGTGCGGCCTGAGGAAGGCCTCGGTCATGTCCGCTTCCTGCGCCTTGAGTTCCTGCACGCAGACCATGTCGGCGTCCTGCTTCGCCATCCACTCGAAGAAGCCCTTCTTGGCGGCGGAGCGAATGCCGTTGAGGTTGGCACTGATAATCCGTAACATCGCGGGAAATTTTTGATTCAGAGAGAAAAGATGACGCAGCAGACCACGCAGACCGACGCGCTCAGCCAGACCTTCATTCGCTTCGCGCTGGATGCGGGCGTGCTGTCGTTTGGCGAATTCATCACCAAGGCGGGCCGCAAGTCGCCGTATTTCTTCAACGCGGGCCTGTTCAACGAGGGCGCGACCCTCGGCCAGGTGGCGCAATTCTATGCGAAAACCCTGCTCGGCTCGGGCGTCGAGTTCGACATGCTGTTCGGCCCGGCCTACAAGGGAATCACGCTGGCATCGGCCACCGCAGTGGCGCTGGCGGGGATGGGGCGCAACGTCGGCTTCGCCTACAACCGCAAGGAAGCCAAGGACCACGGCGAAGGCGGCACGCTGGTCGGTGCCAAGCTGCGCGGCAAGGTGGTGATCGTCGACGACGTGATTTCGGCCGGCACCTCGGTGCGCGAGTCGATGCAGATGATCCGCGCCGCGGGGGCGGAGCCGGCGGCGGTGCTGATCGCGCTGGACCGGATGGAAAAGAGTGGCACGGCCGAGCAGATCGGCACGCATTCGGCGGTGCAGGACGTGCAGCGCGAGTTTGGCGTGCCGGTGATCGCGATCGCGTCGCTGGCCGATCTGCTGGCCTATCTCGACGCCGGCCAGGATTCGTCGCTGGCGGCGCACCGCGATGCGGTGGCCGCGTACCGACAGCGCTACGGCGTCTGACGCCGAGGGCCGGCCCGAGTCAACGGGCCATCAGCGCGTCGATATCCACGGTGCCCTCGAACACCGTGGTGGCGGGCCCGGTCATCCGCACCGGGGTTCCCGCTCCCTCCCAGGCGATGGTCAGCTCGCCGCCATGGGTCTGCACCCGCACCGGCGAGTCCAGCAGGCCACGCCGGATGCCCGCGACCACCGCCGCGCAGGCGCCAGTGCCGCAGGCCAGCGTCTCCCCGGCCCCGCGCTCGTAGACGCGCAGCCGGATCGAGTGGCGATCGACGACCTGCATGAAGCCGGCGTTGACGCGGCGCGGAAAGGTCGCGTGCTGCTCGATCACGGGCCCGTCCTCGCGCACCGGGAACAGCTCGGTGTCGTCCACCACCTGCACCGCGTGCGGGTTGCCCATCGACACCGCCGAGATCCACGCGGTGCGACCGTTCACTTCCAGCCCGTACAGCGTGTCGTCGCCTTCGGTGCGCTGCGGCGACTGCGCCGGATCGAAGGGGATGCGGGACGGCTCGAACTCGGGCGCGCCCATGTCCACCGTCACCTGGCCGTCGTCCTGCAGCGTCAGCGTGATGACGCCGTTCATCACCTCGACCCGGATCGAGCGCTTGTCGGTCAGGCCATGGTCCGAGACGAAGCGCACGAAGCAGCGCGCGCCATTGCCGCAGTGTTCGACCTCGCCGCCGTCCGCGTTGAAGATGCGATAGCGGAAATCGACGTCGTCACGGCTGGGCTTTTCCACCACCAGAATCTGGTCCGCACCGACGCCGAAATGGCGGCTGGCGAGCGCCCGCCACTGCTCGGGCGTCAGGTTCAGGGTCTGGTGAATGCCGTCCAGCACGACGAAGTCGTTGCCGGCGCCGTGCATCTTGGTGAATTGCAGCTTCATGGCGGTTCAGGGAATGCAGGTCGGGGGTGGGGCTGGTCCGAAACGTCAATATATATCGGGTTCGCCGGGCGGGCGGTGCTTGAAGCGCTTGTGGACCCAGTAGTACTCGGCGATCCGGGGCCGGATGCAGTCCTCGAAGAAGGCGTTCATCCGGCGGGTATCTTCGGTCACGCTCTCGCCAGGATAGTTGTCCCAGGCCGGCAGGATGTGCAGCACATAGCCCTGGTAGTCCGGCAACTGTTCGGTATAGATCGGCACCACCTTGGCGCCGGTGACTCGCGCCAGCCGCGACACCGAGGTCAGGGTCAGGGCCTGTACGCCGAAGAACGGCACGAATTCCGAATCGCGCTCGCCGAAGTCCATGTCGGCGATCAGCTGCATGGCCTGGCCCTGCTTCAGGCAGCGCAGCACGTTGCGGGCGCTGTCGTTGCGCGCGATCATCTGCGCCCCGAAGCGGCCGCGCGCCTTCTTCAGGAAGGCGTCGAACAGGTCGTTCTTCTGTTTGGTGTACAGCGAGGCACCCGAGCGGCCGACATGGTCGCGCAGGTGGATGGTCAGCCGGATCGCGCCCGCTTCGACCCCCGCCAGGTGCAGCGTGACGAGGATGTGAGGCGTGCCGTCCAGCGCCACCAGGTCTGCCTGGTCGTCGATCTGCACCCAGCGGCGCATCTGCGCCTCGCTGCCGGTCCAGAAAATGCCGCGCTCTGCGAAGCTGCGAAAGACCGAACGAAACGACTGCCGCGACAGCTCTTCGATCTGGGCGTCGCTCTTGTCGGGGAAGGCCAGCCGCAGGTTGGCCTGCACCACGCGCCGGCGGCTGCTCGGAATGCGGTACAGCAGGCTGCCCAGCGCCTCGCCGAAACGGGCCACCAGGGGGTAGGGCAGCTTGCCGAGCACGGTCAGCAGACCGATGCCCAGCGTGGTCATGAAACGGCTCATCTGTTTTCTGTGGTTTCCGGGGCCGGCATTGCCGCCCGGGCATCGACCGCGGGGGGCAACTCCGCCCCGGCGGGATGCTTGTAGCGGTTGTAGCCCCACAAGTACTGGGTCGGGGCCAGGGCGATCAGCTCCTCGACCGTGCGGTTGATCACGGCGGCCGCCTCGGCGGGATCGTCGGGCAGCATGTCATCGATGACGCGGATGTGGGCCCGATAGCCGGCGCCCTGTGGCAGGCGCACGGCGGCAACGATCGCCAGCGGGGCGCCGCTCCATTGTTGCAGACGCTGTACCAGCGTCATGGTGTAGGCGGGGCGGCCGAAGAACGGGGCCCAGGCGCCTTCGCCACCGGTCGGCACCTGATCGGGCAGGATGCCAATGGCTTCGCCGCGCTTGAGCGCCTTGACCAGCATGCGGACCCCGCGAGGATTGGCGGGCGCCATCGCCATGTTGTGACGGCTGCGCATCTTTGCGATCCACTCGCGCAGCCAGGGCTGGCTCGGCGGCTTGAACATGGCCGTGACCGGCCCGCGCACGGCATAAGACTGCGGCAGCACTTCGAAACAGCCTAGATGCGGCGTAAGGACAATCAGTCCGCGGCCCTCTTCCAGCAGTTGCTCCACCCTGGGCCAGACGATCTCGTCGAAGTCGTACAGCTGGGCTTTGATGACCGGCCGGCTCCAGAAATACGGCATCTCGAGGATCATCCGGCCAGCGGAGCGTGCGGCCTCGTCGATCATGGCCGGGGTGGCGTCGGGAAAGGCGTGCAGGAAGTTGGCGCGCAGACGGTCGTGATACCGGCCGGGAAGCCGGGCGGCGAACAGGCCCAGGGCGCCGCCGGCTGCCTGAAGCCAGCGCAGTGGCAGACGGGAGATCAGCCAGAACAGAAAAGTCATCGAATCAATACGACTGCGTGGCGGCGCGGGCGTTCGGGGCGTCCGGTTGCGCCGGAACGTCGCCGCTTCAGTGTTGTTTTTGTTCAAGGGTCCGCTTCGCGCGAGCGGCTGCGCCGCAGCTTGCAGGCGCGTATAATACCGCGCATCGCCGAGTTAACTGACAACTTGCGGGGCGATGCGGACCGCACAGGTTCGCCCAAATACCGCTAAAGCGTCGCCGCCCGAGCTCAGCATGGTTGGCGCGCAATAGCCCTAAAAGCACAAAAGCTAGCAGCCGCTGATTAGCCAACCTGGAGAAAAGTTCGTGGCAAACGACTTCCTGTTTACTTCGGAATCCGTCTCCGAAGGCCATCCCGACAAGGTCGCCGACCAGATTTCCGACGCCGTCCTCGATGCCATCCTGGCGCAGGACAAATACGCCCGTGTCGCCGCCGAGACGCTGTGCAACACCGGGCTGGTGGTGCTGGCCGGGGAAATTACCACGTCGGCCAACGTCGATTACATTCAGGTCGCCCGCGACACCATCAAGCGCATCGGCTACGACAACACCGAGTACGGCATCGATTACAAGGGCTGCGCGGTGTTGGTCGCGTACGACAAGCAATCGCCGGATATTGCCCAGGGCGTCGACCGCGCCTCGGACGATTATCTGAACCAGGGCGCCGGTGACCAGGGCCTGATGTTCGGCTATGCCTGCGACGAGACGCCGGAGCTGATGCCGTTCCCGATCTACTACTCGCATCGCCTGGTAGAGCGTCAGTCGCAACTGCGCCGCGACGGCCGCCTGCCCTGGCTGCGTCCCGACGCGAAGTCGCAGGTGACCGTGCGCTATGTGGACGGTCGTCCGCATAGCGTCGATACGGTGGTGCTGTCGACCCAGCACGCGCCGGACATCACCCAGACGCAGATCCAGGAGGCGGTGGTCGAGGAGATCATCAAGCCGGTGCTGCCGGCGGAGATGCTCAAGGACACCAAGTACCTGGTCAACCCGACCGGGCGCTTCGTGATCGGTGGCCCGCAGGGCGACTGCGGCCTGACTGGCCGCAAGATCATCGTCGACACCTACGGTGGCGCGGCGCCCCACGGCGGTGGCGCCTTCTCGGGCAAGGATCCGTCCAAGGTGGACCGCTCGGCGGCGTACGCAGCGCGCTATGTCGCCAAGAACATTGTCGCGGCCGGCCTCGCGCGACAGTGCCAGGTGCAGGTCAGCTATGCCATCGGCGTGGCGCGGCCGATCAACGTGACGGTCTACACCGAAGGCACCGGCCGCATTCCGGACGACGCGATCGCCCGCCTGGTGCTGGAGCACTTCGATCTGCGCCCGAAGGGCATCGTGCAGATGCTGGATCTGCTGCGCCCGATCTATCAGAAGACCGCTGCCTACGGCCACTTCGGCCGCGAGGAGCCGGAATTCTCGTGGGAGGCGACCGACAAGGCCGCCGCGCTGCGCGCCGCCGCCGGCCTGTAAGCCCGGCTGCCGGGAGGGCCGGTCCTTCCTGCTGCAAACAAGAAAGGCCCCCGCCACGGCAATGTGGCGGGGGCCTTTTTACGTCGATTGGCCGGACGATGCCGGCCCCATCAGCCGACCTTCACCTCGATCCGGCGCGGCTGGGCATGGGCTTGCTTCGGAATGCGCAGGTTCAGCACGCCGTCCTTCAGCGATGCCGAGATGGCGCCGCTGTCGAGCTCGCGGCTCAGCGTGAAGACGCGCTTGTAGCGCGCCACCTGCACTTCGGCGTAGACCGGCTCCAGCCCTTCGGGCAGATCCGGCTGGATCTCGCCCTCGATGGTCAGGCTGTCGTTGTCGACGCGCACATGCAGGCCGTCGCGGCTGACGCCGGGCAGGTCGGCCAGCACGGTGATGCCGGTGGCGTCCTCGGACACATCGACGCGGGGCACCAGCGGCGTCGCTTCGCGCTGGCTGTCCTCGTGGTTGGCAATGGCACGCTGATTCATGGTGATTCTCCTGTCACGAATTGCGCCGGCCGGGGCCGGCGGCATGACGATCTCGTTTCCTCGCCCTCAGGCCATCAGCTGACCGTGATCCGGCGCGGTTGCGCGGCTTCGCGACGGGCGACCGAGATGCGCAGCACGCCATCGCGGTAGACCGCTTCGATGCGGGCGGTATCGACGTCTTCGGGCAGCGTGATGACGCGGCGGAAGCTGCCGTTGAAGCGCTCGCGCACATAGACGTTGACGTCGCGGCCCTGGCTCGCCGGGGCCGATTGGGCGGCAGCGCCCTCGGCCTCCTTGCCCGCGCCGTAGTCGGCGGCGGCATTCGCTTCCGGGTCGGCGCCGCCCGAGGCCGCGCCCTGTGCCAGGCGCTGGCCGGCGATGGTCAGCAGGCCGCGGTCGACGCTGACTTCGAGCGAGGCCGGATCGATGCCGGGCGCGAAGGCGTAGATTTCGACGCTGGCGGGCGTGGTGCCGATGTTGACCGCGGGGAAGCTGCCGCGCGCCACTGCGCGGATGCTGCTGGGGGTGGTGAAGGCCTGCTGCAGTTCGCGTTGCAGCCGGTCAAATTCGGCGAACAGCGTGCCCGGAGCACTGAGCAATGATCCGTACATGGTTTTCCTCCTTGCAAAGGGGGCTACTGCAAAACTGTCTTGCGTAAGGGACGCGGCGACCGCCGTAGCGCCGCGGGGGGCGTCGATGCGGCCGTCTCTGGCATCGAATGTAGTGCCGTCTTGCGCGGCTTCAAGAGGGCATTCGCACCGGATGCGGGGCCGGGGCGTGCCGGGAGCATGCACCGTGGGACAGCGGTAGAATCGCGGCTGTCGCCGGTCCCCATCATCGATGGCCGGACCCTGGCTCCGCCGGCGTTCCACGCCCCAGCATTCCGAGGAAGACGATGTCCGCTCAAACCGCTCTGCGTCCCGAAAGCCAGGCTGCCGCTGCGCAGCCGTTCCCGGCAACTGGCGGGCTGGATCTGATCCGGCCGCAGCCCTACACGGTGTGGGCACCGCAGTTGCGTGCGGAAACCGCGGCCGGCCTGCGCCGCGACCTGGAGCAGGGCGCGGTGCTGTACTTCCCGGACCTGCATTTCCGCTTCGAACCGGGCGAGGAGCGCTTTCTCGACAGCCGCTGGTCCGACGGCAAGTCCAAGAACATCAACCTGCGTTCCACCGAATCGACGGTGCGCGGCGCGGTTGGCAGCGACAAGGATCTGGCGGACCTGACCGCGCTGGTGCGGCGCTACGCGCAGCTCAGCGAGCAGCTCGTGTTGTCGTTGTTCCCTGACTACGGCCCGTGGCTGGAGCGCGCCGGCACCTCGCTGCGGCCCAGCGAGATCGCCGGCCGCCCGGTAAGCTGGCGCAAGGACGATACGCGGCTGCATGTGGATTCCTTCCCGTCCAACCCGATGCTCGGCAAGCGGCTGCTGCGCGTGTTCCACAACATCGACCCCCAGGCGCCGCGCGTGTGGCGGGTCGGCGAACCGTTTGCCGACTTCGCCAACCGCTTCGTGCCGCAGACGCGCGGCATGTGGCCGGGGCAGGCGTGGCTGATGAAGCAGCTGCGCATCACCAAGCGCAAGCGCTCGGAATACGACCACCGCATGCTGCAGCTGCACGACCTGGCCAAGGCCGATCTGGACTACCAGACGAAGGTGCCGCAGCAGGAATTCCATTTCCCGCCGGGGTCGACCTGGATCGTCTTCAGCGACCAGGTGCTGCACGCGGCGATGCGCGGCCGCGCAATGATGGAGCAGACCTACTACCTCGATCCGCGCGCGATTGCCGACAAGACGCATTCGCCGGAGGCGGTGCTGGCGCGGATGCTCGGGCGGCCGATGCTGGAGAACTGAGCCGGCGGTCGGCGCTCGCTGGCCCTCTCCCCCGGCCCCTCTCCCGCGGGGCGGGCGAGGGGAGCAAACGGCGATCAGGTTGGCCAGGCCCGCTCGATCAGCCGGCCGAGCCGGACCGGATCGGCGTCCAGCGTGCCGAACACCCGGCCGTGGTCGCTCGCGAGCCGGCTGGCGACGAAGAGCTGCGCCGCTTCCTCGTCGGCGTGGGCGAGCATCAGCGCCGCCTGCGCGCACAGCACCAGTTCCTGCGAGAAGCGGCGTGCCGACGCTTCGAGCCTGTCGGGCGTCCCGGCCAGCATCTGCCGCAGCGCGGCCAGCCGCGCCCGCACCGGGGCAAGGCCGCCCGAGCGGCGGTCGATATCCTCCAGCAGCCGCATGGCGTCATCGGGCTGGCGCTGGATCGCCCGCAACACGTCCAGGCACATGATGTTGCCCGAGCCTTCCCAGATCGAATTGACCGGCGCCTCGCGGTAGTAGCGTGCCATCGGGCTGTCCTCGACATAGCCGTTGCCGCCCCAGACTTCCATTGCTTCGCCCGTGGCCTCGATGGTTCGCTTGCAGACCCAGAACTTGGCGGCCGGAGTGACGATGCGCTTCCAGGCGTTGGCGAGCGGGTCGCTGCCGGCCTGCTCGAAGGCATGGCCGAGGGTCATCATCAGCAGCATCGCCGCCTCGCTCTCCAGCGCGAGATCGGCCAGCACGTTGCGCATCAGCGGCTGGTCCGCCAGCAGCCGGCCGAAGGCGCTGCGGTGACGGGTGTGATGGATGGCCTGGACCAGCGCTGCCCGCAACAGGCCCGCGCTGCCGATCACGCAGTCCAGGCGGGTATGGTTGGCCATCTCGATGATGGTCGGGATGCCGCGGCCCTCCTCGCCGATCAGGATGCCGGTGGCCTCGCGGAACTCGACCTCGCTGCTGGCATTGGAGCGGTTGCCCACCTTGTCCTTCAGGCGCTGGATCTGCACCGCATTGTGGCTGCCGTCGTCGCGAAAGCGCGGCACGAAGAAGCACGACAGCGGGCCGTCCTCGCGCTCCATCCGGGCCACCACCAGATGGGCATCGCACATCGGCGCGGAGAAGAACCACTTGTGGCCGGTCAGCGCGTACTGCGCGCCGCGCCCCTCGCCGGCGGCTGGCGTGGCCACCGTCGTATTGGCCCGCACGTCCGAGCCGCCCTGTTTCTCCGTCATGCCCATGCCGATCAGTACCGCCTGCTTGTCGCGCCACGGCAGGTCGCGAGGGTCGTGCACCGGGGCATAGAGCCGGCTGCGCAACGGCGCGAACAGGTCCGGCTCCTTCATCAGCACGGGGATACTGGCAAACGTCATGGTGGCCGGGCACAGCGATCCCGATTCGACCTGGGCCTGCAGGTAATACCCGGCGGTGCGTGCCACCCATGCGCCGGGCTTAGGCTGCGCGAACGGCAGGGCCTGCAGCTGCTGGCTGCGCAGCAGCGACAGCAGCGAATGCCAGGCCGGGTCGAAGCGGACCTGGTCGATGCGCTCGCCGGTGCGGCTGTGGGTATGCAGCTCGGGCGTGAGCCGGTTGGCCTGGGCGGCCCATTCCTGTACTTCCGGCGCACCGAGCGCCGCGCCGAACTCGTGCAGCGCGCCGGCATGCCAGCCGCCGCCGAGCCGCTCCAGCGTGGCCGCCAGTGCCGCATCGATGCCGAAGAGGTTGTGGTTGGCAAGGTCCGGAACCTGATTGAACACGCGGTGCGTGGCGATGCTGCTGAGCATGGCGTCTGTCTCCGTGGCGGTCCTGGCGGTGGCGGCCGCGTTCTGGTCGATGCCCCTTGCGGGCTTGTTGCTCCATGGTAGGCGAGGCCGCGCAAGTGCGCCGAGGGAATCCCGGCGCACTTGCGTGCGGCGGCCCGGTGCAAAACAAGGCTGGCGCCTGCTGTCTGCCTGTGCTTAAATTCCCCCCGTTGGATGAAACAGGGGTGCCGTACGGATGGGCCGTGCGGCTGAGAGAGTCCCTTCGAACCCGATCCGGTTAGTACCGGCGTGGGAAGTTTCACGATGACCACCATTCCCGCAGGCGCATTCCATGCGCCGCCTTGTCCTCGGCTACGCTCGAGGGGACATGCTCGACGGGCTCCTGGTTTCGTCCATCCCCACCAAGAGGACGACACCCATGGCCCGCACCGCCCCAGCCGCTTCGTTCGAGTCGCTCGCCAGCGATCTCGACCAGAAATTCGCCTATCCCGCATCGAACAAGACCTACCTGACCGGTAGCCGGCCCGACATCCGCGTGCCGATGCGCACCATCCTGCAGACGGCCACGCGCACCGAGCAGGGCGAGATGCCCAACCCGCCGATTCCGGTGTACGACACCTCGGGTCCGTACAGCGACCCGGCGACGCATATCGATCTGAAGGCGGGCCTGCCGCCTGTGCGCAGCCGCTGGATCGAGGAACGAGGCGATACCGAAGTGCTGCCCGGCCTGTCGTCGGAGTACGGCCGCGCGCGCGCCAACGATCCGGCCACGGCGCACCTGCGTTTCGCCCAGCTGACCAATCCGCGCCGCGCAAGAGCCGGTGCCAACGTCACCCAGATGCACTACGCACGCCGGGGCATCGTGACCCCGGAGATGGAGTACGTGGCGCTGCGCGAATCGCTGAACCTGCAGGCGCTCTACGACAAGCCGGAATACAAGGCGCTGCTGCGCCAGCATCCGGGCAATGCGCTGGGCGCGGGCCTGCCGCTGCGTCCGGAGGACATCACGCCGGAATTCGTGCGCAAGGAAGTGGCCGCGGGCCGCGCCATCATCCCGGCCAACATCAACCACACGGAACTGGAGCCGATGATCATCGGCCGCAATTTCCGCGTGAAGATCAACGGCAACCTCGGCAATTCCGCGGTGACCTCGTCACTGGCCGAAGAGGTCGAGAAGATGGTCTGGTCGATCCGCTGGGGCGCGGACACCATCATGGACCTGTCCACCGGCAAGCACATCCATGAAACCCGCGAGTGGATCCTGCGCAATTCGCCGGTGCCGATCGGCACGGTGCCGATCTACCAGGCGCTGGACAAGACCGGCGGCATCGCCGAAGACCTGACCTGGGAGATGTTCCGCGACACGCTGATCGAGCAGGCGGAGCAGGGCGTGGACTACTTCACCATCCACGCCGGCGTGCTGCTGCGCTACGTGCCGCTGACCGCGGACCGCGTCACCGGCATCGTGTCGCGCGGGGGCTCGATCATGGCGAAGTGGTGCCTGGCCCACCACAAGGAGAACTTCCTGTACACGCACTTCGACGAGATCTGCGAAATCATGAAGGCCTACGACGTGTCGTTCAGCCTGGGCGACGGCCTGCGTCCGGGCTGTATCGCGGATTCCAACGACGAGGCGCAGTTCGGCGAGCTGCGCACGCTGGGCGAGCTGACCGCCAAGGCGTGGCAGCACGATGTGCAGGTGATGATCGAAGGTCCGGGCCACGTGCCGCTGCAGCGCATCCAGGCCAATATGGACGAGGAACTGAAGCACTGCTACGAAGCCCCGTTCTATACGCTGGGACCGCTGGTGACCGACATCGCGCCGGGCTATGACCACATCACCAGCGGCATCGGCGCGGCCAATATCGGCTGGATGGGCACGGCCATGCTGTGCTACGTCACGCCCAAGGAGCATCTGGGGCTGCCGGACAAGGAGGACGTGCGCGAGGGCATCATCACCTACAAGATCGCCGCGCATGCCGCCGATCTGGCCAAGGGCTGGCCCGGTGCGCAGTTGCGCGACAACGCGTTGTCGAAGGCGCGCTTCGAGTTCCGCTGGGAGGACCAGTTCAACCTGGGCCTCGACCCGGAGCGCGCGCGCGCTTTCCACGATGCGACGCTGCCGGCCGAAGGCGCCAAGATCGCTCATTTCTGCTCGATGTGCGGACCGAAGTTCTGCTCGATGAAGATCACGCAGGACGTGCGCGACTACGCGGAATCGCTCAAGGGCCAGGCGGCCGGCGACGACGCGCAGCTGGGCATGCAGCAGAAGTCGATCGAGTTCGTGAAGAAGGGCAGCAAGATCTATTCGTGAAGACGCCCGCCCCGCTCGCCGGGGCGGTCCCATGGATTTGCGCGGATTCCCTCGATTTCGGCGGCATGCCGGCCAAGCTGGCACAATCGATACCCATGAAGATGCAGTTTGATGTCGCCATCCTCGGGGCGGGCCTGGCGGGCCGGATCGCCGCATGGCGCCTGGCCTCGTCCGGCCGGCGCGTAGCCATGGTGGAACGGGACGGGCCGGACGGCGCTGGCGCTGCCGCGCATGTGGCAGCGGCCATGCTGGCGCCGCTGGCGGAATCGGCCATCAGCGAGCGCCGCATCGTCGAGCTTGGTCTGGCCAGCGTCGCGCTGTGGCGCGACTGGGTGCAGGCGCTGCCGGCCGATCCGCAGACGCGGCAGCCGGTGTTTTTCCAGCAGGACGGCACGCTTGTCGTCTGGCATGCGCAGGACCGCGCGGAAATGCCGCTGTTCACCAGCCGCATCCGGGCGGTGTCGCCCCCCGAACTGGTGGCCGAGCGCCTGCGCGCGATCGACGCGCGCGGCGTGGCCGAGCTGGAGCCGGCGCTTGACGGCCGCTTCCAGCAGGGGCTCTGGCTGGCGGGCGAAGGGCAGCTGGACAACCGCGGCGTGCTGCGCACGCTGTTGGCCGGCGCGGTCGAAGCGGGTGCCCACTGCGTGTGGAATGCCGGCGCGGTCGATGCCGCCGACCTGCCCGGTCTTGGCATCGAGGCCCACGTGGTGCTGGACTGCCGGGGCCTGGGCGCGCGCGCGGCGTGGCCGGCCGAGGGCGGCACCGGGCAGCGCGGCGCGATGCCGGGTCTGCGTGGCCTGCGCGGCGAGGTGGTGCGCGTGCATGCGCCGGAGGTGCGACTGCATCGGCCGGTGCGGCTGCTGCATCCGCGCTATCCGATCTACATCGCCCCCAAGCCGGGCAACCTCTTCGTCATCGGCGCGACCGAGCTGGAAAGCGAGGACGATTCGCCGATGAGCGTGCGCTCGGCGCTCGAACTGCTGTCGGCCGCCTACTCGCTGCATCCGGCCTTCGGCGAGGCCCGCGTGCTGGAGCTGAACGTGCAGCGCCGGCCCACGCGCCCCGATCATCTGCCTGCCGTGCGCGTCGATGCCGACGCGCGGGTGGTGCGGGTCAACGGGCTGTACCGGCATGGCTTCCTGATTGCGCCGGCGGTCGTCGCGGCTGCCTGCGAGGTGGTCGAGGCGATGATGGCTGGCATGACTGCGCCCGAAGCCGTACCGGCGGCCAGCCAGTGGCCGGGTATGATCGCCGCGGTCCACGGCGCAGCGGTGCTGCGCTGAACGTTTTCTGACGGTTCGACAATGGAAATCCTGCTCAATGGAAGGCCGCTGACCGTGCCTGCATCCGCCACGATGGCCGATGCGGTGTCGGCGTCCGATATCGCGCCGCCGTTCGCGGCGGCGCTCAATGGCCAGTTCGTGCCGAAGTCCGCGCATGCCCAGACCAGGCTGTCGCCGGGCGATCGGATCGATCTCGTGCAACCGGTGACGGGAGGCTGAGGCGATGACCGACACTCGATACGGCGCGCAAACGGGCGCGGCGCACGATCCCCTGATGCTGTACGGCGAAGCGTTCCAATCGCGTCTGCTGCTGGGCACTGCCCGCTATCCGTCCCCGGCGACGCTGCAGGCCGCCGTGCAAGCCTCGCAACCGGCGATGCTGACCGTGGCGCTGCGCCGCCAGGGCGCCGTGGGCGAAGGCGAGGGCGGACAGGCCTTCTGGCAACTGCTCAAGTCGATGCAGGTGCCGGTGCTGCCCAACACCGCTGGCTGTCACTCGGCACAGGAGGCGATCACCACGGCGATGATGGCGCGGGAGGTCTTCGAGACCGACTGGATCAAGCTTGAACTGATCGGTGACGACTACACCCTGCAGCCCGATACGCTGAACATGCCGGCCGTCGCCGAGACGCTGATTCGGGAGGGCTTCAAGGTGCTGCCGTACTGCACCGAGGACCTGGTGCTGTGCCGGCGCCTGCTGGACGTCGGTTGCCAGGCGCTGATGCCGTGGGCGGCGCCGATCGGCACCGGCAAGGGGGCTGTCAACCCGTATGCGATGCGGGTGCTGCGCGAGCGGCTGCCCGACACGCCGCTGATCGTCGATGCGGGACTGGGTTTGCCTTCGCATGCCACCCAGGTGCTGGAGTGGGGCTACGACGCGGTGCTGCTCAATACCGCGGTCGCGCAGGCCGCCTACCCGATCGAGATGGCGCGCGCGTTCGCCCTCGCCGTGCAGGCCGGCCGCGCCGCGTATCTGGCGGGCGCCATGCCGGAGCGAGAGCTGGCGCAGGCCAGCACGCCGGTGGTCGGCATGCCGTTCTGGCACGGCGAAGGGAGCAAGGCATGAGTTCGACAACGAGTGCGATGCCGGCGGACGAATCCCTGCACCAGGCGGTGCTCGCGCGCCACGCCGCCACCTTCGGCGCGGACGACACGCCGCGGCGGGCATGGCGGCTGGACGGCGCGCAGTTGCCCGCCGACGCGGTCGAGCCCGATGCGGTGCTGTTCAGCGACGGCCCGGCTGCGGCGGCAGCCATCGAGCAGGCGTCCGCCATGGGTGCCGTCGGCATCGAAACCAGCCGGGAAGGCGATTGCTGGATCGATACGGTGCGCTCGCCGATGGGAACGTGGGTGTTCAGCGTGCAGGCGGATAGCGATGCCGCGCACGGACCGCAATTCGTCGCGGTGCTGCTGGCCTGTCTGGGCCTGCATTTCCCTGCCCATGACGCCCTGTGCCTGGCGCGCGCGTGGCAGCCGGGTTCGCTGGACTGGCCCGATCGGTTCGCTCGCTTCCCGCAGGTACGCCAGGCCGCGCTGGTGCCTCCGGGGCAGACGGTCGCGCCGTTCGTCCCCTGCCCGCCCGACCTCGGCCTGTACGCCGTGGTGCCCACCGCCGACTGGATCGAACGGCTGGTGCCGCTGGGCGTCCCCACGCTGCAGCTGCGCTTCAAGTCGAGCGATCCGACCGCGGTCGCCGACCAGATCGCCCGCTCTGCCGAGGCGGCGCGCGGCAGCCGCAGCCGGCTCTTCATCAATGACCACTGGCGCGCGGCGCTGGACTATCACGCGTCGCACGGTGGCGACAGCGCGGCGAGCGGCATCTACGGCATCCATCTTGGCCAGGAGGACCTGGACGAGGCGGACCTCGATGCGTTGCGCGCCTCCGGGCTGCGGCTGGGCGTCTCCACCCACGGCTACGCCGAGATGCTGCGCGTGGCGCCGCTGCGGCCCAGCTATCTGGCGCTCGGCGCGATCTTCCCCACTACCACCAAGGTCATGCCGACCCAGCCGCAGGGGCTGGGCCGCTTCTACGCCTATGCCCGGCTGATGCGCGAGCAGGTACCGGCGCTGGTCGGCATCGGCGGCGTCGACGCCGGCAATCTGCCGCAGGTGCTGGCGGCGGGGGTCGGCAGCGCGGCCGTCGTGCGCGCGATCACCGAGGCGGCCGATGTGCCGGCGGCGGTGGAGCGGCTGATGGCGGCGTTCGAGAAGGGTGGTACTCCGGGCCCTGCCTGATTGAATCCGGTGCCAGATTTCAACTCATGGTTGAAATCCCGTACCGGTTCCAATCGCGTTTCCTGCGGCAGCGGGCAAGTTAGCGCTACCATTGCGGCCGGCGATGCCGCTTTGCCCCTATCCAGGTACGGGACGGGTTCTGGCTATCGTCCCGCCATCCCGGCGCCAGCGGCGAGCCCGCCGGCGACCGCCGGGTCCTGATCGAACTCGACTAAGGAAGTGGTTTTGGAAAGCAGTGCGCAAATCGTCCCGGTCGCGCCGGGCACGGCCGAGCGGCCGTATTTCGGTATCGACGTTCCGCTGATGCGGCACCTGGGCCTGCAGCCCGTTCACATCGAAGAGGGCTTGTGCCGCACCCGGCTGCCGTCGCATCCGGCGCTGGTCAACAGCCGTGGCGACGTGCACGGCGGCACGCTGATGGCGGTGCTGGACTTCACCCTGAGCGGTGCGGCGCGCTCGCATGCGCCGCTCGAGACCGGGGTGATCACCATCGATATGTCGACGCATTTCCTGGCGGCGGCGCGGGGCGAACTGACCCTGGAAGCGCGCTGCATGCGGCGTGGGGCGCGGATCGCCTTCTGCGAAGGCGAGGTAAAGGACGCGTCCGGCAATGTCGTTTGCGTGGCGCGGGCGGCGTTCAAGCTGGTGCCGCTGGCAGCTGGCGGGAACTGACGGGCTTTCGTTGGCGGTGTCGGGGGGAGGCGCGCATTTCCCTCTCCCCCGGCCCCTCTCCCGCAAGGGCGGGAGAGGGGAGAACAACGACCCCCCCAACCCAGCCCGGCGGTTTGCTCCCCTCGCCCGCTTGCGGGAGAGGGGCCGGGGGAGAGGGCAAGCGGGCTTCCCTGGCAGCGCGAACGCCTGACAATCACCCCAGCACCCGCGGCGCAAAGCCGTGGTTCAACGGCCCGTTCCCGGCGCCGAGCCGCAGTCCGGCGCCCGCCACGATGGCCTGGGCGACGAAATCCAGCGCGGTGCCGACTGCCTCTTCCAGTGCATCGCCGCGCGCCAGTTGCGAGGCGATGGCGGCCGCCAGCGTGCAGCCGGTGCCATGCAGGTTGCGGGTGTCGATGCGCGGGTGGCGGAAGACCCGGACGGTGCCATCGGCGCTCATCAGCAGATCGTCCAGCCCTTGCGCGCCCTCGGCGCCGCCGGCTTGCGCCAGGTGCCCGCCCTTGAGCAGCACCGCGCGGCAGCCCAGCGCGATCAGGTCCTGCGCCGCCTGTTCCATCTCGGCGCGGCGAGTCACGGGCCGGCCCAGCAGGTACGAGGCTTCGGGCAGGTTCGGCGTCACCAGCAGGGCGCGCGGAAAGAGCAGGCGCACCATGGCTTGCGCGGTGGCATCGTCGGACAGCGTGGCGCCCGAGGTCGCGACCATCACCGGATCGACCACCAGCTTGGCGATGCCATGGCGATCCACGGCCCCGGCGACGGCCTCGACGATGGCCGCGGTGCCCAGCATCCCGGTCTTGGCCGCATCGATGCCGATATCGTCCGCGACCGCGTCGATCTGCGCCGCCACCATCTCGGCCGGAATGGCGTGCACGCCGGTCACGCCGAGGGTGTTCTGCGCCGTGATGGCGGTAATCGCGCTCATGCCGTAGCAGCCGAGCGCGGCGAAGGTCTTCAGGTCGGCCTGGATGCCGGCGCCGCCGCCGGAGTCGGAGCCGGCGATGGTCAGGGTTCGGGGGGGATGGGCGGTCATAGGGGGTTGAAAGGCGGTCGCCACGGTGGGGCGGTGCCGCCAAAAAGAATTCCAGTGCGGCGCACCGGCGTCACGCAGGGCAGGTACAATACCGCCACTCCGAGGAGCGTTGCAACGGACGGCGCGGGCGCAACCCTGCATTCTGCCATCCGCCAGGCTCGGAATGTCTTCAACGGCGCTCGCTGAACCGTGGTTCGCACGGTGGCGAGTCGACCTGTCCGCGCGCGGTACTGCCGCGCCGCCTCTTCCCGCAGTCCCCTCGTCATCGGCGTCCACACTCTGCGACGGAGTGAAACATGAACGCTGTGACCGACCTGAAGCAAGACTACGTGATCGCCGATATCGGCCTGGCCGGCTGGGGCCGCAAGGAAATCGCCATTGCGGAAACCGAGATGCCTGGCCTGATGGCCATCCGCGAGGAATTCGCCGCAAGCCAGCCCCTGAAGGGCGCTCGCATTGCCGGCTCGCTGCACATGACGATCCAGACCGCCGTGCTGATCGAGACGCTGAAGGCGCTCGGTGCGGACGTGCGCTGGGCCTCGTGCAATATCTTCTCGACGCAGGACCACGCCGCCGCGGCGATCGCCGCCAGCGGCACGCCGGTGTTCGCCTTCAAGGGCGAGTCGCTGAAGGAGTACTGGGACTTCACGCACCGCATCTTCGACTGGGCAGACGGCGGCACGCCGAACCTGATCCTGGACGATGGCGGCGACGCCACGCTGCTGCTGCATCTGGGCGCCCGTGCGGAACGCGATCCGTCGGTAATCGAGAACCCGGGCAGCGAGGAAGAAACGTTCCTGTTCGCCGCGATCAAGGAAAAGCTGGCCAAGGATGCGAGCTGGTACAGCCGCAACCTGGAAGCGATCCGCGGCGTGACCGAGGAAACCACGACGGGCGTGCATCGCCTGTACCAGATGGCGCAGAAGGGCGAACTGCGTTTCCCCGCCATCAACGTCAACGACTCGGTCACCAAGAGCAAGTTCGACAACCTGTACGGCTGCCGCGAATCGCTGGTCGACGGCATCAAGCGCGCCACCGACGTGATGATCGCCGGCAAGGTCGCCGTGGTCTGTGGGTATGGCGACGTGGGCAAGGGTAGCGCGCAGGCGCTGCGGGCGCTGTCGGCACAGGTCTGGGTCACCGAAGTGGACCCGATCTGCGCGCTGCAGGCGGCGATGGAGGGCTACCGTGTGGTGACGATGGAATATGCCGCCGACAAGGCCGACATCTTCGTTACCTGCACCGGTAATTACCACGTCATCACCCATGACCATATGGTGCGGATGAAGGACCAGGCGATCGTCTGCAACATCGGCCACTTTGACAACGAGATCGATATCGCCTCGATCGAGAAGTACCAGTGGGACGAGATCAAGCCGCAGGTCGATCACGTGGTGTTCCCGGACGGCAAGAAGATCATCATCCTGGCCAAGGGCCGCCTGGTGAACCTGGGCTGCGCCACCGGCCACCCGTCGTACGTGATGAGCAGCTCGTTCGCCAACCAGACGCTGGCGCAGATCGAACTGTGGCTGGAGCGCGATAGCGGCAAGTACCCGGTCGGCGTCTACACGCTGCCCAAGCACCTGGACGAGAAGGTCGCCCGCCTGCAGCTGAAGAAGCTGAACGCGCAGCTGACCGAGCTGACCGACCAGCAGGCCGCCTACATCGGCGTGAGCAAGGAAGGCCCGTACAAGGCCGACCACTACCGCTATTGATCGGTCCGCTTCCCTCTCCCCGGCCCTCTCCCGCACGTGGGAGAGGGGGCACACCGATCGCTGTACTGCCGTTCACCCTCAAGGAGTACCCATGAGACTGCTCGCGGTTTGGATCATCAACGCGCTGACGCTGTTCCTGATCAGCGCGATCGTTGACGGCATCGAGGTGCGGGGCTTTGGCTCGGCGATGGTGGCGGCGGCGGTGCTGGCGATCATCAATACGCTGATCCGGCCGATCCTGGTGCTGCTTACCCTGCCGGTCACGTTGGTGACGCTCGGACTGTTCATCTTCGTGATCAACGCGCTGCTGTTCCTGTTCGTCGGCAATCTGCTGTCGGGCTTTACCGTGTCGGGCTTCTGGACGGCGCTGCTCGGTTCGCTGCTGTACAGCGTGATCTCGACCCTGCTGGCCGGCCTGCTGCTGCGCGACCGCGAAGCGGCCTGACGGCGCGGCTCCCCTTTGCCTTGGCGCCGCGCAATGCGCGGCGCCCCTCCATCATGCAAGACCGCTACTACAGCTTCGAATTCTTCCCGCCCAAGACGGACGAGGGCCGGGAGAAACTGCGCAACACCCGGGCCCAGCTGGCCGCGCTCGGGCCCAAATACATTTCCGTCACTTTCGGCGCGGGCGGTACCACCCAGCAGGGCACGCTGGACGCCGTGCTGGAGATTCAGCGCGACGGCATCGAGGCGGCGCCGCACCTGTCCTGCGTCGGCTCGACCCGCGACAGCATCCGCCAGATCCTGTCCACCTATCGCGACAACGGCATCCGCCATATCGTGGCGCTGCGTGGCGACATGCCGTCGGGCATGGGCGAGATCGGCGAATTCCGCTACGCCAACGAGCTAGTCGAGTTCATCCGCGCGGAAACCGGCGACTGGTTCCAGATCGAGGTGGCGGCCTATCCGGAATGCCATCCGCAGGCGCGCTCGCCGCGCCACGATCTGGAGAGCTTCGCCCGCAAGGTGAGGGCGGGCGCCGACTCGGCGATCACGCAGTACTTCTACAACGCCGACGCCTATTTCCGCTTCGTCGACGATGCGCGCGCACTGGGCGTCGAGGTGCCGATCGTGCCCGGCATCATGCCGATCACCAACTACACGCAGCTGATGCGCTTCTCGGAGATGTGCGGCGCCGAAGTGCCGCGCTGGGTTGCCAAACGGCTGGAAGCGTTCGGCGACGACCGCGAATCGATCCGCGCCTTCGGGCTGGACGTGGTGACGGCGCTGTGCGACCGATTGCTGGCTGGCGGCGTGCCGGGCCTGCATTTCTATACGCTCAACGCGGCTGGCGCGACCAAGGCCATCTGGCAGCGGCTGAAGTTGTAAGGCGGCTTGCCATGGCGCTTCCAGTGGCATACTGGGCGCCATGGTTACCGCCACGTTCCGCTTCCACGCCGAGCTGAACGATTTCCTTCCTTCCCGGCTGCGCGGGCGCGATTGCACCTGCCCCTGCGCACGCGCGGCCAGCGCCAAGCACATGATCGAGGCGCTGGGCATTCCCCACACCGAGGTCGAGGCGATTCTCGTCAACGGGCAGCCGGCCGGCTTCGACCGCCTGCTCGAAGAGGGCGACCGCGTCGAGGTCTTTCCGCCCGGGGCCGTGTCCCGCGGCATGCTGCCGCCCGTGCCGGCCGGGATGCTGCGCGAGCCGCTCGCCGTGATCCGCTTCGTCGCCGACGCCCATCTGGGCGGGCTTGCCCACCTGCTGCGCCTGACCGGCTACGACACGCTCTACGACAACGGCTACGACGACCGCGAGATCGAGGACATCGCTGCCCGTGAGCAGCGCGTGGTGCTGACGCGCGACCGCGAACTGCTCAAGCGCGCCAGCATCGCGCACGGTTGCTATGTGCGGGCGCTGAAGCCGCATGCGCAGCTGCAGGAAGTCTTCGACCGGCTGGAGCTGGCA
The DNA here is from genome assembly GCF_019795295.1 of Cupriavidus sp. AU9028. Classification (GTDB taxonomy): domain Bacteria; phylum Pseudomonadota; class Gammaproteobacteria; order Burkholderiales; family Burkholderiaceae; genus Cupriavidus. Next base: position 212,258 of record NZ_JAIMCG010000004.1, on the reverse strand, counting down.
CGCCAGCTACGCCCGTTTTCGCTCTGCCTGTCCTGCAATGCACCGCTGCGCCGGGTCGGGGCCGAGGATGTGGGCGAGCGCGTGCCGCCCGCGGTGCGCGAGCGTCATCAGCGCTTTTCCACCTGCGATGTGTGCCTGCGGGTGTTCTGGGAAGGATCGCACTGGCGCCGCATGCGCGCCGTGGTGGATGGCCTGATGCCGTCGCGTCCTTGATCCCTTGACGCGGCCTCGGCAAGCGCGCCCTTGGCTCAGGCGGCGCCGGCCTCCGTCACCAGCCAATCCATCGGCACGTCGTGCTCCTCCACCTCGAGCGTCAACCGGCACGCCTCATAGCCGATGCCGATGGCCAGCGGGCGCTGCGGCAGCGCGGCGAGGGTGCGGTCATAGAAGCCGCCGCCGTATCCCAGGCGGAACTTATCGCTGCTGAAGCCGACACAGGGAATCAGCAAGGCGTCGGGCTGCACCGCGTCGGTCCCGTCCGGCACCGGGATGCCATACCGGCCTTCGCGCATCGGCACGTCGGGCGTCCACAGATGAAAGTCCAGTGGCGCCGCCGGCTGGGCAACGACCGGCAGCGCCGCGGTGCGCCCGGGCGCGGCGCCCAGCCAGTCGGAAACGACGCGGCGGGCATCGAACTCGTACTGGATCGGCCAATAGAAGCCGAGGCAATGCACCGGCAAGCGGTCCAGCAATTCGGCGAGGAGGGAGGCGATGCGGGCATCCCGTTCTGCACGCGCGGGTTGCGAGGCACGCAGGGCAAGCAGTTGCTTGCGCAGCGCAGGACGGGCTGGAGGAGGTTCCGGTGTGCCGACGGTTCCGGCGCGGGCCGGGCACTCTCCGGAAACGACGGGCTTTTCACTCGTTCCTGCAGGCATTTGGCTTTGGCGGGGTGTGATAATGTCGCCGAGCTATCGGACTCAAAACAAACACTAGACCGGGAGCGCTGTAACCGCCACATGCGGCGCGCCGGCAACACAAGGAACTTCAAGGATGCGCAAGGGAGTATATCGGCAACGTGCGCGAGTGTTCGCGTTGACGACCATCGCGGTCGCCCTGAGCGGCGTACTGATCACGATGCCGGCATCGGCACAGAAGCGCACGGTATCGCAAGGAACGGCTTCGGCGACCATGATCCCAAGCGATCCGGACGACGCATTCCGGGCGCTGCGGGAGGCCGCTCGGCGCAACGATGCCGCCCGTGCCTATGCCATCTCGGCGACGCTGGTGGATTACCCGATGCCGTCGTATGTCGAGTACTTCCGCATCAAGCCGCAGTTGTTCGACGCCTCGGGCCTGGCGCGCATCGACGCGCCGGACGACGAAGTGCGCGCCTTCCTGCAGCGCTACAAGGGCGAGGCGATTGCCGACCGCATGCGCAACGACTGGCTGCTGGTGCTCGGCAAGCGGCGCGATTGGGCCAACTTCGACGCCGAGTATCCGCGCTTCGTGCTGAAGGACGACACCCAGGTCGAGTGCTACGCGCTGCTGTCGCGCGCGCTCAAGGGCAACAACGTCGCCGCCGAGGCGAACGCCATGCTGACCGACCCGCGCTATTACGGCGAAGCGTGCGTGGACCTGATCGGCTACCTGTACCAGAGCCAGCAGATCACCCGCCAGGACGTGGCCTTCCAGGCGCGCCTGGCGCTGGAGCAGAACTTCACCACGCTGGCGGCGAAGATCGCCGCGCTGGTGCCGGACGCCCGCGTGGACAGCGACACCCTGGCGATGGTGGTGAAGATGGCGCGCAACGATCCGTCGCAGGCGGCGGCCTACATCAACGCCAGCGGCGGCGCGCTGTCGCGCGACGAGCAGGGCGCCGCCTGGGGCGTGGTCGGGCAATATGCCGCCAAGAAGCTGCTGCCGGATGCCGCTGGCTACTTCCGCCGTCAACTCGACCTGGGCGGCGACCAGTGGCTGTCCACCGAGACGCAGGAGTGGCGCGTGCGCGCGGCGCTGCGGCAGGGGGACTGGAAGCAGGTGCAGCAGTCGATTGAACGGATGCGGCCCGAACTGCGTGGGCGCGATCCGGCCTGGACCTACTGGCAGGGCCGGGCGCTGCTGGCGGCCGGGCGCGGCGCCGAGGCGCGCCAGCAGTTCGAATCGATCGCGACCGGATTCCATTTCTACGGCCAGCTGGCGCTGGAAGAGCTGGGTAGCCGCATCACGCTGCCGCCGCAGACCCGCGTCAGCGGTGGCGATGTGCGGGCGATGCGAAAGCGCGCCGGTTTCCAGCGCGCCAAGGCGTTCTACGACATGGACATGCGCTTCGAAGGCAACCGCGAGTGGAACTGGGAGCTGCGTGGCATGAGCGACCAGGAACTGCTGGCCGCCGCCGAGTACGCGAAGACGCTTTCGCTGCTGGACCGCACCGTCAATACCGCCGACCGGACCAAGGTCGAGCATGACTTCTCGTTGCGTTTCCTGATGCCGTTCCGCGACATCATGCAGCGCGCCACCGAGGACGCCGGGCTGGACCTGCCCTGGGCCTACGGCATCATCCGGCAGGAGTCGCGCTTCATCATGAACGCGCGCTCGTCCGCCGGCGCGCATGGCCTGATGCAGGTAATGCCGGCGACTGCCAAGTACGTCGCGCGCAAGATCGGCATGACGGACTTCTCGCCGTCGATGATGAGCGATCCGAACGTCAACATCCTGCTCGGCACCAGCTACATGAACATGGTGCTGACGGATCTGGAGAGCTCGCAGACCCTCGCGTCGGCCGCGTACAACGCCGGTCCGGGCCGGCCCAAGAGCTGGCGCAGCACGCTGAGCGGTCCGGTCGAGGGCGCGATCTTCGCGGAAACGATCCCGTTCAGCGAGACGCGGACCTATGTGAAGAACGTACTGTCCAACGCCACGTACTACGCTGCCCTGGTGCACGGACACCCGCAGTCGCTGAAGGCGCGGCTGGGCAACGTGACGCCGTCGTCGGTGACCACCACCAGCCTGCCCTGATCGAACCCCGGGGGCCGGGCCGGCCCGGGACTTGCGTAGCGCGTGCACTGCATCGACAAACCGCCCGGCGGAGCCGTTCCGCCGCGGCTTCGTTGGGGAGAGGCGTCATGCTCACGAGCAATGTTCTGGTCATCGGCGGGACCGGCTTCATCGGCAGTCATCTGGCGGCGCGGCTGACCGGCCTGGCCGGAGGCGGCAGTCCGCCGCTGGAGCAGGGCACGCTGGTCGAGCCCGGCATCGATCCCGAGCGGATCATCCTGACCACGCGCAACCTGACCCATTCGGGCGAGCTGCTCGAGCTGCCCCGTGTCGAGATCATGGTGCTGGACCTGGCCAACGAGTCCGAGCTGGACCGGGCCATCGGCAGCCTGGGCCGCCAGGGCATCGTCGTCAACCTGGTCGGCGTGCTGCACGGCGACCGCGGCCACCCCTATGGCAAGGCGTTTGCCGAGGCGCATGTCGAGCTGCCGCGCCGGCTGGTCGAATCGATGCGCCGTACCGGTGTGCGGCGGCTGCTCCATATGAGCGCGCTCGGCGCCGACAGCAGCGGACCATCGATGTATCTGCGCAGCAAGGGCGACGGCGAGCGGCTGGTGCGCGAGAGCGGCCTGGACTGGACCGTCTTCCGTCCCTCGGTGGTGTTCGGCCCCGACGATCATTTCCTGAACCTGTTTGCCAGCCTGCAGCGGCATGCTCCCGTGGTGCCGCTCGCTTGCGCGAAGGCCCGCTTCCAGCCGGTCTACGTGCTCGATGTCGCGCAGGCGCTGATCAACGCGATGGCGGCACCGGCCACCATCGGCCGCGTGTACGAACTGGGCGGGCCGCGTGCCTACACGCTGGAGGAACTGGTGCGGATGGCGGGGGAAGCGTCGGGCCATCCCCGTCCCATCGTGCCGTTGCCGGATGCGCTGTCGCGGGTGCAGGCGGCGGTGCTGGAGCATCTGCCGGGCGGGCCGCTGATGAGCCGGGACAATCTCGATTCGATGCGCCTGGACAACGTGCTCACCGGGCCGATCGCGCCCGAGCTGCATTTGCAGCCGACCAGCCTGGAAGCGGTGCTCGGCGACGTGCTCGGGCGGCTGAAGGAAGCGCGGCAGCGCGAAATGCGGGGAAGCGTGCACCGGGGCTAACGGCACGCGGGAGAGGGGCCGCTTGCTAGCGCCATTCGCAGCGCTTGTCAGCGATCTTCGTTTTGTGAAGAAGACGCCTCTCGCTAGAATGGCTGATGCCCGCCGCTTCATCGGTGGCGGACGCACACCGCGCAGGCGATCCGCCCGGCGCGCCCCTTTCGCTTCCTTGTACAGAAGGACGACCCAGACATGAAGCTCGTCATCGGCAACAAGAACTACTCCTCCTGGTCGCTACGCCCGTGGATCGCCCTGACCCACGCCGGCATTCCGTTCGAGGAGGCCAACCTGCGGCTGTTCACCGACAGTTTCGACCGTGACGTCGCCGTGTATTCGGCCTCCGGCAAGGTGCCGGTGCTGGTCGACGGCGACGTGCGCGTCTGGGATTCGCTCGCCATCGTCGAATATCTCGCCGAGCGCTTTCCCGAGCATCGGCTGTGGCCCGCCGACCCCGTGGCGCGCGCCTATGCCCGTTCGATCTGTGCCGAAATGCATTCGGGGTTTGCCAATCTGCGCAGCCAGATGCCGATGAATATCGTCGCCATGCTGCCAGGGCTGGGCTGGAACCGCGCGGTGCAGCGCGATATCGACCGCATCGCCGCCATCTGGACCGACGCGCGCCAGCGCTATGGGCAGGACGGCCCGTTCCTGTTCGGGCAATTCAGCAACGCGGACGCGTTCTACGCGCCGGTGGTGTCGCGCTTCGCTACCTATGGCGTGCACCTGCCCGAACCGGCCAAGGCGTACGCCGACTTCATCCTTGCGCTGCCGGCGATGCAGCAATGGATCGAGGGCGCGCGCAAGGAGCGCGATTTCGTCGTCGCGGACGAGCCCTATCGGCCGCTGCCCACCGACCCCGAAGCGGTGATCATCGACCGCTGATTCGCCATCGGACCAACCCGCATGCAGATCTACGCCGTGGGCGGCGCCATTCGCGACACCCTGCTGGGCGCCCCCAGCCAGGACCGGGACTACGTGGTGGTCGGCGCCACGCCGGCACAGATGGAGGCCGCCGGCTTCAAGCCGGTCGGCAAGGACTTCCCGGTGTTCCTGCATCCGCGCACCCGCGAGGAATATGCGCTGGCACGGACCGAGCGCAAGACCGCCGCCGGCTACAAGGGCTTTGCCTTCTACTGCGCGCCCGATGTCACGCTCGAGGACGATCTGATCCGGCGTGACCTGACCATCAACGCGATGGCGCAGGCGGTGGACGATGCGGGCGAGCTGACCGGTCCGGTGATCGACCCCTACGGCGGGCAGCGTGACCTGCAGGCGCGGGTCTTCCGTCATGTCTCGCCGGCCTTCGCCGAAGACCCAGTGCGTATCCTGCGGCTGGCGCGGTTCGCCGCCCGATTCGCGGACTTCACCGTGGCCGCGGACACGCTGGTCCTGATGAAGGAGATGGTCCACGCCGGCGAGGTCGATGCGCTGGTGCCGGAGCGCGTCTGGCAGGAGCTGGCGCGCGGGTTGATGGAAGCGCGTCCCTCCCGCATGTTCGAGGTGCTGCGCGAGTGCGGTGCGCTGGCCCGGCTCATTCCCGAACTGGACCGGCTCTGGGGGGTGCCGCAGCGCGCGGACTATCACCCCGAAGTCGATACCGGCGTGCACGTCATGATGGTGCTCGATACCGCTGCCGCGATGGGAACGACGCTGGCGGTGCGGTTCGCGGCGCTGGTGCACGACCTGGGCAAGGGCACCACGCCCGAGCACGTCCTGCCCAAACACATCGGGCACGAGCAGCGCAGCGTGACGCTGGTCGAGCAGGTCTGCCGCCGGCTGCGCGTGCCGAACGACTGCCGCGATCTGGCCGTGCTGGTCGCGCGCGAGCACGGCAATATCCACCGCTCCCTTGAATTCGGCGCGGCGGCCGTCACGCGCCTGCTGGAGCGTTGCGATGCCTTGCGCAAGCCGGCCCGTTTCGCCGAGGCCCTGCAGGCCTGCGAGGCCGATGCGCGTGGCAGGCTGGGCCTGGAGCAGCGCGAGTATCCGCAGCCCGCACGCCTGCTGGCCGCCCGCGAAGCCGCCGCCGCCGTCGATGCAGGGGCCATCGCCAAGGCATGCGAGGGGCAGCCCGAACGGATCCGAGAGCGCATCCATGCCGCTCGCGTGGAGGCGGTGGAGCGGGCACTCGCGGCGCTGGATGGCTAAGGCGATGGGCGGCCAAAGGGGCGCCCCGGTGAGGGGGGGCCACGCAACGGCGCGCTCGCAAGGGGCCGCACCAATTCGATAGCCGGGCAGGCGGGCGAGGGAAACACTGGCGCCTTTTCCACTCCTGCAGGAGCGATCATGCTCGGCTCTCTCGCGCCCGCCAGCCAGGCGGGAGCCTCTCCCGATGCCACCGACGGCAACCCGCCGGCGGAGCCCACCTTGCCGGAAGGCGATGCGGCGGCTGTGCTCCTGCAGTTGCAACAACAGTCGGATGCAGAGCCGCCACCGGGCCCCATCCATGCGTTGCCGCTGGAGCTGGTGCTGCGCATCGCGGGCTTCCTGCCGGCTCGCGACGGATCGCGCTGGTTGCGATGCAGCCACGACTTCCAGGCCAGCCTCGGCAGGTGGTCCCTGGACGAGCGCTTGCGGCACGAGCTGGCCGAACTCGCCTCGATGTCCGGGCTGCTACGCGCGCTCCGCAGCCTCGACACACCGCTGTTGTCGGCGCGCGCGCGCAGCGGCTGGCTGGCGCAGGTGGCGCAATGCCTCCCACGCCTGGACCGGGCGCTCGCTGCCCCTGCCGTTGCAAGGATGCTCGTGGCGGTCCAGGCCCTGCCCGCGCCTGAGCGTGCGCTGCCGCTGCACGCCCTCGCCGCTGCCGCGGCGCCGCGCATGGGCGCCCTGCGCGCCCGCGGGGCGGAGGAGCGGTTGATGCGGGCGGTGTTGCAGCTGGACCCGGCGCAGCAGGAAGAGCCGCTGAGCCGATGCCTGAGCGCCATGCCGCCCGTCGACCAGGCGCTGGCAGGGCACGACCTGCGGGGCTGGCTGGAGATCGCGCTGGCGCTGCCGCGCCCGGCGGCGCGCGGGCATTTGATCGCCCAGCTGCTCAAGCCGTTTCCGTTGCGCACGGTGTCCGAACGGGACGAGCGATTCCTGGCTTACCTGGCGGCCGCCGACCGCCTGCGCGATCCCGACGGGAAACCCTCCGCGGAACAAGCGTGCGTGCTCGCCGCGCTTGCGCGTCAGCTTGCGGCGCAAGCCATGGGGGACCACCCCGCCCCGGCGCAGCAGCAGCTCGCGCCGACGCAGCGATGCTGGAATCGGCTCTTCGATGCCGTCACCGCGCTGCCGCCACAAGCGCAGGTGGCGGCTTTCGAAGCCTTGTTGGCCTACGACGGCCCCGGCTTGCGCGCGCGCTTCGAACGAGTCTGGCAAGCGAGCCTGGATCTCGATTTGCCGCCTTCGCTTCGCGCGGCGTGTTTGGAGCAGTTCGGCCGGCGCGCGCTCGCACCAGGCGACGAGTCCTGGAAGTGGCCCCTGCTGATGGCGCAGCTGCACCATTTGCCGGTGACGGAGCAGGCCGGGCTGCTCGCCGTGCGTGCCGACTACGCGGGACGCTTGCCGGCTCCCGAGCAGCGGCGGCAGATCTGGTGGGAAGTGTTCCACGCGGTCACTGCGCGGCTGCCAGCGCAGGTCCGGCAGGGGCCGCTGCGCTCGCTGGCGGACGCTGTCGCACTGGATCAGGAGGGCGCCGACGACGGCCGGATGACAGCACTGCTGCAGTGGCTCGGCAATGTCGACCGGAGAACCCGGGTGGCGGTGCTGGAGCACTGCATGCACAGCCCGCTCGTCGCGCGCCAGCAATGGAGCCACTATCTGGCCGACGTGGACGCGCTGCCCGCCAATGCGCAGTTGGCGGCGATGGCGGGCCTGATCCGGGCGGTGCCGCAACTGGCGCCTCACCTGCAGCCCGCAGTCTGGCACGTGCTGCGCAACCGGATCGATACCTTGCCGGTGGATCACCGGCGCCATTTCTGGGCGGTACTGGTGCGGCAGCTGGACCGCGTCGCCATCGGCCCTGCTCGCGTGCGGCAGCTGTTCGACGTGCTGCGGCCCCTCCCGCCGATGGCGCGGGCCACCTGGCTGCGGGTGGTCGTGCCCGGCAGTGTCGGCAGTCCCTATTGGGAGCATCTGGTCGAGCACATCGACGCGCTGCCGGCCGTTTGCCGCCCGCGGCTGGTCGCCGCGCTCGCGGACGAAGTCACGACGGCGGCGTACGGCCCGGACCAGCGCCTCGAACGATGGATCGAACTGATGACAATGCTGGAGCGCCTGCCGGCCGGCCAGCGCGCGCTGCCGTTGACGGCGATGCGCCGGCTTGCCACGGTGCTGCCGCCTGACGAGCAGCCTGCCGCGGTGGCCCATCTGCGCTTGCAGCTGGATGGGGTCGATCCGGCCGACTATCCGGAAGGCTTGCAGCCGCTGCCGGCGGAAGACCCGGAGGCCGTCGAGATGCGCGCGCTCAAGCGCGCCCGGCTGGAACAGGATGGGGGTTGACCGCGCCGCGCGGGAGAGCGCGGCGGGAGAGGGCGCTCAGAACATGCGCCCGATCACCAGCACCAGCAGCGACAGGAGCACCGTGGAGGCAAACGGCAACACCATCTCGCGGCCGAACACGCGAAAACGCACGTCGCCCGGCAGCCTGCCAAGACCGATGCGCTTGAGCCACGGCAGGGCGGACGACAGGATGATGACCGACAGGAAGATGGTGAGCGTCCAGCGCAGCATGGCGACGGCTCCGGCTACAGGGTGTAACTGCGGTCGCCGGCGCGGAATCCGGCCGGGAGCGAGTCGTCAAGGCCGCGGGTCAGCGCGATGACCTTGAACAGCTCCCCCATCTCCGCTTCGGACAGCAGCTTCTGCACCGCGTTGGCGGCGGGCAGGAAGCTGGCGGCATCGGCGGGATCGAGCGTCATCAGCAGCTCCGTGATGCCGGCGTTCATCAGGAAGCGCGCCTGCGAGGCGAACCCCGCCACGGTCAGGCCCGCTTCCACGGCAGCCAGCGCAATGCCGCTGAAGTTGACGTGGGCGGTGATGTCCTGCAGCCCCGGATACAGGAAGGGGTCCGGATGCGCATGATGGCGGTAGTGGCACATCAGCGTGCCGCCGGTGCGTTGCGGGTGGTAGTACTCCGCGGCGGGAAAGCCGTAGTCGATCAGCAGCACGGCGCCCTTGCCGAGCATCGCGCCCACTGAACGCATGAAGCCCTCCGCTTCCGCATGCGTCTCGGTGATGACATCGTGATCGCCCGGGATGGCAGCCAGCACCGCCGGAATGTCCTGCGATGGCAAGGGGCGATCGGCATAGGCGAAACGGGCACCGACATTCGCGTCCGGGCTGAGGTCCGCATGGGCGACGCCACGCTCGTGCCAGAGGCCGCGCTGCCGGGCATAGAGCCGCACCGGCATGGCGTCCAGTACCTCATTGCCGATCACCACGCCGTCGAAGGCCGCAGGCAGGGCGTCCAGCCATTGCACGCGGTCAGCCAGATGCGGGGCGCGCTCGGCCAGCGTGCGCTGTTGCCGCTCGCGCAACTCGCCCGACAACTCGACAATCGTGTAGCGGCGCGGCAACTGACCCTGCTGCTCCAGTGCCGTCAGCAGATCGGCGGCAAGGCGGCCGGTACCGGCGCCGAACTCCATCACCGCATCGAGGCCTTCGGCCAGCCATTGCCCCACCTGGCGGGCCACCGTGCGCGCGAAGAACGGCGTCAGTTCCGGCGCGGTCACGAAGTCGCTGCCGTCGCGCACATCCCGCCCGAACTTGGCCGCTCCGCCGCTGTAGTACCCGAGTCCCGGGGCATAGAGCGCCATCGACATATAGCGATCGAAGCCGAGCCACCCGCCAGCGGCGTCGATCGCCTCGCCGATGTGCTCGGACAGTCGGGACGACGCCTCCAGCGCGTCGGCGGAGGGAAGGGGTAGACTACCGGTTTTCTGCATCCCGCGATTGTAGCAATGCCAGCTTCCGCTTCTTCCGCAGAGTCCACCGCTTCCGCTTCCGCGTCGGCATCCGCGTCCGCGTCCTCCGCGTCCGCGTCCTCCGCCGCGGCGCCTGGCGCCGGTCCGTCCGCCGCTGCGCGCGGCATCGCCCTCGTGACCGGCGGCGCCCGCCGTATCGGCCGCGCGATTGCGCTGGAGCTGGCGGCGCGCGGCTGGGACATCGCCGTGCATTGCCATCGTTCCCGCGACGAGGCCGAGGCGCTGGCCACGCAGTTGCGCGCGATGGGACGCCGGGCCGCCGTGCTGCAGGCCGACCTCAGCGACGAGGCGGCGACCGGCAATCTGATCGCCGGCTGCACCGAGGCGCTCGGCGTGCCGACGTGCCTGGTCAACAACGCCTCGCTGTTCCAGTACGATGTCGCGACCAGCTTCTCCTATGCGTCGCTGGACACCCACATGCGTACCAACGTCGCCGCCCCGCTGCTGCTTGCGCGCGAGTTGCACAAGGCGCTGCAGGCCGACCAGCGCGGCGTGGTGATCAATCTGCTGGACCAGAAGCTGGACAACCTGAATCCGGACTTCCTGTCCTATACCCTCTCCAAGGCCGCGTTGCAGACCGCGACCATGCAGCTCGCACAGGCGCTGGCGCCGCGGCTGCGCGTGGTCGGCGTCGCGCCGGGCATCACGCTGGTATCGGGCGACCAGTCCGGGGGCGGCTTCAAGCGCGCGCACCGGATGACGCCGCTGGGCCAGTCTTCCACGCCGGAGGATATCGCCCAGGCCGTGGCCTACCTCGCCGAGGCGCGCGCGGTGACCGGCACGACGTTGTATGTCGACGGCGGCCAGCACCTGATGCCGCTGGCGCGGGACGTGATGTTCCTGACCGAATGACCTTTTCCGGATGCGCGCCTGCGAGGGCAAGCGCGTCCGGCTTACCGATCTTCTTTTTTCAGCAATCCGCCGCCATGTTCGCCGCTCTTTCCCATCCCAGCCTGCAAGACTGCCGCCGCATGTTCCTGCGCAACTATGAAGTGCAGATCAATATCGGCGTGCACGAGTTCGAGAAGAAGGGCGAGCAGCGCGTGCTGATCAATATCGACCTGTACGTGCCGCTGGCGGAAAGCACGCCGCAGGACGACAAGCTGCACGAAGTGGTCGATTACGACTTCATGCGCAATACCGTTGCCGACCGCATGGCGCAAGGGCATGTCCACCTGCAGGAGACCCTGTGCGATGACGTCGCACGCGAGATGCTCAAGCACCCCAAGGTGCGCGCCGTGCGCGTTTCCACCGAGAAGCCGGACGTGTATCCGGATTGCGATTCGGTGGGGGTGGAGGTGTTTCACATCAAGAACTGAGGCACATTGGTGGAAGCTGGAGCCGCAGCGGTCGCCCTCTCCGCCGGTCCCTCTCCCGCGAGCGGGCGAGGGGGCAGACTAGCAGCGTTGCTGATGTGATCGCGCGTTCGCTGCCAGCAGCCCTGCGCTTCCCCCGGTAAAATACCCGCCTTTCCCCGCACGGCGGCCCCGCTCGCCCCCGCTTCGCCTGTTTCCGCCATGACCGACACCAGCCATTCGAAGAACTTCTACCGCCTCGAGACCTATCTGCAGTCGCAGACCGGTCGCGCCATTGGCGACTTCAAGATGATCGAGGACGGCGATACGGTGCTGGTCTGCCTGTCCGGCGGCAAGGACTCGTACACGATGCTGTCGGTGCTGATGGCATTGCAGAAGCGGGCGCCGATCGACTTCAAGCTGATCGCGATGAATCTGGACCAGAAGCAGCCGGGCTTTCCCGAGGACGTGCTGCCGCGGTATCTGGACGGCATTGGCGTGCAGTACGTGATCGTCGAGGCGGACACGTATTCGATCGTCAAGGAGAAGGTCCCCGAGGGCAAGACGACCTGCTCGCTGTGCTCCCGGCTGCGGCGCGGTGTGATCTATCGGACTGCCAAGGAACTGGGCGCCAACAAGATTGCGCTGGGCCACCACCGCGACGACATCGTCCAGACCTTCTTCCTGAACATGTTCTTCGGCGGCAAGATGAAATCGATGCCGCCCAAGCTGGCTACCGACGACGGCCAGCATATCGTGATCCGTCCGCTGGCCTATTGCTCGGAAAAGGACATCGCCGCCTATGCGCGCGCGATGGAGTTTCCGATCATCCCGTGCAACCTGTGCGGCTCGCAGGAGAACCTGCAGCGCAAGAAGGTCAAGGAGATGCTGCTCGACTGGGAGCGGCAGAATCCGGGCCGGATCGACAACATCTTCTCGGCGCTGAAGAACGTGGTGCCGTCGCACCTGGCCGATACCGAATTGTTCGACTTCAATGGACTGGCGACGGGCCTCGCCAAGGTGGACGAGGCCTCGCTGTTCGGAGATTCGACGTTCCAGCAGCAGCCGCTGGTATTCGCCGGCGGCAGTGCGGAGAACCGGATGGAGTTCGTCCGCTTCGAGAAGCCCTCGCCGGCGCAGCCGGCATCCGCATCCGAACCGCAAGCGGCAAGCTGACCCCGCCCCTTGACCGGATCGGCCGGCCGCAGCGTCAGTTCGATGCGTGCGCTGGCTGCACGGGCGCTTTACGGGGCGCTTCGCGCGGCGCTTCACGCATCAATGCGCGCACATCGTCGATCCACCCCTGGAAGCGGTTCACTGCGTGACGCTTTTGCTCGGGCGTGGTCAGGTTGGCAATGGTCGCCGCCACCGCCAGGCCGGTGTCGCTGGCCGCCTCATAGCTGATGCGCCGCTCGCGGGTGGGCGGCGCCTGCCATTGGTCGCCGAAGCGCTGCAGCAATTCGATGACGCGCGCCTTGGGCGGCTTCTCGGCCTGAACCTGCCGCACCAGTGCGAGCCATGCCTGCTGGCGCTTCAAGCGCTCGGCGTAGCGGGCTTCCGCGTTATCCACCACCGGGGCCAGGGCCTTGCGAATGGCGTCTTCCTGCTGTCGGGAAAACCGGCCATAGACCAGCGTGGACCACTCCATTACCTTGTCGAAGCGGGCATCAAGACGGTCCTGCGGGTCGCCGCGAAGAAATTTCTTGCGGTACTTCTCGTTGCCGTCGGCGAACTTGCGTTCCATGCGGCGGACCTGTTCCGGCTGCAGCGTCAACAGCAGGTCCGCTACGTCGGGAATCGCATGGTCATAGGACAGCCGGGTCAGGCGCATCGATTCGTCACGGAAGCGGTCGAGCTGCGCCTCGGTAACCGGCTGCTGGACCTCGGACTTGGCCCGCTGCAGCAGCGCCTCGATTTCCGGCAGCTGGCTGCGCCGGTGCCAGGCAAAGAACCGGGCGATGGCGTCCTTGGTCTGCGGCTCCTGGTCGTCGGTGACGTCCACGTAGTTGTCCACCCACCAGTAGGCAAGGTGGTCGCCCTGCTGATAGCCCAGCTTCATCGCATTGCAGGCCGTCAGCAATACCAGAACCGATCCGGCGATCAGTGCGCGCAACCGCAGATTGTGAATTTGCGCAACAGCCAGCAAGCGTCGGATACCCCCCATGCTAGAATCGTCGCGCATTCCGGACGGCTCCCTCCGACCCCCGCCAGCCGAGGCTGGACAAGGGTTTGCGGCCGTCCGGGCCGTACCGTGCGCAGCCTTGGCAGGCGCTTTCCGGCAAGCCGCCGTGTTGTCGACGGTGTTGTCGACCACTGGGTCGAGCCTGCCATGCCGGCAATGGGCATCGGCCGCCAGGGCGGACTCCACGCCTTGCCGATCCGTTCCGGAAGTCATTTCGGGCGCACTCACTTAGGAACCTCCTCGTGAACATCGTCATTCTTGCTGCCGGCATGGGCAAACGGATGCACTCGGCTTTGCCCAAGGTGCTGCATCCGATCGCCGGCCGGCCCCTGCTGGCCCACGTGCTCGATACGGCCCGCTCGCTGTCTCCGTCGCGGCTGGTCGTCGTGGTCGGCCATGGCGCCGACCAGGTCCGCGCCGCCGTCGGTGCGCCGGACGTGCAGTTCGCCCTGCAGGCGCAGCAGCTGGGCACCGGCCATGCGGTGATGCAGGCCTTGCCGCTGCTGGATCCTGCGCAACCGACGCTGGTTCTGTACGGCGACGTGCCGCTGACCCGCGCCGCAACGCTGCGCGCCCTGGTCGACGCCGCCGGTGCCGACCGCTTCGGCATCCTGACCGTGACCATGGACGATCCGACCGGCTATGGTCGTATCGTGCGCAACGAGGCCGGGCAGATCCAGCGCATCGTCGAGCAGAAGGATGCCACCGAGGCCGAGCGCGCCATTGCCGAGATCAACACCGGCATCATCGTCTGCCCGACCGGCCGCCTCGGCGACTGGCTGGCCAGCCTGCGCAACGACAACGCCCAGGGCGAGTACTACCTGACGGACACGGTCGAGCGCGCGGTGGCGGACGGCCTTGCCGTCGTGTCCGCCCAGCCGGGTGCGCTCTGGGAGACGCTTGGCGTCAACAGCAAGGTCCAGCTCGCGGAACTGGAGCGGCTGCATCAGCGCAACCTGGCCCAGCAACTGCTCGAAGCCGGCGTCACGGTGCTCGACCCCGCGCGAATCGATATCCGCGGCGAGCTGACGTGCGGACGAGACGTCACGATTGACGTCGGCTGCGTGTTCGAGGGGCGGGTTCACCTGGACGACGGCGTGCACATCGGACCTCACTGTGTGATTCGGAATAGCAAGATCGGTTCCGGGGCGCAGATCCACCCGTTCTGCCATCTGGAGCAGGCCCAGGTTGGCCCCGGCGGCCGTATCGGGCCGTATGCCCGGCTGCGCCCGGGTGCCGAGCTGGCCGAGGACGTGCATGTCGGTAATTTCGTCGAGATCAAGAACAGCCGCATCGCCGCGCACAGCAAGGCGAACCACCTGGCCTATGTCGGCGACGCCACGGTCGGCGAGCGCGTGAACATCGGCGCGGGTACCATCACCTGCAACTACGATGGCGTCAACAAGCACCGCACCGTGATCGAGGATGACGCCTTCATCGGCTCGGATTCGCAGCTGGTCGCGCCGGTGACGGTGGGACGCGGCGCCACGCTGGGTGCCGGCACCACGCTGACACGCGATGCGCCGGCCGGGCAGCTGACCGTCTCGCGTGCCCGCCAGCTCAGCGTGCCCGGATGGCAGCGGCCGGCGAAGCTGCCCAAGGCGGCAAGCGGCGCCGCGCCGGCGGATGTGGCCGACCGCCCGGAGGGCGGTGCAGCAAAACAGTAAGATAAGCCGCGGCGAACGTGGCGCCCGCAGCGGCGCGATCCGCGCGCCGCGGTGCACGGGCCGGCACGATCTGCCGCCCGGCATGACTGCAAGAACTGGCAGCGCAACCGCGCGCCTGCCTTCAGGGAGAAGAGAATATGTGTGGCATCGTCGGTGCGGTTTCGACCCGCAACATCGTTCCCGTCCTGGTCGAGGGGCTGCGCCGCCTCGAATATCGTGGCTACGATTCCTGCGGCGTGGCGGTAGTCCGCGACGATACGCTGGAGCGGGCCCGCACAGTGGCGCGCGTCGCCGATCTGGACGAGCAGACCCGGGCGTCGGGCCTGGCCGGTACCGTCGGCGTCGCGCATACCCGCTGGGCCACGCACGGCAAGCCCGACACGACCAACGCGCACCCGCATTTCTCCGGCGAGACGATCGCGCTGGTGCATAACGGCATCATCGAGAACTACGAGCCGCTGCGCGACGAGCTGCGCGCGGTCGGTTACGGCTTCGACTCGCAGACCGACACCGAAGTGGTCGCACACCTCGTGCATCAGGCCTACACCTATCCGAGCAGCGCCACCCGCGGCGACCTGTTCGCCTCGGTGCGCGCCATTACCAAGCGGCTGCGGGGCGCCTATGCCATCGCGGTGGTGGCCAAGGACCAGCCGGACGTGGTGGTCGGCGCGCGCGCCGGTTCGCCGCTGGTCGCCGCGCTGGGCGAGGGCGAGGCGTTCCTCGCCTCCGATGCGCTGGCTGTTGCGGGTACCGCCAACCGGGTGATCTACCTGGAAGAAGGCGACGTGGTCGAGGTCCGGCGCGACGGCATCACCATCCACGACTTGCACGACCACGAAGTCGAGCGCGAAGTGCGGCTGGTGGAGGCGCACGCGGCAGCGGTCGATCTCGGGCCGTACCGTCACTACATGCAGAAGGAAATCTTCGAGCAGCCGCGCGCTCTGGGCGATACGCTCGAAGGCATCGAGGTCATCGACGCTTCGCAGTTCGGCGAACGCGCGCCGCAGATCTTCGCCGGCGTGGACAGCGTGCTGATCCTGGCCTGCGGCACCAGCTATTACTCGGGCTGCACGGCCAAGTACTGGCTGGAATCGATCGCCCGCATTCCCACCCAGGTCGAAGTCGCCAGCGAGTACCGCTATCGGGAAACCGTGCCCAACCCGCGTGCGCTGGTGGTGGTGATTTCGCAGTCCGGGGAGACCGCCGACACGCTGGCGGCGCTGCGCCACGCCAAGTCGCTCGGCCATGAGCACACGCTGTGCATCTGCAACGTGTCGAGCAGCGCGATGGTGCGCGAGACCGAGCTGCGCTTCATCACGCGCGCCGGCGCCGAGATCGGCGTTGCCTCGACCAAGGCCTTCACCACCCAGCTGGCGGCGCTGTACATGCTGACGCTGGCGCTGGCCAAGCAGCGCGGCCGGCTGTCCGAGGATGCCGAGGCGGCGGCGCTGGCCAATCTGCGCCATCTGCCGGCAGCGCTGCATGGCGTGCTGGCGCTGGAGCCGCAGATCATCGCGTGGTCGGAGGACTTCGCCCGCCGCGAGAATGCGCTGTTCCTCGGCCGGGGCCTGCATTACCCGATCGCGCTGGAAGGCGCGCTCAAGCTGAAGGAAATCTCCTACATCCATGCCGAGGCCTACCCGGCGGGCGAGCTGAAGCACGGCCCGCTGGCACTGGTCACCGAAGCGATGCCGGTGGTCACGGTGGCGCCCAACGACGCGCTGCTGGAGAAGCTGAAGTCCAACATCCAGGAAGTGCGCGCGCGCGGCGGCCGGCTCTATGTGTTCGCGGACGCCGACACGCATATCCAGTCCACCGACGGCATCCAGGTGATCCGTCTGCCCGAGCACTATGGCGACCTCTCGCCGATCCTGCACGTGGTGCCGCTGCAACTGCTGGCGTATCACACCGCCTGTGCGCGGGGGACCGACGTGGACAAGCCGCGCAATCTGGCCAAGTCGGTGACGGTGGAGTAAGACCGGCGCCCGCTCCTCGGGGCGGGCGCCTTGTCCTGGCTCCCTGTCAGGTCCGGGGTTCGACCGCCTCGTCCAGCCTGGCTTGGACCAGGTCGGCGAGACCCTGCACTGCGATGCGGGCGGGCCCGATGGGGCCGATAGCGGCCCCACTGTGGGCGCGCTCGCCGACGTTGTTCTCGCCGACGTTGTTCTCGCCAAGATACTCGGCGCGGGCCCAACCCACGATCCGCGCATGAGGGCCGGGGAAATGCCGCAGCACCCATGTGGCTGCCTGGTCCTTGGGCACGATGTCGCCGGTCACCGCCGTCACCAGCATCCGGCACAGGGTCAACACGGCGTTACGTGGGTCCTCCTCCCAGTTCTCCGCCAGTTCGGGCAGCATCTCCCGCATCGCCCGCAACCTGTCCCGCTCCGGGACCGGGTCCAGCAGCTGCGCCGCGGATGGACCCCACAGGGCGTGCGAATGCTGCCTTGCCGCGGTCAGCAGCAAGGCCAGGTCGGGATCGCGCTGACGCTCGATGGTGGCGCCCTGCAGCAGTTCCGCACGCAGCCACTCGCCGAACTGGTACTCGCGGATGGCGGGATAGCGCCACGGCCTGATTTGCGCGAGGTCGACGATGGTCAACTCCAGCGGGCGCCGTTGCGGATCGCCCGGGATGCCGGACAGATACAGCAGATTCGCGGTCAGGGCAGTGCCTGCCGGTGCCGGCAGGCCACCCTCGATCAGCAGCAACAGGTCGATGTCGCTATGGGTCCGAAGCCCGCCATCCGCGGCTGACCCGTATAGCCAGGCGGCGAGCAGCGCCGGCCCCAGATGGCGTTGTGCGGCCTCCACCGCGGCCCTGGCTTGTTGCAGCGCGCGGTGATCGGGCAGGGTCGGGTTTTCCGGCGTCCCTCGAACCATTTATCCGGTCCTATGCTTCGAGCATCACCTCGAAGCCCCCGAATATCATCCGCTTGCCATCGAACGGCATGGTGTCGAAGTCGGGCTTCAGGCGCGGATCTTCCATCGCGGCCTTCATGCCTTCGTCGCGTGTTGCGCGCGAGGGCCAATAGATCCAGGAAAAGACCACCGCTTCGTCGTCCTTGCGCTGGACGGCCATCGGGAAGGAGGTCACCTTGCCCTCCGGCACATCGTCGCCCCAGCACTCCACCACCTTCTGTGCGCCGTGCTCCTTGAACACGGTAGCGGCGGTTTCCGCGAGCTGGCGATAGGCTTCCCGGTTTGCCTGGGGAACGGCGAGAACAAAACCATCGACGTAGGCCATCTGTGTCTCCTGTAGCGGTCAAGCATGTTGAATGTCGGCGGTCGAGTGCCGCGCGTCTGGATACGATAGTCGATCGGGCGCAGGAGTCCAGTAGGCTTGCTGATCCAGGGGACTTGGGGACGCTGCTGACTTCTCTCCCCGGCCCCTCTCCCGCCGGGCGGGAGAGGGGAGCACACCCACGGCGGCTTCGCTGCCAACGGGTTACTCCCTTCTCCCACTGGTGGGAGAGGGCCGGGGGAGAGGGAGCGCACCGGCGCGGCTTCACATGGTGTGGGATTGCTCCAGAATCTCGATCATCCGCTGCGCCAGTGGCGACAGGTAGGCGCCCTTGCGCCAGACGGCGCCCACCCTTCGGCGCAGGTCCAGCTCCTCCACCGGCAGCGGCAGCGGCCGCAATCCCATGGCGCCACGATTCATCAAGGCGCCGCCGACACTGAGCAGCGTGGTACCCCGCAGCAGATGCAGCAGCGAGGCGCTGCCGAAGTCCGCTTCGATCCGCAACAGCGGCGGCGGCAGGCCCGCCGCTTCAAAGGCGTCCTCGACCTGTTGCCGCAGCACGATATGCGCTTGTGGCAGCAGCCACGGCTGCCCGACCAGGTCGGCGAGCGTCAGCCCGCGCCGGTGTTGCAGCGGGTGGTCTTCGTCGGCGATCACTGCCAGGCTGTCCTGGAATAGCGCGTGCGCGGCGAACAGGTCCGCCTGCCGGCTGGGCACGGGCGCAATGGCCAGGTCCAGTTCCCCCTGGACCAGCAGGTCCATCAACTCCGGGGCAAGCCGCCGCACCAGCCGCAAGCGCGCCACCGGCCGCTCGCGCAGCAGTTGCTGGCAGGCGCCGAGCACCAGCGGGTTGGGCATCGAGGGCGAATAGCCGACCCGCAGCAGTCCCAGCTCGCCGGTGCGCATCTCGCGCATTTCCTTCAGGGCATCGTCGTATTCGAGCCGGATCCGGCGCGCGCGCTGCAGGAATGTGCTGCCGGCATCGGTGGGCCGCATGCCTAGCGCGGTGCGCTCGAACAGCGGCAGGCCGAGTTGCGTCTCCACGCGGCGCACCGCCTTGGTCAGGGCGGGCTGGCTGATGCCGAGCGCTTCCGCGGCGCGGCCGATGCCGCCGTGGGTGCCGATCGCCAGCAGGTATTCGAGGTCCCGTGTCTCCATCGTGCTTGTCCGCTCCCCCCGGTGATCGCCACGGCGAGGGATTCCTGTTGGTTATGACTTTATGCCGAACGCGGCATGGCGGTAATGCTCGCCATCTTACAGACTGCGCCAGACAGGCACCAATCAGAGACATAGAGGCAAACGCCACAAGGAGACACGATGGGATTCGCCTATTTCCTGCGTCGGGCGGCCCGCTACTGGGCCGGCCACGCCGCCGTCATACACCGTGACCGGATACTGACCTACGCGGCGCTGGACGAGCGCTCGACCCGGCTGGCCAATGCGCTGCTGGGCCTGGGTCTGGCCAAGGGCGACCGGGTTGCGGTACAGGCGCGCAACTGCACCGAACTGGTCGAACTCGAATGCGCGCTGTACAAGGCGGGCCTGGTCAAGGCGGCGCTCAATCCGCGCTTCACCGCCGCGGAGGCGTCGCAGGTGATGGAGGACTGCTCGCCGCGCGTGATGATCGCGGGCGAGGGCTTCACCGGCTATTCGCGCATGACGCCGGGTTTCGGTTCGGTGGAGGTCTTTGTCTCGCTCGGCGAGTCCGCGCCCGGCTACCGGGATTACGAGACACTGCTGCAGCAGGCCGCGGCCACGCCCGTGAACTACGACCCGGCGCCCGGCGATCTCGCCGTGCTGCATTTTTCCTCCGGCTCGACCGGCAAGATCAAGGCCGCGATGCAGAGCTACGGCAACCGCATCGCCTCGCTGCGCAAGGTGGTGCTTGGCATGGACCAGCCGGCCCGCCCGGGCGACCGGCTTGCGCTGATCGGGCCGATCACGCACGCGTCCGGCATGCTGATGCAGCCGTACCTGTTCTGCGGCGCGACGCTGGTGCTGTTCGACCGCTTCGAGCCGGCGCACTTCCTGGCCGAGGTGGCGCGGCTGCGCATCACGCACGTCTTCATGGTGCCGGCGATGATCAACATGCTGCTGACCGAGCCGGCGCTGGGCAGCGCAGATCTGTCCAGCCTGAAGACGCTGGCCTACGGCGCCGCGCCGATGGCGCCGGCGCGCATCTGCGAGGCCTGGGAGCGCATTGGCCCGATCCTTTCGCAAGGCTACGGGGCCAGCGAATCGACCTCGGGCGTGACCAAGCTGTCGACCGCCGACCACGCCTGGGCGTTGGCGCACCGGCCGGAGCGGCTGGCCTCGTGCGGCCGCGCGCTGGGCGAGACGGAAGTGCGGGTGGTGGACGAGCGCGGCAACGAGGTCAGCGGCGACGCGATCGGCGAACTGGTGATCCGCGGCGAGGACGTGTTCCAGGGCTACTGGGGGGAGCCGGCGCTGACGGCCGAGGTCCTGGTCGATGGCTGGCTGCACACCGGGGACCTGGCCAGGGTGGACGAGGAAGGGTACGTGTACCTGGTCGACCGCAAGAAGGACATGATCATTTCGGGCGGTTTCAACGTCTATCCGACCGAGGTCGAGGCGACCCTGTACCAGCATCCCGATGTGCTCGAAGCCTGCGTGATCAGCGTGCCGGACGAGCGCTGGGGCGAGGCGGTGAAGGCGGTGATCGCGCTGCGTCCCGGCCGCCAGCCCGATGCGGGCTCGCTGCTGGCCCATTGCCGCGAGCGCATCGCCGACTACAAGCTGCCGCGCTCGATCGATTTCGTCGACACGCTGCCCAAGAACGCCAGCGGCAAGCTGGCGCGCAAGGTGGTGCGCGAGCAGTACTGGCAGGGCGTCGATCGGCGCGTGAACTAGAAGGGGAGACGCATGTTCGACCATCTGACCAATCCGGTCCTGATCGAGACCCGCGCGGCGATGCGCCGCTATATCGAGGAGGAACTGCGCCCGCTCGAGGCGGAACTGGGCCTTGGCTCGGAAGACCCGTGGCCACGCGAGGTGCTGCAGGGCGTGTGGCGCCGCTCCAGCGAGCTGGGACTGTACGCGTCCTGCCTGCCGACGCAGCTGGGTGGCAAGGGGCTGAATATTGCCGAACAGTGCGCGCTGAAGGCGGACCTGGCCGCCAGCGGCTGCTCGCTGGCGCCGCATGTACTGGGCGACCTGGGCGGCCCGCCGCGTGTGGGCAACATGCTGAAGTACGCCACGCCCGAGCAGATCGCGCGCTATTTCGGCCCGGTCATCCGCGGCGAGCGCTCGACCTGCTTTGCGATGACCGAGCCGCATTCCGGCTCGGACGCGATGAGCATCTCGACCACCGCGGTGGCAGATGGCGACGAGCTGGTGATCGACGGCACCAAGCACTACATCAGCGGCGCGCCGTTCGCCGACTTCGCGATCGTGATGTGCGTGACCACGCCGGGTTCGGCCGGCACGCCGCCGTCGATCAGCGCGGTGCTGGTCGATCTCGACCTGCCGGGCGTCACGGTCAGCACGGAATACACCCCGATGTCGGGCCAGCATATCGATGCGGACATCCGCTTCGAGCAGGTCCGTGTGCCGCGCGCCAATATCCTCGGTGGCGAAGGCAATGGCTTCAAGCTCGGCATGTCGCGCATCAACGTGAACCGGCTGCTGCATTGCCCGACCATGCTGGGGCTGGCGATGTCGGTCTACCGGTCGTCACTGGACTACGCGCGCACCCGGCGCCAGTTCGGCGGGCCGATCGCGCGCTTCCAGGCGATCCAGCATATGCTGGCCGATATGGCGGCCACGCTGTGGGCCTGCGAGTCGATGATCGCGCAGACTGCTGCCCTGGCCGATACGGGCGCCGACCTGCGCATGCGGGCCGCCGCCTGCAAGCTGTTCGTCTCCGAGCGCTGCTTCGAGGTGGCCGACAAGGCGGTGCAGATTCACGGCAATGTCGGTGTGACGCGCGGCCATCCGGTGGAGCAGGCCTTCCGCAAGCTGCGCATGTTCCGCATCTTCACCGGCACCAGCGAAATCCAGCGCAACACCATCGCGCGCGCCATTCTCGACACGGGAGAGGAAGCCCCGGCGGCGCGTGCCAGGGATGCGGCGGCAAGCTGACGGCGGCCGGTTTCCCCCAACGGGGCAAGCGAACCAGCGCACCGGCGCAACGCATAGCGCCAGGCAGGCAACAGGAGACAAGCAATGCAACGCAGAGAATGGATGAAGGCTGCCGGTGCGGTAGCCGCAGCGGGCGCACTGGGATCGCTGGGACTGGCGCGCGCGCGCGACAAAGGGCGGGACATTGCCGCCTGGCCCGAGCGGCCGATCCGGCTGATCGTTCCCTTCCTGGCGGGCACCTCGCCGGACATCACCGCGCGCAATCTCGCCGCCGAACTGGGCCCGAAGCTGGGGCAGTCGCTGGTGGTGGAGAACATCCCCGGCGCGGGCGGCATCATCGGTGCGCAGGCGCTCAAGCGTGCCGAGCCTGACGGCTATACCCTCGGCCTGCTCGCCAACCAGCACGTCATCAACGTC
Source organism: Cupriavidus sp. AU9028 (assembly GCF_019795295.1). Classification (GTDB taxonomy): domain Bacteria; phylum Pseudomonadota; class Gammaproteobacteria; order Burkholderiales; family Burkholderiaceae; genus Cupriavidus. The sequence goes on along the minus strand of NZ_JAIMCG010000004.1, from coordinate 189,304 downwards.
AATCTGTACCGCAACAAGCCGTACGATCCGGCCAGGGACTTCCAGGCGATCGCCGCGCTGTCGGGCGGCCCGACCGTGCTGGCGGTGCCGGCGGACTCGCCCTGGAAGACGGCCGCCGAACTGATCGAGGCGATGCGCCGCGCGCCCGGCAAGTTCAACTACGGCTCCGGCGGCAAGGGCAGCGTGGCCCATCTGGCGGTCGAGGCGCTGTTGCACCAGACCGGCACCACCGCGGTCCACATCCCCTACAAGGGCGCGACCGAGATCGTCACGGCGATGCTCAGCGGCCAGACGCAATTCGGCATGCCGGTGATCGGCACCGCGACGCAATTTCTGCGCAACAAGCAGATTCGTATCCTGGCCGTCACCACGTCGTCACGCTCGTCGTATTTCCCGCAGGTGCCGACGCTGGCCGAGGCGCTGCCGCCGGGCTTCGAGCTGGACAACTGGAGCGGACTGTTCGCGCCGGCGGGCCTGCCCGCGCCGCTGGTGCAGAAGCTGTTCGCCGCCGTCACGGCGTTGCAGGACGCCGGCAAGCTGACCGCGCAGATCGAAGCCAACTCCGGCGAGCTGCGCCGCAGCGCTTCGCCGGCGCAGTTCCATGCGATGGTCGGTGCCGAGGTGCGCCGCTACGCGCAGATGATGCAATCGATCGGCATGGAACCGGCGGCCGGCTGATCCTCTTCCTTCTGCCCTTCGGCATTGGCCGCCCGCTGCATCGCGCCGGGCCGCCAGATTGCTGACAGGGCTTGGAGAACCAGCGCGTCGTTCCCGCGCAAGCGGGAATCCAGCGTCTTCGAACGCCACTGGGTCCCCGCCTTCGCGGGGACGACGGCAAGAGCCACTGGGTCCCCGCCTTCGCGGGGACGAGGGGGCGCAGCAGTCTGGCGGCCCGGTGCACTGCGCACCGGGCCGCTTTGCATTTCGGCATCCGCCCCGTCGCCAGGCGCAATGCGCGCCAACTCTCACTCCACTAATTCATATAGATGAGTTGGTTGACCTTTATCTTTCTGTTTCCTATGCTGGTTTCACACCGCCCCGGCGCCGCCCGGTCCGAGGCGCGGACGAGCCAATCAACCCCAAGGAGACAAACGATGATTCATGTCGTACTGCACGACGCCCGGGATACCGTGGCGGTCGCGGTGGTGGAAGGCATCGAGGCGGGCACCGAACTCAATGCCTGGATCATGGACGAGGACCGCACCATTACCGTGACCGCACGGCAGCCGATTCCCATCGGCCACAAGGTGGCGCTGCGCGACATGGCGCCCAACGACACGGTCTTCAAGTACGGCGTGGACATCGGCCGCGTGGTCGCGCCGATCAAGGCCGGCGAGCACGCGCACGTGCACAACATCAAGACCAAGCGCTGGTAAGCCGCCGGCGCATCTTCCTCCCTTGCTGACCCCTGTCAGGCCCCCGAATGGCGGGCCGCGGTCGCGCTCGACCGTGCGACGGGCATGGCCATCCCCACCTCCAATCCGTCAGAGCCGAACTCATGTCCATCATCGATCAGAACACTACCTTCTGGGGTTATCGCCGCGACAACGGCCGTGTTGGCGTGCGCAACCACGTCATCATCCTGCCTCTGGACGATCTGTCCAACGCTGCCGCGGAAGCGGTCGCTTATGCGATCAAGGGCACCATGGCGATTCCTCATCCCTATGGACGCCTGCAATTCGGCCCCGATCTGGACCTGCATTTCCGCACGCTGATCGGCGCCGGCAGCAATCCGAACGTCGCCGCGGTCGTGGTGATCGGCATCGAGGATGGCTGGACCCGGCGCGTCGTCGACGGCATCGCCCGCACCGGCAAGCCGGTGGTGGGCTTCGGCATCGAAGGGCATGGCGATCACGAGACCATCAGGCGGGCGTCGCAGGCCGCGCGGGAATTCGTGCAGTACGCCACCGCGCTGCATCGCGTCGAATGTCCGATCGGCGACCTGTGGGTGTCGACCAAGTGCGGCGAGTCCGATACCACCTCCGGCTGCGGTGCCAATCCCACCGTCGGCAATGCCTTCGACAAGCTGCATCCGCTGGGGACCACGCTGGTGTTCGGCGAAACCTCGGAGCTGACCGGCGGCGAGCATATCGTTGCCGAGCGCTGTGCCAATGCCGAGGTGCGGCGCAAGTTCATGACCATGTTCGACCGCTACCAGAGCATGATCGACCGCTGGAAGACGACCGATCTGTCCGAGTCCCAGCCGACCAAGGGCAATATCGCCGGCGGCCTCACCACCATCGAGGAAAAGGCGCTGGGCAATATCCAGAAGATCGGCAAGACCTGCACCGTGGACGGCGTGATCGACAAGGCCGAGGAGCCGACCCATCCGGGCCTGTGGTTCATGGATTCGTCGTCGGCCGCGGCGGAGATGGTGACGCTGTGCGCGGCCTCCGGCTTTGTCGTCCATTTCTTCCCGACCGGGCAGGGCAATGTGATCGGCAACCCGATCGTGCCGGTGATCAAGCTGTGCGCGAACCCGCGTACGGTGCGGCTGATGCAGGAGCATATCGACGTCGATTGCTCGGGCCTGCTGCAGCGCGAGCAGAACCTGGACCAGACCGGCGACAAGCTGCTCGAGTGCATGCTCGCCACGGTCAATGGGCGCTGGACCGCGGCCGAGGCGCTTGGCCACCGCGAGTTCGTGCTGACCCGCATCCACGAGTCGGCATGATGACGCGCATCTGCATCAGCGAGTTCATGGACGAGCAGGCCGTCGCCACGCTGGCGGCCGGCTTCGACCTGCACTACGAGCCGTCCTGGGCCGATCGGCGCGAGGCGCTGCTGTCCGCCTTGTCCGAGGCCGCCGCGCTGATCGTGCGCAACCGCACCCGCGTCGATGCGGAACTGCTGGAGCGCGCGCCGCAGCTGCGCGTGGTCGGCCGGCTTGGGGTCGGGCTGGACAACATCGATGTGGCGGCGTGCCAGGCGCGCGGTATCCGGGTGATTCCGGCCACGGGCGCCAATGCCCGCTCGGTCGCGGAGTACGTGGTGACGACAGTTGCGATGCTGCTGCGCGGCGCCTATGCCAGCAACACGGAGATGGCAGCGGGCCAATGGCCGCGTGCGCGCCTGTCCGAGGGCAGGGAAACGCTGGGCAAGACGCTGGGGTTGATCGGCTTCGGCGATATCGGCCGGTTGACGGCGGCGCTGGCGCAGGCATTCGGCATGCGGGTGATCGCACACGACCCGATGCTGGCCGACGTCGATCCGGTGTGGCAATCCGCTGGCGTCGAGCCCCGCGCACTGGATGCATTGCTTGCGGAATCCGATGCCGTCAGCCTGCACGTGCCGCTGGTGCCCGCGACACGGCATCTGATCGACGCGCAGCGCCTGCGGCAGATGAAGCCCGGCGCGGTGCTGATCAACAGCGCCCGCGGCGGGGTGGTGGACGAGCCGGCGCTGGCAGCCGCGCTGCGCGAGGGCCGGCTTGCGGGCGCGGCGCTGGACGTGTTCGAGCAGGAGCCGCTGCCGGCCGGCTCGGCACTCGCTGGCGTGCCAAACCTGCTGCTCACGCCGCATATCGGCGGCGTCACGCGGGAAGCCAATGAACGGGTGTCGATGCTGATCGCGCAGCAAGTGCGCAAGGCGCTGGAGGACAGCCGATGACGATGCTCGACATGCAGGCGCTGACTGCGCTTGCCGCTGAAGCGCTGCGCCGGGCGGGAGCCAGCGACCTGCAGGCCGAGGCGACTGCCCGCGCGCTGGTGAAGGCCGATGCGGCGGGACTGGCCTCGCACGGCGTGTCGCGCGTGCCGATGTATGCCAGCCACCTGCGGCGCGACCGGGTGGATGGGCGGGCCGTGCCTCGCCTCCTGTCCGCGCGTGCCGCTGCCGGCGTCGTCGATGCCGGCTGCGGCTTTGCCTTTCCGGCCTGCGGGCTGGCCGTGCAGGAGGCCATGGTGCGGGCGCGCGAAACCGGCATTGGCGCCGTGGCGGTCTGCAACAGCCACCACTTCGGCGCGGCGGCGTTGCATCTGGATCCGGTCGCGCAGGCGGACATGGTGGGCATCGCGCTGGGTAACTCTCCGGCGGCAATGCCGGCCTGGGGCGGACGCCGCCCACTGTTCGGCACCAATCCGATCGCCGCGGTGTTTCCGCGTCGCAGCGCGCCGCCGGTCCAGATCGATCTGTCGCTGTCCGAGGTTGCACGCGGAAAGATCATGGTGGCCGCTCGCCAGGGCAAGGCGATTCCGCTGGGTTGGGCGCTGGACGAAGCCGGCCAGCCCACCACCGACCCGGCGGCGGCGCTGCGCGGCTCGATGCTACCCGCCGGAGGCGTCAAGGGCGCGATGCTGGCGCTGATGGTCGAGCTGCTGGTGGCATCGATCGCCGGCGCCAGCTTCGGTGCCGAGGCCGACTCGTTCTTCGAGGAGGAGGGCGGACGGCCCCGCATCGGGCAGCTGTTCCTGGTGCTCGACCCGGCGGCGTTCCGCGGTGGCGAGGTCTATCACCAGCGCGTGGAAGCGCTGCTGGCGGCCATGCTTGCCGACGAGGGCACGCGCTTGCCCGGCGCACGGCGCGAGGCATCGAAAACGCAGGCCAGCGCGCAGGGCATCGACGTGCCGCACGCGCTGCTGGCCGAGATCCGGGCGCTGGCCGGGGAGGCGAACCCCGCATAGAAATCGAGCCGGCACCATCCCCTTGCCACTGCTCGCAACGTACGGGCGGCGGCCTACACAGGAGACACACCATGCATTGCCCTTCGATCCGACGCATGCCAAGGCATGCGGCTGCATTGTTGATTGCGTTGTCCGCCGCTGTGTCGTCGCTTGCCGCCGCTCCGGTGGCTGCCCAGAGTCCCGCCGCACGCGCCAATGGAAATGGCGGCGCGGAAGGCGACTATCCGAGCAAGCCGATTCGCTATGTGGTGCCGTTCGCGCCCGGCGGACTGACCGATGTGATGGCCCGGCTGGTTGGCCACCAGTTGTCGGAGGAATGGAAGAAGCCGATCGTGGTCGACAACAAACCGGGCGGCAATGCCAACATCGGCGCCGACCAGGTCGCCAAGTCGGCTCCCGACGGCTACACCTGGCTCGCGGTCACGCTGACGCACGCCTCCAACGTGACGCTGTTCCCGCGGCTGCCGTTCAACATGCAGAAGGACCTGGTGCCGGTCGCGCGGATCGCCTCGTCGCCCATGACGGTGGTGGTGCCCGCCAGTTCCTCCATCAAGTCGATGCAGGAGCTGGTGGAAGCGGCCCGCACTCGCAAGCTGAACGCCGGCTCCAGCGGCAACGGCACGCCGCCGCACTTGACGCTGGCGCTGTTCGAAAGCCTCACCAGGACCCGCTTGACGCACGTGCCCTACAAGGGCGGCGCGCCGTCGATGACGGACCTGATCGGCGGACAGATCGATGTGGTCTTCTCCAACTTCCCGGAGTCGCTGGCGCATGTGAAGGGCGGCAAGCTGCGCGCGCTGGCCGTGACCACGCGCGAGCGGCATCCGCTGTTGCCCGACGTGCCCACCGTCGCCGAGGTCGGCTTCCCGGAGCTGCTGGTCGAGAACTGGACCGGCGTGATGATGCCGGCGGGCACACCGCAGCCGGTGGTCGACAAGGTGGGCATGGCGGTGGCCAGGCTGGTCGAGATGAAGGAGCCGCGCGAGCGCATCATCGCCGCCGGCTTTACCCCGGCGCCGCAGCCGAGCGCGATGTTCAGCAACTACTTCCGCGATGAAGTGGCGCGCTGGGCGAGGCTGATCGACGAGAAGCAGATCCGCGCGGAATAGCCGACCTGCATTTCGCGACCGGCAGGAACGGGCAGCGCGGGCGTTGCGTCCAGGCTCGCGCTGGCCCAGGTCTTGCAAGTCATCCATGTTATATAGCTGGGTCCCGAGCGGACCGGGCACATGGGCCGCAACACGACGGAGGAGACGGACAACGTGGGCGCAGAATTCGGACCGGGCACGGCCATCGGCGGCGTGCTGTACAAGGACATCAAGCGGGCGATCCTCGCGGCATTGGCCAGCGGCGAATGGAAGCCGGCCGAGGCCATCCCGTCCGAGCGCCGGCTGGTCGAGCGCTTCGGCGTGTCGATCGGCACGCTGCGCAAGGCCATCGACGAACTGGTGGCCGAGAACATCCTGATCCGGCACCAGGGGCGCGGCACCTTCGTCGCCACGCACCGGCAGGAGGACCACTTCTTCCGCTTCTTTCGGGTGGTGCGGGAGGATGGACACCGTGCCTATCCCTCGGTGCGGCTGGTGCGGTTCCGCCGCGCCAAGGCGAGCCGCGAGGAGGCGATGGCGCTGGGGATCGAGCCCGGCGAGCGCGTCTTTCATTTCACCAACGTGCTGTCGCTGGACGACCGTCCGGTGATGACCGATTCCATCACGGTGCCGGAGCGGCTGTTCGAGGGCCTGACCGAGGCAAGACTGCGCGACCGGCCCAATACGCTCTACAACTTCTACCAGGACGTGTTCGGCATCAACGTCATCCGCACCGAGGAGCGGCTGCGCGCCGTGCTCGCGCAGGAGGATGACCACGCACTGCTGCAGGTGCCCGTCGGCGGGCCGCTGCTGCAGATCACGCGGATCGCCTCGTCGTATCACGACAAGCGGGTGGAGCGGCGGGTGTCGCGGCTCAATACCGAAGCCCACGAGTTCGCGATTTCGCAGCCTTGAGTGGCTGAAGGGCGGCCGTGGTCTGCTGCCCTCTCCCCCGACCCCTCTCCCGCAAGCGGGCGAGGGGAGAACACCGTTCGCTGTTCCAGCCCTGCCGGTTCGCTCCCCTCTCCCGCCAGGCGGGAGAGGGGCCGGGGGAGAGGGCACGCCTGCCTCCGCCATCCCCAGGCCCTCCCGCTTATCGCCATCGGTCCGCGCGATTTGACGCGCGCCAATTCACGCCGCTACAATCTTATTGAAAATCCATTCTCAATAAACATCGGGGGGCCGCTACCGGCCCTCGTTGTTTTTGGGCCGTCCATCCCCGCATCCAACAACAGGAAGATCCATGCGGCGCTTGCAGCAGCCCTTTTCCGTCCGCCCCCTCCGGCCGCTTGCCGCAGCCGTCCTGCTGGTCGTGGCGCGCGCGGCGATGAGCCAGACCTCTGCCCCGGCAGGCGATACAGACAGCGAAGCGGTGCTGCCGGAGGTTTCGGTCGTGAGCGCCGCCCAAAGTCCGTACAACCCGCAGGAATCGGCCGGCGCGAGCCGCACCGATACGCCGCTGCGCGAGCTGCCGCAGGCGGTGCGGGTGCTGCCGCGCACGTTGATCGACGACATCGGCGCCACGCGCCTGGAGCAGACCTTCGACTATGCCAGCGGCGTCGCGCGCCTGGACAACTTCGGCGGGCTCTGGGACAACTATGCCGTGCGCGGTTTTGCCGGCAACGAGAACAGCGGCACACCGTATCTGGTCAATGGCTTCGTCGCCAACCGGGGCTATGCCGCGCCGCGCGATGCCGCGACCATCGAGCGGGTGGAGGTGCTGAAAGGACCGACCTCGTCGCTGTACGGCATCGGCGAGCCCGGCGGCACCATCAATATCGTCACGCGCCAGCCGCAGTTCAAACCGGCCCAGCGCTATCAGCTGGAGGTAGGCAACTTCGACAACCAGCGCGTGGCCGCCGACATCACCGGGCCGCTCGGCGATAACCTTGCTGGCAGGCTGATCGCGGTGACCGATCACGGCGGCACCGGGCGCGACTTCGTCAACAGCCAGCGCTTCCTGCTGGCGCCGTCGCTGACGTGGGCGCTGGGACCGAATACGCTGCTGCACTACTCGGGGGAAGTGCAGCGCTACAGTGCGCCGCTGGACCGCGGTATCGTCGCGGTCAACGGCGATTTGCGTGCCTTGCCGCGCTCGCGTTTCCTGGGGGAGCCGAACGATGGCGATACCCGCATCGACAGCCAGTCGCACCAGCTTGGCGTGGAGCATGCGTTCGCCCCCGGCTGGCAGGGCCGGTTGAACGTCGCCTATCGTGGCGGCGCGATGCACGGCTTCTCCAGCGATGCCCACGCGCTCGCCACCGATGGCCGCACGCTGCTGCGCCAGCGCCGTTATCGCGACTACCAGTCGGACGACCTGTCGATGCAGGCGGATGTGACCGGCCGCTTCGACACCGGACCGGTCGGCCATACGCTGCTGCTCGGCATCGATGCCTACCGGTTCACCGGCAACCAGTACCAGCTGCGGCGCAATCCCACTGCCGAGGCGCCGTACGCGATCGACATCTACGACCCGGTCTATGGGCAGGTGCCGCCCGGCACCTTCGCCACGCAGACCGATGCGCGCGAGCGGCAGACCAATGTCGGCGTCTTCGTGCAGGACCAGCTCGCCTTCGGCGAGCGCTGGCGCGTGCAGGCCGGCGCGCGCTTCGACTCGTACCGGCAGACGCTGAACAACCGGCTGCGCGGGGCAGTGACCGAGCAGGACGAGACCGCGGTGTCGCCCCGGCTGGGCGTGACCTATCTCGCCAGCAACAACCTGTCGCTGTTCGCCAATGCCAGCCGCTCGTTTCGCCCCAACGCCGGCATCGACGCGCTGGGCAACAGCTTCTCGCCCGAGCGCGGCCGCGCGGTCGAAGCGGGCGTGAAGTTCGACAGCGACGACCGCCGCTTCGGTGCGACGCTGACTGCGTACAGCATCCACAAGCGCAACGTGCTGACCACCGACCCCGGCGATTCGTCGTTCCTGATCGCGGCGGGAGAGGCGCGCAGCCGCGGGCTGGAGCTGGACCTTTCGGGCAGCCTCGGCCAGCACTGGCGCGTGACCGGCAACGTCGCGCTGACCGACGCCGAGATCACGGCCGACAGCCGCCTGCCGGCCGGCACGCCGCTGCGCAATATCCCCCGTACCAGCGCCAGCGCCCTGGCGATCTACGAGGATGCGGCACCGGTGGGCCAGCGCTACGGCATTGGCGCTGGCGTGCGCTACGTCGGCAAGCGCGCCGGCGATGCGGCCGACAGCTTCACGCTGCCCAGCCATACGCTGGCGGATCTCCTCGCCTATTGGCAGGCGAGCCGCAACGTCAAGGTCACGTTGAACGTCAATAATGTGTTCGACCGCAGGTACTATGCGAGCGCCTACAACAACCTGTGGATCGCCCCGGGAATCGGCCGCACGGTCCGGCTCGGCCTGCATCTGGACTACTGACGTGACGCTGCACTCCACCGTGGCGCCTTCGCTTGCGCGGCGGCGCCTGCTGCTCGGCCTGGCCGCCAGCGGGCTTGCCCCCGCCGTGCTGGCCCATTCCACCCGCGCTGCCGAGGACCGCGCCACGAGCGCAACGCGCACCGTCCGCGTGATCGGCCCATGGGAACTGTCCAGCCTCGATCCGCTGCGCGGCGGCTACCTGTTCTCGCGCATGCAGGTATGCGAGACGCTGGTGGAATATGACGAGGCGGGGCGTCAGGTGCCGGGCATGGCCGCGCGCTGGGGCAGTTCCGCCGATGGGCTCGAATGGCGCTTCGTGCTGCGCGCAGGCGCGGGCTTTCACGACGGCACGCCCGTGCGCGACATCGACGTGGCGCGTGCCCTGCAACGGGCGCTGCATCCGGCCGGCGTGCTGGGGCGGGCGCCGATCCAGGCGATTCGCGCCGAGGGCGGCGCGGTGCGCATCGTATTGTCGCGCCCTTACGGCGCGCTGCCGGCGCTGCTGTCGCACAGCAGCACGCAGATCCTCGCTCCGGCGTCGTTCGGCGCCGACGGCAACGTGCGCGCCATCGTCGGCTCCGGCCCCTTCCGGATCGACACGCTGGAGCCGCCGCAGCGCTTCTCGGTGGTCCCCTTCGACGGCTGGCAAGGTGCGCGCCCCGCGGTGCAGCGCGCCTCGTATCTGTCGGTGGGGCGCGCCGAGATGCGGGCGCTGATGGCCGAATCCGGCCAGGCCGACCTGGCCTACGGGCTCGATCCCGGCAGCATCGCGCGGCTGCGCCACGGCAATGCCGTGCGGATCGTCGAGGAGATGATTCCGCGCACGACCTCGCTGAAGCTGAACGCCGGGCATCCGCTGCTGGCCGACGCCCGCGCGCGGCAGGCGCTGTCGCTGGCGCTCGATCGGCGCGGCATCGCCACGGCGATCCTGCGCGATCCCGGGCTGGCCGCGCAGCAGCTGTTTCCCCCGGTGCTCGCCGGCTGGCACGACGGCGCGCTACCGTCGCTGACGCACGATCCGGTCGCCGCGCGCCATCTGCTGGGCGAGCTTGGCTGGCGCCTGGGTGCCGACGGCATGCTGTGGCGCGACGGCCAGCCCTTCACGCTGACATTGACCACGTTTCCCGACCGCCCCGAATTGCCGCTCATCGCCGCGGCGATCCAGGAGCAGCTGCGGCTGGTCGGCATCCGGGTGCGCGTGGCGGTCGGCAATTCCTCGGAGATTCCGTTTGCCCATCGCGATGGCTCGCTGCAGATGGGACTGATCGCGCGCAACTATGGCGTGGTGCCCGATGCCTTCGGCGCGGTGTCGCAGGACTTCGGTGCCGAGGACGGCAGCGGCGGCGACTGGGGCGCGATGCAGTGGCGCGAGCCCGCGGTTCCGCGCGCGCTAAGCGCCTTGAGTGAACTGCCGGCGCGATCCGCAGAGCGCGGCGGCGAGTCGGCGGCACGGGCGCTGCGGCAGCGGATTGCCGGGGCGCTGCACGGCGGCCTGCCGCTGGTGCCGGTGGTGTGGTATCGCCAGACCCTGGCCGCCAATCCCCGCCTTGCCGGCGTTTCCATCGATCCCTTCGAGCGGACCTGGCGGCTGACCGGCATGCGCTGGACCGCCTGACCCGCAACCCGTGATGAACGACTCGTCTTCCTTTTCGCTGGGCCCCGACAGCCGTGGCACGCCGGCCTCGATGGCGGCTCCTGCGGTGGCTACCCGCCGCGGCGCTACCGCCCGGCTGCTGTTGCGCATTCTGCTGCAGCGCGGCCTGCAGGCCGCCGTCGTCGCCGCGCTGGTCGGCACGCTCAGCTTCGTGATGATGCGGTTGCTGCCGGGAGACATGGCCTTCCGCGTGGCCGCCGGCCGCTACGGCTACGACATGGTCAATGCCGCCGCCGCCGAAGCGGTGGGCGCCGAGCTTGGCCTCGACCTGCCCTGGTATGCAGCGCTGGCGTCGTGGTGGTCGCGCCTGCTGCATCTGGACCTGGGCACCTCGGTGGTGACCGGTGCCCCGGTCGGCACGGAGATCGCGCACCAGCTCGGGCATACCTTCGCGCTCGCGCTGGCCGCGCTGACACTGTCGGCGCTGATCGCCATCCCGCTGGGCTTCCTGGCGGGCCGCAGGGCCGGCGGACTTGCGGACCGCGGTACGCTGATGCTGTCGATCGTGTTGCGCGCGCTGCCGCCCTTCGTGCTCGGCGTGTTGCTCGTGCTGGCGCTGTCGGTGGAATTGGCAGTGCTGCCCGCCGGCGGACACGGCGAGCACGGCAACTGGGTGGCGCCCACCTTGACGCTCGCGCTGGGACTGACGGCCACCGCGCTGCGCGTGTCGCGCGACGCGATGGCGGCCGTGGTGCGCTCCCCGTATTTCCTGTTCGCCCGCACCAAGGGTCTGTCCGACCGCATGGCGATGTGGCGGCACGGCGTGCGCAATGCGGCGGTGCCGGTGGTGGCCTACCTCGGCGTGCAGCTGGTCTACCTGCTCGAAGGCGTGGTGGTCATCGAGACGCTGTTCGCCTGGCCCGGCATCGGCCATGCGCTGGTGCACGCGATCTTCGGCCGCGACGTGCCGATGATCCAGGGCACCGCGCTGGTGATGGGACTGCTGTTCGTCGCCCTGAATGCCGTGGTCGACCTGGCTTGCGCGGCGATCGATCCGCGCCTGCGCGTCGCGCGGGGAAGGACTGCATGATGAACGAGACGATCCATCCGGGCGCGAGCAAGCGGGCAGGCGGGCGCCATCCGCGGGGCCGCCAGCGGCTGGGCGTGGTGCTGATCCTGCTGCTTGCCGTCTTTGCGCTGGCCGGCCCGCTGGTCGCCCAGCGGCCGCCCTTCGAGCAGAACCTCTACGCGGTGCTGCAGGCGCCGAGCCTGGCCGAGCCGCTGGGCACGGACCATCTCGGCCGTAGCGTGCTGGCGCGCACCGCGCACGCTGCCCGGCTGTCGTTGGGACTGGCGTTGCTGTGCGTGCTGTCGGCCATGGTGCCGGGGACCGCGCTCGGCCTGCTCGCCGCCTGGAAGGGTGCGTGGGTGGACCGCGTGCTGACGGCGCTGGCCGATGCCGTGCTGGCGCTGCCCGGCCTGCTGCTGGTGCTGTTGTTGTCCGCGCTCGCCCCCGGGGCACTGTGGCCGCTGTACCTCGGGCTGTCGCTGGTGCTGTGGGTCGAGTACTTCCGCGTCAGCCGCAGCAGCGCCATGGTGGTGCTGCGCAGCGACCACGTCGAAGCCGCCCGGCTGCTGGGCTTTCGGGGCGGCTATATCGCCAGGCACCATCTGCTGCCGGAACTGGCGCCCATGCTGGCGACGCTGGCCAGCTTCGGCGTCGGCGCCGCGGTGCTCGCGCTGGCGGCGATGGGCTTCGTCGGGCTGGGCCTGCCGCCTCCGACGGCAGAGCTGGGTCTGCTGATGACCGAGTTGCTGCCCTATGCCGGCGAGGCGCCCTGGGCGATGGCCAGCCCCATCGTCGTGATCGCCATGGCGATGCTGGCGCTGGTGCTGCTCGGCGAGCGGCGCGGCGCACCTGTCGAGGCGGCGGTGCAGCCGGGCGGAGTACAGGCATGATGGCGCTGCCCGAATACCGCCGAAGCGGCGCCCCGCTGCTCGAAGCGGACCGGCTCGCGATCCATGCCGGCAATGCGTTGCTGCTGCAGCCGGTCTCCTTCTCGGTACGCGCAGGGGAAGCGCTGACGCTGCTCGGCGAGAGCGGTGCCGGCAAGAGCCTGCTCGCCCAGGCCGTGATGGGAACCCTGCCGGACGGTTTGCGGGCCAGCGGTCGCCTGGCGTGCGCCGGCCGTGCCAGCGATGCCGGCGATGCCGCCGCGCGGCGGCCGCTATGGGGCCGCTGCGTCGCCCTGTTGCCGCAGGAGCCCTGGTTTGCGCTGGACCCGCTGATGCGGGTGGGCAGTCAGCTTGCGGAGAGCTGGCGTCTGGTCGGCGGCAAGCCGCGCGACGAAAGCTGGCGCGCCGCCCTGGCGGCGCTGCGCCAGATGGGTGTCGAGCACGCGGCGCCAGCGCTGCCCGGCACGCTGTCAGGCGGCATGGCGCAGCGCGTGGCCTTTGCGATGGTGCGCGCCGGTGGCGCACCGGTACTGATCGTCGACGAGCCGACCAAGGGGCTGGACCACCGGTGGCGCGACGCGGTCGTGGAGCACCTGCGCGAGGCGCTGGCGCACGGTTGCGCGGTCGTCACCATTACGCATGACATCGCCGTGGCGCGCGCGCTGGGCGGCCAGGCGATGGTGCTGCAGGAAGGCAAGGTGGTGGAGCAGGGCAGCACGGCGACGGTCCTGTCGGCGCCATCCCATCCGTACACCCGGGAACTGGTGGCCGCCGATCCTGCCGCATGGGCGGGCACGGTCGCAGCAAGCCCGCCAGCGGCGCCCGAAGGTGGCACCGCTGGCCGCGCCATCATCGGCGCCAGCGGACTTGCCAAGCGCTTCGGCGAACAGATCCTGTTTACCGGGCTGACGATGCAGATCCGCTCCGGCGAGCATGTCGCCGTCACCGGGCCCAGCGGCAGCGGGAAATCCACGCTGGGCAACATCCTGCTCGGGCTGGTCCGGGCGGACGAGGGTCACGTGCACCGGGCCGACGCAGTGCCCCGGCATCGCTTTCAGAAGCTGTACCAGGACCCGGGTGCCGCCTTTGCCCCGCGCCGCAGGATCGGCGACGGCCTGCAGGACCTGATCCGGCTGCATCGGCTCGACGGGGCGCGCCTGGGCCCGATGATGGAGCAGTTGGGGTTGGCGCCGGCGTTGCTGCGGCGGCTGCCGGGCGCTGTCTCCGGCGGGGAGTTGCAGCGCTTCGCGCTGTTGCGCGCGCTGCTGCTGCAGCCCGTCTTCCTGTTCGCGGACGAGCCCACTTCCCGCCTGGACCCGGTCACGCAGAAGCGGACCATCGAACTGATCGTGCAGGCCTGCGACGAAACCGGCGCCGCGCTGATGCTCGTCACGCACGATCCCGACATCGCCAGTCATATCGCCGGACACGACCCGCGCCGGATGCTGGCGTTCTGATCGCTGCACCCGGCACGGGGTGTGCGCTCAGTCGAACAGCTCGTGCCAGATGCTCTTCTTGCGGTAGTGCTTTTGCTCGCGGTAGCGGTCGTCATTCCGGTAGCGGTCGTCCCCGCGATATCCACCGCCATGGCCAGGATCGTAGGGACGCGCCGCCGGCTGGGCAGGCGCCTGGTTCGGTGCGGCCTGCGCCACGGGCGCCTGTTCGGCAGCGGCACGCTCGAGGATCTTGTCGAGCTCGCCACGATCCAGCCACACGCCCCGGCACTTCGGGCAATAGTCGATCTCGACACCCTGGCGCTCTGACATCACCAGTGTGGTTTGCGGGCAAACAGGACAATCCATGGTGTTACCTCCTTGTCGTTCCAATCCGGTAGGACACGGCGCGGCGCCACAGGTTCGCTGACACTGTTTGTTGCCGCGGGGCGCGCCAGCACCGCTACGTTGCTGTAGGGGCGCTGCGCCTCGGCGGGAATCTGCTCCATCAGACGATTGCGCTGAAAACCCGCAGAATCCATCGAGATTATCCATTTCCCCTCGCGCAATCCGCTTCCTAGACTTCGCGCCAACGCCTCGTCAGTGGGCGGTCCACCGGAGCAGGAGCGAAGAGAATGGAGACAACGCGTTTTGGGCGCGGCCGGACGGCACGTGCCCTCGGTATCGCATGCGCCGTGATGGCGCTGGCTGCGGCATGCGGCAGCGACGATGATGACGGCCCCTCCACGCCGCCGCCGACCAGCGGCGGGGGCGGAGGAGGCGGCGGCCAGGCGCCGGCCGCGAAGCCCGGGATCACGCTGACGATCGACGCTCGCGAGGATTTCCCGGGCAGCTTCGGCAGCGTCGGGCAATACGAACGGGTCACCGGCTCGATCGCCGGCGAGATCGATCCGAAGGACCCGCGCAACGCGGTGATCCAGGACCTGGAGCTCGCGCCGGTCAACGCGCGCGGCCTGGTCGACTACAAGACCGAGTTCGTGATGCTCAAGCCCAAGGACATGGGCAAGGCGGGCGGCATCCTGCGTTACGACGCTCCCAATCGCGGCAATATCCTCACCATGCCGAACCCGGCGCAGGTGCCCGGCGACGCGGTCTATTTCGAGCGCGGCTATGTCTTCCTGTTCGCGGCCTGGCAGGGCGACGTGCCCAAGAGCTCGCCGGCCCGGCTGACGCTGACCGTGCCGGTCGCCCGCAACAAGGATGGCAGCTCGATCACCGGCCCCTATGCCACCGAGCTGATCCCCAACGCGCCAACTTCCACCATGAGCCTGCCGGGCGGCGTGTTCAACGGATCGATGATTCCCTACGAACCGGCCAGCCTGGACAACACGCAAGCCGGCTATTCCTTGACGCGGCGCGTCAACGAGACTGACCCGCGCATCGCGATTCCGCCCAGTGACTGGAAGTTCGCCGATTGCGGCGGCACCGGCGCGCCGTTCCCGGGACGGCCGGATGGGACGAAGGTCTGCCTGAAGGGCGGTTTCGTGCCGGGCCAGCTGTACGAGCTGACCTATGTGGCCAAGGACCCCAAGGTGATGGGCGTCGGGCTGGCAGCGCTGCGCGACACGGTGACCTTCTTCCGCAAGGAAGCGGCGGACCGCGCCGGCACGCCCAATCCGATCGCCGGTGCGATCCGCCATGCGATCGGGCAGGGCACCTCGCAGTCCGGCAATGCGATGAAGACCTTCCTGCATCTCGGATTCAATGCCTCGCTGGCGGGCGGCAAGGTGTTCGACGGCATCTTCGCCCATGTTGCCGCGCGGCAGACCAATATCAATACGCGCTTCGCCGTGCCGGGCGGCGGCGGCGGCCTGCGCACCGATCATCGCGCCTTCGGGCAGACCGCGCCGCGCGGGCTTGCCGCGGACTACCGCGACGACGTGGCCGGACGCAGCGGCGGCGTGATGAAGCGCTGTACCGAAACGCAGACCTGCCCGCGCTTCTTCCTCGGCCTGTCCGGTACCGAGTTCTGGCAGTTGCAGGGCTCGCCGGTGCTGACCGACGCCTGGGGCTTCCGCGACCTGGACCAGCCAGAGAACGCGCGCATCTACTACTACGGCAGCACGCAGCACGGCGGCAAGTCGGCGCAGATCAATTACAACCCGGCGGCCACCGTCTATCCCGCCGGCTCGATGATCGATTTCGCCGATACCTTCCGCGCACTGTTCGTGGCGCTGGAGGACTGGGTCGCACGGGATGTCCCGCCGCCGGACAGCCAGGTGCCGCGTCTTGCCGACGGAACCCTGGTGCGGCCCGACCAGCTCACGGTGCCCGTGATGCGCGGCGTGACGTGGGAAGGGGCGGGCGGACCGGTTCCCATTCCCGACTTCCAGTACCTCGCGCGCTACAACGGCTTCCCGCTGCTCGATTTCGGCCCGCAGTACCGGCCCGAGGACGAGTCCGGCATTCCGACGCAGTTGCCGCCCTCGTACATGGGGCGCGACTACGCCATCCTGGTGCCGCAACTCGATCCGCAGACCGGGCTCTCGCGCTCGGGCATCCAGTCGCTGGACGTGCAGGTGCCGCTGGGAACCAGCCTCGAGTTCAACTATGTGGCGACGCCGGGGATTGTCGATCTGGTCAACCTGAGCGGCAGCTATATTCCGTTCCACCGCACCGAGGCAGCGCGCATCGCCGCGGGCGACCAGCGGCCGTCACTGGAGTCGCTGTACGGCACGCAAGCGGTCTATCTGGACAAGCTGCGCACCGCGGCCACGTCGCTGGTGGCCCAGCGCTTCCTGCTGCCGGCCGACGCCGAACGGGCGGTGGCGCGGGCGCAGGCCAATCCGATCCTGCCTTGATCGAGGGGAGGCGAGCATGCACCGCGATCTTCTGCAGTCCAGGCGCCGCAGGCTGGCGCTGACCCTGACCCCCGTCGCCGCGGCGCTGCTGCTCGCGGGCTGCGGTGGCGACGACGATGACGATGGCGCTCACGCGCCGCCGCCCGAACCGCCGCCGACGGCCCAGCAGCCGCTCGACTGCGGCCAGATGGCGCGCGCGGTGCTGGACGGCGCCACGGTAACCGCCGCCGCCGAGGTGCCGGCCGGCAGCTTCGCGCCGGCCAGCGGCACCACCTTGCAGGTGGAGTCGTTCTGCCGGGTGCAGGCCGTGGCGAGACCCACCAGCGATTCGGAGATCCGCTTCGAAGTCTGGATTCCGCCGGCTCCCCGCTGGAACGGCAAGCTGATGGTCGCCGGCAACGGCGGCTACAGCCCGGCACTGGGCTACCGTGCCATGGCGATGGGCCTGGCGCGCGGCTATGCGACCGTCAGCGGCGACACCGGCCACCAGACCAGCAATCCGAACGACCTGCTGTTCGGCGTCGGGCATCCGGAGAAGATCGTCGACTGGGGCACGCGCTCGATCCATGCCATCACGGTGCCGGCCAAGCGGCTGGTCAGCGAGATGCATGCGCGCCCGATCGACCGATCGTACTTCTACGGCTGCTCCACCGGCGGGCATCAGGGCTACGCCGAGGCGCAGCGCTACCCCGACGACTTCGACGGCATCATCGCGGGCGCGCCCGGCAACAACCGGGTGCGGCTCAATGCCGGCTTCCTCTGGCAGTTCCTCGCCAACCATCGCCGCAACGACAACACCACGCCGATCATCCCGGCCAGCAAGCTGCCGATGGTGACGCAGGCCGCGGTGGCCGCCTGCGATGCGGACGACGGCGTGACGGACGGGCTGGTGGACGACCCGCGCCAGTGCCGCTTCGCGCCGGCATCGTTGCAATGCACCGGCGCCGATGCGCCGGACTGCCTGACCGCGGAGCAGGTGTCGGCACTGGAAGCGATGTATGCCGGGCCGCGCAACCCACGCACCGGCGAGCAGGTCTACCCGGGCTGGCCAAAGACCAGCGAGGCGCTGTTCACGGTCGGCACCAACCCGGTGGGATGGAATACCTACTGGGGCACGACGGAACCGACCCGCGCCGACTTCTGGCGCTACTGGGTCTTCGACAATCCGCAGTGGAACTGGTGGACGTTCGATTTCGACCGTGACCTGGCCTATGCCGATGCCAGGGTGGGCACGCTGGTGGACCAGAACAGCACCGACCTGTCGGCCTTCAAGGCCAGCGGCGGCAAGCTGCTGGTCTACAACGGCTGGCAGGACCCGGTGGTCAACGCGGTGGATACGATCGGCTACTTCGAGCGGGTGCGGCAGGCGCAGGGATCGCAGGGGGAGATGGACGCCTTCTTCCGGCTGTACCTGGTGCCCGGCATGGGGCATTGCTCGGGTGGCCCGGGGCCGACGCAGTTCGGCAATGGCGACACGGCGGCGCCGGTGGTGGACGCCGGCCACGACATCCTCGAGGCGCTCGATGCCTGGGTCACG
Organism: Cupriavidus sp. AU9028; assembly: GCF_019795295.1. Taxonomy (GTDB): domain Bacteria; phylum Pseudomonadota; class Gammaproteobacteria; order Burkholderiales; family Burkholderiaceae; genus Cupriavidus. Next base: position 170,864 of record NZ_JAIMCG010000004.1, on the reverse strand, counting down.
CAGGGCAGGGCACCCGACCGGATCGTCGCATCCACCGTCACCGACGACGTCGTGACGCGAACCCGGCCGCTATGCCCGTATCCCCGTCGCGCGGTCTATGTCGGCAGCGGCAGCACGGACGAGGCGGCAAACTTCCAATGCCGATGAGGGCCACCGAGGGGCCGGCGCATGCGCCGGCCCCTCGCCCGGCTCACGGCTCGTGATGCAGGTACTTCGCCTGCTTCGGCAGCCGGGTGCTGACGAGGAAGGCGACCACCATCATCACGGTGACATACCAGTAGAACGCGCTCTCGTGTCCCAGCGACTTCAGGCCCAGGGCGACGTACTCGGCCGAGCCGCCGAACACGGCATTGGCGATCGCATAGGCCAGCCCCACGCCGAGTGCGCGCACTTCCGGCGGGAACATCTCGGCCTTGACGATGCCGCTGATCGACGTATAGAGACTGACCACCGCCAGGGCAAAGACGATCAGCACGAAGGCGAGGATCGGGCTGGTGACCACGTGCAGCGCAGTCAGCACCGGCACCGTAATCAGCGCGCCGAGCGCGCCGAACAGCATCATGTTGGTACGGCGGCCGATGCGGTCCGACAGCGCGCCGAACACCGGCTGCATGCACATGTAGACGAACAGCGCCCCCGTCATCACGTAGCTGGCGGTCTTGACCGGCATGCCGGCGGTATTGACCAGGTACTTCTGCATGTACGTGGTGAAGGTGTAGAAGATCAGCGAGCCGCCCGCGGTATAGCCCAGCACCGTCAGGAAGGCGGCGCGGTGGTCGCGCAGCAGCGCGACCACGCTGCCCGCCTCCTTGCTGGCACGGGTCGAGGCGTTCGACGTTTCCTGCAGCGTGCGGCGCAGCAGCAGCGCGACGATCGCGGTGATCGCGCCGATCACGAAGGGGATGCGCCAGGCCCAGGTGCGCAGTTCCTGCTCGGTATAGATCTGCTGCAGGATGACCACCACCAGTACCGCGAGCAACTGCCCGCCGATCAGCGTGACGTACTGGAAGGAGGAGAAGAACCCGCGCCGGCCGCGCAGCGCGACCTCGCTCATGTAGGTGGCAGTGGTGCCGTATTCGCCACCGACCGACAGCCCCTGCAGCAGGCGCGCAAGCAGCAGCAGCGCGGGCGCCCAGGCGCCGATGCTGTCGTAGGTCGGCAAGCACGCAATCATCAGCGACCCGGTGCACATCATGACCACCGAGATCAGCAGCGAATTCTTCCGGCCGTGCCGGTCCGCGATGCGGCCGAAAATCCAGCCGCCGATCGGACGCATCAGGAAGCCGGCGGCGAATACGCCGGCGGTATTGAGCAGCTGGACCGTGGGATTGGACTGCGGGAAGAACGAATGCGCGAAGTAGATCGCGCAGAACGCGTAGATGTAGAAGTCGAACCACTCGACGAGATTACCGGACGAGGCGGCAACGATGGCGAAGACGCGTTTACGGCTGTCATCCGCCGCCGCCTGGCCGCTGCCAAGGCTGGGGCTGTTCACTTGTGTCATGAGAGATCGCTCGAATCGTTGTTGTGCCGCCGGCCCTGGGCAGGCGGAGGGGTTACCGCACTAGGGTAACCCCGATATCCGGCCTGTGCACCGGGCGGCGTCTGACGCGAACGAAGGCGAAAACCGCAAAAACGAACGCCCGTGCGGGTTTTTCGCCGCATTGTCCTGACATGCGAACGGTAAATCCACGGGCGCGACCAGTGGATGGGCCCACGGCCGGTTGACGAAAGCTTGCCGAAAGGCGCGCATCGCGCCGCTGTCCGGCGCGGGCGCGGTCAGGCAGGTTCGCCGCCCGTCACCGCGATCCGGCTCTGGCCCCCGGCGAGCCGCCGCAACTCGATACGCGTGCCGATGCGCTCGGTCATTTCGTGCACATGCGAAATCACGCCGACCTTGCGTCCCTGGGACTGCAGATTGTCGAGCGCATCCATCGCGACGCGCAGCGTATCGCTGTCCAGGCTGCCGAAGCCCTCGTCGATGAACAGCGATTCGACCCGCACCCGGTGCGACGACAGCGAGGCCAGACCGAGCGCCAGCGACAGCGACACCAGGAACGATTCGCCGCCCGACAGCGAATGGACGGAGCGGGCTTCGTCGCCCATGTCCTGATCGACCACCAGCAGGCCAAGGCTGTCGGGCAGCCGCTCCATGCGGTAGCGCCGCGACAGCGTGGCAAGGTGCCGGTTGGCATAACCGAGCAGGATGTCCAGCGTCATCTGCTGGGCATGGTTGCGGAATTTCTTGCCGTCCGCCGAGCCGATCAGCTCGTGCATGACCTGCCAGATCCGTGCCTCGTTTTCCTGCCGCTCGATGCGTTCGAGCAGTGCCGCGCCCTGCTGGCGGCGCTCATCGTCGCGGCGCAGGGCAAAGCTCGCTTCGGCCTGCGCCTTGCCGACCATGTCGCGCTGCTGCCGCATGTGGGCAAGGGCGTCGCGCAGCGCTTCGCTGCGCACAGCGTCGGCGTGGCTTGCGCACGGCGCTGTGGCTTCGGTGATGACTTCGGTGTTTCCTGCCGTCCAGGCTTCGATGCACTCCTGCGCTTCTGCCGATAGCACCGGCCGCTGTTCCTGCCATCGCTGCCGCTCGGCTTGCCGGGCCGCGGCAAGCGCGCCGCAGGCGTCGACGTCGCGCTCGAGCGCGCGCAAGGCTTCCTCCTCCTGCGCAACTTGTTCCATGCCGATGGCCAGCAGTTCGCGCAGCGCCGGCTCCTGCAGCGCCTGCCGTTCCAGCCAGGCATCGAGTTGCGCGCGCGCGGCAAGCTGATCCTGCTGCACGCGCACCGTCGTCTCTTCGGCGCGCTCGAACCGTGCCGCTTCGCTGGCGATGCGCTGCGCAGCCTGTTGGCACGCCGCGTCGGCTCGCTCGACGGCAGCCGCTGCGCCGGACATTGCGGCTTCCAGTTGTGCAGCGATTGCATCGACGCTGCGCTCGCGGTCGCGCGGATCGGTGAAGACCGCGTCGCGCAACGCACGCTTGCCCGCCAGCTCGCGGTCCTGTGTGGCGAACGCATCGGCCGCACGCTGTTGCTGCTGGAGCGCGCCTTGCAGCGCGTCGGTCGCTGCCGCGATTGCCTGGTCCGCCGTGGTCACGCGCTGACGCAGGGCTTCGTGCTCGCGTGTCGTGTCGTTCCACTGGCCGGCCAGTTGCGCACAGTGCGCGGCGAACGCAGCCGGGTCTGCCGACCAGGCGTCCTGCCAGCGGGCGTGCGGGTCCCTGCTGGCGAGAAGCGCGAGACGGGCGGCGCCCAGCGCGCCATCGTCGAGGCTGATCAGCGCGCCGTCGATGCTTGCCGCCAGGGTCTGCTGCTGTTCGCTCGCTGCGCTCTGGCGCGACTCGATCTGCGCCAATTCGCCGTGAAGCTGCTCGCGGCGGTCTTGCGCGAGCTGCCGGGCCGCGCGCAGCCGCTCCAGTTCGGCCATCGCCTGTTGCAGCCGCAGATCTAGCGCGCGCACTGCGGCGTCGTCGGCGGCGGCCTGCCGCTCCTCCGCGGCAGCCGCTTCGGACAGCTGCGCCAGGCGCAGCCTGCATTCGTCGAGGTCGGCCCAGAGTTCGGACTGAGCGGCCACACTGGCTGCCAGCGGATGGGCTTGCCAGGCCGCGGCAGCGGCGTCGCGCTCGCCCTGCAGGCTGGCTTCGCGCGCGCGCAGCATGTCGAGCTCCTCCTGCAGCGCGGCGGCCGTGGCACGGTCCCCGTGCCCGGCCGCATCGAGCGCCGCGAGCGCCTGCGCACAGCGGTGGTAGTCCTGCTCCAGGGCGTCGAGCACCTTGCGCAAGGGCTGCGCGGCGTCCCCGGCGTACGGATGCGAGGTGGCGCCGCAGACCGGGCAGGGTGCGTCGGGCTCCAGCGCGTTGCGCAGGGTTTCGACGCTCTCGTGACAGGCCGCGGCGGCGAGCCGCCACGCGCGCTCGGCGCTGTCCCGCGCCTGCTCGGCGGCCGGGCGCTGCACCCGGTGTTGCTCCAGCCGCGACAGGCATTCACGATGGCGCGCCTGCACGCGGTCCGTGTGCTGCCGCAATTCCGCGAGGCCCTGCTCGGCGCGCCACAGGGCCAGCAGCAACTGCTCGGCCCGCTGCAGCGCCGCCGACTGGTGCCGGGCCGCCTGCAGCCGCGCCGCGATGGCATCGCGATCCTGCGCCGCCAGTTCGTCCCGCCAGCGCTGGCATTGCTCCTGTGCGGGCTCGAGGGCGGCGACGGCTTCGCCCAGTGCCTGTTCCGCCTGCGCGAGCCGGGGCCGCGCAGCGCCGAGCGCCGCGGTGTGTCGCGCGATCTCTGCCGTGAGGCGGCCATGCGCGCCATGCCATGACGCGGCCTGGTGCAGGGCCTGTTCCCAGCGCAGCCATTGCGAGCCGAGCGCCGCAAGGCTGGCATGCTGGTCCAGCCATTGCTGGGTCGCGCCCAACGCAGCCACCGCCTGCGCCCGCTCCGCTTGCACGCGGTCGAGCCGCGCACGCGCCTGGGCGGCCGCTGCGGCAGCGTCGTTACGCGCGGCCAGTGCGTTGCGGTGGCCAGGCAACAGCGTGGCGATGACGGTGTCCAGTTCGCGCGCCCGGGCGATTCGCGGCGCCGCGGCGGCTTGCGCCTGGGCGGCGGCATCGCGCGCGGCCAGCGCATGCCGCCGCTGTTGCTGCGCGAGATCGGCGGCCTGCTGCGCAGCGAGCCATGCGGCGCGCGACGCGTCCGCTTCCGCGCGCGCCGCGGCAGCCTGTTTGCCAAGCCGGTCCAGTTCCGTCACCAGCGGCCGCGCCTGCTGCGCCAGCCGCACGGACTCGAGCCGCGACCGGCGCGGCGCTGCCGCGTCACGCGCGGACAGGGCGCTCTGCAGGGCAAGCGCGGCCTCCTGGCTGGCATGCGCGAGCTGGGCGTCGCGCTCGTGCCAGGACACCGACGCGTCGAGCTCGCGCATGCGGCTGTCCAGCGCGGCCGCCTCTTCGGCATGCCGCTGCTGCTGCTGTTCGATCTCCAGCCGCGTCGCGGCATCGAGCGGCGGATCGGCGTCCAGCTGGTCGCGCAAGCCGCGCAGCCTCTCCTGCTCGGCCTTGTTGCGCTCGTGGGCGCGGCGCGAGATCGCTTCGAAGCGCTCGGTGCCGGTCAGCGCCTGCAGCAGCTCGGCCCGCTCGTCGTCATCGGCTTTCAGGAAGGCGAAAAACTCGTTCTGCGCCAGCAGCACCGCGCGGGTGAACTGCTCGAAGGTCAGGCCGATGCGCTCGACGATGGCGGGCTTGACCTCGGACTTCAGGCCGCCGCCCACCGGCTCGCCGCCGGGCAGGCGGGCGAGCGCCATCTGCGTGTCCTGCAACTTGCCGCTGGCGCGAGAACGCGCGCGGCGCACGCTCCAGCGTGCGCGATAGGCGATGCCGTCGCCGCCGACGAAGTCGACCTCGGCATGGCCCTCGGCGGCGCCCCGGCGCAGCAGCGTGCGGGTATCGCGCGCGCCGATGGTCTCCCCGGCCACGTCCGGCAGCGCAGTGCCGCGGCCGGTGGCGTCCCGGGCCCGCGCCATGCGCGGAGTGGCGTCGTACAGCGCCAGGCACAGCGCGTCGAGCAAGGTGCTCTTGCCCGCCCCGGTCGGCCCGCAAATGGCGAACAACCCAGCCGACGCCAGCGGCTCGCCGCTGAAATCGACCTCGAAGTCGCCGGCGAGGGACGCCAGGTTGCGCCCGCGGATGGCGAGGATCTTCATGCCGCCTCCACCCCGGACGTATCGTCCTCGTCGTCATGCAGCAGCTCGTGCAATGCGGCAAGGAGCGCGGGCGGTGCTTCGCCGCCATGGCGGCTGCGGTACAGCGAGGAAAACAGCGCGGCCGGGTCGACCCGGTTCAGGTCGTCCAGCGACAGCAGTGGCGCCGTCGCGTCATTGCCGGAAGCGGCGGCGCTGACTTCGATCCGCGCCAGCCGCACCGGCTTGTCCGCCAGCGCCTGCTCGATACGGCTGCGCAGCGCCGGCTCCGGTCCGTCGAGGCGCACCCGTACCTGCAGGTAGGGCTGCAGGTCTTCGGCCATCGCTTCCTGCCCGGCGGGGGCCGGCACAGACAGCCCCTGCAATGCCGCCAGCGCGTCGTCCAGCGGCGCCGGTTGTTCCGGCACCCGCAGCAGTGGCACCCAGCGGGGCACCGGCACCGCCCGGATCTCCTGGAGCCGGTCGCCCTCGATGGTGCCGCTGAGCACCTGGTGGCGATAGTGGATCTCCGAGAACGACATCGGCAGCGGACTGCCGCTGTACCGAATGTGCTCCTGGCCGCCGACGCGCTGGGCCTTGTGCAGGTGTCCCAGCGCGACATAGGCGATGGCCGGGTCGAAGATGCCGGGCGGGAGCGCTTCCGCGCCGCCGACGACGATGCGCCGCTCCGAGTCCTCCGAGGCCTCGCCGCCGCGCATGTGGCAATGACCCAGCGCGACGACGGGCTGGTCCGGGGCGCGGCGGCGCAGGGCCTCGTCCAGCGCCGCGCGATAGAGCGCCGCGACGCCCGCCCGGTAGGGATCGGTGTCAAGCGGGGCCACTTCCGCGTCGGCCTGCGCACTGCCGCCTTCCGGCAACGCCGGTCGCGGCACATCGCCCGGCCGCAGGAAGGGGATGGCCAGGCACCACGCCCGCACCTCGCCGTCCGCGCCGTGCACCGGCGTGACGAGGCGGCCGATGTCGATGGCGCCGTCGCCCAGCCGCGTCACCTGGCCGATGCAGCATACGCCAAGACCGTCGAGAAACGGCGCGGGCGCTTCCATCCGGGCCGGCGAGTCGTGATTGCCGGCGATCATCACGATGGCGAGCGCGGGCCGGCGACGGCGCGCCTCGGTGATGAACCGGTACAGCTGGCGCTGGGAAGCGGCAGACGGATTGGCGTTGTCGAAGACGTCGCCGGCGATCAGCAGCAGTTCGGTGTCTTCGGCATCGAGCGTATCGAGCAGCCAGTCCAGGAAGCGCTGGTGTTCGGCGGTGCGGTCGTAGTGATGGAAGGTCTGGCCCAGATGCCAGTCGGAGGTGTGCAGCAGTCGCATGGTAGCGGTCGTTCGGCGATGGCCGTGACGATAGCAGAGATGCGCCGGCGCGCCGGGTCCTGCACGAATTTCCGGTTCCGGCTACACTTGCGCCCGCGCCGATGTCGCCGCCCGTTGCGGCGGTCGCTGCCGGCGCACACCGATGCGGCAAACGTGGCGGGGTGGCAGAGTGGTGATGCCATGGCCTGCAAAGCCGTGCACGACGGTTCGATTCCGTTCCCCCGCCTCCATCGCGCTCGCATCGGTTGCCTCGACGCCTCCCGCCTCCCGCCTCTCTCCTTTCTCATCCCGCGCCGCACAGGCGGCCCTGCCTGCACACCCTCGGGGTTATCCCGCATCAAGTTCCTGCCCGCGCCGCGGCCGGATGCTGTACTGTCAATTCAGACGCAGTCCAATCATTCGTATTGCACCCGGCAGGGGAGCAGAAGACGCCGGGGCGAGCCGAGGCTTTCCATGACAAGAGATCTGCGTATCCGCGCCGCGGCGCCAGGGGAGCGGCCCGACATCACCAGCGTGCTGGAGCAGTGTGGCCTGCCGGTGGACGACATCGAACCGCAACGGCATCTGTTCCACGTCGCAGTGCTCGATGGCCGTATCGTCGGCTGTGGCGGCGCCGAGTTGTACGGGGACACCGCCGTGGTCAACTCCCTGGCGGTATTGCCGGAATATCGCGACCAGCGCATCGCCTCGCACCTGATCTGCGCGGTCCTCAGCCGGGCGCGCGCCGAGGGGTGCCGCAGTGCGGTGCTGCTGACCACCAGTTGCCCCAGCTACTTTGCCCGCTATGGCTTCTCGTTGACCCCCGCGGCGGCGCTGCCGGCCGAGGTGCGCGAGTCGCCGCTGCAGCAGCGCCTGCTGCAGGGCGGCTGGTGCATGCGCTGCGAGCTCAACTAGCGGGCGGCTGCGGCCGCTTCGCAGTACGCAATTTCGACAGTCACGTGCGCGAGCTCCTCGTGGACGCCCAGCGCCGTGCGGACCCGCTCGGCCGTCAACGTCCGGTCGTGGGTGACCAGCGCGACGATGCAGGCGAAGTTGGCCTTGCCAACGCGCCAGACGTGCAGATCGGTGATGCGGGTGTGGGCCGCGCCGCCGTCGAACTGCGCCAGCACCTCGCGAACCTCGTCGACCACGGGGTGATCCATTTCACGGTCAAGCAGCACGGCGGAGGTCTCGCGGATCAGACCCACCGCCCAGTGCGCGACCAGCGCCGCGCCGACGATGCCCATCACCGGGTCGAGCCAGCGCCAGCCCAGCCACCAGCCGCCGGCCAGCGCGGCCAGCGCCAGCACCGAGGTGGCGGCGTCGGCCAGCACGTGCAGGTAGGCCGAGCGCAGGTTCAGGTCGTGGCCGTTGTGATGCTGATCGTGCGCGTCCGCGTGCCCGTGGGAGTGTCCGTGCCCATGGGAGTGTCCGCCGCCGCCCAGCAGCCAGGCGCTGGCCAGATTGACCAGCAGGCCGAGCGCCGTCACCGCCATGGCCTCGGGATAGTGGATCGTGGTCGGCTCCACCAGCCGCCCGAGCGACGCCACTGCCATCAGCACGGCCACGCCCAGCAGGAACACCGCACTGGCGAAGCCGGCCAACACCTCGATCTTCCAGGTGCCGAAGGCAAAGCGGCGGTCCGCCGCATAGCGCCGGGAGGCGGCATAGGCAAGGACGGACAGGCCGATCGCCAGCGCGTGCGAACTCATATGCCAGCCGTCCGCCAGCAGCGCCATCGAGCCGAACCACCATCCGGCAACGATCTCGCCGCACATGGCGAGCAGCGTCACCGCCAGCACGAGCCGGGTGCCCCGCTCGGCGTCGGGGTTGCCCTGGTCGAAAACATGCTGGTGGGTCCAGCGTGACAGATCGTGGGTGTGCATTCGAATCTCCGCAGAAGCGCCAAGGCTAGCAGCGTTGGCGAAGCCGTGGCGGCCCAAGGGAGCACGCCATCCGACCGGCCGGCGGCGCGCGCCGATGACGGCAGGCGAGCCGTTGTGCAGATGCAACAATCTGCTGGCGGGCGGGGGCGGTCGTCGCGGCCGCCCGTGGCGCGGCGCCCGGCCTTGCCCCGACTGCGGCCACCGGCGAGGCCGTTCGCACGACGCTCAACATACATTCATGAATGCATGTATCATTTCTGCTCGATTTTGTGCGTTCCTGGTTGTTTTGGTCTAAAAATTACGATGACTTACCGTTTCATTACCGGCTGCCTCGCTACCTGGATCGGTGTGTGCGCCACTGCCGGATGGGTGATCGAACGCCTCTGGTCCTGACGGCCAGGGGCCAGGTGGAGACGGCGCCGCGCAGCACTGGCGCGGCCCGCGCGCCTGCCTGCCCGCCTGCAGCGTTTCCTCTCCCAAACCTTCTTTCTCCTGCGACCACCATGACACAACAACAATATGTTGCAGCGCCGCGCAGTGCCGGCAAGCTGCGTGCCGCCAGTGCCGCCGTCGCCGCGCTGGCAGCCCTGACCATGGCGCCCGCCCACGCCGACCCGGGCCTTCACTTCGCCTATGCGCGCGATACAGGTGAGGGCATCAACAAGGCCGAGCTGGGGCTGAACTGGGATACGCCCTACAAGTGGGGCAACCCGCAGGGCTGGCAGCTGAAGGTGCAGGGCGAAGTCAACGTCGCCCATTGGGACGCGCGCCGTGGTACCAACCAGCGCGATGTCTGGGAACTGGGCCTGTCGCCGATCCTGCGCCTGGAAAAGCGCGGCGGCTCGGTGGTGCCGTTCGCCGAGGCATCGGTGGGCGTGCGTCTGCTCAGCCATACCTCCACCTCGGACGAACATCGTTTCAGCACGGCGTTCCAGTTCTCCGACATGGTGGGCCTCGGTGTCGCCTTCGGTCCGCAGCAGCGCATCGAAGCCGGCGTCCGTTACCAGCACATCTCGAACGCCAGCATCAAGCGGCCGAACCCGGGCACCGATTTCCTGACCGGGTACGTGCGCTACCGCTTCTGACGCTTCTGACGGCTGGCTCGCCGACGACCGCCCGGCGGCGGGCGGTTTCCGCCGCGCTCAGCGGGCGCCGCGCACCGCATCGAAGAACGACCACAGTTGTGGCGCGTCGCTGGTCGCCACGTTGAAGCGAATCCACGGCGTGTCGGCTTCGTCGGCGGCGAAGTAGCTGCCCGGCGCGAGCCACACGCCGTGCGCCAGCGCCTGCGTCGCCAGCGCGCTGCCCGTTCCCTGGGCCACCGGCTCGCGCAGCCGCGCCCAGGCGAACATCCCGCCCTCGGGCCGCAGCATCACTTCCAGCCCGTGCGCTTCCATCCGCTCGGTGACGTGGTCCTGTTGCGCGCGCAGCCGCGCGGCCAGGGATTCGACATGGCGCCCGTAGTGCCCGCCGGTCAGCACCGCATACACCAGCCGCTCCGTGACCTCCGACGAGGTCAGGCCGACCGCCATCTTGGTGCGCGCGAATGCCTTGGCCAGCTCCGGACTGGCCGCGACATAGCCGACCCGCAGCGACGGCGTGATGGTCTTGGAAAAGCCGTTGATATACACCACATGCGACAGGCCATCCATTGCCGCCAGCATCGGTGAGCCGGGCGGCGCCAGCTCCCGATAGATGTCGTCCTCGACGACCAGCAGCCGGTGGCGTTCGGCCAGTTGCAGCACGCGGTGCGCATTCATGCTGGTCAGCGTGCCCCCGGTCGGGTTCTGCAGGACGGTGTTGACGAACAGCGCGCGCGGCGCATGCTCGCGGATGGCGAGGTCGAGGGCGTCGGTATCGAGCCCGTCCTTGCCGCGCGGCACACCGATCACGCGCAGGCCGGCCAGCCGCAGGATCTGCAGCAGGTTGCAATAGCAGGGGTCCTCGACCAGCACCGTGTCGCCCGCGCGCAGCAGCGTGCGCACCACCAGATCGAGCGCCTGGGTCGCGCCCTGCGTCAGCACCACTTGCCCCGCCTGCACCGGCATGCCGTGGCGGCCCAGGCCCGTGGCGATATGCTCGCGCAGCGCGGCATGGCCGTAGGGATGGCCGTAACCCGACACCTGCCCGGCCGGCAGCCGCGCCGCGGCGCGGATCGCCTGGTGCAGGCCCTCCTCGTTGAGCCAGTCCCCGGGCAACCAGCCGGCGCCGGCCTTGATCGGCACCGAATGGTCGGCGAACACGTCCGACAGCAGCCACGCCGCGTTCAGCACCGGCGCTTCCCAGCGCGGTGCGGGCGCGGCGCCGGGTATCGCCTGCCGGTGCGCCACCGTATAGCCCGACCCCGCGCGGGAAGCCAGGTAGCCGAGCGCGGTGAGCCGGCCGTAGGCCTCGGCCACGGTATAGGTGCTGACGCCATGCTGCGCCGCGAAGCGGCGCACCGACGGCACCGAGGTACCCGGGCGCAGCGCGCGCCGGTCCACCATGGCCGCGATGCCGGCCACGATCTGTTCGGTCAGGGTATCGCCGCCGCGGCGGCTGCGGGTCAGGTCGAGCTGGATCATCGGGTGGCATTGTCGCGGGGAAACCAATACAGTTCAAGCGCAATCCCCGGTGCGCGCCGCAGCGCCGCTGCCAATTCCGGCCGACGGTCAAACGGCTGGCACAGGCCTTTCTGCCGGTACGGACCATTCTCCGCTGGCATCGCCCTGCACCGGCCTGCCAGTACAGTTGGCCGGTTTTCATCTGTACGGTTTGCCCAACTTCTGGTCACTGTCTATTTTGCCGGCGAGCAGCGCCCGCTACAGTGGTCCGATCGCCTTGCCGGGCCGCTGCCTTCCGCAGCGGCCGACCACAACCCATTCAGGAGGAACCATGGACGCCGCCAAAACCGTGATGCCCGATCTCGACGCGCTGTGGATGCCGTTCACGGCCAATCGCCAGTACAAGGCCGCGCCGCGGCTGCTCGCCTCGGCCAGCGGCATGTACTACACGACCCATGACGGTCGCCAGGTCCTCGATGGCTGCGCGGGACTGTGGTGCGTGGCAGCGGGCCACTGCCGCAAGGAGATCGCCGAGGCGATCGCCCAGGCCGCACAGACGCTGGACTACGCGCCGCCGTTCCAGATGGGCCATCCGCTGTCGTTCGAAGCCGCCACCAAGCTGGCGCAGATCATGCCGTCGGGCCTGGACCGCATCTTCTTCACCAATTCCGGTTCGGAGTCGGTCGATACCGCGCTGAAGATCGCGCTGGCGTACCACCGCGCGCGCGGCGAAGGCCAGCGCACCCGTTTCATCGGGCGCGAACGCGGCTATCACGGCGTCGGCTTCGGCGGCATGGCCGTGGGCGGCATCGGCCCCAACCGCAAGATGTTCTCCAACAACGTGATGCCGGGCGCCGATCATCTGCCCGCCACGCTCAATATCGCCGAAGCCGGTTTCTCGCGAGGCCAGCCGAACTGGGGCGCGCATCTGGCCGACGAACTCGAGCGCATCCTGGCGCTGCATGATCCGTCCAATGTGGCTGGCGTCATTGTCGAGCCGCTGGCGGGCTCGGCCGGCGTGCTGGTGCCGCCGGTCGGCTACCTGGAGCGCCTGCGCGAGATCACCAGCAAGCACGGCATCCTGCTGATCTTCGACGAGGTGATCACCGCCTTCGGCCGGCTCGGCGCGGCGACCGCCGCCGAGCGCTTCGGCGTGACACCCGACCTGATCACCATGGCCAAGGCCATCAACAACGCCGCGGTGCCCATGGGCGCGGTCGCGGTACGGCGCGAGGTGCACGACACCGTGGTCAACGGCGCGGCTGCTGGCGCCATCGAGCTGCTGCACGGCTACACCTATTCGGGCCACCCGCTGGCCGCGGCGGCCGCGATCGCTACGCTCGATCTGTACAAGAACGAGGACCTGTTCGGCCGCGCCCGCAAGCTGGAGCCGGTATTCGAGCAGGCCGCGCATGGCGTGCGCGGTGCGCCGCACGTGCGCGACATCCGCAATTTCGGCATGGTCGCGGGCATCGAGCTGGACCCGCGCCCGGGCGAGCCGGGTGCACGCGCCTACGAGGCGTTCCTCAAATGCCTGGAGCGCGGCGTGCTGGTGCGCTACACCGGCGACATCCTCGCCTTCTCGCCGCCGCTGATCATCTCCGAGGAGCAGATCGGCCAGCTGTTCGACACCGTGCGCGAGGTACTGCAGGAGGTCCGCTGAAGGACCGCCCGTACCAACCACAACGCGACATACCGAGGAAGACCGCAGTGAATATCGCAGATAGCCGGCAGATTGCCGAAGTGCACCACTATATTGGCGGCACGGTACGGCGCTCGTCGTCGACCCGCTACGCCGATGTGTTCAACCCCGCCACGGGCGACGTCAGTGCCCGCGTGGTGATGGGCTCGACCCAGGACGTGGACGATGCCGTCGCCGCCGCGCGCGACGCCTGGCCGGCCTGGGCCGAGACGCCGCCGCTGCGCCGCGCGCGCATCCTGTTCAAGTTCAAGGAGCTGCTGGACCGTCATCACGACGATCTGGCGGCGATCATCACCCGCGAGCACGGCAAGGTGCTGTCCGACGCGCGCGGCGAGGTCACGCGCGGCATCGAAGTCGTCGAGTTCGCCTGTGGCATCCCGCATCTGCTCAAGAGCGACTACACCGACAATATCGGCGGGGGCATCGACAACTGGAACCTGCGCCAGCCGCTGGGCGTGGTGGCCGGCATCACGCCGTTCAACTTCCCGGTGATGGTGCCGATGTGGATGTTCCCGGTGGCGCTGGCCTGCGGCAACACCTTCGCGCTCAAGCCGTCCGAGCGCGATCCCTCGGCCAGCCTGCTGCTGGCCGATCTGCTCAAGCAGGCGGGCCTGCCCGACGGCGTGTTCAACGTCGTCCATGGCGACAAGGAAGCGGTCGATGCGTTGCTGCACCATCCCGATGTCGAGGCGGTATCGTTCGTCGGTTCGACGCCGATTGCCGAGTACATCCATCAGGAGGGCGTGCGTCACGGCAAGCGCGTGCAGGCCCTGGGCGGCGCGAAGAACCATCTGGTGGTGATGCCCGATGCCGACCTGGACCAGGCGGTCGACGCGCTGATCGGCGCGGCCTACGGCTCGGCCGGCGAGCGCTGCATGGCGATCTCGGTAGCGGTCGCCGTGGGCGACGTCGCCGACCGGCTGGTGCCAAGGCTGGCCGAACGCGCCGCGGCGCTGAAGATCCGCAACGGCATCGAGTCCGACGCGGAGATGGGGCCGCTGGTCACCGCCGCGCACAAGGCCAAGGTCGAGGGCTATATCGCCCGCGGCGTGGAGGAGGGCGCGACGCTGGTGCTCGACGGCCGCGGCCACACCGTGCCGGGGCATGAGAAGGGCTTCTTCGTCGGCGGCACGCTGTTCGACAACGTGCGGCCCGAGATGACCATCTACAAGGAAGAGATCTTCGGACCGGTGCTGTCGGTCGTGCGCGTGCACGACTTCGCCGAGGCAGTGGCGCTGATCAACGCGCACGAGTTCGGCAACGGCGTGTCGTGCTACACCAGCGACGGCGGTATCGCGCGGGCGTTCGCCCGCCAGATCCGCGTCGGCATGGTCGGCATCAACGTGCCGATCCCGGTGCCGATGGCATGGCACTCGTTCGGCGGCTGGAAGCGCTCGTTGTTCGGCGACCACCACGCTTACGGCGAGGAGGGCGTGCGTTTCTACACCCGTTACAAGAGTGTGATGCAGCGCTGGCCCGACAGCATCGCCAAGGGCGCCGAGTTCACCATGCCCGTGGCCAAATAGCGCGCACTCCAGCGCACCGCCGCGGCTCTCCTTGCCGCGCCGTGTTGTGACGACCGGCCGTACCCGCCCTGGGTACGGCCGGTTTTTGTTTTCTGGGACAACCGCCTTTGCCGCGATGCCGATCTTCGAAGCCGCCGTGCTGATGTGATGGTCTGTCCCAGCCGGTTCGGTAAACTGGCCCGCCTCTTGCGTTTTCACGCCCTTGCCGCGGATGAAAAGGCGCCTCGCCCCCGGTTCTACGCACATCGTGCAGGGCCGCAAGCGGGGAACACCGACCGCCTGGTCGGGACGCGACGCGCCATCCGCATACCAACCTGACCGCACCGCCGCCGGCGCTGCTCGCCGGCGGCGATGCACGCCCTCCCCAAGGAGATCGCTTATGAGTTTGTTCCGCACCAAGGACATCGAGGCCATGCTGGCCGAGAGTCGCGACGACGGCTTGAAAAAGGTGCTCGGCCCCGTCGATCTGGTAATGATGGGCATCGGCGCCATCATCGGCACCGGCATCTTCGTGCTGACCGGCACCGGCGCGCTGACGGCCGGCCCGGCGCTGACCGTGTCCTTCGTCATCGCGGCAATGGCGTGCGGGTTTGCTGCGCTGTGCTACGCCGAGTTCGCCACCGCGATTCCGGTGTCGGGATCGATCTACACCTACAGCTATGCCACGCTCGGCGAGATCATCGCCTGGATGATCGGCTGGGACCTGCTGCTCGAATATGGGCTGGCCACCTCGGCCGTCTCGGTGGGCTGGTCGGGCTACTTCCAGTCGCTGATTGCCGGCTTCGGCATCCGGCTGCCCGAGGCGCTGAGCGCGGCGCCCGGCGCCGTGCCCGGCGTGAACAGCGTGCTGAACCTGCCGGCCATGCTGGTGATGCTGGCGATCACGTGGGTCGTATCGACCGGCGTGCGCGAGTCGGCGCGGCTGAACAACGTCATGGTCGCCATCAAGATCTCGGTGGTGGTGCTGTTCATCGCCGTCGGCGTCTGGCATGTGCAGCCGGTCAACTGGCAGCCCTACGCGCCGTTCGGTTTCTCCGGCATCGTCAACGCGGCGGCGCTGGTGTTCTTCGCCTTCATCGGCTTCGACGCGGTGACCTCCGCCGCCGAGGAGGTGCGCAATCCCCGCCGCGATCTGCCGATCGGCATCATCGGCTCGCTGGCCGTCTGCACCGTGCTGTACGTGGCCGTCGCCGCCATCATGACCGGCATCGTGCCGTTCCCGAAATTCGAGGGGATCGACCATCCGGTGTCGCTGGCGCTGCAATATGCCGGCCAGAACTGGGTGGCCGGCTTTGTCGATCTCGGCGCGATCCTCGGCATGACCACCGTGATCCTGGTGATGACCTACGGCCAGACCCGCATCCTGTTCGCGATGTCGCGCGACGGCCTGCTGCCCGCCCGCCTGTCGGAGGTGCACCCGGTGCACGCCACGCCGTTCTACGCCACCTGGACGGTCGGCATCGTCTTCTCGCTGATCGCCGGCTTCGTGCCGCTCGCCGTGCTTGCGGAGCTGATCAACATCGGCACGCTGTCGGCCTTCTCGCTGATCTCGATCGCGGTGCTGGTGCTGCGCCGCACGCGCCCGGACCTGCCGCGCACCTTCCGCTGCCCTGGCGTGCCGGTGGTGCCCCTGCTGTCGGTGGCCTTCTGCGTCTTCCTGATGGCGCACCTGCAGCCCTTCACCTGGATGGCGTTCCTGGCGTGGCTGGCGATCGGGCTGGCGATCTACTTCCTCTATGCGCGCCGCAACGCCGTGCTGCACCGTTGAGCGCCGGCTTCATGCCGCCCCCGCCGCGCGCAGGAACGCCAGCGCGCGCGGCTCCTCGACGAACGCCGAGTTGATCCGTATCCAGGCGCTGGCGCCGCCGCCGGGCCGGAAGTAGTTGCCCGGCGCCAGCATGATGTCGTACTGGCGGGCCAGCGCCACCAGGTCGCGCGAGTCCTCGAAGCGAGGCGAGCGCGCCCACAGGAAGTTGCCGCCGGCGGGGTGGCAGAACACCTCCCAGCCGGCTTCGCCGAGGCGGCGCACCGCATTGGCCGTCGCCTCGCGGACCCGCATGCGCAACCGCTCGACGTACTTGCGATAGGCGCCGCGCTCCAGCAGCGCCGCCGTGACGGCTTCGGCGAAATGCGAGCCCGCCACCGTGGTCAGCACCTTGACGTCGATCAGGTCCTTGACCAGCGCCTTGTCCGCGACTAGGTAGCCGATCCGCAGCGAGGCGGAAATCGTCTTGGAAAAGCCGCCGATATAAATGACCTGTTCGAGCTGGTCCAGCGTGGCCAGCCGGTCGCTGAAGTGCGTCTGGAAGTCCGAGAAGATGTCGTCCTCGACGAAGCGGAAGCCGTGGCGCCGCGCCAGCTCCAGCAGCCGGAAGGCAACCGGCGGCGCCAGCGTCGAGCCGGTCGGGTTCTGCAGCACGCTGTTGGTGAAGAACAGCTTGGGCCGGTGCTCGCGCAGCAGCGCTTCGGTGGCGTCGGGGTCCGGTCCGTTGGGGGTGTGCGGCACCCCGACCAGCTGGACGCCATGCAGCCGCAGCAGCCCGAACAGGTTGTAGTAGCCCGGATCCTCGACGAAGACCGTATCGCCCGGCTTGAGCAGATGGCGCACCACCAGGTCGAGCGCCTGGCTGGCGCCGTTGGTAATCAGCACCTGCGACTGCTCCGCCTCGATACCCAGCTGCCGTACCCGCGTCAGCACATGCCGGCGCAACTCCGGCAGCCCGAGCGGCGAGGCGTAGTGGATCACGCAATCGATGTCGTTGCGGGTGACCTGCCGGATCGCCTGCGACAGACCTTCGACATCGCGCCAGCTCTCGGGCACGAAGCCGCCCGCCAGCTTCAGCGTGGCGCTGGGATGGCTGAACTGATCGAGGATATGGTCGCAAAGGTCGTCGGCGAGGCTTGGATCGGACCAGCCGCGGCCGGCGCCTTCCGCCAGCGGGCTGTCCGCGACATAAAAGCCGGAGCCCTGCCGCGACGCCACCAGTCCCTGCGACACCAGCCGGTCATACGCCTCGATCACCGGGAAGCGGCTGATGCCGTGTTCCGCAGCCACCTGCCGGATCGACGGCAGCCGCGCGCCCGGCCGCGCCGTGCGACTGCTGATCCAGCGCTTGACCTCGCTGACGATCTGCTCGGTCAGCGGAATTCCCGTCGTCGGGTCGAGCGACAGCTTCATGGTGCGGTCCTGTCAGGTCGGCAAAGGGGGGCGGCATCCGCGGCTGGCCCGGTGTTCCGACCGGGCCGCGGCCAGTCGTTTGCCCGATCACTGTTCAGCAAAAACTGCTGCACAGTACATCGGAAACTGTTCGGAACTGTGCATGGGATTGTAGCGGCCGCCATGAATAATGGAAGGACCGCGGGAGTGCTCCGCCCCTGGCCCTCGGGGCCAGGCGGCGCAGAGTCGGACAGACCCGCAACGGCCGGCGCGCAAGCACCTGGCGAGCACGCCGGCAACGCTTCTCAGGAGTGGATCATGCAGGAACTGCGAGATTTCGAACTCGACGGCAGCGGCCGTCCCGTCCAATGGCGCGCGGGCAGCGGCGAGCGGGTGACCGCCCGCACTGGCCGCCTCTGGCTGACGGTGGAAGGCGAAGCCGCCGATATCTGGCTGCTGCCGGGGCAGACCGCGGCGTTGCCCACGGGCGGTACGGTATGGATTTCCGGCGAGGAGCGCGGCTCGCGCTTTACCTTGGCGCGGCCTGCCAACGGCCTGTCCTCGTCCTGGCGCGGGGCGATGCGCCGGCTGCTGGCGCCGTGGGGCAAGCCGGCGCCGGCGACGCTTGCTGGCTGAACCGGCGGGCGCGCTCCAGCGCGGCCCCTCAGCGTGGCACCGCCGGCTCGACGATCGACGCCGCTACCGCTGTCCACAGGGGCTCCAGCCGGTTACGCTCGGCTTCGGCCGCTGCCGCTGGAAGCGCCGCGGTGCGGCAGAGCAGCAGTACCGACTGCCGCGAGCCGGGGATCGGTACCCACCAGGCGCGCCCCTGCTGCACGGTGCGGCCCGCATCGGCCGGCACGGTAAAGGCGACCCAGGTGGAGCGGCGGTCGGCCACCCTGGCGACACCCTGCCCGGTGACCCGCGTTCCCGACCCCAGCAACTGGCGCAACTCCTCCGCGCGCGCAGTGCCTTCGGCGGCTTCCGGCGCCTTCGGCCGGCTGGCCGGTTCTGCCCCTTGCGGGTAAAGCAGCAGGTCGATGGTGGACAAGCCGTTGCCGCCCTGGCTGTTGAAGGCAAAGATGCTGCGCTCCGGCTGCAGCTTCTCGCGCGCGGGATCGCGGTCCCAGGACAGCGGCATTCTCAGCGTCATGTCGACACTGACCCCCGGTTTGACACCGCGCGTGCGCCAGACCTGGGCCATCGGCGAGGACAACTCCGCCGCGGGGCGTTCCTCGTAGACGGCGGCCAGCAGCAGCTGCAGCGTTGCCTTCTCCATGTCGCCGCGGGCGCTCTCTCGCACGTGCCGGACGAAGGCCAGCATCGCCTGCTCGCTCGCCAGCGCGGCCAGCGCCGTCTCGCGGTCGATCTCCATCACCTTGGACGCCAGGCGCGCGCGATCGGTGGCGGGCAGCGGAATGTCCTGGAACAGGCGGGTCACTACCTCCAGCGCGTCCGGAAACTGTTTGTCGAACTCCGAGCGAGCCTGCTGAATCTGGCCCTTCAGCGCGGGAAACTTCGCCGCGCCTTGCGCCAGCGTAGTCTCCTGATTGCTCAGGTAGCCGTAGATGCTGGTGAGACCGGAAATCACGGCAGGGGTGTAGTCCCATGCCATCGCGCTACCCGATACGCCGATCAGGCAGGCAAAGGCGCCCAGGCATGCCATCCACCGCATTGGATGCGGCATAGCAGAACTCCCTCTCGATGAGGCGACACGTCTGGCGATGCGTGTCCCGGTTGTTGTCCTTGTCTGGTTCGTCCTGGCCGGCTGGCTGGCAACGGACCGCCCCGCGGGCCGGCCCGGCCCGATCCGATGGCGGGTGTTCGATTGTAGCCGATGCAGAGCGCTGTCCAGCCGGACCGGACGCAAGGCGGCGGGGCAAGGCCTCCGGTCAATGTGCTGCCGCAGCATGCTGCGCTACACTCGATGCCGGTCCCGGAATCCCGACTTCAACTTCAGATGCAGAAAGACGCCGCCGTGTACGATCAGAACAACATCTTCGCCCGCATTCTGCGCGGGGAGCTGCCGAGCCACAAGGTCTACGAGGACGCCGATACGGTGGCCTTCATGGACATCATGCCGCAGTCCGACGGCCATGTGCTGGTGCTGCCCAGGGAACCGGCGGCCGAACTGTTCGAGCTGTCCGAAGGCGCGGCCGCCGCCGCGATCCGTACCACCCAGCGGATTGCCCGCGCGGTGCGGCATGCGTTTGCGCCAGACGGCGTGTCGATCGGCCAGTTCAACGGCGCCGCTGCGGGCCAGACCGTTCCGCACGTCCATTTCCATATCGTGCCGCGCTATGCGGACCGGGCGCTGCGCGGGCACGCCAGCGAGCCGCAGCAGCCGGACGTGCTGCGCGAGCACGCCGAACGGATCCAGGCCGCGCTGCGCGAGCTTGGCCTGGCGTGAGCGCAGCCACGCATCCATTACCCTGACCGCGCGCGGTTCAACCCGGATTCGCGGTCGGCAACCTTCAAGGAGACAACAACATGACAATCCAGACTGTGGGCATCATCGGTGCCGGAACCATGGGCAACGGCATCGCCCAGGCGTGCGCGATGGCGGGCCTGAACGTGGTGATGGTCGATATCGACGATGCGGCCGTCCAGCGCGGCCTCGCCACCATCGGCGGCAGCCTCGACCGGCTGATCAAGAAGGAGAAGCTGACGGAGGCCGACAAACAGGCGGCGCTGGGCAGGGTGCAGGGCTCTACCTCCTATGAGGACCTGACGCGCGCGCAACTGGTCATCGAGGCCGCGACCGAGAATCACGACCTGAAGGTGCGCATCCTGAAGCAGATCGACGCGCTGGCTGGCGACGACGTCATCATCGCCACGAACACCTCGTCGATCTCGATCACCAAGCTCGCCGCGGTCATTGGCCGCCCAGAGCGTTTCATCGGCATGCACTTCTTCAATCCGGTGCCGATGATGGCGCTGGTCGAACTGATCCGGGGGCTGCAGACCAGCGATGACACCCACGCACGCGTGGAGGAACTGGCCCGTCAGCTCGGCAAGTATCCGATCACCGTGCGCAACAGTCCCGGCTTCGTCGTCAATCGCATCCTCTGCCCGATGATCAACGAAGCCTTCTCCGTGCTGGGCGAAGGGCTGGCCTCCGCCGAGGAAATCGACGAGGGCATGAAGCTGGGCTGCAACCACCCCATCGGACCGCTGGCGCTGGCCGACATGATCGGCCTGGACACCATGCTGGCCGTGATGGAGGTGCTTTACACCGAGTTCGCCGACCCGAAGTACCGCCCGGCCATGCTGCTGCGCGAGATGGTCGCGGCGGGGTACCTGGGCCGCAAGACCGGCCGCGGCGTGTACCGCTACACCAGCTGACACCGTCCCCGCCCGGATCGGCGGGATCTGGTCATGCTAGGACCGGCGTTCGCTGCAGCGGCGCCGGTTTTCGCTTTTGTCCGTCGATTTTTGGTGCCGAGGGAAGCGGCCGATGGACAGGCTCGCAATCTGACGCTGTCACCGGACCTTTCCCTATCGTTCCTGTCGTTCCAGCAACATTCTGGGGAGCATTCCTTTGTAGGATGCGACCTCCTCATGTTGCGGAGCGCCTCATGGAATACACGATCGACTCCTTCTCCGATTACTACGCGGCGTTGCGGACATCCCCCGAGACGCTGATTGCCGAGATCGAGACACTGCACGGCGGTAACTTCACCGTCCAGGGGCAGAGCTTCGCACTCAAGCGGGAGGACCGGGGCGGCATTGAACGCATGGAGATTGTCAGGCGACCGGCGGAGAGCAGTCACGACGGGGCCGCTGGCAATGCGGCGAGCTGGCGCCAGAAGCTGATGTTCTTCATCGCCGATAACCTCTTTCTGCGAAGCGGCGTCCGACGCATGGAGCGCGCCCTGCACAGCCGGGACACCGTGGCCGCCGGTTTTCGGAATCGGATGCTCCTTGAGGCGGTTCCCGCCGCGCTCGGAGAACTGTTCCCGGAACTGAACCTGTCGCGCCAGCGCCCAGAGCCTGAAAACCCAGAGCCTGAAAACCACTTGCCGCCTCCGGTCTGCTGTTTGCCCGAGGGGATGGAAGTCGTGGACCGCGTGAGCGTCTCGGCGTGGGCCGTCTTCGTGCACCCGCTCAACCCCATCTCGGCCGACACCATCGATCGCGCCGAGAGCCGCATCGTCGGCAACCAACTGGTGCTGGTATTTCGGCAACCGGGCAGCCGCCGGCGAATCGAATTCCGGTTCGCCGTGCGGGAGGGAGGTGACCCGGACGTCGTGCGTCGGGCCGAGGCGGGCCTGCAGCGCCTGCTGGCACTCGCGCTGGGCAAGACAGGCAGCGGCAAGTATGACAACCTGGCGGAGCTGTTCGGGCAGTTCGTCGCGCAGACCGTGGAGGATGAGATGCCGGCCCTGCTCGCTCGCAAAGCGCGTCTCCTCGCGAGCGAAGGAGAGCCCCGCTTTCTTCCGCGGCTCGAAGCGAAAGAGGGACGCGGCGGCAGCGCCGCAGAAAAAAGGCTGCTCAAGCAGATCGAGCCCGCCATTCGGTCGGCCGTCGACCAGTGCATGGGCGCCTGCCGCGTCGCGGCAGGCGGCTATCTCGCCGCTGTCAGGTCGGACATTGCCTGTAACGCTCTGACTCCGCAAACGGGGCGCATCTTTGGCGAATTCCTGAGCCGGGCCCGCCGCATCGAGAAGGTCGCAGAATCGTCGCTTGCAGCGCACCCGGTCGGTGCGCTGGCGAGAACATGGGTAGATCTGCTTGCATTGGAGCCGCAGCAGGACGGCGCCTGCAATGAAAACCGATTCTTCTTCCAACGGGCCCCCGGAACGCTGGGCGGCATGCTTGGCGCGAAGCCCGTGCCCGCCGAGATGGTCACCAACCGGTTGGGCCACTCTGCGGCAATCCTGCCCGTGCCCCCGCAATACCGGCCCGCGGCAGAGCGCAACCTGGTTCGCTACCTTCGCAATCGCATCGGCGGCACCCCCAGGGATATTCTGCGGCACCTGCACACCACGGAATTCGACAA
This sequence comes from Cupriavidus sp. AU9028, assembly GCF_019795295.1. Classification (GTDB taxonomy): domain Bacteria; phylum Pseudomonadota; class Gammaproteobacteria; order Burkholderiales; family Burkholderiaceae; genus Cupriavidus. The sequence continues at coordinate 148,071 of NZ_JAIMCG010000004.1, read as the reverse complement.
GGCGACGGCCTCGCTCTTTGCCGGGGACTTGCGGGATATTCTTCGCCCGACGGTGCCGCCGGAGACGTTGACAGAGTCGGAGCGAAAGATCGTGGTGCGCCTGCTGCATGCCTTGCGTATCGGCAAGACGACGCTGGGTGCACTGGACAAGTACGATCGGTCGCTTGTCAAGGCAGTGGTGAGCGGCCGCGAGCATGAGGGGCCGCTAACGAGGGCGCTCAAGCTGAATGCCATGGCGCCAGACGCCGCGGCAGGAGCGGCGCTTCTGGCTGGCATGCTGGGCGGGAACTGGACGAGCGACACGGTGCCGATAGAGGAGTACGCCGTGTCCCGCTTGTCCGGCCGCATCTTCACCAGGCGAGTTGACAAGGGTGGGATCGCTCGCCCCGGGCCGGTGCCCGATACGCAGGCCGTCGACGAGCCGCAATCAGGCGATGGGCCACCGCACGAGCCCCCGCAGAACCCGGACCCTGGGGTCAACGCCGACCCTCGGCCGGACGCGGACCGGAACGCGGGCCCGGGCAGGGCGCCGAATCCGGATATCGCCGCGTCCTCGCAGGGCTTCGATCCAGAATGGGAGAAGGCGGCGGGGCACAGGGTAGACCCGTCTCCCGTCTGACTTCGCCCCGCTCGCCCGCGCTCCCACCGCGGCTCCCTACGCCAGCCGGTCAGCCGGGCCTACTCGCCGTATTGCCGTAGGCCCTCCAGGTCCAGAACTTCAATGACGCCGTAGTCGACCCGCACCAGGCCCTGCTGTTCCAGCACCTTCAGCGCCTGGTTCGCGCGCTGGCGGGAAATCCCCGCCAGCAGGCCGATCTCCTCCTGCGAGATCTCCAGCCGCGTGCCGATGCCAGGATAGAGCCGGTCGTTGAACAACGACGACACCGCCCTTGCCACACGCGAATCGATGTCGAGCAGGCGCTCGTACTCTACCGCCGCAATGAACTGCCCAAGGCGCTCATTCAGCTGGTTCAGCAAAAAGCGCGTGAAGGGCAGGCTGTTGTCGAGCAGCCATTGGAAGGTGTCGCGCGGCATGAAGGCGATGCGCGAACGGCGCAATGCCATCACGTCGTACTTGCGGATTTCCTGCTTCAGTGCGGCGCCTTCGCCGAACCAGCCGCCGGTCGGCACGCCGGTGAAGGTGACCGATTTTCCGGACGGCGATACGGTGGTAATCTTGACGATCCCTTCGATCACGCCGAGCCAGTGTTCCGCCATGTCGCCCTTGTGGCAGACGTAGTCGCCCGGGCTGTACTCGCGCACGAACATCGCCTGCCGAACGCGCGTGCGGTGCTGCGGATCCAGGTCCGCGGCCCAGATGCATCGGTCCAGATAGTCTTCCGGCATGCGCATCGTCCTCCGCTAGGGATTAACCCGGAATTGTCACCCGCGTGACAACCGGTGGGATGGCCATCGGCTATCTTACCGTCACAACACGCCGGGCAGCGTGGCTTGATCCTGCTGCCCGCCTTGTGCGCCGCGATATCGAGCCTCGGCCATCGATGCAGGGCGGCCCCACATCCCCGGGTGGTTTCCGGGGCCGGCACGGGCAGTGGCGGGCATCGGATCCCGCGACCACAGGAGACACGCCATGCAGGAACCGTCGGCAACGACTTTCCCGCGACTGCTGCTGGCACACGCGCGCCAACGTCCCTCCCATCCCGCCTATCGCGAGAAGGACCTGGGCATCTGGCAGACCAGCAGCTGGGCCGATGCCGCGCAGCAGGTGCGCGAACTCGCATGCGGTCTGGCGGCGCTGGGCTTTCGGCGCGGCATGAACCTCGCGGTGATCGGCGACAACCGGCCGCGGCTGTATTGGGCGATGTGCGCCGCGCAGGCGCTGGGCGGGGTGCCGGTGCCGCTCTATCAGGACGCCATCGCTGCGGAGATGGTGCATGTGCTGACCGACGCGGAGATCGCCTTCGCGGTGGTCGAGGACCAGGAGCAGGTGGACAAGCTGCTGGAGGCCGAACCGTTGCTGGCCGCGCAGGGCGGGGCGATCCGGCATCTGGTCTACGAGGATCCGCGCGGGCTGCGCGACTATGACCATCCAGCCCTGCTGTCGTTCGAGGGCCTGCTCGAGATGGGCCGCGAGTTCGAGCGGCACAACCCCGGCTACTTCGATCGCCAGGTCGAGGCAGGCAGCCCAGACGATACGGCGATCATCCTCTACACCTCCGGCACCACCGGCAAGCCCAAGGGCGTGTGTCACTCGCACCGTGGCCTGATTGGCGCCGCGATGCACGGCTGCGCATTCGACGGTCTTGGCCCCGCCGACGACGTGCTGTCGTATCTGCCGATGGCCTGGGTCGGCGACAACCTGTTCTCGTATGCGCAGGCGCTTGTCGCCGGGTTCACCGTCAACTGTCCCGAGTCTCGCGACACCGTGATGAACGACCTGCGCGAGATCGGCCCGACCTATTACTTTGCACCGCCGCGCATCTACGAAGGCTTGCTGACGCAGGTGATGATCCGGATGGAGGACGCCGGCGCCATCAAGCGGCGGCTGTTCGGCTGGGCGATGGCGGTGGCGGCCCGCTGCGGCGTGGCGATGCTCGATGGTGAGCCGGTGCCGCTGCTGGAGCGGTTGCGCTATGCCATTGCCGAAGTGCTGGTCTACGGGCCGCTGCGCAATGTGCTGGGCATGAGCCGCATCCGCGTGGCCTACACCGCCGGCGAAGCGATCGGCCCCGACCTGTTCCGCTTCTACCGCTCGATCGGCATCAACCTCAAGCAGTTCTACGGGCAGACCGAAACCTGCGCCTACGTCTGCCTGCAGCCGGACGGCCAGGTGCGCTTCGACACCGTGGGTCCTCCCGCCCCCGGCATGGAGGTGCGCATCGCCAGCAATGGCGAGGTGCTGGTACGCGGCGTGGGGCTGCTGCAGCGCTACTACAAGCGCGACGATGCCACCCGCGAGGCGATCGACGAGGACGGCTACTTCCAGACCGGCGACGCGGGCATCCTCGATGCGGACGGCCACCTGAAGATCATCGATCGCGCCAAGGACGTCGGCAAGCTGGTGGACGGCTCGCTGTTCGCGCCCAAGTACATCGAGAACAAGCTGAAGTTCTTTCCGTACATCAAGGAGGCGGTGGCCTTCGGCAACGGCCGCGACCGCGTCTGCGCCTTCATCAATATCGATTTCGATGCGGTCGGCAACTGGGCCGAGCGTCGTCATCTGCCGTACGCCGGCTATGTCGACCTTGCCGGTCAGTCCCAGGTGATCGAGCTGATCGCCGGCTGCGTCGAGCAGGTCAATGCCGACCTGGCCAGGGACCCCATGCTGGCCGGCGCGCAGCTCGCGCGCTTCCTGATCCTGCACAAGGAGCTGGACCCGGACGACGACGAGCTGACGCGGACCCGCAAGGTCCGCCGCAACTTCATCGCCGAGAAGTACGGCACGCTGGTGGAGGCGCTGTATGCGGGACGCGAGGAGCAGTTCATCGAAACGCGCGTGCGCTTCGAGGACGGCCGGGAGGGCAGTGTCAGTGCGACGCTGCGGCTGGTGGATGTGAAGCGCTTCCCGGCCGCGCAGGGCGCGCCGGGAGCGCCATCCGGCGGGGTGGGAGAACCGGCGCAAGCCGGCATGGCAAGGGCTGCCTGATCAACGGAGGACCGTGCAGATGGCATGGCAAGGCGTGGCACGGCAGTCCGGACAGGACGCCGAATGGAAGGGCATCGAGACCGGGCAGGCGACAGCGCAGCCGCTCGCGGCGCGTGCCGGACAGCACGAGCAGTCCGAGCAGGGCCGGCAGCGCCCGCTGCGCCAGGGCGACGTGATCCTGGACCTGCAGCACATCTCGCTGTCCTTCGGTGGCGTCAAGGCGCTCAGCGACATCTCCTTCGATGTGCGGGCCCACGAGATCCGCGCCATCATCGGTCCGAACGGCGCGGGCAAGAGCTCGATGCTGAACGTGATCAACGGCGTCTATCACCCGCAGCAGGGCCGCATCGTCTTTCGCGGCGAGGAACGCCGGCGCATGCATCCGGCCGACGCGGCCCGGCATGGCATCGCCCGGACCTTCCAGAACATCGCGCTGTTCAAGGGCATGTCGGTGCTCGACAACATCATGACCGGGCGTAATACCCGGCTGCGCTGCGGCATGCTGGCCAACGCGCTGTGGTGGGGGCCGGCGCGGCGCGAGGAAATGCAGCACCGGCACAAGGTGGAGGAGGTGATCGACTTCCTCGAGATCCAGTCGATCCGCAAGACGCCGGTGGGCCGCCTGCCCTATGGATTGCAGAAGCGCGTCGAACTGGCGCGCGCGCTGGCCGCCGAACCGGAACTGCTGCTGCTGGACGAGCCGATGGCCGGCATGAACGTCGAGGAAAAGCAGGACATGTGCCGCTTCATTCTGGACGTGAACCAGCAGTTCGGCACCACCATCGTGCTGATCGAACACGACATGGGCGTGGTGATGGACATCTCCGACCGGGTGGTGGTGCTCGACTACGGCCGCAAGATCGCCGACGGGGCGCCCGACGAGGTCAAGTCCGACCCGGAGGTCATCCGCGCCTATCTGGGCGTGGCGCACTGACCGTCCGCCCAGGGCAAGCGTCAGGGCCGGGGCTGCACGCCCGGCGAATCGAAGTTCCATACGGGGCAGTCGATGACATTCTTCTTCGAGATCCTGCTGGGCGGACTGCTGTCCGGCCTGATGTACTCGCTGGTGGCGCTGGGCTTCGTGCTGATCTACAAGGCGTCCGGGGTGTTCAACTTCGCGCAGGGGGCGATGGTCTACTTTGCCGCGCTGGCGGTGGTGGGGCTGATCGACAAGGGCGTGCCGATGTGGCTCGCGGTGGTGGGCGCCTTCGTGGTGATGCTGCTGGTCGGCATCGGCACCGAGCGCTTCGTGCTGCGCAAGCTGGTCAACCAGCCGCCGATCTCGCTGTTCATGGCGACCATCGGCCTGTCCTTTTTCCTGGAGGGCCTGGGGCCGCTGCTGTTCGGCAACGAGGTGCGTCCGATCGAGCTGGGCATCGTCGACGAACCCATCGTGCCGATCCTCGAGCGCTTCGACATCGTCGTGTCGAAGTTCGATCTTGCCGCCGCCGGCATTGCCGGCGTGCTGGTTGCCGTGCTGGCGCTGTTCTTCCAGTACACCCGGGTCGGGCGCGCCCTGCGCGCGGTCGCCGACGATCACCAGGCGGCGCTGTCGCTGGGCATTCCGCTGCAGCAGATCTGGGCCATCGTCTGGGGCGTGGCCGGCTTCGTCGCGCTGGTCGCCGGGCTGCTGTGGGGATCGCGCAATGGCGTGCAGTTTGCGCTGACGCTGACCGCGCTGAAGGCGCTGCCGGTGCTGATTCTCGGCGGCTTCACCTCGGTGCCCGGCGCGATCGTCGGCGGGCTGATCATCGGCGCCTCCGAAAAGCTCGCCGAGATCTATATCCCGCCGGTGTTCCAGTCGATGTTCGGCGGCAACTTCGGCGGCATCGAAGGCTGGTTCCCCTATGTGTTCGCGCTGCTGTTCCTGCTGGTGCGGCCGGAGGGGCTGTTCGGCGAGAAGCATATCGACCGCGTCTGAGCGGGCCGGCAACTTATCCGGCAACCTACCCCGGCAACTGCCAGGAGACGTCATGTTCTACCGTGAAGCGGGACAGTTCAAGACCAGCTACGAGGCCGACAGCCAGATCTTCCCGATCCGGCAGGACCGCATCGGCTTTGCCGTGCTGCTGGCCATCGCCTTCCTGGTGGTGCCGGCGGTGGCCAGCGAGTACTGGCTCTCCGCCATCCTGATTCCCTTCCTGATCTTCTCGCTGGCCGCGCTCGGGCTGAACATCCTCACCGGCTACGCCGGCCAGCTGTCGCTGGGCACTGCCGCCTTCATGGCGGTCGGTGCCTATGCCGCCTACAACTTCCAGTTGCGCGTCGAGGGCCTGCCGGTGCTGCTGACCTTCGTGCTCGCCGGCCTGTCCGCGGCGGTGGTCGGCGTCGCGTTCGGGCTGCCCTCGCTGCGGATCAAGGGGTTCTACCTGGCGGTGGCCACGCTGGCCGCGCAGTTCTTCGTGGTCTGGGCGCTGACCAAGTTCCCCTGGTTCTCGAACAACAGCTCCTCCGGCGTGATCACCGCGCAGCGGCTGGACCTGTTCGGCCTGCCGATCGACACGCCCGAGCGCCGCTATCTGTTCGTGCTCGCCATCGTCGCGCTGCTGGCGCTGGCCGCGCGCAACCTGGTGCGCTCCGCTACCGGCCGCGCGTGGATGGCAGTGCGCGACATGGACGTCGCGGCGGAGGTGATCGGCATCCGGCTGATGCGCACCAAGCTGCTGGCCTTCGCCGTCAGTTCGTTCTACTGCGGCATTGCCGGCGCGCTCTACGCCTACTGCTACCTGGGTTCGGTGGAGCCGGATGGCTTCTCCCTGGACCTGTCGTTCCGCGTGCTGTTCATGATCATCATCGGCGGCGTGGGCAGCATCCTCGGCTCCTTCCTCGGCGCCGCCTTCATCCTGCTGCTGCCGATCCTGCTGGACAACCTGCTGCCACCGCTGGCGGGGCTACTGCATCTGCCCTTCACCAATGCCACCGTCTCCCATATCCAGATGATGGTGTTTGGCGGGCTGATCATTTTCTTCCTGATCGTCGAGCCGCATGGCATGGCGCGCCTGTGGCAGATCGGCAAGGAGAAGCTGAGGCTGTGGCCGTTTCCGCATTGAAGTCCGTCCCGCGGCTTGAATGCTGACCAAGATAACGAACGCCCCTCGAGGGTGAAGGAGACAACCATGCAATCCCTGATTCGCGCGCCTCGTACCCTGGCCCTCGGCGCCGCGCTCGCCATTGCCGCCGTCGCCTCGGTGCTCGCGCCGCAGCCCGTGCGGGCGCAGGGCGGCGGCGAGCAGTTCGTCGCGCTGCCCAGCTACCGGGTCGGCCCGTACGGGGCCAACGGGCAGTCGTTCTATGGCGGCTTTATCGACTACCTGAACTATGTGAACCTCAAGGACGGCGGCGTCAACGGTGTCAAGCTGAGCTGGGAGGAGTGCGAGACCGAGTACAACAACGCCAAGGGCGTCGAGTGCTACGAGCGGCTCAAGGGCAAGGGCGGCGTATCGAACGGTACCGCCTGGCATACGATGTCCACCGGCATCTCCTACGCGCTGATCGACAAGACGGCGGCCGACAAGGTGCCGCTGGTGATGATGGGCTACGGCCGCACCGATGCGGTAGACGGCAGCGTCTTTCCCTATGCGTTCCCGCTGGTGACCACCTACCAGATGCAGGTCTCGGCCATCGTCAAGTACCTGGCCAGCAAGAACAAGGGCTCGCTGGCGGGCAAGAAGATCGCCTACCTCTATCACGACTCCGCCTATGGCAAGGAGCCCATCGTCGCGTTGCAGGCCGAGGCGAAGCTCGGCAAGTTCGACCTGGTGGAGATTCCGGTGGCGCACCCCGGCAACGAGCAGGGCGCGCAGTGGCTGCGCATCCGCCAGGAGCGGCCCGACTACGTGATCTTCTGGGGCTGGGGCGTGATGAACCAGACCGCGCTGAAGGCCGCGCAGAAGGTCGGCTATCCACGCGACAGGATGGTCGGGTCGTGGTGGGCCGGGTCGGAGGAAGACACGGTGCCTGCCGGCGACGCGGCCAAGGGCTACCTGAGCGCGACCTGGAACGTGGCGGGCAAGGGCGTGCCGGTGATCGCCGACATCGACAAGGTGGTGTACGGCGCCGGCAAGGGCAATATGCAGGACCGCGGCAAGGTCGGATCGGTGCTGTACAACCGCGGCGTGTCCGCGGCGGTCGTCACGGTGGAAGCGGTGCGCGTCGCGCAGGCGCGCTTCGGCAAGGGCAAGCCGATGACCGGCGAGCAGATGCGCTGGGCCTTCGAGAACCTGAACCTGAACAACGCCCGGCTGCAGCAGCTGGGCGCGACCGGGCTGCTGCCGGAGATCCGCACCAGTTGCGAGAACCATGAGGGCTCCGGCATGGTGAAGATCCAGCAATGGGACGGCGCCAAATGGGTGGCGGTGTCGGACTGGATCGAGGGCAACAAGAGCCTGATCCACCCGCTGTTCAAGGCCAATGCCGCGCAGTACGCCAAGGAGAAGGGCATCACGCCGTCCTGCGCGAAATCCTGAGCAAGGGCGGGCGCCGCGGCGTTCCCCGCGGCGCCTTTCATTGCCCTTGCGCGCCCCTTTTCGATCCTGAATCCAGCCAGGCGGAGCCATCGCCATGACCCTGCTGTCCGTCAACAATATCGAGGTCATCTACGACCACGTGATCCTGGTGCTGCGCGGCGTCTCGCTCGATGTGCCCGAGGGCGGCATCGTCGCGCTGCTCGGCGCCAACGGCGCGGGCAAGACCACTACGCTCAAGGCGGTGTCGAACCTGCTGCACGCGGAACGTGGCGAAGTCACCAAGGGCGCCATCCACTACCGCGGCGACCGGGTCGATCGCCTCAGTCCGAACGAACTGGTGCGCCGGGGCGTGATTCAGGTGATGGAGGGCCGCCATTGCTTCGCCCACCTGACCGTGGAGGAGAACCTGCTGACCGGGGCCTACACCTGCGGCATGTCCCGGGCGCAGACGCGTGAGGCGCTCGAGCGGGTCTACGCGTATTTCCCGCGGCTGAAACTTCGGCGCAAATCGCAGGCCGGCTATACCTCGGGCGGGGAGCAGCAGATGTGCGCGATCGGCCGAGCCATGATGGCGCGTCCGGCGATGGTGCTGCTGGACGAGCCGTCGATGGGCCTCGCACCGCAGATCGTCGAGGAGATCTTCGAGATCGTGCGCGACCTGAATCAGCGCGAGAAGGTCAGCTTCCTGCTGGCCGAGCAGAACACCATGGTGGCGCTGCGCTATGCCAGCTATGGCTACATCCTGGAAAACGGCCGTGTCGTGATGGACGGCAGCGCGGCGTCGCTGCGCGAGAACGAGGATGTCAAGGAGTTCTACCTGGGCGTCGCCGCCAACGATGCCGACGGCGGGCGGCGCAGCTCCTTCCGCGACGTCAAGAGCTACCGGCGGCGCAAGCGCTGGCTCGCCTGACACCCTCCCACGGCGCGGTGGCCTGAAGGTCGAAGCGCCCCTGACAAACCTTGATCGCTGGATGCCATCGTGTCCGACTACTACGACCATCTGGAAACCCGCCCGCCCGAGGAGCGCGAGCGCGATCTGCTGGCCGCCCTGGCCCGGCAGGTCGAGCATGCGCGGCGCCATGCGCCGTTCTATGCAGTCAGCCTGCGCGACGTCGAACCGCAGTCGCTGACCTCTCGCGCCGCGCTGGCGGCGCTACCCGTGACGCGCAAGGCCCGGCTCGCGGAGATGCAGCGCCAGGTGCCGCCGCTGGGCGGCCTGAACGCGACGCCGTTGTCGGGCCTGCGCCATCTGTTCCAGTCGCCGGGCCCGCTGCACGAGCCGGACGGGCACGGCTCCGACTGGTGGCGCACCGCCCGCGCGATGTACGCCGCGGGGTTCCGGCAGGGCGACCTTGTCTACAACACCTTCTCCTACCACTTCACGCCGGCCGGCATGATGATGGAGAGCGGCGCGCATCGCCTCGGCTGCTGCGTGTTCCCGGCAGGGGTCGGCCAGACCGAGGCGCAGGTGCAGGCGATTGCCATGCTGCAGCCCGCTGCCTATGCCGGCACGCCGTCGTTCCTGAAGATCCTGATGGAGAAGGCAGCGGAGCAGGGCCAGCGCTGCAGCTTCTCCAGGGCGCTGGTATCGGGCGAAGCGCTGCCCTCCGCGTTGCGGGCCTGGTTCGAGGAGCAGGGCATCCAGGTGCGGCAAATGTATGGCAGCGCGGATCTGGGGCTGATCGCCTATGAGGCCGCCGGGTCCGACGGCTGGGTGGTGGACGAGGGCGTGCTGGTCGAAATCGTCGAGCCCGGCGGCACCGAGCCGATGCCCGAGGGGGAGGTTGGCGAAGTGGTGGTGACCGTGCTGTCCAACCCGGACTATCCGCTGATCCGCTTCGCCACCGGCGACCTGTCGGCGATCGTGCCCGGCTCCTCCCGCCAGGCGAGCCCCTGCGGCCGCACCAATCTGCGGCTGCGCGGCTGGCTGGGCCGCGCCGACCAGACCACCAAGGTGCGCGGCATGTTCGTGCATCCGGGGCAGGTTGCGGAGGTGGTGCGGCGGCATCCGGAGATCCATCAGGCGCGGCTGGTCATCACCGGGGAGCCGGGCGCGGACATCATGACGCTGCATTGCGTGCTGCGCGGCGCCGCGGCCGGGGACGAGGCGCCGCTGAGCGAGGCCATCCGCGCCAGCCTGCGCGACGTGTTGCGGCTCAAGGGCGAGGTCCGCTTCGCCGCGCCGGGCTCACTGCCCGAGGACGGCAGGCTGATCGAGGATGCGCGCAACCACCAGTAGCCGTGCGGCTCAGGACTGGCGGCCCCGCGCATCGCGGCGGTCGTCCTGGACGCGGTCGCCCGCCGGGTTGTAGCCGCCGCGCGGCCGCGTGGGCAGGTAGAGCAGCCAGGCCGTCAGCAGCACCGCGCCGGCCAGCAGCGCGATCGACACGGCAGGGCGGTCGCGCAGGAACCACGCTGTCGTCGACATCGACACCCACATGGTGGCGATGGCGAAGCACTTGGCGCGCAACGGGATGCTGCGATGGCGCTCCCAGTCCTGGATGATCGGCCCCAGCCTCGGGTGGTTCGTCAGCCATCGATGGAAGCGCTGGGAGCCGCGCGCAAAGCAGGCGGCAGCCAGCAGCACGAACGGCGTGGTCGGCAGCACCGGCAGGAAGATGCCGGCAAAGCCGATCAGCAGGCAGAGGCTGCCCAGACCGACCCAGATGGCACGGAGGAGGGGACTGGCGCCGGGCGCGGTGCGGGAGGCGGAGGGCGGCGGCTCGGGGGTTTTCAGCGTGGTTTCTCCAGCGCACGCCGGCCGCCGGAGTGTCCGGAAGTCAAGCCAGCGGCACGACGCGCAAAGACGCGCTTTCGGCGCATCGTACTCGGGCTTCGTGCTGGCGACAATGGCTTGCGCGGCGGGCGATCAGCTGTTCGCGAGCTCGTAGGGGCTGTCGATCTGAAAGGCTTGTTCCATCCAGCGGTCGAGCTGCTTTTCGTCGGCGGTTTCGATCCGCTCACGGATCTCATCGGGAACGGCACCAAATCGCTGCGTCAGCACCTTCAGCAGGAACTTGCGCTCGCCTTTTTCCAGTCCCTTCTGCTCCAGCCGCTCTGCCCATCGCACCCATCCTTCCGACATTTCCATCTGGAGATCCTCCAAGGTTTCAAGGTGAGGTATCGCTAGTCCCGGATTGTTGCGCCGGATGGCGGCGCACGCCCAGGACGTGAAGGTCCGCTGCAAATCCGTATTGTTTCCGATCCACTGGCTTACGGCCTTAACAAGCTTAGGCAACGTTTCCGGAGCAGGACAGTGCTCCATCTGTACGACCGCGGCGAACAGGTTGCGCATCCTTGCCAGCTTCGATCTAGGGTAGCGGCTCTGCTCGATCAGCTTGAACGCGGATTGCAGCCGGTAGCGGGCCGCCCGTCCCCTCATTACCGGGATCATCTCGGACAGATCCGTCGGCACCGCCCACCGCCGCTTGCCGGTATAGATGACGATCGGCAGCACCGGCGGCAGCTGCTGATTGGGCTGGACCTCTTTCCCATTGACCAGGTCCTGATATAGCAGCGATACGTAGTTGGCGATGCGCACGGCCATGAAGTACGGCGCGGTGCTCTGGAATTCGATCAGCAGATACAGGTAGACCCATTGACTGTCGGCCCGGACGCGCCAGACCACATCACTGAGCCGTTGCCGCAGGTCGTCGGTGACGAAGGAGCAGGGCACCTTCTGCAAGGTGCTGAAGTCCAGCTGGCGCAGCCACCGGTCGGGAATGAACCCGCGCACCAGGTCGCGCACGAGTTCGGGGTGCGAGAACAGCAGTTTGTAGGAGGCGTCAGTCTCTTGTGCCATGGCTCCATCCGGGCGGGGAATGGTTGTCGAATGGCGTGATACTGGCGACTAAGAGGTCGACGTGTTTTAGGTTATCAGCGGTAACTGGCAGGAGCCTGAAACGGCGCCCCGTTGTCTCATTTTGCGCTGCCGAAGCGCAAAAAAAGCCCCGCCAGAAGCGGGGCACACCACGAAGACTGATACACCGGTGGCGGGGCACCTGCCAATGCCGCAGCCACCGATTGCATGGTAGCGGCCGACGATGACAGCCTCGGGTCGTCTTCGTGAAGGATCGATGAAGCGGGCGACGCCGATACGGAAGCCAGGCCGGGCGCCGGCCGCGATCAGACCCGTTGCAGCAGCAGACCCTTCAGATATTCGCCTTCGGGAAACGCCGCCAGCATCGGGTGATCGGTGCCGGCGGAGAGCCGGCGCAGGATGCGGGCGTCGACGCGCGCATCGGTGGCGGCACCGGCCACGATCTTCTGGAACAGCTCGGGATCGATCGCACCGGAGCACGAGTAAGTGAACAGCAGGCCGCCGGGGCGCAGCAGCTGCATGCCGACCAGGTTGATCTCCTTGTAGGCGCGTGCGGCACGATCGATATGCTGCGCAGACGGCGCGAACTTGGGCGGGTCCAGCACGATCAGGTCGAACTGGCGGCCCTCGGCGCGAAACTGGCGCAGCGTGCGGAACACATCGGCGTCGAGCCAGGTTGCGCGCTCGGGGTCGAAGCCGTTCAGCTTGACGTTGTCCGCCGCGATCTTCAGCGCGTCGCCCGACGAATCGATCGAGACCACCGACTTCGCGCCGCCGCGCAGCGCCGCCAGCGAAAAGCCCCCGGTGTAGCAGAAGCAGTTCAGCACCTCCCGTCCCTCGGCGAGGTCGCCGACCAGTTTGCGGTTATCACGCTGGTCGACGTAGAAGCCGGTCTTGTGGCCGTTGCGCACGTCGACGTAGTAGCGCACGCCGTGCTCGGTGGCAGACAGCGCCGGATCGGGCTCGGCGCCGGCCAGCACGCCGGTCACCAGCGGCAGGCCTTCGCGCTCGCGCACGGCGGCGTCGGAGCGCTCGTAGACATTGGGGCAGCCGGTTTCGCGGATCAGCGCCTGTACCGCGGCATCCTTCCACGCTTCCACACCGGCGGCGTTGAACTGGCAGACCAGCTGTGCCTGCTCGGCCCCCTTGCCGGCGCCGTAGTAATCGACCACCAGTCCGGGCAGCCGGTCGGCCTCGGCAAAGACCAGTCGGACCGCATCGCTGTCCCGCACCCATTCGCGCCGGTAGGCCACGGCGGTGGCGATCCTGCGCTTGATCAGCGCGTGGTCGACCGGCTCGTTCTCGTCGAAGGTCCAGACGCGGGCCCGGATCTGCGAGTGCGGGCTGTACGCGGCCTTGGCCAGGAAGCGGCCGTCGGCGGCGCGCACGACCACGGTGGAGCCCGCTTCGCAGCGGCCCTCGGTACGCGCGATGCCGGTGGCATAGACCCACGGGTGCCGGCGCAGCAGCGATTTTTCCTTGCCGGGCTTGAGGAAGACGGTGTTCATGATCGAAGGTGTGGCCGGCGCGAGGCGCTGCCGGCGCGAGAGCCGCCGTGCGTGAGCACGGCGGAAGGGAAGACAAGGGAAGACGGGGAAAGGATCGGGACGCGGGCCGGTGGCTCGGCGGCTTACAGCACCACCTTGACCATCGGATGCGAGGTCAGCGCGAGGTACAGTTCGTCCAGCTGTTCGCGGCTGGTGGCACGCACAGTGACGGTCAGGCCCAGATAGTTGCCGTTGCGCGACGGGCGCATCTCCATCTTGCCGGCGTGAAACTCCGGGTCGAACTGCTGCACCACCAGCACGATGGCTTCGGCGAAGCCATCCTGCATGGTGCCCATGACCTTGATCGGGAAATCGCTGGGGTATTCGATCAGCGAGGGGCGGTCCTGTCCGCCATCAGGAATGTCGGTGCTCATCGGGCAGCCTCCTACTCGGGGTTACTTGCGCTTGAACCACAGGCGGACAGTGTCCCACAGCCGGCCGAAGAAGCCAGCCTCGGGCACGTCCTCGAGCGCCACCACCGGGAACTCGCCGACCTTGCGGGTGCCGTCCATCAGCTTGACGGTGCCGACCTGCTGGCCGGCCGCGATCGGCGCGACCAGCAGTTCCTGGCGCTCCAGCACTGGCTTCAGGCGTCCGGCGGTGCCCTTGGGCACGGTCACATAGGTTTCGTCGCGCACGCCGATCTTGACGGTGTCCTCGCGGCCCTTGTAGATGTCCGGCGTGGCCAGCACCTGGCCCTTGTCGTACAGACGCAGGGTGTCGAAGAACTGGAAGCCGTAGTTCAGCACCTTCAGGCTTTCCTGCGTGCGGACCTGGTCGCTGGAGGTGCCGATCACGATCGAGATCAGCCGGCGCGAACCGTTGGGCACGTTGGCCAGGGGCCGCTTGGCCGACGAGATCAGGCAGTAGCCGGCGCTCTTGGTGTGGCCGGTCTTGACGCCGTCGACGGTCGAATCGATATACAGCAGCCGGTTGCGGTTGGGCTGCTTGATCTTGTTATAGGTGAAGTCCTTTTGCGAGTACATGCTGTAGTACTCGGGGAAGTCTTCGATCAGCCGCGTGGTCAGGGTCGCCAGGTCGAGCGCGGTGGTGTAGTGCTCCGGATGGGGAATGCCGTCGGTATTCGTGTAGTGCGTGTTCTTCATGCCCATGCGCTGGGCTTCGCGATTCATCATCGCGACGAAGCCTTCCTCGGAACCGCCGACCGCTTCGGCCAGCGCCAGCGCGGCGTCGTTGCCCGACTGCACGATCAGGCCGAGCAGCAGGTCGCGCACCGTGACCGGCTTGTTCGGCTCGATGAACATGCGCGACTCGTCGCTCTTGACCTTCAGCACCAGATTGGTCGGCACCACCGCCTGGTCGATCGTCAGGCGATTTTCCTTCAGCGCCTGGAAGGCCAGATAGGCGGTCATCAGCTTGGTCAGCGAGGCCGGCTCGATGCGGGCGTCGGCGTTCTGCGAGGCCAGTGCCTGGCCGCTGGTCACGTCGTAGAGCATCCATGCCTTGGCGGCGACCTGCGGCATCGGCACGGTCTGCTGGGCGCGGGCGGTCAGCGGCGCGCTGGCGATTGCCAGGGCGGCAGCGGTCGCCGCAGCGAGCGGCACCACACGCGCGATCAGCGGGCGTGCCGGCAGATCGAACGAGACTGGCGAGGCAAGGAGCGACGAAGACGGTTTGAACATGTTGTTGGGTTCCGACGAATTGAAAGGGGAGCGTCCGGCCAGATTGCATGGCGGCGCCGCCCCGGCGGTGCGTCGACCGGGGCGGCACGCCAAGTTCCTCGCCACCGGGCCGCCGCAACCTTCGGCTGCGTGCGGCCGGTGGCCTCACTGGCGCGGTTCAGCGCTCCCAGGCATTGACGACGAGCTGCTTGATCAGATGCAGCTTGCGATGAAAGAAATGGTCCGCGCCGGGAATCACGATCACCGGCAGTTCCTGCGGCCGAGCCCAGTCCAGCACGCTGGCAAGCGGGACGGTGTCGTCCTGCTCGCCATGGATCACGATGGTGTCCGCCGGCACCGGGGCGACCTGCCAGCGCGAGGCGGCGGTGCCCACCATCGCGAGGCGTTGCACCGGCGTGCCGGCTTCGGCCAGGCGCCGCGCCACATGGCTGGCGACATAGCTGCCGAACGAGAACCCGCCCAGCGCCAGCGGCGCGGTTGCCGCCTGTTCCAGCCACTCCTGCCGGCCGCGCATCCAGTCGATGACGGCCAGCAGGTCGTCCTGCTCCCCATTGCCGTTGTCGTGCTCGCCGGCCGTGCCGCCCACGCCGCGGAAATTCGGCCGCACGGTGGCATAGCCGAGCTGCACGAAGGCGCGCGCCAGCGTCTGCGCGACCTTGTTGTCCTTGGTGCCGCCAAAGAGCGGATGCGGATGGGCAACCAGCGCAAGGCCGCGTGCCGGCGTGCCTTGGGGCAGGTCGACCGATACGTCGATCGCGCCGACGGGGCCGGCCACGGTAAGTACCTGGGTATGCGCGTTCATGAGCGGGAGAAAGCGGGGAAGGACGCGCCGCACGGCAGCCGGCGCGGCGAGGCCATCGAGCTGGTGGTCATCGTACGGTCGGCTTCAGCGGTCCACCATCAGCCGTTCGACAGGCTTGCCGTTCAGCAGATGGCTCTCGATGATTTCGTCGATGTCCTGCTCGTCGACGAAGGTGTACCAGACGGCCTCGGGGTAGACCACCAGTACCGGACCGAGTTCACAGCGGTTCAGGCAGCCCGCCTTGTTGATCCGCACGCGGCCCTCGCCGCCGGCGATGCCAAGCTGCTTGCAGCGCTTCTTGGCGTATTCCTGCATCTTCGCGGCGTTGTGGTTGCCGCAGCAGGCTTCCCCCGAATCGCGCTGATTCAGGCAGAAGAAGACGTGGTGCTGGTAGTAGCTGCTCATCGTGGCGGAGGCGAAGGTGGCGATGCCGGTTGCCGTCGCGGCGGGAACGATCCCGCCCGGCCCGAGGCGGACCCGCGACCGGCGCGCAGCGCAGTGCGGGCTGGAAAACAGGCAATTATAAGGCTTGCGGCGCCGGGTTTTGCCGAGCGCGCGCCACCTTCCGACAAGCGTGCCGCGCACGCCACTTCCGCGTTGCCGGCTATCGCCACATATTCCGCATGCGCGCGGCAAGATCGACCGCCGGAAGCGCCGGCCGGACCGGCGCCGCGTCCACGGGCGGCGGTGGCGGCCACGCCCGGCTGTGGAAATGCGGCATGACGCGGTTGGGCAGGAAGCGGGTGCGCGAGGCATAGACGTGCCGGTCGCCCATGCCTGGTTGTTGGTGCACGTAGAAGCGCTGCGGCACGACGATATCGAGGTGGTCCCTGGCGCGCGTCATGGCCACATACAGCAGCCGCCGCTCCTCCTCGATTTCCTCCGTGGTGCCGGTCGCCAGATCCGAAGGCATGCAGCCATCCACGGCGTTCAGCACATAGACCGCCTTCCATTCCTGCCCTTTGGCGGAATGGATGGTCGACAGGATCAGGTAATCCTCGTCGCGGGAGGGGACGCCGGATTCGTCGCTGGAGGCATCGGGCGGATCGAGCGTCAGTTCAGTCAGGAAGCGCTCCCGGCTGGCATAGGTGCCGGCCACGCGGGCGAGCTGCTGCAGGTCGGCCAGGCGCGCCGGCGCGTCGTCGTGCAGCCGGTCCAGATGCGGTTCGTACCATTGCAGCACCGCCTCGAACTCGGAGGGCCAGGGTGCGTGCAGGCCCATCGAGCGAGCGGCCAGCGCCAGCAGGGCCTCCCAGCCCGGTTCCGCGGCGGGCGGCGGTTCGAAGGTCTGCAGCGCGAACAGTGGCTCGGTGGCGATTTCGATCGCTTCGAGCACGCGCGCTGCCGTCTTCGGCCCGATGCCGGGCAGCAGCTGCAGGGTACGAAAGCCCGCCATCCGGTCGCGCGGATTCTCCAGCCAGCGCAGCGCCGCCAGCATGTCGCGCACGTGGCTCGATTCGAGGAATTTCAGGCCGCCGAACTTGACGAAGGGGATATTGCGCCGGGCCAGTTCCAGTTCCAGCTGGGCGCTGTGGTCGGCGGCGCGGAACAGCACCGCCTGCGACATCAGCGCCAGGCCGGCTTCCCGGCGTGCCAGGATCTGTTCGACCACATAGCGCGCCTGGTCGGTCTCGTCGTTGACGACCACGACGCCGGGCTTTTCCGCCGACTCGCGGTCGGACCACAGGTCCTTGGTGAAGCGCTCGGCAGCGAGGCCGATCACCGCATTGGCGGCGGCCAGGATCGGCTGGGTCGAACGGTAGTTGCGCGCGAGCGTGACCTGCGCCGCCGGCGGCGAGAAGCGGGCGGGGAAGTCCAGGATATTGCGCACGGTGGCGCCGCGGAATGCATAGATCGACTGGGCATCGTCACCGACGACGGTCAGTCCGCGGCCGTCCGGCTTCATGCCGAGCAGGATCGACGCCTGCAGCGCGTTGGTGTCCTGGTACTCGTCGACCAGCACGTGGTCGAAGCGCTCGCCCATCTCCCGCGCCAGTGCGGGCTCGGTCAGCGCCTGCGCCCAGTACAGCAGCAGATCGTCATAGTCCAGCACCTGCTGCTTCTGCTTGGCTTCGACGTAGCAGGCGAACAGCTTGCGCAGCGCGTCGGCCCATTGCGCATAGCGGGGAAACTGCCGCTTGAGCACGTCCTCCAGCGGCGCCTGCGTATTGACCACGCGCGAGTAGATCGCCAGGCAGGTTTCCTTGCGCGGAAAGCGCGAAGGCAGCTCGGACAGGCCGAGGTCGTGACGCAGCACGTGGATCAGGTCGGCCGAGTCGCTGCGATCGCTGATGGTGAACGCCGGCGACAGGCCCAGCGTCTCCGCGTATTCACGCAGCAACCGGGCGCCGATCGCGTGGAAGGTGCCGGCCCATTGCAGCGCGGCCCGGCCCACGCCGGACTGTCCGCGCGCGGCGGCGCCGTTGCGGGTCGCGAAGGCCTGGTCGACGATCCGCTCGACGCGGCGCCCGAGTTCGATCGCGGCACGGCGGGAAAAGGTCAGCAGCAGGATGCGCCGGGGATCGGCGCCGCCCACCAGCAGGTGCGCAACCCGATGCGCCAGCGTGTTGGTCTTGCCGGAGCCGGCGCCAGCGATGATCAGCAGGGGCTGCGTCGCGGTGTGCTCGACCGCCTCGCGTTGCTGGGGATTGAGGGCGGCGAGGTAGTCCGGTGGCCCTTCGCTGGGGGCGGTGACAACCGCTGTCAGGGCATGGCCGGCATCGTCGGCGCAAGGCGTTGCGCAAGCCAGGTCGGGCGCGGTGGCGGAAAGCAGGAAGTCGGCGGACACGGGGGCTGAGCAGGGCGCCGCAAAGAAAAGCGGCTGGAACGGCACGAATAGAGACGGTGTCGGGCAGCCGCCTCAGCTTGGCGACAACTGTATATCCATACAGAGGTTAACCGCAAGCTGGCCTGTTGTCCGGGGGGGCACGCCCCGGCCGGTGTCAGGCGGTACGCGCCAGCGCCTCTTCCAGCAGCTTGTGCAGGCCGTCCCATTCGGGCTCGCCGACATAGCGCTTCAGGATGCGGCCTTGCTTGTCGACGACGAAGGTGGTCGGCGTCAGTTGCACGTCGCCGAAGGCGCGCGCCGCCGAGCCGTCGGAGTCGAGCGCGACCTTGAACGGCAGCTTGCGCGTCTCGGTGAAGTTGAGCACGTACATGGGTGGGTCGTACTGCATCGCCACGGCGACGAATTCGAGGCCCTTTTCCTTGTACTTGTCATAGGTGCGGACCATGTCCGGCATTTCCTTGACGCAGGTCACGCAGCTGGTTGCCCAGAAATTGACCAGGTAGACCTTGCCCTGCAGCTGCGCGGTGCTGACGCGCTCGCCGGACAGCAGCACGAAGGTCGCCTCCGGCGCCTTCGACGCTGGCGTCAGCGCGCGATAGCCGAAGAAGCCGATCAGCGCCAGCAGCAGCACCGCGGCGATCCACGGCCAGCGCGGGGCGCCGGCGGAACGCGACGGCCGGTTCGGTCCGGGACCGGAATTCGAGGAGGGTGCAGAGTTCATCGCGAGCGCATGCAACGAAAGGCCAGCCGCCATTCTAGCGCCGGCTGCCTGCCGGCAGTTGCGCCAGGCGCTCGCGGGCCTGCGCCAGCGCCTGATCCAGATAGGCGCCGTAGAAATCCGGCTGCAGGCCGACCAGCGGTGGCGCCAGCGTGCGGCCGTCGGGACCGAGGAACAGGACCGTCGGTGCGACCCGCACCCCTTGCTGGCGCGCCCAGTCGCGCGGCGTGGTCTGGCTGGTCTCGAAGGCGCGCAGCGGCGTCACTGCGGTCATGTCGACCTCGCGCGCGGCGATGCCGGCTTCCGCCGCCAGCGGCGCCAGATAGTGGCGGCGCACGGTTTCGCAGTATTGGCAGCCCGGTAGCGTCACCAGCACGACCAGCGGTTCCTTGCGCGCTGCCGCGGCGGCGGCGTGCGCGGCAAGATCGGTCGCATGGGGCAGGGGCGCGCCGTGCGCGTGCGTTCCTGTCCCGGCGCCGGCGCCCTCGCTGGCGGCGGCAGCGCCGAGCGGCGCGGCAAGCAGCAGGGCGGCAAGCCCGGCCTGGGGGAGGCGTCGCCAAGGAAAGCGCAGCGGTAGTGGCATGGGAGCGGATCGGGCAGGCAAGCGGAAGGGAAAAGGAAAGCGGAAGGGAACGCGGCTGAGAGCGGCAACGGGCGCCAGGGCGAGCGAAAGATGCGGCACGCTGTCCCCGCGCCTGCCTGAATCCACGATAATACCGCCTCGCGACGATCCACTATCGATCGCCAGTGACGTGCCGTCGATCCGGTCTCTGTTCCCGGTATCGCCCCTGCGCGCCCACACCGCTTCCTTTGTCCATGCCGATGCCTTCGCCAATCCTTCCCGCGTGGGCGCGCCGCGCGCGCCATGCCGTGCTGGCACTGCCGCTGGCGCTGGCCCTGCTCGCCTGCTCGCCCCGGTATGACTGGCGCACCGTGCAGTCCAACGAGGGCGCCTATGCCGCGCTGTATCCGGCCAAGCCGTCCAGTGCCGCGCGGCAGGTGACCATCGCGGGGCGCCGCCTGCCGATGACGATGGACGCGGCGCGGGTCGACGACACGCTGTTTGCCGTCGGCGTGGTGACCCTCCCGGCCGACGACGCCCGCCTGCGCCAGGAGGCCATCGAGGCGATGCAGGCCGGACTGGCCGCCAACGTCGGTGCCGCCGCCGCCGAGCCGGTGCACACGCGCGAGGTGACGGTGATGTCGGCCGGCAACCCGGCGCTGCCGCTGCCGGCCACGGAGGTGCGCGCGACCGGCGTGTCGGGCGAGGATCGGACGCCGCGCAGGATGACCGCCTGGCTGGTCGGCCGCGGCACGCGGGTCTATCAGGCGGTGGTGCTCGAGTCGGGCGACACGGCCCGGGATGACCGCCTGCGAGAACAGATCGAGCAGTTTCTCGCCGGGTTCCATCCCTTCTAATGGCCGCCCGCGGTCGGCCAACCGGTTTCTATTCAGGAGAACAACAAGATGCGCTGGGAGCTTTGGTTCGGGTACTTCGTGGCCTGCTGGGTGATTGCGGTCTCGCCGGGCTCGGGTGCCGTGCTGTCGATGAGCCATGGCCTGTCCTACGGCCTGCGCAAGACCAGTACCACCATCCTCGGCCTGCAGACCGGGCTGCTGATCGTGCTGCTGATCGCCGGCGGCGGTGTCGGCGCCGTGCTGCTCGCGTCCGAGCCGGCGTTCGCCGCGGTCAAGACCGTCGGCGCGCTGTACCTCATCTACCTCGGTATCCAGCAATGGCGCTCGCGCGTCGAGGACGCGCCGGGGCAAGCCGGTACCCCCCGTGTCGCGGCCCTCAGTCCCCGCCGGCGCTTCGTCACCGGTCTGCTGACCAATGTCACCAATCCGAAGGGCATCGTCTTCATGGTGGCGGTGCTGCCGCAGTTCATCGATCCCGCCCGGCCGCTGGCGCCGCAGCTGGCCATTCTCGCGGCCACCATGTGCGCGGTCGACCTGATCGTGATGCACGGGTACGCGCTGCTGGCGTCGCGGATGCAGGGGCTGTTCCGCAACGCCACGGCGATGCGCTGGCAGAACCGCGTCTTCGGCGGCGTGCTGATGGCAGTGGGCGCCGCGCTGTTCTTCGTGCGCCGGCAGCCTGCCTGATCCGCACTCCGGGCAAGGGGCGTCGCCGATGTAGGCGTACGGTGGATTGGCGGGCGCGATGCGGGTTTGCTTCAATGAGGGAATCGCATCCTGGAGCTCGCCATGCCGCGCCGTCTGGAACACACCGTGCCGCCGTTCGACGAACCGCCTCCGCCGGGCATTCCCCCCGATCAGCCGCCGATCGAGGAGCCGCCCGAGCCGCCCGGCGAGCCGCCCGAGCATCGGCGCTGAGCGCAGCCGCCAGTGGGCGCGCCGGCTAGGCCCCCGGCAATACGCGCCGGTACTGCACCGCCTCTGCCGCATGGCCGGCGTCGATGCGCTCGGCCTGTGCCAGGTCGGCGATGGTGCGGGCGACCTTCAGCGCGCGAAAGTACGCCCGTGCCGACCACGCGAGCCGGGCCATCGCCGCGCGCAGCAGCCCCTGCGCCTCGTCCGTCAGCGGGCAATGCCGCTCGATCTCGGCGCCTGCCAGTTCCGCATTGCCCTTGCCCTGCCGCGACATCTGCAGCTGGTACGCGGCGCGGACGCGCTCGCGCACCGCCGCGCTGTCCTCGCCCGGCGGGCCGTCCAGCGTTTCGTGCTCGGTTTGCGTCGGTACCGAGATCTGCAGGTCGATCCGGTCCAGCAGCGGGCCGGACAGGCGCCCCTGATAGCGCTGGATCTGATCGGGGGTACAGCGGCAAGCCCGGCGGGGATGGCCCCGATAGCCGCAGGGGCAGGGGTTCATCGCGGCAATGAACTGGAATCGCGCCGGAAACTCGGCCTGCCTTCCGGCGCGCGAGATGGTGATGCGCCCGGTCTCCAGCGGCTCGCGCAGGACCTCCAGCACCCGTCGCTCGAACTCGGGCAACTCGTCGAGAAACAGCACCCCGCGGTGCGCCAGCGAGATCTCGCCGGGCCGCGGATCGCCGCCGCCGCCTACCAGCGCCGCCGCGGAAGCGGTATGGTGCGGAGAGCGAAACGGACGCCTGCCCCAGCGCGAGGCGTCGAAGCCCCGGCCGGTCAGGCTGAGCACCGCGGCCGATTCCAGCGACTCGTCCAGCGTCATCGCCGGCAGCAAACCGGGCAGCCGCTGGGCCAGCATCGATTTGCCGGTGCCCGGTGGACCGACCAGCAGCGCGGAATGCTGGCCCGCCGCCGCGATCTCGATCGCGCGGCGCGCCTGTGCCTGCCCGCGGACCTCGCGCATGTCCGGATAGTCGGCGCCGGCGCCGGTCGACGGCAGCGCGCCGATCGCGCGCGCCAGCCCGGCACCGGTGCCGCACAGGTGCGCGCAGACCTGGGCCAGCGTGGACGCGGCCAGCACCGGCACGTCGGGCACCAGCGCGGCCTCGCGCGCGTTGTCCTCCGCTACCACGAAGGCGTGCGGCCTGCCGCCCCGCTTGCCGTTGTCGCGCGCGGTCCCCATCGCCATGGCGAGCGCCCCGCGCACCGGCCGCAAGGCGCCGGACAACGACAGTTCCGCGGCGAATTCGCGGCCTTCCAATGCGTCGGCGGGAATCTGCCCGCTGGCGGCCAGCACACCCAGCGCGATCGCCAGGTCGAAGCGGCCGGACTCCTTGGGCAGATCAGCCGGGGCCAGGTTGACGGTGATCCGACGCGCCGGGAATTCGAAGCCGCTGTTCAGAATGGCCGCCCGCACCCGCTCGCGGCTCTCGCGCACCTCGGTGTCGGCCAGACCGACGATATTGAAGGCCGGCAGTCCGTTGGCAAGGTGCGTCTCGACGCAGACGGGCGGTGCGTCGATACCGGTCAGGGCACGACAGCGGACGACGGCAAGGTCGGCTTGCATGCGGCATCTCCGAGGCAGGGCGCAGCAGGCAACAGGGGAACGCACCCGTTACGACTTTGTGAAGCCCGGCTGCAATGACAGAGGCCGCCTCGCGGCGGCCTCCGATCGTGACGATTGCGGCGGATGACGCTGCGCCGCCGCAGCGGGCTTATCCGGCCAGGCCCGGGTTGGTCGGGCCGGTGCCGGGCTCGACCGTCGGCGCCGCGGACGGTGCGGAACCTGCGGTGCCTGCGCCAGCGGTGCCCGTCGCGGTGCCCGTGGTGGACCCGGTAGTCGAACCCGTGGCGCGTCCCGCCATCTCCGCGGTGCTGCCCAGCGCCGGGCCGGTCGGCGTCGCGGTGCCCGACGCCGTCGCGCTTCCCGGGACGCTACCCGGCGCCATGGCGGTCGCCGACCCCGGGCCGCTACCCACGCCACCCACGCCACCCACGGCACCACTCGATGCGCCCGTCATGCCGGCGCTCATGCCGCCCGCGCTGGCGCCCATCGTGGAGGCGGTGCCTGCCTGCGGCGCCAGCCGGCGCTCCAGTTCGATCACGCGCAGTTCCAGCTCCTCCAGCCGCGCACGGGTGCGGGCCAGCACCTGCGACTGGACGTCGAATTCCTCGCGGGTGACCAGGTCCAGCTTGGCAAAGCCCTGGGTCATCATGCTGCGGACGTTCTTCTCCAGGTCTTTCGCAGGCGAATTGCGCAGCGCCTCGCTCACCTTGCTCTGCAGGTCGTTGAAGAGATCGCTGGGTTTCATGGACTTCTCCTTGCGCACCGATGTGGTGCTCCGATTTAGGGCGGCCGTGCCCCTCGCCTGTCCCGACTGCACAAGGCTGGTGCAGAGCGGTCCGCGCCGGCTAGTGCGCGGCGGACGCTCCGGCCGGCGTCATGGCGCGATTATGGCGCCTTGCCCGCCGGCCGGAAAGCGCCCCGGCCCTTGCAGACACACGTTTTGACGGAGGCGGGCCCGTTGTCTTCTGTGGCCATGGCGGACGGTTTTGGTTCCGATGCACGCGATCCGTTGGCCGCCCGGCGCGCTTCGTTCGGGAGCGCCGTAGCTGGCACGCCAGTTGCAGTAAATCGCCCGAAGCGGTGTACCAGGGGTGCCCGGTCCGAGCCAGGCCGCGGCACCGCCAAGCCTAGAGCCAAGGAAAAGGAGAAGAAGTCCATGAAGAAGCTGGCCCTCGCCATCGGCGCCACTGGCGCCATCGCGCTGAGCGGATTCGCCGCGACCGCCAACGCGCAGAGCGCTGCCGCCGCCGAACCGGCCTCGCCGCATACGTTCACGGCGAACGTGACGCTGGCATCGGAGTACCGCTACCGCGGCCTGATGCAGACCAACCGGCGCCCGGCCATCCAGGGCGGCTTCGACTACAGCCACGCCAGCGGCTTCTATGCCGGCAACTGGAACTCCAGCATCAGCTGGCTGAACGACAGCAACGACGAGGTGTCGGCGCCGATCGAGATGGACTTCTATGCCGGCTTCAAGAACACCCTGGGCGACGGCAACTGGAATTACGACGTCGGCGTGCTGCAGTACTACTACCCCGGCGACTACCCGGGCGGCTACGTGCGGCCGTACACCACCGAAGTCTATGCGGGCGTCGGCTACGGCCCCGTCTTCCTCAAGTACTCGTACGCGCCCACCAACCTGTTCGGCTTTGCCGACAGCAAGAACAGCTGGTACCTGGACCTGTCGGCCAATGTGCCGCTGAATGTCTGGGGCCTGACGCTGAACGCCCACGTCGGCTACCAGAAGGTGCAGGACGTCTCCGACGCCTCATACACCGACTGGAAGATCGGGCTGACCAAGGATCTGGGCAGCGGCTTCTCGGCCGCGGTGTCGTACATCGACACCAATGCCGAGCGCAGCGTCTACACCAATACGTCGGGCCGGTATCTGGGCAAGGCGACCGTGGTGGCGACGATCACCAAAGCTTTCTAAATCACCCGCAAGCAGGCGGCGCCGGCGAGGGCCGGGGCCGCCCCAGGAGAAACTGGCATGAAACTCATCATCGCCGTCATCAAGCCCTTCAAGCTCGACGAAGTGCGCGAGGCGCTGTCGGACGTAGGCGTTTCCGGCATCACCGTCACCGAAGTGAAAGGCTTCGGGCGCCAGAAGGGCCATACCGAGCTGTACCGGGGCGCCGAGTACATCGTCGATTTCCTGCCCAAGGTCAAGATCGAAGTGGCCGTGCCCGACGACGTGGTCGATCGCGCCATCGAGGCGATCGAGAAGTCGGCGCGTACCGGCAAGATCGGCGACGGCAAGATCTTCGTTGCCCCGATCGAGCAGGTCATCCGTATCCGTACCGGGGAAACCGGCGGCGACGCGCTGTAAGCGGCGCGACACAAGCACCGGTATGCACGAATAAGACAAGAGGTCAGATAAACATGAATAGCTGGTTCAAACGCTTTCTGACGGCAGGCGCCATGGCGCTTGCCCTTGGTACGGGGGGTCTTGGTCTGTCCGGTCACGCCGTGGCGCAGGACGCGACGACGGCGCAGGCAAGCGCCCCAGCCGCAGCCGAAGCCGCCACACCTGCCGCGACTGCCGCCACCGCCGGTGGCAATGCCGCCGCCGCCGGTGCAGCGGTGGTGCCGGCCGCGGCTCCCACCGAAGCGGCCGCCGCGGCGCCGACGCCGGACAAGGGCGACACCGCCTGGCTGCTGATCTGCACGGCGCTCGTGATCCTGATGACGCTGCCGGGCCTCGCGCTGTTCTACGGCGGTCTGGTGCGGTCCAAGAACATGCTGTCGGTGCTGATGCAGTGCCTGGTGATCTTCTCGCTGGTGTCGCTGCTGTGGGCCATCTACGGCTACAGCTTCGCCTTCACCGAGGGCAACGCCTTCTTCGGCGGTACCGACCGGCTGTTCATGAAGGGCCTGACCCCCGATGCGGTGGCCGCGACGTTCAGCAAGGGCGTGGTGATCCCCGAACTGGTGTTCTTCTGCTTCCAGTGCGCATTCGCCGCGATCACCTGCAGCCTGATCATCGGCGCCTTCGCCGAGCGCGCCCGCTTCTCGGCGGTGCTGGTCTTCATCGTGCTGTGGTTCACCTTCGCCTACATCCCGATGGCCCACATGGTCTGGTTCTGGCCGGGTCCGGACGCGTACACCGACGCCGCCGCCGCCGAGGCTGCGACCGCCAAGGCCGGCTGGCTGTTCCAGAAGGGCGCGCTCGACTACGCGGGCGGTACCGTGGTGCACATCAACGCGGCGATTGCGGGCCTGGTGGGCGCCTACCTGTTCGGCAAGCGCCTGGGCTTCGGCCGCGAGGCGCTGCGTCCGCACAGCCTGACCTTCACCATGGTCGGCGCCTCGCTGCTGTGGTTCGGCTGGTTCGGCTTCAACGCGGGCTCCGGCCTGGAAGCGAACGGCGGCGCCGCGCTGGCCTTCGCCAATACGCTGCTGGCAACCGCTGCCGCGGTGCTGTCCTGGACCTTCGGCGAGTGGATCACCAAGGGCAAGCCGTCGATGCTGGGCGGTGCGTCGGGCGCGGTCGCCGGTCTGGTGGCGATCACCCCGGGTGCCGGCTTTGTCGGCCCGATGGGCGCCATCGTGATGGGTCTGGTCGCCGGCCTGCTGTGCCTGTGGGGCGTCACCGGCCTGAAGCGGATGCTGCGTGCCGACGACACGCTGGACGTGTTCGGCGTCCACGGCGTGGGCGGCATCGTCGGTGCGGTGCTGACGGGCGTGTTCGCGGCTCCGAGCCTGGGCGGCGTCGGCATCTACGACTACGTGGCCAACAAGGTCGCCGACGAGTATTCGATCGCCAGCCAGGTCTGGGTGCAGGTCGAAGGCGTGCTGACCACCGTGGTCTGGTCGGCAGTGGTGGCCTTCGTCGCCTTCAAGCTGGTCGACCTGCTGATCGGTCTGCGCGTGCCCGAGGACGAGGAGCGCGAGGGCCTGGACATTACCTCGCACGGCGAAACCGCCTACGAGGGCTGATCGAAGTTCCGGGACGGCGCCGCCTGACAGGGGCGCCATCTCAAACGGTGTTGTGCTGGAGAGCTGATTGGGAATCTTCTCTCAGGAGTTTTGCCCGGCCGCGTGCCGGGCTTTTTTCGTTCCTTGTCACGCCGAAGGCCACTGTCTCTCCCTCCAGATGACGGGACACCCACAGGCTACCAGCGGCCTTCTTCGGTAAGCACTTAACTCCGTCTTCAAAACCTTTCAGTTGTAATGGCCGGGGAGCGCACATACAGTGCGAGTGAGGCAGTTTCCTCCACCTGCAGAACGCTCCCCGTATCTGTCAGGCCATTCAAAGCGCGGCGCCCGCCGCGTTTTTTTTTTGCCTGCGGCAAATCATTCTGGCGGTGCCGGGTCAAAAAATCAGTGCCTTTCCTCTTTTAAATCCTCCCGGAAACCTCATATCGTTACGCCATGCCGACCGGCCCGCCACTGCACCCGGTCAGCAGGCTATTGAACGTTCCTCTACAATCGGGGCGGACGATAAAGACGATCTATAGGATGGATATGGTCCCGCATCTCATTACCGCGCTGAACGGCCCCCTGCTCGAACTCGAAAAGAAGATCCTGGACGCTACCCCGTCCATCGAGCGCTGGTTCCGGCTGGAATGGCAGGAGCATACCCCCCCGTTCTATTGCTCGGTCGACCTGCGCAATGCCGGCTTCAAGCTGGCGCCAGTGGACACCAACCTGTTCCCCGGCGGCTTCAACAACCTCGCCCCCGAAATGCTGCCGCTGGCGGTGCAGGCGGCAATGGCCGCGATCGAGAAGATCTGCCCGGACGCCAAGAACCTGCTGCTGATCCCGGAGCGCCACACGCGCAACATGTTCTATCTGCAGAACGTCGCGCGGCTGTCGCTGATCATGCGCCAGGCGGGCCTGAACGTGCGGCTCGGTTCGCTGTCCGAGGACATCACCGAGCCCACGCCGATCGAGCTGCCGGATGGCCAGGTGCTGGTCGTCGAGCCACTGCAGCGACTGGGCACGCGTGACCGCCGCCTGGGACTGAAGGATTTCGATCCCTGTTCGATCCTGCTGAACAACGACCTGTCCGCCGGCGTACCGCCGATCCTGGAGAACATCAACGAGCAGTACGTGCTGCCGCCGCTGCACGCGGGCTGGAGCACGCGCCGCAAGTCGTCGCACTTCTCGGCCTACGACGAGGTGGCCAAGAAGTTCGCCAAGCTGATCGACATCGATCAATGGATGATCAATCCGTACTTCGCGCGCGTGGGCGGCATCGACTTCCATGAGCGCGTGGGCGAGGAAGCGTTGGCCGATGCGGTCGAGGGCGTGCTCAAGAAGATCGCCAAGAAGTACCGCGAGTACGGCATCAAGGAAACGCCGTACGTGGTGGTCAAGGCCGATGCCGGCACCTACGGCATGGGCGTGATGACGGTGCGCGATCCGGCCGAGGTCAAGGGCCTGAACCGGAAGGAGCGCAACAAGATGAGCGTCGTCAAGGAAGGCCTGGAGGTCAACGACGTCATCATCCAGGAAGGCGTGCATACCTTCGAGAAGGTCAACGAGGCGGTGGCGGAACCGGTGGTCTACATGATCGACCGTTACGTCGTTGGCGGCTTCTACCGCGTCCACACCGGCCGCGGCGTCGACGAGAACCTGAACGCGCCTGGCATGCATTTCGTGCCGCTGGCGTTCGCGCCCAACAGCATCCCCGACACCCACGCCAAGCCGGGGGCCGCGGTGCCCAACCGCTTCTATATGTACGGGGTGGTGGCGCGGCTTGCGCTGCTGGCGGCCTCGATTGAACTCGAGAAGACGGATCCGAATCCCATCCTCTGATCCCTTCCGCTGCAGGCGCGATGCAGGCGTGGCCTGTACGCCGCATCGCAGCCCGCGTTCGCTCCCTGGCCGACCTCACCGCCGAATCTATCCAGCATGCGCATCCTATTCATTACCGACCCGCTCGATACCTTCAAGACGTACAAGGACTCCACCTACGCGATGATGGTCGAAGCGGCGGGCCGGGGTCATCAGCTGTACTTCTGCCTGCAACCGCAATTGACGCTGTCCTCGGGCGTGGTCGAAGCCGCCGCCAGCGCGCTGCACCTGACCGGCAATGCGGATGACTGGTACCGGCTGGACGCGGCCGTCCCGACCCCGCTGCGCGACTTCGATGCCGTGCTGATGCGCAAGGACCCGCCGTTCGACATGGAATATGTGACCAGCACCTGGCTGCTTGAGGTGGCGGAGCGGCAGGGCGCACGCGTATTCAACAAGCCGCAGGCGATTCGTGACCACTCGGAGAAGATCGCCATCGCCGAGTTCGGCCAGTTCGTCACGCCGACGCTGGTGACGCGCGACGCGGCCCGCATTCGCGCCTTCCACGCCGAGCATGGCGACATCATCGTCAAGCCGCTGGACGGCATGGGCGGCATGGGCGTGTTCCGCGTGGGCAAGGATGGCATCAATCTGGGTGCGATCGTCGAGACGCTGGGCAACAACGGCGCGCGTTCGCTGATGGTGCAGCGCTTCATTCCCGAGATCCGCGACGGCGACAAGCGCGTGCTGCTGATCGGCGGCAAGCCGGTACCGTATTCGCTGGCGCGCATCCCCAAGGATGGCGAAGTGCGCGGCAATCTGGCGGCAGGCGGCACCGGCCGAGCGCAGCCGCTGTCCGAGCGCGACCGCGAGATCGGGGAGACGCTGGCGCCGGTGCTGGCTGCGCGGGGGCTGCTGCTGGTGGGCCTGGATGTGATTGGCGACTATCTCACGGAGGTCAACGTCACCAGCCCCACCTGCTTCCAGGAAATCATGCAGCAGACCGGCTTCCCGGTCGCCGGCATGTTCATCGACGCGCTGGAACAGGCGGTCGGCGCGGCGCACTGACCCCCGGACGGCACCATCCTGCCGTGCAGCCGAAGGCACTGCGGCCGGCCCCTGCTACAATCGCGCCAGACCACAGGATCGAACCTCAACCATGGCAGGCATTCTGATCATTGCGCATGCGCCGCTGGCCAGTGCCCTGCGGGACTGCGCGGCGCACGTGTATTGCGGCGAGCCGAAGGGGGTCGAGGCCATCGACGTGCTTCCGGATGCCGAGCCCGCCGCAGTGCTTGCCGACGCGCGGCGCAGGCTTGCCCATGTGGCCGAAGACAACGGCACGCTGGTGCTGACCGATATCTTCGGCGCCACGCCGGCCAATATTGCCGCTCGCCTGGCAGACCCCGGCCGTGTCAAGGTCCTCGCCGGAGTCAACCTGCCGATGCTCGTCAGGGCGATCTGCTACCGTTCCGAACAACTGGACCAGTTGGCGACCAAGGCACTTGCCGGCGGCTCGCAGGGCGTGCTGCAGATCGGCTCCACATCCGTCCAGAACCAGATCGCAAACCATCCCGACAAGTATGCTGCAGAGGGACGTCACCATCATCAATAAGCTGGGGTTGCATGCACGCGCCTCGGCCAAGCTCACCCAGCTCGCTGGCAGTTTCGTCAGTCAGGTCCGGATGTCGCGCAATGGCCGCCAGGTCGATGCAAAGAGCATCATGGGCGTGATGATGCTGGCGGCCGGCATCGGCTCCACCGTGACCATCGAAACCGAAGGCCCGGACGAACAGGAGGCGATGGACGCGCTGGTGACACTGATTGGCAACCGCTTCGGCGAGGGAGAATGATCCCGGCCTGCCGGAGCGATCGACCCTAAACGTTCCCACCGGAGCGGTCCATGCCCTTTGCCCTGCACGGCATCCCGGTCTCTCGCGGCGTCGCAATCGGGCGGGCGCATCTGCTTGCGCCGGCGGCGCTGGACGTCTCGCACTACCTGGTGGACGAAGACCGGCTGCAGGACGAGGTGCAGCGGCTGCGTAGCGCGCGTGCCGCCGTACGGACCGAACTGGCGGCCCTGAAGCGGGACCTGCCACCCGATGCGCCCGAGGAAATGGGCGCCTTCCTCGACGTGCACGCGATGATCCTCGACGACGAGATGCTGGCGCGCGAGGCGGAGGCGCTGATCCTCACACGCCGGTACAACGCGGAATGGGCCCTGACCACGCGGCTGGAGCAGCTGATGCGCCAGTTCGACGAGATCGAGGACGAGTACCTGCGCGAGCGCAAGGCCGATATCGAGCAGGTCGTTGAGCGCATCCTCAAGTATCTGGCCGGCGCGCCGGTGCTGGTGCCGGCACCGGTCCCCGCGCTCGCGGCTGACGGTGAGCCGACGCCGGGCGTGATCGTGGTCGCCCACGACATCTCGCCCGCGGACATGCTGCAGTTCCGCCATACCGTCTTTCACGGCTTCGTCACCGACCTGGGCGGCCGCACCTCGCATACCGCGATCGTGGCGCGCAGCCTCGATATTCCCGCCGCCGTCGGCGTGCAAAATGCCAGCGAACTGATCCGCCAGGACGACTGGATCATCATCGATGGCGACGCCGGCCTCGTGATCGTCGATCCCACGCCGATCATCCTGGAGGAATACCGGCACCGCCAGAGCGAGCGGGCGCTGGAGAAGAAGCGGCTGCAGCGACTGCGCCATACGCCCGCGGTCACGCTGGACGGCATCGAGATCGACCTGCTGGCCAATATCGAGTTGGCCGAGGACGCCGCCAGCGCGCTGGCAGCGGGAGCGGTCGGCGTCGGGCTGTTCCGCTCCGAGTTCCTCTTCATGAACCGCCGTGGCGAGTTGCCGGGCGAGGACGAGCAGTTCGAAGCCTACCGGGCTGCGGTCGAGGCAATGCACGGCCTGCCGGTGACGATCCGCACGATCGATATCGGCTCGGACAAGCCGCTGGATGCCCGCGACGGGCGGGACGGGCGCGATGGCCGGGACTGGCGTGGCGAGGAGTACGAGACCGCGCTGAATCCCGCGCTGGGGCTGCGGGCGATCCGCTGGTCGCTGTCGGAGCCGGCGATGTTCCTGACGCAGCTGCGCGCCTTGCTGCGCGCCTCGGCCTACGGGCCGGTACGGGTGCTGTTTCCGATGCTGGCGCACGCGCGCGAAATCGACCAGACCCTGGAACTGCTGGCGCGCGCCCGCCGCGAGCTGGAGGAGCGGGGCGTGCCCTTCGATCCGGCGCTGAAGATCGGCGCGATGATCGAGATTCCGGCCGCGGTGCTGCTGCTGCCCCTGTTCCTGCGGCGGATGGACTTCCTGTCGATCGGCACCAACGACCTGATCCAGTACACGCTGGCGATCGATCGTGCCGACAATGCCGTCGCCCACCTGTACGATCCGCTCCATCCCGCCGTGCTGCAGCTGATCGCCCGCACCATCCGCGAGGCGAGCCATGCCGGCGTGCCCGTCGCCGTCTGCGGCGAAATGGCCGGCGACCCGGCGATGACGCGCCTGCTGCTCGGCATGGGACTGCGGGAGTTCTCCATGCATCCCGCGCAGTTGCTGCGGGTGAAGCAGGAGGTGCTGCGCGCCGACTGTCGGCGGCTCGCGCCGGTGGTGGACGAGCTGCTGGTTACCTACGAGCCGGACGACGCCGCGGCTGTGCTGCAACGCCTGTCACAACCCTGACACCACCATGGGTTTGCGCGGCCTGGAAGCCACGAACCCAATCCCATTCCTGCTGTCGAAGTGGCAAAAGCGGACCTTCCGGCGGACGAAAGTGATGCAGTCTGCCATCGTGTCGCAACGTGGATTAATGGGAATTGTTATCATTCCCACTCTCTGTTAAGCTGCCGCTCATGGGAACGTCATGCCGGTGACGTCCGAGTCGAAGGAGGGCTTTGTGTACGTCTGCATCTGCAACCAGGTAACCGACCGCGAGATCAAGGGCGCCGCCGCGCTGGGCGTCTCGACGCTCGACGAATTGGCGGAGACGCTGGGCGTGGGGACCTGCTGCGGCCGGTGCCGGGAGTGCGCCCACCAGATGCTGTGTGACAGCAACGCCGCCGCCCTGACGGCCATGCCGGCCATGATGGCAAAGCCGGTGCAATTCGCCCCCCTTTCCCGTTGTTCCACGTCGGGACCGCGTGCCATAATGGACACTCGGGACCCGGCAGTCGCGAACGATCAACAGACCGAGCTGGTGGCCTGAGCCACCGTACCGCTCACTCTCTCCCACGCGCCACGATCATCGGGATCGCGGCGCGGTTTGTCGTTCCTGATTCACGCTGCACGCGGCGCCACCCGGCGCCGCGCGGCATTTTGGCGGGCCCCTTATCAGGAGCCAACAATGAAAGGTGACAAGAAAGTCATCCAGTATCTCAATGCCCAGCTGACCAACGAGCTGACCGCAATCAACCAGTACTTCCTCCACGCCCGCATGTACAAGCACTGGGGCCTGAAGAAGCTGGGCGATGTCGAGTACAAGGAATCGATCGGCGAGATGAAGCATGCCGACCGCCTGATCGACCGGATCCTGATGCTCGACGGCCTGCCCAACCTGCAGGACCTGGGCAAGCTGCTGATCGGCGAGGACACCCCCGAGATGCTCAAGTGCGATCTGCAACTGGAGCAGGCCGCGCAGGTCACGATCAAGGAAGGCATTGCCTACTGTGAATCCGTCGGCGACTACGTCAGCCGCGACCTGCTGCTCGACATCCTGACCGATACGGAAGAGCACATCGAGTATCTGGAAACCCAGCTCGATCTGATCGACCGCGTCGGCCTGCAGAACTACCTGCAGTCGCAGATGGAGCCGGGCGAGCAGTAATGCGCCTGGCCGTGGCCTGACGCGTCCTCCGGGCGCGCGGGCCGGCGTGTTTCGCGGCTGGCGGGCAGCCGCGGCTTCGCGCGACGCCGAAGGTGAATCCCTATCATTACCATTCGGCTTCTCATCCCCAGCACCAGGCACGGCGCCGCCGGCTCCCGGTTCCGTGCCTCGTGCGGGGTGATCCTCGCCGCGGCCTGCACCTTCCCTTTCCCTCGAGTCACGGAGTTCCGCGCATGTCTGAAGCGGTACGGCTGACGCAATACAGCCACGGCGCTGGCTGCGGTTGCAAGATTTCCCCCAAGGTCCTGGACGTCATCCTGGCCGGTAGCGGCCCCCAGCATCTGGACCCGCGGCTGTGGGTCGGCAACGCCTCGCGCGATGACGCGGCGGTGTACGCCATCGACGGCGACGGCAGCGATGGACGGGGCCTGGTATCGACCACCGATTTCTTCATGCCGGTGGTCGACGATCCCTTCGACTTCGGCCGCATCGCCGCCACCAACGCGATCAGCGACATCTATGCGATGGGCGGCGATCCGCTGATGGCGATCGCCATCCTCGGCTGGCCGGTCAACGTGCTGGCGCCGGAAATTGCCCGCGAGGTAGTGGCCGGGGGCCGCCGCGCCTGCGACGACGCGGGCATTCCGCTGGCCGGTGGCCATTCGATCGACGCACCGGAACCGATCTTCGGCCTGGCCGTGACCGGTATCGTCGAGCGCGCGCATCTGAAGCGCAACGACAGCGCGCGGCCCGGCTGCCGGCTGTACCTGACCAAGCCGCTGGGCATCGGCGTGCTCACCACCGCCGGCAAGCAGGGCAAGCTGCGGCCGGAACACGCCGACCTGGCCACGGAATGGATGTGCCGGCTCAATCGGCCCGGCAGCCGCTTCGGCCGGCTGTCCGGCGTGCTGGCGATGACCGACGTGACCGGCTTCGGCCTGCTCGGCCATCTGGTCGAGATGGCCGATGGCAGCGGCGTATCGGTGCGCCTCGATGTGCGGGCCGTGCCGGTGCTGCCCGGCGTTCCCCAGTACATCGAAGCGGGCTGCGTGCCGGGCGGTACCGGCCGCAATTTCGACAGCTACGGCCACCGCATCGCGGCGCCGGACGAGGGGCTGGCGGCGCCGCTGCGGGCGCTGCTGTGCGATCCCCAGACCAGCGGCGGCCTGCTGGTAGCCGTCGATCCGGAGGGGGAGGCGGAATTCCTGCGCGTTGCCGCCGACTGCGGGCTGCAGCTGGACTGCATCGGCACCACCGTCGAGCGTGCCGCGCACGCGGTGCTGCTGGACTGAGCCGCCATGGGCGAGACCGGTTCATCATCCCGGGACGAGCGTCCCGACAGCGCCGACTACCGGGCGCTGTTCCTCGCCGGCGTGCCGCTGCTGGACGTGCGCGCGCCGATCGAATTCGCGCGCGGCGCCTTCCCCGGCGCGGTCAACGTGCCGCTGATGGACGACGAGGAGCGGCACCGCGTGGGGTGCGAATACCAGGAAGCCGGCCAGCAGGCGGCGATCCGCCTCGGCCACGAACTGGTCAGCGGCGAGCGCAAGGCGGCCCGCATCGCGGCCTGGGCAGAATTCGCACGGCGCCATCCCGACGGCTACCTGTACTGCTTCCGCGGCGGACTGCGCTCCGAGATCGCCCAGCGCTGGCTACGCGAGGAGGGCGGCGTGCCCTATCCGCGCGTGGTGGGCGGCTACAAGGCGATGCGCACCTGGCTGATCGGCGAGCTGGAGGACGCGATCGCCCGCAGCGACTGGATCGTGCTGGGCGGCCTGACCGGTTGCGGCAAGACCGAGTTGCTGGCGACACTGCAGGCGAGCGTCGATCTGGAGGGCCTTGCGCACCACCGCGGCTCCAGCTTTGGCCGTCGGGCCCGCCCTCAGCCGGCGCAGATCGACTTCGAGAACGTGCTGTCGATCGACCTGCTGCGCAAGCGCGCGGCGGGCACGTCGGCCTTCGTGGTCGAGGACGAGGGTCGCTTCATCGGCAGCCGTGACCTTCCGCCTGCCCTCTATGCGCGGATGCAGGCCAGCCCGCTGGTCTGGCTGGAGGAGCCCTTCGAGGCAAGAGTGGAGCGGGTGCTGCGCGATTACGTGATCGCGCTGGAGGCCGAGTTTCGCGCCGAATACGGCGAGCAGGCCGGCTTCGACGGCTTTGCCGCGCGGATGCGGCAGGCGCTCGCCGATATCTCCCGCCGGCTCGGCGGGGTGCGCTTCGCCACGCTGGCGGCGCTGCTGGACGGGGCACTGCACCTGCAGCGCGAGCGGGGCGAGGTCGACGCGCATCGCGACTGGATCACGGTGCTGCTGCGCGACTACTACGACCCCATGTACGACTATCAGCGGGCCGCCAGGGCGCAGCGCGTGGTGTTCCGTGGCGACCGCGAGGCGGTCGGCCAGTGGCTGCGCGAGCGTACCGCGGGCCAGGGCCGCTGAAGCCGGCTCAGCGCCCGGCGCACACCTCGCAATGCGGGGCCCGCGCCAGCCGCATCGAGGTCCATTCCATCCGCAGCGCATCGACCATCAACAGCCGCCCGGCCAGGGTCTGGCCGACACCCGTCAGCAGCTTCAGCGCTTCGGTCGCCTGCACGGTACCGACCATGCCGACCAGCGGCGCCAGCACACCCATGGTCGCGCACGCGGCCTCCGGGGCCTGCTCGGAAGGCGGGAACAGGCAGGCGTAGCACGGATGCCCGGGCTGGCGCGTGTCGAACACGCTGATCTGGCCGTCGAAGCGCAATGCCGCACCGGACACCAGCGGCACCCGGTGCGCGACGCAGGCGCGGTTCACCGCATGCCGGGTCGCGAAGTTGTCGCAGCAATCGAGCACCACGTCGGCGTCGCGCACCAGCGCGTCCAGCTCGGCATCGCCGGCGCGTTCGCCGACGGTGCGGATGGCGATTTCCGGATTGATCCGCAGCAGGCTCTCGCGCGCCGACTCGACCTTGGGGCGGCCGATACTGGCGGTGCCATGCAGGATCTGCCGTTGCAGGTTGGTCAGGTCGACGGTGTCGTGATCGACCACCACGATGCTGCCGATCCCGGCGGACGCCAGGAAGGGCAGGGCCGCACAACCGAGGCCGCCGGCGCCAATCACCAGCGCGCGGCTGGCCAGCAGCCGGCTCTGGCCTTCGATGCCAAGCTCGTCCAGCAGGATATGGCGGGAGTAGCGCAGCAACTGGTCGTCGTTCATGGTGCAAGGGGCGCCGGGGCGCCGTGCGTGAGGACTTGGAACAAAAACGGCCATGGCATCGCGCCATGGCCGTGTCGATGGACCGTTCTGCCCGGCGCAGGTCCGGGCCGCCGGTTCAGGGCGCCTTGCCGGTCGGCGTGCCCAGCGGCTTGCCCATCGGGGCGCTGGCCGGCGGCTGCGTTCCGGGCTTGGTCTCGGACGGCGCCGGCGGCTTGCGCTGGCTGTCGCTCTTGACCGGCCCCTTGGGCGTCTTGTCGGCAACCGGCGCCGCTTCGAGCTTGGAGCGCGAACGCTTGACCGGCTCGCCCTTGAGCTGGGCGATCGCCTGCTGCAGCATGAAGTCCTCGGCGGAGCCGAACTCGACCGGCTTCTTGCGCCGATCCTTCTCGCGCTCCTCGGGCGTCTTCTTCGCGTTCTCTTCCTCCAGCCGGCGCAGTTCCTCGACGCGGCGCTGCTCGCGCTCGGTCATCTCCGCTTCCTCCGACTCCTGCTTGTTGTGCAGGTGCCGTTCGGTATCGATCTCGCGGGTGATCAGCGCATCGTCCGGATCGCCCTCCGGATTCTGGTCGACCGGGATGTCAGGACGGATACCCTTGGCCTGGATCGACTTGCCCGACGGCGTGTAGTAGTACGCGATCGTCAGCTTGATGCCGGTATCGTTGGTCAGCGGGCGCACCGTCTGCACCGAGCCCTTGCCGAACGTGGTCTTGCCCATGATCAGCGCGCGCTTGTGGTCCTGCAGCGCGCCGGCGACGATCTCCGAGGCCGATGCCGAGTAGGCATTGGTCAGCACCACCATCGGGATCTTCTTGAACAGCGGCGGCAGGTCCTTGAGCGGATCGTCCTCGACGGACGACAGCCGGTAGTTGTTGAAGTTGGTCTTGTAGACCCGCTTGGCATCCGGTACCTGGCCGTTGGTCGACACCACGGTCGAGTCTTCCGGCAGGAAGGCCGCCGACACGCCGACCGCCCCCTGCAGCACGCCGCCGCCGTTGTTGCGCAGGTCCAGCACCAGCCCCTTCATGTTCGGGTTCTTCTCGGCCATCTCCTTCAGGCGGCGCCCGAGGTCGGAGACGGTGCGCTCCTGGAAGCTGGTCAGGCGGACCCAGCCCACCGCGGGATCGACCATCTTGGCCTTGACCGACTGCACGCGGATCTCGGCGCGCGTGATCGACACCGGGAAGGTGCGCTCCTCGCTCTTGCGGTAGATCGTCAGCGTGACCTTGGTGCCCGGCTCGCCGCGCATGCGCTTGACCGCCTGTTCCAGCGGCAGGCCGCGCACCGGCTTGTCGTCGATCCGTGTAATCAGGTCGCCGGGCTGGATGCCGGCGCGGAAGGCGGGGGTGTCCTCGATCGGGTTGATGACCTTGACCAGGCCCTCTTCCTGCGAGATTTCGATGCCCAGTCCGGCGAAGCGTCCGCGCGTGCCTTCCTGCAGTTCCTTGAAATCCTTGGCGTCGAGGTAGGACGAATGCGGATCGAGGCTGGCGACCATGCCCTTGATGGCTTCGGTCAGCAGCTTCTTGTCGTCGACCGGTTCGACATATTCGCGCTTGATCTGCCCGAAAATATCCGCCATCAACCGCAGCTGCTCCAGGGGCAGCGGCCCCGGGCTGTTTTGTGCCGTCGCGGAAAACTGCAACGTGGCGAGCACGCCTGCCACGAGTCCTGCCGAGACGAGGCTGATGTTCTTGAGCGTCTTACGCATGTGGGCTTGCCTGAACGAATTGAAATGCGCCGGTCTGGGCGTGGCGACAAGGGCACTGCCAGTCCGGTCTGACCGACAGTATAAGAGCGGGCGAAAAAAAAGGCCGCGCGGCTGCGCGGCGCCATCGCTGGCGCACCGGCGGCCTTGCCGCTTCAGCGGGCCGCCTTGCCCTGGCTGGCGACGGCCGCCAGCGACGCCGCGATGGCTTCCTGGTCGCCCAGATAGTAATGGCGGATCGGCCGCAGATCGGCGTCCAGCTCGTAGACGAGCGGGGTGCCGTTCGGAATGTTGAGGCCGACGATATCGTCATCGGAGATCTGGTCGAGGTACTTCACCAGCGCGCGGATGCTGTTGCCGTGGGCTGCGATCACCACGCGCTTCCCGGCTTTGATGTCGGGTGCGATCGATTCGTTCCAGAGCGGCAGCACCCGGGCGACCGTGTCCTTCAGGCACTCGGTCAGCGGGATCTGCTCGCGCGGCACGTTGGCGTAGCGCGGGTCCTCGAACGAAGCGCGCGGATCGGTCGGCTCAAGCGCGGGCGGCGGCGTGTCGTAGCTGCGGCGCCAGACCAGCACCTGCTCGTCACCGAACTTGGCTGCGGTCTCGGCCTTGTTCAGCCCGGCCAGCGCGCCATAGTGGCGTTCGTTGAGGCGCCACTCCGTGCGTACGGGAATCCACATCTGGTCCATTTCGTCCTGCACATGCCACAGGGTGCGGATGGCGCGCTTGAGCACGGACGTATAGGCGATGTCGAAGCTGTAGCCGGCTTCCTTCAGCAGCTTGCCGGCGTGCCGGGCCTGCTCGGCGCCGGTTTCGGTCAGGTCGACGTCGACCCAGCCGGTAAAGCGGTTTTCGAGATTCCAGGTGGATTCGCCGTGGCGAATCAGGACGAGCTTGTGCATGCTGCTTCCAGAGAGTGAGAAACCTGCGGCGCCGACCGGCATGCCAGCAGCAATGCCGTCGCGCGAAACGGGCTATTTTATAATGCCGCCGACTCAACCCACCGGAATCCCAACGTGAATTTCTTCACCGACTACAACAACCTTGCCCTGATCGCCCTCGCGGTGGTGTCCGGCGCCCTGCTGGCGTGGCCGACCCTTTCACGCGGCGCGGGCGGCAAGGTGCTCAATGCGACCGCCGCCACGCAACTGATCAACCGGCGCGGGGCCATCGTCGTCGATATCCGCGACGCCGCCGAATATGCGCGCGGCCACCTGCCGCAGGCCAGGAGCGCCCCGCTGGCCGAACTCGGCGCGAAGGCCGGCACGTTGTCCAAGGACAAGGCGGTGCCGGTGATCGTGGTGTGCCAGACCGGCCAGCGCGCCAGCAAGGCGCAAGCGGCCCTGAAGCAGGCCGGTTACAGTGAGGTCTACGCGCTCGAAGGCGGCGTGGCGAGCTGGCAGCAGGCCGGCCTGCCGCTGGTCAAGTAATCGTTGCGGCGCGCCTGCCGGCCGCCATGCGGCTTGCCGGCACCCCGGGGAACAATGGCCGCGCCCGTCGATCGCATCTGTATTGGATTGAAGCGAAAGGAGAATCTGATGGCCCGTGTCGTCATGTACAGCACGATGGTATGCCCGTACTGCAATATGGCCGAGCGGCTGCTGCGCTCGCGCGGCGTCGAGACGATCGAGAAGATCCTGATCGACCGCGAACCCGGCAAGCGCGAGGAGATGATGACCCGCACCGGCCGGCGCACGGTTCCGCAGATCTACATCGACGACCGCCATGTCGGCGGCTTCGACGACCTGTCCGCCCTCGATCGCCAGGGGGGACTGGAGCCGCTGCTGGCGCCCTGACCAGGGCCCGGCGTGCGGCGGTCCCCCGGGACCGCCGGGGTGCACCGGGCGGGCGGACATGGTAGCTGACCGAAATGATTCCGCCGTCATGGTCATGTACCATACGCACTTTTCAACCGGGGCTTGCCGCCCGCGCGCCAGCGCGCCGGTCTCGGGCACGCCCTTTCACCGCCTCTCCGGAAGCCTCACATGAGCGATCAGCAAACCAGCCAGCAGGACGATCAACCGTACTTCAATATCCAGCGCGTCTATCTGAAGGACATGTCGCTGGAGCAGCCCAATTCGCCGCAGATCTTCCTGGAAAGCGAGGCCCCGTCGGTCGAGGTGCAGGTCAACGTCGGCGCGTCGCAGCTGCAGGACGGCATCTTCGAGGTCGTCGTCACCGGCACCGTGACCACCAAGGTGCAGGACAAGGTCGCGTTCCTGGTCGAGGCGCATCAGGCCGGTATCTTCGATATCCGCAACGTGCCGGTCGAACAGCTCGATCCGCTGCTGGGCATTGCCTGCCCGACCATCCTGTACCCGTACCTGCGCAGCAATATCGCCGACGTCATCACCCGTGCGGGCTTCCAGGCCATCCATCTGTCGGAAATCAACTTCCAGGCGCTCTACGAGCAGCGCCTGCAGGCCGCGATGGAGCAGGCGCAAGCCGAAGGCGCCGGCAACGCCGGCATCGTGATGCCCGACGGCACCCAGGCGCGTCACTGATCCCGGGTAGAACAGGCGGATGGAACGGGGCTGCGGCCCCGTTTCGTCTTTCTGCGGCCCTGCCGTTTTTCCTTCGCAAGAGTCCCTGGCCATGAACCTGACCTTTCTTGGCGCCGGCGCCTGGGGTACTGCCCTCGCCAGCCATGCCGCGGCGGACCACGACGTGGTGCTGTGGGGCCGCGACCGCGAGCGGCTGGCGGCGATGGCCGCCTGCAACTGCAACGACATCTATCTGCCGGGCATCGCCTTGTCCAGCCGCCTGCGCTTCGAGTCCGATTTCGAGGCAGCGGTGCGCCATGCCGCCGCCGACCCGGACGGCATGGCGATCGTCGCGACGCCGGTCTCCGGCCTGCGCGAGATGACGCGCCAGCTGGCCGCGCTGTCGGCCTCGGGCCTCGCGCCGCGGCGCATGCTGTGGCTGTGCAAGGGCTTCGAAGCGGCGACCCACCGGATGCCGCACCAGATGGTCGCCGAGGAGCTGGGGGGCCTGCCCGCCGGCACGCTGGACTACGGCGTGCTGTCCGGCCCCAGCTTCGCCCGCGAGGTGGCGCTGGCCCTGCCGTGCGCGCTGACGGTGGCGGCCAGCGCCCCAGCGGTGGCCGATCTCGCGCAGCAGGCCTTCCATCATCATGCGATGCGCATCTACCGTAGCGACGACCTGGTCGGCGTGGAGGTGGGCGGCGCCGTGAAGAACGTGCTGGCGATCGCCACCGGCGCCAGCGACGGGCTGGGCCTGGGGCTGAACGCCCGGGCGGCACTGGTCACCCGGGGCCTGGCCGAGATGAGCCGGCTGGGGCTGGCCCTCGGCGCGCGCGCGGAAACGCTGATGGGCCTGGCCGGCGTCGGCGACCTGATCCTGACCGCCACGGGGGATCTGTCGCGCAACCGCAAGGTCGGGCAGCAGCTTGCCACCGGCAAGTCGCTCGATCAGGTGCTGGCCTCGCTCGGCCATGTCGCCGAGGGCGTGCGTTGCGCGCAGGCCGTGGCCGCTCTGGCGGACCGTCACGGCGTCGACATGCCGATCACCCGCGCCGTCTGTGCCGTGCTCTTCGACAATCTGCCGGTCGCCGAGGCGGTGTCCCGGCTGCTGCAGCGCGACGCGCGGGACGAATGATGGGTTTGCCGGTGAATCAGGACGAAGTCAGCCTGCAACGGCGCCGGATCTGCGCGGCGCTGGCGGTCGGCGCCGCCGCGCCCGCGACGGCGCTGGCCGCCACACCTGGCGCCAGCGGCTGGCCGGTGCGTCCGCTGAAGATGGTGGTGCCGTTTCCCGCTGGCTCGTCGCCCGACCTGATCGCCCGGATGCTGACCGAGCGGCTGGGCCAGGCGCTCGCGCAACCGGTGGTGATCGAGAACCGGCCGGGCGCCGGCGGCAATATCGGCACCGGCATGGTGGCGCGGGCGGCGCCCGATGGCTACACGCTGCTGTTCACCATCAATGGGCCGCTGGTGACCGCTCCCACGCTCTGGCGCAGCCTGAACTACGACCCGATGCGGCAGCTGGCGCCCGTCACGCTGGTGGCCACGTCGCCCAACGTGCTGGTGGTCGATCCGCGGCTGAACGTGCGCACCGTGGCGGAATTCGTGGCACTGGCGCGTGCGAGGCCGGGCGCGCTGAACTACGGCTCGGTCGGCAACGGCAGCGCCGCGCACCTGGCGATGGAACTGCTGAAGGCGCGCGCCGGCATCGAGCTCGCGCATATCCCCTACAGCGGTTTCCCGCAGATCACCACGGCGATGATTGGCGGCCAGGTGCAGGCCGCCTTCATGGTGCCGGCCATCGCCATGCCGCAGGTGCAGGCGGGACGGCTGCGCGTGCTGGCGACCACCACGCCGGGCCGCACCGCACTGCTGCCCGATGTGCCGACGGTCGCGGAAGCGGGCTACCCCGGCTTCGAAGCGATCTCGTGGCAGGCGGTGCTGGTGCCGGCCGGCACACCGGCGCCCATCGTCGAGCGCCTGTACCGGGAGCTGGTGTCGATCATCGGCAGCCCGGCGGTGCGCGAGGCCATGCGCAGCCAGTACTTCATCCCGGCAGGGACCGCGCCCGATTCCCTGCGGCGCACCATGGTGGCCGAGAAGGCGCGCTGGGACAAGGTCATCCGCGACGCCGGCGTGCAGCCCGAGTAGGGGAGCGCGCCGGCTTTCCGCCGCGGACGCTCAGGCCCCGCCGGCGAAGCCGTGTTGCCGCCAGGCCTCGAACACCACCACCGCCACGGTATTGGACAGGTTCAGGCTGCGGTTGCCGGGGCGCATGGGCAGGCGGATGCGTTGCGCGGGCGGGAACGACTCGCGCCGCTGCGGCGCCAGGCCCCGCGTTTCCGAGCCGAACACGAACCAGTCCCCGGGCTGGAAGGCGACCTGGCCGAAGGGCGTCGAGCCATGCGTGGTCAGCGCGAACATGCGGCCTCGGTCCGGCTGCTCCTGCGCCAGGAACGCGTCCCAGCTCTCGTGCACCCGCATATTGGCGTACTCGTGGTAGTCCAGGCCGGCGCGGCGCATGCGCGCATCATCCAGCGGAAAGCCCAGCGGCTTGACCAGATGCAGCTGCGCGCCGGTATTGGCGCACAGGCGGATGACGTTGCCCGTATTGGGCGGGATTTCGGGTTCGACCAGGACGACGTGGAACATGATGGGCGCGGAAGTGCG
Organism: Cupriavidus sp. AU9028; assembly: GCF_019795295.1. GTDB lineage: Bacteria > Pseudomonadota > Gammaproteobacteria > Burkholderiales > Burkholderiaceae > Cupriavidus. The sequence goes on along the minus strand of NZ_JAIMCG010000004.1, from coordinate 104,143 downwards.
AGCGGCCCGCAGCTTAGCGCGTCGCGGCCACCGCTGTCACGGCCCTGGCCGTTGCCATGGCGCCGGGGTACGCAGCGCCACCAGCGCCGTCACCCGCGCCGCGCCTGCGCGCTTGAGCGCAAGAGCGGCGGCCGACAGGGTTGCACCGGTCGTCATCACGTCGTCGACCAGCAGCACGTGCGCGCCGTCCAGGTTCGCCCAGGGCGCAACGGCGAAGGCCCCGGCGACATTGCGCTCGCGCCCGGCGGGGGCCAGCGCCGTCTGGCTGCGGGTTTCGCGCGCTCGCGTCAGCACGGTGGCATGGGCGGGCAGGCGCAGCCGCCGCGCCAGCCGGCGGGCGATCTCCCACGATTGGTTGAAGCCGCGCTCGGCAAGCCGCGCGCTGCCCAGCGGCACCGCCGCCACCAGTTGCGGGGCACCGGGGACCCGGTGTTCCGGCCGCTGCCGTAGCGACGCCGCCAGCCGCGATGCCATCCAGTCGGCCAGTGCCAGCCGGCCGCCATACTTGAGTCCGAGCACCAGGGTGTCGGCCGGGGCCACGTAGTCGCCCAGCGCCACGGCCGCATCGAAATCGGCGGGAGCGGCCCGGCAGCCGGCGCATCGATGCCGGCCGGGGTCCTGCTCCGGGCCATGCCGCGGCAGGCGCAGCGCGCAGCCACGGCAGCGGGGCAGGTCGGGCAGCAGGTCCCGTTCGCAGCCGGCGCATACCGGCCGACCCTGGACCGCGCCGCACAGTTCGCAGGCGCAGGGCAGAAGCGCTTCGACCGCGCGCGCCAGCAATGGCCGGGCGCGCAGCAGCATTGGAGCGTGGCGGCGCCAGCCGTCCTTGCCAGCGGGATCGATCGGCCTTGCGTATACTGGCGGGCCGTCCTTGTCGCCGGCCCCGGCGTGGCCGGGCACCGCGTCATTGACGCCGTTTGCCTCGGCTCGCCCTTCGGGGCGCGCAATGCCGGCACCACTCCGTTCTCCGCTCGTCCCGTGTCCCAGTTCCACGCCGATTCCTCCGAAGAGTTTCCCGCCGGTGCGCCGGCCCAGGCGGGCGCTGCCGCTGACGCCTACGTGCCGCCGGTGCGCCTGACTCGGCTGGCCTTCGACCGCCGCAGCGCGGGATTTCCGCAGCTGGACTTCCTGCTTGGCGAGATCGGCCGGCGCATGCAGGAGCGGATGCCGCTGATCCGCATCCAGCCGGCGCGCGCGCTCGATATCGGCTGCGGCCATGGGCACGGACTGGCGGCGCTGCGCGCGCAGTATCCGGATGCGCAGATCGCCGGCCTGGACATCTCCGGCGCGATGCTCACCGAGGCGGCGCGCCGCGATCCGCAGCGCCAGCCGGGCTGGCTAGGGCGCATGCTGGGCAAGCGGCCGACCTTCGACCTCGTCCAGGGCGATCTTGCCACACTGCCTTTTGCCCCGGACAGCTTCGACCTGCTCTGGTCCAATCTTGCGCTGCACTGGCATCCGCAGCCCCACCGGGTGTTCCCCGAGTGGCACCGGGTGACGCGCAACGAGGGCCTCGTCCTCTTTACCCTGTTCGGCCCCGACACGCTGCGGGAACTGCGCGAGGCGCTGGCCGGCGTCGACACGGACGCGCATACGCTGCGCTTCGTCGACATGCACGACATCGGCGACATGCTAGTCAACAGCGGCTGGTCCACGCCCGTGATGGACATGGAAACCCTGACCGTCACCTACGAGACGCCGGAGCGGCTGTTGCGCGAGGTGCACGCGATGGGCGGCTTCCGGCGGCCGCCGGGCGTGCGCGACGGCCTGCGTGCGCGGCGCTGGTATCGGGATGTGCTGGCCGCGCTGGAGGGCAGCCGTAACCGCGATGGCGTGATCCCGTTGACCTTCGAAGTGGTCTACGGCCACGCCTGGAAGCTGGCGCCGCGGACCCGCCAGCAGGTCGACGAGCAGGGCCGGGCAATGGTCCCGCTGGACAGCCTGCGGCGCAGCCGGCCGCGTTCCTGAGGATCGCCGCGACGCCCCTGGAGGGCCCCTTCCGGTGCGTCGGGCGACATCCCATGCGTGCATGTCCGCCCGCGGTCTACGGGGGCTTACCCTGCCCCGGCGCGGCCTTGTTCGGCCATGGGAAGCGCCCTATAATGCGCCAGTTTGTCGCAGTGGTCCCCAGGCGCATACGACGGTCGAAATCGCACCGCATGGCACCGGCCTGGTGCAATTTCGTCGACGCAAACGTCCCGGGTGTGCATCCGATGCAGAGTGGTTGGCGATGCAAGACTTGGGTATCGCATTCCAGACCGCGCATGGCGGGTCCGACAGTCCTTGCGACCGGGTCCTTCCCATGTCTGGCCACGACTGGCTGATGAAGCGAAACTGTTCGCTGTCTCCGCGCCAGGCCGTCTGGTCCTACCTCTCCATCGTCAGTCTTTCCCTTGCCATTGGCGCAGGCTTCGCCTGGCTGGGGGCCTGGTTCGTGCTTCCCTTCGCAGGTCTGGAGGGTCTCGGGCTGGGTGCGGCGCTGCTGGTGTATGCCAGGCATGCCGCGGACTACGAGCGGGTCACGCTCTGCGACGGCATGCTGGTGGTGGAGACATGCAGTGCAGGCCAGGTAACACGGCAGCAATTCAATCCGTACTGGGCCAGCGTGGGGCTTAGCCAGTCGCCCCATGCCCTGGTGACGGTGCGCTCGGGCGGTCGCGCGGTACAGGTGGGGTCTCATCTGGACCTGTGCGCGCGGCGCCGGTTCGCACAGGAACTCGCGCAGGCATTGCGCGGCCCGCAGGGCCGCGGCAGCCGCGGGCAGATTTGCATCTGTAAAACTGGGTAGATAACAAATGAAAATGTGGAAGAAGGCATCCGCAGCGTGTCTGGCAGGCACGTCCCTGCTCGCCAGCCAGGCCGCCCTGGCTGTCGGCGACATGCCCGGTGGCCCGGCGGTACGGCAGCTGAACCTGACCGAACCGGTCACCAAGATCGCCGAACAGATCCACTGGCTGAACTGGATGATGCTGATCATCTGCACGGTGATCTTCGTCGCCGTGTTCGGCGTGATGTTCTACTCGGTGTTCAAGCACCGCAAATCGAAGGGCGCCAAGCCCGCCGCCTTCCACGAGAGCATTACCGTCGAAGTGGTCTGGACGGTGATTCCCTTCCTGATCGTCATCGGCATGGCGCTGCCCGCCACCAAGACCGTGGTGGCGATGAAGGACACCACCAACTCCGATATCACCATCAAGGCCACCGGCTACCAGTGGAAATGGGGCTATGACTACCTGAAGGGGGAGGGCGAGGGCATCTCCTTCGTCTCCAACCTGACCACGCCGCGCGAGCAGATCAACAACCAGGCGCCCAAGTCGGACACCTACCTGATGGAGGTGGACAACGAGATGGTGGTGCCGGTCAACAAGAAGATCCGCATCGTCACCACCGCCAACGACGTGATCCATGCGTGGATGATCCCGGCCTTCGGCGTCAAGCAGGACGCGATTCCCGGCTTCGTGCGCGATACCTGGTTCCGCGCCGAGCGTACCGGGGTGTACCGCGGCCAGTGCGCCGAGCTCTGCGGCAAGGAACACGCGTTCATGCCGATCGTGGTGCGCGTCGTCACCGATACCGAATATACGCAGTGGGTCAACGAGAAGAAGAAGGCCATGGCGGCCGCGGCCGATGACCCCAACAAGACCTGGACCATGGACGAGCTGCGCACGCGCGGCGAGAAGGTCTACGCCTCCAACTGCGCGGTCTGCCACCAGGCCAACGGCAAGGGCGCCGGTGCTTTCCCGGCACTGGACGGCTCCAAGGTGGTGCTGGGCGCCAAGGCGGACCAGATGCACATCCTGCTCGAGGGCAAGAACGCCATGCCGTCGTGGAAGCAGCTGTCCGATACCGAACTGGCGGCGGTGATGACCTATACCCGCAATGCCTGGGGCAACAAGACCGGCGAGGTGATCCAGCCGGCCGAGTTCGTCAATGCCCGCGCCGGCAAGTTTCCGGAAGGCGGCGGCAAGCCGTCGGCGGATGCCGGCAAGCCGGAAGACGGCAAGGGCGAGGCGGCGCAGGCCGCGCAGACCGGGGCCAGCGGCGAACGCGCCGCGAGCTGAACGGCGGACCAAAGAACAGGATTTGAGGAGCCATCGCGATGAGTACTGCCCACCCGGACGCAATCGCCCAGCCGCACGATCCGGCCCATGGTCACGACCATGACCATGCGCACGATCACCCGCACGGCTGGCGCCGCTGGCTGTTCGCGACCAACCACAAGGACATCGGCACGCTGTACCTGCTGTTCTCCTTCATCATGCTGCTCTCCGGCGGCGTGCTGGCGCTGCTGATCCGCCTCGAACTGTTCGAGCCGGGCCTGCAGTTCTTCCGCCCGGAGCTGTTCAACCAGTTCACCACCATGCACGGCCTGGTGATGGTGTTCGGCGCGATCATGCCGGCCTTCGTCGGCTTCGCGAACTGGATGATCCCGCTGCAGATCGGCGCCTCCGACATGGCGTTCGCACGGATGAACAACTTCAGCTTCTGGCTGCTGCCGCCGGCGGCGCTGCTGCTGGCGCTGTCGTTCCTTGCGCCCGGCGGTGCCACCGCCGCCGGCTGGACGCTGTATGCGCCGCTGTCGGTGCAGATGGGTCCGGGCATGGACATGGCGATCTTCGCCATGCACATCATGGGCGCCTCGTCGATCATGGGCGCGATCAACATCATCGTCACCATCCTGAACATGCGGGCGCCCGGCATGACGCTGATGCGCATGCCGATGTTCTGCTGGACCTGGCTGATCACCGCCTACCTGCTGATCGCCGTGATGCCGGTGCTGGCCGGCGCCATCACCATGGTGCTGACCGACCGCCACTTCGGCACCAGCTTCTTCTCCGCGGCCGGCGGCGGCGACCCGGTGATGTACCAGCACATCTTCTGGTTCTTCGGCCACCCCGAGGTCTACATCATGATCCTGCCCGCGTTCGGGATCATCTCGCACGTGGTGCCGGCGTTCTCGCGCAAGCGCCTGTTCGGCTACAGCTCGATGGTGTATGCGACCGCGTCGATCGCCATCCTGTCGTTCATCGTCTGGGCGCACCACATGTTCACCACGGGCATGCCGGTGACCGGCCAGCTGTTCTTCATGTACGCGACGATGCTGATCGCGGTGCCCACGGCCGTGAAGATCTTCAACTGGATCGCCACGATGTGGCGCGGCTCGATGACCTTCGAGACGCCGATGCTGTTCGCGATCGGCTTCATCTTCGTGTTCACCATCGGCGGCTTTACCGGCCTGATTCCCGCGGTTGCGCCGATCGACATCCAGATCCAGGACACGTACTTCATCGTCGCGCACTTCCACTATGTGCTGGTGGCGGGCTCGCTGTTCGCGCTGTTTGCGGGCTTCTATTACTGGGGCCCCAAGTGGAGCGGCTTCATGTACAACGAGACGCGCGGGCAGATCCACTTCTGGGGCTCGCTGATCTTCTTCAACATCACCTTCTTCCCGATGCACTTCCTCGGCCTGGCCGGCATGCCCCGCCGCTACGCCGACTATGCGGTGCAGTTCGCGGACTTCAACGCGATCGCCTCGCTCGGCGCGCTCGGCTTCGGGCTGATGCAGGTGTATTTCTTCTTCTTCGTGGTGCTGCCGGCCTATCGTGGAGGAGAGAAGGCGGCGGACAAGCCGTGGGACGGCGCGGAAGGGCTGGAGTGGACCGTGCCCTCGCCGGCGCCCTTCCATACCTTCGAGGTGCCGCCCGAGGTCCGTTAATCGTCCGGGTCCGGCGCGGGTTCCCGCCGGACCGGCTCAACACAGGTTGGCGCATGCAACATCCGGATAAGGGTTCGGCGCGCGGCGGCGATGCGCAACGGGCCGCCAACCAGCGGCTCGGCTGGATCCTGTTGTCGATCGTCCTGGTCTTCTTTCTGGGATTCTTTGCCAAGATGACGTGGTTCGGCTGACGGCCTGGCCGATCCGCGCAAGGGGAGTGAGATGAACCCGCACCAGCCGCCGCACGACGATGCGGCGACCGACAAGCGCTACAACCGCGGCATGATGCTGCGGCTGCTGGTGATCGTCGGCGTGATGTTCGCTTTCGGCTACGCGCTGGTGCCGCTGTACAAGAAGATCTGCGAGGTCACCGGCATCAACGTCGTGACGACGCGCGAGCTGTACGGCGCCAGGGATCTGCGCAATACCCAGGTGGACAAGAGCCGCACCATCACGGTCGAGTTCGATTCCAACGCGCGCGGGCCGTTCGCGTTCCGCCCGGTCAAGAGCAGCATGCAGGTGCATCCCGGCGAAATGGCGACCATCGTCTACGAGGTGGCCAACGGCCAGGCGCGCGATATCGCCGCGCAGGCGATCCCGAGCTACGCGCCCAAGCAGGCGACGCAGTACTTCAAGAAGGTCGAGTGCTTCTGTTTTCAGCAGCAGACCCTGAAGGCGAAGGAAGCGCGGGAGATGCCGGTGGTGTTCATGATCGACCCGGATCTGCCCAGGGACGTGAAGGCCATCACCTTGTCCTACACGTTCTTCGAGATCGCCGCGCCGGTTGCGCAGAATCCGGGTGCCGGGGCCGCGGCGCCGGCGGGCGGCAGCTGAAGGACGCCGGCATGGAAGACCTGAAAGAGGCCAGCCGGCGCAAGATGTCGTTCGGCCAGACCGTACGGGCGGTGCTGTGGTCGTTCATCGGGCTGCGCAAGGGCGCCGAGCATGAGCGCGACATGGCGAGCCTGAACCCGGTGCATGTGATCATCGCCGCGCTGCTGGCGCTGGCGGTGTTCGTCGCGGTGCTGATCGGAATCGTGCAGCTGGTCGTCGGTTGAGGCGGCGGCGATGCTGCCGGCGAATAACAACGGAAAACTCGAGAAACGAGCTGGAGATAAAGCATGAGTGCGAATCGCGCAAACGCCCCGTACTACTTCGTACCGGGCCCGTCGCGCCATCCGGTCACTGCAAGTTTCGGCCTGCTGCTGACCGCGGCAGGCGCTGCCGGCTGGGTCAACGGCCAGCCCTGGGGTCCCTATGTCTGCCTGGCGGGCATCCTGTGGTTCCTGTTCGTGCTGCGCAGCTGGTTCGCGGATGCCATCGGGGAATCGGAGGGCGGGCTGTACGGCCGCCGCATCGACATTTCTTACCGCTGGTCGATGGGCTGGTTCATCTTCTCCGAGGTGATGTTCTTCGGCGCCTTCTTCGGCGCATTGTTCTACGCCCGCGTGGTCACCATGCCGTGGCTGGGCGACCTGAACAACCGCATCCTGTGGCCCGATTTTGCCGCCGTCTGGCCCAATACCGGCCCGGCAGGCATTGTCGAGCCCTATCAGGTGATGGGCCCATGGCCGATCCCGACCATCAACACGGCGCTGCTGCTGATGTCCGGCGTCACGCTGACCTGGGCGCATCACGCGCTGCTGGCCAACAAGCGCTCGCAGGTCATCCAGGGCCTGGTCCTGACCATCCTGCTGGGTGCGGTCTTCATGGGCTTCCAGGCATACGAGTACATCCACGCCTACGCGGACCTGAACCTGAAACTCAGCTCGGGCATCTACGGCTCCACCTTCTTCATGCTGACGGGATTCCACGGCTTCCACGTCACCATGGGCGCGATCATGCTGGCGGTGGTGCTGGGCCGCGTACTGAAAGGGCATTTCACCCCGGACAACCATTTCGCCTTCGAAGGCGCCGCCTGGTACTGGCACTTCGTCGACGTGGTCTGGCTGTTCCTGTACGTGGTGGTGTACTGGCTGTGACCGATAAAGCCGCGCCGCGCGAAGCGGCGCTGCGATGAAAAGCGCCGCAGGAGCCGTGCTCGTCCTGCGGCGTTTTTCTTCTGCTGCCGGTCCCAGACGGATTGCCGCCCGTTGGGGGCCGGTTCAGGGCGAGGCCGGGATGCCCGTGCTCTGGATCCAGCCCATCCGGAACGCGATCAGGATGAACACGAACAGGGCGATCGACAGGCCGACGCGGACGGTCAGGGAGCGCACCATATTGGGTGTCTTGCTGCCATCCCGCATCATGAAGAACAGCGCGGAGGCAAGGCTGGCAAGAATCAGGATGAAGGCGACGATGATGACGATGCGCATGAAGGGTCGGCCCGAAGTGTTTTTCCATTATCGCACCGGCCAACCGGAGTCGGCGCGGTGAAGTGGTGGCGGGCGTTGGCGCCCGTCCCCGCCATCGCGGCACTGGCCGTCATCGTGCTGACCTGCGCGCTCGGCGTCTGGCAACTCGACCGGGGCCAGCAGAAGCAGCAGCGCGAGGCCCGTTTGCGCCTCCACGCGGCGCAGCCCGCGGTGCCGTTGGGGGAGATCCCGCTGCAGGCCGACGCCATCGGATACGCCGAGCGCCGTGTGGTGGCCGTCGGGCGATTCGATGCGGACAGGACGGTGCTGCTGGACAATCGGCCCCATGGCCATGGCGAGGACACCCGTGCCGGCTTCCTGGTGGTCACGCCCCTGCTGTTGCAGGATACCGGCACGCCGGGCGCGGCGGTGCTGGTGGTACGGGGCTGGCTGCCGCGCGACCCCTATGAGCGCACGCGGGTGGCGCCCTTCGCCACGCCGACAGGCACGGTAACCGTCGAGGGCACCGCGCTGGCCACGGTACCGCGCGTCTATGCGCTGGGCAGCGCCGGCGCGGACAGGGGGCAGCGTATCCGGCAGAATATCGAACTTGCCGCCTTCGCCGCGGAACTGGGCCGCCCCTTGCACACCATCGTGATCCGCCAGACATCCGATACCGGGGACGGCCTGGCGCGCGACTGGCCGGCCGCCGACAGCGGCGCGGACCGGCACTATGGCTACGCATTCCAGTGGTTCAGCCTGGCCGGCCTGACGCTGGTCCTGCTGGTGCTGCATACCTGGCGCCGTGCCCGGCGGGGCGCAGCAAGCCCCGATCCCGCCAGCGTGCGGCAATGACGGCCAGGCGACAGCCGGTCAACGAATTCCAATCCCAGATGCCCATGCCCACCGACACCGCCATGGCAACTCCGCCCACGCCCGAGCCCACCGGCAGCGGCGCGCAATCGACCCAGCGCAAGGCGCCCCAGGACGGGCGCATCGACGCCCGCACCCGGCGCGGCCGCATCCAGATGCTGTTGCTGCTGCTGGTCTGCGCCTCCCCGGTGATTGCTTCCTACCTGACCTTCTACGTGTTCCGGCCTGCCGGCGGCACGGCCAACTACGGCACGCTGATCGAGCCGCAGCGCCCGCTTCCCGCCGCCTCGGTGCGGGACGAGCAGGGCCGGACCGTGCCGCTCGCCGACTTCCGTGGCAAGTGGCTGCTGATTTCCACTGACCGCGCCAGTTGCGACGAAGCCTGTGCACGCAAGCTGTTCACCATGCGCCAGATTCGCGCCGGGCAGGGCCGCGAGCGAGAGCGCATCGTGCCGGTATGGCTGGTCAGCGGCGACGGCGCGGTCGATCCCCGGCTGACCGCCGCCTACAACGAGCCGTATGCCGGCGTGCGCTTCCTGCGCGCCGATCGCGACGTCCTGCGCGGCTGGCTGCCCGCCGGCGAGGGGCAGCCCATCGAGGCGGGGCTGTATCTGGTCGATCCGCTGGGGAACCTGATGATGCGCTTCCCCGCCGATCCCGACCCAAGGAAGGTGCATTCGGACCTGAACCGTCTGCTGAAGTACTCGCGCATCGGTTGACGGAGAACGCATGCTGGTACAACTCGCCCTGATCGGGCTGCTGATCGCGCTGCTGCCGTTGGGCTACGTCCTGGTGCGCGGCAGCCGGGACAAATATCGCAAGCTGGTCTGGATCACGGCCTTCCTGACGCTGGACCTGATCATGTTCGGCAGTTTCACCCGGCTGACCGATTCCGGGCTGGGCTGCCCGGACTGGCCAGGCTGCTACGGCCATTCCAACCCGCTGTCGGCGCACGAGCATATCCGCGCGGCCGAAACCGCCATGCCGTCAGGGCCGGTTACCGTCGTCAAGGCCTGGATCGAAATGATCCACCGCTACTTCGCCATGGCGGTGGGGGTGCTGATCATCGCGCTGACGGCACTGGCCTGGTCACGCCGCCGCGAGCTGGAACAATCGCCCTGGTTCGCCACGGGGGTGCTGGTGCTGGTCTGCGTGCAGGGCGCCTTCGGTGCCTTCACCGTCACGCTGAAACTGCAGCCGATCATCGTGGTCACACACCTGATGCTTGGCATGCTGCTGTTGGCCACGCTGATCTGGCTGGGGTCGCGCAACGACCCGGTGCGGCCGGTGGATCGTGGCGCCGCCAGCCTGCTTTGGCCCGCGCGGGTGGCGCTGGCCCTGCTGACAGTGCAGATTTTCCTGGGCGGCTGGGTCAGCACCAACTACGCGGTGCTGGCCTGTACCGATTTCCCGCTTTGCAATGGCCAACTGGTGCCCGAGATGGATTTTCGCCACGGCTTCACGCTGTGGCGCCCCCTGGGCATGACGGCGGACGGCGACTACATTCCCCATAGCGCGCTGGTCGCCATCCATTGGGTGCACCGCTGCTTCGCCGCGGTGGTGCTCGGCTATCTCGCCTGGTTCGCCTTGCGCGCCCGGCGCTTCGAGCGCCTGCAGCGCGCGGCTCGGCTGATGCTGGTGTTTCTGGTCCTGCAGCTGGCTACCGGCCTGTCGAATATCGTGTTCGACTGGCCACTGGTGGCGGCTGTAGCACATAACGGCGGGGCCGCGGTGCTTCTGATGCTGATCGTCCGGCTCCTCTACAATATAGGGTTTGCCGCCCATGCTCCCGACACCGTCGCCGGGAAATCCGGGCAGCCCGCCGGCGCGCTGCGCGCCTGAATGAAAGACAGACCTCCTTCCGTGGCTACCGCTACCCAAACCCAACCGCTGAGCCGGCTGCGACACACGGCGCGCCAGTATGCGGCCCTGACCAAGCCCCGTGTGACGCAGCTTGCCGTGTTCTGCGCGATCATCGGCATGTTCCTCGCCACTCCCGGCATGGTGCCCTGGGATGTGCTGCTGGGCGGCGCGGCCGGAATCTGGCTGCTGGCGGGGGCGGCGTTCGCCATCAACTGCCTGGTCGAGCAGAAGATCGACGCGATGATGCGCCGGACCGCCTGGCGGCCGTCGGCCACCGGTGAGATCACTACCGGGCAGACGCTGGTGTTCTCGCTGATTCTGGGCGGTGCCGGCATGTGGCTGCTGCATGTGTTCGCCAATGACCTGACCATGTGGCTGACCTTCGCCACTTTCGTCGGTTACGCGGTGGTCTACACCATCCTGCTCAAGCCGGCCACCCCGCAGAACATCGTCATCGGCGGGCTGTCGGGGGCGATGCCGCCGGCGCTGGGCTGGGCCGCGGTCGCCAACGACGTTCCCGCGGAAGCGTGGTTCCTGGTGCTGATCATCTTCACCTGGACGCCGCCGCACTTCTGGGCGCTCGCGCTGTACCGCCGCGCGGATTACGAGAAGACCGGGCTGCCGATGCTGCCGATCACCCATGGCGAGCGCTATACGCTGCTGCATATCCTGCTCTACACGCTGGTGATGATCGCCGCCACGCTGCTGCCCTTCGTCTACGGCATGAGCGGCTACATCTATCTCGTCGCCGCGCTGGTGCTGGGCGGCTGGTTCCTGGCGTACTCGTGGCGGCTCTACCGGCAGTACTCCGACGACCTGGCCAGGCGGACCTTCAAGTTCTCGATCCTGTATCTGTCGCTGCTGTTCGCCGCCCTGCTGATCGACCACTACTTCAAGTTCGTGCCGCAGGTCTGAGCCGGCTGTCCTGCCGGTCGTCCGCCGGCAGTGCGACACGTTGTCGCCCCTTGCGCGCTCGCCCCCGCGATGGGCGATACTGCCGCTCGGGCGCTGCGGCCCACTCACTTCTCCAACTGGTCCTGAATATGCGTTTTCTGTCCCGTCGCGACTTCGCCCGCCTTGCCGCCGGCGGCATCGGCAAGGTCATGCTGGCGGCACTGCTGGTGACCGTGCTCGCTGCCTGCGGGCAGCAGCAGTCCTTCCGCAATATCGACATCACCGGTGGTGGCGACTTCGGCAAGGACTTCGCGCTGACCGACCACACCGGCAAGGTGCGCACGCTGGCCGACTTCAAGGGCAAGGCCGTGGTGCTGTTCTTCGGCTATACCCACTGCCCGGACGTCTGCCCGACCACCATGCTGGAATGGAAGGCGGTAATGGACCAGCTGGGCGAGGATGCCGACCGCGTCCAGGTGATGTTGGTCACCGTGGACCCGGAGCGGGATACCCAGTCGCTGCTGGCCCAGTACGTGCCGGCCTTCGATCCGCGCTTCCTCGGCATGCGGCCCGAGAACCAGGCGGCCTTGCAGAAGGTGGCGCGCGACTTCAAGGTGTACTACGCGAAGGTGCCGGGCACTGCCCCTGGCAACTACACGATGGACCACTCCGCCGGCAGCTATGTATTCGATCCGGAGGGGCGGCTGCGTCTCTTCATCCGGCACGGGCAGGGCACGGAGCCGATCGTGCACGACCTGAAGCAACTGCTGTCGTAGCAGCGGGCCAGCCCCGGCCGCCATCGCCGCCAATGAAAAAGGCCGGTTGCTGATGCAACCGGCCTTTTCTGTCTGCAGGATCGCGCGGCTCAGGCAAATGCCTGCAGCGCGCCCTTCATCTTCTTCATTGCCGCGACCTCGATCTGGCGGATCCGCTCTGCCGACACGCCGAACTCGTCAGCCAGTTCGTGCAGCGTGGCGCCGCCCGAGCCGTCGTCGTTGACCTGCAGCCAGCGGGCCTCGATGATACGGCGGCTGCGCGGGTCCAGCTTGCCCAGCGCTTCCTCCAGGCCCTCGACCTGCATGCGGTCCTGGCGCTTGGACTCGATCACGCGGGTCGGCTCGTTGTGGTTGTCCGCGAGGTAGGCGATCGGTGCGAATTCCTCTTCACCGTCGTCCACTTGCCCTTCGAGCGCGAGATCGCCACCCGACAGCCGGGTTTCCATCTCCATCACTTCCTCGGGCTTCACGTTGAGCTCGCGCGCGACCGCATCGACCTCGCCCGGGGAGAACGTATGGTTCCCCTGCTTGTGCGAGCGCAGATTGAAGAACAGCTTGCGCTGGGCCTTGGTGGTCGCCACCTTGACCATCCGCCAGTTGCGCAGCACATATTCGTGGATCTCTGCCTTGATCCAGTGCATCGCGTACGAGACGAGGCGAACGCCCTGGTCCGGGTCGAAGCGCCGCACGGCCTTCATCAGGCCGATATTGCCTTCCTGGATCAGGTCGGCATGCGGCAGTCCATATCCCAGGTACTGACGGGCGATCGAGACCACCAGACGCAGATGCGACATCACCAGACGACGGGCGGCATCGACCGAGTCGTGGTCGCGCAGCTCGCGCGCCAGCCGTTGCTCTTCGTCCGCGGTCAGCATCGGAATGCGATGCACCGCCTGGATATAGGCGTCGAGGTTGCCCAGTCCGGTCGGCAGCGTCAACGCCATGCCGCCGGCGCGCGAGGGCACCATCGGAAGGTTGGTGTTCATTTCAATCGGATCGGCAGACAGGACTGCGTTCACTAATAGCTCCTTTCGCATCCGGGGTGTCCGGCCCTGTGTCAACCATGACACTGATGCCGCTCATATTAGCACTCCCGCCGGATGAGTGCTAATTGGAGTCCTGCACCCCTTCATAGTTCCCGGCAATGAGATGCGAGCTACTGATAGCGGCTCCGCGTCACAAGCGCGGAACATCTTAGAGCCATGGCGGCGGCCCCGGTTCAGTCGGCCACCGCCGGCTGCACACGGGCGCCATCCTCCAGGCCTCGCCCCAGGGAATCTTCCAGTATCCCACGCGGCGCGCCGCCACCCTTGTCTGTCATCGAACACTTGCCAATGCGGCGGTTACAGTGGGCTGGCCCAGGTCACCCGTGCGCCATTGGCGAGGCAAGTGTGGATCGCATCGACCTGTGCGGCGATGGGTGCCGGCACCGGGATGTCGCCCGACAGTACGCCGGCAATCCAGTCCGCGCATTGCCGGACGTCGGTCCCTGGCGGCAGCGCCGGCGGCTCGCCGATGGAGCCGCTGGTCGGATCGACCAGCGTGCGTTGATGCCCGTCATGCAGCCAGTCGATGCGGCTGCCACGGCGGGCGTCGGCCACGACCTCGCCCTCGGTGCCTCGCGCCAGCAGCACATTGGCGGGCTCGTGCGAGAAGAAGTCGGTCAGCGTTTCCCGGTATTCCGGATGGGTATAGCTGTATAGCCGCAGCGCCTCGGCCGGGGTGTGATTGCCGATCGGCTGCAGCAGCTTGACGATGGTGTGCGAGGAATTGCGCAGCCCGATCATGGTGCGCTTGTCCAGCAGCGCCGTGAGCGCGGGAGAGAGCACGTCGATCGGCAGCACGGCAAGCGGACCGCTGCGCAGTCCCGGCCGCGCCTCGAAGTGCGCCGGCTGCGCCAGGCGTTGCGACGCCTCGGCGGCGCTGCCGCAGGCGGCGATTCCGAGGGCTTCGAACAGCATCAGGCTGGTGACGCGGTCGTTGAAGACGCGCGTGCCGTGCACCAGCACGGGCACCCCTTCGCGCGCCAGCAGCAGCGCCAGCAGCGGCACCAGGTTCGGCTGCTTGCGTGCCCCGTTGTAGCTGGGGATCACCACCGCCTGGCGCTCGGCAGGCGCATCGATTTTCGCGCAGTGCAGGTAGGCGGCCTCCAGCATGCCGGCGAGTTCGTGCGGCGCCTCGCCCTTGATGCGATAGGCCATCAGCACCGCGCCCAGTTCCAGATCGGGCACGCGCCCGGCGAGCATGGCGTCGAACAGCGTGCGGGCGTCGTCGCGCGGCAACGCGCGGGCACCCTGCACGCCACGGCCGATTTCCTTGATGAAGCGTGCGGTCGGGAAGCGGTCCTGCCCGGGCGGTGCGGCGTGGCCGGCCGGCGGCGCGACCGATTGCGCCGGCCCCGGCGCGTGCGTCCTGGGGTGGCGCGAACCGCGGTCGTCGGAAGGGGAGTCGGTAGCGGGCATACGGTTCACCAGTGTTCGATGATCGGTCCCATGATAGCGGATCGCTCGTTGCAACTCGGCGCCACAGCTTAACCGCCGCTGCGGCCCGGACGAGGCGATCGCATGGGCCCAATTGGCCGGATCGATAGGGAAGGCGGTGTTCAGGCCTTGATGCGGAAGCCATCGGCATACGCCTTGGGATCGCGGGTGGCGTCCCAGACCACGCCATCGATCAGCGTCGCCGAACGGAAGTCGCTGGCGGGCAGCGGAACCTGCGCGGCGGTGGCCGCCTGCCGGTAGATGTCGACTTGATTGACCTTCCTGGCCACCGCCAGATAGTCCGGATGTTCCTTCAGCAGTCCCCAGCGCTTGTGCTGGGTCAGGAACCACATGCCGTCCGACAGGAAGGGGTAGTTGGCGTTGCCGTCCTGATAGAACGTCATCGCGCTGGGATCATCCCAGGTCTTGCCCAGACCATTGGTGTAGCGGCCCAGCATGCGGTCCAGGATGATGTCCATGTCCGTGTTGACGTACGACTCGGCGGCGATGGTTTCCGCGGTCTTGCGCCGGTTCGACACCGAGCCGTCGATGAACTTCGACGCTTCCAGTATGGCGGCGACCATTGCGCGCGCGGTGTTGGGGTGCGTCCGTACGAATTCGGCGGTGGTGCCCAGCGACTTCTCCGGATGGTCCTTCCAGATCGACTGCGTGGTCTCCGCGGTAAAGCCGATGCGATCGGCGATGGCCCGCGCGTTCCAGGGCTCGCCCGCGCAGAAGCCATCCATGTTGCCCACCCGCATGTTGGCCACCATCTGCGGCGGCGGCACGGTGATGGCGCGCGCTTCCTGCATCGGGTGGATGCCGTGGGCGGCCAGCCAGTAGTAGAGCCACATCGCATGCGTGCCCGTCGGGAAGGTCTGGGCGAAGGTGTATTCGCGCTTTTCCCGGGCCATCAGCGCGCGCAGGCCGGGGCCGTCGCGCACGCCCTTCTCGGCAAGCCTGGACGATAGCGAGATCGCCTGGCCGTTGTGGTTCAGGCTCATCAGCACCGCCATGTCTTTCTTGGAGCCACCGATGCCCAGCTGCACGCCATAGACGAGCCCGTACAGCACGTGCGCGGCGTCGAGCTCGCCATTGACCAGCTTGTCGCGCACGCCCGCCCACGAGGCTTCCTTTGTCGGCGTAATGCGGATGCCGTACTTGCGGTCCAGGCCCAGCGTGGAAGCCATCACCACCGAGGCGCAGTCGGTCAGCGGGATGAAGCCGATCCTCACCTCGCGCTTTTCCGGCGCATCGGATCCCGCGGCCCACGCCCCGGCGCGCACCATCGGATCGACCAGCGTCATCACGCTGGCGCCAGCGATGCCGGTCGATGCCCGGCGGCGGCGCTGGCTGGCCGGGGCGAGGTCGGCGCCGTCAGTGGCGGCGGAAGATTCGACCGCCGGCCGCACCGGCTTGGCAGTCTTCAGGCGAGAGGGCATGCAAGGCTCCAGAAAGGAAAAAGCGCCCCGGCCCGTCGCCCCAAGGAGAGGCGACAGGACCGGGACGCCGTTGTCCCGGATCGCGCGGATCGCCGTTGATCGGGCGCATCGTCATCGTTGCCGGCCAGCGTTGGCCGGTCGCCATTGCTACGCAATCGGTATGCCACGCGAAGCGAAAGACGGGAAATGAACAGGTGTTGTGCGAGCGGCTCGACTGCGCGCCTCGGCCTGGTGCACTGCACCGGGTGCGTGCATCGGGACGGGGCGGTTGATCGGTGGCCGCCCCCGACCCTCAGGCCATCACGTCGATGACGCGCTGCGCCGCTTCCACCAGCTTGATGCCGCGCTCCATCGCCATGCTGCGCAGGCGCTTGTAGGCGTCGTCCTCGCTGAAGCCGCGCTCCTTCATCAGCAGGCCCTTGGCGCGCTCGACCACCTTGCGTTCGGCGAGCTTGAGCCGTGTCGCGTCCAGTTCCGCGCGCAGTGCCTGGTCGAGCTGGAAGCGGGCGTAGGCCACGTCCAGCACGGTCTTCACCCGCTCGGCGCGCAGGCCGTCGACGATATAGGCGGTGATGCCGGCCGACAACGCGGCCTTGATGCGCTCCGCGTCGTCGTTGTCGGTGAACAGCACGATGGGCCGGGGCGCATGCTGGGTCGAGACGCAGACGTGCTCGACGGTATCGCGCGCGGCCGATTCGGACGCAATGATGATCAGGTCCGGTTGGCGCGCCGCGATGGCGTCCGGCAGCCGCATCCCGGCATCGGCCGTCTCCACGTCCGTGAAGCCGGCGGTCGCCAGCCCGGCGCGGATGGTATCGACATTGAGCGGATCGGCGTCGAGCGGATCGCGCACCAGCAGGATGCGCAGCGGCCTGCCGCCGCCAGCCGCCGCGGGCGCGGCGCTGGAGGCGTGCTCGAAAGCGGGGGAAGGGGGCGCTGTGGGCGCTGTGGGGCGGCGTGGCATGGTCGGTCGCACTTTACCGCATCGACGCAAGATTCAAGCCGGCGTTGCCTGCCCCGCTGCGGGGCAAGACGGGAGGCAAGTAGCAGGCAGGCGGCGGCCCGCTGCTGCCCGATGGCAGCGGACGGGTGTATGCTGATGCCCTGCCGCGGCGGACCTCGCGCGCCGCGGCAAGCAGATGCCTGTCGCCGCTCGCACCCTGGCTGCGCCGGCATGCCTACACAGAATAATCAGGAGAGATGCATGACCGAGTTCGTCTTCAACCGGCCCGCGCCGACCGGCGTGCCGATTCGTGGCAGCAGCGCGAGTTTCCCCGTGCGGCGCGTCTACTGTGTCGGACGCAACTACGCCGCCCACGCGCGCGAGATGGGCGCCGATCCGGACCGCGAACCGCCGTTCTTCTTTTGCAAGCCGTCCGATGCGGTCAGCTATGTCGCCGACGGCAGCGAAGGCGCCTTCCCCTATCCGCCGGGCTCGAACAACGTCCACTATGAAGTCGAACTGGTGGTGGCGATCGGCAAGGGTGGTCGCGACATTCCCGTCGAACAGGCGGCCTCGCACGTCTACGGTTATGCAATCGGCCTGGACATGACCCGGCGCGACCTGCAGAACGAGTCGAAGAAGACCGGCCGCCCCTGGGAGACCGGCAAGGCGTTCGACCGCTCGGCCCCGATCGGCCCGATCGTTCGCGTCGAAGACATCGGCCATCCGGAGCGCGGCGCGATCACGCTGTCGGTCAACGGTGCCGAGAAGCAGCGCGGCGATCTGTCGGACCTGATCTGGTCGGTGCCGGAAATGGTGGCCTACCTGTCGCGGCTGTTCGAGCTGCAGCCCGGCGACCTGATCTATAGCGGCACGCCCGAAGGCGTTGGCCCGGTGACCAGGGGCGACGTGATGAACTGCAGCATCGAGGGCGTCGGCGAACTGGTCGTCAAGGTGGTCTGACCATGTTCAAGCTCTACAGCTACTTCCGCAGTTCGGCATCGTTCCGGGTGCGCATTGCACTGGCGCTGAAGGGGCTGCCGTACGAAACCGTGCCGGTGCATCTTCTGCGCGACGGCGGGCAGCAGTTCAGCGACGACTATCGCGCGCTGAACCCGGATGCGCTGGTGCCGACGTTGCTCGACGGCGACCACGCGCTGGTGCAGTCGATGGCCATCGTGGAGTATCTGGACGAGACGCATCCGCAGCCGCCGCTGCTGCCCGGCAACGCGCTGGACCGGGCGCATGTGCGTGGGCTGGCGCAGTCCATCGCGTGCGACATCCATCCGCTGAACAACCTGCGCGTGCTGAAGTACCTGAAGCACAAGCTGGGCGTCAGCGACGATGCCAAGGATGCCTGGTACCGGCACTGGGTCGAGCAGGGGTTTGCTTCGCTGGAAACCACGCTGACGCGCGGGGGCAAGGCCGGCCGCTTCTGCTTCGGCGATACGCCGACGCTGGCCGACATCTGCCTGGTGCCGCAGGTCTTCAACGCGCAGCGCTTCCAGGTCGATCTGCAGGCCTATCCGACCATCGCGCGCATCTTCGATGCCTGCATGGAGGAACCGGCGTTCCAGCAGGCTGCGCCGAAGGCGCAGCCGGATGCGGAGTAAGCGCCAGCGCTGAAAGACACTAGGTCCCCGCCTGCGCGGGGACCCAGCGTCTTCACATCTCGCGCATCGAACACGCGCTACCGCGCCATCAGTCTCCCAACAGCGCCCGCGCAAATTCGTCCGCGCGGAACGGCTGCAGATCCTCGACCTTCTCCCCCACGCCAATGAAGTAGACCGGTACCGGACGCTGGCGCGCGATCGCGGCCAGGATGCCGCCCTTGGCGGTGCCGTCCAGCTTGGTCACGATCAGCCCGGTCAGCTGCAGCGCATCGTCGAAGGCCTTGACCTGTGCCAGCGCGTTCTGTCCGGTGTTGGCGTCGATCACCAGCAGCACCTCGTGCGGCGCGGTGGCCATGGCCTTGCCGATGACACGCCGCACCTTCTTCAGTTCTTCCATCAAGTGCAGCTGTGTCGGCAGACGGCCGGCGGTGTCCGCCATCACGATGTCGATGCGGCGCGCACGCGCGGCATTGACCGCGTCGAAGATCACCGCCGCCGGGTCGCCGCCTTCCTGCGCCACGACGGTGACGTTGTTGCGCTCGCCCCAGATCGTCAGCTGTTCTCGTGCAGCGGCGCGGAAGGTGTCGCCCGCGGCCAGCAGCACCGACTGGCCGTAGTGCTGGAAGTGCTTGCACAGCTTGCCGATGCTGGTGGTCTTGCCCGCGCCGTTGACGCCGGCAATCATCATCACCATCGGCTGTTCGCGGCCCAGCGCCATGGTCTTTTCCAGCGGGCGCAGCAGCTCGGTCAGCAGATCGCGCAGCGCAAGCCGTACGCCTTCGGCGGTCTCGATCCGTTCGCTGCGCACGCGGCGGCGCAGTTCCTCCAGCAGATATTCGGTCGCTTCGACGCCGGCATCGGCCATCAGCAGCGCCGTCTCCAGCTCCTCGAACAGTGCCTCGTCGACCTTGACGCCGACGAACAGCGTGCTGATACCGCGGCTGGTCTTGGACAGACCGCTGCGCAGGCGCTGCATCCAGCCGCGCTTTGCTTCGGCGGTCTGCTCAGGGGCAGGCGTGAGAACCAGGTCTTCGTCCTCGGCCGCCGGTATGGCAGCAACGGCTGTCGGCGGCACGATGGCGGGCGGCGCGGCCGGCTCGGGTAGCGGCACGGCAGCAGGAACGGCAGCAGGAACGGCAGCAGGAGCGGGTGCCGCAGCAGGTGCGGCAGCGGGTGCGGCGGCAGGGACTGGCGCGGGCGCCGGCGCCGGAGCGGGCGCGCGGAACAGGCCGGCAACGGGAGAGGACGCCCAGGTTCCGGCGCGGCCCGGCCGGCTTTCCTCGGCAGGAGCGAGCGGAGCCGGCGTGGGAGCGGGAGCGGCCGGCGCCTCGGCCGGCGGCGTTTCCACCGGTGGGCTGGCCGGCTCTGCCTTGCGTTTCTTCCAGAAACTAAACATTGGGAAAGGGGTCCATACCCCGGTAGAATCGATCGCCAAAATTCTAGCAGACGGGGTCGCATGAACCATCGCGCAGTGACGACCGGGACGGGCCGCGCGCCCGCCCACACGCTGGCCGCGGGCTCGCCCGCGACGGCATTCGGGGGCCGGGCCCAGGACCGTGGCGCACGAGGTCAGGGCAGGAGAGGCAGCGCCTTTCATCCGCTTGCGGTTGCCCTGCTGGCGGGCGCGGCATGGCTGACGCTGGCCCCAATGCAGCACGCGCACGCGCAGGGCGTGGCGGTCGATGCGCCGCCCGCGCAGGGCGCCGCCGTCACGGGAACCGTGCAGGATGCGGGAACGCGCGAATTCCGGCTGAGCAACGGCATGCGCGTGATCGTCAAGGAAGATCACCGCGCGCCCACGGTGGCCCATCAGGTCTGGTATCGCGTCGGCGGCATCGACGAAGTGAGCGGCACCACGGGCGTGGCCCACATGCTCGAACACATGATGTTCAAGGGTACGGCCAAGGTGGGACCGGGTGAGTTCTCGCGGCAGATCGCCGCGCTGGGCGGGCGCGAGAACGCGATGACCAATCGCGATTTCACCATGTACTACCAGCAGATCGGCAAGCAGCATCTGGAGCGCATGATGCAGCTGGAAGCCGACCGCATGGCCAACGTCATCCTGCGCAAGGAGGATTTCGAGCGCGAGATGCGGGTGGTGATGGAAGAGCGCCGGCAGCGCACCGAGGACTCCGCGCGCGGCACCGTGTACGAGCAGCTGCTGGCGACGGTCTATACCGCTGCCGGCTATCGGCATCCGGTGATCGGCTGGATGAACGACCTGGTCAACATGCGCCTGGAGGACGTGCGCGACTGGTACCGCAGCTGGTACGTGCCCAACAACGCCATCCTGGTGGTCGCGGGCGACGTGCGTGCCGACGAGGTCCGCGCCATGGCCGAGCGCACCTACGGCAAGCTGAAGCCGCGCGAGCTGCCGGTGCGCAAGCCCCAGGTCGAGCCGCCGCAGAAGGGCATCAAGCGGATCTGGGTCAAGGCGCCCGCCGAGAATCCCTATATCGTGCTGGCGTACAAGGTGCCGCGCCTGCACGACGTCGAGAAGGACGTCGATCCCTATGCGCTGGAGGTGCTGGCGGCCGTGCTCAACGGCTATGACAACGCACGCCTGACGCGCGAGCTGGTGCGCGTGCGCCGGCTCGCGGACGATGTCAATGTCGGCTACGACAGCATCAATCGCGGCGAGTCGCTGTTCGTGCTGGACGGCACGCCGGCCAACGGCAATACCACCGAGCAGATCGAGCAGGCGCTGCGCGAGCAGATCGAGCGCATCGCCCGCGAGGGCGTATCGCAGGAAGAGCTCAAGCGCGTCAAGGCACAGGTCGTGGCCGGCCAGATCTACAAGCGCGACTCGGTGTTCGGCCAGGGCATGGAGATCGGCGTGGCGGAAATCGCCGGGCTGTCATGGCGCGACATCGACCGCATCCTGGAGCGCATCAAGGCCGTCACGCCGGAACAGGTGCAGGCGGTCGCGGCGAAGTACTTCGGCGAGGACAACCTGACCGTCGCGACGCTGCTGCCGCAGCCCATCGACCCGAACAAGCCCAAGCAGCAGGCCCCGGAAGGCCTGCGCCACTGAGGAACCACGATGCCAGTCCGTACGTTTGCCGTGAATCGCGCCTGGTTCGGCCGCGCCGCGCTGTCCGCGGCCGTCGTCTGCGCGCTGCTGCCGGCGGCCGCACAGGCGGCCATCCCCATCGAGCACTGGACCGCCTCCACGGGCGCCCGGGTCTACTTCGTCAAGAGCCCGTCGATTCCGATGCTCGACATCAATGTCGATTTCGACGCTGGCAGCCGCTATGACCCTGCCGGCAAGTCGGGACTGGCCACGTTGACGGCGGCGCTGCTGGACAAGGGCGCCGGCGCCATCGAAGGCCAGCCTGCGAGGGACGAGGCCGGCATCGCCGACGCCTTTGCCGATACCGGCGCGAGCTTCGGCGCGGCCGCCGGTGGGGACCGCGGCGGCATTGGCCTGCGCACGTTGACCTCCGAGCCCGAGCTTGGCCAGTCGATCGCGCTGGCCGCGCAGTTGCTCAAGGCGCCCACCTACCCGCAGCAGGTGGTGGAGCGCGAGAAGGAACGGCTGATCGCCGCCATCCGCGAGGGCAATACCCGGCCCGGGGTGATCGCCGACAAGCTGCTGTCGCAGGCGATCTACCCGAATCATCCGTATGGCATCTCGGCCACGCCCGAGTCGGTGCAATCGGTTACCCGCGAGGATCTCGAACGCTTCTGGCGCGACAACTATGCGGCCTCGCGTGCGGTGGTCACGCTGATCGGCGCGATCGACCGGCGCCAGGCCGAAGCGATTGCCGAGCAGCTGACACGCGGCCTGCCCGCCGGTGCCACGCCGCCGCAGATGCCGCAGGTGCGCATCCCGATCGAAGCCAGCGTGCAGCGCATCCCGCATCCGGCGGCGCAGGCGACGGTGTCGCTCGGCCAGCCGGCGATTGCGCGCGGGGACCCGGATTATTTCGCGCTGCTGGTGGGCAACTACGTGCTGGGCGGCGGCGGCTTCAGCTCCCGGCTGACGGAGGAAGTGCGCGAGAAGCGCGGGCTCACCTATGGCGTGGACAGCTACTTCGCGCCGGCCAAGCAGCCCGGGCCGTTCGGCATCGGCCTGCAGACCAAGAAGGAGCAGAGCGAGCAGGCGCTGACGCTGGTGCGGCAGGTGCTGGCGCGCTTCGTTGCCGAAGGGCCGACCGCGCAGGAGTTGAAGGCCGCCAAGGACAACCTGATCAACGGCTTCCCGCTGCGGATCGACAGCAACCGCAAGCTGCTGACCAATGTGGCCAATATCGGCTGGTATGGGTTGCCGCTCGACTATCTGGATACCTGGACGGCGCAGATCGGCAAGGTCACGCGCGAGCAGGTGCGCGCGGCCTTCCAGCGGCATGTGAAACCGGACGCGATGGCCACGGTGATCGTCGGTGGGCCATCGGTGGACAATGGAGCGCCGCAGCAGGCCGCGGTAGGCCGGTAGGGCGGTAGGGCGGTAGGGCGGGTGGCGCTCGTTGCCCTCTCCCCCAGCCCCTCTCCCGCAAGCGGGCGAGGGGAGCAAACCGGCGGCGCTTGATTCCCGACGGTGTTCTCCGCTCTCCCGCCTTGCGGGAGAGGGGCCGGGGGAGAGGGCCATGTGCGCCGCCAGACATGGCAGCGCTTGCCAACCCCCGTCAGCGCTGGCCAAGCCGTTCACAGGCTCTACAATCACGGAATGGACTCCCGTTCTTCCTCTGCTGCATCCGCTCCCCGTGCGCAGGGCGCCCGCCCGTCGCCGAGACCTTCCCCCCGCTCCGCCGGCCGGCATGCGCCGGCTCAGGTCCGCATCATCGGCGGACGGTGGAAGCGGACGCCGCTCCCCGTTCTGGACGCCGAAGGCTTGCGGCCCACACCGGATCGTGTGCGCGAAACGCTGTTCAACTGGCTGGGGCAGGATATGACCGGCATGGCCTGCCTGGACCTGTTCGCCGGCTCCGGCGCGCTCGGATTCGAGGCGGCCTCGCGCGGCGCGCTGGAGGTGACGCTGGTCGAAGCGAATCCGCGCGCTGTCCGGCAGTTGCGCGACAACCAGCAGCGGCTGGACGCACGTCAGATTCGCATTCTTCAGGGCGACGCCTTTGCCGTGGCCGCGCAGATGCCGGCGGCCAGCTTCGATGTGATCTTTCTCGATCCCCCGTTCGGTCAGGACTGGCTCGGGCCGGCGCTCGAGCACGCCCGACGGCTGGTGCGCCCTGACGGGGCGATCTATGTGGAGAGCGAATCGCCGCTGACTGGCGCCGATGCGCCGGTGCCGTCCGCGCTGGAGATCGTCCGCCATGCGCGCGCCGGGGCGGTGCATTTCCATTTGCTGCGCCATCGCGGCGCGCAGCCGGAATAACCGCGCCAGCGCCATCCACGATCCTGCCCGGGGACCGATGACCGGGAACTGGCCGGTGATCGGACGCACGGGGCGCCGTCTGCGGCATCGCGCACCGCCAGCCCGGGAAGTTTGGCGTTACACTACGCCGCTGTCGCCAACACTCGCCAGCCGGCGCCGTGGCAGCCCTTCCACACAGGATGGCGGGCGCCGGCACGGCGCGCCGGCTATCGGCAAGCGGGCAGAACAAGGAGGAAGCATGGTCGTCGCGGTCTACCCTGGTACGTTCGATCCAATGACCCGGGGACACGAGGATCTGGTGCGCCGGGCATCGAACATCTTCGACGAGCTCGTGGTCGGCGTGGCACACAGCCCCAACAAGCGTCCGTTCTTCTCGCTGGATGAGCGGATCGGCATCGCCCGTGAAGTGCTGAGCCACTATCCGAACGTGCGCGTCGAGGGCTTCTCCGGCCTGCTGAAGGACTTCGTGCGCAAGAACAACGCGCGAGTGATCGTGCGTGGCCTGCGCGCGGTGTCGGACTTCGAGTACGAGTTCCAGATGGCCGGCATGAACCGCTATCTGCTGCCGGATGTCGAGACCATGTTCCTGACGCCCTCCGACCAGTACCAGTTCATCTCCGGTACCTTCGTGCGCGAAATCGCCGTGCTGGGCGGGGACGTCAGCAAGTTCGTCTTTCCGTCGGTCGAGCGCTGGCTCAAGGACAAGATCGGCAAGGGCAGTTGAGCCAGGCAGTTGGGCCTGTGCCGGTCGGGCCGCTTTTCCGGATCCGGACGAAAATCGCCAAAGCGCCTAGAATAACGGGTTCGGGATATGTCGTGACGCGGCCAGTCGGGCGCGGGCATATCCGCAGCAAGGAAACGACATCATGGCGCTGATGATCACCGACGATTGCATCAACTGCGACGTTTGTGAACCCGAGTGCCCGAACGAAGCCATTTCGATGGGGCCCGAGATTTACGAGATCGACCCCAACAAGTGCACCGAGTGCGTCGGTCATTTCGATGAGCCGCAATGCCAGCAGGTCTGCCCCGTGGCCTGCATCCCGCACGACCCCAATCGTGTCGAGACCCGCGAAGTGCTGATGCAGCGCTATCGGCTGCTGACGGCCGCGAAGCAGGCGCCCCAGCGCGTCGCATAAGGGCGGCATAGGCGTCGCCAGCCATCCCTGCCCGGCGGCCATCCTCAGGCCGCCGTCCCAATCATTTTCCGGTGTGCAGGGTCATCATGGCCCGCTCCGATTCGCCCCTGGCCAGCAGCGAAAGCGGCGTCAGCGTACGGTCCATCGCCTCGTCGATCGCTTCCTGCTCTTCTCGCCGCGGCGGCTTCAGCACGAAATTGATCACGTCCTCGCGCTGGCCTGCACCGCCGGCATTGCGCGGATGCCCCACGCCGATGCGCAGGCGCCAGTAGTCCGGCGTCGAGAGGTGGGCCGAGATGTCCTTCAAGCCGTTGTGGCCGCCGGAGCCCCCGCCGCGCTTGAGCTTGACCGAGCCGGCCGGCAGGTCCATCTCGTCATGCGCGACCAGGATTTCGTCGGGCAGGATCTTGTAGAAACGCGCGAGCGACACGACCGCGATGCCCGAGCGGTTCATGAAGGTCGAGGGCTTGAGCAGCCAGATCTCCTGGTCCCACAGCCGCGCCCTTGCCGCCAGGCCATGGAAGCGCGATTCGACGCGCAGGTTCGCCCCGCCCATGCGGGCGAGCTGATCCACCAGCCAGAAGCCGGCATTGTGGCGCGTGGCCTCGTATTCCGCCCCGGGGTTGCCGAGGCCAACGATCAGTTTGAGCATAGAAGTCGGAACGGGGGAGGGCGCGTTGCCGGCAGCGGGCGTGCCGGAACCGCCAAGGATACGTGAAAACCCGGCGATCATGCCTGCGCGGGCGCGTGCACCTGCACGGCCAGGGGACGAAAAAAAACCGCCGGCATGCCGGCGGTTTTCTTGCAGCGGAGCCGCGCGGGCCCCGCATGGCGTCATCCCGCTCAGGCAGCCGGGGTTTCGCCTTCGCCGCCTTCGGCAGCGGCTTCCGACTGGGCACCAGCCGGCAGCGAGATCGCGGCCACTGCCGGATTGTCGTCGCCGTGGGTGATCGCGGTCACGCCCTTGGGCAGCTTCAGGTCGGCCAGGTGGACGGTCTGGTTCAGCTCGACAGCGCCCATGTCCACTTCGATGTACTCAGGCAGGTCGCCGGGAAGGCACGACACTTCCAGTTCGTTCAGGATGTGGTTGATCACGCCGTGGCCCAGCTTCACGCCAGGAGCGGTTTCCTGGTTCATGAAGTGCAGGGGCACCTTGGTGTGGATCTTCTCGGTGGCCGACACGCGCTGGAAGTCCACGTGCAGGACCAGCGGCTTGAACGGGTGCATCTGGAAGGCGCGCAGCAGGGCCTTCTCGGTCTGGCCGCCCACTTCGATGTCCAGGATCGACGAGTGGAAGACTTCCTTCTTCAGCGCGTGGAAGAGCGCGTTGTGATCGAGTTCGATCATCTTCGGCTCGGCGGCGCCGCCGTAAATGATACCGGGGGTCTTGCCGGCATTGCGCAGGCGGCGGCTCGCACCCGTTCCCTGTACGCTACGCTCGAAAGCGACAACTTTCATGATGACTCCAAAAAGTAAGAAGGCTGTCCGCGACCAGACAGCCCGATTGGCCGGGGCGCAAGGCGCGCCGCCGGAGATGCGCGGCGCCGATAGTGACTATCCCGCCGCGGCAAAGCCTTGAATTCTATCAGGAATCGGCAAACAGCGACATGATGGAGTCGCCCTTGACGATACGGGTGAAGGTCTCGGCCAGCAGGCCGGCCGTCGACAGCTGGCGGATCTTGCCGGACTGGCGGGCATCGTCACGCAGCGGAATCGTATCGCAGACGACAACTTCGTCCAGTTCCGAGTCGGCGATGCGGGCAGCCGCGCCGCCGGACAGCACCGGGTGGGTACAGTAGGCGAAGACCTGCTTCGCGCCGCGTTCCTTCAGCACCGTGGCAGCCTTGCACAGCGTACCGCCGGTGTCGATCATGTCGTCCATGATGACGCAGTTGCGGCCGTCGACTTCACCGATGATGTTCATCACCTCGGAGACGTTGGCCTTCGGGCGGCGCTTGTCGATGATCGCCAGGTCGCAATCGAGCTGCTTGGCCAGCGCGCGGGCGCGCACCACGCCACCGACGTCGGGCGACACCACCAGCAGGTTTTCGTATTGCTTTTCGCGCAGATCGCCCAGCAGCACCGGCGAGGCGTAGATGTTGTCGACCGGGATATCGAAGAAACCCTGGATCTGGTCGGCGTGCAGGTCCATCGTCAGCACGCGGTCCACCCCGGCCACTTCCAGCATGTTGGCAACCACCTTGGCGGAGATCGCGACACGGGCCGAGCGGGGGCGGCGGTCCTGGCGGGCATAGCCGAAGTACGGCATGGCGGCGGTGATGCTGCGTGCCGAGGCGCGCTTGAGCGCATCGACCATCACCATCAGCTCCATCAGGTTGTCGTTGGTCGGCTGGCAGGTGGACTGCAGCACGATGACGTGCTTGCCGCGAACGTTTTCCTGGATTTCGACCTGGACTTCGCCGTCCGAGAAACGGCCAACCAGTGCCTTGCCGAGCGGAATGCCGAGGTGCTGTACGACACCCTCCGCGAGTTTGGGGTTGGCATTGCCGGTGAATACCATCAAGCCGTCGCTACTCATGAGGGGCACCTGTTTGCTGCGGGGGGAAGGTCGCCGGCGCGTTGCCGGCGACGGAGTTTGCAGATATGCAAGGAATGTAATGGCAGGGGAGGAAGGATTCGAACCCTCGAATGCCGGAATCAAAATCCGGTGCCTTAACCGACTTGGCGACTCCCCTACACAACCGGGTGTTCTTCGTCATGCCATCTGGCACGACGCCGAACAATAACTTGCTATGCGAACGCTGCGAGCGGGTGGCGCGCCAGACTTCTCGCACACCTGCCATCCCATTCGGGTGGCAACCGCTCCAACACCTGTTGCGCAGCTTGCTCGTCTTCATAACGGGCAAACACACAGGCACCGGAACCGGTCATCCTTGCATGGGGACTGTATTGTCTCAGCCATTCAAGGGCTCGGGCAACCTCGCCGAACTTCGCTGTCGCTACCGCTTCCAGATCGTTGCGACCGAAAGCGAATTTGTTTGTGCAAGCAGCGAAGTCCGTAACTATAGAGACGGGCGTATTCCTTGTCAAGCGTTGGTCAGCAAAAATTGTTGCTGTTGGAACATGCTGGCGCGGATGAATGACCACGAACCAGCTTTCCGGCAGTTCCACACGGGTCAGGCGCTCGCCCACGCCCTCGGCAAACGCATTGTCGCCAAAGATGAAGACGGGTACATCGGCGCCCAGCGACAGGCCGATCTGCATCAGCGTCTCCCTGGGCAGATGCAGCTCCCACAGGCGGTTCAGCGCAAGCAGGGTGGTGGCCGCATCCGAGGAGCCGCCGCCGATGCCGCCGCCCATGGGCAGCACCTTGTCGATCTCGATCCGCACGCCCCAGCGCGAGCCGGTGGCCTGCTGCAGCGCGCGCGCCGCCCGCACCGTCAGATCCGATGCTTCGGGCACGCCCTCGATGGCATTGGCCCTGACGATGCGGCCGTCGTCGCGCCGTTCGAAGTGCAGCGTGTCGCTCCAGTCGATCAGCTGGAACGCGGTCTGCAGCAGGTGATAGCCATCGTCGCGGCGGCCGTTGACGTGCAGGAACAGGTTGAGCTTGGCCGGCGCGGGGCAGTCGCGCAGGATGGCCGGTGAAGACGCGAGGGACATCGTGCGCTCACCGGCTTGCGCCCGGCGGGTCGATCACCAGCTTGACCGACATCGGGCCGCTGCCGCCTTCCTCGCGTGCCAGGTCGATGCGGCGGGGCAGGGAGCCCCGGCCATCGGCCGCCGGCTGCCAGGCGGCGTACTGCACGGTCCAGCCGTCCTGCGCCAGGGTCGCCAGGCGCCCCTGCGCATCGCGGGTCGCGGTGGCGGGGCGGCCGGGGGCCGGGCGCGCCTGCAACCAGTCGCGCATGCCGGCCACCGGCAGGGCAAACCCAAGGCTTTGCTCCAGCAGCGCATCGACCTCGGGCGCATTGCGGGGGGCTTCGTTGGGCAGGTCCAGCGTGGCGCCCGACGGTGTGGCCGTCACCACGGCCAGGGTCTGCCCGAGCGGAGAAATCAGGTCCAGTCGCACGTTGCGCCCCTGCTCGCGCCAGTGAAAGCTGCCCTGCACGCCTTCCTCGCGGCCGTAGCGCACGTAGTTGGCGGCAAAGCGCCCGCTGTATTCGCTGACGCGGGCGTCGGCGGCGGTGTCTTCAAAAGAGCGCGACGGCGTCACGCTCGCGCAGGCGGCCAGCCATAGCGGCGCCGCGAAGCAAAGCAGGGCGGTGGTACGTCGTAGTCGAATCATGCGTTCTGCAGGAAGGAGCGGCCGGGCGCGCCGGCCGCCCGGTTCAGCGCGAGGGCTGTACGTTGTAGCGCTTGAGCGTGTCGATCAGCGTTTCGTTCTCGGGATCGGCCCGCCATGCCTCGGTCCAGGTCTGGCGCGCGGCGTCGCGCTCGCCCAGGTTCCACAGCACCTCGCCCAGATGGGCGCCGATCTCGGCCTCGGGCGCGCGGGCCCAGGCGTTGCGCAGCAGCTGCGCGGCCGGCTGCAGGTCGCCCAGGCGGAATTTGACCCAGCCCAGGCTGTCCATGATGTATGGGTCGTCAGGGCCCAGTTCGGTCGCCTTCTCCAGCAGCTGCAGCGCCTCGGGCAGCCGCACGTTGCGATCGGCCAGCGAATAGCCCAGCGCGTTGTAGCCCTGCTTCTGATCGGGCTTGAGCGCGATGAACTGGCGCAGCCGCTTCTCCATGCTGTCGTAGCGCTTCTCGCGCTCATCGAGCATGGCCAGCTCGTACAGCCATTCGGCGTTGCCGGGCTCGGCCTTCAGGCGCTCATCCAGCAGCTTGCGGGCGCGGTCGTAGGCCCGCACCTCGATCAGCATGCCGATCTCCGCCTGGCGGATCGCGGTGGTGCGCTGGCCGCGCAGCGTCGCGTCGTCGATTGCCTCGGCGTCGGCCAGCATGTCGCCGAACACCGCCTGGGCATCGTCAAGACGCCCCATCCGGGCGAGGATCTGCGCACGGCGCACCGCAGCCGCGGCGGCCAGGCGCTGGTCCTCGATCCGATCCAGCCATTCGATCGCGGCAGGATAGTCCTTGCGCTCTTCGGCGATCTGCGCCAGGTACTGGTAGGCGACGTCGGGGTTCGAGGTCGGCGATTGCTCGGCCAGGCGCAGATACTCGCGCAGATACTGCTCGGCCTCGTCCAGCCGCCGCGCCTGCAGGCCGGTCAGCCCGAGAGCGAGCGGCACGCGCGGATCGTTGGGCGCGACCTGGCGCAGGGCCTCGAACTCGCGGCGTGCCGCGTCCATCTGGTTGCGCTGCAGGTAGAGGCGCGCCAGCGTGATGCGACCGTTGACCGAGGCCGGCGCCTGCTCGAGGAACTTGCTCAGGCCCGCGATCGCCTGCTCCGGGTCCGAGTCGGCGCGCAGTTCGGCAGCCATCAGCGCGGCCGCTTCGTAGTCCTGGCGAATGCGCAGCGCCTGGTCCAGCTCGGCCAGGGCGCCCGGGATGTCGCCCGCGGTTTCCCGCGCGCGCGCCAGCGCAAGGCGCGTTTCCGCCGACTTCATGTCGTTGGCCACCAGCCGCTGCAGCAGCGCGGCGGCGCCGGCCGGATCGCTGGTGCGCGAGAGCTGCTGCTGCATCTGCAGGATCGCCTCGGGGCGATGGCTCGGCGGCACGCCGTTCAGCTGCAGGGCCAGCAGCGGTTCCGCTTCGTCCCAGCGCGCGTTGAGCACGAGCAGTGTCGAGAGGACCTGGCGCGCGGCCGGCGAGGTCGGCGCCAGCTCGCTCCACAGCCGCGCGGCGTCGAGCGACTGCTGGGCGATCCGCGCATTGAAGGCGATCTCGGTGGCGCGCTGGGCGAAACGCGGATCGCGCGTCGAGCGCGCCAGGTTCAGGTAGGTGCGATAGGCCGCGCCCGGCAGGCCGCGCTGCGTCGACACCTCGGCGGCCAGCACCTGGTACATGATGTCCGAGGTCAGCGCGATCGCGGGCAGCGGCATCTTGGGCGGCAGCGGGCTGGCGGGCGTCGGCTCCAGTTCCGTGTCGGCGCCAGTGACGAACGACGGCGTGTCGGCGCCTTCGTCGGACTGGGCGGCCTCTCCTGCCGGGGCCGCCTGGGCCAGCTGCGCAGGGCGGCTTGCCGCGCAGGCGCTCAGCGGGATGGCCGCCATGCATGCCGCGAGCGTCAGCGGCAGCAGTCGGCGCGCCAGCGTCGCGCGTTCGGCCGGCTCGCGGCTCGGGCAGTCGGTGATGCGATCGGAACGATGGGAGCGGTCCAAATGGTCCGGCATGAAATGAACTCCGGCCCCTGGCGGCCATGTGACTAGTACAGGCATTGTAGCGTGCCGCTACAATGCCCTGCTCGTTGCCGCCCTCGGTCATCGGCCGGACGGCAGGCTTGCCTTTTGGAGTCGTGGAGCAGGGAGAGGTTCGATGCCGGAATTGCCGGAGGTGGAAGTCACCCGGCGGGGGTTGGTGCCACACGTGACAGGCGCGCGAATCGTTGGCGTCGCGGTGCGCCATCGCGGGCTGCGCTGGCCGGTACCGGATGACCTGGAAAGCTGCCTGGCCGGCCGCACCATCCGCCGGGTCGAGCGCCGGGGCAAGTATCTTTTGCTGGAGTGCGCGCAGGAGGCGGGGGGCGGGCAACCGCTGGACGCCGGCTGGTTGATCGTGCATCTGGGCATGACCGGCACGCTGCGCGTGCACCCGCATGCGGCGCAGGCAGGCGAGGCGCCTGCCTACGGCCTGCATGACCATGTCGACCTGCTCCTTCAGTCCCCATCGGGGGACCGTCTCACGCTGCGCTACCGCGACCCACGCCGCTTCGGCGCGGTGCTGTGGAGCACCTTGAGCGAAGCGGAGCTGGCCGGGCATCCGCTGCTGCGCGGGCTCGGCGTCGAACCGTTCGATCCGGCCTTCGATGGCCAGCTGCTGTACCGCCAGACGCGGGGCCGCAGCGCCGCCATCAAGACCGTGCTGCTGGCCGGCGATATCGTGGTGGGCGTGGGCAATATCTACTGCTCCGAGAGCCTGTTCCGCGCCGGTATCCGGCCCACCACGCCGGCGGGACGGCTGTCCGCGCAGCGCTGCGAGCGTCTTGCGCAAGCCGTGCGCGAAACGCTGGCCGAGGCGATCGCGCGCGGCGGCAGTACCCTGCGCGATTTCGTGGGCAGCGATGGCGCCAGCGGCTACTTCCAGCTCGACTGCTTCGTCTATGACCGCGCCGGCAAGCCGTGCCGCCGCTGCGGTACGCCGATCCGCCAGATCGTGCAGGGGCAGCGCTCCACCTTCTACTGTCCGCAATGCCAGAGATAGGTCGGCGCCAGGGGCCGGCTCGCCGGGGGAGTATCATGGCGCCCCCCGTCGCCTCGCGCCGCTGACCGTCTGCCGTCCATCATGCCCCGCCGCAGCTCTTCCCCCACGCTACCCGCTCCCGCCGCCACGCCGCAGGCGCCGACGCTGCCGGCCGACTTCGGCGAGCGCATCGTCCGCTGGCAGCGCGCGCATGGGCGTCATGACCTGCCCTGGCAAAACACCCGCGATGCCTATCGCATCTGGCTGTCGGAGATCATGTTGCAGCAGACGCAGGTGGCGGCCGTGATCGGTTATTACCAGCGCTTCGTTGCCGAGTTTCCCGACGTGGCGGCGCTGGCCGCCGCCCCGGCGGAGCGGGTGATGGCGTTGTGGGCGGGCCTCGGCTACTACTCGCGTGCGCGCAACCTGCATCGTTGCGCTCGCATCGTGGTCGAGCAGCACGGCGGCGTCTTTCCCTCGGATCCGGCGCTGCTGGCGACGCTGCCCGGCATCGGCAGGTCCACCGCCGCCGCCATTGCCGCCTTCAGCGCGGGGGTACGGGCACCGATCCTCGATGGCAACGTCAAGCGGGTATTCGCCCGCTGCTTCGGCATCGAAGGCTACCCCGGCGAGAAGGCGGTCGAGAACCGGATGTGGGACATCGCCGCGCAGGTGCTGCCCGCGCCTGGGCCCGCCCAGGCCGACGACATGGTCGCCTACACGCAGGGCCTGATGGACCTCGGCGCGACGGTCTGCACGCGCGGCAAGCCGGCCTGCCTGGTGGATCCATCGCGCTGCCCGCTCGCCGATCGCTGCGTGGCGCTGCGCGACGGGCTTACCGCGCGGCTGCCCACGCCGCGCACCCGCGCGCCCTTGCCGGAGCGCAGCACCGTGATGCTGCTGATCCGGCACGGACGCAACGTGCTGCTGCGCCAGCGTCCGGAGCAAGGCATCTGGGGCGGACTGTGGAGCCTGCCGGAGATGCCGGTGTCCGGCATCCCGTTCGATGACGAGGCGGCGCAGGACGACGCAATGGCCAACGCCGCCGCGTTCGGCGTGACGGGGCACGCCACCATGCTGGCGGAGCTGACCCATGTCTTCACGCATTTTCGGCTGCATATCCGCGTGATCCGCGTCGACATGGCGGCGCGCTCGCTGCAGGACGGGGAACCCGCGGTGCTCGGCGGCGGCCCATGGCGCTGGATTTCGCTCGATGCGCTGGACGCGGTGGGTATGCCCGCGCCGGTACGGGCGCTGCTGCAAACGCAGGCGCGGCCCGCGCTGTTCTGACCTCGCGCAGGCCGGCGGCCTCCGTTCAGAGGATGTGGTTCTGCCGCATGAAGCGATGCAGGATCTCGATGCGCATGCCGGCGTCGGGCAGCGCCATCAGCATCTGTCGCGCCTTCAACGGGAGCGGCAGCATTTCGCAAAGCCGGTAGCCGACCCATGACGAGTCGTCCCAGCGCAGCGGCTCGGCGAACGGCAGCTGATGCTGGTCCTTCTGCAGCGTGGCGACGATCCGCCTCAGCGCCGACACGCACTCGGCCAGCAGCTCCAGCTTGCAGTCGGGAATATCCTCGGGCAGCAACTCCGCAGTGGCGACCATCAGGCCGTCATCCATCGTATGGTGCTCGAGGATATGAAATCGCTGGCCGCCGCGCGCCTCGATCAGCAGCAGGCCCAGCTGCTCCATGTTGCAATCGACGATGGTGGCGAGGCACCCGATGGGCTCCGGTACGGTCGGCGCTCCCGGCCGTGCCACTTCGTTGCCGCTCTCGATCAGGCAAACGCCGAATGGCGATTGATCGCGCAGGCAGTTGCGCACCATGTCGACGTAGCGCGGCTCGAAGATCCGCAACGGCAGGCGGCCACCGGGGAACAGCACGGTGTGCAGCGGAAATAGCGGCAGGTTTTCCAGCGGTGGCAGCGCCGGCGTCGAGTTGTGGGGCGAGTTGGCGTTGAGCGACATGCGATCCTTGGGGGGATTACGCTGCCGGTGGACGCGGTCCACCGTACCGGATGCCGCCGCCGGCGAGGCTCAGCTCACGGGCGCCAGCTCGCGGTGTCTGACCAGCACATTACCATGCGCCCGGAAGTAGTTGGCAAGTCTTTCCGCGATGTAAACCGAACGATGCTGACCGCCTGTGCAACCGATTGCCACTGTCAGATAGCTGCGGTTGTCCGCAACGAAACTTGGAAGCCACTTCTCCACATAGGCCCGGATATCCTCGGCCATTGCCAGCACCATCGGCTGGCTCTGCAGGAAGTCGATGACAGGCGTGTCGCGGCCCGTCAGCGCGCGCAACTGCAGGTCGTAGTAGGGATTGGGCAGCGAGCGGACGTCGAAGACCATGTCGGCGTCGCTGGGCACGCCGTGCTTGAAGCCGAATGACGTGAACAGCAGCGTCAGTTCGAGCGTGTCATCGCGGATGAAGTCCTTGATCCACGCGCGCAGCGTGTTGGTGCGGACGTTGCTGGTGTCGATGCGATGCGCGGTTTCCGCCAGCGGACTGAGCAGCTCGCGCTCCATCTCGATCGCCTCGATCAGCGGCGTATCGTTCAGCCCCGGCGCCACACCCTTGTCGCCGGCAGTGGTGCGCACGGACAGGGGGTGACGGCGACGGGTTTCCGAGTAGCGCTGGACCAGGCAGTCAGTACTGGCGGTCAGGAAGACGACCCGTACCTCGTGTTGCGCAGACAGGCTGCGCAGGGTCTCGGGCAGCCGCGCCAGCGACTCGCGGCTGCGAATGTCGGTGGCGATGCCAAGGTGCGTGTAACCCTCTTGCGCCAGGTAACTGGCCAGCTCAGGGATGAACTGTGCCGGCAGGTTATCGACGCAGTAGTAGCCCGCGTCTTCCAGCACGTTCAGCGCAACCGATTTTCCGGAACCGGAGATGCCGGTGATAAGAACGATCCGCATAACGGACAAGCATAGCATTGCGTGATTGCCACGTCATGACAGGAACGAGGACGAATCGCCCGAAAACGTGCTGGCCGGCAACGCCGGCCCCTGCCGCGCGGCGAACCGCGACGAATCACGTGGCCTGGCATTTCTTCATGAACGCCTCGCGCTCGTCGCCCTTGCGGCCTTCGGCGCGGCGGCTGCATTCCTTCAGTTTGATCTGGCGCTGGTTCTCGACGGCCGGGACCTGGCGTCCCACGCACTGCTTGATGTAGACCTCGCGCTCGTCCGCCGGCATCATCTTCGCTTCGACCTCGCAGTGCCTGCGACGCTGCTCCGGATCGTTCCCGGGGCCGCGCCCGCTGGAATCCTGTGCGAAGGCATTGGCAGCGAGCAGCGTACCGAGCAGCAGGCTGGTCGCGATGGTGTGCTTCATGGCTTTCTCCTGGCTGGATGCCGATCGGCCTTGCCAAGGTGAAGGCCGGGGCGCATGCGTGCCATTACCGCATGGAAACCGCCCCGCGCAAATCGTCGCTTCTCCTACAGCAGCCGGCCCTGCCCCCGGGCCACCGCATCGGCCTGCATCGCCGCGCGCTGGCGGTCCATGAAGTCGCGCAGGGTATCGATCCCGCGCAGACGCAGTATCGTGTTGCGCACCGCGGCCTCGACCAGCACGGCAAGGTTGCGGCCGGCCGCCACCTGGATCTTGACCATGTGGATGGGCAGGCCGAGCACATCGAGATACTGGGAATCCAGCGGGAGCCGCTCGAACTCCCCGTCGTTGCGCCGCACCAGCTGCACCACCAGCTTCAGCTTCATCTTGCGGCGTACCGCGGTCTCGCCGAAGATCGTCTTGATGTCGAGCAGGCCCAGGCCCCGCACTTCGAGCAGGTTCTGCAGCAGCGGCGGGCAGCGGCCCTCGACGAAGTCCGGCCCCAGGCGCACGAAGTCGACCGCATCGTCGGCGACAAGGCCGTGGCCGCGGGAAATCAGTTCCAGGCCCAGTTCGCTCTTGCCCAGGCCCGACTCGCCCATGATCAGCACGCCCATGCCGAGGATGTCCAGAAAGACGCCGTGCATGGTGACGCGCGGCGCCGAAATCCGCGACAGATACAGCCGCAGGTGGTCGATCACCGCGGCGGAGGACACCGGCGTGGTGAACAGCGGTGTCGAGGAACGGGTACACCGCAGCTCGAGATCGGGCGGCGGCTCCATGCCGTCCGCGATCACCAGGAAGGGCGGCTCCAGCAGGATCAGCTCGCCCATTTGCCGCTTGCGGGTTTCGTCGTCGAGCCGCTGGTAATAGGTGATCTCGGGCTTGCCCAGAACCTGGATACGGTTCGGGTGGATCAGGTTCAGGTGACCGACGAGATCGGCCGCCGAAGTCGCCTCGCGGGCGAAGTCCAGATCGAACGCGCGATCCGCCCCTTCCAGGCCCGCTACCCAGGAGAGTTTGAGGTCGGCTGCGTTGTCGTCGAAGATCGACTGGGAGGTAACGCCGGTCAGTTCCATGCTGTCAGGTACGGGGGCCTGCAGGGCCCATCGCGCGCACGCGACTGCCCCAATGCTGGCGAAGAATCAAGGATGCCACTGCACCAGCAACTGGTGGACGGCGTCGGGGGTCGGAAGCGTCGTGAGCCCATCGCGCATCTCGCGATCGGACAAGAGCTGTGCAATTTCCGACAGGATTTCGAGGTGCTGCTGCGTCGCCTGCTCGGGAACCAGCAGGAAGATCAGCAGCGCGACGGGCTTGCCGTCGGGCGACTCGAATGGAATGGGTTCGGCCAGCCGCATGAAGGCGGCAAGCGGCTGCTTCAGTCCCTTGATGCGCCCGTGAGGAATCGCCACACCGGCGCCAAGACCTGTCGATCCGAGCGACTCGCGGGCGAACAGGTTGTCGGTGACCGTAGCGCGCGCAACGCCGTGGTTGTTCTCGAACAGCAGGCCCGCCTGCTCGAAAACACGCTTCTTGCTGGTCACGCTGACGTCAAGGGAAATATTGCCCGGCGGCAGCAGTTTAGCCAAACGGTTCATTTAGATGCGCGGAATTCCTTTGCTGGCATCGCTGCGCGGCTTGGAGTCCTGTACAGGCCGACCCGCCGCGTTCTGTCGCGATACCCGTTTGCGCCGCCGCTCCCCGACGATGAGCGTGCGGCGATTATAGTGCAGGGTTTGAACCTG
This sequence comes from Cupriavidus sp. AU9028, assembly GCF_019795295.1. Taxonomy (GTDB): domain Bacteria; phylum Pseudomonadota; class Gammaproteobacteria; order Burkholderiales; family Burkholderiaceae; genus Cupriavidus. The sequence continues at coordinate 66,450 of NZ_JAIMCG010000004.1, read as the reverse complement.
CCTGCCCGATGCGCCATCCCCGCCCGCATCCGGGGCGCGAGACTTGCATTCTCATAGATGTATTAGAGAGCATACACCGGGAACGGTATGAGACGAAACCCCGATTGGTGCGTTGCGGAACCCTACAGCAAAAAGCCGTGCACGCTGGCACGGCTTTCCAAGGTCACCGGCTTGTGTTTTCCACGCCGGCTCGCGCGGCCGACCGCTACGCAACGCATCGGCCGACCTGGTCACTAAAGCGACTATTGCTGCATCTGTGCGGCGGCCATCTGGTACTTGACCGCTTCGCGGTCATGGCCCTGGACCTTGTCCTTGTATCGGATGACCTGACGATCGAGCTTGTCCACCACCATGTCGATCGCCGCATAAAGGTCCTCATGCTGCGTTTCGACGAAGATATCCTTGCCCTTGAGGCTCAGGATGACCTCCGCGCGCTGGCGACGGTCCTTTTCCTTTTGATTATCGAGGGACAGCAGCACGGTAACGCCAGTGACCTGATCGAAATGCCTGACGATGCGCTCCAGTTTCGTTTCCACGTACTCACGCAGAGGGGGCGTGATGTCGAGGTGGTGTCCACTGATCTTCAGATTCATAGCACTTCTCCTTCTGAAAGAACCGCACCAGGCAGGCGACGCGGTTCGGCTACAAAGACCTGCGAAGGTTCATGGCCGGGATCTTCAAGGCTTCACGGTATTTGGCAACGGTACGCCGTGCCACGACAAAGCCTTGTTCCCCCAGTAGTTCGGCAATGCGGCTGTCCGATAGCGGATTTCTGGGGTCTTCGGCTCCAATGAACTGCTTGATGAGCGCGCGTATGGCTGTGGAGGAGGCCGCACCACCGGTTTCGGTGGAAACATGGCTGCCGAAGAAGTACTTCAGCTCGAAGGTCCCCATGGGGGTGGCCATGTATTTATTGGTCGTCACGCGAGAAATGGTCGACTCGTGTAGACCCAGTGTATCGGCTATCTCCCGCAAAACCAAGGGGCGCATGGCGATTTCCCCGTGGGTGAAAAAGTTGCGTTGCCGCTCCACGATGGCTTGTGCAACGCGCAAGATCGTGTCGAAGCGCTGCTGGATATTCTTGATGAGCCAACGCGCTTCCTGCAGCTTCTGTTGCAGCCCGGCGGCACTGGCATCGCCTTTCGCACCGCGCAAGATCTGCGCGTACATATCGTTGATACGCAGCCTCGGCATCACATCCGGATTCAGTTGCGCGGTCCAGCCGCTGGAGCCCTTGCGCACGAACACGTCGGGCACGACGAAATCCGCTTCCGGGCGGCTGTATGCATGGCCCGGGTAGGGCGCCAGCGATCGGATCAGGTCGTGGGCGGCCTTCAGGGCGATATCCTCGACCTGCAAGGCCTTCTTCAGACGGGTGTAGTCGCGGGCAGCCAGCAATTCCAGATGATGGTTGACGATGGTCAGCGCCAATTCGCGTTGCGGATGCTGCAGCCGGCGCAACTGCAGGGTAAGGCATTCCGCCGCATTGCGCGCCCCGACTCCGGGGGGGTCGAAGCTCTGCAGCAGCGTCAGGATCGCCTGCAACTCTTCCAGTTCGAACTCCAGTTCTTCCGGCAGTTCCTCAAGAATTTCTTCCAGAGAGGAGCCGAGGTAACCGTCGTCGCCAAGCGACTCGATCAGGAAGATGGCCAGGCCCTTGTCCCGGGCGGAAATCTTCAGCGGCGTCAGCTGTTCCATCAGGAACTCGCGCAGCGTCGGCTCGGCCTCGCGCAACTGCAGCGGGGTCTTGTCGTCCTCGTCGCCCTGTGGGCGGCGGGCGAAATCTTCCAGGCTCCAGTCGCCGCCGTAGTCCTCGCCATTGCTGTCGGGATAGGCTTCGTCGGCGCCGTTCTCGGCGCGGTTCTCGCCGTTCGGCGGGGCGTCCGCGGGGGCCGCGGACGTGCTGGTCTGCAGATTGACCGATCCGTCCGCGGCGACACGCAGGGGACTTTCGATCCAGTCGTTTTCGCGTTCGAGCAGCGGGTTCTCGGTCAGGGCCTGTTCGACTTCCTGCTGCAGTTCGAGGGTGGACAACTGCAGCAGCCGGATCGACTGTTGCAGTTGCGGCGTCAGCGCCAGATGCTGGGATAGGCGAAGCTGTAGCGACGGTTTCATGCAGCCTATTTTATGCCCACTTTTGGCCGCGATGGAACGGAAGTTGCTACGAGTTTGCTATCAGATGTTTCCTACGCCGCGCGCCGAAGTGGCGGTGGGGGCGCTCGGCTGTGAGCGGGGCGAGGTGGGAGGAAGACCAACCCCTCTCCCCGCGGCACCTACATCCGGAAGTTCTCGCCCAGGTACACCCGGCGCACGGACTCGTTGGCGATGATCTCCCTCGGCTCGCCCGCGGCCAGCACCGCGCCCTCGCTGATGATGTAGGCGTGGTCGCAGATGCCGAGCGTCTCGCGCACGTTGTGGTCGGTGATCAGCACGCCGATATTGCGCGCCTTCAGGAAACTGACGATGCGCTGGATTTCACCCACCGCGATCGGGTCCACCCCGGCGAACGGCTCGTCCAGCAGGATGAACCGCGGCGAGGAAGCGAGCGCACGCGCGATTTCGACCCGGCGCCGCTCGCCGCCCGACAGCGACAGCGCGGGATTGTTGCGCAGGTGGCTGATCTGCAGATCGTCCAGCAGGCCGTCCAGGCGCCGCTTGATCTCGTCATTGCCCAGCGGCTTGCCGTTCTGGTCCCGTTGCAGCTCCAGCACGGCGCGCACGTTCTGCTCGACGTTCAGCTTGCGGAACACCGAGGCTTCCTGCGGCAGGTATGACAGCCCCATGCGCGCGCGCTCGTGGATCGGCAGTCCGCTGATGTGGGTGTCGTCCAGGATGATGTCGCCTTCGTCCAGCGCGACCAGGCCGACGATCATGTAGAAGGAGGTCGTCTTGCCGGCGCCGTTGGGGCCGAGCAGGCCGACCACTTCCCCGCTGCGCACGTCCAGGGAAACATCCTGCACCACGGTGCGCGAGCCATAGCGCTTCTTCAGGTGCCGGACCACCAGGTTGCTGGAGTCGGTCCGGACGCTGTCGGGGCGGACGGCGGCGCTGGTGGCGCTGGCGGCGTTGTCGTTAACGGTGTCTGCGACGGACATATTGGGGGCGGTCCTGATGAGCGGGCGTCGATGCCGGGCGTGTCGAACGGAAACGGGCCGGGACGGCCCGATGCTGCTGTAGCAAGGAACGGGCGCGGCTACTGGCGCGCGGGGGCCGGCGACGGCCGCAGCTGGACGCCGCCGCCCGTCGCATTGGCGTTGCCATCGCCGCCCTGGCTCTGGCGCGGCGACAGCACGGCGCGCACCCGGCCGGATGGCGTGCCCGGCGCCGCATTGCGGCTGTCGCCGGCGGCCGTATAGAACTCGTGGCGGGCGTCGTAGGTCAGCACCGCGCCGCGGATCTCGTCCACCTGCTTGCCACCGGCCAGCCGCGCCATGCGGGCGTTGCCGATCAGCTTGGCGATCTCCTGCTTGCCGTCGTACTCGATGCGGTCACCCCAGCCGTCGATGTACTCGTCGACGTTGTCGCGCTTCTGGCGGATATAGGCCTGCCGCTCGCCCTTGGAGGTGGCAACGGCGTACTGGTAGCCCTCGGGATCGGTACGGACCTGCGCGGCATCGGACTTCAGCAGCATGGTGCCCTTGGTCAGCACCACGTTGCCGGTGAGCGTGTAGACCTGCTTGACGTCGTCATAGCTGGCGTTGTCCGCTTCCAGCACCAGCGGCTTGTCGCGGTCGGCCTGCTCGGCAAGGGCGGGCGCCGAGCCAAGCAGCACGAGGGCGCCGCTGGCCAGGGCGAGCAGGGCGGTGAACAGTCGGCGAGCGTGAAGCGTCGATGTTGAGGTCATGGTTGCCACGGTGGCGGTCTGGGTTCGAATACCTGGGGTCGAGTAGGGGGTGCGCAACGGCGCCGGGGCCCCGAGCCGGGGCAGGGCGAGCCGCGCAGCCTGCGGTGTCACTGGTTGCCGCCGTTGCGGGGCGTCGTCACGATGGTGCCGCGCACGTTGCCAAGCAGGTCCACCTCACGGGTGACATTGTTGAAGACCAGCCCGTTGGCGTGCATCACCGAGGGGCCCCGGGTCAGCGTGACAGGCTTGTTCGTCTTGACGATGTCGTCGTTGACCAGCAGCTGGAAGTAGCTGGACGTGGCGGTCATCTGCGGGTCCTTGGAGGGATCGGCGCCCGGCACGCGCATGATGCGGGCGTTGCCGAACAGCTCGACCACCGAGGCGTCGGCGTTCATCTTGCCGACGTCCGCGTGACCGGTCACCGGCGGGCGGTCCGGCTCGTACGAGCGCATTGCAGGGCGCGTCACCTCGTAGGTCTGGTCGTCCTCGTAGTGGACCATGCGGTCGCCGGTGAAGCGCAGCTTGGTGCTGCCGTCTTCGGCAAGCTCGGTCGCGGTGAAGCTGTCCATGTAGTAGTCGGGCACGTGGCGCTTGACCCGCTCGCCGTCGGACACCTCGCGCGGGGTGTTGATCTGCACCAGCCAGAAGGTGCTGCCGGCGACCAGCGCCATCAGCAACAGCGGCATCAGGCGCATCGCCAGGCGGGACAGGGAGGACATCAGATCGCGCATGGCGGGTCAGATCACCTTGGCACGGGTCAGGTCGTGGATGTGCAGCGCGCCGACCAGGCGCGACTCGCCGTCGGTCACCAGCAGCTGGTTGATCCGGTTGGTCTCCATGATCTGCACGGCCTCGACCGCGAGCTGGTCCGGCCCCACGGTCAGCGGGCCGCGATGCATGACCTCGCCGATCGGCACGGTCTTCCAGTCGCGCGGCGTTTCGAGCAGGCGGCGCAGGTCGCCGTCCGTGAACACGCCCACGGCGCGCCCATCGTCGTCGACCACCGCCGTCATGGCCATGCCCTTGCGGGTGATTTCCATCAGCGCCTGTGCCAGCGGCGTGCTTTCGCGCACCTCGGGGACGGCGTTGCCGGTGCGCATGACGTCGCGCACATGGGTCAGCAGCTTGCGGCCCAGCGCGCCGCCCGGGTGGGAGCGGGCGAAATCCTCCTCGCCGAAGCCGCGCGCATCGAGCACCGCGACGGCCAGCGCATCGCCCAGCGCCAGCGCGGCGGTGGTGCTGGCGGTCGGCGCCAGGTTCAGCGGGCAGGCTTCCTTTTCCACGGCGGCGTCCAGATGGACGTCGGCCAGCTGCGCAAGGTTCGAGGCGGCATTGCCGGTCACCGAGATCAGCTGCGCGCCGATGCGCTTGACGATCGGGATGATGGACAGCAGCTCGGAGGTCTCTCCGGAGTTGGAGAAGGCAATCACCACATCTTCCCGCGTCACCATGCCGAGGTCGCCGTGGCTGGCTTCGGCCGGATGGACGAAGAACGCCGGCGTGCCGGTCGAGGCGAGCGTCGCGGCGACCTTGCGGGCGATGTGGCCGGACTTGCCGATGCCGGACACGACCACGCGGCCCCGGCACTGCAGCACGATCTGCACCGCACGTGCGAAGTCCTGGGTCAGGCGGTCCGACAGCGACGCGACGGCCTGCGCTTCGATCTGAAGCGTGTCGCGTGCGAGCTGGAGTGCTCTATCGGCATTGAAATTAGCTATCATGGCGACGAAGTATACCAATGAATGCGATGACGCCTCGGCCCGCTGCCGCGTCCGCCGTGGCGTCCGCGTGGCATTCACCGTGGCGTCCGGGACCCTGCATGGCCCGTCGGCGTTCCAGTGACAATCGGCCAGGCGCGGCGCGCTCGCCGTACCGCCACTTGCCGCGCGCCAGTCCCGTGGCGCCCCTGGTCCGCTCTTTTCTTGGCCGTTCACGCCTTCGGCCGGCCCTCACCCCGCTTTCCCGTCACCGCACGATGCATTCTCCGCTCGATCTGGCTCTTGTCCTGCTGGCCGCTGCCGTGCTTGGCGTGGTGATGTTCCGGATGCTGCAACTGCCGCCGATGCTCGGCTACCTGGCCGTGGGCATCCTGATCGGCCCGCACGCGCTGGGGCTGGCAACGGACAGCCAGCAGACCAAGTACCTGGCCGAGTTCGGCATCGTGTTTTTGATGTTCACGATCGGCCTGGAGTTCAGTCTGGCGAAATTGCGGTCGATGCGCCGGCTGGTATTCGGACTCGGCGGCAGCCAGGTGGTTCTGACCATGCTGGCCTGGCTTCCCTTCGGCTGGCTGCTGGGATGGGCCTTCGAGCTGTCCTGGCAAGCGTCGCTGGCGCTCGGCGGCGTCTTCGCCATGTCGTCGACGGCCATCGTCTCCAAGATGCTGTCGGAGCGGATGGAACTGGCCACCGAGCACGGACGCAACATCTTCAGCGTGCTGCTGTTCCAGGACCTCGCGGTGGTGCCGCTGCTGATCGTGATTCCGGCGCTGTCGCGCGACCCGGCGGAACTGCCGGCCGCGCTGGGCCTGGCGATGATCAAGATCGCCGCGGCGCTGACGCTGATCTTCGTGCTGGCGCAACGGGTGGTCAGCCGCTGGTTCCATGTGGTGGCGGCGCGCCGCTCGCAGGAACTGTTCATGCTGAACCTGCTGCTGGTCACGCTCGGCATGGCGGCGCTGACCGAGCGGCTGGGGCTGTCGATGGCGCTGGGCGCCTTCATGGCCGGCATGCTGATCGCGGAGACACCGTACCGGCATCAGGTGGAGGAAGACATCAAGCCGTTCCGGGACGTACTGCTGGGGCTGTTCTTCGTCACCATCGGCATGCTGCTGGACGTGCAGGTGGTGTTCGACCACATCTGGCTGGTGCTGTTGCTGCTGGTGGTCCCGGTGCTGTTCAAGCTGTTGCTGGTGGCAGGGCTGGCGCGGCTGTTCGGCTCGCGTCCCGGCGTGGCGATCCGCACCGGCCTGGGCCTTGCCCAGGGCGGCGAGTTCGGTTTCGTGCTGCTGAACCAGATCGGCGCGCTGGGCCTGGTCGATCCGGTGCTGATCCAGGTGATCCTGGCGTCCATGCTGCTGTCGATGCTGGCCGCGCCCTTCCTGATCCAGTACAGCGAGGCGATCTCGCTGCGCTTTGCCTCCAACGAGTGGCTGATGCAGTCGCTGAACATGACACGCATCGCCGCGCAGAGCCTGCAGACCGAGAAGCACGCGATCATCTGTGGCTACGGACGCAACGGGCAGAACCTGGCGCGGATGCTGGAGCGGGAAGGGATCAGCTATGTGGCGCTGGACCTGGACCCGGACCGCGTCCGCGAGGCCGCGGCGGCAGGCGATACGGTGGTCTATGGCGATGGCGGCCGGCGCGAGGCGCTGATCGCCGCAGGCATCCACCGGGCCGCGGCGCTGATCATCACCTATGCCAACACGCCTTCGGCATTGAAGGTGCTGCACCACGTCCATGAACTGGAGCCCGGGCTGCCGGTGATCGTGCGGACCGTCGACGATGCGGACCTCGATGTGCTGCAGCGCGCTGGCGCCACCGAAGTGGTGCCCGAAATCGTCGAAGGCAGCCTGATGCTGGCCTCGCATGCGCTGGTGCTGCTCGGGGTGCCGCTGCGGCGCGTGGTGCGGGGCGTGCAACAGGCCCGCGATGCGCGCTACAGCCTGCTGCGTGGCTACTTCCATGGCCGCGACGACGAAGAGGACATGATCGAGCACGACACCGTGCGGCTGCATTCGGTGTCGCTGCCGCTCGATGCCAGTGCGGTCGGGCAGCGGCTTGGATCGCTTGGCCTGGAGCATATCGGCGTCGAGGTGACGGCCGTGCGGCGACGCGGCATCCGCGCCTTCGATCCCCAGCCGGAAACCGTGTTCGAGCCGGGCGACATCGTGGTGCTGCGCGGCACGCCCGAGGCGCTGGAGGCGGCCGAGCGCCGCATCACCGAGCGCTGAGGCGGCTGGCGTCGCAGGCCGTGCTGGCCCTCAGGTAGGTCCGGGTGCCGCTGCCGGGCGCGTCGTGCTATCGTGCCGCCCTTCGTCCGGGCCGGCGCCGCGTCGTGATCGCCTGTTGCAGGCCTGGCGCCGATCCGGCACGCTATCCATCCCCGCAGCCCTTCGCTACCTCCGCACGATCATGGCAGACCACACCATCTCCTCGCCGCCGCTTGGCGATGTCACCACCTATCTGCGCGACCGTATCCGCACCGTACCCGACTGGCCGCAGGCAGGGGTGATGTTTCGCGACATCACGCCGCTGTTGCAGGACCCGAAGACGCTGCGGGTGCTGATCGACGTATTCGTGCACCGCTATATGGACGCGGGGCTGGACCTGGTGGCCGGCATCGACGCGCGCGGCTTCATCCTCGGCGCCATCGTTGCCTACGAGCTGAACCTGGGTTTCGTGCCGATCCGCAAGAAGGGCAAGCTGCCCTTCCAGACCGTTGCCGAGGAGTACGAGCTCGAGTACGGCAGCGCCACCGTGGAAATCCATGCCGATGCCTGCAAGCCGGGCGATCGCGTGCTGCTGATCGACGACCTGATCGCCACGGGCGGCACCATGATGGCCGGGCGCCGGCTGCTGGAGCGGCTTGGCGCCATCGTGGTGGAGGGCGCGGCGATCGTCGATCTGCCGGAGCTGGGCGGCTCGCGCCAACTCTTGGGCAGCGGCCTGCCGCTGTTCACGGTGTGCCGTTTCGAGGGGCACTGATGCAGCGAGGGCGATGCGCGATTGGCGCGGGCGGGCGCTTTGCCTTCCATGCGCGCGGATGCCGTTGCCCTTCCTGCGACGGCAGGCGCATAATGGCCGTTCATTCCTGATCCGACAACAAGTGCCGGGCGGCGATCGAGTCGTTGCAGTTGCGCTTGCAGTACCGCAAGGTCGGCGAAAGCCGCCAGTTCCGCCAAGTACCGCATCCCTTCACTGAAGACCGCAGAAGACGTTGATCCGCCGTACCGGCCCCATTAGGTGCCACCATGGGCGTATTGCTTCATCTCCTCTCGGGAGTCGCACTGCTGGTCTGGGGCACGAATATCGTCAAGGTTGGCGTGCTGCGCGTCTACGGCGCCAACCTGCGCCACGTGCTGAGCGCCAGCGTCGCCAATCGCTTCACCGCCTTCGCGGCGGGCCTGGGCGTGACCGGCCTGGTGCAAAGCAGCAACGCCACCGCGGTAATCGTCAGCTCCTTCGTCAGCCAGGGTCTCATCGCCGTTGCACCGGCGCTGGCCATCATGCTGGGGGCCAATGTCGGCACGGCACTGATGGTCCAGGTGTTTTCGCTGGACCTGTCGTGGCTGTCGCCGCTGCTGATCTTTGTCGGCGTGATCTGCCACCTCAGCTGGAAGGGCAGCCGCCCCGGTCACGTGGGCCGTGTGCTGATCGGCCTGGGCCTGATCACGCTTGCGCTCGAACTGATCTCCGATGCCACGCGTCCGGTGGTGGAGGCCGCCGGGGTCAAGGTGCTGTTCGCCAGCCTGACTGGCGATACCGCGCTGGACATGCTGGTCGGCGCCTTCCTGACGGTGCTGTCCTATTCGAGCCTGGCCGTGGTGCTGTTCGTCGGCGCGCTGGCCTCGGCCGGCGTGGTGGCATTGCCGGTGGCAATGGCGCTGGTGCTCGGTGCGAACCTGGGCTCCGGCGTGTCGGCCTTCCTCTCCACCAGCGGCAACAATCAGCCGGGCAAGCGCGTGACGCTGGGCAACCTGCTGTCGCGCCTGCTGGGCTGCCTGGTGGCGCTGCCGCTGCTGGACGAAGCCCAGGGCCTGCTGCGCATGATCGACGCCGATCCGCAGCGGCTGGTGGTCAATTTCCACATGCTGTTCAACGTGGTGCTGGCGGTGCTGCTGATCGGCCTGACCACGCCGCTGGCGCGCCTGTGCGAAGCGGTGCTGCCCGGACGGAACACCGGCGAGAGCCAGGTCACGCCACGGCATCTGGACCAGGCGGCGCTGACCACCCCCACGCTGGCGCTGGCCAATGCCGCGCGGGAGGTGCTGCGCATCGGCGACCGCGTCGAGCAGATGCTCGACAACATGCTGCGCGTGTTGCGCACCAACGATGCCAAGCTGGCGGCGGCGACCTGCCGGATCGATGACGAGGTGGACGATCTCTATACCGCCATCAAGCTGTACCTGACCCGCATCAGCGTCGAAGCGCTGGACGAGCGCGATGGCCGGCGCTGGACCGAAATCATCTCGCTCAACATCAACCTGGAGCATGCCGCCGACATCATCGAACGCATCCTGATGGACGCGCGCGAGAAAAAGATTGCCCACAACCTGGCCTTTTCCGAGGCCGGCATGCAGGAGATCACCGAGATGCACGGGCGGCTGGTGGCCAACCTGCGGCTGGGGCTGTCGGTGTTCCTCAACGGCGATCTGCGCAGCGCGCAGCAGCTGATGACGGAGAAGGCGACCTTCCGCGAACTGGAGCGCAAGTACGCCCATACGCATCTGCGGCGGGTGGCGACGCAGACCATCGAGAGCATCGATACCAGCTCGCTGCACCTGGACGTGATCAGCGACCTGAAGCGGCTGAACTCGCTGTTCTGCGCCACCGCCTACCCGGTGCTGGAGGAAGCGGGCGTGCTGAACATTAGCCGGATGAAGGAGGAGTCCGCCTCGGCGGCCGCCCCGTTGCAGCCGGTCACGATCGAGCCCGCGCGCCGCGAGCCGGACTCCGCGCCGGCGCCCGGGCTGGCGGACGCGCACGCCCGCCGGCCCCGGGAGGCCTAGCGCGGCCGGGGCGCTATTTGCCCTGGCCCCGCTCGATCAGCGGCGCCAGGTACCTGCCGGTGAAGCTCGCCTTGCTGGCGGCCACCGCCTCGGGGGTGCCGCGGGCGATGATCTGGCCGCCGCCCGCGCCGCCCTCGGGACCGAGGTCCAGCAGCCAGTCCGCGGTCTTGATCACGTCCAGGTTGTGCTCGATGATGACGACCGTGTTGCCCTGGTCGCGCAGCTTGTGGATGACTTTGAGCAGCAGCGCGATATCGTGGAAATGCAGGCCCGTGGTGGGCTCGTCCAGGATATAGAGCGTGCGGCCGGTATCGCGCTTGGACAACTCCAGCGACAGCTTGACCCGCTGGGCCTCGCCGCCGGACAGCGTGGTGGCCGACTGGCCCAGGCGGATATAGCCCAGCCCCACGTCCAGCAGCGTCTGCAGCTTGCGCCGCACCACCGGCACGGCGCTGAAGAACTCGTGCGCCTGCTCGACCGTCAGGTCCAGCACCTCCGAAATGCTCTTGCCCTTGTACAGCACCTCGAGCGTCTCGCGGTTGTAGCGCTTGCCGTGGCAGACGTCGCACGGCACGTAGACGTCGGGCAGGAAGTGCATCTCGACCTTGAGCACGCCATCGCCCTGGCAGGCTTCGCAGCGGCCGCCCTTGACGTTGAACGAGAAGCGGCCGGGATCGTAGCCGCGCTCCTTGGCCGACGGCACGCCGGCGAACAGCTCGCGGATCGGCGTGAACAGGCCGGTGTAGGTCGCCGGGTTCGAGCGCGGCGTGCGGCCGATCGGGCTCTGGTCGACGTTGATGACCTTGTCGAAGTGCTCCAGCCCGTCGATGCGGTCGTGCGGTGCCGGTTCCGCCGACGAGTTGTACAGATGCCGCGCCACCGCGGGATACAGGGTGTCGTTGATCAGCGTGGACTTGCCGGAGCCCGATACGCCGGTGACGCAAGTCAGCAAGCCGACCGGAATCTCGGCCGTGACGTTCTTCAGGTTGTTGCCGCTCGCATTCAGGATGCGCAGCATCCGTTCCGGGTCCGGCTGGGCGCGCGTCTTCGGCACGTCGATGGTCAGCTCTCCGGACAGATACTGGCCCGTCAGCGACTGGGGCGACGCCTCGATCTGCGGCGGCGTGCCCTCGGCGACGATCTGGCCGCCATGGACGCCGGCGCCCGGCCCGATATCGACCACATAGTCGCTGGCGCGGATCATGTCCTCGTCGTGCTCGACCACCAGCACCGAGTTGCCGATATCGCGCAGATGCTTGAGCGTGCCGATCAGCCGGTCGTTGTCGCGCTGGTGCAGGCCGATCGACGGTTCGTCCAGGACGTACATCACCCCGGTCAGGCCGGAGCCGATCTGCGAGGCGAGGCGGATGCGCTGGGCCTCGCCGCCGGACAGCGTATCGGCGCTGCGCTCCAGCGACAGGTAGTCCAGGCCGACGTTGTTCAGGAAGTTCAGCCGCGCAGTGATTTCCTTGACGATCTTGTCGGCGATATCGCGCTTGGCGCCCTGCAGGTTCAGCGTCAGGAACCATGTCAGCGCGTCGCGCAGCGGCCAGCCATTGATCTCGAAGATGGCGCGGGCCTGCTCGTTCTCGCCGACCTTGACGTGCCGCGCCTCGGTACGCAGCCGGGTGCCATGGCAGGTCGGGCAGGCCTGGTTGTTCTGGTACTTGGCCAGTTCCTCGCGAACCGCAACCGAATCCGTCTCGCGGTAGCGCCGCTCCAGGTTCGGAATGATCCCTTCGAAGGCGTGCGAGCGCGTGGTGGTGCGACCCTTCTCGTTCATGTAGGTGAAGGGGATTTCCACCTCGCCCGAGCCGTGCAGCACCACCTGCTGTACCTCGGCGGGCAGGTCCTCGAAGGCCGCGTCCAGGTCGAACTCGTAGTAGGCCGCCAGGCTTTGCAGCATCTGGAAGTAGAACTGGTTGCGGCGGTCCCAGCCCTTGATCGCGCCCGAAGCCAGCGACAGGTTGGGGAAAGCCACCACCCGCTTCGGATCGAAGAAGGTGATCTGGCCCAGACCGTCGCAAGCCGGGCAGGCGCCCATCGGGTTGTTGAAGGAGAACAGCCGCGGCTCCAGTTCGGGCAGCGAATAGGAGCAGACCGGGCAGGCGAACTTGGAGCTGAACAGGTGCTGGTGGCCGCTGTCGATCTCCACCGCCAGCGCGCGGCCGTCGGCCAGGCGCAGCGCGGTCTCGAACGATTCAGCCACGCGCTGCTTGATATCCGGGCGCACCTTGACGCGGTCGACCACCACCTCGATCGAGTGCTTCTCGTTCTTCTTCAGCTTGGGCAGCGAGTCCACCTCGTAGACGCGCGGCTGCGCCTCGTGCGCGGTACCGCCGCCCGAGCGGATGCGAAAGCGCACGAAGCCCTGCGCCTGCATCGATTCGAACAGGTCGGTATGTTCGCCCTTGCGATCGGCCACCACCGGCGCGAGGATCATCAGCTTGGTGTCCTCGGGCAGTGCCAGCACGGCGTCGACCATCTGCGACACGCTCTGCGCCTGCAGGGGCAGATCGTGATTCGGGCAATAGGGCGTGCCGGCGCGTGCGTAGAGCAGGCGCAGGTAATCGTGGATCTCGGTGACCGTGCCGACCGTGGAGCGCGGATTGTGGCTGGTGGCCTTCTGCTCGATCGAGATCGCGGGCGACAGGCCCTCGATCAGGTCGACGTCCGGCTTCTCCATCAGCTGCAGGAACTGGCGCGCGTAGGCCGACAGCGACTCGACATAGCGGCGCTGCCCCTCGGCGTAGAGCGTGTCGAAGGCGAGCGACGACTTGCCCGAGCCGGACAGCCCGGTGATCACGACCAGCCGGTTGCGCGGCAGGTCGAGATTGATGTTCTTCAGGTTGTGGGTGCGGGCCCCACGGATGCGGATTTCGTCCATATTCCCTTCGTCTTCGCCAGACGGGCCGCCGGCCGTGTCGGTACGGTCGGTCCCGCCTCGATGGCGCCAGGGCGCCTGGGCGCCACGGCCGATGCATTAGCAGGAAGTGCGCCCGGAGGCTCCTGTGAGGCGCGGGCACGAGCGCAGGCCCGCTCCGGCACGTCGATGCGAGCGGTGGCACGGGTCCAGCCAGTCATGGCCAGCCCCGGCAAGGCGCAGCGAGGCACAGGGCTGACTGGCGCTCTTGTCGGGACTTTGCACTGCTGCGGTTGACTGCGGCTTCCCGGCCCAGGGCCGCCGGAGCCGGGAAGCAAACCTGCTAATATACCGAACTTCGGTTTCGGGGGTTGCCACCCCTCTGACTGCCGGTCCTGCCGGTCAGGCAGTACGGACAGGGAACAGCCGGGCAGATGCCCCGCCGTGCACCATGGCCGGCCGCACGTTCCCGATCAGTCGCCCCACGAGCGCAATGCCCTCGACCCAGTCTTCCACTTCCCAGGCAGTCGACAGCGCGAGCAGCGAGACCGCCGCCAAGCCAAAGGCGGCCCGCCAGCGCATGAGCGCGATGGAGCTGCGTGCCAGCGTGTCGCTGGCCAGCATCTTTGCGCTGCGCATGCTCGGGCTGTTCCTGATCCTGCCGGTCTTCGCGGAATACGCGCGGGGCCTGCCCGATGGTCACGACGCGCAGCGCATCGGCCTCGCCATGGGCATCTATGGCCTGATGCAGGCCTTCCTGCATATTCCGCTCGGCTGGCTGTCCGACCGCATTGGCCGCAAGCCGGTGATGGTCGGCGGGCTGCTGCTGTTCGTCGCCGGCGCGGCGGTCGCTGCGATGTCCGATACGCTGGTCGGCATCACTATCGGGCGCGCATTGCAGGGGATGGGCGCGATCTCCGCTGCCATCACCGCCTGCATCGCCGACCTGACCAGCGAGCGCAACCGCACCAAGGCGATGGCCATGGTCGGCGGCAGCATCGGGCTCACCTTCGCGCTGTCCCTGGTGATCGCCTCGCCCCTGCTGCGCACCATCGGCATGCCGGGCATCTTCGCGCTGATGTCCGTGCTGGGCGTGCTGGCGATCGCCGTCACGCTGTTCCTGGTGCCGGCGCCGCCCGCGCCGCAGGCCAACCGTCTGCCCTTCGGCCGCGTGCTGTTGCACGCCGACCTGGCACGCTTGAACGCCGGCGTGCTGGCCCTGCACGCGGCACAGGTGGCGATGTTCATGGTCGTGCCGGGCATGCTGGTCAGTGCCGGGCTGCCGGTCGATGCGCACTGGAAGGTCTATCTGCCGGTCGTGCTGCTGTCCTTCGTGCTGATGCTCGGCCCGATGATCGCCGCCGAGCGGCATGGGCGCGTGCGCGTCGTGGTGCTGGGCGCCGTCGCGCTGATGACGGTGGTGCAGCTGCTGTTCGCGGTGATCCATGGCCTGTGGGCGATCGTTGGCGTGCTGCTGCTGTTCTTCATCGCGTTCAATATTTTGGAAGCGATGCAGCCCTCGCTGGTGTCGCGCTACGCCGCCGCCGCGCGTGGGGCTGCGCTGGGTGTCTACAACACCATGCAGGCGCTCGGGCTGTTTCTCGGCGGCGCGCTGGGGGGCTGGTTGCTGCAGCACCAGGGACGGTCCGGGGTCTTTCTCGGTTGCGCGGCTGCGATGGGGCTGTGGCTTATAATCGCCTGGAGCATGAAGGCTCCGCCAGCCCGCGAGCGGGCCGGGGACGCGGCCGCCGTGGGATGAACCGCGTCGGGGAGCCGCCGGGACCGTATTTCGCCGCCGGATTTCGCATCAAGCGGTAAGATTTTCCAGTCGCCGATGGCCGTAAGATAGGCGCCACGGCGCCCGCAGGCGGCCAAAAGAAACTCAGTCGTATCGCATCGTTCGCCGGCCCTCGCGCCGGCGTATCCGTTTCAGTACCCGCGCCAGGACGCCAGCCGGCGCGGTTTTCGGAGAACTCGCATGGCATCCGTCAACAAAGTCATCCTCGTCGGGAATCTCGGCGCGGACCCCGAAACCCGCTATATGCCCAGCGGCGACGCCGTCACCAACATCCGGCTGGCGACGACCGATCGCTACAAGGACAAGCAGAGCGGCGAAATGAAGGAGATGACCGAGTGGCACCGGATCGCCTTCTTCGGCAAGCTCGCCGAGATCGCCGGGCAATATCTGCGCAAGGGCTCGCAGGTCTATATCGAAGGCCGCATCCGCACCCGCAAGTGGCAGGACCAGTCCGGCCAGGACAAGTACAGCACGGAGATCGTCGCCGAGGCGATGCAGATGCTGGGCAGCCGCGGAGGCGGCGGCGGTGGTGGCGGTGACGACATGGGCGGCGGCTACTCGCGCGAATCGTCGGGCGGCGGCTACGGCGGTGGCGGTGGTGGCGGTGGTGGCGGCGGTGGCGGTGGCTACGGCGGCGGCCGCTCGGGTGGCGGCGGTGGTGGCGGCGGCCAAGGTGGCGGCGCACGCCGTCCACAACAGGCGCCGTCGAACGGCTTCGAGGATATGGACGACGATATTCCGTTCTGACGCGGACCGAAGTCCGACCTGTGCCGCACAATCGATGAAGCCCGCGTCATGCGGGCTTCATCGCATTTGTGCCCAGCGAATTCTCGGGTGGTTACCGGGGACCATGGCGACGCTTTGCCCCGCCTCCCGCGCCATGGTCCTTGCCGGCCTTGGTATGACTGCCGGCGTGCTGGCCGCTGGAGGGTTTGCTGCTGTCGGTGGTGGCCGGCTTGCCCGAATTCGCTTCGGCCTTGACGTCCTGCTCGGTGCGGTTGCTCGGGGGGGCGGTTTTCATGGTCGGCTCCTCGTTCAGGGTAAGGGGGATCGATGGGACGGCCGTCTTGAATGCGAGGCAAGGGAATGGTCCTTCGATGGTTCCTCGTTGCCCGATGTGCGCCTCCAGGGCGACCGCTCCCTGCTGCGGTCGCAAGCGCCGTGCCATCGCAGCCCACGCGCCTTGCGAGTCATATGAAGGATCAATCCGGCCGGGCGGTCTTCCGGAATGCCTTCCACAACTTCCTCTGCCTGCCGCGGTCATCGGCCAAGCGGGCCGCCAGGAATCCGCGCGCGTAGCTGGCGCCGTTCGCCGCCTGCCGATGCCGGCGTTGCAGGTGATCGAGCAACTGGTCGGCCACTGCGATGTCGTTGCCCCAGCCCAGGTCGTCCTGCAGGCGTGTCAGCGCACGGCGGTAGTGCTGCAGGGCCTTGCGCTGGTACAGCGAGGCAAAGAACTCGGTGGTGTAGCGCAGTTTTTTTGCCGCGATGCGCGCGCGGTGGCGATCGGCGGGGGCCAGCTTGTGCAGCGCCTTGCCGCGTCGGAGCAGCTTGCGATGGCGCTGGCGCAGCACGTCGCCGGCAAGGTCGCCGACGCGCTGCTTCAGCTGCTTGCGGACCATCGGGTCGCTGTCCGCTCGCCAGGGCGCGGTCGCGAGCCAGTGATCCAATTCCAGCGCGAGCCGCGCGTAGCGAGGGGAGCGCACCGCCTCGGCGGCATCCTCGCGCCGTGCCCTGGCGATCTCCGTCACGGCGGTCTCGGCCCGGCGCATCTCTTCCTGCTGGCTCTGCGGCGCCGTGACCTGCGGCAGGGTGGCCCTGGCGAGCACTTCCCAGTCGCGCGACTTGCCCAGTTCATCGGCGATCCACTTGAGTTCGCGTTGCAGCGCTTCGGGCGGGGTGATCACGCCGGCGAAGAGGTCCAGCGCGGAGCGCAGGCGGCGCAGGCCGACGCGCATCTGGTGCACCGCCTCGGCCGAATAGCCGGCGGCGACGCCGGGCGCGTTGGCGTGGACCTGCGTCAGGCAGTTCTGCACGATCTTGAAGAACGCGTCGTCCACGCTGTCCTTCTTCTTGAGCACGATGGGCGTGGCCGTCACCACGGTGGGCGGCTCGCTGACCAGCAGCCGGTAGCCACGGTCGCTCTTGCTTTGCAGGCTCAGGCGCAGCGGCAGCCGTTCGGCAAGATGCAGTGCCAGCGCCGCGAGGCTGGTGCGCTCGCCGCGTTTGAGTTCCAGTTCGAGTTCGGTGAACGGCTGGTCCTGCTCTTCGGTGGAGACGCTGCCCGAATCGAGCGCCAGTTCGACTTCCTCGCCCTCCGGCGCCTTGAGCTGCCACACGAGCCGGGTGACGGTCGTTCGGAAGATGGGCGCGAGTCCCGCCTGCAAGGTCGGTTCCCGCAGGATTGCCGCCAGGGGCGATGTTGTCGGCACGACGGCCAGCAACGCGCCTAAGTCGGGCTGGGCCCCGGCAACTTCCGTCTCGTATTCCTCGCGTTCGAACCAGCCACCCTCCGGCGAGCCGGCGCACTTGACGGTCTGCACATGACGGTCGCCATTGCTGCGCACGCGCAGCGAGGCGCCGTGGCGGCGCAGCTGCAGGTCCGCCGTGTCGAAGTACTGGCTCTCCAGTTGCTCCTCGTGCGGCGGCTGCACCTGCAATTCCTGCAACAGCGGCAATTCGCGGAGTGCGGCTTGCTGATCCTGAGTCAACTCGAATTTCAGTTCCCTCTCCATGCAAAAGGCTCCATCTTTACGAACCGCACCGCCGCGCGAGCTGGGGAAGCAGGGCGCGCGGTGCGTCCGGGTTGGTCTTCATCGACGGTGGCGCGCTGCGATGTGGCAGCGGCCAAGTCAACGAAAAGCCGCAAAAGGCGTGCCTTTTTTGTGACAAATTCACGTCGTCGCAAAACGTTCACGTTGGGCATCAGGACCCGACCGGGACCGCGCGTCCCCGCGTGCCGGCCGCAGGTAGCGGCCGCTCAGGCGGCGCTCATGCCGCCGTCAGCCCGCTACCCAGGAGCCATGAAAGCCGAAGGGCACGCGCTGTGGCAGCTCGATGGCGGCGAGCGGTCCGGAAGCGATGTCGCACGCCTCGAAGATCTGCATCTCGCTGCGTCCGGTTTCGGGTTGCCAGACCACCGTCAGCATCCAGCCGTCGCCCTCGTCGGCCCCGCGCGCGGCGAAGACCGGCTCGGACGGCACGCCGCCGTCGGGGAAGGCGTAGCGGTCGCGTGCGCCGGTGACCATGTCGGCATGGACAATACCGGCCAGCTCGCCGCTGCCGTCGTCATCGGCGGCCGCGAACCAGCCGTGCCGATAGGGCAGGCCATTGCGGCGCTCGTCGATGCGCGGAAATTCGCCGGCGGCATCGTCAAGCCGCTCGACCCCGAAGCTGTTCCCGGCGCCGGACAGGTCCAGCGTCCAGCGCGTCAGGTAGGCCTGCTGACGTGCTGGATTGCCGGCGCTGCCGTCCGCGTGCGGGAACAGCGGCGCTTCGTCGTACATCATCACGTCCGCATGCAGCCGGCCGTCGGCTTCCCAGGCGTTCATCACATGGAAGACGTAGCAGGGCGGGCCCTCGAACCAGCGCACCTCCCCGGCCGGATTGCCTCGTGCGAGCACGCCCAGCATGGCGGCCTTGCCGGGCTCCCAGGCATACGCCGGGCCGCCTTGCCGCGCGCGCGGCAGGCTTCCCGTCAGCGGTAGCACCGGCAGCACGATGTGGTTCTGCGTGACGATGAAGTCGTGGATCATGCTGCAGTACGGGGTCTGCAGTTCCTGCACATGGCGCAGCGCGCCGCCGGCATCAATGGCGCCAACGCGCACGCCGGTGCTCAGCATGCCGGTGGCGTTGTAGCCGAAGAAGACCATCTCGCCGGTATCCGGGTCGGTCTTCGGATGCGCGGTGAACGGGCCGGTAGGCAAGCCGAAGTCGACGTAACCGAGGGTCTCCAGCGTGCGCGGCGCGATGCCGGTGGGAAGGTGACCTTCCTCCAGGGCCAGCAGCTGGCCCGCGTGCTGCACGATGTGCGTGTTGGCCACGCCGCCGTCCTTGCCGGCCCAGGCCGGCGCGTCGGGCAGCTTGCCGGCAAAGGTGCGGAACAGCGCCCGGCCGGCGCGATCCTCGTCGCGCCATTTCGGCGTGCGCACCCAGCGGTTGCGGTACGACGCCTGGCCGTTGTCGATGGCGATGGCGTGGATCATGCCGTCGCCGCCGAACCAGTGCAGGCCGGGCAGGGGAAAGCGGGGGTTGGGGCCGTTGCGGTACAGCACCCCTTGCAGGCCGCGCGGCAGCTCGCCGCGGATGACCAGCTTGTCTGCCTCGATCTCGCTGTGCACCGGAGCGTAGTTGTCCTGCACCGCGGTGGCGTCCATTGAGGCAAGCTCCAGTTGGGTGTCCATGGCGAGACTCCGGTCGAGTCGAGAGGGGAGGGGCCGCGGCGATCGACCGCCCCTGATGTTTAGGTAGCGGGCCGCGATTTGTCCAGAAAATCTCCCCTGCGTGCGACGAACGGCGGCGCGTGCGGCGCCATGCGTAAAATGGCGGCCTGACTATTGCGCAATTGGGGAATCGCAGTGAAGAAGACCGACCTGGAGAAAAACAAGGGGCTGAAAATCGCCAACAGCATGAAGCACGCTGGTGCGCGGCGCGGCGCCGGTGTGCCCAAGGGTGAGCAGCAGGGGCGCAAGCCGGACAACGGCGGCGGCCTGCTGGGCAAACTGCTGGGCAAGGCCGTGCCGCCGACGAAGCAGGAACGCTAGCCGGCGGCGTCCAGGCGAGCGCCGGGACGGCCAGCCCAGGGACGGCTCTCAGTCCGCCGTGATTCCGCCCACCTCGATTACCTTCTTCCAGCGCGCGTACTCTTTTGCCTGGAACGCCGCGAACTCTTCCGGCGTATTGGCTACGATCTCGAATCCCACCTCCAGCAGTTTCGGCTTCACCGCCGGATCGTTGACGGCCGCTGCGATGGCCTCTTGCACCTTTGCCTTGATGTCCGCCGGCAGCCCCCTGGGCGCCGCGACCGCCTGCCAGGAATAGACGGTCGTATTGCGGATGCCGGACTCCTCCATGGTTGGCACGGCTGGCAGCACGGGCGAGCGCTGGTTGCTGGTGATCGCCAGCGCACGAAGCTTGCCGGCCTTGACCAGCGGCACCGCGGTATTGATGTTCATGAAGGTCGCATCGACCTGGCCGCCGATCAGATCGGTCATGGCCGGCGCGCCGCCCTTGTAGGGAACATGGATGCCGGTCGTGCCGGTCTGCTGCCAGAACAGTTCGGCGGTCAGGTGGTCGCTGGTGCCATTGCCCGCGGACGCGAAGGTCATCTTGTTGGGGTTTGCCTTCAGGAAGGCAATCACATCCTGCAGCGTCTTGTGCGGCGAGCTGGCCGGCACGGCCAGCACGTTCGGCGCCTGCACCGCGACGCTGATGTAGTCGAAGTCCTTCAGGGGGTCATAGCCGGGGCTCTTCACCAGATGGGGTGCGATGACGAACGGTCCCAGCGAGGACACGAACAGCGTATAGCCGTCGGGCGCCGCCCGGCGCGTCGCGGCGGCGGCGATCATGCCAGCGGCCCCCGGTCGGTTGTCGACGACGAAGGTGCCGCCGAAGCGCTCCTGGAATTTCGCACTGAGCATCCGGGCGACGTTGTCGGTCGAGCCCCCCGGCGGGAAGGGCACGACCATCGTGACCGGCTTGTCCGGCCAGCCGGCGTGGGCGCTGGCGATCGACGCGCCCAGTAGTACGGTTGCAACCAGCGTGTTCAGCGTTCTCATCCACCTCTCCTCGTGGTTCTGACGACTCGTTGACCGGTTGCCCGGACAGCGCGGTGTGCCCCGTTGACGTCGATTCCCCCTTGCCGGGCACGATGGTCCGGGGGCTGGGCGCCTTATGGTCGGGCGCCGAACTCGGTCTGCTGCCGCGTCCAGGCGCGCGCCTGCTCGCTGATGGAAACGCCCAGGCCGGGCGCGGTCGGCACCACGATGCGGCCGTCGCGGATCTGCAGCCGTTCGTTGAACAGCGGTTCGAGCCAGTCGAAATGCTCGACCCACGGCTCGCGCGGATAGGCGGCGGCCAGGTGGACATGCAGCTCCATGGCGAAGTGGGGCGCGATCATCAGCCCGGCGTGCTCGGCCAGCGCCGCGACCTTGAGAAACGGCGTGATGCCGCCCACGCGCGGCGCATCGGGCATCAGGTAGTCGGCGGCGCGGTGGCGGATCAGCTCCCAGTGCTCGGCCGCGCTGGTCAGCATTTCCCCGGTCGCGATCGGCGTATCGAAGCTGGCGGCCAGGGCCGCATGTCCCTCGTGGTCATAGGCGTCGAGCGGCTCCTCGATCCACACCAGGTTGAACGACTCGAAGGTGCGGCACATGCGCTGCGCGGTCGGCCGGTCCCACTGCTGGTTGGCATCGACCATCAGCGGCACGGCGTCGCCGAGCCGCTCGCGTACCGCTGCGACGCGCTTCAGGTCCAGCGCCCCGTCGGGCTGGCCTACCTTCAGCTTGATGCCGCCGATGCCGCGCTCGACCGATGCGGCGGCGTTGACCAGCAACTGGTCCAGCGGGGTATGCAGAAAGCCGCCCGAGGTGTTGTAGCAGCGTACGGAATCACGGTGGGCGCCCAGCAGCTTGGCGAGCGACAGCCCCGCCCGCCGCGCCTTCAGGTCCCACATCGCGACGTCGAAGGCGCCGATCGCCTGCGTCGACAGGCCGCTGCGGCCGACCGAGGCGCCGGCCCAGCACAGCTTGTCCCACAGCCGGGCGATATCGCTGGCGTCCTCGCCGAGCAGCGCGGGGGCGATCTCGCAGGCGTGCGCGAACTGTCCGGGGCCACCGGCTCGCTTGGCGTAGCTGAAGCCGAGACCTTCATGCCCGTCGGCGGTGCGGATCTCGGCGAACAGGATCGCCACTTCCGTCATGGGCTTCTGCCGGCCCGTGAGCACCTTGGCATCGCTGATCGGCGTGGCGAGCGGCAGGTAGCAGGAGGACAGCCGGATCCAGGCGATGGCGCCGGGCAGCGCAGGAGCGGAGGCGGTGAAGGAGGGCGGCATGGTCATGGCGAGGCGGCATCCCGTTAGGTGGAAGGAGAATCGGGCAGCCCGCCCGCAGCGCTTGCCGCTCTGGAAAGAGAATGACAACGTTGTCATTTTTGCGCGGAGTGCGGCGCGCTTCAGCGGTGTTGCGCAGCGGTATAATCGCTCGGGGCCACCCTCTTGGGTCGCCCGGCTGCCTTGATGACGAATGCTAACGTTGTCATTTTGGCGGGTCAACCGCCGTACTGCGGGTACGCCCTCCTGATTTACCCCTACTGACCGCCATGACCGACTCCACCGCTCCAAAGTCCGTGACGCTGCATGACGTGGCACGCGAGGCGGGCGTGTCGCTGATCACCGCGTCGCGCGCGTTGAGCAAGCCGAACCTCGTGTCCGACGCCACCATCGAGCGGGTTCGTGCCGCGGTCGAGGCCACCGGCTACATCCCCAATCTGCTGGCCGGCGGCCTCAAGTCACGGCGCAGCATGACGGTGGCGTTGCTGGTGCCCAGCATCTCGGTGGCGCAGTTCGTGCCGACCATCAAGGCGCTGACCGAAGCGCTGGATGCGGCCGGCTACCAGCTGATCCTGGCCCAGATGGGGTACGACCACGCGCGCGAGGCGGCGCTGCTGAACACCATCATCAGCCGTCGCCCCGACGGCATCGTGGTGGCCGGTTTGCTGCGCTCGCCGACCTCGCGCGAGCAGCTGCGCCGCGCCGGCATTCCGGTGGTGGAAACCTGGGAACTGAGCGACCGCCCGGTCGACATGGCCGTCGGCTTCTCCCATCTGAAGGTGGGCAGCGCGGTGGCGGGCTATTTCCTGTCGCGCGGCTGGCGCCGCGTGGCCATCGCGACCGCGGACGACCACCGGGCGGCGGTGCGGCGCGAGGGTTTCCTGTCGACGATTGGCCATGACGTGCCCACGGTGGTCGTCCCCGCACCAAGCAGCCTGGCCTCGGGCCGGCGCGCATTGGCGCAGCTGCTCGAACAGGACCGGCGAATCGAGGCGATCTGCTGCAGTTCGGACCAGCTGGCCCAGGGGGTACTGGTGGAGGCGGCGGCGCGCGGGCTTCGCAGCCCCGAGGATCTGGCGATCTGCGGCTTCGGCGATGCCGATTTCGCCGCGCATATGGAGCCCTCGCTGACCACGGTGCAGGTGGACGGCCACGGCATCGGCGATCGCGCGGCAAGGCTGATCCTGGCTCGCTGCCGTGGCGAGACGGTGCCGGAGCCGGTGATCGACGTCGGCTTTCGCATCGTGGAGCGGGCCTCGACCTGACAGGCGTGGCATCGCGGCCGGCAGGGCGCCCCGGGACAATCGGGATATGACTTGCCGGGCACTGGCGTTAAGCTGGCGGCATCAGAGCGACATTGCCGGCACCTCCATGACGCCGTTCCGCCCGCCATATTCGATCGCCACGCTGGAAGCGTTTCTCGCCGTCGCCCGGCTGGGCAGTTTCACGCGCGCGGCGGAATGCCTGTGCCTGACGCAGGGCGCGGTCAGCAAGCATATCCGTCTGCTGGAGTCGCATCTGGGCGTGCCGCTGTTCAGCCGCGTGGGTGGCGTGGCGCTGACCCCCGCCGGCAGGATGTTCCTGGAGGGCGTCGAGCCGGCACTGGACCAGTTGGCCGCCACCGACCGGCGCGTGCGGCAGACCGACCCGGATGTCACACAGATCCGTATCCTCGCTCCGCCCGCGGTGCTGCAATACTGGCTGATCCCGCTGCTGCCGGGCATCGGCAAGGACCATCCGGACATCGACCTGCAGGTATCGACGCGGCTGCTGTCGGCACGCGTGGCCGAGCAGGACGTCGATGCGGAGATCCGCTTCGGCACCGGTTCCTGGCAGGGCGTCAGCGCCGACTATCTGTTCGGCCGGGAGATGGCGGTGATCGCGTCGCCGGAGCACCTGTCGCGCGACCCGGTCACCCGGCCGGAGGATCTGGCGCGCTGGCCGCTGCTGCAGCACGTGCTCTATCCCACCGCGTGGGCCGAGTGGAACGCAACGCTCGCGCCGGGCATGCGGCTGCCGGCGCCGCGCCAATCCTATGACCACTACGCCGTGATGATCGAGGCCATCCGCGCGGGCCTGGGCATCGGCCTGATGCCGCGCCTGCTGGTGCGCCAGCATCTGTCGGACGGCCTGCTGGTGGCGCCGTTCAACGAGGTGATGCTCGGCAGCTGCGGCTACTTCCTGGTGCTGGACGAAACACGGATTCCGCCGCGGCGTCTCAGCACCGTGCGCAACTGGTTCGTCGCGCAGGCCCGGGAGATGGCGCAGGCGTGGCTGGCGCATGCCAGCCCGCCTGTGCATTACCGCAGCAGCGACAGCAGCGCGTCCGCGGCGTCGTCCACCTGACGGCGGGCCGCCTCGCTGGCGTTCAGCAGCCGGGCAAAGCCATGCAGCATGCCGGGCGCCCGGCGAAACCGCACGTCGATGCCCTGCGCGGCCAGCCGCTGATGCAGCAGTTCGCCTTCGTCGCGCAGCAGGTCGTGCTCGGCGGTGACCAGCACCGTCGACGGCAGCGCGGACAGGTCCGGCCAGCGCAGCGGCAGCGCGCCCTCCGGCATGCCGCCGCCGAGCAGGGCGCGCCAGTACCAGCGCATGCTGGCGCGCGTCAGCGCCGGGCCATCGGCGTACAGCCGGGCGCTGAGCGTGTCCAGGCCCGGGTCCAGCGCCGGATAGAACAGCAACTGCGCCCGCGGCGCGCGCTCCAGGCCCCGTAGCGCATAGGCAAGGGTCAGCGCGACATGGGCGCCGGCGCTGTCGCCGCCGATCACCCAGCCGGGGCCAAAGTCGAGCTTGAGGATGGCGGCATGGCGGAGCAGCCAGTCCAGCACGGCCTGCCCGTCGGCCTGCTGCGCCGGATAGGGGTTCTCCGGCGTGCGGCGATAGTGCACGCTGATCACCGCCATCCCGGTCCTTGCGGCCAGATGGGCGCACAGCGCGTCGTGCGTCACGATGCTGCCCACCGCCCAGCCGCCGCCGTGGAAGTAGAGCAGCGGCCGTGCCGGCGTGTCGGCGTCGCGGCGATACAGCGCCAGCGGTATCTCGCGGCCCGGCGCGGTGACGTACCAGTTGTCGCGCAACACTCGCTCGTGGCCGCCGGTGGCGCGCGCCAGCCGGCGCGCGCGCAGTTCGCTGGCAAGCCTGCGCGCCTCGGCCTCCGGCAGTTCCACGCCGTCGGCCTCGCCGGGCATCGCCTGCGTTTCCTCCACGGCCGCCAGCAGCGCCGGGTCGATCGGTCGGTCCTCAGTCTGCACGGATCCCCCGGGCGCGGATGATGTCTCCCCAGCGGCGGGTCTCGTCGGCGACGAACTTGCCGAAAGCCTTGCCGGCCGGACCGCCCACCGTGACGCCTTCCTTGGCGAACCGCTGCTTCAGCTGCGGATTGGCCAGCGCCTGCGCGACCGCCCCGCGGATCTTCTCGGCGGTGTCGGCCGGCACGCCGGCAGGCAGGAACAGGCCGAACCAGTTGATCACATCGAAGTTGGGCGTACCGGCTTCCTGCATCGTCGGCACCTGCGGGAAGGCCGGGTTGCGCTGCGCCGAGGTCACGGCGATTGCGCGATACTTGCCCGCCTCGATCATGGGCAGCGCCGAGCTCGGGTTCTCGAAGATGCCGGTGACCAGGCCGCTGACCACGTCGGCGGTATGCGCGGAGCCGCCGCGGTAGGGCACGTGCGAGATCGGCAACTTGGTCGCCGAGGCGAACAGCTCCATCGACATATGGCTGAGGGTGCCCTTGCCCCCCGAGGCCAGCGTCACCCCCTTGTCCTTGCCGGCGGCCGCCTTCAGGTCCGCCACGGTCTTGATGGGCTGCACCGAACCGATCACCAGCAGCAGCGGATTGGAGACGACCATGGCGACCGGCTCGAAATCCTTCGCCGTGTCATAGGGCAGCTTGTCGAACAGCGAATTGTTGACGGCGAAGCCGCCGCCGGCGAGCAGCAGGGTATAGCCGTCCGCCGGCTGTTTTGCCACATACTCGGTGCCGATGCGGGTATCCGCGCCGGGGCGGTTGTCGACGATGAAGGTCTGGCCGGTGATGGCCTGCAGTTGCTGGGCCGTGGCGCGGGCCGAGATGTCGGCGATGCCGCCCGGGGCATACGGCACGATGATGCGCACCGGTTTGGTGGGCCAGTCGGCTGCGTGCGCCGAGGCGGCGGCCGTGATGAGAGTCAGCGACGCCATCATGGCGCCAAGCAGGTTGAATCGCATGGTCAGTCTCCTCGCTCTATTTCTGTTGCGGCGACTATGTCATATGGCCATGCCTTGGCGGTTGACGGTTTCTCATGCGCATGAAGGAGAGGAATGGCTTTGGGGGACGGCGAGCCATGGCGTGCCCTCTCCCCCGGCCCCTCTCCCGCAAGCGGGCGAGGGGAGAACGCCGGCAGCGGTTGAATCACCCGGGTTTGCTCTCTTCACCCGCAAGCGGGGGAGGGGAAAACCCCGGTAGCGGTTAATCACCCAGGGTTTGCTCCCCTCTCCCGCCGAGCGGCAGAGGGGCCCGGGGGAGAGGGTCTCGGGCGCCTCAATTGGCGAAAAGCCCATCGCGATTCTTGCAACGCCGAGCGGCAAATGATAACGTTGTCATCGGTCCGCTGGACATGCGGACAAGCAAGGGGACACCAGCAATGCAACAGACATCCGACGCCGCCGTGGCGATTCCCGCAGTGGCGAATCCGCCTGCCCAGAAGCCCGCGGCCGCCCGGCCGCTCTACATCACCATGCACCCGGACGACAACGTGGCCATCGTCGCCAACGATGGCGGGCTGCCCGCCGGCACGCGCTTCGACTGCGGCCTGGTGCTTGCCGAGGCGGTGCCCCAAGGGCACAAGGTCGCGCTGACCGACTTCGCCGAGGGCGATCCGGTGGTGCGTTACAACGTGGTGATCGGCCATGCCGCCAGGGCGCTGCCGCGCGGCAGCTGGGTCAACGAGCGCGTGCTGCGCATGCCGGAACCGCCCGGGTTGGAGAACCTGCCGATTTGCACACGCGTCCCGCCGCCCGCCCCGCCGCTGGAGGGCTATACCTTCGAGGGCTACCGCAATGCCGACGGCTCGGTCGGCACGCGCAACATCCTGGCGATCACCACCACGGTGCAGTGCGTCTCGGGGGTGGTCGACTACGCGGTGCGCCGGATCAAGGCCGAGCTGCTGCCGAAGTACCCCAACGTCGATGACGTGGTCGGGCTCGAGCACGGCTATGGCTGCGGCGTGGCAATCGATGCGAAGGACGCCGCCATTCCGATTCGCACCATTCGCAATATCGCGCTGAACCCGAACTTCGGCGGCGAGGTGATGGTGGTGAGCCTGGGCTGCGAGAAGCTGCAGCCGGCTCGGCTGGCCAGTGCCGGCACCATTCCGATCCAGCGCGAGGGCGAACTGGACGTGGTCTGCCTGCAGGATGAGCAGCACGTCGGCTTCGAATCGATGATCGACTCGATCATGGCCAGCGCCGAGCGCCATCTGCAGCGGCTGAATGCCCGCCAGCGCGAGACCTGTCCGGCCTCGGACCTGGTGGTCGGCGTGCAGTGCGGCGGCAGCGATGCGTTTTCCGGCGTCACTGCCAATCCGGCGGTCGGCTTCGCCGCGGACCTGCTGGTGCGCGCGGGTGCGACGGTGATGTTCTCGGAGGTGACCGAGGTGCGCGATGGCATCGACCAGCTGACCGCGCGCGCCGCCACCCCGGAAGTCGCGCAGGCGCTGATCCGCGAGATGGCCTGGTACGACAACTATCTGCAGAAGGGCGAGGTGGACCGCAGCGCCAACACCACGCCGGGCAACAAGAAGGGCGGACTGTCCAATATCGTCGAGAAGGCGATGGGCTCGATCGTCAAGTCCGGCACGGGCGCCATCCATGGCGTCTCCGGTCCGGGCGAGCGCGTCACGCAGAAGGGGCTGATCTATGCGGCCACGCCCGCAGGCGACTTCGTCTGCGGCACGCTGCAGCTGGCCGCCGGCATCAACCTGCATATCTTCACCACCGGCCGGGGCACGCCGTACGGCCTGGCCGAAGTGCCGGTGATCAAGGTAGCCACGCGGCGGGATCTTGCACGCCGCTGGCACGACCTGATGGATATCGACGCTGGCCGCATCGCCACCGGCGAGGCGACCATCGAGCAGGTCGGCTGGGAGCTGTTCCACAAGATGCTGGACGTCGCCAGCGGCCGCAAGTCATGGGCCGAGCATTACAAGTTGCACAACTCGCTGGTGCTGTTCAATCCGGCGCCGGTGACCTGATGGATGGCGGGTCCCCGCCGTGGCGGGGACCCACGCTGCTGACAACACCCCGTCATTCCCGCGAAGGCGGGGACCCAGTGGCTTTTGAAGACGCTGGATTCCCGCTTCCGCGGGAACGACGCGTTGGTTGTGCAAGCGTGGTCAGCATGTCATCCCGCCGCCGGTGACAACACCTCGTCGTCCCCGCGAAGGCGGGGACCCAGTGGCTTTTGAAGACGCTGGATTCCCGCTTCCGCGGGAACGACGCGTTGGTTGTGCAAGCGTGGTCAGCATGTCATCCCGCCGCCGGTGACAACACCCCGTCATCCCCGCGAACGCGGGGACCCAGTGGCTTCTGAAGACGCTGGATTCCCGCTTTCGCGGGAACGACGCGTTGGTTGTGCAAGCGTGGTTCAGCATGTCATCCCGACGCCGGTGACAACACCCCGTCGTCCCCGCGAAGGCGGGGACCCAGTGGCTTTTGAAGACGCTGGATTCCCGCTTTCGCGGGAACGACGCGTTGGTTGTTCAAGCGTGGTCAGCATGTCGTCGCGACGCCGGTGACAACACCCCGTCATCCCCGCGAACGCGGGGACCCAGTGGCTTTTGAAGACGCTGGATTCCCGCTTTCGCGGGAACGACGCGTTGGTTGTGCAAGCGTGGTCAGCATGTCATCCCGCCGCTGGTGACAACACCCCGTCATCCCCGCGAAGGCGGGGACCCAGTGGCTTTTGACGACGCTGGATTCCCGCTTTCGCGGGAACGACGCATTGGTTGTGCAAGCGTGGTCAGCATGTCATCCCGACGCCGGTGACAACACCTCGTCGTCCCCGCGAAGGCGGGGACCCAGTGGCTTTTGAAGACGCTGGATTCCCGCTTTCGCGGGAACGACGCGTTCGTTGTGCAAGCCTGGTCAGCATTTAGCCGGCGCGGGCCAGCGGCGCCGCTACCGGCTCGGTGTCCGCCTCCTTCTCGTCCGTTTCCGGCGCCTGCCGCGCCAGCACCGGCACCAGTGCCGCGCCGGTATGGCTGCGCGGCTCGCGCGCCAGCACCTCGGGCGGCGCGGCCGCGACGATGGTGCCGCCGCCGTCCCCGCCTTCCGGTCCCAGGTCGATCACCCAGTCCGCCTCGGCGATGACATCGAGGTCGTGCTCGATCACGACCACGCTGTGCCCGCCGTTGGCCAGCCGGTGCAGCACGTGGATCAACCGGGCGACATCGGCCATGTGCAGGCCTACCGTGGGCTCGTCCAGCACGTACAGCGTGTGCGGTGGCTTCTGGCCGCGCCGGGTGATGTCGTCGCGCACCTTGGCCAGCTCCGTTACCAGCTTGATCCGCTGTGCCTCGCCGCCGGACAGCGTGGGCGATGGCTGGCCGAGCGTCAGGTAGCCCAGCCCCACGTCCTTCATCAGCTGCAGCGGATGGGCGATGCCCGGCATCGCGGCGAAGAACTCGACCGCCTCGTCGATTTCCATCGTCAGCACTTCGCCGATATTGCGGCCGCGCCAGGTGACCGCCAGCGTTTCCGCATTGAAGCGCTGGCCGTGGCAGACATCGCAGGCGACCTTCACATCCGGCAGGAAGCTCATGCCGATGGTGCGCACGCCCTGGCCCTCGCAGGCCGGGCAGCGGCCGTCGCCGGTGTTGAAGGAGAAGCGGCTGGCGGTATAGCCGCGTGCGCGCGCTTCCAGCGTATCGGCGAACAGCCGGCGGATCGCGTCCCACACGCCGATATAGGTGGCCGGGCACGAGCGCGGCGTCTTGCCGATCGGGGTCTGGTCGACCTCCAGCACGCGGTCGATGGTTTCCCATCCGGTGACCGAGGCGCAGCCGACCCAGTTGTGCACCACCTCCACCGCGCTGCGCGTGCCGCGCCCCTGTGTCTGTGCGGGCTTGTCCGCGCTGGCGCTCTTG
Source organism: Cupriavidus sp. AU9028 (assembly GCF_019795295.1). Taxonomy (GTDB): domain Bacteria; phylum Pseudomonadota; class Gammaproteobacteria; order Burkholderiales; family Burkholderiaceae; genus Cupriavidus. Next base: position 36,038 of record NZ_JAIMCG010000004.1, on the reverse strand, counting down.
CGTGCGCGCCGGGTGGCGGGCGAGGACAGCACCGAGCGGCCCACCGCGTCGAGCAGATTGGTCATCAGCACGTCGCGCGCCAGCGTGGACTTGCCCGAGCCGCTGACGCCGGTGATTGCCACCAGCCGCGACAGCGGCAGCGTGGCGGTGATGTCGCGCAGGTTGTGCAGATTGGCGCCGTGCACGGTGAGCCAGTGCGGCGGCTGTGCCTCGGCGCCATCGCCCGGCTCGACCACCGGCCGGCGCGGCTGCAGCGGATGGACGATCGGCCGGGCGAGGAAGCGCCCGGTCAGCGAATCCGGCTGCGCCGCCAGATCGTCCACGCTGCCCTGCGCGACGACGTTGCCGCCGCGCTTGCCCGCGCCGGGTCCGATATCGATGATATGGTCGGCGCGCCGGATGGTGTCCTCGTCATGCTCGACCACCACCAGCGTATTGCCCTTGTCGCCGAGCTTGCGCAGCGCATCGAGCAGGATGCGGTTGTCGCGCGGATGCAGGCCGATGGTTGGCTCGTCCAGTACGTAGCAGACGCCCTGCAGATTGCTGCCCAGCTGCGCCGCCAGCCGGATCCGCTGCGCTTCGCCGCCGGAGAGGCTGGGCGCGGCGCGGTCCAGCGTCAGATAACCGAGTCCCACTTCCTCCAGGAACTCCAGCCTGCCGCGGATCTCGCTGACGACGTCGCGCGCGATGTCGGCGTCGCGCCCGCGCAGCCGCAGCTGCGGCACCCACTGGCGGGTTTGCGACACCGTCCATTGCGCGATGTCGGTGATGGCGCGGCCTGCGAATGTCACGGCGCGTGCGGCAGGGTTCAGGCGCGTGCCGCCGCATTCGGGGCAGGGCGCATGGCCGAGTCCTTCCGGTTCTGGCTCCTCGGACGGCAGGGTCTGCTCGCGGCCACGGTCGTCGCCGGCGAGCACGGTGTCGTCATAGGCGGCGCGCTGCTCGCGCGTGAGCGCCAGACCGGTGCCGACGCAGTGCGGGCACCAGCCATGCTTGCTGTTGTACGAGAACATGCGCGGGTCCAGCTCGGGATAGCTGGTGCCGCAGCACGGGCAGGCCCGCAGCGTGGACAGCACCGTCACCGCGCCGATGCCGTCGCCGTTCTCGCCGCCGTCCAGCGCCTCGCGCAGGCCATCGAGCGGGGCGAGCAGATGCACGATGCCCTTGCCGTGCTCGAGCGCCTGCTCGAGCAACGCCCGCAGCGCGGCCTCGTTGTCGGCGGACACCACCGCGTCGCCGACCGGCAGCTCGATGGTGTGTTCGCGGAAGCGGTCCAGCCGCGGCCAGGGATCGACCGGCACAAAGGCGCCGTCCACACGCAGGTGACTGTAGCCGCGCGCCTTGGCCCACTTGGCCAGATCGGTATAGACGCCCTTGCGGTTGACCACCAGCGGCGCCAGCAGACCGATATGCTGGCCGCGGTGCTCGCGCAGCAGCTGGGCCAGGATCGACTCCGGCGATTGCGCGCTGACCGGCGTGCCGTCATTGACGCAGTGCTGCAGGCCGAGCTTCACGTACAGCAGCCGCAGGAAGTGCCAGACCTCGGAGGTGGTCGCCACGGTGCTCTTGCGTCCGCCGCGCGAGAGCCGCTGCTCGATGGCCACGGTCGGCGGAATGCCGAACACCGCATCGACCTCCGGCCGCCCGGCCGGCTGCACGATGGAGCGCGCATAGGCGTTCAGCGATTCGAGGTAGCGGCGCTGGCCCTCGTGAAAGAGGATGTCGAAGGCCAGCGTCGACTTGCCCGAGCCGGACACGCCGGTCACCACATTGAAGCGGTTGTGCGGGATATCGACGTTCAGCCCCTTCAGGTTGTGCTCGTGGGCATTGACGATGCGCACCACGTCCTCGCCTTCGATGGCATGGCGGGCCCGCCGCGCCGCCGGCGAACCGGTGCGGGCCTGCTCGCGCAGCGCCGCCTGGCGCGCGTGCGCGTCGTCCTGCGTCATGTCGCGCTCGTATTGCAGCAGCGCCGCGCCGGTGTGCGACTGCGCGCAGGCCTTGGTGTCCTCCGGCGTGCCGGCGCAGACCACTTCGCCGCCGCCGTCGCCGCCCTCGGGGCCCAGGTCGATGATCCAGTCCGCCGCGCGAATCACGTCGAGATTGTGTTCGATCACGATCAGCGAATGGCCCCCCTCCAGCAGCTTGCCGAAGGCGCGCATCAGCTTGGCGATATCGTCGAAATGCAGACCGGTGGTGGGCTCGTCGAACATGAAGAGCCGCCCTTCGCTGGCATCGGGCTTGACGCGCTTGCGTCCAGCCTGCGCCGTCTCCGCGAGGAAGCCGGCGAGCTTCAGGCGCTGCGCCTCGCCGCCCGACAGGGTCGGTACCGGCTGGCCCAGCTTGACGTATTCGAGGCCGACATCGACGATCGGCTGCAGCACGCGCAGGACCTCGGCGTCGCCGGCGAACAGCTCGACCGCCTCGCTGACGGTCAGCTCCAGCACATCGGCCACGCTCAGCGCGCGCGCGCCGCGCTCGATCTTCACTTCGAGGATTTCGGCGCGGTAGCGGGTGCCGTCGCAGTCCGGGCAGCGCAGATACACGTCCGACAGGAACTGCATCTCGACATGCTCGAAGCCCGAGCCGCCGCAGGTCGGGCAACGGCCGTCGCCGGAGTTGAAGCTGAAGGTGCCGGCGGTATAGCCGCGCTGCTTTGCCAGCGACGCCTTGGCGAACAGCTTGCGCAGTTCGTCGAAGGCGCCGACATAGCTGGCGGGGTTGGAGCGAGCCGTCTTGCCGATCGGCGACTGGTCGACGAACACCGCGTCGGCGATCTGCCCGGCGCCGTGCAGCGCCCGGTGCGCGCCCGGCGTTTCGGTGGCCCGGCCGAAGTGGCGTGCCAGGGCCGGATGCAGGACGTCCTGGATCAGCGTCGATTTGCCCGAGCCCGACACGCCGGTGACGCAGACCAGCCGCTGCAGCGGAATCGACACGGTGACGTCGCGCAGGTTGTGCTCGCTGGCGCCTTCCAGTACCAGCCGGGGCGTCGCGTCGTCGACGGGGCGAGGGGTCCAGTCCGAGGCGTGCGCGACGCGGCGATGGCCGCCCAGATAGAGGCCGGTCAGCGTATCCGCGTGCCGGATCTCGTCCGGGGTGCCGTCGTAGACGATGGTGCCGCCGCGCTCGCCGGGACCCGGTCCCATGTCGATCAGCCGGTCGGCGGCAAGCATCACCGAAGGGTCGTGCTCGACCACCACCAGCGTATTGCCGGCATCGCGCAGCCGGCGCATCGCCTCGACGATGCGGTTCAGGTCGCGCGGATGCAGGCCGATGCTGGGCTCATCGAGCACGAACAGCGTGTTGACCAGCGAGGTCCCGAGCGCGGTGGTCAGGTTGATGCGCTGCACTTCGCCGCCGGACAGCGTGCGGCTTTGCCGGTCCAGCGTCAGGTAGCCGATGCCGACATCGCACAGGTACTTCAGCCGGGTGCGGACCTCGGTCAGCAGCAGCCTGAGCGCGTCGTCCAGCAGCGCGCTGGGCAGCGTCAGCTCGTCGAAGAAGCGCCGGATGCGGGCGATCGGCAGCAGCATCAGGTCGTGCACGGTCAGGCCCGGCAATGACTCCAGCTGGTCGCGCGACCACTGCACGCCGCGTGGCATGAAGCGGCGCTCGGGCGCCAGCACGGCGTCCGCGTTCTCGCGCGAACCCAGGCGCCACTGCATCGCCTCGGTCTTGAGCCGCGCGCCGCCGCACGTGTCGCACACCGTGTAGCTGCGGTACTTGGACAGCAGCACGCGGATATGCATCTTGTACGCCTTCGACTCCAGGTAGTCGAAGAAGCGGCGCACGCCGTACCACTGCGTATTCCACTTGCCGCTCCAGTCGGGGTCGCCCTCGATGACCCAGTGGCGCTGCGCTTCGGTCAGTTCGGCCCACGGGGTATCGCGCGGGATGCCGGCGCGCGCCGCGTAGCGCATCAGGTCGTCCTGCGACTCCTTCCAGGCCGGCGTCTGCATCGGCTTGATCGCCCCCTCGCGCAGCGTCTTGCGGCCGTCGGGAATGACCAGGCCCAGGTCCACGCCGATCACGCGGCCAAAGCCGCGGCAGGCTTCGCAGGCGCCGTAGGCGGAGTTGAAGGAGAACAGCGCGGGCTGGGGATCGGCATAGCGCAGGTCGCTCTCCGGGCAGTGCAGGCCGGTGGAGAAGCGCCAGATCTGCTCGCCCTCGTCCAGCAGCGCATAGACGTTGACGCGGCCGGCGCCGCGGCGCAGCGCGGATTCGATGGCGTCGATCACGCGCGCCTTGTCGGCGCCGCCGATGCGGAAGCGGTCCGCCACCACGTCCAGCAACTTGCGCGGTCCGGTGGACGACTGCACCACCCGTTGCGCCTGCACCCGCGTATAGCCGCTGACCGAAAGCCACTGGGCGATCTCGTCCTCGGTGGTGGCCTCGGGCAGCTCGACCGGGAAGGTCACCGCCAGCCGGCAGTCGCCGGCCGCCGCCGCACGCTCGCGCAGCTCGGCGTAGATGGTCTCGGGCGTGTCGTGGCGTACCGCCAGGGCAGTCTGCCGGTCGAACAGCTGGGCGGCGCGGGCGAACAGCAGCTTCAGGTGATCGTTCAGCTCCGTCATCGTGCCGACCGTCGAGCGCGAGCTGCGCACCGGATTGGTCTGGTCGATGGCGATGGCGGGCGGCACGCCCTCGACGCGGTCGACCTGGGGCCGGTCCATCCGGTCCAGGAACTGGCGCGCGTAGGCGCTGAAGGTTTCGACGTAGCGGCGCTGGCCCTCGGCATAGAGCGTATCGAAGACCAGGCTGGATTTGCCGGAGCCGGACGGACCCGTCACCACGGTCATCTCGCGGGTGCGAAGGTCCAGGTCGACTTGCTTGAGATTGTGCTGACGCGCGCCGCGGATGCGGATGACGCCGGAAGACATGGGAAGCGGTCCTTTGATGAAGCGCCCCAGGCACCGGAGGCCGGGCCCGGGGGCAGGTCGGGCGTAAACTGTAGCAAATATGTTGCCAAGGGGCGTTCCCGCCTCTGCCGCATCCCCGCCGATCCCGCCTCCGCACGGCGCTCGCGCCCGTTCCAGGCCGTTGCCACGACCACCGTGGCCTTGGCTCAGGTCTGCACCGTAGTCCGAATCCTTTGCACAGCTTTGGCCAGTTTTCGCAAGAGCCGGCTGCCCCGTGCCCATAGCATTGCGGCCTCATCTTTCATGCCACCGGTCGAGCGGCATACCGAGCGTCATTGCCGCCCCGACCGCAACAGTCAACCCGAACGCCAGGACTACCTCCGGAGAATCCCATGGTGCTTCCTTCCTCCTCTTCTTCCCGGCTGATTGACATGGTTCGCCCGCTCGACGCTGGCAGCGCGGGCAGCGCCGCCGCGCTGCCGGGGCCGGCCGGCACCGGCGCGGCGGCGCTCAATGCCGGCGATGCGGATGGCAACACGGCCCTGCACCATGCCGTGCTCGCCGGCGCCGATCCGGACATGCTCGACTGGCTGTTGCGCCACGATGCCGATCCGACCCGCGCCAACGCCGCCGGGGACACGCCGTTGCATCTGGCCTTCGCCATGCGGCCGCCGGTGCCGCAGGCGGTGCGCATGATGGTCCGGCATCTGGACCGCAACGATGCCGGCGAAGCCTGCGCCGCGCGCGCCGTGCTGGTGCTGCGCAACCGGGCCGGGCTGGTACCGGCCGCGCTGGCGCGCGGCAACAATGCCGGCGAGGCGATGCTGGGCAGCCTGGTGCGGGAACTGGCGGGCGACTACCGGCGCTGGCTGGCGCGCTGCGGCGCGGGAGCGCTGACGACAGCGCTGGAGTGCGGCGACGCCGCGACGGTGCGGCAGTGGCTGGCGGATCCGCAGTGGCTGCAGGCGCCGTTGACGACCGGCGGGCACGATGCGCTGGCCATCGCGGCGGCGCATGGCCATACCGACATCGTGCGCCTGCTGCTGCAGGCGCAAGGTTCGCATCGCGCCGCCGTGCCCGCGGCCGACCTGCCCGCCTTCGCCGGCGGCGAGACGGCGCTGATGTGCGCGGCGGCCGCCGGCCAGCCGGAGGCGGCTGCCGCGCTGATCGAGGCCGGCGCCCGTGTCGATGCCACCGACAGCCGCGGACGCACGCCGTTGATGCTGGCGGCGCTGTTCGGCGATGCCGGCATGGTCCGGCTGCTGCTGCAGGCCGGTGCCCGCCGCGATCCGCGCGAAGGGTCGGCCGGGGCTGGCTGGACGGCGCTGTGCTACGCCGCCGCCGGCCTGCATGCCGAGGCGGTGGACCTGCTGGTGGACGGGGCGCAGTCCGAGGAACTGCAGCGGCGCGATGCCGCGATGCGCACGCCGCTGTTGCTGGCGGCCCGCTCGGACGAGCTGCAGGGCGAGGGCGGCAGCCGCGCCGCCACGCTGTCCCTGCTGCTGCAGGCGGGCGCCAGCCCCGAGGTCGCCGACATGGCGGGCATGACGCCGCTGATGTACGTCGGGCAGGCGGGGGACATGCCATCGGCACGCCGCCTGCTGCAGGCCGGCGCCAGCCTGACGCCGCGCGATGCAACCGGGCGCACGGCCGCGGAACTGGCGGACGGGGCCGGCCATGCGGCCCTGGCCCGGATGCTGCAGGCCGGCTGAGACGCGCCCTTGGCCGGGGGCCGCCCGTCTGGCGCGGCCGGCCTTACTGGCGCGCGTTGCGCCGGTTGTCCGGCCAGGGCGTGTTGAAGTTGGTACGGAACGGATTGATGTCGAGCCCCCCGCGCCGGGTGTAGCGGGCGTAGACCGCCAGCTTGGCCGGCCTGCACTGGCGCATCACGTCCACGAAGATTCGCTCCACGCACTGCTCATGGAATTCGTTGTGGTTGCGGAACGAGATCAGGTACTTCAGCAGGCCTTCCTGGTCGATCGGGGCGCCAACGTACTGGATCTGCACGCTGCCCCAGTCCGGCTGGCCGGTGACCAGGCAGTTCGACTTGAGCAGATGCGACACCAGCGTCTCCTCGACGATGGTCTCTTCGTGATCGGCGCGCAGCAACTGGGGCGCCGGCTCGTAGATGTCGGTTTCGATATCGAGCCGGTCCAGCAGCAGGCCGTCGAGTTCGCCCATGCGCTGCCCGGCGAAATCCGCCTCGGTGGTCAGGCGCACCTGTACCGGGCCGCCGGTTGCCTCCGACAGGTCCTGGTGCAGCAGCTGCTGCAGCGCCTCGGCGGACGCCAGCCGGGTCTGGTTGAAGCTGTTCAGATAAAGCTTGAACGACTTCGATTCGACGATGTTCGGTGTGTTGGCCGGCACAATGAAGGTGGCCAGCGCGACCTGGGGCTTGCCCTTCTGGTTCAGCCACGACAGTTCGTAGGCATTCCAGAAATCGACGCCGAAGAACGGCAAGGCCGCGCCTTCGGCCAGCCCGATCTCGGCGCGCTTGGGTGCGCGCGGAATGGGGAACAGCAGGCTCGGGTCGTATTCGGCCTTGTAGGCCGAAACCTTGCCGAGCGGGGAATGTTCGGGCAGGCTCATTGAAGCTCCATCAAGGGTGACGCGGCATGCCCCTCAGGCCAGGAACAGCTTGTAGACGGGGTTGTCGGTCTCTTCCCAGTGTACGTAACCCAGGGTCGCGAGGAATTCGCGGAAGGCGCGCTTCTCGTTCTTCGGCACCTGGATGCCGACCAGGATATTGGACGTATCCGCGCCCTGGTTGCGGTAGTGGAACAGGCTGATGTTCCAGTTCGGGCTCATGCTCGACAGGAAGCGCATCAGCGCACCGGGGCGCTCGGGAAATTCGAAGCGGTACAGCAGTTCATCGTGCGCCAGCGGCGAATGGCCGCCCACCATGTAGCGGATATGCTGCTTGGCCAGCTCGTCGTTCGACAGGTCCAGCGTGTCGAAGCCGTGCCGGCGGAAGTTCGCGGCGATGCGGTCGCTCTCGGCGCGGTTGCTGATCTGCACGCCGACGAAGATATGGGCGACGCGGTTGTCGGCAATCCGGTAATTGAACTCGGTGACGTTGCGGGTGCCCAGCTGCTCGCAGAAGCGGCGGAAGCTGCCGCGCTCCTCGGGAATGGTGACCGCGAACACCGCCTCGCGCGCCTCGCCCACCTCGGCGCGCTCGGCGACGAAGCGCAGGCGGTCGAAGTTCATGTTGGCGCCGCAGGCGATCGCCACCAGGTTCTGGCCCTTGAGCTTCTCGCGCTGCGCGTACAGCTTCAGGCCGGCCACCGCCATCGCGCCGGACGGCTCGAGGATGCTGCGGGTGTCCTGGAACACGTCCTTGACGCCAGCGCAGATCGCGTCCGTGTCCACCAGCACGATCTCGTCGACCAGCTCGCGCGCCAGCCGGAAGGTTTCCTTGCCGACCAGCTTGACCGCGGTGCCGTCCGCGAACAGGCCCACGTCCTTCAGTTCGACCCGCTTGCCGGCGTCGATCGAACGCTTCATGCCGTCCGAATCGACGGTCTGCACCCCGATCACCTTGATCTCGGGGCGCACCGCCTTGATGTAGGCCGCCACCCCGGAAATCAGGCCGCCGCCGCCGATGGCGGCGAACACCGCGTGGATCGGGCCGGGATGCTGGCGCAGGATTTCCATGGCGATGGTGCCCTGGCCGGCGATCACGTCCGGATCGTCGAAGGGATGGATGAAGGTCAGCTTTTGCTTCTTTTCCAGCTCGACCGCATGCTGGTAGGCGTCGCTGTACGACTCGCCGTGCAGCACCACCTCGACCCATTTGCCGCCGCGCTCGCGCACGGCATCGATCTTGACGCGGGGCGTGGTGACCGGCATCGCGATCACGGCCTTGCACTGCAGGCGGGCCGCGGACAGCGCGACACCTTGTGCGTGGTTGCCCGCGGATGCCGCGATCACGCCGCGCTTGAGTTCCTCGGGCGTCAGCGACGCCATCTTGTTGTAGGCGCCGCGCAGCTTGAACGAAAACACCGGCTGGGTGTCCTCCCGCTTGAACCATACGTTGTTGCCAATTCGTGCCGACAGCTCGCGCGCAAAGGTCAGTTCGGTCTCCTGCGCCACGTCGTACACCTTGGCGGTCAGGATCTTCTTCAGGTAGTCGGGTTTGCTGGCTGTCTTGCTGGTCATGTCGGCGGCCGGCTTGCTTGCCGGTGGAGGTGTCGGCCCGAGGGCGCGAAAGTGCGCGATAGGGCAGGGCGGCCCGGGAAGGGGGGCTGCGGTAAACCATTAATGATAAGGGATGAGGCGGTGTGGCCGCCGCAGGGGCCATGTTTGCGCGCCGGATTGCCCTCTCCCCCGGCCCCTCTCCCGCAGGGCGGGAGAGGGGAGCGAACCCACCACGGACGACTGCCCCGCCGGTTTTCTCCCTCGCCCACTTGTGGGAGAGGGGTCCGGGGAGAGGGACAGCCAGCGCACGGTATGCAGCAAGCGCCATGTAGGACGCCAGCGGGTGGACGCTCGTTGGCTGTCGTGTTACGGTGTGCAGCGATGTCATCCCTATCGCTGATCGCTCCCGATACTGCGCTGTTCCTGGACTTCGACGGCACGTTGGCCGATCTTGCCCCTCGGCCCGACCTCGTGCAGGTCGAAGCGGAACTGGTGGGGACCCTGCGCGCCCTCCATCGTCATCTGGACGGCGCGCTGGCGATCGTGTCGGGGCGGACCATCGCCGAACTGGATCACTTCCTCCAGCCGCTGAAGCTTCCCACTGCCGGTGTCCATGGCGCCGAGATGCGCGCCGCCGACGGCAGCCGTCTGGAGGCACCGGGCTTCGACCTGGACAAGCTGTTGCCGAGCCTGGAGGCGCTGGTGGCCGCCAATCCCGGTCTGCGGCTGGAGCGCAAGCCGATGGCGCTGGCGGTGCACTACCGCGCGGTGCCCGCGCTGGAGGCGCTGGTGCGCGACCAGGTCGCCGATGCCCTGTGCAACGTCAGCGGCGCCGAGATGCTGCACGGCAAGATGGTGGTCGAGGTCAAGCCGGCCGGGGTCACCAAGGGCAGCGCCATCGAGCTGATGATGCGCTCCGCGCCGTTTGCCGGCCGCCGCCCGGTCTTCGCCGGCGACGATGTTACCGACGAAGACGGCTTTGCCATGGTCAACCATCTGGGCGGCCTCGGCGTGCTGGTCGGGCAGCGGCAAAGCGCCGCTTCGGTCAGCGTGCCGGCGCCCGCCGACCTGCGCGCCTGGCTGCACCACAGTGCCCGGGCGCTCGATTCCGCTGCGGGGCCGCCGGCCTCGCCAGCCACGCCGCCGGCGGTTCCGCCCGGCGGACAAGACATGGCGTCATCCAGCAATCATCGCGCAAGTTGAAGGGGGTACGAGTGAGCGAGTCAGGCACCGGAGTCGCGTACGACCGTGTCGCGGCGGACGCCGGCGTGGGCGCGGAACAGCGGTTGTCGCCGCATTGCGAACCATCGCTGTCGCTGGGAATGATCGGCAATTGCGCCTTCTCGGCGCTGGTGGACCAGCGGGGCCGCATCGTCTGGAGCTGCCTGCCCCGTTTTGACGGCGATCCGGTCTTCAATGCCCTGCTCGATTCGAGCGAGAACGGCGGGCACTTCTCCATCGAGATCGAGGACTTCGAGCACGCGCGCCAGTGGTACGAGCCGAATACGGCGGTACTGCGCACCCAGCTCACCGACCGCCACGGCAACAGTCTCGAAGTCACCGACTTCGCCCCGCGCTTTTTCCGCCACGGACGCTACTTCCGGCCGCTGACGCTGGTGCGGCGCGTGCGTCCGCTCAAGGGCGCGCCGCGCATTCGCGTCACCGTGGCGCCGCGCTTCGGCTGGGGCCGCAACGCGGCCCGGGTCGCGCGCGGCAGCAGCCATGTCCGCTATATCGGCGACGACATGACGCTGCGCATGACCACCAATGCGCCGCTGACCTACGTGCTGGAGCGCACGCCCTTCCTGCTGCTGCGGCCGGTCGACTTCATCCTCGGCCCCGACGAGACGCTGATGGGCGGCATCGAGGAGACCGCGCGCGACTTCGAGCAGGAGACGGTGTCGTACTGGAAGCTGTGGACGCGCCGGCTGGCGGTGCCGCGCGAATGGCAGGATGCGGTGATCCGCGCCGCCATCACGCTGAAGATGTCGCTGTACGAGGAAACCGGCGCCATCGTCGCCGCGATGACCACCAGCATTCCCGAGGCGCCGCACAGCGGGCGCAACTGGGACTACCGCTTCTGCTGGCTGCGCGACGCCTTCTTCGTGATTCGCGCGCTGAACAGCCTGTCCGAAGTCGGCACGATGGAGGACTACCTGCGCTGGATGTCCAACGTCGTGATGCAGTCCCAGGACGGCCATATCCAGCCGCTCTATGGCATCGGCCTGGAGCGGCATCTGCCCGAACACGTGCTGGACCACATCGGCGGCTATCGCGGCATGGGGCCGGTGCGCGTGGGCAACCAGGCGCAGGAGCACTTCCAGCACGATGTCTATGGCAACGTGGTGCTGGGCGCCGCGCAGGCATTCCACGATCACCGGCTGCTGCACCGCGCCGGCCCGGCCGAGTACCGGGTGCTGGAGCAGGTGGGCGAACAGGCGGTGCGGGTCTTCGGCACGCCGGACGCCGGCATGTGGGAGCTGCGCACCCGCGCACGGGTGCACACCTCGTCGATGCTGATGTGCTGGGCCGCCTGCGACCGGCTGGCCAAGATCGGCGAGACGCTGCAGTTGCAGTCGCGCGCCGCGTATTGGCACCAGCATGCGCAGGCGATGCGCGAGCGGATCCTGCGCGAATCCTGGAGCGAGGAGCGCCAGGCCTTCGCCGAGAGCTTCGGCGGCCGGGAGCTGGACGCCAGCGTGCTGCTGATGGCCGAGGTCAACTTCATCGACCCGCGCGACCGGCGCTTCGTCTCCACGCTGGAGCGGCTGGAGCAGGTGTTGTGCGACGGGCCGTACATGCGCCGCTACGAGGCGCCGGACGACTTCGGCAAGCCGGAGACGGCGTTCAATATCTGCACGTTCTGGCGGATCGACGCGCTGGCGCGCATCGGCCGCAAGGAGCAGGCGCGCGAGATCTTCGAAGCCATGCTCGCGGCCCGCAATCCGCTCGGACTGCTTTCGGAGGACACCCACCCGGTTACCGGCGAGATGTGGGGCAATTTCCCGCAGACCTATTCGATGGTCGGCCTGATCAATGGCGCCATGCGCCTGTCGTCCCCATGGGATGCGGTGATCTGATCCGGCCCCGGGTCAACGGGCGGTGCGCGCCGGCGCGCCGCCGGACAGGAGGCATATGTCAAGACTGGTAGCGGTATCCAACCGTGTGGCCGATCCGCGCAACGCCGCCGCCGCGGGCGGCCTCGCCGTGGCACTCGGCGAAACCCTGAACGCCACGGGCGGGCTGTGGTTCGGTTGGAGTGGCAAGGTGATCCAGACCGAGCGGGGCGGCACCCCCGGCGAAGGCGAGCTGCATATCCAGCATGCCGGCAACGTGACCCTGGCCACGGTCGATCTTTCCCGGGAAGACCACGATGCGTATTACCTCGGCTACAGCAATGGCGTGCTGTGGCCGGTGTTTCACTACCGGGTGGATCTGGCGGACTTCGACGCCGGCCACCTGAACAGCTACCGCCGCGTCAACCAGCTGTTCGCGCGCAAGCTTGCGCCGCTGCTCAAGCCAGACGACATCATCTGGATCCATGACTACCACCTGATCCCGCTCGCGGCCGAGCTGCGCGCGATGGGATGCGGCCAGCGCATGGGTTTCTTCCTGCATATCCCGCTGCCGCCGCCGCCGATCCTGTCCACCATTCCGCAGCATGAATGGCTGATGCGGGCATTGTTCGCCTACGATCTGGTGGGCTTCCAGAGCCAGGCCGACCTCGAGCACTTCAGCCGCTATGCGCAGTCCGAAGGTCGGGCCGAGCCGATGGGCGACCACCGCTATCGGGCCTACCATCGCACCGTACGCGCCCAGGCGTTCCCGATCGGCATCGACGTGGACGGGTTCGTCGCCCTGGGCAAGGGCGCCGAGGCGCAGGAAACCTACGAGATGATGATGGCGCAGTACGCCCGCCGGCGGCTGCTGCTGGGGGTGGACCGGCTCGATTACTCGAAGGGCCTGCCCGAGCGGCTGAAGGCGTTCCAGGCGCTGCTGGCGCAGTATCCGGAGAACCGCTCGAGCGCCACGCTGGTGCAGATCGCCGCCCCGTCGCGCGAGTCGGTCGACGCCTATGCCGACCTGCGGCGCCAGCTCGAGGGCATGTCCGGCTCGATCAATGGCGAGTTCGGCGAACTCGACTGGATGCCGATCCGCTATATCCATCGCACCACCTCGCGCAAGCGGCTGCCCGGGCTGTGCCGCGCCAGCCGGGTCGCGCTGGTGACGCCGCTGCGCGACGGCATGAATCTGGTGGCCAAGGAATATATCGCCGCGCAGGATCCGGACGATCCGGGCGTGCTGGTGCTGTCGCGCTTCGCCGGCGCTGCCGAGCAGCTGAAGGAAGCGCTGATGGTCAATCCGTACGATGTCCAGGGCACGGCGCAGGCGATCCAGTTCGCGCTGCACATGCCGCTGGCCGAGCGGCGCAACCGGCATCAGAAGCTGCTCGAGCGCATTCGCGCACAGGACGTGCACTGGTGGAGCCGCGAATACCTGCGCTCGTTGCGGGAGATCGAGGACAACTAGGCCGGCTCAGGCCGGACCGGCGCTGCTGCCCGGCAGATCGGCGTGGGTGTCGATGTCGCGAAAGGCGCCGTCGTCATCGGTCAGGATGCGCGTGACCGTGCGCGTCTCCAGCAGGGCCCGCGCGCCCTGGTCGCCATCGAGGCGCTGCAGCGCGTCGCGCCAGGCGGCGCCAAAGCCGACCGGGTGGCCGCGCCGGCCGTCCCGCCAGGGCGCCGCGATGGCTTCGGGCGTGACGATACTGAGCGCCACGGCGCGGACCAGCTCCAGCGGCACCCACGGCATGTCGGCCAGCGCCACCACCCAGCCCCGGGCGCCAGGCGTCTGCTCCACCGCGGCGGCCAGCGCCGCACCCATGCCGGCCTCGGCCCGAGCAGTGGCGATCACGTGGCAGCCGGCCTCGCGCAATTGCTCCGACAGCGCCTGCTGGTCCGGCCGCACGATGGCCAGCGCGCCTGGCAGCGCGGTGGCCAGTGTCCTGGCGCTGTGCCATGCCACGCTGCGGCCATCCTCCAGCGGCGCCAGCAACTTGTTGCGCGCGCCGGTGGCATCGAAGCGGCGCCCGAATCCCGCGGCGAGCAGCACGCCAACCGGCAGGTCGGAATCGATCAGCGGGCCGGACTGCATGTGCTCGCCTCGTTGGCCGCCAGTTCGCGCGCAGCCTTGGCGCCCTCCACCTGCAGGATGTCGGGCAGGGTGACATGGTTCTTCGCCGCGACCACTTCGGCCAGGATCGAGATGGCGATCTCCGGGGGCGTGCGGCTGCCGATATAGATGCCGACCGGCCCATGCAGCCGCGCCAGCTGCGCGTCGCTCAGGTCGAATTCGCGCAGCCGCTCGCGCCGCGCCTGGTTGTTGCGGCGCGAACCGAGTGCGCCGACGTAGAAGGCGGGGGTGCGCAGCGCCTCCATCAGTGCCAGGTCGTCCAGCTTGGGGTCGTGCGTCAGCGCGATGACCGCGCTGCGCTCGTCCAGCTTCATCTCCATCACCGTGTCGTCGGGCATGGTGCGCACCATGGTGACGCCGGGGATGTCCCAGGTCTCGGTGTACTCCTCGCGCGGATCGCACACCGTCACCTGGAAGCCCAGGCCCACCGCGATCTGGCACAGGTATTTCGACAGCTGCCCGGCGCCGATCACCAGCATCCGGTAGCGGGGACCGTGCACCGTCCACAGCGTGCGGCCATCGAAGCGCAGCCCGTCGGTGGCGTCGGCCTTGCCCAGCGTCGCCTCGCCGCTGGCCATGTCCAGCTCCCGGCTGACCAGGCGGCCGTTCTCCACCGCGTCGAGCAGTTCGGCGAGCCGGCTGGCGGCGCCGACCGGTTCGGCCACCAGTTCGATGGTGCCGCCGCAGGGCAGGCCGAAGCGGTGCGCCTCCTCGGCGCTGATGCCATAGCGAATGGTTTCCGGCAGCGTGCCGGCGATCCCTTCGCGCCGCACGCGGTCGATGATGTCGTCCTCGATGCAGCCGCCCGAGACCGAGCCGACCACAAGCCCGTCATCGCGCACCGCGAGCATCGCCCCTTCCGGGCGGGGCGACGAGCCCCAGGTCCTGACCACTGTGACCAGCAGCGTGCGATGGCCGGCGGCCGTCCATCGCACGGTGCTTCTCAGGACTTCGAGATCCACGCTGTCCATAATCCTTTCCGCTTGTCTGGCTCGTTCGCTTGGTCCTGGCCGCTTGCCGAAGGTTCTGCCGGTTCGCCTTCGGCCGGCGCAGGGGCCGCATCCGGCTGGGCATTCTCGCCCGTCGGCCCGGAAAGCGCCTGGCGAAAGGCGCTGAAGAAGCTGTTGGCCATCTTGCGGGCCGCGCCGTCCACCAGCCGGGAGCCGATCTGCGCGATCTTGCCGCCCACCTGTGCGTGCACCGCGTACGACAGTACCGTCTCCTCGCCATCCGGCTCCAGCCGCACATCGGCGGTGCCCTTGCCGAACCCGGCCGCGCCGCCCTGGCCGTCAAAGGCAATGGTATAGCTGTCCGGCGCCTGGATGTCCTGCAGTGCCATCCTGCCGCGAAAGCGCGCCTTCACCGGACCGATCGCGGCGGTCAGCACGACCTGGTACGCGTTCTCGCCATCCGGCTCCATGCTCTCGCAGCCGGGAATGCAGCGCTTGAGCAGGTCGACGTCGTTCAACGCTTCCCAGGCTTGCGCCTGCGGCACCGGCAGACGCTGGCTCTGTGTCATTTCCATGGTGCGATGGTCTCCTGTTGGGTTGGGGTGCCGAGCACCGACTCCAGCGCGAGCAGGCTGGACAGGTTGTGGGCCGGCCGCATCGTGTCCACGTGCGGCAGCATGGCGCGCACGCCGCGAGCCGTCGGCTCGAAGCCGGCGTAGCGCAGCAGCGGATTGAGCCAGACGATGCGATGGGCGAAGCGGCGCAGCCGGGCCATTTCGCCAGCGAGCAGCGCGATGTTGTCGTGATCCAGGCCATCGGTGACCAGCAGCACCGTGGCGCGGCCACCGAGCACCCGGCGCGCCCAGTCGCGATTGAACGCCGCCAGCGTCTGGCCGATCCGCGTGCCGCCGGACCAGTCGCGCACCTGGTCGGCGATGGCCGCGATGGCGACGTCGGGATCCCGTTCGCGCAGCCGCCGGGTGATGTTGGTCAGCCGGGTGCCGAACAGGAAGACCGACAGACGCTCGCGCGATTGCATCAGGGCGTGGCAGAAGTACAGCACCGCGCGCGAATACTGGCTCATCGAGCCGGAAATATCGAGCAGCAGCACCAGCGGCGGGCGCCGCTCGGCACGGCGGCGGTATTTCCAGCGCAGCCATTCGCCATGCTGGCGCACTGCCTGCCGCGCGCTGGCGCGCAGGTCGGCGTGGGTGCCGCGGCTGGCGGGGCGCAGCCGGCGGGTGCGCTCGGTGGCCAGATGCAGCCGCCGCGAGCGGATCAGGTGCTGCAGCGCCCGCCATTCCACGGCCGACAGCGTGTCGAAGTCGCGCTGGGCGAGACGTTCCTCGGCCGAGAAGGTCAGCGTGGCGTCGATCCGCTGGCTTGCCGGCGCGCCGTTCGCGGGCGCGGGGGGCGGCGCCTGCCGGGCGGCCAGCGCATCGGCCAGCCGGTTGTTGCGCGGCGGTGGCGGGGCGGTGCCGTCCACGCGTGGCAGCAGCAGCGCGCGCAGCTTGCCCTCCCAGTCGGGGTCGCGCCAGAACAGGTCGAAGGCGGCATCGAACAGCGGGCGCTGGTCGGGGCCGCCGAGCATCAGCGCAGCCAGCGCGGCGCGCACGTCCTCGCGCCGCTCCAGGCCGGTATGGGCCAGCGCGTTCAGGGCGTCGACCGCATGCGTCGGCGACAGCGCCAGTCCCGCCGCCCGAAGCAGGCGGACGAAGTGGGTCAGGTTGCGGGCGAGCATCGGGGGAAGTGCCGGCGCTGTGCCCTCTCCCCCGTCCCTCTCCCGCGAGCGGGAGAGGGGAGCGAACCGGCGGTGAGTGTGCGGGTGTTCGCCTGTCATGCCGTGCCGCCTAGCCCGCGGTGCCGGTGCGCGCCAGCAGCTCCGCCACCGTCGGCCCGTCGACGCGCGCCAGGTCGTCCTGGTATTTGAGCAGTACGCCCAGCGTGGCGCGCACCGAGTCCGGATCCAGCTCCGTGGTGCCCAGCGCCGCCAGCGCACGGCACCAGTCGATCGCCTCGGCGATGCCCGGCGCCTTGAACAGGTCGATGCCACGCAGGCGGTGCACGAAGTCGACCGCCTGCGCCTGCAACTGCGCGGCCGCTTCCGGCGCCCGCGCGGCGACGATGGCCAGCTCCCGCTCGCGCTCGGGATAGCCGATCCAGCGGTACAGGCAGCGGCGCTTGAGCGCGTCGTGCACCTCGCGCGTGCGATTCGAGGTGACGATCACCAGCGGCGGCCGCTCGGCGCGAATGCGGCCCACCTCGGGAATCGACACCTGGAATTCGGACAGCACCTCCAGCAGGAAGGCCTCGAACGGCTCGTCGGCGCGGTCGATCTCGTCGATCAGCAGCACCCGCGGCACGCCGGGCGCCTGCGGGTCGGGCAGCAGCGCCTCCAGCAGCGGCCGCTTGAGCAGGAATGCGTCGCGGTAGAGCGAGTCGGCGTCCGGCGTCTCGCCGCGCGCCTCCGCCAGCCGCAGCGCCATGATCTGGCGCGGGTAGTCCCACTCGTACAGCGCGCTGGCCGCGTCCAGGCCCTCGTAGCACTGCAGGCGCAGCAGGGCGGTGCCCAGCGCCGCGGCCATCGCCTGCGCCAGCGCGGTCTTGCCGACGCCCGGCTCGCCTTCGAGAAACAGCGGGCGCTGCATCCGCAGCGCGAGGAACAGCACCGTGGCGGTTTCCCGGTCGGCGAAGTAGCGCTCGCGCTCGAGCAGCGCCTGCGTGGCGTCGATCGATGTCGGCAGCATCGGCGGCATCGTGCTCCGGCGTCAGGCGCGGTGCGCGAGGGCCTGCTCGACCGCGCGCGCCGCCAGCACCGGAATCAGGTGCGCCCGGTATTCGGGCGAGGCGTGCAGGTCCCCGTTCAGGCCGTCGGCCGGGATCGTCACGCCGCGCGCCGCGTCGGCGGTGAAACTGGCCGAGAGCGCCTGCTCCAGCGGCTCGCAGCGGAACACGTGGTCGGCCGCGCCGGTCACCGCCACGCGCACGGCGCCGCCGGTGCGGGCCACCATCACCCCGACCAGCGCGAAGTGGGAGGCCGGATTGCGGAACTTGACGTAGGCGGCGTGCTCCGGCACCGGGAAGCGCACCGCGACGATCAGTTCATCCGGCGCCAGCGCGGTCTCGTACATGCCGGTGAAGAAGTCGTCCGCCGCTATCGTGCGCCGGTCGGTCTGCACGGTGGCGTTCAGTGCGAGCAGGGCGGCCGGATAGCAGGCCGCGGGATCGTTGTTGGCAATCGACCCGCCCAGCGTGCCGAGTGCCCGCACCTGCCGGTCGCCGATGCGGCCGGCCAGCGACGCCAGCGCGGGCAGGCGGCGGCGGATATCGGGATGCTCGGCAACATCGGCATGGCGGGCGCCGGCGCCGACCACCAGCGACTCCCCCTCGAAGCGGATGTCGCGGATGCCGGGCAGCCGGTTGATGTCCACCAGCGCGGACGGCGCGGCGAGGCGCAGCTTCATCGCCGCGATCAGGCTCTGGCCGCCGGCGACCACCTTGGCGTCGGGATCGGCCTGCAGCATCGCGACGGTGGCCTGCAGGTCGGCGGGGCGTTGGAACTCGAAGGCGTACATGGCGTGCTCCGCGTCAGATGGCGAGGGGATTCATGCGGTCGGCGACCACGTCGGTATCGGCCGACGCCGGCCCGGCCGCGCCGTCACCCTGGCCGTTGCCTTCGCGCCGGGCCTGGCGCATGGCCTGCCAGACCCGATGCGGGGTGGCCGGCATCTGGAAGTCGCGCACGCCCAGCGGCGCCAGCGCGTCCACCAGCGCATTGATGAAGGCGGGCGGCGAGCCGATCGCGCCCGCCTCGCCGCAGCCCTTGACGCCCAGCGGGTTGTGCGTGCACGGCGTGCCGTTGGCCGTCTCGACGGTGAAGTCGGGCAGGTCGGCCGCGCGCGGCATTGCATAGTCCATGTAGGAGCCGGTCAGCAGCTGGCCGCTGTCCGGGTCGTAGACGCATTGCTCCAGCATCGCCTGCCCCAGGCCCTGGCCGATGCCGCCATGCACCTGTCCCTCGACGATCATCGGGTTGATGATGTTGCCGAAGTCATCCACCGCCGTGAACTTGATCACCTTTGTCTCGCCGGTATCCGGGTCCACCTCGACCTCGCAGACATAGGCCCCGGACGGGTAGGTGAAGTTGGTCGGATCGTAGAACGCGTTCTCGTTCAGGCCCGGTTCCAGCCGCTCCAGTGGGTAGTTGTGCGGCACGTAGGCCGACAGCGCGATCTCGCCGAAGGTCTTGCTGCGGTCGGTGCCGGCCACGCGGAACACGCCATCGCGGAACTCGATGTCGTCGGCCGAGGCTTCCAGCATGTGGGCCGCGATCTGCCTGGCCTTGGCCTCGATCTTGTCCAGCGCCTTGACGATGGCCGAGCCGCCCACCGCCAGCGAGCGCGAGCCGTAGGTGCCCATGCCGAAGGGCACGCGGCCGGTGTCGCCGTGCACCACTTCCACCGATTCGAGCGGAATGCCGAGCCGGTCGGCGACGACCTGGGCGAAGGTGGTCTCGTGTCCCTGGCCGTGGCTGTGCGAGCCGGTGAACACGGTCACGGTGCCGGTCGGATGCACGCGGATCTCGCCGACCTCGAACAGGCCGGCACGCGCGCCGAGCGCGCCGGCGATATTCGACGGTGCCAGCCCGCAGGCCTCGATATAGCAGGAGTAGCCCAGGCCGCGCAGCTTGCCGCGGCGCTTCGCTTCCTCCCGCCGTGCCGGGAAACCGGCGACGTCGGCCAGCTCCTGGGCCCGCGCCAGGCACGGCTCGTAGTCGCCGGTGTCGTAGGTCAGCCCCACCGGCGTGGCATAGGGAAACTCGCGGATGAAATTGCGCCGGCGCAGCTCGGCGGGGTCCATGCCAAGCTCGCGCGCCGCCGTCTCGACCAGCCGCTCGACCACATAGGTCGCTTCGGGCCGGCCCGCGCCGCGGTACGCATCGACCGGCGCGGTGTTGGTGAAGACCGCCGTCACCTCGGCGTGGATGGCCGGCGTCGCGTACTGGCCCGCCAGCAGCGTGGCGTAGAGGATGGTCGGCACGCTCGAGGCGAAGGTGGACAGGTACGCGCCCATATTGGCGGTGGTGCGCACGCGCATCGCCAGGAAGCGTCCGTCCGCATCCATTGCCAGCTCGGCCCGGGTGACGTGGTCGCGCCCGTGCGCATCGGTCAGGAAGGATTCGGACCGCTCGGCGGTCCACTTGATCGGACGCTTGACCTTCTTCGATGCCCAGGTCAGCGCCACATCCTCGGGGTAGAGGAAGATCTTGGAGCCGAAGCCGCCGCCCACGTCCGGGGCGATCACGCGCAGCCGGGACTCGGGCAGCCCCAGCACGAAGGCGCCCATCAGCAGCCGCTCGACATGCGGGTTCTGGCTGGCCACGTACAGCGTATAGCTGTCGTCCTGCCGGTTGTAGCTGGCATTGACCGCGCGCGGCTCGATGGCGTTGGGTATCAGCCGGTTGTTGACGATGTCCAGCGTGGTCACGTGCGCGGCGCGCTCGAACGCGGCGTCGGTGGCGGCGCGGTCGCCGTGGCTCCAGACGTAGCAGGTGTTGCCCGGCACGTCGTCATGGACCAGCGTGCTCGCCGATACCGCATCCTCGGCCCGCACCACCGCGGGCAGCGGCTCGTAGTCGACTTCGACCAGCTCCGCGGCGTCGCGGGCCTGCTGCAGCGTCTCGGCCACGACCAGCGCGACCTGGTCGCCGACATGGCGCGCCTTGCCCTGCGCCAGCACCGGGTGCACCGGCTCCTTCATCGGCGAGCCGTCGACACTGTGGATCAGCCAGCCGCAGGGCAGGCCGCCGACCTTCTCGGCCGCCATGTCCTCGCCGGTGAAGATGGCGAGTACGCCGGGCGCATCCAGCGCGGCGGTCTTGTCGATTGCGCGGATGCGGGCGTGGGCGTGGGGCGAGCGGACGAAATAGCCGTAGCTTTGCCGGTCCTGCAGGATGTCGTCGGTGTACTGGCCGGCGCCGGTCAGGAAACGGTAGTCTTCCTTGCGCTTGACCGAGGCGCCGATCAGGCGCGGGGTGTCGGGTGCGTTCATGGCGATCTCCCTGTCCGGTCTTATTCGGCGGCAATGGCGTGGGCCGCGGCGGCGCCCACCATCGCGGTCTGGCCCTGCTGCACGGCGCGCACGATGTTGTGATACCCGGTGCAGCGGCACAGGTTGCCGTCCAGATGCGAACGGATGTCGTCGGCGCTGGCGCCCGGCATCTCCTGCACCAGCGCGATGGCGCTCATCACCATGCCGGGCGTGCAGAAGCCGCATTGCAGGCCATGGCAATCGCGGAACGCCTGCTGCATCGGATGCAACTCGCCCTCGGGCGCCAGCCCTTCGATGGTGGTGACGGCGCAGCCGTCGGCCTGCGCGGCCAGGATGTTGCAGGACTTGATGGCGCGGCCGTCCAGATGCACGGTGCAGGCGCCGCATTGCGCCGTATCGCAGCCGACATGCGTTCCCGTCAGCCGCAACTGATCGCGCAGGAACTGGACGAGGAGGGTGTTGGGTTCGACTTGGGCGTCGACGGCCTTGCCGTTGACCGTCAGCCGGATCGGAATCGCCATGCTTGTCTCCTTGTGGGTGACGCGCGTGGCCCGGTCCGGCATTGCGAAGAACGGCGCGATGCTGCACGGGACAGGCGACGGCGCGTTGCTGCCGCTTCAGGCGCGGCTTTTCGTGATGCGGTTTTTGTTGGCTACGGATGCAGCAATGCCCGATGGCGGCGACCGCTGCTGGCGACCTCTGCTGTCGACAGCCGGTCGTGCCGGCTGGTGAACGTTTGGCCGGATCGGGCTCTAACAGTAAATCACAAATACCCGGCATGTGCCATGCGGAAAGCCCCGCCAGATGGCCGGGGGGCCTTGCTAGAATGGCCGGCCCCCGCGCACCACTGCGCTTGCCTCAACCAACCCAAGCCGATTCATGGATGGTCTGATCGACTGGCTGTTCGAGACTGCCGCGCTGCCCAAGTACGGGCTGCCGGCCATTTTCCTGATTAGCCTGCTGTCGGCGACGCTGCTGCCGATCGGCTCGGAACCGGCCGTGTTCGGCTATATCAAGCTCAATCCGGATTCCTTCTGGCTGGCCATCGTGGTCGCGACCGCGGGCAATACGGTGGGCGGCATGATCGACTGGTGGCTGGGCTATGCCGCCAAGCTGGCGCTGGTGCGCTACCACATCCGCCGCCAGCACCGCGAGCACGAGCGCGAGCACGCCGAACACCGGCCGCACCCGCGCAAGCCGCGCAAGCCCGCGCTGGACGCGAAGTATTTCCGCTGGATGCGCCGGATCGGCCCGCCCACGCTGCTGCTGTCCTGGCTGCCTGTACTAGGTGATCCCCTGTGCACGCTGGCGGGCTGGCTGCGGCTGCGCTTCTGGCCCAGCGTCTTCTATATGGCCATCGGCAAGCTGCTGCGTTATGCGGCGATGACGACCGCCCTGCTGTGGATTCCGGACTCTTTCTGGCAGAACCTCGGAGACGGGATGCGCACCTGGTTCTGATCGAGGGGCAGAGCGGGAGCGGGACGAGACCCGCCCGGGGCCGGTTTTGCTGCACTGCGGAAAAGTCAGCCCTTGCAGTACAATCGCGCTTTGACGAAGAACGGCGCTACCGATTTCCAGCGTAGCGCCGCAATACGCGGTCCCGCCATGAACGCCCCACTCGTGCTCGAAGCCAAGCTCGCCACGCAGGATGCTCCGCCGCGCCTGCGCGAGATTCCCTATAACTACACTTCCTTCTCGGACCGCGAAATCGTGATCCGGCTGCTGGGCGAGGAAGCGTGGCGAATCCTCGACGAGCTGCGCGGCGAGCGCCGCACCGGCCGCTCGGCCCGGATGCTGTACGAGGTGCTGGGCGATATCTGGGTGGTGCGCCGCAACCCGTACCTGCAGGACGACCTGCTGGAAAATCCCAAGCGCCGCGGCATGCTGATCTCGGCGCTGCAGCACCGGCTGGCCGAGGTCGAGAAGCGCCGCGCCGCCGACCGTGCCGAGCACGCCGAGCCGGCCGCCGAGGACCGCTCCCACCGTGTCGAGCAGCTGGTGGGCTATGCCCGCCAGGCGATCGCCGACTTCCAGCGGGAGTTCGCCGACGCCTACGACCTGCGCAAGCGTGCGCAGCGCGTGCTGGGCCGCGTCACCCAGAAGGACAACATCAAGTTCGACGGGCTGTCGCGCGTGTCGCATGTGACCGACGCCACCGACTGGCGGGTCGAATATCCGTTCGTGGTGCTGACCCCCGACAGCGAAGAAGAGATCGCCGGGCTGGTCAAGGGCTGCTTCGAACTGGGCCTGACCATCATTCCGCGCGGGGGTGGCACCGGCTATACCGGCGGCGCCGTACCGCTGACGCCGCTGTCGGCCGTCATCAATACCGAGAAGCTGGAGCAGCTGGGCCCGGTCGAAGAGACCGAGCTGCCCGGAGTGTCCGGCAAGGTCGCCACCATCTGGTCGGGCGCCGGGGTGGTGACGCGCCGCGTGGCGGACGCCGCCGACAAGGCGGGCCTGGTGTTCGCGGTCGATCCGACCTCGATCGACGCGTCCTGCATCGGCGGCAACGTGGCGATGAACGCCGGCGGCAAGAAGGCCGTGCTGTGGGGCACCGCACTGGACAACCTGGCCTGGTGGCGCATGGTGGATCCGGAGGGCAACTGGCTCGAAGTCACCCGGATGGACCACAACCTGGGCAAGATCCACGACGTGCCGGTCGCCACCTTCGAACTGAAATGGTTCGACGGCAATCAGGCACCGGGCGCGAAGCTGCTGCGCACCGAGACGCTGGCCATCGAAGGCCGCAAGTTCCGCAAGGAAGGGCTGGGCAAGGACGTCACCGACAAGTTCCTGGCCGGCCTGCCCGGCGTGCAGAAGGAAGGTTGCGACGGCATCATCACCAGCGCGCGCTGGATCCTGCATCGGATGCCGAGCCATATCCGCACCGTGTGCCTGGAGTTCTTCGGGCAGGCGCGTGACGCGATTCCCAGCATCGTCGAGATCAAGGACTTCCTCGAAGGCGAGTCGAAGACCCCCGGTGGCGCCATCCTGGCCGGCCTGGAGCATCTGGACGAGCGCTATCTGCGCGCGGTGGGCTACGCCACCAAGAGCAAGCGCAACGCCTTCCCAAAGATGGTGCTGATTGGCGACATCGTCGGCGACGACGAGAATGCCGTCGCGCGCGCCACCTCGGAAGTGATCCGCATGGCGAACGGCAAGAGCGGCGAGGGGTTTGTCGCGGTCAGTCCCGAGGCCCGCAAGAAGTTCTGGCTCGATCGGTCGCGCACCGCCGCGATTGCCCGCCACACCAACGCCTTCAAGATCAACGAGGACGTGGTGATCCCGCTGCCGCGGATGGGCGAGTACACCGACGGCATCGAGCGGATCAATATCGAGCTGTCGATCAAGAACAAGCTGAAGCTGGTGGACGAGCTGGAAGGCTTCTTCGCCCGGGGCAACCTGCCGCTGGGCCGCAGCGACGACGCCAACGAAATCCCCAGCGCCGAGCTGCTGGAAGACCGCGTGCAGCAGGCGCTGACGCTGCTGCGCGATGTGCGCGGCCGCTGGATGTTCCTGCGCGACCATCTGGACATGCCGCTGGCGCAGGCCCGTGTCGACCTGGTCGGTCATGGCCTGGGCCTGCTCGGCCCGGCCTTCGAGGCCCGCCTTGTCCAGCAGCCGGACGCCACCGTGTTCCACCTGCTGCAGGACCGCACCATCCGCGTGTCGTGGAAGGCGGAGCTGCGCGCCGAGCTGCGCAAGATCTTCAATGGCGGCGAGTTCAAGCCCATCCTCGACGAGGCACAGAAGATCCACAAGCAGGTGCTGCGCGGGCGCGTCTTCGTCGCGCTGCACATGCATGCCGGCGACGGCAACGTGCACACCAACATTCCGGTGAACTCGGACGACTACGAGATGCTGCAGGACGCCCACAAGGCGGTGGCCCGCATCATGGCACTGGCGCGCTCGCTCGATGGCGTCATCTCCGGCGAGCACGGCATCGGCATCACCAAGCTCGAATTCCTCACCGAGGAAGAGATCGGCGACTTCCGCCGCTACAAGCAGAAGGTCGATCCGCAGGGCCGCTTCAACAAGGGCAAGCTGCTCGAAGGCGCCGACCTGCGCAACGCCTACACCCCGTCGTTCGGCCTGATGGGCCACGAGTCGCTCATCATGCAGCAGAGCGACATCGGCGCCATTGCCGACAGCGTCAAGGATTGCCTGCGCTGCGGCAAGTGCAAGCCGGTGTGCGCGACGCACGTGCCGCGCGCCAACCTGCTGTACAGCCCGCGCAACAAGATCCTGGCCACCTCGCTGCTGATCGAGGCGTTCCTGTACGAGGAACAGACCCGCCGCGGCGTGTCGATCAAGCACTGGGACGAGTTCTCCGACGTGGCCGACCACTGCACGGTCTGCCACAAGTGCGTGACGCCGTGCCCGGTCAAGATCGACTTCGGCGACGTGTCGATGAACATGCGCAACCTGCTGCGCAAGATGGGGCAGAAGAAGTTCAACCCCGGCACCGCGGCATCGATGTTCTTCCTGAACGCCACCAACCCGCAGACCATCAACCTGACCCGCAAGGTCATGATGGACTGGGGCTACAAGGCGCAGCGCGCCGGCAACGAGGTGCTCAAGACGCTGGCGCGCAAGCAGACCGCGCATCCGCCCGCCACGCACGGCAAGCCACCGGTGCAGGAGCAGGTGATCCACTTCGTCAACAAGAAGATGCCGGGCAACCTGCCCAAGAAGACGGCACGCGCGCTGCTGGACATCGAAGACAACGAGATCGTGCCGATCATCCGCAATCCGAAGACCACCTCGGTGGAAAGCGAAGCGGTGTTCTACTTCCCGGGCTGCGGCTCGGAGCGGCTGTTCTCGCAGGTCGGCCTGGCAACGCAGGCCATGCTGTGGAACGTCGGCGTGCAGACCGTGCTGCCGCCGGGCTACCTGTGCTGCGGCTATCCGCAGCGCGGCGCGGGGCAGTTCGACAAGGCCGAGAAGATCGTCACCGACAACCGCGTGCTGTTCCACCGGGTCGCCAACACGCTGAACTACCTCGACATCAAGACGGTGGTGGTCAGCTGCGGCACCTGCTACGACCAGCTCGCCGGCTATGAATTCGACAAGATCTTCCCCGGCTGCCGGATCATCGACATCCACGAATTCCTGCTGGAGAAGGGCGTCAAGCTCGAGGGCGTCAGCGGGGCGCGGTACATGTATCACGATCCCTGCCACACGCCGATCAAGACCATGGACCCGACCAGGCTCGTCAACGAGCTGATGGGCGGCAATGGCGAGGCCGGCAGGATCGAGAAGAACGACCGCTGCTGCGGGGAGTCGGGCACGCTGGCGGTGACCCGCCCGGACGTCTCCACGCAGATCCGCTTCCGCAAGGAAGAAGAGATGCGCAAGGGCGCCGGCAAGCTGCGTGACGACGGCTTCGACGGCCCGGTCAAGGTGCTGACCAGCTGCCCGTCGTGCCTGCAGGGCCTGTCGCGCTACAACGAGGACGCCTCGGTGCAGGCCGACTACATCGTGGTCGAGATGGCCCGCCACCTGCTCGGCGAGAACTGGATGCCCGACTACGTCGCGGCGGCCAACGCCGGCGGCATCGAGCGGGTGCTGGTGTGATCGGGATGGCAGTGACAGCGGCGCCTGCCGCCGTGGCCGGCTGCCCCCTGTGCGACAGCGAGGGCGGCGAGCTGGTCTGGCGCGGCGAGCGGGCGCGCATCATCCTGGTCGAGCATGAGCGCTTCCCCGGCTTTTGCCGCATCGTCTGGAACGCGCACGTCGCCGAACTGTCCGATCTCGTCGAGACGGACCGGGACTGGCTGATGCGTCTGGTCACGCAGGTCGAGCGCACCGTGCGCGAGGTGATGACGCCGGACAAGGTCAACCTGGCGGCGTTCGGCAATATGGTGCCGCACCTGCACTGGCATATCATTCCACGCTATCGCTGGGATACGCATTTTCCGGAAGCGATCTGGGCGCCCGCACAGCGCGACGCCGATGCCGCGCGCATCGCCGCGCTCGCGCAACGGCTGCCGGCATTGCGCCGCGCGCTTGCCGCATTGCCTGACGGTCTGTCCGCCTGAACGGAGCGGGGCCCGCCGCCCCGCGCATTCCCCCGCAGATTCATGTCGACGCCTGACTCCGCCACCGTGCCAGGGCCGGCCGTACCGGCCCGCGAACTGAAGATCCAGAGCCGGCTGCGCGTGCGCGCAACCTGGGAGCTGATCAAGCCCTACTGGAAGTCGGAGGACCGCAAGGCGGGACTGGGCCTGCTGGCGCTGCTGGTGGCGCTGAACCTGGGCATCGTCTACATCAACGTACTGATCAACGACTGGAACCGGGCGTTCTACAACGCGCTCGAGCAGCGCGACTTCCCCGCGTTCCAGACCCTGCTGCTGCGCTTTTCGATCCTGGCGGCCTTCTTCATCGTCGCGGCGATCTTCCGCCAGTACTACACGATGATGCTGCAGATGCGCTGGCGGACCTGGATGACCGGCCAGTTCCTCGACCGCTGGCTGGGCTGGCAGGCGTACTACCGCATCGAGCAGACCCACGCCACCGACAACCCGGACCAGCGGCTGGCCGACGACCTGCGGCTGTTCACCGACGGTGCGCTGTCGCTGTCGCTCGGCCTGCTCAACGCCGTGGTCACGCTGATTTCCTTCGTCGGCATCCTGTGGGCGGTGTCGGGGCCCATCAGCTTTGCGCTCGGTGGCAACGCCATCACCATCCCCGGCTATATGGTGTGGTTCGCCTGCGGCTACGCGGTGGTCGGTTCGCTGATCACGCACTGGATCGGCAGGCCGCTGATCGGGCTGAACTTCCAGCAGGAACAGTACGAGGCGAACTTCCGCTTCTCGCTGGTGCGGCTGCGCGAGAACAGCGAGCCGGTGGCGTTGTACCGCGGCGAGCCGACCGAGAAGTCCGGGCTGGCCGCGCGCTTCGAGCAGATCCGCGCGAACTGGGGCCAGCTGATGTTCTACACGCGGCGGCTGATCTTCGTGAACTCGGCCTATGGGCAGTTCGCCATCATCTTTCCGATCCTGGTCGCCGCGCCGCGTTACTTCGCCGGCAAGATGACGCTGGGCGGGCTGATGCAGATGTCCTCGGCATTCGGCCAGGTGCAGGGCGCACTGTCGTGGTTCGTCGACAACTACGCCACGCTGGTTGGCTGGAAGGCCGCATCCAACCGTCTGATCGACTTCCAGGAGGCGATTCGCGAGGCCCAGCGGCAGGAGCGGTCGCACGACGGGCGGCGCGATATCGAGGTGCACCGCGCGCCCGGCGCCGGCATCGAGATCGACGCACTGGCGCTGGCGTTGCCGGTGGTCGGCCAGCCCGGCCGGCCGGTCGGGCAGCGTCCGCTGGTGGCGCCGTTCTCGCTGTCGATCGGCGCCGGCGAGCGCTGGCTGGTCAGCGGCCCGTCGGGGTGCGGCAAGAGCGTGCTGTTCCGCGCCCTGGCCGGCATCTGGCCTTACGGCAGCGGTTCCATCGCGATCCCGCAGGAGGCGCGCACGCTGTTCCTGCCCCAGCGCAGCTATCTGCCGGTCGGCACGCTGGCCGATGCGCTGTGCTACCCGGACACCGGCACCACCTACGACAAGGAGATCTTGCGTTCGGTGCTGCATCGGACCCAGCTGGGCGCACTGGCCAACCAGCTCGATGTCTTCGACAACTGGTCGCTGCGGCTCTCGCCCGGCGAGCAGCAGCGGCTGGCTTTTGCGCGGGCGCTGCTGCAGCGCCCGGACTTCCTGTTCCTCGACGAAGCCACCAGCGCGCTGGACGAGGACACCGAGTCGGCGATGTATGCGCTGATGGTCGAGGCGCTGCCCGGTGCCGCCATCGTCAGCATCGCCCACCGCAGCACGGTAGCGCGCTTCCACCAGCGGCGCCTGCGCTATGTGCCCGAGGGCGACCCCCGGACCGGGCAGGAGCGCCGCGCCGCACACGAAGATGGGCAAGGTCTGCCCCGTGCGGTAAGCTATCGGGTCGTACAAGATTCGTGACAGCCGTTCCGTGAGGGGCGGCGTCCCTGCGGCAACCATGGCTGGCCTGGAAAAAGACACCCCCCATCCCACCGCGCTGACGGTCCACACCCAGTCGCGCGTGCTGGAAATCGGCTTCGACAATGGCAGCAGCTTCCGGCTGCCGTTCGAATACCTGCGCGTGTATTCGCCCTCTGCCGAGGTGCAGGGCCACGGCCCCGGCCAGGAGGTTCTCCAGTACGGCAAGCGCGACGTCGGCGTGACGGCCGTCGAGCCGGTCGGCAACTACGCCATCCTGATCCGTTTCTCGGACGGCCACGAGTCCGGCATCTATTCCTGGGACTGGCTGTACAAGCTCGGCGTGGAGCAGGAAAGCCTGTGGCAGGAATACCTGCAACGGCTGGAGGCCGCCGGCGTCGACCGCGACACGCCGATGCCGCCTGCCAGCGGGCACGCCTGCGGCAATCACTGAAACCCGAGCGCAACCTGGAGCAGGATATGAGCGAGACCCATTTCGGGTTCGAGAAGGTCGACGAGGCCGAGAAGGCCGGCAAGGTCGCCGGCGTGTTTCACTCGGTGGCGAGCAAGTACGACCTGATGAACGACCTGATGTCGGGCGGCATGCATCGGCTCTGGAAGATGTTCACCATCGCCCAGGCCAACGTGCGCCCGGGGCACAAGGTGCTGGACATCGCCGGCGGCACCGGCGACCTCGCCCGCGCCTTCGCCCGCAAGGCCGGTCCGACCGGCGAGGTATGGCTGACCGACATCAACGAGTCGATGCTGCGCGTGGGCCGCGACCGGCTGCTCAACGACGGCATCCTGACGCCGTCCTGCCTGTGCGACGCCGAGCGCATTCCCTTTCCGGACAACTACTTCGACCTGGTCACGGTCGCGTTCGGCCTGCGCAACATGACGCACAAGGATGCCGCCCTGCGGGAGATGCGCCGGGTCGTCAAGCCGGGCGGCAAGGTGATGGTGCTGGAGTTCTCGCGGGTGTGGAAGCCGCTCGAGAAAGCGTACGACGTGTATTCCTTCAAGGTCCTGCCGTGGCTGGGCCAGCGGGTGGCCGGAGACGCCGAAAGCTACCGATATCTGGCCGAATCCATCCGTATGCACCCGGATCAACAAACTTTGGTGCAAATGATGGAACAAGCGGGCCTGGAAAACGTCGAATACTACAATCTTGCGGCTGGCGTGGTAGCACTTCATACCGGTCGGAAGTACTGAGACAACGCCATCAAAGGTGCCGTCAGGTGCATCGGGCGCAATAAGGGGATACAGATATGTCTTTGGTTCGAGGGAAAATCCTTGCGGGGTCGATGGCCGGTTTGCTGGCCTTCGGAATGGTCTTCGACGCCGATGCCAAGCGCATGGGCGGTTCGCGCAGCGTGGGCAAGCAGTCCTCCAGCGTGACGCAGCAGCGCCAGCAGGCGCCGCAGGCACCGGCGCAGCAGCCGGGCCAGGCTGGCCAGCAGCAGGCGGCACCGGCCACGGCTGGCGCAGCAGGCGCGGCCACCGCCGCGCAGCCGCGCCGCAACTGGGGTGGCATGCTGGGCGGACTGGCCGCCGGCCTGGGTCTTGGCTGGCTGCTGTCGAGCATGGGTCTGGGCGGCGCCGCGGTGAACTTCCTGTCCAACCTGATCCTGATCGCCCTGATCGCCTTCGTCGCGATCTGGCTGATTCGCAAGTTCCGTGGCGGCAGCAAGCGTCCGCAACCGGCCTATGCCGGCGCGGCCGCTGGTGCTGGTGCCGGTTCGGCAGGCGGCGCCGCGGGCCGCAGCGGTTTCGGCGGCTTCGACCGTGCCAATGAGCCGATGCTGCGCGATTCGGCCCAGCAACGCGGCCCCGTGATCGGCGAGCGCCTGGCGCAGCCGGCCGCGGGTAGCGTTGCCGCGGCTGGCGCGGCCACGGCGGCAGCGGCCCAGCCGTGGGGCGTGCCGGCGGACTTCGACACCGAAGCCTTCCTGCGCAATGCCAAGGTCTACTTCGTGCGCCTGCAGGCCGCGTGGGACGCAGGCAATCTCGACGACATCCGCGAGTTCACCACCCCGGAAATGTTCGCCGAGATCAAGATGGACCTGACCGAGCGCGGGCAGCAGACCAACAAGACCGACGTGGTCACGCTGGACGCGGCACTGCTGGGCATCGAGACCATCGACAACCAGCACATCGCCAGCGTGCGCTTCTCCGGCATGATTCGCGAGAATGAGGGCGATGCCGCGCAGCCGTTCGGCGAGGTGTGGAATCTCGCCAAGCCGGCTGCCGGTGCCGGCGGCTGGGTGCTGGCCGGGATCCAGCAGGAATCCTGACGCCTGGCTGGACGGCGGCGTGATGCGCCAGCCGCTGGCTTAGAATGGAGGCCCATGCGCATGCGCGTGGGCCTTTTTTGTTGGGCGCGCGGTTCCGTTGGGGTCGCTTCCGCTTCCCGCGGGATGGCATTGCGGTTGCCGCCGGCTTCGCCGCGCCCGCCTTTCAGTGCGCGCTTGCAAGCGCCATACGCCATGAACCTGCTACCTTCCGCGCTGCTGACCCCTTTGATCACCGCGCTGAATCACTTGCTCGAACAGGAGCCGTGGGCCCGCCAGCAACTGGCCGGCTATGCCGGCCGTGTCATCGGCTTCGATGCAGCGGCATTCGCGCTGTCGCTGCGGGTCGAGCCCGACGGCCGCGTGGCGGTTGCCCGCGAGGGCGACCCGGAAGCATCGGTGATCCTGCGCGTGCCGCTTCAGCAATGGCCACTGGTGGCGGCGGACATCGCCTCGGGCGGACAGGCGGCCGCCATGCGACACGTCCGGCTGGAAGGCGACGCCGAGCTGGCCAATACCGTTTCCGGGCTGGCCCGGCATTTGCGATGGGATGCCGCCGAGGATCTGTCGCGCGCGTTACGCGCGGTGATGGGCAACACCATGGGCGATGGGGTCGCACAGCGGGTGGTCGATGGGGTGCAGCAGTTGCATGCCGGCGCCATCCGTGCCGGCATGCATCTGCTGGACAACGTCACCGAGTACCTGCTGGACGAACAGCCGACGCTGGTGCGGCACGTGGCGCTGGCGGAGTTCAGCACCGAGGTTGCCGTGCTGCGCGACGATCTTGCCCGCCTGGAGAAGCGGCTGGAACGGCTGGAGCGGCTGCGCCAGGGCGGACAACAGGCGCAGCTCACGCCCCTCACGCCGCATGGCGGCCTGCCTTCGGCCCATCGTTGACGCGGGGCATGTCCCATCGTCTGGAACCAACCAACCGAATTCCTGAATGACTCGATTTCTGCGGCTTTGCAAGATCGTCTTTGTCATCTTTTACTACGGCCTGGACGAGCTGGTGCTGTCCGGCTTCCGCAACCGCCGCATCCGGCTGCTGACGCGAGTCATCACGGTGGGACGCCGTCTGGACGTGCCGCGCGGCGTGCGCCTGCGTCTGGCGCTGACACGGCTGGGGCCGATTTTCGTCAAGTTCGGCCAGGTGCTGTCCACGCGGCGGGACCTGCTGCCGGCCGACATCGCCGATGAGCTTGCGCTGCTGCAGGACCAGGTGCCGCCGTTCGATTCCGTGGTTGCCGTGTCCATCATCGAGCGGTCGCTGGGCCGCCGGCTGGACCAGCTGTTCGAGGACTTCGATCACCAGCCGATCGCCAGCGCCTCGATCGCCCAGGTGCACTTCGCCACGCTGAAGGCCGGCCCGCACCGCGGCCGCGAGGTCGCGGTCAAGGTGCTGCGGCCCGGCATGCTGCCGGTGATCGACAGCGACCTGGCGCTGATGCGGGATGTCGCCCGCTGGATCGAGCGGGTATCGGCCGACGGCAAGCGGCTCAAGCCGCGCGAGGTGGTGGCCGAGTTCGACAAGTACCTGCACGACGAACTGGATCTGATGATCGAGGCGGCCAATGCAAGCCAGCTGCGCCGCAATTTCGCCGATACCGAACTGCTGCTGGTGCCCGAAGTGTTCTGGGACTTCTGCAGCAGCGAGGTCTTCGTGATGGAGCGGATGGACGGCATCCCGATCTCGCGGACCGAATCGCTGAAGGCGGCCGGGGTCGATCTGCACCGGCTGGCGGTCGAAGGGGTCGAGATCTTTTTCACCCAGGTGTTCCGCGACGGCTTCTTCCACGCCGACATGCACCCGGGCAACATCCTGGTCTCGGTCCAGCCCGAGACCTT
This sequence comes from Cupriavidus sp. AU9028, assembly GCF_019795295.1. Lineage (GTDB taxonomy): Bacteria > Pseudomonadota > Gammaproteobacteria > Burkholderiales > Burkholderiaceae > Cupriavidus. Next base: position 2,745 of record NZ_JAIMCG010000004.1, on the reverse strand, counting down.
CGGCCGCTATATCGCCCTGGACTTCGGCATCGTCGGGGCGCTGTCCGAATTCGACAAGAACTACCTGGCGCAGAACTTCATCGCCTTCTTCCGCCGCGACTACCACCGCGTGGCGCTGCTGCACGTGGAATCGGGCTGGGTGCCGCCGCAGACTCGCGTCGAGGAGCTGGAGAGTGCAGTGCGCGCCTGCTGCGAACCCTACTTCGACAAGCCGCTGAAGGAGATTTCGCTGGGCATGGTGCTGATGCGCCTGTTCCAGACCTCTCGCCGCTTCAATGTGGAGATTCAGCCACAGCTGGTACTGCTGCAGAAGACCCTGCTCAATATCGAGGGCCTGGGCCGCCAGCTCGACCCGGACCTGGACCTGTGGCGTACCGCCAAGCCTTACCTGGAGCGCTGGATGCACGAGCAGGTCGGCTGGCGCGGCGCCTGGGAGCGCATCCAGGTCGAGGCGCCGCAATGGGCCAAGATGATCCCCGACTTCCCGCGCCTCGCGCACCAGTTCCTGGAGCGCCGTGCGCTGGTTTCCAACGCCGAGCAGGACCGGCTGCTGGCCGCGCTGGTGGTCGAGCAGCGGCGCACCAACCGGTTGCTGTCCGTGACCGTGATCGTCGGCGCCGCCTTGCTTGCCACCGTGGTATTGACGCAACTGGGCGACTGGATCGGCTAGGCGAGGTCCCGGCCATCCTGGCGGGGCAGGGGGCGCGGAAGTACCGCTTTCCTGGCGCTCCGACGGCGCCCTACCACAAACAAGGCGACGGCATTTTTTGTTTTCGTCGCTTTGTGTCCCTCCATGCATCGCTATAATCCGCGTTTTGATTCGGCTACGACCGCAGGCCAGCGCCCGTCCCGGGGCAGCTGTCCGCCATCCACGCGGCCCCGACCGATGAATTGGACTGCGGGCGCCGTGGTTCGCCGCTGCCATCCGGCCCGCGGCGACGCTGCCGCCCGCCATTCGGTTTCTTGGCCCACGGGCATTGAGGGATAGGCAGCAGCATGCTGATCTGGTTTGTCGTTATCTACTGGATTATTTCCGTCGGCATCGGCCTGTGGGCCGCGCTGCGGGTGCGCAACACCGCGGACTTCGCCGTCGCCGGCCGCAGCCTGCCGTTCTACGTGGTCACCGCCACGGTGTTCGCCACCTGGTTCGGCTCCGAAACGGTGCTGGGCATTCCGGCCGTCTTCCTCAACGAGGGCCTCTCCGGGGTGGTATCGGACCCCTTCGGCTCGTCGCTGTGCCTGATCCTCGTCGGTCTGTTCTTCGCCCGGCCGCTGTACCGGATGAACCTGCTGACCATCGGCGACTACTACCACAACCGCTATGGCCGGCTGGCCGAGGTGCTGACCACGCTGTGCATCGTGGTGTCGTACCTGGGCTGGGTGGCGGCGCAGATCAAGGCGCTGGGACTGGTGTTCTATACGGTGTCGGACGGGGCGCTGTCGCAGGAGGCCGGCATGATGATCGGCGCCGCCAGCGTGCTGGTCTACACGCTGTTCGGCGGCATGTGGTCGGTGGCGATCACCGATTTCATCCAGATGATCATCATCGTGATCGGCATGCTGTATATCGGCTATGAGGTCAGCGGCCAGGCCGGCGGCGTCTCGGCGGTGGTGTCGCATGCGGCCGCGGCGGGCAAGTTCGAGTTCCTGCCTGAACTGGACCTGATCGCCATCATCGGTTTTGCCGCCGCGCTGTTCACCATGATGCTGGGCTCGATTCCGCAGCAGGACGTGTTCCAGCGGGTCACCTCGTCGCGCACCGAGAACATCGCCGCGCGCGCCTCGGTGCTGGGCGGCGTGCTGTACTTCTGCTTCGCCTTCATCCCGATGTTCCTGGCCTACTCGGCGACGTTGATCGATCCGGCCATGGTGCAGCGCTATATCGATGTCGATTCGCAACTGATCCTGCCGCGGCTGATCCTCGACCACGCGCCGCTGTTCGCGCAGGTCATGTTCTTCGGTGCGCTGCTTTCCGCCATCAAGAGCTGCGCCTCGGCCACGCTGCTGGCGCCGTCGGTGACCTTCGCCGAGAACATCCTGCGACCGTATTTCCGCCATCTGGACGACAGGCGCTTCCTGCGCGTGATGCAGGCGGTGGTGCTGGTGTTCACCACGCTGGTGACGCTGTTCGCGCTGAACTCGCACCTGTCGATCTTCCATATGGTGGAGAACGCCTACAAGGTCACGCTGGTGTCGTCCTTCGTGCCGCTCGCCTTCGGTCTGTTCTGGAAGCGGGCGACACGGCAGGGCGGACTGGCGGCCATCCTGCTCGGGCTGTCCTCGTGGCTGACCGCCGAGGTGGCCTTCGCCGACGCGGCCGTGCCGCCGCAGATGGTGGGGCTGCTGTTCTCGCTGGGCGGCATGCTGGGCGGTTCGCTGCTGCCGCAGTGGATCAACGACCGGGCGCCGGTGAAGCAGCTGCATATCTAGGGGCCGGTTGCGCCCGCTGGCCCTCTCCCCCGGCCCCTCTCCCGCAAGCGGGCGAGGGGAGCAAACCGGCAGCACTGGATATGCGGCGGGTTTTCTCCTTCTCCCCCGGGCCCCTCTCCCGCAAGCGGGCGAGGGGAGCAAACCGGCAGTGGTTCGGTGGCTGGCGGTTTTCCCCCTCTCCCCTTCAAGGGGAGAGCAACCGTCTTGCCGGTCAAGCGGAAAGAGCAGGATTCCAGGGGCAACGGTGCTTGGCCATGGCGTTGAGCATGCCAAGGACTTTTCGCATGGCTGCCACCAACGCCACCTTTTTGAGCT
>NZ_JAIMCG010000042.1 GCF_019795295.1 Cupriavidus sp. AU9028 | reverse complement strand
CGCCACCATCTGGTCTGGACCGTACACCATCTGCTGCTCGATGGCTGGAGCACCGCGCAGCTGCTCGGCGAAGTGCTGCGCCACTATGCCGGCGAAGCGCTGCCCGCTACCGCCGGCCGCTTTGCCGACTACATCGGCTGGCTGCAGGCGCGCGATGCCGGCGCCAGTGAAGCGTTCTGGCGCGAGCAGCTGCAACCGCTCGATGCGCCGACCCGGCTGCTGGCCTCGCTTCCCGCTCCGCAGCAGGAGCACGGCCACGCCGAACAGCACCATCTGCTCGACGCCACCGAGACCGCGACGCTGGCGGCCTTTGCCCGCACGCAGAAGGTCACGCTGAACACGCTGGTGCAGGCCGCGTGGCTGGTGCTGCTGCAGCGCTGCACCGGGCAGGACTGCGTCGCCTTCGGCGCGACGGTCGCAGGGCGTCCCGCCGAACTGCCGGCAGCGCAGCAGATGCTGGGCCTTTTCATCAACACGCTGCCGGTGGTAGCGTCCCCGCGGCCGCAGCAGCGCATCGGCGACTGGCTGCGCGAGGTGCAGGCGCTGAACCTGGCCGCTCGCGAGCATGAGCACACGCCGCTGTACGACATCCAGCGCTGGGCCGGACACGGCGGACAGGCGTTGTTCGACTCGATCGTGGTGTTCGAGAACTACCCCGTCGATGCGGCGCTGCGGCGCGCGCCCGCCGGGCTGGCCTTCAGCGGCGTGCAGAACCGCGCCGAGACCAACTACCCGCTGACGCTGGTGCTGGCTCATGCCGAT
>NZ_JAIMCG010000041.1 GCF_019795295.1 Cupriavidus sp. AU9028 | reverse complement strand
CAACCGGTGCACGCGCGCATCGCCGCGCATGCCGCCCTGCATCCCGACGCCCTCGCGGTGGTCTGCGGCGGGCAGACGCTGTGCTACGGCGAGCTGCTGGCGCGCGCCGATCGCCTCGCCGCCGTGCTGCACGCGCGCGGCATCGGCGCCGAGCACCGCGTCGGCATCGCACTGTCGCGCTCGCCCGAGCTGATCGTCGCACTGCTGGCCACCCTGCGCAGCGGCGCCGCTTTCGTGCCCTTCGACCCGGCCTATCCGAAGGATCGGCTGGCCTACCTGTTCGAGGACAGCGCCATCGGGCTGCTGCTCACCGAGACGGCGCTGCTCGATACGTTGCCCGCGCCAGCCTCGCTGCCGGTGCTGACGCTCGATGCGGTCGCCGCCGATCTGGAACCGCTGCCCGAGCAACAGGTGCATCCCGATCAGCTGGCTTACCTGATCTACACCTCCGGCTCCACCGGCCGCCCCAAGGGCGTCTGCGTGCCGCACGGCCCGCTGGCCATGCATGTGGCCGCCACCATCGAAGCCTACGAGATGGGGCCGCACTCGCGCGAGCTGCACTTCCTCTCGTTCGCCTTCGACGGCGCGCATGAGCGCTGGCTGTGCGCGCTGGCCTGCGGCGGCGCGCTGGTGCTGCGCGACGATGCGCTGTGGACGCCCGAGCAGACCTGCGCCGCGCTGATCGAGCAGCGCATCACCAACGCGGGCTTTCCGCCGGCCTATCTGCGCCAGCTGGCCGAGTGGTGCGAGCAAAGCGGCCAGCGCCCCGACGTGTCGCTGTACTCGTTCGGCGGCGAGGCGATGCCGCGCGCCGTGTTCGCGCAGGCATGCCGGGCGCTGGC
>NZ_JAIMCG010000040.1 GCF_019795295.1 Cupriavidus sp. AU9028 | reverse complement strand
TGCCGCTGTCGTCATTAAAGGGGGCCACACCGACCAGCGCCGCAATCTGCTGGCGGCTGAGCTTGCCCAGCTCCGGCAAGCGGCCCAGCAGCGTGAACACGCTGACCTTGCCGATGCCCGGCATGCTGTCGAGCAAGTCAACCTTGTTCTTCCAGACCTCGCTGGTTCGCAGCGTGTGGGTCATGTCGATGTCCAGGGACTTGATGCGCGCGTCCAGCCAAGCGATATGCTCCTTCAAGCTCTTCAGAGCCACCGGCGGTGCCGTGGCCACCCGCGCTTTTTCCTGCGCGCGCATGGCCACCAGCTGGCTGCGCCGGTCCAGCAAATCGGCAAACTCGCGTTGCGCCTCGTCAGGCAAGGGCCGCAGTGGCGGGCGAATCTGCTGGCCAAAGCGCGCCAGTACCTGCGCATCGAGCCGATCTGTCTTGGCCAGGATCCCGCAGGCCCGCGCGAAGTCCCGTACCTGTTTCGGGTTGACCACCACCACCGGATAGCCGGCGCCGGCCAGCGCTACGCTCACCCGTGTCTCATAGCCGCCTGTGGCTTCCAGCACCACCCGATCGACCGCCTCTTCGGCATTGAGTTGATCCAGGTATGCCAACAACTGGGCAATCCCTTTCTCATCATTGCTGAACTGACGCCGCGCACTTTGCGGCAGGCAGTCCAGGTCCAATGCGTCCTTGCTTACGTCGATCCCTACAGCAACCTTGATACTCATTCGTCCCGTCCCATCCTTGTGTCAATGCGGCGTACTGCCTCCCAACCGTTCGGGCTTAGGCTGAACGCTACCAAGAATGGACGCCCCGATCCTCGCTCTCCCTCGAACTTGAGCTCGCGCTCAGAGCATGGGGCCATCGATCTG
>NZ_JAIMCG010000003.1 GCF_019795295.1 Cupriavidus sp. AU9028 | reverse complement strand
GGGGGGGCCGGGGCCCACCTGGTCGGGCCCGTGGGCGGCGCGGGCCCCCCGGGGCCCCACCCGGATGGCGCCGCTGCTGGCCGCCGAAAAGGCAGGCCCGGCGCGGCGAGGCGTCAGGCTTGCATTCTAGCAAGTCCTGCCGCCCGCGGGCCCCTTGCGAGGCGGCTGCGCCACTCCAGATGCCGCGCCCGGCGCTTACAGGTAGAACATCTCCTCCTTGGGAGGAATCGGCGTGTCGCCGCCGCGCCGCTCGTAGTAGTCGTAGACGGCGTCCAGCACCTCCTGCGGCTCGTCGACGATGGTCATCAGGTCCAGGTCGTGCTCGGCGATCAGGCCCATCGGCAGCAGCGTGAAGCGGAACCAGTCCAGCAGCCCCTTCCAGAAGCGGCTGCCCACCATCACCACCGGCACCGCGCGCGACTTGCCGGTCTGCACCAGCGTCAGCACCTCGGCCAGTTCGTCCAGCGTGCCGAAGCCGCCCGGCATCACGATGAAGGCGTCCGAGTTCTTGACGAAGGTCACCTTGCGGGTGAAGAAATGGCGGAAGCGCATGGCGATATCCTGGTAAGGATTGCCATGCTGCTCGTGCGGCAGTTCGATGTTCAGGCCGACGCTGGCCGACTTGCCGGCGTGCGCGCCCTTGTTGGCCGCTTCCATGATGCCGGGGCCGCCGCCCGAGATCACGGCAAAGCCTGCGTCGGAGAACAACCGGGCGATGTCGATGGTCTGCTGGTAGTACGGCGAATCCTCGCGCAGGCGCGCGCTGCCGTAGATCGAGACGGCGGGCCGGATCTCCGACAGGTACTCCGTCGCCTCGATGAACTCTGCCATAATCGTGAACATTTGCCAGGAAGCGCGCGCCTTCTTGGCGGTGGCGCGATCTTCGTCAGCCAGCGCACGCAGGCTCGGAATCATCTTGCGGGGATTGCCCCGCGACCCCTTGCCCCCGGCCGGCGCATGTTTCGCTGGTGCGGCGGTGTCGCCCGGACCGTCGGCCGAAGGGCCCACGGTCACGTTCACGTCCATGTCTGCGGCGGTGCTGATCTTGCCCTCGCCGGCGGGAATGCCTGCAGTTCTGTTATTGCCGTTGGCGCCGTCGCGGTGGTGGTCCGAGGAAGCACCGCCAGCCGCGGCTTCAGTCAATTTCGAGTCCATGGGAATGTCGGATAGTCCTAAAACACTGCTGCTCGTCGATGGGTCGAGCTATCTGTATCGCGCATATCACGCATTGCCTGACTTGCGGAACGGGGAGGGTCTGCCCACGGGGGCGATCTACGGCATGATCAATATGTTGCGCAAGCTCCGCAACGACTACCCGGCAGAGTATAGCGCCTGCGTCTTCGACGCCAAGGGCAAGACGTTCCGCGACGCGTTGTACCCCGCCTACAAGGAACACCGGCCGCCGATGCCCGAGGATCTGGCGCGCCAGGTCGAGCCCATCCACGAAGCCGTGCGCGCGCTGGGCTGGCCGATCCTGATGGTGGAAGGCGTCGAGGCGGACGATGTGATCGGCACCCTCGCGCGGCAGGCGACCGCCGAGGGCATCCGCACCGTGGTTTCCACCGGCGACAAGGATCTGGCGCAGCTCGTCAACGACCATGTTACGCTGGTCAACACGATGAGCGGCGAAGTGCTGGACCCGCCCGGGGTGGTGGCCAAGTTCGGCGTGCCGCCCGATCGCATCGTCGATTACCTGTCGCTGATCGGCGACGCGGTCGACAACGTGCCGGGCGTGCCGAAGGTCGGACCCAAGACCGCGGTGAAGTGGCTGACCGAATACGGCACGCTGGACGGCGTGATCGAGAACGCGGTCAACATCAAGGGCGTGGTGGGACAGAACCTGCGCGACACGGTCGAATGGCTGCCGCGTGCCAGGGAGCTGGTCACCGTGCGGTGCGACTGCGACCTGTCGTCGGCCATCGCCGACTTCCATGCGCTGAAGGATCTGGGCGAGGACCGCGACAAGCTGGTCGCCTTCTTCTCGCGCTACGGCTTCAAGACCTGGTTGCGCGAGCTGACCGGCGAAAGCCTGCCCAACGCGCGCGCACAGGCCGCCCGCTCGCAAGGCAACGGCAACGGCAACGGCAGCGGCGCCGGCCCGCAGGGCAACCTGTTCGACGGTCCTGTCGCCCCCGACGCGCCGGGTACCGGTACGGCGGCGGCGCCGGTCGAGATCCGCTATGAGATGGTCCATACCGCCGAAGCGCTGGAAGAGTGGGCCCAACGTGTCGAAGCCGCGGAGCTGACCTGCATCGATACCGAAACCACTGCGATCGATCCGATGCAGGCGCGGCTGGTGGGCCTGTCGCTGTCGGTCGAGCCGGGCGTTGCGTGCTATATCCCGGTCGCGCATCAGGGGCCGGACGTGGCCGGCCTGGAAGGGCGTGGCCAATTGGCCATCGACACCGTGCTGAGCCGGCTGCGCGAGTGGCTGGAAGATCCGTCCCGGGCCAAGGTGGGCCAGCACCTGAAGTACGACCTGCATGTCTTTGCCAATCACGGCATCACGCTGCGCGGCGTGCGGCACGACACCATGCTGCAGAGCTATGTGCTGGCGTCCCACCGCAACCACGGCATGGACAGCCTGGCCGAGCGGCTGCTGGGGCTGAAGACCATCACGTACGAGGAAGTCTGTGGCAAGGGAGCGGGGCAGCTGTGCTTCGACCAGATCCCGCTCGCGCGCGCCACCGAATACGCGGCCGAGGACGCCGACGTGACCCTGCGCCTGCACCGGGTCATGTGCCCGCAGATCGAGGCCGAGGACGGCCTGCGCTATGTCTACGAGCAGATCGAGATGCCGGTGTCGGTGGTGCTGCAGAAGATCGAGCGCAACGGCGTGCTGATCGACGCGGCGCGGCTGGCGGCGCAAAGCCACGAGCTCGGCCAGCGCATGCTGGCGCTGGAGCAGCAGGCCTACGAGGCCGCGGGCCAGCCGTTCAACCTTGGCTCCCCCAAGCAGATCGGCGAGATCCTGTTCGGACGGATGCAGCTGCCGGTGGTCAAGAAGACCGCCAGCGGCGCGCCGTCCACCGACGAGGAGGTGCTGCAGAAACTGGCCGAGGACTATCCGCTGCCCAAGCTGTTGCTCGACTATCGCGCGCTGTCGAAGCTGAAGTCCACCTACACCGACAAGCTGCCGCGCATGGTCAATGCGCAGACCGGCCGCGTGCATACCAGCTATGGGCAGGCCACCGCGGTGACGGGGCGGCTTGCCTCGACCGAGCCGAACCTGCAGAACATCCCGGTGCGCACGGAAGAAGGGCGCCGCATCCGCGAAGCGTTCATCGCGGGGCCTGGCAATGTCATCGTCTCGGCTGACTATTCGCAGATCGAGCTGCGCATCATGGCGCATATCTCCGAGGACGATAACCTGCTGGGCGCCTTCGCCCGCGGCGAGGATATCCACCGGGCTACCGCCGCCGAGATCTTCGGCGTTGCCACCGACGCGGTCAGCAGCGAGCAGCGCCGCTATGCCAAGGTGATCAACTTCGGGCTGATCTACGGCATGAGCGCGTTCGGCCTGGCCAGCAACCTCGGCATCGAGCGCGATGCCGCGCGCCACTATATCGACCGCTACTTCATGCGCTACCCCGGAGTCGCGCGCTATATGGAAGAGACGCGGCAGATGGCGCGCGAGCAGGGTTTCGTCGAAACCGTGTTCGGGCGGCGGCTGTGGCTGCCCGATATTCGTGGCGGGAACGGCCCACGCCGGCAGGCGGCGGAGCGCGCGGCGATCAATGCGCCGATGCAGGGTACCGCGGCCGACCTGATCAAGCTGTCGATGATCGCCGTGCAGGACTGGATCGAGCGCGAGCAACTGGGTACTCGCCAGATCATGCAGGTGCATGACGAACTGGTGCTGGAAGTGCCGCGCGACGAGCTGGAGCAGGTGCGGGTGCGGTTGCCTGAGCTGATGTGTGGCGTGGCGCAGCTGCGCGTGCCGTTGGTCGCGGAAGTGGGCGATGGCGCGAACTGGGAGGAGGCGCACTGACGCGCCCGGCATGAGCGCCCACCCGGGCGCCCCTCCACGATCTCAATGTCCAAGTGGAAAGAACATGAACGAACGGGTACAGGCCCATCGAATCGTTGTCGTCGGGGGCGGGGCCGGCGGACTGGAACTGGTGACCCGCCTGGGCGACAAGCTCGGCAAGCGGGGCCGGGCCCATGTCACGCTGGTGGACCGCTCGCCCACCCATATCTGGAAGCCGTTGCTGCACGAAGTCGCTGCCGGCAGCATGGACCCCAACACGCATCAGCTCGAATACGCGGCGCAGGCCAGCTGGCACCACTTCGAGTTCCAGCAGGGCGAGATGACCGGCGTGGACCGCGAACGCAAGACCGTCGCGGTGGGCGCCTGCTTCGATGCCGATGGCGTCGAGCTGCTGCCCGCGCGCGAACTGCCGTACGACACGCTGGTGCTGGCGATCGGCTCGGTGACCCATTTCTTTGGCGTGCCGGGTGCCGCCGAGCATGCCATTGCGCTCGATACCACCGCCCAGGCGGAGCGCTTCCGGCGCCGGCTGGTCAGCGCCTGCGTGCGCGCGCAGAACGGCCTGGGCCGCTCGCACGAAGACGGCCGGCCCCGGGTGGATATCGCCATCATCGGCGGTGGGGCGACGGGAGTGGAGTTGTCGGCGGAGTTGCGCAATACCGCGCAGGTACTCAATGCCTACGGCCTGCACCGCCTCGATCCGCGCCGCGACGTGCATATCAGCGTGATCGAAGCCGGCCCCCGGCTGCTGCCCGCGCTGTCCGAGCGGGTGTCCAGCGAAACCGCCAAGCTGCTGCGCAAGCTCGACGTCAACGTGCTGGTTGGCGAGCGTGTCACCGAGGTGACCGGCGAAGCCGTGCTGACGGCGAGCGGCAAGCGTGTCGAAGCCGACCTGACCGTGTGGGCGGCAGGCATCACCGCGCCGCCGGTGCTGCGCACCCTGGGCCTGCCGGTGAGCAAGCAGGGCGCCATCCTGGTGGACGCGAGCCTGCGCAGCGAGGGCGATCCCGACATCTTCGCCTTCGGCGATTGCGCCAGCGCGCCGTGGCCGGAGAAGCAGACCACGGTGCCGCCGCGCGCCCAGGCGGCGCACCAGCAGGCGAGCTTCCTGCTGCGCGCGCTGCAGGACCGGCTCGCCGGCCGTCCGTTGCCGGCGTTTCACTTCAAGGATCTGGGCTCGCTGGTGTCGCTCGGGCATTTCGATGCGGTCGGCAGCCTGATGGGCGGCCTGATCGGCGGCTCCATGTTCATCGAAGGGATGCTGGCGCGGCTGATGTACGCATCGCTGTACCGGATGCATGTGTCGGCGCTGCACGGGCCGCTGCGGATGATGGTCGATACCGTGGCGCACTGGCTGCGCAGCAAGACCAGCCCCCGCGTCAAGCTGCACTGAATCGGGTTGGCCTGCGGGGATGCGCGCTGCCGCGTGCGCATCTGTCCATGTTTGTCTAGAATCGGCATCCGATCCCGGCTGCCCGCGCCCGCCGTGGCCAGCCTTATCCTGGAGAAACCGCATGCTCAAGCCCGAAGTGGAAAGCCTCGTTCCCGGCCAGACGTTCGACCGCCGCAATTTCGTCAAGACCGCCCTGGGCTCGGCCTTCGCCGCGGCCACCCTGCCGGTATCGGCGCAGGCGATCAAGACGGATTTCAGCGGCCTGACCGCCGGCGAGGTCAATGTCAAGTCGGGCGACTTCACCATGCCGGTCTACCGGGCGCAGCCGGAGGGCAAGACCGGGCTGCCGGTGGTGCTGGTGATCAGCGAGATCTTCGGTGTGCACGAGCATATCGCCGATATCTGCCGGCGTTTCGCCAAGCTGGGCTATCTGGCGATCGCCCCCGAACTGTTCGCCCGGCAGGGTGACCCGAACAGCTACGGCACCATCCAGGAATTGATGCAGGAGCTGATCGCCAAGGTGCCGGACCGCCAGGTGATGGCGGATCTCGATGCCGCGGTCGCCTGGGCTGGACAGAATGGCGGCGACACGTCGAAGCTGGCGATCACCGGCTTCTGCTGGGGCGGCCGCATTACCTGGCTCTATGCCGCCCACAGCCCGACGCTGAAGGCCGGCGTGGCCTGGTACGGCCGCCTGGTCGGCCAGTCCAACCCGCTGCAACCGCGGCACGCGGTCGACGTGGCGGACGAGCTGAAGGCGCCCGTGCTGGGTCTGTACGGTGGCAAGGACACCGGCATTTCGCTTGAAACGGTCGAGCAGATGAAGTCCGCGCTCGCGCAGGCGAGCAGCCCGGCGGCGAAGGCCTCGAAGTTCATCGTCTATCCGGAAGCGCCGCATGCCTTCCACGCGGACTACCGCCCCAGCTACCGGGAAGCGGACGCCCGCGATGGCTGGCAGCAGTGCCTGGCCTGGTTCCGGCAGAACGGCGTCGCCTGATCGCCGAGCGGCGTTGGCGCCGTTCCCCGGGGGGATCGGCGCCGGCCGATTCCCCGCCGGGGCACAAGGCATTTGCAAAAGCCCCCCGACCCTCCGTACAATGCGGGCTTTGCGCCTCTTGCAACCGTGTTGCGTTTGGGTGCCCGATAGCCGGCGCCGCAAGCGGGCCGCGTGGCGCGCTCCCGGGAGCCCATTATCCAATCCACCATTGTTCTGATCCTGCTCGCCACCGCGCTATCCGGAGTGGGCAGCATTCTGTGCGCCGCGCTGTTGTCGCTGACCGCCGCCGCGCGCGCGGTCGAACGCATGGTCAGCTTCTCGGTCGGCGTGCTGCTGGCCACGGCGCTGCTGCATTCGCTGCCCGAGGCCTTTGCCTCCGGCGCCGATCCGCGCGCGCTGTTCGCCACGTTGCTGGGCGGCCTGCTGGGCTTCTTCCTGCTGGAGAAGATCTCGCTGCTGCGCCATTCGCACCACCACGAGGGGGATGGCCACCATCACCACCATGGTCATGACCGCGAGGAGGCGGGCCGCAGCGGGCTGACCATCCTGGTCGGCGACACCTTTCACAATTTCGCCGACGGCATCGTCATTGCGGCGGCATTCCTGGCGGACCCGAAGATCGGCATCGTCACCGCGCTGGCGATCGCCGCCCACGAGATTCCGCAGGAAGTGGGCGACTTCATCGTGCTGCTGAACGCCGGCTTCAGCAAGGCGCGCGCCTTCGCCTTCAATCTGCTGTCGAGTTTCGCCGCCGTGGCTGGCGGTGTGGTCGGCTACTTCCTGCTCGACGACATGAGCGGCTGGGTGCCCTATGTGCTGGTGATCGCGGCCAGCAGCTTTCTCTATATCGCCGTCAGCGACCTGATGCCCCAGATGCAGCGCAAGCCGCGCTGGCGCGAGTCGCTGGTGCAGGTGGTGCTGATCGGCGCTGGCATCCTGACCATCGCATGGATGACCAACGGCGCCCACGAGCACCACGACCATGCCCATGGCGGGCATGACCATGCGCATGCCGAGGGCCATGCGCACGACTGAGGGTGGCGGGCCGCTGGCGGCCCGCGCCTGAGCCTCACTGGCCGGTGGCGACCGGGCGCGAGGGGTCGGCGCACCACTCGCTCCACGACCCCGGATACAGCGCGGCGCCGTTCAGGCCCGCCGCCTCCAGTGCCAGCAGGTTGTGGCAGGCAGTTACGCCCGAGCCGCACTGCATCACGGCGGCAGCCGGCGGCGTATTGCCCAGCACCGCGCCGAATTCTTCCCGCAGCTGCGCTGCCGGCTTGAAGCGGCCGTTTTCCTGCAGATTGTCCTTGAAGCACCGGTTGACCGCGCCGGGGATGTGGCCGCCCACCGGGTCCAGCGTCTCGTTCTCGCCACGGAACCGGTCGGGAGCGCGCGCGTCGACCACCAGCCGCGCCGGCTGCGCCAGATTCTCCATCAGCGCCTGCACGTCCACGGTCGTCACCAGCGACGGCCGGCGCGTCAGGTTGCCAGCCACCTCGGGGTCCGGCGTCGTACCGGCCTCGAGCGGCAGGCCGGCCGCAATCCAGGCGGGTTTGCCGCCATCGAGCACCGCCACCGCCTCGTGGCCGATCCAGCGCAGCAGCCACCAGGCGCGGGCGGCGAACATGCCGCCCTGCGCGTCGTACGCCACCACCTGCGTATCGTCGTTGACGCCGAGCGCGCGCAGACGGCCGGTCAGCATGTCGGGGTCGGGCAACGGATGGCGGCCGTTGCGGCCGGTCTTCTCGCCGGACAGTTCGTTATCCAGATGCAGGTAGAAGGCGCCGGGCAGATGGCTCCGGTGATACGCCTCGCGCCCGGCGGCGGGGTCGGCGAGGTCGAAGGTGCAATCGAGCAGAACGGTGCGCTGCGCCGGGTCCTGGCGCAGCGCCAGCAGTTCGTCGCAGGAAATCAGCGTGGTCCAGACAGCTTGGGGCATCGTGAAACCGGTCCAGGGGACGAAAGTCGATGAACCTTGATGATCGCCGAAAGTACGGGCGGGTGCCATAGGACGGCGGCTCAAGACCAACCCCTCTCCCCGGCCCGCTCCCCTTGAAGGGGAGAGGGGGAACACCACCAGCAAGGCATGCCCTGCCGGTCTGCTCCCCTCTCCCGTCCTGCGAAAGAGGGGCCGGGGGAGAGGGAAGACCACCGGCATCGCAAGTCCTGGGGGTCTGCTCCCCTCTCCCGCCCTGCGGGAGAGGGGCCGGGGGAGAGGGCGGCGAGCGCTCGAACATACCGCCGCCCGCGGATTCAAACCTCCGGATGCACCTCCGCCTCCGCCGACTTCACCGGCGTCGCGGCGGTCGGCTGGCGGCCCGTCGTTTCGCGCGCCCGTGTCAGCGTCGTCGCGATGCCGCTGGCGACGATCAGTCCCATGCCGACCCAGGACAGCCAGTTCAGCGCGTCGTTCCAGATCATCATGCCCCACAAGCTGGAGAACACGATGCCGGCATATTGCAGGTTGGCGGTCAGCAAGGTATTGCCGCGCTTGTAGGCCCGGGTCATCGAGGTCTGGCCCAGCGTGGCAAGGATGCCGATGGCCAGCAGCAGGGCGACGCCATACCAGCTGTGGCTGCTGGTGCCGGAGAAGAGCATCCACACCAGCCCCGCCACCGCGCCGACCGACGAGAAGTAGAAGACGATGCGGCCCTCCGGCTCGCCCAGTTGCCCGAGCTGCCGCACTTCGACATAGGCCAGGGCGGTGAAGATGCCGGAGATCAGCCCGACCAGGCCGCCGGTCAGCTGGTCCTTGCCGACCGAGGGCTGCAGCAGGCAGATCACGCCGGCGAAGGACAGCACGATCGCACCGATCAGCTTCTTGTCGGCGGCCCCGCGCGTGCCGGCGAGCGCCGCGCCAGCGCCGATGATTACCGCGATCCAGACCGGCGACATGTAGTTCAGCGTCATCGCGGTGGCCAGCGGCAGCAGGCTGATCGAGGTGAACCACAGCATCAGCGCGGTGACGCCGAACAGGCTGCGCTTGACGTGCGTGGCCATGTGCGGGGTGCGGACCGAGGTCCCCTTCGAGGCCAGCACCGCCCAGACGATGGCCACGCTGATGATGCTGCGGTAGAAGACGATTTCCCCGGTGTTGTACAGCTCGGACGCAAGCTTGACGCCCACCCCCATCAGCGAAAACGAGAAGGCGGCGAACAGCATCCAGAGCGATTGCATGGCGAGCGGGGCGCGCAATGCGCGCGGGGGCGATGGAGGGAAATACCGGGAAGCAGCGGCGGCAGCGATGCGGGTGTACCGAAAGCCGCATAAGAACAATTGTATCAGCGCTGGTGCGGCGCACCAATGGCGCCGGCCCAACGGAAAAAGGACCGCCGAAGCGGTCCTTCCTGCAGGCGGCCCGTTTCCTGCCGGGCAGCTGGGGGCGTGACAGCCTTCAGCTGCCGTACTGCATCACGCGCCGGTACCACTCGTGGAAATGCTGCATGCCGTCTTCCATGGGCGACTGATACGGTCCGACCTCGTTGACGCCCCGTTGCATCAGCGCGAGCCGGCCCGCATCCATGCGTTCTGCGATCTCGTCGTCCTCGATGCAGGTTTCCATGTATGCGGCGCGCTCGGCCTCGACGAACTCGCGCTCGAACAGCACGATTTCCTCGGGGTAGTAGAACTCGACCACGTTGCGCGTCTTGCGCGGACCGAGCGGGTGCAGCGTCGAAATGACCAGCACGTGCGGGTACCACTCGACCATCACGTTCGGGTAGTAGGTCAGCCAGATCGCGCCGTGCCGGGGCAACTCGCCATTGTTGAAGCGCAGCACGGCGTCATGCCACTTCTGGTAGGTCGGGCTGCCGGGGCGCTTCAGGCCGGCGTGCAGGCCCACCGTCTGGACGCTGTGCCACTCGCCGAACTCCCATTTGAGGTCGTCGCAGGAGACGAAGCTGCCCAGCCCCGGATGGAACGGCACGACATGGTAGTCCTCCAGATAGACCTCGATGAAGGTCTTCCAGTTGTAGTCGCAGTCGTGGACTTCGACGTGGTCCAGCATGTAGCCGTCGAAATTCAGATCCCGGGCCACACCCAGGCGAGCCAGGTCGGCGCGCACGTCGCGTTCGCCTTCGAACAGCAGGCCGTTCCAGTTCTGCAGCGGCGAGCGTTTCAGATGCAGGCAGGGCTGTTGCTCGAAATGCGGCGCGCCCAGCAACTGGCCCTTCAGATCGTAGGTCCAGCGGTGCAGCGGGCAGACGATATTGGGCGCGTTGCCGCGGCCGTTGAGCATGATGGCCTGCCGGTGGCGGCAGACGTTGGACATCAGTTCGATGCCCTGGGCATTGCGGACCAGGATCCGGCCTTCGTTTTCCGCGGCGAGCGTGTGGTAGTCGCCGACTTCGGGCACCATCAGTTCATGGCCGACGTAGCCTGGGCCCTTCTTGAACAGCAGATCCAGTTCCTGCCGATGCAGGTCCTCGTCGAAGTACGCGGTGACGGGCAGTTGCGTATCAGCCGGCGCGAGCTTCAGCGCGGTGCTGAGATTGGACATTATCCCCACTCCCTAATAACAGGCGAAAGCAGTGAACAACCCAACCATCGAAATTGAATCGATATGGGAAAGACAGTCAGACTTTGTGGCGCCGCCGTCGCGTGCCGGTTTTTGCTGACGAACCGGGGATTGTACCCCACCCCTTGCAGATAAGGGTCTGATTTTTCTACTTTTTCGTCCAGACATGCTGCCAGAAGTGGTGTATCGGCGGATTTTGCACCGGGTCTGCTTGTGAAATGCGGTCGACATGCCGCTCGCCAGAGATAGATCGGGCAATGTGCGCGATCCGTCGCGTGGACTGTCAGTCCAGCGCCGGCACGCGAGCGATTTGGCATAAAATCCGGGTTTCCCGTTTGCAATTGCGCCATGCCAACCACTCCCACCGTGCCGCCCGTAGCCGACGACGCCGTTTCGGCCGTGACGACCGCTGCTGCCCAACCCGCCTCCTACGAGGCCGCGATGGCGGAGCTCGAGGCGCTGGTCGCGAGCATGGAAAGCGGCGCGCTGCCGCTGGAAGAGTCGCTGGCCGCCTACCGCCGCGGCGCGGAACTGGTGCGCTACTGCCAGCAGACGCTCGAACGCGTGGAGCAACAGGTCCGGGTGCTTGACGGCGACATCCTGAAGCCGATGGGCGACGCGGGCGCGCAGGCGGATACTGAATGAGTGCTTTCGAGCAGTGGGTGCAGGCCATCGCCGGGCGGACCGAGGCCGCGCTGGCCGCGGCATTGCCGCCCGCCGGGCAGTTGCCGGGCCGGTTGCATGACGCCATGCGCTACGCCGTGCTGGGTGGCGGCAAGCGGGTGCGCCCGCTGCTGGTTCACGCGGCGGGCGAGTTGTCCGGCGCGACAGCCCAGGCCTGCGACACCGCGGCCTGCGCGGTCGAGCTGATCCACGCCTATTCCCTGGTGCACGACGACATGCCGTGCATGGACGATGACGATCTGCGCCGCGGCCGTCCCACCGTGCACAAAGCCTATGATGAGGCGACCGCGCTGCTGGTCGGCGACGCGCTGCAGACGCAGGCATTCGTGGTGCTGGCGGGCAACGAGGCGCTGGCGCCGGAGATTCGCGCCCGCCTGGTCGCCGAACTGGCCAGGGCATCGGGCTCGGCCGGCATGGCGGGCGGTCAGGCGATCGACCTGTACCATGTGGGCCGGTCGATGTCGCTGGACGAACTGGAGACCATGCACCGGATGAAGACCGGTGCGCTGCTGCGCGCCAGCATCCGGATGGGCGCGCTGTGCGGCCGCATCGACCAGGACGCGCTGGCGCTGCTGGACCGCTACGCCGCCGCGGTAGGATTGGCGTTCCAGGTGGTCGACGATATTCTGGACGTCACCGCCGACACCGCGACGCTGGGCAAGACCGCGGGCAAGGACGCCGAGAACGACAAGCCCACCTATGTCTCGCTGCTGGGACTGGACGCCGCCCGCGAACTGGCCGCAAGCCTGCGGCAACAGGCCCACGAGGCGCTGGCCGGATTTGGCGGCCGCGCCGCATGGCTGGCCGGAATGGCCGACCTGATCGTGCTTCGAACCCACTGACGGGAAGCAGCCGCGCACGCGGATTGCCGTACAACGACGAGCCGGGCGCGAGAACCCGGCGGCAGGACGGATACCATGACTTACGCATTGCTGAATACCATCGACGCCCCCGCCGACCTGCGCAAGCTGGAGCGGCGCGAGCTCGGCGACCTGGCCGAGGAACTGCGCGCCTTCGTACTCGAATCGGTGTCGCAGACGGGCGGCCACCTGTCGTCGAACCTGGGCACGGTCGAGCTGACCATCGCGCTGCACTATGTCTTCAACACCCCGGAGGACCGGCTGGTGTGGGACGTCGGCCACCAGAGCTACCCGCACAAGATCCTGACGGGGCGGCGCGAGCGCATGGCCACGCTGCGCCAGTGGGAGGGCATCTCGGGCTTCCCGCGCCGCAGCGAAAGCGAGTACGACACCTTCGGCACCGCGCACTCGTCGACCTCGATCTCGGCCGCGCTCGGCATGGCGCTGGGCGCCCGCACGCTGGGCGAACAGCGCGTGTCGATCGCGGTGATCGGCGACGGCGCGATGACCGCGGGCATGGCGTTCGAGGCGATGAACAACGCCGGCGTGTACAAGGACCTGCCGCTGGTGGTCGTGCTCAACGACAACGACATGTCGATCTCGCCGCCGGTCGGCGCGCTGAATCGCCATCTCGCACGGCTGATGAGCGGCCAGTTCTATGCCGCGACCCGCAAGGGCATCGAGCGCGTGCTGTCGGTCGCGCCGCCGGTGCTGGAATTCGCCAAGCGCTTCGAGGAACATGCCAAGGGCATGGTGGTGCCCGCCGCGCTGTTCGAGCAATTCGGCTTCAACTATATCGGCCCGATCGACGGCCACGACCTGGAGTCGCTGGTACCGACGCTGCAGAACATCCGCGAGCGCGCGCTCGAGGGCGGCGGGCCGCAATTCCTTCACGTCGTGACACGAAAGGGGCAGGGCTACAAGCTGGCCGAGGCCGATCCGATCCTGTATCACGGGCCGGGCAAGTTCAACCCGGCCGAAGGCATTCGTCCGGCCAGCAAGCCCGCCCGCAAGACCTATACGCAGGTCTTCGGCGACTGGCTGTGCGACATGGCGGCGGCCGACCCCCGGCTGGTGGGCATCACGCCGGCCATGCGCGAGGGCTCGGGCATGGTCGAGTTCGAGAAGCGTTTTCCCGACCGCTACTACGACGTGGGGATCGCCGAGCAGCATGCGGTGACCTTCGCCGGCGGTATCGCCTGCGAGGGCCTGAAGCCGGTGGTGGCGATCTACTCGACCTTCCTGCAGCGGGGCTACGACCAGTTGATCCATGACGTCGCGCTGCAGAACCTGCCGGTGGTGTTCGCGCTCGATCGCGCGGGTCTCGTTGGCGCGGACGGCGCCACGCACGCCGGCGCCTACGACATTGCCTATCTGCGCTGCATCCCCAACATGATGGTGATGACGCCGGCCGACGAAAACGAATGCCGCCAGCTGCTGAGCACCGCCTTCGCGCAGGATTGCCCGACCGCCGTGCGCTATCCGCGCGGCAGCGGCCCCGGCGTGGCGATCGAGCCGGGCCTGGGCACGCTGCCGGTCGGCAAGGGCGAGATTCGCCGGGAAGGGCAACGGGTCGCGCTGCTGGCGTTCGGCTCGATGCTGCAGCCTTCGCTGGCAGCCGGCGAGGCACTCGATGCGACCGTGGCGAACATGCGCTTCGTCAAGCCGCTCGATGTGGAACTGGTGCGCCAGCTGGCGCGCGAGCACGACTGCCTGGTCACCGTGGAGGAGGGCTGCGTGATGGGTGGCGCGGGCAGCGCCGTGCTCGAGGCCCTGGCCGCGGAAGGGATCGACATCCCGGTGCTGCAGCTCGGTCTGCCCGACCGCTTCGTCGATCACGGCGATCCGGCGTTCCTGCTGTCGCTGTGCGGGCTCGATGCGGCCGGCATCGAACGCTCGGTGCGGGAGCGCTTCGGCATCGCGGCCCCGGCGGTCGAGGCCGGGACGCCCGATCAGGGTGCGCCGCAGGTCAAGTCACGCGCTGCCTGAGGACTTGGCCGGCAACGCTCGCGGGCCGTGGCGCCGGAGGATGGCGCCGCGGCCCGCGTTGCGTTTGGGCGCAGGAAACTGTGCGATTACCCGCACGCTGCACAGGGCTGGTGCGGGCGGCATCACCTCTTTTCCCTTAGAATCGGCCCGTTTGTGTTCGCAGCTGCGGGCTGGCGCCGCCGTGCACCGGTGCGCCCGTGGTTTCACACTCGTTGCGCGGCAGTGCGGACTGCGACGATGCCGCGACCGTAAAGGAAACCGAGGAATCCGTATGAATGACATCAATCCGGCCTTCGTCATGCCCGACGTGCAGTCGAGCCTCGACACCCGCCAGATTCCGATCCAGCGCGTTGGCGTGAAGGGCGTGCGCTACCCGATGACGCTGCGCACGCCTGCCGGCGTCCAGCCCACCGTCGGCACCTTCAACCTCGACGTGCACCTGCCGGCCGACCAGAAGGGCACGCACATGTCCCGCTTCGTCGCGCTGCTCGAGGAAAACCGCGAACCGCTCGACCTGGCATCGTTCCGCGCGCTGCTGGATGGCATGCTGCAGAAGCTCGAGGCCGAGGCCGGCCGCATCGAGGTCACGTTCCCGTACTTCATCAACAAGGTGGCGCCGGTGTCCGGCGTGGCGTCGCTGCTCGACTATGAAGTCACGCTGATCGGCGAAGTGCGCAACGGCCAGACCCGGCTGTTCCTGAAGACGCTGGTGCCGGTCACCAGCCTGTGCCCCTGCTCGAAGAAGATCTCGCAGTACGGCGCGCACAACCAGCGCTCGCACATCACGATGTCGGTCGAGCTGGCGGCGGAGATGAGCGTGGAAGCGCTGGTGCGGATGGCGGAGGAAGAGGCGTCGTGCGAACTGTGGGGGCTGCTCAAGCGTCCCGACGAGAAGTACGTCACCGAGCGCGCCTACGAGAATCCGAAGTTCGTCGAGGACCTGGTGCGCGACATCGCGATGCGGCTGAACGCCGATGCGCGGATTGTCGCCTACGTGCTCGAAGCCGAGAACTTCGAATCGATCCACAACCACAGCGCCTATGCGGTGATCGAGCGCGACAAGCGCCTGAGCCAGCTGGCGCTCTGAGGGGCGCTGCGGGTCGCCGAGCCGCCTTCCGCCGAAGGCGGCGGCCCGGCCGGCCTCAGTGCGCCGGCAGGCGCAACTCCGAAAGGTCCCAGCGCGGCGTCACCCCGTAGCCATAGTCGCGGCTGGCAAGCTCGGGGGCGGCCTGCAGCCGCATCGCGCCGGCGAAGGCGATCATCGCGCCGTTGTCGGTGCAAAGATCCAGCGGCGGGTAGTGGACCTCGAAGCGGTGGCGCCGCGCCAGGTCGTCCAGTCGCTCCCGCAGCTGCCGGTTGGCGCCCACGCCGCCCGCGACCACCAGCCGCTTGTGACCGGTGCGCTTGAGCGCCGCCAGCGATTTCGCGCCCAGCACGTCGACGATTGCATCGACGAAAGAGCGGGCCAGGTTGGCGCGGTCCTGCTCGCACAGATTGCTGCCGAGCTTGCGCGACTGCGTCAGCACCGCCGTCTTCAATCCCGCGAACGAGAAATCGAGGTTGCCCGAATGCAGCATCGGACGGGGCAGGTCGAATGCGCCGGGCACGCCGAACTCGGCCAGTCTCGACACTTCCGGTCCGCCCGGGTAGCCCAGGCCGAGCAGCTTGGCGGTCTTGTCGAAGGCCTCGCCCGCGGCATCGTCCAGCGTTTCGCCGAGCAGCGCGTAGTCGCCCACGCCGCGCACCTCCATCAGCTGGGTATGTCCGCCGGACACCAGCAGCGCGACAAACGGGAAGGCCGGCGGCGCGCTGCCCGGCGCGGCAGGAGCGAGCAGCGGCGACAGCAGATGGCCTTCCAGGTGGTGGACGCCAAGCATCGGCACGCCCAGCGCAAAGCCCAGTGCATTGGCCACCGATGCGCCGACCAGTAGCGCGCCGGCCAGCCCCGGTCCCTGCGTGAAGGCGATCGCATCGATATCGCCGCGCTGCCGTCCGGCCTGCTCGAGCACCTGTTGCAGCAGCGGCAGCACGCGGCGAATGTGGTCGCGCGACGCCAGTTCCGGCACCACCCCGCCGTAGTCGCGGTGCATCGCAACCTGCGAATGCAGCGCATGCGCCAGCAGTCCCGCCTCGGTGTCATAGAGAGCGAGACCGGTTTCGTCACAGGAGGATTCGATGCCGAGTACGAGCATGGGAACAGAAGAAGGCAGGGGCAGATCGCGCCAGCGGGGCGGCGCCAAGGGCTGCAGCGTAGCACAGTGGAAGTCCTGGCGCAGACGGCTGGTCCGGGCGGTCGCGCCGCGGTTTTGGCTACAATCGCCGCTTCTTCAGGCAGGGATCGTATGAGCGGAAACGCGCGGCAGCCGGCACAGTCCGGCATTGGCAGTCAGCCCTCCGGGCAGCGGCGCTTCGATGTCGCCGTGCTGGGAGCCGGCGCGGCGGGAATGATGTGTGCCGCGGTGGCGGGGCAGCAGGGCGCCAGCGTGGTGCTGGTGGATCACGCCACCCGGATCGCCGAGAAAATCCGCATCTCCGGCGGCGGCCGCTGCAACTTCACCAACCTCCATGCCGGCCCCGGCAACTACCTGTCAGCGAATCCTCACTTCAGCCGCTCGGCGCTGGCGCGTTACACGCCGCAGGACTTCCTCGCGTTGATGCGCAGGCACGGTATCGGCTGGCACGAGAAGCACCGGGGCCAGCTGTTCTGCAACGACAGTGCCGAGGACGTCATCGAGATGCTGAAAGCCGAGTGCGGTGCGGGCGGCGTGCAGTGGCGCACCGGCTGCACCGTCGAGTCGGTCGGCCGGGCCGGCGACGACTTCGTGCTCGACACCAGCGCCGGTCCTGTCCGGGCCGGGGCGCTGGTGGTGGCGAGCGGCGGGCTGTCGATTCCCAAGATCGGCGCCACCGATTTGGGCTACCGGATCGCACGCCAGTTCGGCCTGCGGATCGTCGAGACGCGGCCGGCGCTGGTGCCGCTGACCTTCCACGGCGACGACTGGAAGCCCTTCGCCCCGTTGGCCGGCGTGTCGATGGAGGTGGACATCGCCACCGGCGCGGGGCGAGAGGCCGGCGCCTTCCGGGAAGACCTGCTGTGGACGCACCGCGGTCTGTCGGGGCCGGCCGTGCTGCAGATCTCCAGCTATTGGAAGCCGGGCGCCGCCTTGACCGTCGACCTGTTCGGCGGCGAGGACGCGGCCGAGTGGCTGCTCGCCCGCAAGGTCGACAGCCGCAAGCAACTGGCCAACCTGCTGGCGGCCCGAATGCCGGCGCGGCTGGCCGACGCCTGGTGCGAGGCGTCGGGGCTGGACGCCACGCGGCCGGTGCACGATCTGCCCGACAAGGCGCTGCGGCGGCTGGGCGAGGCCTTGAACCGCTGGCGCCTGGTGCCGTCCGGCACCGAGGGCTACCGCAAGGCGGAGGTGACGCTGGGCGGGGTCGATACTCGCGATCTGTCGTCGGCGACGATGATGGCGCGCGCCGTTCCCGGCCTGTATTTCATTGGCGAAGTGGTGGATGTGACCGGCTGGCTGGGCGGGTACAACTTCCAGTGGGCATGGGCCTCCGCGGTTGCCGCGGGCCAGGCCGTTGCGGAGAACCGACGGGCGGTCGCGGACCGAGGAGTTGACGGACGTTGACCGAGATTTGGCTGCACACTTGCCAGAATCGCTGCTATACTCGAAGTCTTCGTAAAACCGCTAACCTGTACTGTTTGGCACATGACCACCATCCGCCTGAAAGAAAACGAGCCGTTTGAAGTTGCGATGCGTCGCTTCAAGCGCACCATCGAGAAGAACGGTTTGATTACTGAACTTCGGGCGCGCGAGTTCTACGAAAAGCCGACGGCGGAGCGGAAGCGCAAGAAGGCAGCTGCGGTCAAGCGCCACTACAAGCGCATCCGCAGCCAGATGCTGCCGAAGAAGCTGTACTGATTGTTGCGCGGCCGGGTCCGGCAATCGGCTGCGGTGGTGTCGCCACCCGGCTGGGTTGCAGTGCTGCGGCGTGCGTCTGACCGTAGGCGGTCTCCGAACCCGCTGTGAGCAAGGCTCCGGCGGGTTTTTGTGCTGGATCGGGCGTTCCTGGTCCTGTCTTTCCGGCGCGAAGGGTGGTTGCTCACCCGGGTCGTTTCTGTCCTTGGTCGTTTCTGTCCCTCGACGCGCCGTCAAGCGGCTCCCCCTCTACTTTCCGGAATCTTGCCATGTCCCTGAAGCAACAGATCAACGACGACATGAAGGCCGCCATGCGCGCCCGTGAAAGCGAGCGCCTTGGCACCATCCGGCTGCTGCTCGCCGCCGTCAAGCAGCGCGAGGTGGACGAGCGGGTCGAACTGGACGATGCCGGCGTGCAGGCGGTGGTCGAGAAGCTGATCAAGCAGCGCAAGGATTCGATCTCGCAGTTCCAGCAGGCCGGTCGCAACGACCTGGCCGACAAGGAAACCGCCGAACTGGCGGTGCTGCAGGCGTATATGCCGGCCGCGCTGTCGGACGAGGAAGTGGCCGCGGCAGTGGATCAGGCGGTGACCGAAAGCGGCGCGGCCGGTCCGCAGGACATGGGCAAGGTGATGGGCTTGCTCAAGGGCCGGCTGGCGGGACGGGCCGACATGACGGCGGTATCGGCGCTGGTCAAGGCGCGGCTGGCCCCGCGCTGAAGGCGCCGCGCGCGCCGGGATCGCACTTTCAGCGTGCGGCCATCGTAGTGATACCGGGATCACGATTCCCTGGCATGTCACGAAAGCCGCACTACAATACGATTGATGGCAGGCCGGGCATGTGCGCCTGGCAGCGCATCCATACAAGACGGTCGGCGCTTCAGGGCCGGTCTGTCGCCGGGGTAGCACCGGGGTGATTCCGCAATCCTTCATTCAGGACCTTCTGAACCGCGTCGACATCGTCGACGTGGTGGGCAAGTATGTCCAGCTCAAGAAGGGCGGCGCCAACTTCATGGGGCTGTGCCCCTTCCATAACGAGAAATCGCCGTCGTTCACGGTGTCGCCGGCCAAGCAGTTCTATCACTGCTTCGGCTGCGGCGCGCACGGGTCTGCCATCGGTTTCCTGATGGAGTACTCGGGGCAGAGCTACCCCGAGGCGGTGCGCGAGCTGGCCCAGTCGGTCGGCATGAGCGTACCCGAGGACCGCGACCGGCTGCCGCCGGGGCAGCGCGCCGAGCAGCAGGCGCGCTCCCTGGCCCTGTCCGAAGCCATGAGCCGGGCGGCGGATTTCTACAAGCGCCAGCTGCGCGGTGCCCAGCAGGCCATCCAGTACCTGAAGGGGCGTGGGCTGACCGGCGAGATCGCCGCGCAGTTCGGGCTGGGCTACGCGCCGGACGACTGGCAGGGGCTGGAAGCGGTGTTCGGCAGCTATCGCGATGACGCCGTGGCGGCGCCGTTGATGGAGGCCGGCCTGCTGATCGAGAGCGACCGGCGCGATGCCGACGGCAAGGCGCGGCGCTACGACCGTTTCCGCGACCGCATCATGTTCCCGATCCGCAACACCAAGGGGCAGGTGATCGGCTTCGGGGGTCGGGTGATGGGGCAGGGCGAGCCCAAGTACCTGAACTCGCCCGAGACGCCGCTGTTCAGCAAGGGCACCGAGCTGTACGGACTTTACGAGGCCCGCCACGCAATCCGGGAAACCGGTTACGTCCTGGTGGTCGAAGGCTATATGGATGTCGTGGCGCTTGCCCAGCTCGGCTTTGCAAATGCGGTAGCCACGCTTGGCACCGCGTGCACGCCGACGCATGTGCAGAAGCTGCTGCGGCAGACCGATGCGGTGGTGTTTTCGTTCGATGGCGATGCGGCGGGCCGGCGCGCGGCGCGGCGCGCGCTGGAAGCCTGTCTTCCTTTTGCCGCCGACAATAAAACTATCCGCTTTTTGTTCCTTCCCGCAGAGCATGACCCCGATAGTTATGTTCGCGAGGAGGGCACCGACGCCTTCGCTGCGCAGGTGCGCGACGCCATGCCGCTGTCGCGGTTCCTGCTGCAACTGGTGACCGAGGAGCAGGACCTGCGTCAGCCCGAAGGGCGCGCGCGGGCCCAGTACGAGGCCAAGCCGTTGCTGCAGGCGATGCCGGCGGGCGGTCTGCGATTGCAGATCGTGCGCGAGCTGGCCGAGGAGACCGGGACGACGCCGGCCGAAATCGAAGCGATTTGCGGCCTTGGCAGCGATGCGTCCCGCGTCGGACGGTTCGACCGCCCACGGGCGCGGACGCGCCGTCAGGCGCCTGCAGGCCTGGAGCAACGCGTGCTGCAACTGCTGATGCGCTACCCGCGGTTGTCCGCGCGCCTGGACGAGCAGGCGCGGGCAATGCTGCTCGACGCGGGCGAAGGCAGCTCGGAAGTGCTCGCCCATCTGGTCGACTGCTGCGATGCGCTGCCGGAGGCGGCCAATTTTGCCGCCTTCAGCGAGCAACTGGCGCAGTCGCCGTTTGCCGAGACGTACGCGAATGTGCGCGCCGCAGTACTGCGCGAAGACATTGACGAGGAGCCCGCGACGCTGGAGTTCGACGCGGCGGTGACCAAGCTGTTGGCAGAGCCGCTGCAGCGGGAGCTGGACGCCTTGCGCGCCGCGATCGAGGCGGGCGGGGCGTCGGACGAGGACAAGGAACGCCTGCGCTGGCTGATTGGCGAGATTCACCGCCGCAAGCGGTCGGGGTAGGCGATGCGGTCCGAACGTTCCTGGGGTGCGCGCCGCTCAAGCCCTCGAGGTGGCGCGCCGTATACAGGAAGGGCGGTAGTGTCGCCCGGCTGCGCCGGCGACGGGACGATCCGCTGTGTTCGACAAGCAGGTCAGCAGCAAGCAGGTGGGAAGGAAAATCTGCGAATTTCGGCTTAAGCCTTGATTTTCCAGACGAAATCCTCACCTGCGGGAAAGCCGGTTGTTAGCGACGTGCTACAATAGCCGGTTTGGATTGCGAAATCTTTCTCTCCAGTTCTGGTGAAAGTGAGCGTGCCAATGGCAAGGGCTAAAGCAACCGAGGCGGCCGAAAAGGCCACCGTAAAGGCTCCCCGTACCGGGAGCGGCAAGGCGTCCGCGAAAGCGACGACGGCGGACAGTGTTTCCGCGCGTTCCGGGACGCAGCAGGCCAAGCCCGCGCCAGCCAGGTCATCGCGACCCGCCAATGCGGACGCATCGACCCCGACCGCCAGGACCCGCACATCCGAGAAAACGCCATCGACTTCGGCACGCGAGAGTGGCAAGAGCGCCAATGCAAGCGCCAGCGCAGGCGCACGACCGGCGACAGCGCGCGGCAGCAATGCCGCATCTGTACCTGATAAAGGCAAGAGTATCCCCGTGGCGAAACAGCAGAGTACCGAAGTCGAGAGCAAGCGAACGGCAGCAGCCGGCGCCAAGAGCGCTAGCGCCAGGAACGGCGCCAGCGCCCCGGCGTCCAAGGCGCGTGCCACCACTACCGCCCCCGCGGCACCGCAGCGGCCCAGCGCCGCGGCCAGCGCACCCGAAGCGAAAAAGCGCGGCCGCAAGCCCAAGGTCGAGGTGTCGCACGACGACAGCAATACTGAAGACGTGACTGAAGAGTTTTACGAAGACGAGCCGCGCTCCGCAGCGCCGGCCGCCGCTCCGAAGACCGAGAAGCAGAAGGCCCGGGACCGCAAGGCCAAGGAAAAGGCCCTGCTGAAGGAGTTCGCCTCGGCCCAGCAGGGGACCGAGGAGGAGCTGGAAGCCCGCCGCCAGAAGCTCAAGGCGCTGATCAAGCTGGGCAAGTCGCGCGGCTACCTGACCTACGCCGAGATCAACGACCATCTGCCGGACGACATGGTCGATTCCGAAGCGATCGACACCCTGGTGGCGACGCTGAACGACATCGGCATCGCGGTCTACGAGCAGGCGCCGGACGCCGAGACGCTGCTGCTGAACGACAACGCCCCGTCGGCTACCAGCGAGGAAGAGGCCGAGGAAGAGGCCGAAGCCGCGCTGTCGACCGTCGACTCCGAGTTCGGCCGCACGACCGACCCCGTCCGCATGTACATGCGCGAAATGGGTACCGTCGAGCTGCTGACCCGGGAAGGCGAAATCGAGATCGCCAAGCGGATCGAAGCCGGCCTGAAGGACATGGTGATGGCGATTTCGGCCTGCCCGGTGACGATCTCCGAGATCCTCGCCATGGCCGACCGCGTCGCCAACGACGAGATCAAGATCGACGAGTTCGTCGATGGCCTGATCGATCCGAATGCCGAAGAGGAAGTGGCCGAGCAGATCGGTACCACGCCGGCAACGGCTGCCGCTTCGGACGACGAGGACATCGAGTCGGATGACGAAGAGTCGGACGACGACGAGGACGACGACGCCGGTGGCGCCGGCACCTCGGCACGCCAGCTGGAAGAGCTGAAGGTCGCGGCGCTGGAGAAATTCCGCGTCATCGCCGACCAGTTCGACAAGATGCGCCGTGCCTTCGAGAAGGAGGGCTACAAGTCCAAGCCTTACATGAAGGCGCAGGAGGCCATCCAGAACGAGCTGATGGAGATCCGCTTCACCGCGCGCAATGTCGAGCGCCTGTGCGACACGCTGCGCGGTCAGGTGGACGAGGTGCGCAAGCTCGAGCGTGCGATCCTGAACATCGTGGTCGACAAGTGCGGCATGCCGCGCGGGGATTTTGTCGCCCGTTTCCCGGGCAACGAAACCAACCTGGACTGGATCCACACGGTGGTCGCGGACAACAAGCCGTATAGCGCCATCGTCGAGCGCAACGTGCCGGCCGTGCACGAGCTGCAGCAGAAGCTGATCGACCTGCAGGCGCGCGTGGTGCTGCCGCTGAAGGAGCTGAAGGAAGTCAACCGCAAGATGTCCGAGGGCGAGAAGCGTGCCCGCGAGGCCAAGCGCGAGATGACCGAGGCCAACCTGCGTCTGGTGATCTCGATCGCCAAGAAGTACACCAACCGCGGCCTGCAGTTCCTCGACCTGATCCAGGAAGGCAACATCGGCCTGATGAAGGCGGTGGACAAGTTCGAATACCGTCGCGGCTACAAGTTCTCGACCTACGCGACCTGGTGGATTCGCCAGGCCATCACGCGGTCGATCGCCGATCAGGCGCGCACCATCCGGATTCCGGTGCACATGATCGAGACGATCAACAAGATGAACCGCATCTCGCGCCAGATCCTGCAGGAAACCGGCAACGAGCCGGATCCGGCAACGCTGGCCGAGAAGATGGAAATGCCGGAGGAGAAGATCCGCAAGATCATGAAGATCGCGAAGGAGCCGATCTCCATGGAAACGCCGATCGGCGACGACGACGATTCGCATCTGGGCGACTTCATCGAGGACAACAACACGTTGGCACCGGCCGAGGCCGCCCTGCACGGCTCGATGCGCGAAGTGGTCAAGGACGTGCTC
Source organism: Cupriavidus sp. AU9028 (assembly GCF_019795295.1). GTDB lineage: Bacteria > Pseudomonadota > Gammaproteobacteria > Burkholderiales > Burkholderiaceae > Cupriavidus. The sequence goes on along the minus strand of NZ_JAIMCG010000003.1, from coordinate 329,983 downwards.
GATTCGCTGACGCCGCGCGAGGCCAAGGTGCTGCGCATGCGTTTCGGCATCGAGCAGAGCACGGACCACACGCTGGAAGAAGTCGGCAAGCAGTTCGACGTCACCCGCGAGCGTATTCGCCAGATCGAGGCCAAGGCGCTGCGCAAGCTGCGCCACCCGAGCCGCTCCGACAAGCTCAAGAGCTTCCTGGAAGGCAGCTGATCCGGCAGGCTTCTTCAACCGGTCCTGTTCGCAGGACCGGTTGAAGCCGGGTGCTGACTTCACGGGCCTCTAGCTCATGCCTGGTTAGAGCAGCGGACTCATAATCCGTTGGTGCCGTGTTCGACTCACGGGAGGCCCACCAATTCGCGTTGAAAGAAGGGGCTACGGTCTTTGCCGTAGCCCCTTTTTTTTGTTCACCGTGGCAGGCGCCAGCCTCCGCGTTGCTTAAGCCCCCAGTGGCCGATATCCGGGCGACAGGCATATGACGCCCGACCGCTGCCCGATGGCGGCGCATTGCTGCCCGCAAGCCGGCACCGACATCGTGCTGACACGGTTCCGACATGGCGGCGTCATTGCGACGTCACCGCGTGCACGCATAGTGCGGCCAGCCCCGGCCGCGTAGCGAAAGAAGCACTTTGATGCCATTCTGACGCCCTCAGGCAGTCCTGCACGCTGGCCGGTCCCTCACCTTTTCGGAGCCAAGCCGTGTCCCGGGATGAACTGAATCCGTCCGCAGCGTCTGTCAACGCTGTCACCCAAACCCATGATGCCGACCCCGCTGCTGCGAGCGGGGCGCCGGACCCCCGTCGTCGTTCGCTGATCAAGGCCGGCTTCGGCTCGGTGTTGGCGGTGCCGGCAGCGGCGGTGCTGTCCGCGTGCGGTGGCGACGACGATGGCAATGGCGGAAACGACGGCGGCAATGGCGGTGGGGATGGTGGCAACGGCGGCGGCACGCCGGCCCCCGAGGAGCCGAAGCGCGTATCGAGCTTCGGCCTGGTGGTGTTGCCGGATACCCAGTTCTATTCGCGCTATACCACCCCGGAGACGGGCAACCAGTTCGGCAGGCGCTATGGCAGCGAGCCGTACCTGGCGCAGACGCAATGGATTGCCGCGAACGCGGGCGAGCTGAAGATCCCGTTCGTGATTCACGTCGGCGACGTGGTGGACCAGGTGGGCCGTCAGCAGCAGTGGGAGGTGGCCGACACGGCGATGCGGGCACTGGAAACCGCGGGCGTGCCGTATTCGGTGCTGGCCGGCAACCATGACGTGTTGCGCGATGTCGGTTACGAAAGCGATCCGGTCGGCGGTACCGACGCGACGCGCGATCTGACTGCGGAGCCGTATCTGAAGTGGTTCAGCCGCGAGCGCGCGGCGAAGCAGCCTACCTTCCGGGCGCGGGATATCAGCGGCTTTCACGAGTACCACATCTTCGAGGCGGAGGGGCAGCAGTTCCTGGTGCTGTCGCTGTCGTGGCGCGTGTCGGATGCGGGCATCCGTTGGGCCCGGGACGTGCTGCGCGCGCATCCGACGCTGCCGGCGATCCTGGTCAATCACCAGCTGATCGCGATCGACACCGATGGCGTGTCCCCGCTGGAGGTCGATTACGGCCTGATGCTGTGGGACAAGCTGATCCGCGACAACGACCAGATCTTCATGACGGTCAACGGCCATCATCATGGCGCCGCGCATCTGACCAGGACCAACGACTTTGGCCATGCGGTCGAGATGATGGTGGTCGACTATCAGATGGCCTACCAGGGCGGCAACGGCTTGCTGCGCTTCTATGAATTCGATCTGAGCAACAAGCAGATTCGCGCGTCGTCGTTCTCGCCCTGGGTGGTGCAGAAGCCGAAGGACACGCTGAACGAGTTCGATCAGGCGGTGCTGGCCGATGCGAACAACCAGTTCACCATCGAGATGGATTTCGCCGCGCGGTTCTCGGGCTTCAATCCGAATTTCCGCGCCGGGCAGGCGAGCAACCTGCCGTTGACGGAAACCGTGCTGGCGAAGATCACGGCCGGATTTGAAGGCTCGCCGCCGCGGGAGCAGCGTCCGGCGCGGGATGCCGACGACTACCCGCACGTAGCGGAGACGGTTGCGCACTGGCGTTTCTTCGGCGGTGCAGTGGAGGCGCCGGTGCCGGTCGGTCATGTCATCGCCGACACGTCCGGCAATGGCAACGATCTGTTCCGCGCGGGCCTTGATCAGCCGCCGACCAACACGGCGGAGCTGGCCGACATGGTCTGGACCGACGACCGCCACCGCCTCTCGGCGGCGCCCGGCAGCGTGCGCATGCGCAATGCCGGCGGCGCGCGCCTGTCCTATTTCCTGACCGATGCCGCCGCGGCCATCAATGCCGCGACCTTCACCACGGGGTACACGGTGGAGTTCTTCATCAAGATCGCCAGGGAGTGGACGGCCGCCAACAACGCGTGGATGAATATCCTGACGCGCGCCGGCCGCCGCGGCGATCTGCCGGGCTTCTCTGGCGGCCTGCCGGAGTCGCCGCCGCTGCAGTGCGCGATTTCAAACCTGCGCGAGGTGCAGTGGGAAGTCGTGCCGGAGCGTGCGCTGCCGCTGTCGTCGCGCACCAACTGGTCGGGCGAGATCCTGGTCGACACCTGGCTGCATGTGGCGGTGGTCAACGACGCCGTGGCGAAGGAGACGACGATGTACGTCGAGGGCGCACCGGTGCTGCGCAATCCGATCGACTCGGTGGGCCTGGCCTCGCTCGGTCTGCCGTGGACGGTGGGCGCCGGCTACTGGGATGGCGGTCCCCCGAGCGGTGGCTTCCTGGGCAACATCGGCGAGATCCGGGTGGTGGCACGGCCGCTGTCGCCGTCGGAGTGGTTGACCGCGCGGGCGAGTTGAGCCGCTTTCCCTCTCCCCCGGCCCCTCTCCCACAAGTGGGAGAGGGGAGCCAACCGGCAGGGTGCGGATGCCGGCGGTTTTCTCCCCTCTCCCGCTTGCGGGAGAGGGGCGGGGGAGAGGGCATCGGGCGCTGCCCGCTCCACGGCACCGACCTGGCGCCTAGCGCGCCCGCAACACCGCTTCGATCTGCGCCGCGGTTTCCTGCAGCGGTGCCAGATATCGCTCGACCAAGGTTTGCGGCTTGCGGCTGCCCAGCACCATGCTGAAGCCGATGCCGGCGACGACCTTGCCGGTCTGGTCACGCAAGGGCACCGAGATGCCGGCGAAGCCGTCCATCAGTTCGCTGACCAGCATGGCGTAGCCGTCCTTGCGCACGCGTCGCAAGGTGGTGGCAAGCGCCTTGGGCGAGTCGACGGTAAACGGCGTGAGCTTGCGTAACGTGGCGTGCGCAAGATAGTGCTGCAGCGCGTCTTCGTCGAGTCCGGCCAGCAGGACGCGCCCGAGCGAATGCGCGTAGGCGGGCATGCGCCGGCCGATGGCCATGTCCACCCGCAGGATCTGCCGCGGTTCCTCGCGTGCGACCAGCACGACGTCTTCGCTGTCGAGCATCCCCACCGAGCACGTTTCTCCACAGCGCGCCGCAAGCTCGCGCAAATGGGGCTGCGCCAGGCGCGGCAGGCTCATCGAGGCGAACCAGGCGTAGCCCAGGTCCATCACCCGTGGCGTCAGCACGAATTGGCGGCCCTGCTGCGCAAGATAGCCGTTGTGTTCGAGCGTCAGCAGCAGGCGCCGGGCAGCCGCGCGGGTCACCTCCAGCCGGTCGGCGACATCCTGCATCGACAGCGATTCGACGCCACTGGCAAACAGCCGCAGCAGGGCCAGTCCCTTGGTGAGCGAATCGAGCAGTTCGTCCTTCTTCTGTCCCTGTGCGCCGGCGTCCGGCATGGTCGTCCCCGTGGTGGTGAGTTGTATGTTTTGCGCGAAATGGACCGGTTTCGAGGGTCAACCCGGCTTGCATTCCGCTGACCAGTCCGTATGATAGGCGAATCGCGAACAAATGTTCGCAACTTGAATGCCGGCATCACGGCATCCGGAGTCAGGCCCCTGAAGTGGGTCGGCCCACCGGCAGTACCGCTGCTCGGGTGAGCCTTTCCGAACCCGCCGCATGCATGCGAGGAGACAACGAATGCAGGTCATCACCGCCGAACAGGCGGCCGCCCTGGTCCAGGACAACTGGACCGTCGCCAGCGCCGGCTTTGTTGGCGCGGGTCATGCCGAAGCCGTGACCGAGGCGCTGGAAGCGCGCTTTCTGTCCACCGGACTGCCCCGCGACCTGACGCTGGTCTATTCGGCAGGGCAGGGCGATCGCGGCTCGCGCGGCGTCAACCACTTTGGCAACGCGGGCATGACGGCGACCATCGTGGGCGGTCACTGGCGCTCCGCGACGCGGCTGGCAACGCTGGCGATGGCCGAGCAGTGCGAAGGCTACAACCTGCCCCAGGGCGTGCTGACCCATCTGTACCGGGCGATCGCCGGCGGCAAGCCAGGTGTGATGACGAAGATCGGCCTGCATACCTTCGTCGATCCGCGCACCGCCATGGACGCGCGCTATCACGGTGGCGCGATCAACCGGCGGGCACGCGAGGCGATTGCCGGTGGCCACGCCAACTGGGTGGAAGCGGTCGACTTCCGCGGCGACGAATACCTGTTCTACCCGTCCTTTCCGATTCACTGCGCGCTGATCCGCTGCACCGCGGCAGACCCGCGCGGCAACCTCAGCACGCACCGCGAAGCGTTCCACCACGAACTGCTGGCGATGGCGCAGGCTGCGCACAACTCGGGCGGCATCGTGATCGCGCAGGTCGAACAGCTGGTGGACCGGCACGAGAACCTGCAGGCGATCCATGTGCCGGGCATCCTGGTGGACTACGTGGTGGTCAGCCAGCAGGAGGCGCATCATCAGATGACCTTCGCCGAGACCTTCAATCCCGCCTATGTCACGCCGTGGCGCGGCATCGCTGCCGGCAGCGACGAGACGCCGCCGCCTCCCCAGGCCTGCCCCGATGCGCGCACCATCGTGCAGCGCCGGGCGGTGCTGGAGCTGGCGCGCCGCCGTCCGCGCGTGGTCAACCTGGGCGTCGGCATGCCGGCCGCGGTCGGCATGCTGGCACACGAGGCGGGGCTGGCCGGTTTCACGCTGACGGTGGAGGCCGGCCCGATCGGCGGCACGCCGGCGGACGGCTTGAGCTTTGGAGCCTCGGCGTATCCGGAAGCGGTGATCGACCAGCCGGCACAGTTCGATTTCTATGAAGGTGGCGGCATCGATCTGGCGATCCTGGGCCTGGCGGAGCTGGACGGACACGGCAACGTCAACGTCAGCAAGTTCGGCGAAGGGGACCAGGCGCTGGTGGCGGGCGTGGGCGGCTTCATCAACATCACGCAAAGTGCCAAGGCGGTGGTGTTCATGGGAACGCTGACGGCCGGCGGGCTGGAGGCGCGCGCCGAGGACGGTGTGCTGAAGATCGTCACGGAAGGACGCGTGAAGAAGATCGTGCCGGAGGTGTCGCACCTCAGTTTCAACGGCCCCTATGTGGCGTCGCTGGGCGTACCGGTGCTTTATGTCACCGAGCGCGCGGTGTTCGAGATGCGGCCGGACGCCGACGGAGAGCCGCGCCTCACGCTGATCGAGATTGCCCCGGGCATGGATCTGCAACGCGATGTGCTGGACCGGTGCGCGACGCCGGTTGCCGTTGCGCAGGACCTGCGCCTGATGGATGCCTGCCTGTTCCAGCCTGGTCCGATGCGGCTTTCGCCGGGCCAGTGGGAGGCGCATTGCGAGGCGGTGCCGGGCCGGTAAGGCCGCGCTGCAGAGCCAAGCCAAGACATCATAAGACCGGACCACCGGCCATGAAGGAGACCGACGAAGCCATGTCCTGATCTGCCGACGAACCGCATCGCGGGGGCGTGCGCGGCCTCACTGGCGCCACGTCCACCTGTCCACCGCCGGACCTTTTACCTTGTTGTTGCCATGCAGAACATCAATCGCCGTACCTTCGCGCGCCGCTTCGGCGCCGTCATGCTCGCTGTCTCGCTGCCGATGGTGGCGGGCACCGTGGTGGCCCAAACCTATCCCTCCAAGCCGATCCGCCTGGTGGTACCGTTCCCGCCGGGCGGTCCGACCGATACCGCCGCCCGCATCCTGGGACAGAAGCTCAGCGAGTCGCTGAAGCAGCCGGTGGTGATCGACAACCGGCCCGGCGCCTCGGGCACGATCGGCGCGGAGGCGGTGGCCAGGAGCGAGCCGGATGGCTACACGCTGATGGTGCTGGCAACCCCGACGATGATCGCCCCGCATCTGCTGGGCCGCCGCAGCTATGACCTGCAGAAGGACTTCACGCCAGTGGGCGTGGCCTACGACCTGCCCATCGTGATGGTCGTCAACCCGAAGTCGCTGCCAGACGTGACGACGCTGCAGCAGTACATCGACAAGGCCAAGGCGAAGCCGGGCGCAATGAACTACACCAGTGCCGGCAATGGCAGCTTCGGTCATCTGTCGACCGAGCTGCTGAAGAGCCTGGGCAAGTTCGATGTCCAGCACGTGCCATACAAGGGCAGCGCACCCGCGATGCAGGATCTGCTGGCCGGCCAGGTGCCGATGATGTTCTCGGACATGATCGCGGCGCTGCCGCACATCAAGGCCGGCAAGCTGGTGCCGATCGCCGTGGGTTCGCCCAAGCGGGTGTCGTTCACACCCGAGGTCAAGACGGTCGCCGAGCAAGGTTTCCCTGGCTTTGACGCCGTGGCATGGGGCGGCCTGATGGCCCCGGCGGGCACGCCGAAGGAGGTTGTCGCCAAGCTGTCGGCTGAACTGAAGGCGGCGCTGGCCGATCCGGTGGTGCAGGAAAAGATGCTGGGCGCCGGCACGGTCGCCGCGTATCAGACGCCCGAACAAATGGCCGCGCGCATGCGTGCCGACGACAAGAAGTGGGGCAAGGTAATTCAGGACAACGGCATCAAGAGCGATTGATCGCCAGCGCCGCTTCGTGCGGCATGCCGTGCTGGATGTAGCGGGGTAGGGGAGGGGCTGGAGGCCGTCGGGTTTCCGGCCCCGACTCTTTTGTCGGGTGGATACTTCCTGTGCCTCCTCAGCCGCGGTCCAGCGTGACCAGCGAGGCGGTTCCCACCGCCAGCAGGCTGCCGGCCCAGATCACATCGATGCGAAACCAGCTGCGCGCCACCAGCCGCAGGCCCAGGTAGCGATACGTCAGCCACGCCATGCTCGCCGCCATGGCAAACATCGCCGCGGCATGCGCGAGCGCCACCAGCAGCGCAAGACGGAGATTGCGCAAGGCAATGGCGTCCATGGCGCGGTGGCCGGCATCGGCGTCGCTGCCACACAGGCCCAGGTAGATCGGTACCAGCATCAGGCCGGCGCCGTGCGCCAGCGCGATGGCGAACGACCATAGCGCAAGCCGCGATGGCGCGATGCGCACCAGGGCGCGGGGATGGCGCCGGAACCGCAGCAGTGCCAGTCCATAGCCGATCACCAGCACACTGGCGACGAGGCGAATCTGTGTCTGCCAGGCTTGCAGCGAGGCCAGCATGCCGAACGGCAGCAGCACCGCAAGAACGGCCAGGACGTGGCCGAGCAGCAGGTAGCCGAGCGCGGCCAGCAGCGCTGCGGGGGCGCGCGCCAGCATGGCATTGGAGACGGCGATGGGCCAGCCCATCGCGGGATTGACGCCGTGGTACAGGCCGCTCGCGAGCACCGCGACCCACAGCGCCGCGTACTCCGGGCTCGCCAGGGTCAATTGCGTACCGACGGATAGCAGAACGAGTCCGTCGAGCAGTCGCCGCCTTCCAGGCGGGTCTGATGGGCCCGATAGCCGGTGGGGAAATCGACCCAGAAGTTGTCGTCCAGCACCAGGCCGCCGTCGCTGGCGGCGCGGGCCATCACCTGCACGCCGGGCATCGCCGAATAGAACTGGTCATCCCAACTGGAATACAGCGAGTTGGTCCAGTAGACGCGTTTGCCATCGCGGCTGACCTCCACCATTTGCGGCCCGCCGCAGAAGGTCTTGCCGCTCGGATGCGGCGTGCGCCGCGCGATGCCGCCCAGATGGACCGAGCCGCACAGGCGCGGCTTGCGTGGCTCGGTGACGTCGTACTGCCGCATTTCGCCGGTGCCCCAGCAGGACACGTAGAGGAAGCGGTCATCCATCGACAGGTCGATGTCCGTGATCAGCGGCGGTACGGCGCCGAAGCCCTGCAGCAGGGCCGGCAGCTCGTCCTTGCTCGCGGGCTCGGGCGGAATCGTCGCGGTCTTCTCCGCGCGGAAGATGCCGTCCTCGCGCCACCAGGTCCAGATCGAGCCCTCCAGGTTGGTGGTGTCGACCACCACGCCGACGAAGCCGTACTCCTTGACGGGATCGTGAGCGGGCCGAACTTCCAGCGCCATCTGGTGGTTGGCGCCCAGATCGATGGTCTGCACGTTGCGGCGGGCGCGCAGGTCCCAGAAATGCAGCCGGTGCCCATAGCGATTGGCCAGCAGCTCCTCCGGCACCAGGCCGTTCTCGAATTGCGGCGGCAGTGCCCATTCGCTGGACACCATGTAGTCGCGCGGCAGGTTCCACCAGAAGTCGTAGTGCTTGTCCTGCAGGCCGCGGTCGATCTCCCAGCGGCCCAGCACCTCGAAGCTCTCGCAGTCGAGGATGAAGATGCCGGGCTCGCCTTCGGTGCCGTCTACGCCGGCACCGCCCAATGTGCTGATGTAGATGCCTTCCGGCCCGCAATGGACGGTATGCGGCCGCGAGTAGCCGGTCTTGCGGAAAATCTCCTCCGGTTCGATCACCTTGTGCACATAAGCCTGGGTGGGGTGCGGTTTGGTGTCGACGATATAGATGCGCGACGAGCGCATGCCCGGGATGATCAGGAAGCGCCGCTCCAGGAACGCGTGGCCCGACAGCGGGGAGAGCGAAGACGAGCAGGCATTCCAGCCGAAATGGTGCAGTTCGTCCCCCTTGTGCGTCATCGGCAGCGTATGCACCACCTTGCTGTAGGTGGAGGAGTGCGGATCGACATCGATGATCGCGAGGGCGTCCGGCTGGGAGCCGTCCGGGCAGAGCAGCGCGGTATAGGCGAAGGCTTCGGCGGGCGCCTGCATCGCCAGTGCCGGCGACGCATGGAACGTGGGGTCTGGCCGCATGTTCATGATGCGCCCTCCTGTTGGCTCGTTCCGGGAAACCGGCCTCGTCGTCGTGCCAGGACGGCGGGTCGAATAAGTTAGCCTAGGTCGGCGGCGGGGTAGAAGTCAAACAGTAGGCAGCGGGCGGGAGCGGACCGGGAGTGCTGGTTGCCCTCTCCCCCGGCCCCTCTCCCGCCGAGCGGGAGAGGGGAGCAAACCAGTGGCATTGCAAACGTCGTGGGCGTGCTCCCCTCGCCCGCTTGCGGGAGAGGGGCCGGGGGAGAGGGCAGCCCGGCCGTCGGACCAGCGCCTCAGCGCAACCGCTGCGGCCCGAGCGCCAGCGGGTCCACGCCCTCGGCAACGAGCCGGCTCTCCAGCGGGTCGTCCAGCAGCAGGCTGGCAGCCAGCGACGACGCGCCGGCCGCACTCTGGATGCCGTAGCCGCCCTGGCCCGCCAGCCAGAAGAAAGCGGGCCGATGGTTGTCCCAGCCGATCACCGGGTCGCCGTCAGGCACGAACGAACGCAGTCCGGCCCAGGTATGGCTGGGACGCGGGATGCGCAGCGTGGTGGTCTGCTCGATATGCCAGATGCCGGTGGCGATATCGATCTCCTCGGCGACCACATCGTGCGGCGGCATCGGATCGGCATTGGCCGGCGAGCCCAGCAGCTGGCCCGCATCCGGCTTGAAGTAGAAGCTCTCGTCGATGCCCACCACCGCCGGCCACGCCGAGATGTCGACCCCGGCGGGCGCCGGGAAGGTGAAGGCCGAGCGCCGGCACGGTTGCAGGCCGACTGGCGGCACGTCGGCAAGGGCGGCGAGCACATCGGCCCAGGCGCCGGCCGCGTTGACGATCGCGCGCGCGAGCAGGGACCGGCCATCGGCCAGCCCGATCTCCCATCGATCCCCGTGGTAGCGCAGCGATTGCACCTGCGCGTCGGTGACCAGCGTGCCGCCCTGCCGGCGGAAGCCGCGCAGGAAGCCCTGGTGCAGCGCATGCACGTCGATGTCGCAGGCGTCGGGCTCGGTCATGCCGGCTGCCACCACATCCGCGCGCAGACACGGCGCCAGCGCGAGCATCGCGTCCAGCCCGACGCGCTCGACCTCGGGCGAGCGCGCCCGCGCTTCGTCGTAGGCCGCGTCCAGCAGTTCGAGCTGGTCCGGCCGCGCGACATACAGCACGCCGCGCGGTGTCAGCAGCGGCGCCTGTTCTCCGTCGGGAAGAAAGCCGGCGGGCGGGTTCGCGTAGAACGCGCGGCCCGCGCGGGTCAACGCGCGGATCGCGGCGGTGCCGTAGGTCTCCATGAACATGGCCGCCGAGCGGCCGGTACTGTGGTAGCCCGGTTGCGCTTCGCGCTCGAGCATCACGGTCTTCGCGCGGCCCGCCAGGCGGTAGCCCAGCGACGCGCCGGCGATGCCGGCGCCGATGATGGCGAAGTCGGCGATGCCGTGCTGATCGTCCTGACCGTCCTGGCTGTGCTGATTGTCCTGCACGTCGTGCTCCATCTGGTTGCTCCGCGGGAACGCCGGCAGTCGTCAGACCGCCGAGGCGTTGCCCATTGCAGCCGCGCTGCCATCGAGGATCGGCGGATCGGTGACGATCGAGGTCAGCGACGGCTCGGCCCTGGCCAGGCGCTGCAGGTCGGGCAGCGGCCGGCGCAGCGTGTCGATCGCGGCAAAGGCCTGCTCCATCGCCTGCGCGATGCCGAGCGTGCGCAGGTCTTCGCGGAAGCTGCCCACTACCTGCAGGCCGAACGGCATGCCGGCATGGTCCAGCCCGCACGGCAGCGAGATGGCAGGGTGTGTCGTCAACGTGACCACGTAGGTCGGCGCCAGCCAGCGGTAGTAGTTCTCCTGCTTCTCGCCGTTGATGGTGTCGGCGTAGAGACTGGTCCACGGGAACGGCGACACCGGCGTGGTCGGCGACAGGATGATGTCGTAGTCGCGGTACGTCTGCTGGAAGCGGTTGAGGATGCGGGTCTGTTCGGCCTGGGCCCAGGCGCTGTCGAGCAGCGACATGCGCGCGCCCATCTCGTAGTTGGCGCGCGTGTTCGGTCCGAGGCTGGACGGATCCCGCTGGTAGGCTTCCTGCATGCCCGCGACAAAGCTCTCCGCGCGCAGCACGTCGAAGCAGCGGTGCACGTCGCCCAGGTCGAGGCGGACCTCCTCGCAGGAGCGGAACAGGTGGCGCATCGCGTCGATCTTGGCGCGGAAGGTGCGGCGGATGTCGTCGTCCACCGCGCAGGCGCCGAAGTCCTCCGTCCAGCCCACGCGCAGCGAGCCCAGGTCCACGGCGGGCGGCACCAGGAAGGCCATCGGGTCCAGCGGGTAGCTGAGCGGATCGCCGGCCGCCATGCCGGCGGTGGCGGCCAGTTGCAGGCAGGTATCCGCGACATCGCGCCCCATCGGACCGACCACGGAGATCGGCGTCCAGCCCAGCAGCTTGCGCGCGCTCGGCACGACCCCCGGGGACGGACGGAATCCCACCACGCCGCATTTGGCGGCCGGAATGCGCAGCGAGCCGCCGGTATCGGAGCCCGTGCAAACGGGCAGCATGTCGGTAGCCAGCGCCGCCGCCGAGCCGCCGGAGGAGCCGCCCGCGTTGAGATTGGGGTTGAACGGGTTGCCGGTCGCGCCCCACACCACATTGCGCGAGTTCGCGCCGGCGCCCATTTCCGGGATATTGGTCTTGCCGACCACCACCGCTCCGGCCGCGCGCAGCCGCGCGACCAGCACGTTGTCTTCCTTCGGCACGTTGCCCCGGTACAGCGGCGAGCCGTAGGTGGTCAGCAGGCCCTCGGTCGCTTCCAGATCCTTGACGCCCAGCGGCAGTCCATGCAGCAGCCCCAGCGGCTCGCCGCGCAGCACGGCCTCTTCCGCCCGCTTCGCTTCCATGCGGGCGCGCTCGTAGCAGGTCGCGGTGACGGCGTTGATATAGGGATTGACCGCCTCGATGCGCGCGATGCAGGCCTCGAGCAGTTCGACCGGCGAAATCTCCTTGCTGCCGATCATGCGGCGCAGCTCCACTGCCGAGCGGGTGACGAGAGGTTGCTGTTGGTCAGGCATGGTTGTCTTCCTTGTGGTTCCGGCAGCGCGGACAAGCTGGCGAGCCTTGCACCGCCGTGCGTGTCGAACTGCGTGTCAAACGGCAATGGCGGCCGGTCGCATCGCGCGTCCGCCGCCAGCATGATGGCTGCCGGACCGGCCGCCGCCTCGGGCAGCGGCCGGTCTCTGCATTGGCCGCGAATCAATCGGCCTTGATATTGGCACGTTGCGCCACCGCGCGCATCAGCGGCAGCTCCTTGTCGATCAGGGCGGCGAGCTCGGCCGAGGAGGCATAGGACGGCTCGAACCCGGCTGCCAGCAGCTTGCTGCGGGTGTCCTGGTCGGCCATGGTTTCGGCCAGCGCCTTCTCCAGCTTCGCCTTGACGTCCGCCGGCACACCCTTGGGCGCGACCAGCGCCAGCCAGGTGTCGGCGTTGATCCCCGGATAACCGGCTTCGGCCACGGTCGGCACGTTCGGCAGCAGGGCCGAGCGCTTGGCGGTCGTCACTGCGATTGCCTTGACCTTGCCGCCCTTGACCTGCGGAATCGCCGCGGCAACCGTATCGACGCTGTAGGCGATCTGGCCGCCGATCAGGTCGGTCATCGCCGGGGCGCTGCCCTTGTAGGGCACGTGCAGCAGCCTGGCGCCGGTGGCGTGCAGCAGCATCTCGCCGGCGAAGTGGGCAGTGGTGCCGGTGCCGAACGAGCCGTAGGAGTACTTGCCCGGTTCGGCCTTGGCGGCGGCGACCATCTCCTTCAGGTTGTTGGCCGGCACGTCGCGGTTGGCCAGCACGATCAGCCCGGTGCGGCCCGTGATGCCGATCGGGTCGAAGCTGTTGACCGGGTCATACGGCAGCCTGGCGTGGATGGCCGGGTTGACGGTGAAGGTGGTGCCCGAGCTGATCAGCAGCGTGTAGCCATCGGCCGGCGCCTTGGCGACGTAGCTGGCGCCGACGATGGTGCCCGCACCGGCGCGGTTCTCGATCACCACCGGCTGGCCGAGCTTGTCGCCCAGCTTCTTGCCGATCAGGCGGCCGATCACGTCGGTGGCGCCGCCGGGCGGGAAGGGAATGACCAGCTGGATCGGCTTGGCGGGATAGCTTTGCGCCAGGGCGCCGGTGCTCGCGAAGGCCAGGCAGCAGGCGGCCAGAAGGAACGATTTGGTGGGGATCGATTTCATGGAACTCTCCAGCTAGGTAAGGCAATCCGGCGGCGCCAGCGCGCCCGTCGGGTACAGGTTGATCGTCAGGGCCGGGGGCGGGCCGTCATTGGGTGCGCAGCGCCGCGCCACGTGCATGGAAACGCTGATACTCCTCGTCGGGCACGAACAGGCCGCCGGTGGTCCACACCAGGTGGGTCGCGCCTTGCATCGCGCCCTCAAGGCCATGGCGAGCCAGGTAGGCCTTGCCGGCCTCGCCCTGCAGCAGCAGTTCGGGGCCGCTGAAGCCCGCTGCGGCGGACGGCTCGATGCGCAGTCCTTCGCTCTCGGCCAGCCGATGCAGGTCGACGAACAGGCGGTCGTCCCGCACCGTCAGCACGCCGGACAGGATCTCGCGCATGGCGGCGGCCGCAAGCTCGGAGGCGCGCGGCACGGCAAGGCCGTCGGCCTCGGTGCGATTGGTCAGGCCGTAGTCGTAGACGGACGGGTTGCCGCCTGCGCCGGTCAGCTCCGCGCCGACCATCTGCACCAGGAAGCAGGGCGATTGCGTCGGCTCGGCGAAGAAGCAGTGCACATGCTCGCCGTACAGCTGCTTCAGGCCGAAGGCGATGCCGGCCGGCGCGCCGCCCACGCCGCAGGGCAGATAGACAAACAGCGGCTTGTCTGCCCGCGGACGGATGCCGCAACGGGTCAGCTGCTCGTCCAGGTGCAGCGCGGCCGCGCTGTAGCCCAGCAGCAGCGACAACGAACGCTCGTCGTCGACGAAGTGGCAGTACGGATCCTGCCGCGCCTGCTCGCGGCCGGCGGCGACGGCCTGCTGGTAGTCGCCGGCATGCTCGACCACTTCCACGCCACGCTTGCGCAACCGGTCCTTCTTCCACGGCTTGGCGTCCGCCGACATATGGACGGCGGCACGAAAGCCGAGGGCGGAGGCCATCACGCCGATGCTCAGGCCCAGGTTGCCGGTCGAGCCGACCGCGACCTGGTAGCGGGAGAAGACCTCGCGGGCTTGCGGCGTGGCGAGGCGGCGGTAATCGTTGCCGGCGTCGCCCGGCTGCGCGCCCAGCAGGCCGTGGCGCAGGGCCACGCTTTCGGCGAATTCGAGCACTTCATGAATGCCGCCGCGCGCCTTGATCGAGCCGGCGATCGGCAGGCTGTGGTCGGTCTTGATCCACAGCGCGCCAAGCGCCTGCGGCAGGGCGAGTTCCCGCTGCATGGCGGGGGCCGCCCGCAGCGCGGATTCGATCGAGCCGCCGCTGCTGGCCAGCTCGGGAAACAGCTCGATCAGCAGGGGCGCGAAGCGATCGAAGCGGGCGCGTGCCGCCTTCACATCAGCTAGACTAATGTCCTTGTCGCCCGCCGGGACGCTCGCCCGGGCCGCGCCGGCACGGGCCGGGTTGGTCCACAGGCAGGGCGCGGCGGCGCGCAGCGCGGCCAGCGTCGCGGCGTCGATGACGGGGGAGTGGGAACCGTCGGTATAAGGGTTTTCACGCATTCGGGTCGGACCTTGGCAAGACGTTTCTGCGATTGGCGGACAACGCCGCGATGACTGCATTCTTCGCTCGCAGGTGCCGATCTGACAAACCATTCGTGCTAGGTTTAGCATTAGTCTGACTAATGGCAACGATTCTCTCCGCCTCATTGTTGGGATGGCTGCGCTGTTTTGAGGCAGCGGCGCGGCACTGCAGCTTCACCCAGGCGGCCGCCGAACTGTGCGTCACCCAGGGGGCGGTCAGCCAGCAGGTCAAGCATCTGGAGCAGTGGCTGGACCGCCCGCTGTTCCTGCGCACGCCGCGCGCGCTGGTGCTGACGCCGGAAGGGGAGCGGTTGCGCTTCGTGCTGCGCGAATCGTTCGAAGCGATCGAGGGAACGCTGGGACAGCTGCGCCGGCGCGGCGAGGCCGGCCCGGTTGCACTGTCGTGCTCGCCCTCGTTCGCGATGCGCTGGCTGACACCGCGGATGGGTGAGTTCTTTCGTGACTATCCGGACATCGGCCTGCGGGTGTATGGCGAGTTCCATGCGCTCGATCGCACCAGGATGGTGCGGGAAGGCATCGAGGCGGC
Source organism: Cupriavidus sp. AU9028 (assembly GCF_019795295.1). Lineage (GTDB taxonomy): Bacteria > Pseudomonadota > Gammaproteobacteria > Burkholderiales > Burkholderiaceae > Cupriavidus. The sequence continues at coordinate 314,680 of NZ_JAIMCG010000003.1, read as the reverse complement.
CGTCCGTTTCGATCCGGGCGCCTATGAAGACGTCCGTGCGCGTCGTTTCCTGGACGAATGGCTGATGCCGGTGGCCAGTCCCGCCTTCGTCGCGGCCCACCCGGAATTGCGCACGCCGGCCGATCTGCGTGGCAGCCTGTTGCTGCACGACGTCAGTCCCTGGGATGGCGCCGGCGAGTTCGACGAGTGGCGCTATTGGCTGGAGCACGCGGGCGTGGCCGTGCCGGACCTGGAGCAGGGGCAGCGCTTCAACCTGTCGCAGCTCGCCGTCAGTGCGGCGCTCGCCGGGCAAGGCGTGGCAATGGGCCGCACGGCGCTGATCCTCGAGGATCTGCAGGCGGGGCGGCTGGTGGACCTGTTCGGGCTGCACGTGGCCAGCGAGGCGGCCTACTACTTCGTCTCCGCCCACGGCCAGACGCCGCAGGTGGCACGGATCGAGGCGTGGCTGGTGGCGGAGGGAGCGCGCTTCCAGGCGGCCCGCGCGCCTTGGCTGGCGAAGGGGCGGGCAGTGCGCGCCGGCGCGCGGCGTCGAGCTGCGGCCACCCGGCGGACACGGGTTTGACACTCTGCGCTACCATACTGGCCGGCGCAGGGCTATCCGGTTAATGCCCGGGTGCTGTAGAATATAAGTCTTTGATTTTTCGGCCGATTGGTTGACAGGGAATCGGTGCGCAGCGGGTTCGCAGGGAGTCGGTTCACGGGATTCGCCAGGATCGTGGCCACGCCGCCTGCGCTTGCCCGCTTCGCCGCAACCAGCCGCCCCGCGTCAATGCGAGGCATGGCCGTTCGTCCAACCCTCACTGCCGCCGAATTCGCTTGCTGCGTTCGAGAGATGCGTGTCCGCTGGTGCCGGGTTCGCCTCCGCCAGATATCCATACGATGAACACGACCCTTAACGCTTCTTCCGCTGCCGCGGAACCGACTTCCGCAACGACTGCAACCCCCACTGCCGCAGCTGCCCCAGCGGCGGACATCACCTTCGAGAGCTTTGGCCTGGACCCGCGCATCCTGCGCGCGCTGACCGAGCAGGGCTACACCAAGCCAACGCCGATCCAGGCGCAGGCGATCCCGGTGGTGCTGCTCGGCAAGGACGTCATGGGTGCGGCCCAGACCGGCACCGGCAAGACGGCCGGCTTCGCACTGCCCATCATCCAGCGCCTGCTGCCGATGGCCAATTCCAGTGCCTCGCCCGCGCGCCATCCGGTACGGGCGCTGATGCTGACGCCGACGCGCGAACTGGCCGATCAGGTCTATGAGAACGTCGCCCGTTATGCCGGTTTCACCGACCTGCGCAGCACCGTGGTGTTCGGCGGCGTCGACATGAACCCGCAGACCGACGCGCTGCGCCGGGGTGTCGAGATCCTGGTCGCCACGCCGGGCCGGCTGCTCGATCACGTGCAGCAGAAATCGGTGAACCTGTCGCAGGTGCAGATGCTGGTGCTCGACGAGGCCGACCGCATGCTGGACATGGGCTTCCTGCCCGACCTGCAGCGCATCATCAACCTGCTGCCGGCCAAGCGCCAGACGCTGCTGTTCTCCGCGACGTTCTCGCCCGAGATCAAGCGGCTGGCCTCGAGCTACCTGCAGCAGCCCGTCACCATCGAGGTCGCACGCAGCAACTCGGCCAACGAGAACGTGCGTCAGGTGGTCTATCAGGTCGAGGACGGCTACAAGCAGGCAGCCGTGGTGCATCTGCTGAAGCAGCGCGCCGAGCAGGGCCTGTCGCGCCAGTGCATCGTCTTCGTCAACAGCAAGATCGGCTGCTCGCGCCTGGCGCGGCATCTGGAGCGCGAGGGCATCAACGCCGCCGCCATCCACGGCGACAAGACCCAGACCGAACGGATGCAGACGCTGGAGGGCTTCAAGCAGGGCACCATCGACGCGCTGGTCGCGACCGACGTGGCCGCGCGCGGACTCGATATCGCCGACATGCCTTGCGTGATCAACTTCGACCTGCCGTTCAGCGCCGAGGATTACGTGCACCGTATCGGCCGCACCGGCCGTGCCGGTGCCAGCGGCGATGCGCTGTCGATCTTCGTGCCCGGCGACGAGCGCCTGCTGGCGGACATCGAGAAGCTGCTCAAGCGCGCGGTGCCGCGCGGCAAGCTCGAAGGCTTCGATCCGACCGGGGCCAAGGCCCGTGCCGAGGAGGGCGACCGCCGACGCCCGGCGCGGGGCGAGGCTCGCCGCCCGCGTAGCGAGGACGATCGGCCGCGCAAGTTCGACCCGGCCGCCCGCGCGCACAAGCCGACGTTCCGGGCATCGGACGATCCGTTCTTCTCGCGCCCCTACGAGCCGGGCCCCGACGCGCAGGGCCAGCCCGAAGCGGCCGCGCTCGATCCGCGCCAGGCCGGGTTCAACCGCAACCGGCCCAAGCGCCAGCTGGCCGCGCTGCTCGGCGGCGTTCCGCGCAAGTCCTGAAATCGGCCGGTAGCGCGGCGAACGCCTAGCCGCGCAGCCAGCGCCGCGCCCACTGGCCGGTCGCCTCGGTCAGCCAGCCCGGCACGCTGGGGCTGCTGCTGTGCAGGCCCAGGTGCGAGCCGGCCAGCCGCAAGGCGGCGAGCGGATCGAGCGCATCGATCGCCGCGGCGCCGCTTTGCTTGCTCAGTTTCTCTCCCTGCGCGTTGACCACCACCGGCACGTGCAGATAGGCGGGTGCCGGCAGTCCGAGCAGGCGTTGCAGATGGATCTGCCGGGGCGTCGAGTCGAGCAGGTCGGCGCCACGCACGATATCCGTGATGCCCTGCAGGCCGTCATCCACCACCACCGCCAGCTGATAGGCCCACAGGCCATCCGCGCGGCGCAGCACGAAATCTCCCAGTTCGGTTTCCAGGTCCTGACACTGGCGTCCCTGCCAGCGGTCGTCGAAACACAGCAGCGCCGCGGGGCCGTCCGGCACGCGCACGCGCCAGGCGCGCGGCAATTTGCCGTGCAGGCCGTTGCGGCAGGTACCGGGGTAGGCCAGGGTCTGATGCCGTTCCCGCGCGTGGCGCAGTGAATCGGCAATCTCCTTGCGCGTGCAGCCGCAGGGATAGACCATGCCCGCGCCTTCCAGCCGCTGCAGCGCCTGCGCATAGCGCGACTGGCGCTGGCTCTGCCAGACGGGCGGCTCGTCCGGATGCATCCCCAGCCGCGCCAGCGTATCGAGGATGTGCCGGTCCGCGCCCGGCACGCAGCGCGGCATGTCGATGTCCTCGATGCGCACCAGCCAGTCGCCACGGTGGGCGCGCGCATCCAGCCAGCTCGCCAGCGCTGTCACCAGCGAGCCGAGGTGAAGGGGACCGGTCGGCGACGGCGCGAAGCGGCCGCGATAGCGGCGGGCGTTCGCAGTCGCGCCCGTTACAGCGGAATCGGCCATCGGCTCAGGCTGCCGCCCCGGGGTGGAAGGTCAGCAGGGCCTGCGCCAGGCGCTCGTCGGCCAGCTTGGCGGTCCACCACTGCAGCGCCTTGCCCCGATGGCTGGTGCGCCAGGCGATATTGAAGGTGCTGGGCGGGCGGATCTCCACCGTTTCGCGCACCAGCAGCACGCCGCGGTCGATATACGGCTGCGCCATCGCGACCGGCAGCCAGCCGCAGCCCAGCCCGCGCAGCTGCGCGTCGAGCTTGTCTCGCATCGTGGGCACCACCAGCATGTCCTGGCCGGCGAGGATCCCATGATTTCGCGCGGGCAGGTTGCGCGAGGTGTCGCCGACCGCGACGATCCGGTGGCCGGCAATCTGGGCCGCGGTCAGCGGACCGGGCTCGCTGGCCAGCGGGTGGTGGACCGCGATGGCGAAGACGAATGGAATGGTGCCCAGCGCGCGCAACTGGTAACCCTGGGTGCTGGGCAGATCGAAGGCCGCCCCGATGACTAGATCGGCCCGGTTGCCCACCAGTGCATCCCAGGAGCCGCCCAGCACTTCCTTGCAGAACCGCAGCCGGGTCGCACTGTTTTCCTCATAGAAGTCCTGCACCAGCGGCAGCAGCGCGCGAAAGTTGATGGCGTCATCCACCACGATGGACAGGCTCGCCTCCCAGCCAGTGGCCAGCCGCTTGACGCGCCGCTCCAGGTCGTTGGCGGCGTGCAGCAGATGGCGTCCCTCGTCCAGCAGAGCGCGCCCCGCAGGGGTCAGTTCCGCCCGATGGCGCCGCCGGTCGAACAGCAGCACGTCCAGGTCTTCCTCCAGCCGCCGCACCACATAGGTAAGGGCGGAGGGCACCTTTCCCATCTCGTGCGCCGCCGCGGCAAAGCTGCCCTTGCGCTCGATTGCGTCGAGCACTTCCAGGGATTCAAGAGAAAGAGGCATGTTCAGTTTTTCTGAATGACTTCTTGCAGGATCGCTTCGCGCAATATAACGGAGGCGGCCTAAACTGCCTAGCATCGCATGACGGAACGGCGCAGCGGACAGGCAGGGAAAGACAGTCCTCCTCACGCAGCGGCCACCAGGCACCGCCTTTTCGTCGGCCCAACCACTTCGAGAGGGACGTCAAAATGATTGAAATTCGTCATGGCAACCAGCGCGGCTTTGCAGACCACGGTTGGCTGCAGTCGTATCACAGCTTCGCCTTCGCCGACTACTTCGATGCCGACCATATCCAGTTCGGCCCGCTGCGGGTAATCAACGAGGACCGCGTCGCCGCCGGCAAGGGGTTCGGCACGCACGGCCACCGCGACATGGAGATCATCAGCTACGTGCTCGACGGGGAGCTCGCGCACAAGGACAGCCTGGGCAATGGCAGCGTGATCCGTCCGGGAGATGTGCAGCGGATGAGCGCCGGTACCGGCGTGCGGCATTCCGAGTACAACCATTCGCAGGATCAGACCACGCATTTCCTGCAGATCTGGATTCTGCCGGATCGCACCGGCATCGAGCCCGGCTACGAGGAAAAGCGCTTCGAGGCAGCCGACAAGCGCGGCCGCCTGCGCCTGGTGGGCAGCCCTGACGGCGCTGAAGGCTCGGTGGTGATCCATCAGGACGTGCGGCTGTATGCCGGCCTGTTCGACGGCGACGAGTCGGCGCAACTGCAACTGGCGCCGGGACGCCGCAGCTATGTGCATGTGGCACGTGGCTCGGTAACGGTCAACGGCCACACGCTGCAGGCGGGCGATGCGGCAAAGATCGTCGATGCAGGCACGGTGTCGGTCAGCGGCGGGCAGGGGGCGGAAGTGCTGGTGTTCGATCTGCCCTGATGGTGTGGGCGAGGGCAAGGGCAAGGGCGAGCGCCCAGATGCCCTCTCCCCCGGCCCCTCTCCCACAAGTGGGAGAGGGGAGAAAACCGGCGGGGTGTCGTTGCTGCAGGTGGGAGAGGGCCAGCGGGCGCCCGACCGGCGGCCCCCGCGTCCTGCGGCCCGTCCCCCACCATGGCGCTGTGCTATCTTCCGCATATCGACAAAACCGCGGACAGAAGAGCGAAACACGCACGCTTGCCGCGAATCGACAGCGCCCCGGCCACGGGCCGCGGCAGCAGCGTTGCGGCGCCATGGCCATCGCCCATTCCAACCCGAGATGACCTTCGTTTCCGTCCTACTGGCGCTGATTGCCGAACAGTTCCGTGCGCTGGGCCGCAACAATCCCATTCACGAAATCGTCCGCGCGCTGGCGGACCGCGCCGAGCGCGCGTTCGACACCGGCAAGCCACGCGACGCCGCGCTGGCATGGGCCACCGTCGCGCTGCCGCTGACCATCGCGGCGCTGTGCATCCACTATCTGCTTGCTTCCATCAGCGTCGCGCTGACGCTGGCCTGGAACGTCCTGCTGCTCTACCTGACGCTCGGGTTTCGCCAGTTCAGCCACTACTTCACCGACATCCACGAAGCGCTCAACCGCGACGATCCGGCGGCGGCGCGCGCGGTGCTGCACGAATGGACCGGCCTGGACACGGTCGAGATGCCGGTCAGCGAGATCGTGCGGCATACGCTGGAGGCGGCCATCGTCGCCGTGCATCGCCACGTGTTCGGCGTCTTTTTCTGGTTCCTGGTGCCGATCGGCCCGGCGGGCGTGGTGCTGTACCGGGTCACCGAGTATCTGGCACGGCAGTGGAGCCAGCCGTCGGCCGAGCGCAGCCCGTCGTTCGGCCGTTTCGCCGCGCGTGCCTTCCATCTGATGGACTGGATTCCGGCGCGGCTGACCTCGATCGGCTTTGCCATCGTTGGCAACTTCGAGGACGCTGTGTACGCCTGGCGCAATCACGCGCGCAAGTGGCGCGACGAGACCAACGGCGTGTTGCTGGCCAGCGGCGGAGGCGCGCTGGGCGTGCGCCTGGGCGTGCCGCTGCCGGAAGACGACACGGCGGTGGTGCTCGCCAGCCCGCTGTCGGGCGCAACGTTCGACTATGCGCCGGGCCTGGAGTCCGAGGGCGGCCCCGAACCGCTTGCGCCCGAGTTCGGCGCCGACCCCGGCGTGCGTGCGCTGCAATCGGCGGTGGGGCTGGTCTGGCGGGCGGTGGTGCTGTGGATGCTGCTGCTGGCGATGCTGTCGCTGGCGCACTGGGTCGGCTAACGCGACCGGTCGGCTGCCGGCGCTAGCGGTGGCGCCCCTGGCCGCAGCGCCAGCATGCGGCGAACTGCGCCTCATGCCATTCGCCGCAGCCCTCGCAACACCAGGACGGGCCCGCCGGCGGATTGGCGGCGGCGGCGAGCACCGCCCAGGCCTTCTCCTCGCAATCGTCATCGACCAGCCATACCTGCGGCGCGCTCTCCTGGAACGGAATGTCTCCGATCGCGCCGGACAGCCACGTGTTGCGCAACTGGGCACGGATGCCTGCCGCCAGCAGCAGGTTGTGACAATGCGCCGCGTGGACCAGCGATTGGGTGGATAGCAGCAGTTTCATCGGCGCGTGCGGTGTCCCATGGCGTCACCATAGCACGCGGCGTGCCGTCGCAATGGGGGAACCATGGAGTACTTGATCGTCGCGCTCGGCGCAGCCGCGGGCGGCTTCGTGCAGGGCTTGTCCGGGTTCGCCTTCGGGCTGACCGCGATGTCGCTGTGGGCGTGGACGCTCGAGCCCCGGCTGGCGGCCAGCCTGACCTTGTTTGGCAGCCTGGTCGGCCAGATCATCGCCGCCGTCCGGGTACGGCGCGGCTTCGATGCACGCGCGCTGCTCCCCTTCCTCGCCGGCGGGCTGCTCGGCATTCCGCTGGGTGTGGCGATCCTGCCGTATCTGGACATGCGGCTGTTCAAGCTGGTCTTCGGCGCCTTTCTGCTGCTGTGGTGCCCGGCGATGCTGTTCGCCCCGCGGCTGCCGGCCGTGCGCTGGGGCGGCAGGGCGGCCGATGGCGCGGCCGGTGTCATCGGCGGGGCGATGAGCGGGATCGGCGGATTCAGCGGCGCGGTGCCGACGCTGTGGTGCACCCTGCGCGGCCTGCCCAAGGACCGCCAGCGCTCGGTGATCCAGAACTTCAACCTCACCATCCTGGCGGCGACGATGCTGGTGTACCTCGGCACCGGTGCCGTCTCCGCCGACACCGTGCCGATGTTCGCGATCGTCGCCGCCGCGGTGCTGGTGCCGGTGCTGCTGGGCAGCCGGCTGTACCGGCATCTGGATGAAGCGGCCTTCCGGCGGATCGTGCTGACGCTGCTGACGTTGTCCGGCGTGGCGATGCTGGTGTCGGGGTTGCGGATGGGGTAGGCCGCGCGGCTACCAGGGCTTCTGCTGGCTCGCCTCGTGCACCAGCTGCGCGTACAGCTGATGCCGGCGCGGCGAGATCTGGCCGGTCTGCACGGCCTCCAGCACGCCGCAGCCCGGCTCGTTCAGATGATGGCAGTTGTAGAAGCGGCACGCGGTCAGCCGCGGCCGGAATTCCGGGAAGGCGCGCTCCAGCATCCCTTCGGACAGATGGTGCAGGCCAAACTCCTGGAAGCCCGGCGAGTCGATCAGCGCGCCGCCCTGGCCCCATTCCGCCGGCAGGTGATAGAGGCGGGTGAAGGTGGTGGTGTGCTTGCCCGAATCGAGCTTGGCGGAGATTTCGCGGGTCTGGGCCTCGACGCCCGGAATCAGCAGGTTCAGCAGCGACGACTTGCCCATGCCGGACTGCCCGATCAGGATGGTCGCCTTGCCGGCCAGCTGCGGCTGCAGCAGGGCGCGCGCGCCGTCGGGATCGCCGTGCACCGATAGCGCGAGCGTGTCGTAGCCAAGCTCGCGATAGAGGTCCAGCCGGCCCTGCGCTTCGGCCAGGCGCGCGGTCAGATCGACCTTGTTGAGCAGCACCAGCGGGCGGATGCCCAGCGCCTCGGCGGCGACCAGCGCCCGTCCCAGCAGATCCTCGGAGAAGCCGGGCTCGGTCGCCAGCACGATGGCGACCTGGTCGATATTGGCGGCGAGCAGCTTGGACTTGAACTGGTCCGAGCGGTGCAGCAGGTTGCGGCGTTCCCGGACCTCGACGATCACGCACTGATCGGCCGCCGTCATTTCCACCATGACGTGGTCGCCCACCGCGCAGTCGCTTTTCTTGCCGCGCGGAAAGCCGTGCAGGCGCGTGCGTGCCTCGTCCTGCAGCTCGATCACATAGTGGCGGCCATGCGCCGCGACGATCAGGGCGGCAAGCCGCGCCGGCTTCTGGTCGCCGCCATTGCCGGAGGCGCCGCCTCGCTTGCGGGAAGCGGCGCTCATGCGTGCGACAGCAGGCGGTCGATGCGCTGCGCGGCCGGGGGATGCGAATAGTAGAACGCGCTGTACAGCGGGTCCGGCGTCAGCGTCGAGGCGTTGTCCTTGTACAGCTTGACCAGCGCCGACACCAGGTGCGACGCGCTGGCATGCTCGGCGGCGAACGCATCGGCCTCGAACTCGTGGCGGCGCGACGACAGGCTCGACAGCGGCCCGAGCAGGAAGGTGAAGACCGGCAGGGTCAGGAAGAACAGCACCAGCGCCAGCGCGTGGCTGTCCGAGAGCAGATTGGGCAGCACGCCCAGTCCGGTATAGAACCAGGCTTGCGTGGAGAGCCAGCCCAGCAGGGCGAGAAACAGCAGGCTCAGCGCGAAGGTGACCACGATGCGCTTGAGGATATGGCGGCGCTTGAAGTGCCCCAGTTCGTGCGCCAGCACCGCCTCGATCTCGTCGCCGTCCAGGCGCGAGAGCAGCGTGTCGAAGAAGACGATCCGCTTGGCGGCACCGAAGCCGGTGAAATAGGCGTTGCCATGGGCGCTGCGGCGCGAGCCGTCCATCACGAACAGCCCCTTGCTGGCGAAGCCGCAGCGGCGCATCAGCGCCTCGATGCGCTGCTTCAGTCCTTCGTCCGACAGCGGCTCGAACTTGTTGAACAGCGGCGCGATGAAGGTCGGGAAGATCACCAGCAGCACCAGATTGAAGGCCATCCAGACCACCCAGGTCCACAGCCACCACCACTGGCCGGCCCGGTCCATCAGCCACAGCACCGCCAGCAGCAGGGGCAGGCCGAGCACGGCCGCCACCGCCAGCATCTTGATCGAATCGGCCAGCCACAGCTTCCAGGTCATCCGGTTGAAGCCGAAGCGCTGCTCGATGCCGAACTGGGCGTACAGCGTGAAGGGCAGTTCGGCCAGCCCGCCGATCGCGGCGACGCTGGCGATCAGCGCCACGCCATAGGCGTAACCGGGGCCGAAGACCGACATCCAGAACTGGTTGAGCCACTGCAGGCCGCCCAGCAGCGTGAAGCCGATCAGCACCGCCGCCCCGGCCAGCACTTCCAGCATCGACAGCCGCGTGCGGGCAATGGTGTAGTCGGCGGCCTTGCGATGGGCCTCCACGGTAATCGTTTCCGCGAAGCGGGCGGGCACCGTGTCCCGGTGCTGACCGACATGCCGCACCTGCCGCGCGGCAAGCCACAGCTTGGTGAGCACCATCACCACGAGGGCGACGAGAAAAAGCAGAGTGAACATCGGATCCTTGCCTGGTTGGCTGGCGTGGGGCGCGGCGCCCCGGTATGCGAGAATTATAAGTCCTCGCGCCGGATGGTCCTCGCGCGCGCCAGCTGCGCTGCGCGCCGTGCCGCCCCGGCCGAACCCGTTCGTCGAACCAATCTGCACCGATGCAAACCGAATCCACCACCAGCCCCGCCTCCGATTCCTCCAGCCAGCCGCAGGCCCCCGCGGCCAGGTCGGTCAAGAGCGAGAACAACCTGATCTGGCTCGACATGGAGATGACCGGTCTGTCGCCCGAGAACGACCGCATCATCGAGGTGGCGGTGGTCGTCACCGACTCCGAGCTGCACATCCTGGCCGAGGGTCCGGTGCTGGTGATCCATCAGAGCGACGCGGTACTCGACGGCATGGACAACTGGAACAAGGGCACCCATGGCCGCTCCGGCCTGATCGACAAGGTGCGCGCCTCGACGCTGACCGAAGCGCAGGCCGAAGCCGAGCTGCTGGCCTTCCTCAAGCGCTGGGTGCCGGCCGGCAAGTCGCCGATGTGCGGCAATTCGATCTGCCAGGATCGCCGCTTCATGGCGCGCTACATGCCGAAGCTGGAGGCGTTCTTCCATTACCGCAACCTCGATGTCTCGACCCTGAAGGAGCTGTGCAAGCGCTGGGAGCCGGCCATCCACAAGGGCTTCGTCAAGCGCCAGCTGCATACCGCGCTGGCCGACATCCTCGAGTCGATCGAGGAGCTGCGCTACTACCGCACCCACTTCATCCGCTCCAGCCAGGACACCGCGCCGGGCGAGGCCGCCACCGCCGGTTAACCGCCTCCGTCGTCCCCGTGTGCGCGGGGACGACGGTTGATCGATCTCTCTTGCTTTGCGCCACCGTGGCGCTTCTCCTGTCGTCCCCGCGCAGGCGGGGACCCAGCGACTGGCCGGTACCGCAAGGGACTGACGAACCGGTCCGCCGGTCGCGCCCATCTGCCCCCTATGTTCGCCCGTATCGTTTCCATCATCACACCCGTCATCCTGATCATCCTGATCGGCTGGTGGTATGGCAGACGCGCCCAGCCCGACATGACGGGCATCAACCGCGCCACGCTGGACGTGATCGCGCCGCTGCTGGTGGTGTCCGCCTTCATCAGCAAGGACTTCGTGCTGGCCGACCAGCTGCCTTTGCTGGCCTGCGCGGTGGCGGTCGTGCTCGGTTCGGGGCTGCTCGCCTGGGCGGTGGCCCGCTGGCTGCGGGTCGATCCGCGCACCTTCGTGCCGCCGATGATGTTCAACAACTCGGGGAACATGGGGTTGCCGCTGTCGGTGTTCGCCTTCGGTCCCGCCGGGCTGGCGCCGGCCGTGGCGCTGTTCGCCGCGTCCAACCTGATGCATTTCACGCTGGGCATGCGCATCGTCGACCGGCATGCGTCGATGGCGCGCATCGCCCGCAATCCGATGGTGCTGGCCACTGCCGCCGGCGTGGCGCTGTCGCTGGCCAGGCCCTGGTTCGCGTTGCCCGAACCGGTCTACCAGTCGATCCGCCTGCTGGGGGATGCAACCGTGCCGCTGATGCTGTTCGCGCTGGGGGTGCGGATGAAGGATGTCAGCCTGCGCAACTGGGGGATGGGGCTGGCCGGGGCGATCGTCTGTCCGCTGACCGGCATCGCCTGTGCGCTGCTGCTGGCCGCGGTGGTGCCGTTGACCGAACTGCAGCGCGGCTTGCTGTTCGTCTTCGCCGCGCTGCCGCCGGCGGTGCTCAACTTCCTGGTGGCGGACCACTACCGGCAGGAGCCGGATCAGGTGGCGTCGATCGTGTTGCTGGGCAATATCGCCGCAGTGGTGTTCGTGCCGGTAGGGCTCTATCTCGGCTTGCGCTAATTGCCCAGGGTAGCGGGCACCCCGGCGGCGCCCGCGTCATCGCCCGCGGTCAGCCCTGTGACTTGGGCCGGATCGCGTGCTTGGGGCGCCAGGCCTTGACCACCGCTTCGTTGGTCTCGACGTAGGGTCCGCCGATCAGGTCGATGCAATAGGGCACCGCGGCGAACACCCCTTGCACGATCGCCTTGCCGTCGTCGCCGCGCAGCCCTTCCAGCGTCTCGCGGATGGCGCGCGGCTGGCCGGGCAGGTTGATGATCAGCGCCGCCCGGCTGGCGGTCTCGCGAATCACGGCGACCTGCCGGGACAGGATCGCGGTGGGCACGAAATGCAGGCTGACCTGGCGCATCTGCTCGCCGAAGCCGGGCATTTCCTTGGTCGCGACGGCCAGCGTCGCTTCCGGCGTCACGTCGCGCCGGGCCGGGCCAGTGCCCCCCGTGGTCAGCACCAGATCGCAACCTGCCACATCGACCAGCTCGATCAGCGTGCGGGAGATCTGCTCCTGCTCGTCGGGAATCAGACGCTCCACCGCCTGCCATGGCGACGTGATGGTGCCGGTGAACCAGTCGCGCAGGGCGGGGATGCCCTCGTCCCGATAGGTGCCAGAGGAGGCGCGGTCGGAGATCGAAACGAAGCCCACCACCAGTTCGTCGGGATGGCGGCGCTGCACGGGATGGGTCGCTGGCTTGCTGGTGTCGGTCATGGTCGATCCTGGTCGTCCTGGTCTGCGTCGGCGGCGCTCGCTTCGTCCGTGGCCTCGTTCGCGCCACGGGCTTCGAGGGCCTGCTTGATCGCCTGGAACAGCTCGCGGAAATTGCGCGGCGGCTTGTTCTGCTGCTGCTCGCGGCGGGCACCGCGGATCAGGTTGCGCATCGATTGCACGTCGACGCCGGGATGCTCCGCCAGAAAGCGGGTCAGCGCATCGTCGTCGCGCAGCAGCATCTCGCGCCAGCGCTCGATCAGGTGCAGCCGGGCGGTTTCGGCCTTGCTGGTGCCCTTGAAGCCTTCCAGCGCGCGGCGGATCGCCTCGACTTCGTCGTCGTCCAGGCCGCGCATGATCTTGCCGACATACTGCATCTGGCGGCGCTTGCCTTCGTGGCTGTTGATGCGGCGTGCCTCGTGAATGGCATCGTGCAGCGCCTCGGGCATCGGCACGCGCGCCAGCCGGTCCTTGGGCAGCGCCTCCAGTTCGGTGCCGAGGTCCTGCAGCGCGTGCATGTCTCGCTTGCGCTGCGATTTGCTTTTCGGTTCCTCGTCTTCCGGTTCGGGCGAGAAAGCGCCGGGGAATCCCCCGGTACGGGATGGGTTGCGGGATGATCGCGTCATGGGCGGCATTTTATCTTGCTATGATTGCCGCTTGGATTTTGTGTCCGGCCTGTCTTCGAACCGGCACCCGGCACCGCACCGCACACAGCCGTTGCCTCCGACCACGGATCGGCTTGCCAACCTCCCACCGCCTGACTGACTGATGACCGAACGCATTCTCGACACGAACGCCCATTTCACCTACACCCAGGCTCAGCTGAGCGAGATGGCCGCGGAAGTGCTCCGCGTGGCCCGCGAGCTGGGCGCGACCGACGCCGCCACCGAGATCTCGGAGGGCAGCGGCCTGTCGGTGACGGTGCGCAAGGGCGAGGTCGAGACCATCGAGCAGAACCGGGACAAGGTGGTGGGCGTGACCGTGCTGATCGGCAAGCGGCGCGGCAACGCCAGCACCTCCGATTTCTCCTCGGCGGCGCTGCGGGCGACCGCCGAGGCGGCCTACAACATCGCGCGCTTCACCGCCGAGGACGAGTGCGCCGGGCTGGCCGAAGAGGAGCTGCTGGAGCGCGAGCCGCGCGACCTGGACCTGTTCCATCCGTGGGACATCGATGCCGAGCAGGCGATCGACATCGCCCGCCGCGCCGAGTCGGCCGCCTTCGCGGTTTCTCCACGCATTCGCAACAGCGACGGCGCCAGCGTGTCGGCACAGCACTCGCAGTTCGTGCTCGCGACCACGCGCGGCTTCGTCGGCGGCTATCCGTATTCGCGCCATTTCGTCTCCTGCGCGCCCATCGCGGGTTCGGGCAGCGGCATGCAGCGCGACGACTGGTATTCGTCCAGGCGTGCTCCCACCGCGCTCGCCCGGCCAGAGGACATCGGCCGCTATGCCGCCGAACGCGCGCTGGCGCGGCTGAATGCGCGCAAGCTGTCGACGCGGCGCTGCCCGGTGCTGTTCGAGGCCCCGCTCGCCGCCGGCCTGCTGGGCGCCTTCGTGCAGGCGGTGTCGGGCGGCGCGCTGTATCGCAAGTCCACCTTCCTGTACGACACCCTGGGCAAGGCGGTGTTCGCACCCCATATCGATATCCACGAGCAGCCGCATCTGCCCGGCGCAATGGGCAGCGCCCCCTTCGACGAGGAAGGCGTGCGCACCCAGGCGCGCGACGTGGTGCGCGACGGCGTGGTGGAGGGCTATTTCCTGTCCACCTATTCGGCACGCAAGCTCGGCATGAAGACCACCGGCAATGCCGGCGGCTCGCACAACCTGTCGCTGACCAGCAAGCTGACCCGCCCCGAGGACGACTTCGAGGGCATGCTGCGCAAGATGGGGACCGGGCTGCTGGTGACCGAACTGATGGGGCAGGGCGTCAACTACGTGACGGGCGACTATTCGCGCGGCGCGGCCGGCTATTGGGTGGAGAACGGCGTGATCCAGTATCCGGTCGAGGAAATCACCATCGCCGGCAATATGGCCGAGATGTTCCGCCAGATCGTCGGAATTGGCGCGGATACGCTGGTGCGCGGCACCAAGGAAACGGGCTCGATCCTGATCGAGCAGATGACGATCGCGGGGGCTTGAGGGCGGGGCGCGTCCGATGCGGCAGTGCCGTGCGATCTACCGCGGCCTCTTCTGCTCCGGCCGGGCCCGCCGCTCAATACTCCGGCGGCCGCTCGTAAGTCACGAACGCATAATCGAAGCCGTTTGTCTCGGACCGATGCGTCTCCCGCTCGGTGACCACCCATTCCTTCGGATCGATGGCCGGGAAGAAGGCATCGCCCTCGATGTCCGCGTCGATCTCGGTGATGACCAGCCGGTCGGCGCTGGGCAGCGCTTGCTCGTACAACTGGGCGCCGCCGATCAGGAACACGTTGTCGACACCGACGCATAGACGCAGCGCGTCCTCCAGCGAGGCCGCCGTCTCGCATCCCTCGATGCGCAGGTCCGGGTTGCGGCTCACCACGATATTGCGGCGGCCGGGCAGGGGGCGGCCAATCGACTCCCAGGTCTTGCGCCCCATGATGACGGGCGCGCCCATCGTGGTCCGCTTGAAATGCGCCAGATCCTCGGGCAGGCGCCACGGCAGGGTGTTGTCCCGCCCGATCACGCCGTTGCGGGCGCGGGCGACAATCAGGGTCAGCAGCGTCATACGGCCACCGGTGCCTTGATGGCCGGATGCGGGTCGTAGCCCTCCAGCTCGAAGTCCTCGTAGCGGTAATCGAAGATCGACTCCGGCTTGCGGCGGATCACCAGCCGGGGCAGCGGGCGCGGCTCGCGTTCGAGCTGCATGCGCACCTGTTCCTGGTGGTTGCTGTAGATATGGCAGTCGCCCCCGGTCCAGACGAAGTCGCCGACTTCGAGTCCGGTCTGCTGCGCGACCATGTGCGTCAGCAGCGCATAGCTGGCGATATTGAAGGGCACGCCCAGGAAAATGTCGGCGCTGCGCTGGTACAGCTGGCACGACAGCCGCCCATCGGCCACATAGAACTGGAAGAACGCGTGGCAGGGGGGCAGCTTCATCTGCGGGATGTCGCCGACGTTCCACGCCGACACGATCAGCCGGCGCGAATCCGGGTTGGCGCGGATCTGCGCGATCAGCTCCGAGATCTGGTCCACGTTCTGGCCGTTCGGCGCCGGCCACGAGCGCCACTGGAAGCCATAGATCGGTCCGAGTTCGCCGTTCTCGTCGGCCCACTCGTCCCAGATCGTCACGCCGTTTTCCTGCAACCAGCGCACATTGGTCGAGCCCTGCAGGAACCACAGTAGTTCATAAATGATCGACTTCAGGTGCAGCTTCTTGGTGGTGACCACCGGGAAGCCGTCGCGCAGATCGAAGCGCATCTGGTAGCCGAACACCGAACGCGTGCCGGTGCCGGTGCGATCGGCCTTGTCGGTGCCATGCTGCTGCACATGGCGCATGAAGTCGAGATACTGTTTCATCGGCGCTGGAGTACGGGTAGACGGTGGCGGCGCAGGCCGCCCAAGGGCGTCATTCTAGCCCATGGGCCAGCCGGGCGCCGGGTGGACGGGCAAGGGCGCCCGCCAGGCCCGGCGATGGCGGCGGCCACAAAAAAAGCGACCGGGGACAAGGTCCCACGGTCGCTTTTCTGCGGTATCGCGGCAAGCCGGCGGGGCGCGCCCCGGCCCGACTTGCGGCTTGCGCTTACTGGCTTTCGGCCGCCACGCCACGGCGCTTCTGCGCCAGATAGCCCAGGCCCAGCACGCCGCCGATGATCAGCACGTACAGCAGCCAGCCGACGATCGGGTTGGCCAGGAAGAACGGCTTGATCAGCGGTTCGCCTTCGATCATCTTGACGGCCGTGAAGGCCAGCACGCCGGCACCGATGTAGATGATCGCCGGATAACGTGCCATCAGCTTGAGCACCAGGCGCGAGCCCCACACCACGATGGGGATGCTGATCAACAGGCCCAGCACCACCAGCAGGAAGCTGCCGTGCGCGGCGCCAGCCACTGCCAGCACGTTGTCGATGCCCATCACGGCGTCGGCGATGATGATGGTCTTCATCGCACCGGCCAGCGTCGTCGCGCCGGCGCCATGCTCGTCACCCTCGCCGTCGTCGCTCAGCAGCTTGTAGGCGATCCACACCAGCGCCAGGCCGCCAACCAGCATCAGGCCCGGGATCTTCAGCAGCCAGACCACGCCGATGGTCATCGCCGAGCGCACCACGACCGCGCCCACCGTGCCCCAGATAATGGCTTTCTTCTGCAGATGCGGCGGCAGATTGCGCGCCGCCAGGGCGATCACGATGGCGTTATCGCCCGCCAGCACCAGGTCGATCACGATGATCGACAACAGTGCGGTGAGGAACTGCATCGTGAAAATATCGGTGAGCCACTCCATGAATACTCCTGTAGATACGAAAGTTGAGTTCGCCTGGAGTCATGCAGCCGCGGACGGGAGCCTTTGCGAACCATGATTCCAGGTTGCAAAGGTCTTGCTCAACCGTGCCGGCGGCGTCGAAACCATCGGTACGGTCAGCACAACCGGAGGCCGTCAACAAGGTGCGGCACTCGTAATGACGATTGTGCTAAGGGCTGGCGCCCTGGAGCTACTCCCCTTTGAAGGGGCTTGGCCGTGTGGTCGGCCTTGCTTGGGGCGGATTATAAACGAGGCGACCCTGGTTTTGTCGCCGCGCAATAAATGTCGTTTACCCTGTGTGTTCGGGGCTAAAGAATCCGCTTTCGCTGCCGGTGCGCAGCATTCTGCCGAATGGCACGCTGTCGGAAAGCCGCCGATACTGCCTTGTCACACAAAGCGCGTATGCTAAAGGACACGGCAGAGGCCGGGCGCCACCGGACGGTCATGGTGGCAGCCCCCCTGGCGGCCGGCGGCACAGGCGCCGGATACGGGTACCTGGGGTTTGCATTCCCAACAAGCAAAAGGAACACCGAATGCCGGGACATCGCTCCACCCCCACGTCGCCGCCTTCGTCCAACCCGTCCCATGCGACCGCAGCGCCCGCCGCCGGGTCGCCCCGGACCTCGAACACGCGTCCGCCCGCGTCCCGCCGTACCGTCCAGGCCGCCGAGCTGCCAGCGCCGTTCCAGCAGGCCAACGGCTGGGCCAGGCCCGCCGCCGCCGACACGGACCGGGCCGACGCCGCCACCGGCACGCTGGCGTTCGTCCAGCAGGCATTCCCCGACGGGGCCGCCGAACGGGAGGAGCTGGTGCGCGGCCTGCTGACCCCGCATGCGCAGGTCAGCCCCAAGTACTTCTACGACATGCTCGGCTCGCACCTGTTCGAGGCGATCACCGAGCTGCCCGAGTATTACCCGACGCGCACCGAAGCAACGATCTTCGAGCAGCACGCACTGGAGATGGCAGAGCGCGCCGGTACCGGTGCGGTGCTGATCGATCTGGGCGCCGGCAATTGCGCCAAGGCGGCGCGGCTGTTCCCCGCCTTGCGACCGGCGCAATACGTCGCGCTCGATATCTCGGCGGACTTCCTCCGCGCCACGCTGGTGGGATTGCAGCAGCAGCATCCCGGCCTGCCGATGGTGGGTCTGGGTGCCGATCTTTGCGCGCCGCTGGATCTGCCGCCGGAGGTTCGCGCCGGCCGGCGCCTGTTCTTCTATCCGGGTTCCAGCATCGGCAACTTCGACCCAAGCGGTGCAAGGGCGCTGCTGGACCGTCTGCGCGATGCCGCCCAGCCGGGTGACGGCGTGCTGATCGGCGTCGATCTGCTGAAGGACCGGACGCAGCTGGTCAATGCCTACGACGACGCGCTGGGCGTCACCGCCGCCTTCAATCGCAACGTGCTGGTCCACCTGAACCGCGTGCTGGGTGCGAATTTCGTGCTTGGTGACTGGTGCCATGTCGCGGAGTTCGACGAGCGTGCCGGCTGCATCCGCATGTATCTGGAATGCCGGCGCGATGTCGAAGTGCACTGGGCCGGAGGCGGGCGCGCGTTCCATGCCGGCGAGCGCATCCATACCGAGGATTCGTACAAGTACCGGCGGGAAGCGTTCTCCGCCTTGCTGGAGGAAGCGGGGTTCCGCGAGCCGGTGTGCTGGACCGATCCGCAGGGCTGGTTCGCGATCTTCCATGCGCGGGTCTGACGCGAACCGCCGCGAACCGCCGCTCCCACCGCGTCTGGCCAGGGACGCAGCCGTCGGGGTGTCATAATCGGGGTTCTTTCGTGCGCCTCGCGCACCCACGAACCGGAAGAAGGACACCGATGAGCGGCTTCACGATGCTGCCCGACCTGCACTTCAATGGCGGCCGGCGCGACTGGACAGACGCACGCCGGCTGCCGCGCGAAGGGCTGGCACAGGCTCTGGTGGACTCTCGCAACCGCACCCTTGCGTGGCTCGCCGGCTTTGGCGCGACCCGGCGCGACTGGCTGCTGCCGCGTCAGTACGATGCCGACCCCCCGCTGTGGACGCTGGGCCATCTCGCATGGCATGCCGAATGGTGGTGCCTGCGTGGCGTGCATGAAGTCGAGCGCGACGGCGTGCTGATGGCGTTGCCGGCCGAACCGTCGATCCTCGATGGCGCGGACGAGTGGTTCGACGATGCGCGCATCGACGAAGACGCCCGCTGGGAAGCTGCGCTACCCGATGTCGCCGCCATCAAGCGCTATGCCGCCGACGTGCTGGACCGTGTGCTGCGGCGTATCGCCGTGCTGCCCGATGATGGTGACGCCACGCTGTATCCGTTCCGCCGCGCGCTGCAGCACGAGGACGGGTATGTCGACCGCATCGCGGCGCTGGTGCAGTCGCTGGGCATGGCGCCCGAGGATCCCGCGCTCGCGTTGCCGTCGGTCAGCGTGCCGGCTGGCGGGACGCTGCAGTTTCCCGGGGGGCGCTTCAGGCAGGGCTGGACCGATGCCGACGGGTTGGCGATGCCTGACGAGGTGCCCCCGCAACAGATCTACGTGCCTGCCTTCGAGATCGACGCCGCGCCGGTCACCAACGCCCAGTTTCTCGAATTCGTCGAGGACGGTGGCTACGAGCGCGCGGCATGGTGGACGGATGCCGGCCGCCAATGGCTGATGATGCAGGAGAGGTCGGCGCCGCGCTACTGGATGCGGCATGGCGACAAGCGGACCTGGATGGCGCTGCGCTTCGGCATTCCGCGTACCATCAATCCGGACGAGGCGGTGCGGCACGTCACGCTGTACGAAGCACAGGCGTGGTGCGCGTGGGCCGGACGGCGGCTGCCGACCGAGGTCGAGTGGGAGCGGGCAGCGGTGCAGAATCGGGCCTTCCGCTGGGGCATGGTGCGCGAGTGGACCGCCACGCCGTACGAACCGTATCCGGGGTTCGAGGCGGGTCCGGCCGATATCGTCATGCAGACCCAATTCGGCATCTGCCAGGCGGTGCGCGGGGCAAGCTTCGCCAGCCCCGCCCGCGTGCGCCATGCGCGCGCCCGGCTGGCGCTGCTGCCAGAAGAGGACGCGCCGTTCGTGGGCTTTCGCACCTGCGCGCTGTAACGCGTTAACTTCCATACCGTCCGCCAACGAAAAATGGGCGCCCCGAAGGGCGCCCATTTTCCTTGGCGCAGGACCGCGCTGGCGGCCCTGTCGACTTCTGCCTGACTACCGATCAGCGATCGAAGCGCGAACGGGCCGGGCGTTGACCGCCGAAGCCGCCATTGCGCCCGGCATTGCCGCCGCGGTTGCCGTCGCCGAAGGGGCGGCCGCCATCGCGGTTGAAGCTGCGCTCACCGAAGCGGCGCTCGCCGCTGGCGTTGCGGTCGCCGAAGCTGCGGTCACCGAAGCTGCGCTCACCGAAGCTGCGTTCGCTGTGGCTGCGTTCGCTGTGGCTGCGTTCGCCGAAGGTCCGCTCGCGCGGTTGACCTTCGTAACCGCGCCCGGCGTTGCCGTTGCGGAAACCGTCGCGGTTGGCGCCGGCAGGATTCCCCTCGCGATTGCCGAAGCCACGCGATTCGCCACCGCCCGAGAAGCGACGCTCGCCACCGCGGTAGCCGCCATTGCCGCCATTGCCACCGTTGCCGCCGCGGAAGTCGCCGCGGCCGCCGGGCTTGCCGCCGAAACCGCTGCGCGGCTTGGGCGTGCGACGCGGTTCCAGGCCCTCGATGACCGACGCGTTGATGCGGTTGTTGGTGAACCGCTCGATGCGCTTCCACTGGAAGGCGTCATTGTGGTTGACCAGGTTGATCGCCACGCCCGAGCGGCCCGCGCGGCCGGTCCGGCCGATGCGGTGCACATAGTCCTCGGCCTGCTTGGGCAGGTCGAAATTGACCACGTGCGTGATATCGGGCACGTCGATGCCGCGGGCGGCCACGTCGGTCGCCACCAGCACGCGCAGGTTGCCCCGGCGCAGCGCGGTCAGGGTGCGGTTACGCGCGCCCTGCGTCATGTCGCCGTGCAGCGCGCCGGCAGAAAAACCGGTGTCCGACAGACGCTCGGCCAGCGAGTCTGCATCGCGCTTGGTGGCCGTGAAGACGATGGCCTGCTTCAGCGACGCATCGCGCAGCAGGTGGTCCAGCAGACGCTCCTTGTGCGACATGTCGTCGGTAAAGTGCAGGCGCTGCTCGATATGGCTCTGGTCCGCACGGGCGGCCGCGATCTCGATGCGCTGCGGGTCGCGCAGCTGGCGCGATGCCAGCTGGGCAATGCGCCCGTCCAGCGTCGCCGAGAACATCAGCGTCTGGCGGCTGGCCGGGGTAGCGGCGACGATCGCGTCGATGTCGTCGGCAAAGCCCATGTCAAGCATGCGGTCCGCTTCATCGAACACCAGCATGTCCAGCAGCGACAGGTCGATGCGGCCGGCGTCGATATGGTCGAGCAGGCGGCCCGGCGTGGCGACCAGGATGTCCGGCATCTTGGACAGCATCGCCAGCTGCTTCGGGTAGGGCATGCCGCCCAGAATGCTCGCGCAAACAATGCGGCGCAGATGACGGCCATACTTGGCGGCGGCCTCGGTAACCTGCAGGGCCAGTTCGCGGGTCGGCGTCAGCACCAGCAGCGACGGCTGTGCCGCGGCCGGGCGCGGACGGCGGCCCTTGATGCGCTTGATCGGCTCTTCGGCGCGCGGGCGATTCGGGGCCGGCTTCTCGGAGATGCGCTGGATTGCCGGCAGCATGAAGGCTGCCGTCTTGCCCGAACCGGTCTGGCTCGAGACCAGCAGGTCGCGGCCAGCCAGGAAGGCGGGAATGGCCTGGGCCTGCACCGGGGTCGGCGTGGTGTAGTTGGCCTCGGCCAGGGCGCGCAGGATGGCCGCGTCCAGGCCGAGCGCGGCAAAGCCGTCCGCGCTGCTGGCGGCGTCGGACTCCACCGGCTCCAGGACCGCCTGCAGGCGGTCCAGCGGGCTGATGGCCGACTGGTTGATAACGTCGTTTGCGGAGGCAATAGCTTGCTCCGCACGGATGTCGTGCTGGGTCATGTCGTTTCGGTATGGTGCATGGCACCCCGGGCGCGTCGGTGCGCTATCGGGGCGGGCGCAGTGCAAAGTCTTAAAAAGGCTTCGGCGCCAATCGGTGAGGCCGGACGACAGACTCAGCTGACAGTACGGCGGCAGGCAGGGCCGCAACCGGTGCAATACCGGTTGCCGCATCCCTGGCAGGCAAACAGCGCGGGTGCCGGCGGTGCGGGCTTGGTAAATTCAAGCCGGAGCGTGGCAGGCGTTCGAGCCGTTCAACAGGATCGGAGACGAGGCAGCGTGGTGAGAAATGCGGTCTGCCGGGCAAACGCCAGCGGGGCCGGCGAATCACGAGGCAGCAAGACGAGCGAGGCGTTCAGCGGGTCCGGCGGGTCATCGGGACGACGTATCGTCGATGGTCCGTCGGGCATTGGCACAGCTCAGGTGCGAACTCACGGAACGGATCATAACAGAACCCGCGTGGCTTTGCTGCGGTGCGAAACAACCCGAAACAATTGCGACGAAAAGGGCACCGGAGCCATCGCGGCTGCCATCGGCGGCCTCCCCCGCGCGAGGCATTGAAAGCCGTGCCTGGCAGCCTATACTGACCTTAGCTGGCAACCGCCCGCAGGGACGCGGACTAATCCGGCCCATCGGTCATCCACGGCAACGGTGTTGCCGCTCGCCGCCTGAGCACGGATCGAATTGCCACATTGCGGCTTCACATCACCGGAGACGTCCGGTCCGACCCGCGAGAGACGCGGAGCGAGGAAGCGCAGCGACGAGGCAGCCGATTCGAAGGCCCGACGGCGCGACCCGGATGCCCGGGGACCGTCCGCTACCGGCCCGCCCATGTGGCGGGCTTTTTCATGCGGATTTTCTCTGCAAGACGCGCTTTCAGGTCGATGCCGTACTCGTGGCGGCGGACCGACTTTGCTATACTCCGCCCCTGTCCCGCGGCACCACCGCCGCGCGGCCCCTCTGCAGCATCCTTCCTATCCTCGCCGTAGTTCAATGGATAGAACGAGCGCCTCCTAAGCGCTAGATACAGGTTCGATTCCTGTCGGCGGGACCAGTTGGCTTCGGCGCCTCTGGCCGCTCGAGCCAATGCCGAGGACCGGCTTCACGCGCTTTCTTCCTCGCCGATCAGAACTTCCGCCGGAATCTCCAGGTCACGGTTCAAGCGCCGGATCATCGCCAGGCTCAGCGTGCGCTTCCCATTCAGAACTTCATAGACACGATTCAGATTGCCAAGGTAGGGCTGCATGTCCTTCGGCGACAAACCAGCCTGTTCCATCCGGAAACGAATCGCTGCCACCGGCGACGGAAGATCGAGAGGGAAGTGCTCCGCTTCGTACCGTTCGACGAGCATCGTCAGGATCTCCAGGCGGTCCCCATCAGGGGTTCCGGGGGCAGGGTCGGCGTCGACCAGGGCCGACACCGTGGCCAATGCCCGCTTGTAATCCGACTCCGATCGCAGGGGATGGAAATCCATCATGACTCCATTTCCACAGTTGTGGCATCGACACGCTCGTACTCGCCGTGCGTGCCGATGAACTTGACGTACACCACGCCAACCCGATAAGCGACCGCCGCGATCAGCCTGTAGTTGTTTCCGCCAATATTGAAGACGACACGGTTCTTGCCAACGAAACTCGCGGAGGCATATCGGTCCTTGATGTCTTGCGGCGCAGTCCACCTCGCCTTGGCGGCCTCCTGATGCCATGCCATCAAGGGTTGGGCGGCGTCAGGATGTCTCGTGCAGAAGGTGAGAAGCGTTTTCTTGGCGACGATGCGCATGGGTGAGCTTAGTCCCAAAATGGGACTGTGACAAGAGTCAAGACCGCAAGTGGTCCCCTATTGTCGAGCGGCAGCGGTGGCCAGACTTATTCGCTTTGTTACGCGCGTTGGAAACAGGCGGTAGCGCGTGAAGCAGGCGGGTCCGCCTTGGGTGCGCGTCAGCTTCCCTTCCTCGGCCGCAGCACCACCAGCGCCACCATCCCCCCGACCACTCCCCAGAACGCCGATCCGATCCCGAGCAGCGTCATGCCCGACGCGGTAATCATGAACGTCAGCAACGCCGACTCCCGCTCGCCGGGGTTGTGCATGGCCGTGGTGAGCCCGCTGGCGATCGAGCCGAGCAGGGCGAAGGCGGCGACGGCGATGACCAGCGCCTGCGGGAAGGCGGCAAAGAGGGCGGCGATGCTGGCGGCCAGCGTGCCGGCGACCAGATAGCCGAGGCCGCACACGACCGCGGCGGTGTAGCGGCGGTCGCGCTCGGGATGGGCTTCGGCGCCAGTGCAGATGGCGGCCGTGATGGCGGCGAGGTTGATGCCGTGCGAGCCGAAGGGCGCGAGGATGGCCGAGGCGAGGCCGGTCACCGTGATCAGCGGCGAGGCCGCCACCTGATACCCGTCGGCGCGCAGTACCGCCAGCCCGGGGACATTCTGGGATGCCAGCGCGACGATGAAGAGGGGGATGGCGATGCTGACGAAGGCCTGCAGCGAGAATGCCGGCGTGGTCCAGACCGGTTCGGCGAGGGCAAGCTCGAATTGCTCGAAATGCAGCTGTCCCATCCAGCCTGCCAGCACGACGCCGAGCACCAGCACCCCGGGCACGGCGTAGCGCGGCCAGTAGCGCTTGCCGATCAGGTAGGCGGCGAACATCGGCAGCAGCAGCGCGGCCTGCGTCTGCGCCTGCACGAACACATCGACGCTGATGCGAAACAGGATGCCGGCCAGCAGTGCCGCGGCGATGCTCGCCGGCAGCGCGCGCATCAGGCGATCGAACCAGCCGGTCAGTCCGGCGGCCGTCATCAGCAGCGCCGCCATCAGGAAGGCGCCGATGGCTTCCGCATAGGGCACTCCTGGCAGGCTGGCGATCAGCAGCGCCGCGCCGGGCGTGGACCATGCCACCACGATGGGCGCGCGGGTGAGCAGCGACAGGCCGATGGTGGTCACGCCCATGCCGATCGACAACGCCCATATCCACGACGAAATCTGCGCATCGGTCAGATGCGCCGCCTGCCCGGCCTGGATCATCAGCACCAGCGAGCTGGTGTAGCCGGTCAGCATGGCGACCAGTCCGGCAACGACGGAGGAGACGGACAGGTCGGAGAATTTGAGCGAGGCGGTGGGCATGGTCTTCGTTCTCTGAGGGATGTCGCGCGCACCGGGAACCGTAGGCCAGCCAAAATGCGGCGAGGGCGCCATCTTCGCATGACTGTCCGGCGCTGGAAAAGCGCCCGCGGGCGCTGCGGGCGTCTTGATACGGGCACGCGCCCGATGGCATCGGCGTCGTGATTCCACCGATTGGCCGACGGGGCTTTCCCTTACGGAGTTCTCCGACTGGAGCGCCACGAGGCCACGCGGTTATGCTGGCACCGTGCCTTGGGAGCAGGGCACCGAGGAGAGACTCTTGGGCCCGCTGCATTGCGGGCCCTTTCTTTTGTGGGCCACGAATGCGAGGCCGCACGGCAGAGGCGCCGACACGGACGATCTGTCGGCAAGGGGCTGGTCTACAATGCGGGCTCGCCGCCATCTCCTCCCTCTTGTCCCCCTCATGGCCCTGTTCTCCATCACCGACGCCCAGCTTGCCTTCGGTCACGTGGCGCTGCTCGATCACGCCGATTTCTCGCTGGAAGCGGGCGAGCGCGTCGGCCTGATCGGCCGCAACGGCACCGGCAAGTCGTCACTGCTGAAGATCGTCGCCGGCCAGATCGCGCCGGACGACGGCCTGATCGCGCGGCAGCAGGGCGTGACCTCGGCCTATGTGCCCCAGGAACCGGAGTTCGCGCCCGGCGTGACGGTGTTCGATGCGGTATCGCAGGGCATGGGCGAGGCGCACGCGCTGCTGGTCGCCTATGAGCACGCGGCCAACCGGCTGGCGCAGCATCACGACGACGAATCGCTGGCAGAGCTCAATCGCCTGCAGTCCGCGCTCGATGCCGCCGGCGCCTGGCAGTTGCGCACGCGCGTGGAAACCACGCTGGCGCGGCTCGGGCTGGACGCCAACACCCAGGTCGAGGCGCTGTCCGGTGGCTTGCGCAAGCGCGTGGCGCTGGCACAGGCGCTGGTCGCCGAACCGGACATCCTGCTGCTGGACGAGCCGACCAACCATCTCGACGTCGAGGCGATCCGCTGGCTGGAAGACCTGCTGCTGGGCTTTCGCGGCAGCGTGCTGCTGATTACCCACGACCGCGCGTTCCTGGACCGCGTGGCGACGCGGATCATCGAGCTGGACCGCGGCCGGCTATTGTCCTTTCCCGGCAATTTCGCCGCCTACCAGACCCGCAAGGCGGAACTGCTGGCGGCCGAGCAGGTGGAGCAGGCCAAGTTCGACAAGCTGCTGGCGCAGGAAGAAGTGTGGATCCGCAAGGGCGTGGAGGCCCGCCGCACGCGCAGCGTGGCGCGCATCCAGCGGCTGGTGTCGATGCGGGCAGAACGCGCCGCACGACGAGAGGCGCAGGGCAACGTCAGGCTGGAAGTCGCCCAGGGCGAGCGCTCGGGCAAGATCGTCGCGGAGTTGACGAACGTGACGAAGCGCTTTGGCGACAACAGCGTGGTGCGCGATTTCACCGCGACCATCCTGCGCGGCGACAAGGTGGGCGTGATCGGTCCCAATGGCGCGGGCAAGACCACGCTGCTGCGGCTGATCCTGGGCGAGCTGTCGCCGGACGAAGGGTCGGTGCGCAACGGCAGCAACCTGCAAGTGGCGTACTTCGACCAGATGCGCGGGCAACTGGACCTGGAGCGCTCGCTGGCGGACACCATCAGCCCCGGCAGCGACTGGGTCGAGATCAACGGGCAACGCAAGCACGTGATGAGCTATCTGGGCGACTTCCTGTTCGCGCCGGAGCGCGCACGCTCGCCGGTCAAGTCGCTGTCCGGCGGCGAGCGCAACCGGCTGCTGCTGGCGCGGCTGTTCGCCCGCCCCGCCAACGTGCTGGTGCTCGACGAGCCGACCAACGATCTGGACATCGAGACGCTGGAGCTGCTGGAGGAACTGCTGCAGGACTATGACGGCACCGTATTCCTGGTGTCGCACGACCGCGCCTTCCTCGACAACGTGGTGACCTCGACCATCGCCTGGGAGGGCGACGCGCAATGGCGCGAGTACGTGGGCGGCTATTCGGACTGGCAGCAGCATTCCGCGCGCTCGGCGCAGGCGCAGAAGAATGCTGCCGAGAAGGGCGTTGCCGACAGGGGCGCTGCCGAGAAGAAACCGGCGGAAGAGGCGCGCAAGGACGTGCGCGAAGGGCGCGATGGGCGCGGCGCCAACCGCACGGTGAAGCTCTCCTACAAGGAGCAGCGCGAACTGGACGGCCTGCCGGAGCAGATCGCCGCGCTGGAGGCGGAGCAGAAGACCATCGGCGCGGCGCTGGAAGATGGCTCGCTGTATGTCAGCGAGCCGGAGAAGGCGGCGCAGATGGCGACGCGCTTCGACGAGATCGAGATGGCGCTGCTCGAGGCGCTGGAGCGCTGGGAGCAGCTGGAAGCCAAGCGGCGCGGGGAAGGCTGAGCGCGCCGCGTCCGCCGCGGCGCGCTAGCCGCACCAGGCAATCACCATATTGGTCAGGTCGACCATGAAGCCCGGCTGCAGGTAGGCAAGAAAGCCCGCCGCGAGCACCGCTGCCGCGGCAATGGCCGCGAGCACCCGCGCGGCGAGGCCGGCGGCGGGACGGGCGGGATGGTTGCGGGCGGTCGTGGTCACGCGGCGATCCTCATCGAAGCGGTGGGGCCGACATCAGCGCCGACATCAGCGCCAACATCAGCGGCCGACATCAGCGGCCAACATCAGCGGCCGGCATCAGGCACCGACCGGCTGCGGTCGCACCAGCGCATGTTCGCGGATGGGCAGGTTGACCAGCGCGGCCATGACACCCAGCGCGATGGCGATGCCCCACACCACATCATAGGCGCCAGTGCGGTCGTACAGGTAGCCGCCCAGCCATGCGCCGAGGAAGCTGCCGATCTGGTGCGAGAAGAACACCACGCCCGACAGCATGGACAGATACTGCACGCCGAACACCTGGGCGATGATGCCGTTGGTCAGCGGCACGGTGGACAGCCACAGCGCGCCCATCAGCGCGGCGAACACCCAGGTGCTCATCGCGCTCAGCGGCAGCAGCAGATAACCGGCGATCACCACCGAGCGGCTCAGGTAGATGAACGACAGCAGATAGCGCTTGGGCATGCGCTGACCGAGCGAGCCGGCGGCATAGGTGCCGAACACGTTGAACAGGCCGATCAAGGCCAGCGCGACCGTCGCCACGGTAGGGTCGCCAAAGCCGCGGTCCTTCAAATACGGCGCGAGGTGCACGCCGATGAAGACCACCTGGAAGCCGCAGACGAAATAGCCGAGCGTCAGCAGCTGGAAGTTGCGGTTGGAGAATGCCTCGCGCACGGCCTGGCCGATGGTCTGCTGGAAACCGGACTGCACCGCCGCGCCCTTCGGTTCCCGCAGCGAGATCGCCAGCGGCAGCATCATGCACGCCATCACGGCCAGCACGAACAGGGCGTTCTGCCAGCCCAGGCTCGAGATCAGGCCCTGCTCGACGGGAATCATCAGGAACTGGCCGAAGGAGCCGGCCGCCGCGGTGATGCCCATCGCCCAGACGCGCTTTTCAGGACTGGCGACGCGGCCCACCACGCCGTAGACCACGCTGTAGGTGGTGCCGGCCTGGGCGATGCCGATCAGCACGCCGGCGCCGGAAGCGAACGCGGTACCGCTGGAAGCCAGCGCCATCACCACCAGGCCGGCGACATACAGGGCCACCCCGATCAGCATCACGCGCACCGCGCCGAACTTGTCGGCCAGCGCGCCGACGAAGGGCTGGCTGGCGCCCCACATCAGGTTCTGCAATGCCAGCGCAAAGGCGAAGGTCTCGCGGCTCCAGCCGTGCGCCTGCGTGATCGGCAGGTTGAACAGGCCGAAGCCATGCCGAATACCCATCGACAGGGTGACCAGCAGGCCGCCGCAGACCAGTACCGTGGTCAGGGAAAGGGGTTTGGATTGCATGTCTGGCTCGGTGGTTGTTCTGTTGTTGTTCTGTTGTTGTATTGCCGCGACGGGTGGTCTCCACCCGAAGGGGCACCGCCCGGTGCGGCGAGTGTACTCCCGCCCGGCGCAATGTGCAGGAGGCCGCCGGCGCGCTGCGGCAGGGGGCAGCCGCGGCGGCGGCATGCCATGAACGATCATGCCCTTCCATTACAATGCTGGCTGCCTTGGCGGGCCAGGCCGCAACAGGCCGCGATGGGCCGCACCGCGCACGGCGCGACAAGCCCCCGCCACGCCCAGGCAACCGCAGCAGTATTCACACAAGCAACGACTCCATGGCGAGCAAACCCAGTCAGTACAGCGAATCCTCCATCCGTGTCCTGAAAGGACTGGAGCCGGTCAAGCAACGGCCCGGCATGTACACCCGCACCGACAACCCCCTGCACATCGTGCAGGAGGTGATCGACAACGCGTCCGACGAGGCCCTGGGCGGCCACGGTACGGAAATCGTCGTGACACTGCATCGCGACGGCAGCGTCAGCGTGGAGGATGACGGCCGCGGCATTCCGGTGGGCATCCACCCGGAAGAGAAGGTGCCGGTGGTGGAGATCGTCTTCACCCGGCTGCATGCCGGCGGCAAGTTCGACAAGGGCAAGGGCGGCGCCTACGCGTTTTCGGGCGGCCTGCACGGCGTCGGCGTCTCGGTGACCAACGCGCTGTCGACGCGCCTGGACGTATCGGTCTGGCGCGACGGCCAGTTCTCGACGCTGACCTTCTCGGGTGGCGACGTGACCGCGCCGCTGACCTCTCGCAAGCTGGAACGCGGCGAGAAGAAGAACGGCACCCGCGTGCAGGTGTGGCCGGATGCGAAGTATTTCGACTCGTCGGCGATTCCGCTGGGCGAGCTGCAGCGGCTGCTGCGCAGCAAGGCCGTGCTGCTGCCGGGCGTCAAGGTCACGCTGATCCACGAGAAGAACGGCGAGCAGCAGACCTGGCAATACGAGCAGGGCCTGAAGGGCTATCTGATCGAGGCGCTGGCGCAGGGCAGCGGCGCCGAGCTGGTGATCCCGATGTTCGAGGGCGAGCATTTCGCCGATCCGGATGCCAATCCGGGCGAGGAAGGCTTTGCTGACGGCGAGGGCGCGTCCTGGGTGGTGGCATGGACCGACGAGGGCGCGCCGGTGCGCGAGTCCTATGTCAACCTGATTCCCACCCCGGCCGGCGGCACGCACGAGTCCGGCCTGCGCGAGGGCCTGTTCCAGGCGGTCAAGAGCTTCATCGAGATGCACGCGCTGCTGCCCAAGGGCGTCAAGCTGATGTCCGAGGACGTCTTCGCGCGCGCCTCCTTCGTGCTGTCGGCCAAGGTGCTGGACCCGCAGTTCCAGGGCCAGATCAAGGAGCGGCTGAACAGCCGCGACGCGGTGCGGCTGGTGTCCACCTTCAGCCGGCCCGCGCTGGAGCTGTGGCTGAACCACCATGTCGAGTACGGCAAGAAGCTGGCCGAACTGGTGATTCGCCAGGCGCAGGCCCGCACCCGCGCGGCGCAGAAGGTCGAGAAGAAGAAGGGCTCGGGTGTCGCGGTGCTGCCCGGCAAGCTGACCGACTGCGAATCGACCGACGTTACCCGCAACGAGCTGTTCCTGGTGGAAGGGGATTCGGCCGGCGGCTCGGCCAAGATGGGCCGCGACAAGGAATTCCAGGCGATCCTGCCGCTGCGCGGCAAGGTGCTGAACACCTGGGAGACCGAGCGCGACCGGCTGTTCGCCAACAACGAAGTGCACGATATCGCGGTGGCGATCGGGGTCGATCCGCATGGCGCCGACGACGAGCCCGATCTGTCGAACCTGCGCTACGGCAAGATCTGCATCCTGTCGGACGCCGACGTGGATGGCGCGCACATTCAGGTGCTGCTGCTGACGCTGTTCTTCCGCCATTTCCCGCGGCTGATCGAGAAGGGCCACGTCTACGTCGCCCGTCCGCCGCTGTATCGCGTCGATGCGCCGGC
Organism: Cupriavidus sp. AU9028; assembly: GCF_019795295.1. Lineage (GTDB taxonomy): Bacteria > Pseudomonadota > Gammaproteobacteria > Burkholderiales > Burkholderiaceae > Cupriavidus. The sequence continues at coordinate 283,888 of NZ_JAIMCG010000003.1, read as the reverse complement.
GCGCGGCAAGAAGCCCGCGCAGAAGCTGTACGCGCTGGACGATGGCGAACTCGAAGCGATCCAGGACAAACTCGTCAAGGATGGCGTGCGCGAGGGCAGCTGGCAGATTTCCCGCTTCAAGGGGCTGGGCGAGATGAGCGCCGAGCAGCTGTGGGAAACCACGATGAATCCCGACACGCGCCGCCTGCTGCCGGTGGCACTGGGCGAGTTCGATCTGCCGCAGACCATCGGCGTGATGAACATGCTGATGGGCAAGGGCGAGGCCGCGCAACGCCGCAACTGGCTGGAAGAGCGCGGCAACGAAGTCGTCGCCGATATCTGATCATTCATGGACCAACAAGATATTTCGTTCCAGGCCGACGAACCGGCCGATTCGCTGACGCTCGCGCACTATGCCGAGCGCGCCTATCTCGACTACGCCATCAGCGTGGTCAAGGGCCGCGCGCTGCCGGAGGTGGCCGATGGGCAGAAGCCCGTGCAGCGCCGCATCCTGTACGCGATGCACGAGATGGGGCTGCGCGCCGACGCCAAGCCGGTCAAGTCCGCGCGCGTGGTTGGCGACGTGCTGGGCAAATTCCATCCGCACGGCGACCAGTCGGCCTATGACGCGCTGGTGCGGCTGGCGCAGGACTTCTCGCTGCGCTACCCGTTGATCGACGGCCAGGGCAACTTCGGCTCGCGCGACGGCGACGGCGCGGCGGCGATGCGTTATACCGAAGCGCGGCTGACCCCGATCTCGAAGCTGCTGCTGGACGAGCTGGATCAGGGCACGGTCGACTTCGTGCCGAACTACGACGGCTCGATGGAAGAGCCGAAGCTGCTGCCGGCGCGGCTGCCCTTCGTGCTGCTCAATGGCGCGTCCGGCATCGCGGTCGGCATGGCGACGGAAATCCCGCCGCACAATCTGCGCGAAGTCGCGGCCGCCACGGTGGCGATGATCCGCAACGCCAACATCACGCTGGAAGAGCTGCTGGCGCATATGCCGGGGCCCGACTATCCCGGCGGCGGCCAGATCATCTCGTCGCCGGCCGAGATCGCGCAGATCTACGAAAGCGGACGCGGCAGCCTGAAGGTCCGCGCGCGCTGGACCATCGAGGAACTGGCGCGCGGCCAGTGGCAACTGGTGGTGACCGAGCTGCCGCCGGGCACCTCGGCGCAGAAGATCCTCGAAGAGATCGAGGAGCTGACCAATCCGAAGGTGCGCGCCAACAAGAAGTCGCTGACGCCCGAGCAGCTGCAATTGAAGCAGACCATGCTGGGCGTGCTCGACACCGTGCGCGACGAGTCCGGCAAGGATGCGCCGGTGCGGCTGGTGTTCGAGCCCAAGAGCAAGAACATCGCCCAGCAGGAATTCGCGCAGACGCTGCTGGCCCATACCAGCCTGGAGACGGGCGCGCCGATCAACCTGGTGATGATCGGCACCGATGGCCGCCCGCGCCAGAAGGGGCTGGCCGAGATCCTGCGCGAATGGATCGCCTTCCGCTTCGAGACGGTGACCCGGCGCAGCCGCCACCGGCTGGGCAAGGTCGAAGACCGCATCCATATCCTCGAAGGCCGGATGCTGGTGCTGGTCCATATCGACGAGGTGATCCGCATCATCCGCGAAAGCGACGAGCCCAAGGCTGGGCTGATGCAGGCCTTCGGCCTGAGCGAACGCCAAGCCGAGGACATCCTCGAAATCCGTCTGCGCCAGCTGGCACGGCTCGAAGCCATCCGCATCGAGCAGGAATTGAAGGACCTGCGCGAGGAGCGGGCCGATCTGGACGTGCTGCTCAAGTCCGAGACCATGATGCGCCGTCGCATCATCAAGGAAATTGAGACCGATGCGAAGCAGTACAGCCCGGCCGACAAGGACCCGCGCCGCACGCTGATCCAGGAGGAGCGGCGTGCCGCGGCGGAAGTGCGCGTCACCGACGAGCCGGTCACCGTGGTGGTCTCGCAGAAGGGCTGGGTGCGCACGCGCCAGGGTCATGGCCACGAGCCGCAGCAGTTCACCTTCAAGGCAGGCGATGCGCTCTACGCGACCTTCGAATGCCGTACCGTGGATCCGCTGCTGGTGTTCGGCTCCAATGGCCGGGTCTATTCGGTGCCCGTCGCCGGGCTGCCGGGTGGCCGCGGCGACGGCGTGCCGCTGACCACGCTGATCGAGCTGCAGTCGGGCTCGCAGATCGCGCATACCTTCGCCGGGCCGGCGGAGCAGCGCATGCTGATCGCCACGCGCAGCGGCAATGGCTTCCAGACGCGGGTCGCCGACATGACCAGCCGGCAGAAGGGCGGCAAGTCCTTCCTGACGCTGGACGAAGGCGACGCGCCGCTGCAGCCGGCACCGCTGGCGGACGACGCGACGCACGCGGCCTGCCTGTCGGCCAACGGCCGGCTGCTGCTGGTGGGCCTGGATGAGATCAAGGTGCTTTCCGGCGGCGGCCGCGGGGTGATCCTGATGGAGCTGGAGCCGAAGGAAACGCTGCAGCAGGCGGTCGGCGTGGGCGCGCCCGGACTGGTGCTGTCCGGCGCGGGCCGCGGCGGCAAGCCGTCGTCGCAGAAGCTGTCGGGCGCGAACCTGATGCCGTATGTCGGCAAGCGCGCGCGCAAGGGCAAGCCGATCGAGGCGAAGCTGAAGGAGCCGCGCATCGATCCGGTGCGGCACGGCTGACGCCCCTGGCCCGGCGTCCTTCGCGCACGACCCGCCTGGACGGCCCCCGGCGGCCCTAGCTGGCCGCCGGTTCCTTCACCCGCCATCCGGGCAACGCTGCCATGTCCTGGATATAGCGCTGGTAGGGCAGGTCCGGGTGAAACACGGCCAGGCTCGCCCTTTCGTCTGCCGTGTACGCCTTGTTCAACAGCAGTTCCCACAGTGCCCTGCATTGGCGCGGTGTCTTGCCGCCATCTTCCCAGAACAGCTGGGCCTTGCCGCGCCCGCGCAGTCCTCTGAACGGCGCGAGGGCTTGCACCGCGTCCTCAAGGGACATCGTCTCGAGCGCCATGTGCAGCGTCGGCAGGACATAGCCGTCCATCAGCAGGGGATCCTCCATCATCGCCCGCAATCCCGGCTTCGGATCGGCCAGCGCCGGGTCCCGGGTCAATGCCAGCCGGTACAGCGCATGATGGTCGGGACAGCAGTCCACCAGGCGCCGCCGCAGCGCCGGTTCCCGCCAGATCGCCTCGACCGCTTCCGGCATCGGCAGCAGTTCCTCGATATCTGGCCAGGTCGCGCGGTCGAAGGGGCGGCTATAGTCTTCCAGCAACTGCCTGACATCGCCGCGGGCACGCAGCAGGTCCACTCTTGCCGAAAGGCGCTGCAGCCGGCTCTCCAGCGTGTTGGCCTGCTGGGCTTCATCGCAACAGGGAGACGGGGCGGGGTCCGCGCCGTCGGGCGCCGGTCCCAGCGGTTGCTCCTCGCCGTCCTGCCAGCGCAAATCCCGAACCGCGCCGTCGATGTCGAGGAAGGCCGCCAGATCCCGGGCGCCGACCCGCACGCTGCCGTCGAAGCGGATACCGTGAAATAGCCGGTCGAACAGCTTGCGCAGCGGATGGCGCTTGTCCTCGACATACGCGACCGCGCGGACGAAGTAGGCACCCGAGCCGCCCGCCGGGCCGGGCGGCAGATGGGGAGGTCGGAACACCGCAGACAGCACGGACTGATTGGGCGTCTGGTCCTTGATCGTGCCGCAGCGGATATAGTGCAGCCGACCCTGATAAGGGCCGATGGAGACGGTGCGCGCCTGTTCGAAGTAAGGGCAGGCAGCGTCGGGCGTCATCCATGGCGTCCACGCCCGTTGCAGCTTGTCCAGGGCGAGCGGAGCGGGGGCGAGTCGGTACATGGCGGGGGCTCCTCCTTGCTAGCCATCACGCTAGCAGCAGCATTGCCGCCTTTCGAGGCCCGCTTTCCGATTTCTGCCCTCGCCGCACTGTTCCGAGCATAAGGTCGCACCGGTGCGACAAGCCGCGCTCGCGGTCAAAAAAAACGCCCCGGCAAGCGGGGCGCGCAAGGAGTGTGACGATGCCGGTGGCAATCAGTGGATGACCATCCGGGTAAATGGATCGACGTAGGCCTGCAGGGTCACGAACAGGCCCACCAGGATCGCCAGCACGATCGAGTGGAAGAACACATAGCGCAGGATGTCGCCCTCGTGCCCGTACCACTTGGTCGCGGTCGATGCGACCACGATGGACTGTGCGTCGATCATCTTGCCCATCACCCCGCCCGAGCTGTTGGCCGAGGCCATCAGCACCGGGGACAGGCCCAGCTGCTCGGCGGTGGTTTTCTGCAGCCCGCCGAACAGCACGTTCGACGCGGTGTCGGACCCGGTCAGTGCCACGCCCAGCCAGCCGAGCATGGTGCCGAACAGCGGATAGAACACGCCGGTGTGGGCGAAGGCCAGGCCCAGCGTCGCGTCCAGCCCGGAATAGCGGGTCAGGTAGCCCACGCCGAACATCGCGCAGATGGTCAGCAGCGAATACTTGACCAGCTTGATGGTGTTCCAGTACTCGCGCAGCAGCCTGGGCACCGTATAGCCCATCAGCAGCCCACCGACGATGGCGGCGACCAGAATGCCGGTGCCCGCCATCGACAGCACGTTGAAGTTGAACACCGCGGCTTCGGCCACCTCGGTCGGCACCACCGGGGGCACCTTGATCACGGCCTTGTCCAGGCCCGGGATCGAGTACCGCCATGCCCAGATGCCGTCCAGCACCTTCTTGACCTGCGGAATGCCCCACAGGAACACGAACACGGTCAGGATCACCCAGGGCATCCATGCCTTGATGGTCGATATGCCAACCGAGGCGGCATTGGCGCGCTGCTCGGCCGCCAACGCCTCGGGGTCGTCGACCTTGGACTCGTCGTGCCGGCCCAGGATCTTGGTGGTCGTCCAGATCTTCTTCGGCCGCCATACCTTGAGGAACAGCGTCAGGCAGCCCATCGACACCAGCGCGCCGATCACGTCCACCAGCCAGGGCCCGTGGTAGTTCGACACCAGGAACTGCGGAATCGCGAAGCTCACGCCCGCCACCAGGATCGCCGGCCAGACTTCCAGCATGCCGCGGAAGCCCGCGAACGCCCAGATCAGCCAGAACGGCACGATCACCGAGAACAGCGGCAGCTGGCGGCCGACCATGGCGGACAGGTCCAGCAGATCCAGTCCGGTCACCGCCGACAGCGCGATGATCGGCGAGCCCAGCGCGCCGTAGGCAACCGGGGCGGTGTTGGCGATCAGCGCCAGGCCCGAGGCGGCCAGCGGCGAGAAGCCCAGGCCGATCAGGATGGCACCGGTCACCGCCACCGGCGTGCCGAAGCCGGCGGCGCCCTCGAAGAAGGCGCCGAAGCTGAAGGCCACCAGCAGCAGCTGCAGACGGCGGTCCTCCGTGATGCCGGCGATCGAGCCCTGCAGCACCTTGAAGGAGCCGTTAAGCGTTGTCAGACGGTGCAGGAAGATGATGTTGAGCACGATCCAGCCGATCGGGAACAACCCGGCCGCGATGCCGAATCCTGCCGCCTTGCCTGCCATGGCCGCCGGCATCCCGAACACCGCCGAGGCGATGACGATACCGACGATCAGGGCAAGCCCGGCGGCCACATGGGCCTGCAAATGAAAGAACGCCAGCGCACCGAGCAGCACGGCCACGGGCACGCCAGCGGCGAGCGTGGACAGCAGCATGCTGCCGAGCGGGTCGTAGACTTGACTCCACACGATTGAATCCTCCTCAGTGATGGGCGGCAGGCATTCTCTGTGGAACGTCCCTGCCGGAGCGCCCGTCTCCGCTGCGCACCTGTCACGTGACCCGCAGAGCGCGCGGAGGCAAGCGATCGATTGTAAGGACGCCGCTTGTGCGGTCGGCCGTACATTGGATCACGGCCGGCGTGAATCCCATTCACGCCGGGAAAACCCGATGCAGGGCCCGTGGGCCTGGCAATCGGCAGCCGTGTCCGAGTGGAGAGTACTCCAATTGCTGCGGAACCGAAAAGTCGCTTTTAACGAGGGAAAGCGCAAGGGGTGGCAAGAGGCTTGCCACGGGCGGCGAGGGTCACGCCAGGGGCAGGCTAAGAATCCCCGAGGCGGCCGGGCGCGCGCGCATGGCGGCCAGCCAGCGCTCCAGATTGGGGCGCGGCTCCCTCTGCACCGGCATGCCGAGCCACCGGTGGGCGGCGCAGGCCAGCGAGATGTCGGCCATGGTGAAGCGGCCGTCGCAGATGAAGTCCCGGTCCGCCAGCGCCCGGTCCAGCAGCGCGGCCAGCGGTTCGGTGCGGGCGCACGAACGGACGATCGCCTCCTCGTCCCGTTCGGCCGGAGCGGTGCGAACGGACTGCAGGAAGGCCGCCACCATCGCCGGGCTGAAGGTGGTGGTCTGCCAGTCCATCCAGCGGTCGGCCGAAGCGCGCGCCTCGACGTCCTCCAGCCACAGCGAATCGGCGCCATAGCGGGCGCACAGGTAGCGCACGATCGCGTTCGATTCCCACAGCACGAACGGCTCGCCGCTGATGTCCTTGCCCCGAAAGTCCTCGATCACCGGGATCAACCGGTTGGGATTGAGGCGGACATACGCTTCCGTGTCGAGGTCGCCGCGCTGCACGCCAATGTCGATCCGCTCGTGATCCAGATGCAGCTCCCTGGCGCACCAGACCACCTTCTGCACATTGATCGAAGACAGACGACCCCAGATTCGCAGCATGCCGGCTCCTTGCACAAAGAAACGATATCGGCGCGCGGCGGCTCCCGTGAGGTAGGGCCGCCGCGCGTGACTGACAATGGCGGATGGTAGCGGTCAGCGGCGCGTCAGGCCGCCTTGGCTTGCTGGCCGTGCGCCGCCAGTGCCTGCTTGAAGACTTCGCCCAGGATCGCCACGCCTTGCTCGATGCGCTCCTTCGGCACCGTGACGAACGCCAGGCGCAGCGTATTGCGGCGCGGGTTGTTGGCGTAGAACGGTGCGCCGGGTACATAGGCGACGTTGCGCCTGACCGCCTCCTGCAGCAGCTCCATGCTGTCCAGTCCCTCGGGCAGTTCCATCCAGATGAACATGCCGCCTTCCGGCGCGTTCCAGGTGACACCCTCCGGCATATGGCGCTGCAGCGCGTCCAGCATCACCTGGCACTGCGCGCCGTACAGTTCGCGGATGGTCGGGATATGCGTGTCCAGCAACCCGTCGCGGATAGTCTCGTAGGCGACGCGCTGGGTAAAGCTCGGCGTATGCAGGTCCGACGCCTGCTTGGCCTGGCATAGCTTGAAATGCAGGTCGGGCGGGGCGATCACGTAGCCCAGGCGCAGGCCGGGCGCGAGCACCTTGGAGAACGAGCCCATGTAGATCACGCCGTCGGGGTTCATCGACAGCAGCGAGGGCAGCTGGTCGCCGGTGTAGCTCAGCTCGCCATACGGATCGTCCTCGACCAGCAGCACGCCCAGTTCGCGCGCGCGCTGCACCAGCGCCTGGCGGCGCTCCAGCGGCATGCGGCGGCCGGTCGGGTTCTGGAAGTTCGGCAGCGCGTAGAGAAAGCGGGCGCCGGCGGTCAGCTCGGGCGTCAGCGCGTCGGGCAGCAGGCTCTTGTCGTCGCCGGGGACCGAGACGAACTCCGGCTCGAACAGCGAGAACGCCTGCAGCGCGCCCAGGTAGCTGGGCGTTTCCACCAGCACCGGGCTGCCCGGATCGATCAGCACCTTGGCCAGCAGATCCAGCGCCTGCTGCGAGCCGGTGGTGATCAGCACGCGCTCGACGTCGACCTTGTGGCGGCGCGCGACGAATTCGCGCAGCGGCAGGTAGCCCTCGGTGGCGGCGTACTGCATGGCGGCGTGCGGGTTGTCGGCGAATACGCGGGCCACCGCCTGTTCCATCGCCGCGACGGGGAAGGTTGCCGGCGAGGGCAGCCCGCCGGCGAACGAAATCACTTCCGGACGCTCGGTGACTTTAAGGATTTCGCGGATGGCCGAGCTGGTCAGTTGTTGCGCCCGGCGGGAGATGGCCCATTGCATGATGTTCTCGTGGTTGGTTTGCGCGGTTCGACACCGCGCCTTGTTATGCGCCTGGTTGCGCTTGTCGATGTGTCGGCGAGCCGATGCGTTACTGCACTTCGACGATCATTTCGATCTCGACGCAGGCCCCCATCGGAATCTGCGCCACGCCGAACGCGCTGCGCGCGTGCTTGCCCTTGTCGCCGAAGACCTCGACCAGCAGCTCCGAGGCGCCATTGGTGACCAGATGCTGCTCGGTGAAGTCCGGCGTCGAATTGACCAGGCTCATCACCTTGACGATCCGGGTGACGCGGTTCAGGTCGCCCACATGCGCATGCAGCGAAGCCAGCAGATCGATGGCGATGGCGCGCGCCGCCTGCTTGCCCTCCTCGGTACCGAGCGTCTGGCCCAGCTTGCCGACCCACGGCTTGCCGTCCTTGCGCGCGATATGGCCGCTCAGGAAGACCGTATTGCCGGTTTGCGCGGCCATGACATAGGCGGCGGCCGGTGCGCCGGCGCTCGGCAGTTCGATTCCCAGGCGGGAGAGGGTGTCGTAGACGGACATGAAGACTCCTTGATATTGCGGATTATTGGGGGCGTGCGGCGGAAACGGACTCGGCCGACCCTGTCCTGGCCGGGGCGCCGGCAACCGGGGCGAGGCCCTTCACGGCGGTCCTGCGTCCGAGTGCCACTACGGCGATGACTGCGACCGCGAAGCCCACCGTCGGCAGGTCCAGCGGCTCGCCGAGCAGCAGCGCGCCGCCCGCCAGCGTCAGAAACGGCTGCAGCAATTGTATCTGGCCGACGCGGGCGACGCCGCCTTTTGCCAGGCCGGCGTACCAGAAGATGAAGCCGACGAACATGGAAAACACCGAGACGTAGGCCATGCCAACCCATGCCTGCCAGGAAGCGCCGGCGATCTGCGCCGCATGGTGCAAGCCCAGCCAGGCCACCACCGGTGCCAGCACCGGTACCGAGACGATCAGCGCCCAGCTGATGGTCTCCAGCCCGCCCAGCTCGCGCGACAGCTTGCCGCCTTCGGCGTAGCCCAGCGCGCCGAGCACGGTGGCCGCGAACAGCAGCCAGTCGGCATGATGCAGCGCGCCGGCGCCCTGCCACATCGCGAAGCCGACCACCAGCGCGCTGCCGCACAGCGCCGCCAGCCAGAAGGCGGGGGAGGGGCGTTCGCGGCCGAACCAGGCGGCAAATACCGCGGTGGCCAGCGGCATCAGGCCGATCACGATGGCGCCATGGCTGGCCGGTACTTCCTGCATCGCCATCGACGAGAACAGCGGAAAGCCGACTACCACGCCGGCGGAGCTGACGGCGAGGCGCCACCACTGTGCACCGCGCGGACGCCGCGCCGCGCTCAGCGCGCCACGGTGCCACAGCAGCGCCGCGGCAAGCAGCGCGGCGACCATGGCGCGGGACAGTGCGACCAGAACCGGATCGAGCTCGGCCACCGCCAGCCGCGTGAAGGGCAGGGTCTGGCTGAAGATGGCCACGCCGGCCAGTCCGAGCAGCATGCCGCCGCTGGCGGCATGCGCCTGCACGCCGGTGGTGCGATGGGACGATGTCATGTCGAAGATTCCTTGCGGGGATGGTCGGCTGCCGCCGTCCGCTCAACCGGCCACGGGCCGGCCGGCCACGGCAATCCATAGCGCGGTGGCGGCCAGCGCGAGCCCCATGGCCCGGTTGAACCAGCGAATGCGTCCGCCGACCTGCAGCCACTGCCGCAGGGACGCGCCGATCGCGCCGTAGACGCCATTGCTGAGAAAGCCGAACACGCCGAACACCAGGCACACCAGCAGACCGCGCTGCAGCGGATCGGCGGCGTTGGTCATGTAGGAGGCGGCGGTCGCCAGCGCCAGCATCCAGGCCTTGATATTGGCGTACTGCAGCGCGGCCGACTGCCACACCGACAACGGCGCCAGCACCTGCTTGTCGGCCAGCGTCGCGCTGCGCGCGAGCTTGAAGGCCAGCCACAGCAGATAGGCCACCCCCGCCGCGTGAACGATGCCCGCCAGCAAGGGGCTGGCCAGCACCAGCGCCCCCACGCCGGCGGCGCACAGCGCCACCAGGGTGGCGAAGCCGAAGGCCACGCCGATGCAGTGGGGCAGCGTCGCCCGCAGGCCGAAATTGGCGCCGGTCATCGCGGCGATGGTGGTGTTGGGCCCGGGCGTGAAGGACCCCACCACCATCAGCGACAGCAGCGCGATGAACTGCGCCGGCGACATGCCGGTCAGCCACGCCGGGCCGGAGGCTGCGATCGATTGCGACAATTCCGTGCCCATCATGCCGCCGCCCGCGTTGCCGGGTTTTGCCCCGCGGTGGCCGGTGCGTCCTCGGCCCTGGCAGCGCTGGCGAAGGCCACCACGATGCGGCGGTTGGTCCGGCTCTTCTTCTCGATCTTGCCGATCGCGATCGGGCCGATCTCGCCCACGCGGGCCACATGAGTGCCGCCGCAGGGCTGCCGGTCGATGCCCGGGATCTCGATGATGCGAATCGACTCCATGCCCTCGGGCGGCGCAGCGCCGATGGTGCGCACCAGTTCCGGCTGGGCAGCCAGTTCCGCGCGGCTGATGCGGTCCACCCGCACGGGGCTGTCCGCGGCGATCAGGGCGTTGAGCCGCTCGCCGAGCTCGGTCTTGTCCAGCGTCGATTCGGGCAGATCGAAGTCGATCCGGGCGCTGTCCGGCGAGATGCTGCAACCGGTGACGGGGACCGGGATCAGGGAGCCGAGCAGGTGCAGGCAGGTATGCAGCCGCATCAGGCGGTGGCGCCGACTCCAGTCGATGGCGACCGTCACCCGCGTGCCGGCGGCGAGACCCCCCAGTGCCGCCGCCGCGGGGTCGGCAGGAACATGCAGCACCGCCGCGCGGCCCGGCGCGTAGACGGTTTCCGCCAGGGCGATCGCCGTGCCGTCGGGCAGCGTCATGGTGCCGGTATCGCCGGCCTGTCCGCCGCTGCGCGCATAGCAGACCGTCTCGTCCAGCACGATGCCTTCCGGCAGCACGGCCACCACGGTGGCGTCGCAGCGGGTCAGATAGGCGTCGTCGTCGAAACGCTTGCGCGTCGCAGGCAGGGACAGCTCGGTCATGGCGGGGCTCCTTGGATGGTGCTTGCGGCTCTTGTCGTCTTGTTCTGGGTACCGCGGCCGTCACGTTGCCGTAATCTGCGGCAAGCACGGTCGGCGCGGTTCGACGATAGTAGACAAGGTTGTCGGTACAGTACCGATACAGTTATTCTGTTCGTCCTCAGTACAGTTCAGGAGAGCAGCGTGAGCGCGTACCACGACACCGTGACCGATGGCCTTGCCGGAGCGGCCGGGACCGGCGGCGCGCCCGCTGTCCGCCCGGCCGGCAGGGCCGGCACCGCCGCGGCCGAGCGCGGCGCGGCGCTCGATCTTCCCGGGCCCGTGCCATCGGCGCAGATGACGCTGGTCGGACAGCTGACCGAATGGGCCCGGCGCCGCATCGATGAAGGCGTGTTCCGGCCCGGCATGCGCATGCCGTCCATTCGCCAGCTGGCGCAGGACAAGGGCATCTCGCGCTTCACCGTGGTCGAGGCGTACGAACGGCTGGTGGCGCAGGGCTATCTGGAATCGCGACGCGGATCGGGGTTTTTCGTGCGCGAACCCGCCGGCGCTTCCGCGGGGGCCGCTGGCGCCGCCGAGGCGCAGCCGCTGCCGGAAATCTCGCGCAATATCGACGTGCCGTGGCTTTTGCGCAACATGTTCCATCGCGCCGAACCGCGCAAGGCGCCCGGACTGGGTTTCCTGCCCAACGACTGGCTGGACGGCGAACTGATTGCCAGCGCGCTGCGCGGTCTCGGACGGCAGCCCGGCGGGCACTTTCTGGCCAGCGGCACCCCCGAAGGGTTCCTGCCGCTGCGCCAGCAGTTGCGTACCCGGCTGGCCGAGCTGGAGATCGGCGCGACGCCCCAGCAGATCGTGCTGACCTCCGGCATCACGCAGGCGCTCGATCTGATCGCGCGGCTCTATGTCCGTCCCGGCGACGCGGTGCTGGTGGGCGATCCCGCCTGGTTCGTGATGTTCGCCCGCTTCGCCGCCCAGGGCGCCCAGGTGATCGGCGTGCCGTACACCGCCGAAGGCCCCGACCTGCAGGCGCTGGAGCGCATCGTGCAGGCCCACCGGCCACGGCTGGTCATCCTGAACTCGGTGCTGCACAACCCGACCGGTACCTCGCTGTCCGCCGCCAAGGCGTTCCAGCTGCTGCGCCTGGCTGAGCAGTACGACTTCCTGGTGGTCGAGGACGACATCTACTGCGACCTGTGCCCGCCTGGGCATCCGGCCACGCGGCTGGCGAGCCTGGACCAGCTGCGCCGCGTGATCTACCTGGGCAGCTTCTCCAAGACGCTGGCGGCCAACCTGCGGGTCGGCTTCGTCGCCGCCTCGCCGCAGGTTGCCGCCGGGCTGACCGACAGCAAGATGCTGGCCGGCCTGGCCACGCCGGAAATCAACGAGCGCGTGCTCTACAAGGTGTTGACCGAGGGGCATTACCGCAAGCATGTCGAGCGCGTGCGCGGGCGCCTGGACCGGGCCCGGGACGATACCCGGCGCGCGCTGGAGCGGCTGGGCCTGACGCTGTTCCCCGGCCAGCATGCCGGCATGTACCTGTGGGCCGATACCGGGCGCGACACCAACGCGATCGCCACCGCCGGGCACGAGGAGGGATTCCTGTTCGCCCCCGGCAGCCTGTTCTCGCCCTCGCAGCTGCCGTCGGGGTGGATGCGCTTCAACGTCGCCTGCGGCGCCGACCCGGAGATGCTCGCATTCCTCGCGCGCCAGCTGGACCGGCGGGCGGTCTGATGCCCGCTCGGCGTTTGGGCATGCGAAGCGCTGCTTGCCCTCTCCCCGGCCCTCTCCCGCGAGCGGGAGAGGGAGAACACCATGGGCGTTCGCGGCAACTGCCGGTTTGCTCCCCTCGCCCGCTTGCGGGAGAGGGGCCGGGGGAGAGGGCTGCGGTGTGACCGCCCCTTGAAAAACCCCGCTGCCGACCCTATTTGGGGCGGCATCGACGCGCCTTGTCAGGCCCGGAACCCATAGCGCGAATCGTTCCGGACCCGCTCGAACCTGAATAGCCCGAAGAGGAGAAACATGACCGTACCGCACGAGACGATGAGCTTCCAGGCGGAAGTGAAGCAGCTGCTGCACCTGATGATCCATTCGCTGTACAGCAACAAGGAAATCTTCCTGCGCGAACTGATCTCGAACGCCTCGGATGCCACCGACAAGCTGCGTTTCGAGGCCATCGCCAATCCGTCGCTGCTGGAACAGGACGCCGACCTCGCCATCCGCATCGAGGTGGACGCCGCCAATCGCACCCTGACGATCACCGACAACGGCATTGGCATGAGCCGCGACGAGGCGATCCGCAACCTGGGCACCATCGCCCGTTCCGGCACGCGCGAGTTCTTCCAGCAGCTCTCCGGCGACCAGCAGAAGGACGCCGCGCTGATCGGCCAGTTCGGCGTCGGCTTCTACTCCGCCTTCATCGTCGCCGACCGCGTCACGGTCGAAACGCGCCGCGCGGGCCTGCCGGCCAACGAGGCAGTCCGGTGGGAAAGCCGCGGCGACGGCGAGTTCTCGGTCGACACCATCGAGCGCGCAGAACGTGGCACCACCATTACGCTGCACCTGCGCGAGGGCGAGGACGAATTCCTGTCGGCGTGGCAGATCAAGTCCATCGTGCGCAAGTATTCGGACCACATCTCGCTGCCGATCCGGATGCGCAAGGAGATCTGGGACGCCGATACCAGCAGCTACAAGAGCACGGACGAGTGGGAAAGCATCAACCAGGCGAGCGCGCTGTGGACCCGTCCGAAGAGCGAGATCACCGACGAGCAGTACACCGCGTTCTACCAGCACATCGCCCACGACAACGAGGCGCCGCTGACCTGGACGCATAACCGTGTCGAAGGCCGCAGCGAGTACACGCAGCTGCTGTACATCCCGGCACGCGCGCCGTTCGACCTGTGGGACCGCAACAAGCATGGCGGCCTGAAGCTGTACGTCAAGCGCGTCTTCATCATGGACGACGCCGAGCAGCTGCTGCCGAACTATCTGCGCTTTGTCAGGGGCGTGATCGATTCGGCCGACCTGCCGCTGAACGTCTCGCGTGAACTGCTGCAGGAAAGCCGCGACGTCAAGGCCATCCGCGAAGGCAGCACCAAGCGCGTGCTGTCGATGCTGGAGTCGCTCGCCGGCAGCGAGGACGAGGCCGAACGCGCCAAGTACGCCAGCTTCTGGAAGCAGTTCGGCCAGGTGCTCAAGGAAGGCCTGGGCGAGGACCACGGCAATCAGGAGCGCCTCGCGGCGCTGCTGCGCTTTGCCACCACGCGCAACGACAACGACGAGCAGACGGTATCGCTGGCCGACTACGTCGCGCGGATGAAGGAAGGCCAGGAGAAGATCTATTACCTGACGGCCGACAGCTGGACCGCGGCCAAGGCCAGCCCGCATCTGGAGGTATTCCGCAAGAAGGACATCGAGGTGCTGCTGCTGACCGACCGGGTGGACGAGTGGATGCTGTCGTTCCTGCACGAGTTCGACGGCAAGGAACTGGTGTCCGTGGCGCGCGGCGGCCTGGACCTGGGCAATCTGGCCGATGCCAGCGAGAAGGAAGAGCAGCAGAAGGCCGACGACGAGTGGAAGGACGTGCTGGCGCGCGCCCGCGAGGTGCTGGGCGAGAAGGCCAAGGACGTGCGCATGACGCTGCGCCTGACCGACTCGGCCTCGTGCCTGGTGTCGGACGAAGGCGAGATGAGCGGCTACCTGCAACGGTTGCTGAAGCAGGCCGGTCAGAAGGCGCCGGAATCCAGGCCGATCCTGGAACTGAACCCGGCGCATGCGCTGGTCGGCAAGCTGCGCGAGCTGCAGCCGGCGGGCAGTGCCACTGACAGTGCGGCCGACGGCGCCAATGATGCCTTCGCCGACCGGGTCCACGTGCTGTTCGACCAGGCCATGCTGGCCGAGGGCGGCACGCTCGACGACCCGGCTGCCTATGTGAAGCGGATCAACAAGCTGCTGGCCTGATCGCCACGGCGCCGGCTCTGCCCGCCCGCCCCCTGGGGCCGGCGGGCTTTCTTTTTTGTATGCTAACGGCCATGCCGCCCAAATCCAGCACGCCGCCCGCCGCCACCCGCCCACCCACGCCACCGGCCACGCCGGACGAACTCGAATACGGCCTGCCGCCGGTGATCGACCGGCATACCCGGGTGCTGGTCCTTGGCAGCTTCCCCGGTGCCGCTTCGCTCGCCGCGCGCCAGTACTATGCGCATCCGCGCAACCAGTTCTGGCCGCTGATGGGAGCGCTGCTGGGCGAACCCCTGCCCGACCTGCCGTACGTCGAACGGCTGAACCGCATGTTGTTCCATCGCGTCGGTCTCTGGGATGTGCTCGGTGCCTGCGTGCGTCCCGGCAGCCTCGATGCCGATATTCGCCACCCACAGGCCAACGATTTCGAGCGGCTGCGCGCGCTGGCGCCGTCGCTGCGGCGCGTCGGTTTCAATGGCGGCACCTCCGGCAAGTTCGCGCCGCAATTTGCCGCCGCCGGCTACGAGACGGTGGTGCTGCCATCGTCCAGCCCCGCCCACGCGGCGCGCAGCTTCGCGCAGAAGCTGGAGCTGTGGCGCGCGCTTCTGTCACAATCGCGCCCGTAATAGATGCCGCCCGGCGCCTTGGCGCCCACCGGCCCCGTCCTCCCGCGATATGACCCTGCTGAAAAGAAAATCGATCGAAGCCATTGCTTCGCGCCGCCCCGCGCGCGGCGAGCCGCCGCGCCGGCACCCCCGCCATTCCCGTGACGACGCCGAGCAGCGCGACGCGGGCCGCCACGAAAAGCGAATGACGCCGCGCTTCGCCCCTGTCACGTTCTCCGAGTTGAACGGCGTGCGCTATCTGCATTTCGGCACGGAATGGGTGCAGGGCGCGATGCGGCTGCGCAAGCCCGACGCGATCGAGCTGGAATACGCGCAGCAGATGATGGCGTGGCTGCTGTTCCTGTCGCCGGCCACGCCCGGCTTCCATGTCGCCCAGCTGGGCCTGGGCGCCGCCGCGCTGACCAAGTTCTGCCACCGGCATTTCACCGGTGCCCGTGTCACCGCGGTGGAACTGAATCCGGCGGTGATCATCGCCGGGCGCAGCATGTTCGGCCTGCGCGAGGACGATGCCCGGCTGCAGGTGCTGGAGCAGGATGCGTGGGATTACGTCATGGATGCCGGCAACGAAGCGGCCCACGATGTGCTGCAGGTGGACCTGTACGACGCCACCGCGCGCGGTCCGGTGCTGGACACCACCGCGTTCTACCGTGCCTGCCGCCGCGTGCTGAAGGCGCCCGGGGTGATGACCATCAACCTGTTCGGCGACCACGACAGCTTTCCGAAGAACATCGAGCGCATCTGCGACGCGTTCGACAACCGCGTGCTGGTCTTTCCCGAAGTGCACGACGGCAACGTCATCGCGCTCGCGTTCAACGGGCCCGAGATCGATGCCGGCTGGGACGTCCTGGAGGCGCGCGCCCGCGTGGTCGAGGAGGGCACCGGCCTGCCCGCACGCGCCTGGGTGAAGGGGCTGCGCGAGGCCAACGCGCGGCAGGAAGAACGTCTGCGGATCTGACAGTACGCCGGTCCCCTCTTCCCGGCCCCTCTCCCCGGCCCCTCTCCCCGGCCCCTCTCCCCGGCCCCTCTCCCACAGGGGCGGCGCAGGGGCGGCCGACGCCCGGGGAAGGGGCCGGGAAGGAAGCAAACCAGAAGCGGTCCACGTGCTCGCGGTTTGCTCCCCTCTCCCACTTGTGGGAGAGGGGCGGGGGAGAGGGCAGCACACCACCCACGCCTTCAATCCCCTCGATTATCCCCTGGTGAAGAACTGCGCCAGCGACCATTCATCCGTACGCGCTTCGTAGCGGATGTCCTTGCGCATTGCCCACATCGCCAGCTGGCTGTGCGAAGGCACGATGGCATGGTTCTCCAGCGCGAAGCGCGCCGCGGCCTTGGCATTCTCCTCGCGCGCCTGCACGCTGCTGACGGTGGTCAGTGCGGTCTCGATCATCTTGTCCAGCTGCGGATTGCTGTAGCGGCCCCAGTTCCAGGTGCCGTAGCCGCGCTCCGGATTGGGCGTGCCGGTGATCGAGCGCAGCGCGACATCGGCCGCGGCCGAGCCCCAGCCCAGCATCTGGAAGGCGAAGTCCCCCTGGCGCGCACGCGTGAAGTACGCGGCCACCGGCATGGTCTCGACCTGGGTCTGGATACCGATGCGCGTCAGCATGCTGGCCGTGGCCTGCGCCACCGCCGCGTCGTTCAGATACCGGTTGTTGGTCGCGTGCAGGGTCAGCCGGAAGCCGTCGGCGAAACCGGCCTGCGTCAGCAGCTCCTTGGCGCGCTTCGGATCGTAGGCGTCGGGTTTGGTGCCGGGATGCCCGAAGATCTGCGGCGAGACGATGGACGAAGCCGGCACCGCCAGCCCCTCCATGATCCGCGAGACGATCGCGTCGCGGTTCAGTGCATGGCTGATCGCCGCGCGCACGCGGGCATCCTTGAACGGGTTCTTTCCCAGCGGCTTGCCGTTGGGGTCGGTGACGAACGGCGGGTTGTCGCGCCACTGGTCCATCTGCCAGAAGATGGTCCGCCACGACACCTGCTGCTCGATGCGAAAGCGCGCATCCTTCTTCAGCCGCTGCACGTCGGCCGACGGCACGCTTTCGATGACATCGAGATCGCCCGACAGCAGCGCCGCGGTACGGGCGCCGCTGTCGGTGACGATGCGAAAGGTCGCGCGCTCCCACACCGGCTTCGGGCCCCAGTAGTCCGGGTTGCGCTCCATCACGATCTCGTGCCCGCGGGCAAAGCGCACGAAGCGGAACGGACCGGTACCGACCATCGCCTTGCCGCTGTCGAAGTCGGTCTGCGAGAGCGTGGCGGCGATCCGCTTCGGCATGATCGGCACGCTGTTCAGGTCGTTGGCCAGGTTGGCGTAGTTCGGCACGTCCATGATGAGCCGCACCGTCAGCGCATCGGGCGTCTCGATGCGCGCGATCGGCTTGGTGTAGCTGGTGAACGAGCCCGGGCTGTTGGTCAGCTTCTCCGGGCGCTCCAGCGATGCCTTCACGTCGGCGCTGGTGAAGGACGTGCCGTCGTGCCACTTCACGTTGGGACGCAGCTTCACTTCCCAGGTGGTCGGATTGACCGGTTTCCACGACAGCGCCAGCCCGGGGATATAGCGCGCATTGCGGTCCATGAAGACCAGCGACTCGAACACATGCAGCGCGATCGCATTGTTGGGCCCGGAGTTGTTCCAGTGCGGGTCCATCGACGTCACGTCCGCGGACAGGCCGATGCGCAGTTCCCCGTTCGCGGCCTTGCCTTGCGCCGCGGCCTCGGGCAGCAGCACGAGGCCCGAACCCGCGCCCAGCGCAAGCGCCGCGCCGGCCTGCAGCACGCGCCGGCGGCCGGTCTGGATCTCGTCGGCGACCTGAGGGGATACGGGTGGCGGGCGACGGCTGTCGTTCATCGTCATGGGCTCCTGATGGTGGATGCGCTGCCGGCAGTGCGGCAGCCGGATGTTCTGTCCCGCCAGCGGCGGCGGGCAATGACATTGTGCCGTCATTCGGCGCGGCCGGTAAAATCGCCGGCCGGTCCGCCGTAGAATGCCGCCCATGTTCGCCAACTCCCGTTCCATCGTCTCCGCGCAAACCGGCGCACACGATCACCTTGCCGCGCTGGTCGCCCGCCACCTGCAGCAGCCGTTTCGCAAGCCCATCGGCGAGGCCAGCCGACGGGCACTGGAGACCGCGCTGACCTGCTGGCGCCGCCACGGCGACGTTCCGCTGATCCTCGATGCCGGATGCGGCGTGGGCGAAAGCACGCTGCGGCTGGCACAGCGCTATCCCGACCATTTCGTCGTTGGCGTGGACCAGTCGGAGAAGCGGCTGGCGGCAGGCAAGGACTGGTGGAGCGGGCCGCTGCCCGACAACTTCGTCTGGGCGCGTGCGGACCTGGTCGATGTCTGGCGGCTGCTGGCCGAACAGGCGGTGCCGGTGGCGCGGCACTATGTGCTGTATCCCAATCCGTGGCCCAAGATCGGCCATCTGGCGCGGCGCTGGCACGGTCACGCGGTGTTTCCCGCGTTGGCGGCCTGTGGCGACTATCTGGAATGCCGCAGCAACTGGCAGATCTATATCGACGAGTTCGCCCAGGCGCTGGCGATGACAGGGCGGCCGGGGACGGTGCAGCGCTGGCTGCCGGAGCAGCCGATGACGCCCTTCGAGCGCAAGTACGCCGCGTCGGGCCATGCGCTATGGCGCTGCGTCAGCGAGGGGCGCGGGGAGACTGGAAGCGGGAAATGATCGAGGCGAGGAGGCGCGAAGCCGCAGGCTGAGAGGCCCCCGGAAATGCCAGTCGGGGGCCTGGAACGGTGTTCAGTGGTGTTCAGTGGAACAGCGGTTGCTGGGTCGGGGCGTCTTCCGGAAGTTCTGCATGGACAATCTCGCCGGAGCGGTCCGCATACAGCGGGGTGCCGCAATCCTCGCAGTACTCCGGATCGAACAACGAGGCATGGCGGAAGATGTCTTCCACGCCGGCGTTGCGCAGTTCCTCGCAGATCTGCTCCAGCGGATTGCCCTGGCTGGTGTCGTCGACTTCGCCGGACTCGCGCCCGTAGACGGGCCAGACGATGCCGTAGATCACGTCCTTCTCGCCGCGCATGGTGAAGGCGACGCGGAACTCCTCGACCTCGTCCTCGCCGAAGGCGGCGGTCACGGCCGCCAGCTGGCCTGCACTGATGTCCAGCGTGCCGCACAGGTAGTTGACGGCGGCGCGCACCGTCAACGGGCGGATGTTCTTGTCCGATTCGCGGCAGGACAGGAAGAAGGCATCGGGCAGCAGCAGTTCGAATTCGCAGCCGGGCAGCAGCAGGGCCAGCGTCGGCTGGACCTGGGTGCGCCACTGCTCCAGGCATACCGAGCGCTCGGCATGATGCTCCTTGGCTTCCTCCTGCCAGCGGAACAGCGCTTGCTGGTGCGGCGCGACCACCACGGCAAGCAGATAGCGCGGGTCGGCGAGGATCGGGGCGGTTTCGGGCAGGTCGCGCAGGTCCACCTTGGGAGAGATGCCTGCCAGTGCCGCCGCGGCCAGCTTGTGCGTCAGCGCGTAGGTGTCGCTATGCGTGCGCGGCAGCTGGTCGATGCTGTACAGATAGGGCGACAGCGCCAGCCTGGCATCGGACGCCAGTACATGCGCCTGCAGGTGGACCGCCAGGGTCTGCGCCTGTTCCGGCTTCAGCGAGCCGGACGGGATGGCGTAGCGGGTATGGGCGAGGATCGGCGCGGCGATCAGCAGCGCGTCATACATGACGCCGTCTGCCTCCACGGTGGCTGACTCCGCCAGCGTTTCCGCCTGCTCGGCCAGCACATCGGAGGCATCGACGTTGTGCTTGAACAAATGCTCGAGCGCGGCGTCGAGCGCCGACTGGCTGCCGTTCTTCAGCAGCCTGCCGAGGCGCTGCGAGAGGCGTCTCTCCCAAAAGGCGTCCTCCATCCGGCTTCCCGAGGCGTCGAGCGCCAGCGCGTCGGCGACCAGTCGCTCGGCGTCAGGGGAAAGGCGTTGAGAGGCTTTGGGGCGAAAACCTGCCATATGCTGAGATCATCCGTTTTTCGGTAAAACGGTATTCTACTCGCTGCACTGGCGGGTCCGACCATCCCTAGGGCAAACGATTGATTGGTGGAATGGCGTTCTGGAGGCATCGCCATGGTCGGTCGGCCGGAAACCGCAGATTCCGGACCAAATTCGTCTGCTGCCGCACGGACGGTGCGCGCCCAGCCGGTCCCGGGGGAGGGCGTCCGGCTTACTTCTGCGTGGTGCCGTCCGAAGCGGCCGGGGCATGCGTCTCCATCCCGTGCTGCTCGCCCGTCATCGAAACCTCGCCGCCGCCCTTCATCAGCAGGAACAGCGCCGCGCCGGCGATGACGATGAATGCGATCAGGATCTTGACCATGGTGTCTCCTTTGTCTGATGGATCGGCCGCGTCCGCCAGGCGGGGCACGGCCGGTTGTGCAGGAGACCCAGTTTGGCACCGCAGGCTTGCGCGGAACTTACGCGACGGAAATGCTCGCGGGCTGCGCCCCTCTCCCACGCGTGGGAGAGAGGCGCCGGGGAGGGGCGCGAACCGAATGCGCTCGAAATGCCTCAGGCCGCCAGCAACTGCCGCAGCACGAACGGCAGGATGCCGCCGTGGTTGAAGTAATCCACTTCGATCGGCGTATCGATGCGCAGCAGCAGCGGCACGCGCTGTTCCTTGCCGTCTTCCCGGCGAATCACCAGCGTCGCGTCCTGCTGCGGCCGCAGGGTGCCCTCGATGCCTTCGATATCGAAGGTCTCGGTGCCGGTGATCCCCAGCGTCTGTGCGCTGTCGTCGCCCTTGAACTGCAGCGGCAGCACGCCCATGCCGACGAGGTTGGAGCGGTGGATGCGCTCGAAGCTGCGCGCGATCACCGCCTTGACGCCCAGCAGCTGGGTGCCCTTGGCCGCCCAGTCGCGCGATGAGCCGGTGCCGTACTCCTCGCCGCCGAACACCACCGTCGGCGTGCCTTCGGCGATGTAGCGCATGGCCGCGTCATAGATCGACAGCTGCTCGCCGGAGGGCTGGTGGATCGTCAGCCCGCCCTCGACCCGGGAGCCATCCTCGCGCGGCGGGATCATCAGGTTCTTGATGCGCACGTTGGCGAAGGTGCCGCGCATCATCACCTCGTGGTTGCCCCGGCGCGAGCCGTAGCTGTTGAAGTCCGGCTTCTTCACGCCGTTCTCCAGCAGGTACCGGCCGGCAGGGGAAGTGTCCTTGATCGATCCGGCCGGGGAAATATGGTCGGTCGTCACCGAGTCGCCGAAGACGCCCAGTGCGCGGGCGTTGCGGATGCTGCCGCCCGCGCCCTGCGGCTCCATCTCGAAGTCCTCGAAGAACGGCGGCTCGGCGATGTAGGTCGATTTCGGCCAGTCGTAGACCTGGCCGCTGGTGCCCTGGATCTTCGCCCACAGCGGGCTCGCCTTGCCGACCTTCTCGTAGTTGGAGCGGAAGGTGTCGGCGTTCATCGCAAAGCGCATCAGGGCGTTGATTTCGTCCGAGCTTGGCCAGATGTCGCCCAGGTAGATGTCGCGCCCGCCCTTGCCCTTGCCGACCGGCTCGGTCATCAGGTCGCGGGTGACGTTGCCGGCGATCGCATAGGCGACCACCAGCGGCGGCGAGGCGAGGAAGTTGGCGCGGATGTTCGGGTGGATGCGCGCCTCGAAATTGCGGTTGCCGGACAGTACCGCGGCCGCCACCAGGTCGTTCTGCACGATTGCTTCGTTCAGCGACGGCGCCAGGTCGCCGGCGTTGCCAATGCAGGTGGTGCAGCCATAGGCGGCCACGCCGAAGCCCAGCTTTTCCAGGTAGGGCAGCAGCCCCGCGGCCTGCAGGTATTCGGTGACCACGCGGCTACCGGGAGCCAGCGAGGTCTTGATGTGCGGCGCCACCGTCAGGCCGGCCTCGACCGCCTTCTTGGCCAGCAGGCCGGCGGCCAGCAGCACGCTGGGGTTCGAGGTGTTGGTGCAGGAGGTGATCGCGGCGATCAGCACGTCGCCGTTGCGCACCTCGATGCCATCGGAGGTGGTATAGGGCTGGTCGAGCTGCTCGGCCTTCTTGTTGAAGCCGTTTTCGCTCACCGGGCGCGTGAACAGCGAGGTGAAGGTCTGCTTGACGTTGCCGATCTCGATCCGGTCCTGCGGGCGCTTGGGGCCTGCCAGCGACGGCGCCACCGTGCCCAGGTCCAGGGTGAGCACCTTGGAGTAGTCGATGTCGCCAGCCATCGGCACACCGAACATCTGCTGGGCGCGGAAATAGGCCTCGAACGCTTCGATTTCCTCCGGCGTGCGGCCGGTGCCTTCGAAGTACTCGATGGTCTTTTCATCGACCGGGAAGAAGCCCATGGTGGCGCCGTATTCGGGCGCCATATTGCCGATGGTCGCGCGATCGGGCACCGCCAGGCTGGCGGTGCCCTCGCCGAAGAACTCGACGAACTTGCCGACCACCTTCTCGCGCCGCAGCATCTCGGTGATCGTCAGCACCAGGTCGGTGGCGGTCACGCCCTCGCGCAGACGCCCCTTCAGCTCGACGCCGACCACATCGGGCGTCAGGAAGTAGACCGGCTGGCCCAGCATGCCGGCCTCGGCCTCGATGCCGCCCACGCCCCAGCCCACCACGCCGATGCCGTTGATCATCGTGGTGTGCGAGTCGGTGCCCACCAGCGTGTCCGGATAGTAGATGCCGTCCTTGTTGTGCACGCCGCGCGCCAGATACTCCAGGTTGACCTGGTGCACGATGCCGAAGCCGGGCTGTACCACGCCGAAGGTGTCGAACGCCTGCATGCCCCACTTCATGAACTGGTAGCGCTCGTTGTTGCGCTGGAATTCCAGCCGCATGTTCAGGTCCAGCGCCTTCTTGTCGCGGAAGTGGTCGATCTGCACCGAGTGGTCGACCACCAGGTCGACCGGCACCAGCGGCTCGATCTGCTTCGGGTCCTTGCCCATCCGCGCGGCGACATTGCGCATTGCGGCCAGGTCCGCCAGCAGCGGCACGCCAGTGAAGTCCTGCAGCACCACGCGCGCGACCACGAACGGGATCTCTTCGGTGCGCTCGCCGTTCGGCTGCCATCCCGCCAGCTGGCGGATATGTTCCTCGGTGACCTTCTTGCCGTCGCAGTTGCGCAGCACCGACTCCAGCACCAGCCGGATCGAAACAGGCAGGCGTTCCACCGCGATGCCCAGGGCCTTGCCCAGTTGCGGCAGCGAGTAGAACTGGCCCTTGGCCGACTTGCCGATCTTGAATTCCTGCAGCGTTTTACTGATGTTGTGGGGCATTGCCAGGCTCCAATCGATGAGGCTCGGCGGGCGCCGGATGCGCCAGCGGTCCTCTGGTAATCGAATCGGGACTACGGGATCAGTTCCCGCGAAGTTCGGATGATCATCTACTTTATGCGTCACATCCGTGACAGGCAACCCGCCGGGCGCTGGCCGCGCGGCCGCGGGGAGGGGCGCTCGCAGGGCGCCTGGGCCAGTCCGGTACCGTCAGGGTGGCGCAGGCGGGCGCGTGCCAGGGAATGCTGCAGCGACAAGCCATGGCCGGCACGCCAGCCATGGCTTGTGGGAGCAGAAGGGGCCGGCCGGAGAGCACGGCAACCCGGCCGGCGTGCGGGCTTACTGCCGCGTCGGATTCTGCTGCGCGGTCGGGGTGCCTTCCAGCGGGGTCGGAGTCGGAACTGCCGCCTGCGCCGGGGCCATCAACAGCGGCGTCGCCACCGGTGCGCGCAGGGCGCCCGCCTGGGTCGGCGCGCTGCCGCCTGCAAGCATGTCCGAAGTCTGGCATTCGTCCGCCAGGCGTTGACCGTGATTGCGGTCGAACAGCATCGCCTTGCTGGGGATGACGACCATGTCCAGGCCCGATTGCTGATCGAAGTAACGGTCCGCGCCGGTGACGGTCGTCTGGCGCGGCAGGCGGTAGTCGCGCCCGTCCCAGTGCACGGTGATGACTTCGTCACGCAGCATATTGCCGTTGACGTACAGCGCCTTGCCCAGTTCGCACTGCCACTTCTCGCCTTGCGGGATCACGGCCGCCGCGGCGGCCGCGGCCGCACCGGCCTTGGCGCCGCGCTTGGCCGTCTTCGATTTCGAGCTGGATTTGCTGCTTGTCTTGGTCGCCGATTTCTTGGCGGTCGAGGTCTTCTTGGCCGGTTCCTGGGCCAGTGCGGCGCTGCCGGTGGTCAGCGCGAAGGCGCCGAGGCAGGCCGCAAGCAGGAGGTGTTTCATTGAAAATTTCCTTCGGTGGTTCGGTGTTGTCGTTGCCGGTCCGCGGCGGATTCCGCGCCGTTATTCTCCACGATTTGGCGGGGCCGGGAAGGGCCGCGCCCATCGTCAGTCAAAAAACAGTTCCGCAACGCTGCCCGGCAGCCCGGCGCCCGTGGCATGGGCGCGTTGCAGCAGGGACCAGTAGTACCGGTAGCTGGCGCGGTCGTGCAGCCGGCCCTCGTGGCGGATCGGTGCCCAGTTGTTCTCGTGCGCCGCCAGCAGGATCCGGCTGGCCGTATCGATCTCGGCGGTGCCGGGCTGGAAGGCCCGCACGATCGGGCCGATCTGCCCGGGATGGATGCTCCATTTGCGCAGGAAGCCGAATTCGGCACGCGCCTGGCGCGCGTCCTCGCCGGCCCGGTGCGGGGCGTCGACGTCGGTGCTGACATTGTGCGAGGGCACCTTGCCATGACGGTGGCAGGCCGCCGAAATTTCGAGCAAGGCGCGCCGGATCAGCGGATGGACGAACTGCTGCGGCGACCCCATCGCCTCGCCGGGAATGGCGCCGTGATGGGCAGAGACGAAATCCATCAGGCCGAAGCTCAGGCACTCCACCTGCACCAGCGCGGCGATGTCGAACGCCTGTTCGAGCGCGCCATGCGTCTCGATCAGGACATGGATCGGAATATGACGGGCGATGCCGGCCGCGCGGGCCGCCTGGTTGACTCGTTCGGTGACGCGGGCGACCTCCACCACATTGAGGACCTTGGGCACCGTCACGTAGGCCAGGCGCGCGCCGGCCTGGCCGACGAGGATGTCGACATCCTGCTCCCAGGCAGGGTGGGCCGGATCGTGAATCCGCACGCCAATGCGGTTGAAGCGGTTCTGCGGGCCGTTGATCAGCCGGGCACAGAGTTCGGCGTGCTCGCGCTCGCGCCCCACCGCTGCGCCATCCTCGCAGTCGAAGGTCAGGTCGACCACCGGCCCCATTTCCTGCTGCAGGGCCAGCGACTTGAGCATCAGCTTGTCGCTGCCGGCATAGTGGTCGCACACCGGCAGCAGGGCGGGGATCGGCTCGCCCTCGAACAGGACTTCGGAAGGGTGCACGTGGTCGGTCCGGAAAGCGGTTACGGGTTGTGCGGGGCTACGCCGCCTGCGCCATCATCGGGCGCCGCGCCAACGAAAAACCGGGGCCCGCCCCGATACGTCGATCGATGCGGTGCCCCGGTTGCGCATGAGCGAAAAACCTTCGAGGATCAGCCCAGCAGGTGCTGCACGCCGGCGCGTTCCTCTTCCAGTTCCTTCAGCGTGATGTCGATCTTCTCCTGGCTGTAGGCGTCGACCTCCAGACCCTTGACGATCTCGTACTTGCCGTTCGCGGTGGTGACGGGGAAGCCGAACATCACGTCCTGCGGAATGCCATACGAGCCATCCGACGGAATGCCCATCGTGACCCACTTGCCGTTGCTGCCCAGCACCCAGTCGCGCACGTGGTCGATCGCCGCGTTGGCTGCCGAGGCCGCCGACGACAGGCCGCGCGCCTCGATGATGGCGGCGCCGCGCTTGCCGACGGTCGGCAGGAACACGTCGTTGTTCCAGGCGTGGTCGTTGATCATGTCCTTGACGCTCTGGCCGTCGATGGTCGCGTAGCGGTAGTCGGCGTACATGGTCGGGCTGTGGTTGCCCCAGACGAACAGCTTCTCGATCGACGACACCGGCTTGCCGGCCTTGGCGGCAATCTGCGACAGCGCACGGTTGTGGTCCAGGCGCAGCATCGCGGTGAAGTTTTCCTTCGGCAGGTTCGGAGCCGACTTCATGGCGATGTAGGCGTTGGTGTTGGCCGGGTTGCCGACCACCAGCACCTTGACGTCACGGCTGGCGACTTCGTCCAGCGCCTTGCCCTGCACGGTGAAGATCTGCGCGTTGGCTTCGAGCAGGTCCTTGCGCTCCATGCCCTTGCTGCGCGGACGGGCGCCGACCAGCAGTGCGACGTCGGCGTCCTTGAAGGCGACCTTGGGATCGTCGGTGATCACCACGCCGGCCAGCAGCGGGAAGGCGCAGTCTTCCAGCTCCATCACCACGCCCTTGACGGCGTTCTGGGCCTGCGGCAGATCCAGCAGTTGCAGGATGACCGGCTGGTCCTTGCCGAGCATGTCGCCGTTGGCGATGCGGAACAGCAGGGAGTAGCCGATCTGGCCGGCGGCGCCGGTCACTGCGACGCGCATAGGGGCTTTAGCCATCTGTAAGTCTCCAAACGAGAAAAGGCGAAACTGGCCGGAGTCGCGCCGGACAGGCCGGACGCTCCGGGAGCGGGATCGTCGTCACCGGCGGGGTGCTGGCGTGGACGCCGGGAACCGGCGGGCACCACGGCGGCCAGGGGCCGCGGCAAGGCGTCCGGCGACGAAGGACGCGCGGGCGGGCTCGGCGAGGAGCCGCGAGCGGCGACAGGACGTTAGTCTACTGCCAAGGCGGCGGACGTTTCCAGTCGCCCGCGCCGCGCTTGCGTACGATGCCCCGCCGTGCGCGCCCGGTCGCCGCGAGTGTAGGGGGAGCCTCCAGTGCTGTCAATTCATATGTCTTATATAAGACATAAGACAATTGACGCAAGGCTGGACGCCCGCGCCGTATCTGTGGTGAAATCCGCCTATGTCGACAACGCCCACGTCCGTTGCGAGCACGCCCGTGCAGGGCGGGCAGGATGGCGCCGCCGCGCCAGGCTCCGGGTCGCCCGTAGCCGGCGCGTCCGCGCAGCCAGCCACGGCGCAGGGAACAGGCGCCGCCGCCGCGGTGCCGGCGCAAACGGCGCAAACGGCGCAATCGGCCCAATCGGCGCCACCGCAGCATGGCGCCCAGGCCGCGCCGTCGCCGACCTTCAGTCCGCTGTATCAGCAGATCAAGGCGCTGATCCTGCAGAGCCTGCAGTCCGGCGAGTGGAAGCCCGGCGAGATGATCCCCAGCGAGATGGAGCTGGCGGCGCGTTATCGGGTGAGCCAGGGTACCGTGCGCAAGGCCATCGACGAACTGGCGGGCGACAACCTGGTCGCCAGGCGCCAGGGCAAGGGTACGTTTGTCACCACGCACCATGAGGACGTGGTCAAGTTTCGTTTTCTGCGGCTGGTCCCGGACGAGGGCGAGCCGCACTATGGCACCAGCCGGGTGCTGGAGTGCAAGCGGCTGCGGGCGCCGGCCGAGATCGCGCGCCTGCTGGACCTGCGCACCGGCGACAGTGTGGTGCAGATCCGCCGGGTGCTGTTCTTCTCCGGCGAGGCCACGGTGCTCGACGAGATCTGGCTGGTTGGCTCCAGCTTCAAGGGCCTGACCGCCGAGAAGCTGACCGAGTGGAAGGGGCCGATGTACGCGCTGTTCGAGGCGGAATACGGCACGCGGATGATCCGGGCCACCGAGAAGATCCGCGCCGTGGCCGCCGACGGCGCGACCGCGGCGCTGCTGGCGGTGCCGCAGGGCTCGCCGCTGCTGTCGGTCGAGCGGGTGTCCTACACCTATGGCGACCGGCCGGTGGAAGTGCGGCGCGCTCTGTATGTGACGACGCGCCACTATTACCAGAACGATCTGAGCTAGCGCGGGCAGGGTGCCAGGCGGGCGATTATTGCCTGAAAGCCGTGCTTGCATCGCCGTTGTTGCGCAATCCGAAGGCAACGAATAAATCGCTGCGGGGGCCGCATTGGCGCGCCCGGCGCGCGCCTGCGCTGGCGCGGTGCGTCAGCCGATTACCGCACGCCACGATGGTGCGCGATAGCTGAAAATTATTGGTGCGACGCGCAACAAAGGCGCTAAAATCACCGGGATTTGCACTTAGTGCATTCGGCTCTTTTGTTTTTCTTCGTAAATGGGGTCTCGCATGGCTGAAGCCGCCAAACAAGCCAGGCCGGAGTTCCGGAACATCGGTATCGCGCAGATCGCTCGGTACCGGTTGCCCTGGGCCGGCAAGGTGTCCATCCTGCATCGCATCAGCGGTGCGCTGCTGTTCCTCCTTCTTCCCTTCGTTCTCTACCTCTTCGAGCAGAGCATCACCTCGGAACTGAGCTTCGCAAAGTTCTCGGAGTTCGTATCCGGTGGCTTCGTCAAGCTGGTTCTGCTGGCGCTGATCTGGGGTTACCTGCACCACTTCTGTGCCGGCATCCGCTATCTGCTGCTCGACATGCACGTGGGCGTTCAGAAGCCCGCCTCGCGCCAGTCGGCCATCGCAGTGCTCGTCATCAGCCTGCTGCTGACCGCCATTTTCGGCCTGAAGCTGTTCGGCGTGTTTTGAGGAGCATCAAGGTGGCAAACAATAATATCGGTCCCAAGCGCCTCGTTGTCGGCGCGCACTACGGTACCCGTGAATTCCTCGCTCAGCGCGTGACCGCGGTCGTGATGGTGATCTTCACCGTCGTGCTCGGCGTCGCGTACCTGCTGTCCGACGGCGGTTCCTACGAAAGCTGGTCTGGCCTGTTCGCCAGCCAGTGGATGAAGATCCTGACGTTCCTCACCATCCTGTCGCTGGTCTACCACGCATGGATCGGCGTGCGCGACATCTGGATGGACTATGTGAAGCCGATGGCGGTTCGCCTCGTGCTGCATGTGCTTACGATTTTGTGGCTCGTCGGTTGCGCGGGCTACGCTGCTCAGATTCTCTGGAGGGTGTGATTCATGGTCGCAGTCAAGACTGGATTGCCGCGTCGCCGCTTTGACGTGGTTATCGTCGGGGCGGGCGGCGCCGGGATGCGCGCATCCCTCCAGCTCGCGGAAGCCGGCCTCAACGTGGCCGTGCTCTCGAAGGTTTTCCCCACCCGCTCGCACACCGTGGCGGCGCAGGGTGGCATCGGCGCTTCGCTCGGCAACATGAGCGAGGACAACTGGCACTATCACTTCTACGACACCGTCAAGGGCTCGGATTGGCTGGGCGACCAGGACGCGATCGAGTTCATGTGCCGGGAAGCGCCGAAGGTCGTCTACGAGCTCGAACACTTCGGCATGCCGTTCGACCGTAACCCCGACGGCACGATCTACCAGCGCCCGTTCGGCGGCCACACCGCCAACTACGGCGAGAAGCCGGTGCAGCGCGCCTGTGCCGCGGCCGACCGTACCGGTCATGCGCTGCTGCACACGCTGTATCAGCGCAATGTCCGCGCCAAGACCCACTTCTTCGTCGAGTGGATGGCGCTGGACCTGATCCGCGACCAGGACGGCGACGTGCTCGGCGTGACCGCGCTGGAAATGGAAACCGGCGAGGTCTACATCCTCGAAGCCAAGGTCACGCTGTTCGCGACCGGCGGCGCCGGCCGCATCTACGCCGCGTCGACCAACGCCTTCATCAACACCGGTGACGGCCTGGGCATGGCGGCGCGCGCCGGCGTGCCGCTGGAAGACATGGAGTTCTGGCAGTTCCACCCGACCGGCGTGGCCGGCGCGGGTGTGCTGATCACCGAAGGCGTGCGTGGCGAAGGCGGTATCCTGCGCAACAAGGATGGCGAGCGTTTCATGGAACGCTATGCGCCGACGCTGAAGGATCTCGCGCCGCGCGACTTCGTCTCCCGCTCGATGGACCAGGAGATCAAGGAAGGCCGTGGCTGCGGTCCGAACGGCGACTACGTGCTGCTCGACCTGACCCACGTGGGCGCCGAGAAGATCATGAAGCGCCTGCCGTCGATCCGCGAGATCGGCCTGAAGTTCGCCAACGTCGACGCGATCAAGGAACCGATCCCGGTCGTGCCGACCATCCATTACCAGATGGGCGGCATTCCGACCAACTTCCACGGTCAGGTCGTGGTGCCGAAGAACGGCGATCCCAACGCGGTCGTCAACGGCTTCTACGCGATCGGCGAATGCTCCTGCGTGTCGGTGCACGGCGCCAACCGCCTGGGCACCAACTCGCTGCTGGACCTGGTCGTGTTCGGCCGCGCCGCGGGCAACCACATCATCGCCCAGGCGCTGAAGCAGAAGGAACACAAGCCGCTGCCGGAAGATGCCGCCGACCTCGCGCTGTCGCGCCTGGCCAAGCTGCAGGCGTCGACCTCGGGCGAGTATGCGCAGGACGTCGCCAACGACATCCGCCGCAACATGCAGTCGCACGCCGGCGTGTTCCGTACGCAGAAGCTGATGGACGAAGGCGTCGAGCGCATCCTGGAAGTCACCGAGCGCGCCAAGGAAATCCACCTGAAGGACAAGTCCAAGGTGTTCAACACCGCGCTGGTGGAAGCGCTGGAAGTGGCCAACCTGGTCGAAGTGGCGAAGGCCACGATGATTTCGGCGGCCGCCCGCAAGGAATCGCGCGGTGCCCACGCCCATAGCGATTTCCCGACCCGCGACGACCAAAACTGGCTCAAGCACACGCTGTTCTACAGCGAAGGCAATCGTCTCGACTACAAGCCGGTGAAGATGCAGCCGCTGACGGTGGAAAGCGTTCCGCCGAAGGCCCGTACCTTCTAAGCCGGTGTGGCAGACGACTAAGGACCCACAGAAATGAAGCGTATTTTTGAAGTCTATCGCTACGATCCGGACAAGGACGCAGCGCCCCGCATGCAGACCTACGAGGTCGAGCTCGACGGTCACGAGCGCATGCTGCTGGATGCTCTGGTCAAGCTGAAGAAGCTGGACGAGACGATCTCGTTCCGCCGCTCGTGCCGTGAAGGCGTCTGCGGTTCGGACGCGATGAACATCAACGGCAAGAACGGCCTGGCCTGCCTGACCAACATGCGCGAGCTGCCGGACCGCATCGTGCTGCGTCCGCTGCCGGGCCTGCCCGTCGTGCGCGACCTGATCGTCGACATGACGCAGTTCTTCAAGCAGTACCACTCGGTCAAGCCGTTCCTGATCAACGACGAGCCGCCGCCCGAGAAGGAGCGCCTGCAGACGCCGGAAGAGCGCGACGAGCTCGACGGCCTGTACGAGTGCATCCTGTGCGCCAGCTGCTCGACGTCGTGCCCGTCGTTCTGGTGGAACCCGGACAAGTTCGTCGGCCCGGCCGGCCTGCTGCAGGCCTACCGGTTCATCGCCGACAGCCGCGACCAGGCCACTGGCGAGCGTCTGGACGACCTGAACGACCCGTATCGCCTGTTCCGCTGCCACACCATCATGAACTGTGTGGACGTGTGCCCGAAGGGTCTGAACCCGACCAAGGCGATTGGCAAGATCCGGGAATTGCTGGTTCGCCGCGCGGTCTGATCCGCAAGGGCGGGATCTCGCCGCAGCCTTCCGGCTGCACGAATCCCGCCCACCCCACGTGTTCCATGACCGACCGCACCGAAACCTTCTCCCATCAAGCCGATCCGCACAAGCGCGCCCGCCTGCGCTGGCGTGCACGGCGCGGCTTGCTGGAGAACGACATCATCGTCGAACGTTTCTTCAACCGTTATGAGGAGAGCCTGTCCGATGAGGACGTGGCATCGTTGAGCCAGCTGCTGGAACTCAGCGACAACGAGTTGATGGACCTGCTGCTTGCCCGCAAGGAGCTGGACGGTGAACTCGACACCGCGCCGATGCGCAGGCTGCTCGGCCTGCTGCGTTCGGTGTGAGTGACGTCAATATTATTACTCTCAGTTTTAGAAGGAACCGACATGACGCCGTCCGATGTGAAAGCCACGCTATCGTTCTCCGATGGGTCCCCCAGCGTCGAGCTGCCGATCTACAAGGGTACCGTCGGCCCGGACGTGATCGACATCCGCAAGCTGTACGGCCAGACCGGCAAGTTCACCTATGACCCCGGTTTCATGTCGACGGCCTCGTGCAACTCGCGCATCACCTACATCGACGGTGACAAGGGCGAACTGCTGTATCGCGGTTACCCCATCGAGCAGCTGGCCGAGAAGTGCGACTTCCTGGAAGTCTGCTACCTGCTGCTGAAGGGCGAGCTGCCCAATGAAAAGCAGAAGGAGGAATTCGTCGGCCGGGTGATGAACCACACCATGGTTCACGAGCAGATGCAGTTCTTCCTGCGTGGTTTCCGCCGCGACGCGCACCCGATGGCCGTGCTGACCGGTCTGGTGGGCGGCATGAGCGCGTTCTACCACGACGCGATGGACATCAACGATCCGCATCAGCGCGAAATCTCGGCGATCCGCCTGATCGCCAAGATGCCGACCCTGGTCGCGATGTCCTACAAGTACAACATCGGCCAGCCGTACCTGTACCCGCAGAACGACCTGTCGTACACCGGCAACTTCATGCGCATGATGTTCGCCACGCCGTGTGCCCCGTACCAGGTCAACCCGGTGCTGGAACGCGCGCTGGACCGCATCTTCATCCTGCACGCCGACCACGAGCAGAACGCCTCGACCTCGACCGTTCGCCTGGCCGGCTCGTCTGGCACCAACCCGTTCGCGGCGATCGCCTCGGGCGTGGCCTGCCTGTGGGGCCCGGCACACGGCGGCGCGAACGAAGCGGCGCTGAACATGCTGGAAGAAATCGGCAGCGTCGAGCACATCAACGAGTTCATCAAGCAGGTCAAGGACAAGAACTCGGGCGTGCGCCTGATGGGCTTCGGTCACCGCGTTTACAAGAACTACGATCCGCGCGCCAAGCTGATGCGCGAAACCTGCCACGAAGTGCTGAACGAGCTGGGCCTGAACAACGACCCGCTGTTCAAGCTGGCGATGGAGCTGGAAAAGATCGCCCTGGAGGACGAGTACTTCGTCAGCCGCAAGCTGTACCCGAACGTCGACTTCTACTCGGGCATCGTCCAGCGCGCGCTGGGCATCCCGACCTCGATGTTCACTTGCATCTTCGCGCTGGCCCGTACCGTGGGCTGGATCTCGCAGTGGGAGGAGATGATCACCGATCCGGAATACAAGATCGGCCGTCCCCGTCAGCTGTTCAACGGCGCCGCCACCCGCGACGTGCCGGACATGAACAAGCGCTAAGCTGCCTCGGCAGTGCCTGGACCGCCAGCGGGCGGCCCGGCCGAAGACCCCGCGTCGTTGTTTCGACGCGGGGTTTTTTGTTTTTTGCAGGAAGCGGCATCCGTTCTGATAACCGGTGGCCAAATGCAAAAGAGGGAGTGGGCATAAGGCAGTAGCCTGCGCGCTTGCTTGTCCTCGCGTTGACCCCAGTCGAGTCCGTCCATGCCTTCTTCCTCCAGCCGCCAGGTCCAACTTCCCGCCGCGCAGCTTTCGTCCGCCAGCACGGCCACCACGATTCCCGATCATGCAGCTGCACGGTCGCCGCGCGGACGCGATGCCGTGGACTTTGCGCCGATCTTCCAGCTGGCGATGCTTCCGCCGCGGTTGCGGTCGATTGCCACAACGGAAGCCATGCTGCAGGTGCTCGAGACGCTGGCCGATACCTTCGCCTCGGATGGGGGGCGCGGTGAGTTGACGCTCACCACACATCGGGGAGACGAACGGAATCTCTCGCAGGAGGCACGACAGTATGCCGCTCAGTTCGGCGGCCACGCTGAACAGCGGCGCCGCTGGCTTGTCGGCACCTTCTTGCTGGAGCAAATGAGGGAGGCGATGCTGCCGGCCTTCACCGGCAAGGGGCGCACCGCCCGCGGGCAACAGGATGCAGATGTACTGGCGTTGCAGGCCGCGGCCGTGCTCGGGCAGAAGGCCTTTCTTGACCTCGAACACGAGCAGTTGGGCAAACTTCCGGGTGCGGTCGGCAACGTGCCGTTCAACGGCGAGCGCGTGGCCGTGCGGGTGGAAGATGGCGCGGTGTTGATCGAGAAGTCGCTGGACATCGCCGTGTCGTCCCCCGGTCAGGATGTGCGGTCCCTGCAGCAGGCGGAACCGGTGCGTCTGGACACCGCACTCGTCCTGATGGGCAAGGGCGAGGAGCTGGTCGCTGTGCCGGCGTACGTCAAGATATCGGACACGGCAGGTGGTAGCGACAGTCCTGTGCCGCCCGAGTTCGTGCAGAGCTGGCTTCAGGGTCTGATCGATGCACTGCTCCGGCTGCTCTTTGGCGCGGTTTGCGTGCAGCCCGGGTCCGCGCGTGTGACGGCGCAGGGGGTGGTGTTCGAGCCGGCTGCGCCCCGGACGGAGAACGAGCAGCCTTGTCGGGACCTGGTGGCGTTCTACAAACCTGGATGGTTCGGCGGGGCTCCCCGCTCTGTGATGGCGGTAACCGGCGCTGACGTCGCGGTGGAGATGGGACAGGCGCCGACCCTGCAGCGGAGCGGTGCGCCGTCCTATGCCACGCCATCGTATGCCCCGCCGTCGTATGCGCCGACGTCGATTGCCGCCCCGGCGGAAGCGCCAGAGCCGGCGGCGCAAGCGGCGGCGCAAGCGGCGGCGATCGCCCCAGTTGCTCCATGCGACACGGCCGCGCCGAGTGCTGCTGCAGCGTCCCCCGTTTCTGTACGTCCGAGAACGCGGCCGCAGCCCTTCCAATACAGTGTTTCATGTCGAGCCGACGAAGGCGTGCTCGCAGACTGCGCGGCGACCATCGCGCAAGGCGTGCTGGCCAAGTTCCAGGAGGACGACGCAAGGCCTGGCAATCTGAAAGACCTCGTGGTGCGCGATTTCGTCGGCGGAATTGCGCAGACCGCGTTCCCGGTGACGTTCGACGGCGTTGACCTGCTGGACCAGTCCGCGTGGCATGCGCCGTATCGGCTTCTGCGGGCACTTTCGCGGGCTCGTTTGCTGGAGGAGACGCAAAAGGCCGCTCAGCTGGAATCCGAGCTTCGCGGCGCGCTGCAGGATGACCCCGAGTGGCGGACGGTGGTGTCTTCGGAGACAACCGTGTCGGGGGCCGCCAGGTCGCTGCTCTCGCGCCGGTTCCTTGACGAGGTGACCAGACGCTACCCGGACCCAGACATGCAGCGCGTGGTGCTATGGGCCTGCACGCAATGTGCGCCGATGGAACCGTGGGCGTTTTTTCAAGTAGCTCTGGGGGAGCGGTTGCAGAACAACGGGAACCTCACCGGCGCCTCCAACGGCAAATTGTCGGAGCGGACCATCGATATTCGGGCGGAGGGTAGGAGCCTGGTGGTGGAGGCGGCCTACGAGCAGGCTTGCGACAGAGTGGTCCGCGAGGACGGCTCCGATCTGGCTGTCGACCCGACGCGCAACCGCATTCGGTACTACGTCACGTTGTGCCTGGATCCGGGCAGGGTGGCCGAAACCTGTGCGGTGCTGGAGGCCGGGTACGAGATTGAAATGCGGGACGCAATCCACACCGCTGCGCGCGCGGTGCCCGTAAAGGCGCCGGGATTGTCGGATTCGTGGGTCATGTTGTCATCACTGTAGGCGGGACGGAGGCAGCACCTGCCTCCTGTACCGTTTTCGCCATCCGCGAAATCCCCCTTTCGTCAATCACATTACATCCCGAGTACCTGTAAGCCCTTGTTCCATCGGGAGTTCTTTCACTCGCGTGGCATAATCGGCGTGAAGTCCTACAACGCAGCCATGCAGCCGGCGGCCTCTCGCCGAGCTGGATCCGGCGCTGCGAAAGACCTCCCCGCAAACCAACATGGCGGTGCCGGCGCTGTCCTCGGACAGGGCAGCGGGCCGCCCACGCGACATGGCCAAGACGCTCTACGACAAACTCTGGGACGACCATACCGTGCACGTCGAGGAAGACGGCACCACGGTTCTTTATATCGACCGGCATCTGCTGCATGAGGTGACGAGTCCGCAGGCTTTCGAAGGGCTGAAGCTGGCGAACCGCCCGGTATGGCGCATCAGTGCGAACCTGGCCGTGTCGGACCACAACGTCCCGACTACCGATCGCAGCCACGGCATCGCCGATCCGATCTCGAAGCTGCAGGTCGATACGCTCGATGCCAACTGCGACAGCTACGGCATCACCCAGTTCAAGATGAACGATCTGCGCCAGGGCATCGTGCACGTGATCGGGCCGGAGCAGGGCGCCACGCTGCCCGGCATGACGGTGGTCTGCGGCGATTCGCACACCAGCACGCACGGCGCGTTCGGCGCGCTGGCGCATGGCATCGGCACCTCGGAAGTCGAGCACGTGCTGGCCACGCAGACGCTGCTGGGCAAGAAGGCGAAGAACATGCTGATCCGTGTCGAGGGCAAGCTGCCCTATGGCTGCACCGCCAAGGACATCGCGCTGGCGGTGATCGGCAAGATCGGCACGGCGGGCGGCACCGGCTACACCATCGAATTCGCCGGCTCGGCCGTGCGCGAGTTGACCATGGAAGGCCGGATGACCCTGTGCAACATGGCCATCGAGGCGGGTGCCCGTGCGGGGCTGGTGGCGGTCGACGATGTCACGCTGAATTACGTGAAGGGCCGCCCGTATGCGCCGCAAGGTGCCGAGTGGGAGCAGGCGGTCACCTACTGGCGCACGCTGCATTCGGATCCCGGCGCCCACTTCGACCGCGTGGTCGAACTGTGTGCGGAAGAGATCCGCCCGCAGGTGACCTGGGGCACCTCGCCGGAAATGGTGCTGAGCATCGAGGACCGCGTGCCCGATCCCGAGAAGGAAAAGGACCCGAACAAGCGCAACGCGATGGAGCGCGCGCTGGAATACATGGGCTTGCAGCCGAACGTGGCGATCGAGGACGTGCGCATCGACAAGGTGTTCATCGGTTCCTGCACCAACAGCCGCATCGAGGACATGCGCGCGGCGGCCGCGGTGGTACGGAAGCTGAACCGCCGTGTCGCACCGAACGTGAAGCTGGCGATGGTGGTGCCGGGCTCGGGTCTGGTCAAGGAGCAGGCCGAGCGCGAAGGGCTCGACCAGGTCTTCAAGGCGGCCGGCTTCGAATGGCGCGAGCCAGGCTGCTCGATGTGCCTGGCGATGAATGCCGACCGGCTCGAGCCGGGCGAGCGTTGCGCATCGACGTCGAACCGCAATTTCGAGGGCCGGCAGGGCGCCGGTGGCCGCACGCATCTGGTGAGCCCGGCGATGGCGGCTGCCGCTGCGATCGAAGGCCGCTTCGTCGACGTGCGCCGGCTGGGTTGAGCCGGGACGCTCGACCACAGACAGCGCAACTGCCCACCGAATCCAGGACCACACCATGGACAAGTTCACCGTACACAAGGGCCTCGTGGCCCCGCTCGACCGTGAGAACGTCGATACCGACGCGATCATCCCGAAGCAGTTCCTGAAGTCGATCAAGCGGACCGGCTTCGGTCCCAACCTGTTCGACGAATGGCGCTACCTCGATGTTGGCCAGCCCGGCCAGGACAACAGCAAGCGCCCGCTGAACCCGGACTTCGTGCTGAACCAGCCGCGCTATCAGGGCGCGTCGATTCTGCTCGCGCGCAATAACTTCGGCTGCGGCAGCTCGCGCGAGCATGCGCCGTGGGCACTGACGCAATACGGCTTCCGTGCCGTGATCGCACCGAGCTTCGCCGACATCTTCTTCAACAACTGCTACAAGAACGGCCTGCTGCCGGTGGTGCTGACCGAGTCGCAGGTCGACCAGCTGTTCAACGAAACCAACGCCTTCAACGGCTATCAGCTGACCATCGACCTGGATCGCCAGGTGGTGGTGACGCCGTCGGGCACCGGGTTCGAGTTCGAGATCGCGCCGTTCCGCAAGTACTGCATGCTGAACGGATTCGACGACATCGGGCTGACGCTGCGCCACGCCGACAAGATCAAGGCGTACGAGGCCGAGCGCCTGGCCAGGATGCCGTGGCTGGGCAACCGTCTAGTCGGCTGATACGCGCGCGGCGAGCGCCGCTTCGGCCGCCGGTGCAAAGGTGCCGGCAGCCGGTTCCATTCACGCATAACAAGGCACACACAGCATGAAGATCGCAGTCCTGCCGGGCGACGGCATCGGTCCCGAAATCGTGGCGGAAGCCGTCAAGGTACTGAACGCACTGGGCGAATCGTTCGAAATGGAAACCGCGCCCGTGGGCGGCGCAGGCTACGAGGCGAAGGGACATCCGCTGCCGGACGAGACCCTCAAGCTCGCGCAGCAGGCCGATGCCGTGCTGTTCGGCGCGGTGGGCGACTGGAAGTACGATAGCCTGGAGCGCGCGCTGCGCCCGGAGCAGGCGATCCTGGGTTTGCGCAAGCATCTGCAGCTGTTCGCCAATTTCCGGCCGGCCATCTGCTATCCGGAACTGACCGGTGCGTCCAGCCTGAAGCCGGAGCTGGTCGCGGGACTCGATATCCTGATCGTTCGCGAACTGAACGGCGATATCTACTTCGGCCAGCCGCGTGGTGTGCGCACGGCGCCGGACGGTCTGTTCGCCGGCGCTCGCGAAGGTTTCGACACGATGCGCTACAGCGAGCCCGAAGTGCGCCGCATCGCCCACGTCGCCTTCCAGGCGGCGGCCAAGCGCGGCAAGAAGCTGTGCAGCGTGGACAAGGCCAACGTGCTGGAAACCTTCCAGTTCTGGAAGGACATCGTCATTGACGTCAGCAAGGAGTATCCGGACGTCGAGCTGTCGCACATGTATGTCGACAACGCGGCGATGCAGCTGATCAAGGCGCCCAAGAGCTTCGACGTGATCGTTACCGGCAACATGTTCGGCGACATCCTGTCGGACGAGGCGGCGATGCTGACCGGCTCGATCGGCATGCTGCCGTCGGCGTCGCTGGACGCCAACAACAAGGGCCTGTACGAGCCGTCGCATGGCTCCGCACCGGACATCGCGGGCAAGGGCATTGCCAATCCGCTGGCAACGATCCTGTCCGCGGCGATGATGCTGCGCTACTCGCTGAACAAGGCCGAGCAGGCCGACCGCATCGAGAACGCCGTCAAGCAGGTGCTGGCGAAGGGCTATCGCACCGCCGATATCGCCACGCCGGGTTGCCAGCAGGTGGGCACGCGCGAGATGGGCGAGGCGGTGCTGGCTGCGCTGTAAGGGGGGCAGGGCGCTTGCCCTCTCCCCCGCCCCTCTCCCGCAGGCGGGAGAGGGGAGCACACCGAGAGCCGTTGACATGCTGCTGGTTCGCTCCCCTCGCCCGCTCGCGGGAGAGAGGGGCCGAGGGAGAGGGCAAAGCGCCTCCGTACCACTGACGCAACCCCCGTCCTTCGCGCGCCCTGCTACCACAAAATCGTGTAGACTTTCGCGATGCTTTCCGCCGCCCGCCGCCTCCTGACCAAGGAATCTGCCGCGCTGACCGCTACCCGTGGCACCGCCGGCGCGGGTTCGCGCGCGCACGCGCTGCAGGCAGCGATCACCGCAACGACGATTAAAACCATTACCAAGAAAGCGATCCGCTAGATCGTTCGTCGTGCCTGCCCGTCTTCCCCGCGCAGCCACGCCGGGCGAGCAAGAAGCGGGGAAGGTTCCAAATCACATCCGAGGTTAGTCATGATTGTAGGTCTCGTCGGTTGGCGGGGAATGGTCGGCAGCGTGCTGATGCAGCGCATGCAGGAAGAGCGCGATTTCGACCATATCGAACCGATTTTCTTCAGCACGTCCAACGCGGGCGGCAAGGCGCCGGCGATGGCGAAGAACGAAACCACGCTGCAGGACGCGAACGATATCGCCGCGCTCAAGCGCTGCGACGTGGTGCTGACCGCGCAGGGCGGCGACTACACCAACGAGGTCTTCCCGAAGCTGCGTGAAGCCGGCTGGAAGGGCTACTGGATCGACGCCGCGTCGTCGCTGCGGATGAAGGACGATGCGATCATCGTGCTGGATCCGGTCAACCAGGGCGTGATCAAGGACGCGCTGTCCAAGGGTGTGAAGAACTTCGTCGGTGGCAACTGCACGGTCAGCTGCATGCTGATGGGCCTGGGCGGTCTGTTCCAGAACGACCTGGTGGAGTGGATGACCTCGATGACCTACCAGGCGGCCTCGGGCGGCGGTGCGCAGCACATGCGCGAGCTGCTGACCCAGTTCGGCACCTTGAATGCCGCCGTCAAGCCGCTGCTGGACGACCCGGCCTCGGCCATCCTCGAAATCGACCGGGCCATCCTGTCGACGCAGCACGGGCTATCCGCCGAGGAGACGAAGCAGTTCGGCGTGCCGCTCGCGGGCAACCTGATCCCCTGGATCGACAAGGACCTGGGTAACGGCCAGTCGCGAGAGGAATGGAAGGGCGGCGCCGAGACCAACAAGATTCTGGGCCGCGGCGACGGCTTCCTGGGTGCGACCGGCGCCGCGCCGATCGCGGTCGATGGCCTGTGCGTGCGGATCGGCGCGATGCGCTGCCACTCGCAGGCGCTGACGATCAAGCTGCGCAAGGATGTGCCGCTGGACGAGATCGAAGGCATGCTGGCCGCCCACAACCCGTGGGCCAAGGTCGTGCCGAATACGCGTGAAGCCAGCATGACCGACCTGACCCCGGCTGCGGTGACCGGCACGCTGACCATTCCGGTCGGGCGCCTGCGCAAGATGCAGATGGGCGGCGAATACCTGTCGGCCTTCACCGTCGGCGACCAGTTGCTGTGGGGCGCCGCCGAGCCGCTGCGCCGCATGCTGCGCATCCTGATCGAGAAGTAATAAGACATCTGGTGGAAGGCAGGAGCGGCCGGGACCTTCCCGGTCAGCAATTTTCGTTGCGGTCGGGCAACGGCCATCCTGAATCACCGATCCCCGGACAGAAACGCCGCGCTCCCAGCGCGGCGTTTTCGTTTCTTTTGCGACCCGGATGGCGGCTCAAGCGCCGCATTACAAGGGTTTTCCACGGCAATCAACCGTATTGCTGACTCGCTGTTGTGGAACTCATCGTAGACAATACCGGGGCGGCGGTGGTAGGCAGCGCTTACTACCCCTGCAAGACCCCGGCGCAGGGGCAAATCGAAAGAGAGGGAGCCGCAGTTGAAGACAACCCAGGATCGCAGCAACGACGGAGCAGACAGCGGGTCCGCCAGCCGGCGCCGCACGCGGCTGGCCTGTGCCGCGATTGCGCTGCTGTCTTCCATGCCGGCCGCCCATGCCGCCGTGTTCGGTGAGGTGCGGGTGCTGTCGCAGGTGGGACAACCGCTGCGCGCCGAGATCGATATCAAGGACATATCGCCCGAGGAGGCCAGGTCGCTAAAGGTGGGCATCGCCGCTGCCGAAGCCTATGGCTACGCCGGCATGTCCTATCCCCCCGAGGCGGTCGGCATGACCGCGCAAGTGGTGCCCAGGCCCGACGGCAGCCTTGTCGCCCGCCTTCGCTCGACACGAGCGGTGCAGCAGCCCATGCTCGAGCTGCTGCTGGAGATGCGCTGGGCCAGCGGACGGCAGTCCCGTGCGATCGCCATGCTGGTAGAGGAGCCGCAGGCCAGGCGTCAGGCCGGACGCGAGAAGGAGGCGCCGATCGTCGCCCCGTCCGCGCGTGCGGCTGTGCCAGCCGACCAGGCGCCGGGGCCCCAGGGTAGTGCGCCCGCGCCGCAGCCAGGCAATGCCGCGCCAGTGCCGGGCGGCAGCTACAAGGTGCAGCGGGGCGATCATCTGTACCGCATCGCCGAACAGGCCGCCACTTCGATGCCCCCGGGCGCGCAGGCCCTGACGGTCGATCAGCTGGTGGCCGCGCTGTACCATGCCAATCCGCACGCCTTCATCAACGGCAACATGAACCTGCTGATGGAGGGCGCGGTCCTGTCGCTGCCCGCCAGGCTGCCGGGTTCGCCCGCGGCGCCGTCGCAGGCGCCGCACGACATCGTCGTGCGCAACGAGCAATTCGAGTCCTACCGGGACCGCCTCGCCGGCGCGGCGACGACGGCGCCGGTGACCCCGGACAAGGCGCACGAGCAGCGCGGTTCCGTGACGGCACGGGTCAGGGAAGCGGGGCCGGCAGCCGGGCCGCGCGATGAATTGCGGCTGAGCAAGCCGGAATCCGCGGTCCCATCCGACGCCAAGGTCGCGAGCGCGAAGGAGGCCGCCAGGCCTGGCCCCGAGGACGACATCGCCCGCCAGCGGCAATTGCGTGAGGCCGAGCAGCGGCTGTCGGAATTGCGCAAGAACGTCGGCGACATGCAGAAGCTGCTGGAGATGAAAAACCAGGAGCTGGCGCAGGGCGCTGCGCAGCAGGCTCCGGCAACGGCGCCATTGACGCGGGCCGGATCGTCGTCCGGCACGGCGGGCGGCGTCGCATCGGGCGCGGGCGGTGCTGGGGCGGCTGGCGGCGGGCTGGAGAGCACCGTGACCGCTTCCTCCGCATCGTCCCCGCAGGCCCGCGCGGCTGCCGACGTGCGTTCGGTATTGACGGGTCCGTGGCTGCTGCCGGGTGCGGGCGTGGCGGGCGCCTTGCTTGCCGGCTTCTGGCTGGCGCGCCGGCGCCGGCCGGCAGCGGAAGACGGCTGGGAAGAGGTCGATATCGTCTTCCCTCACGCAGCCGCCGCTGGCGGTGGGCATGGGCCGGGCCATGGCGCGGGCTACGGTGGCGCCTATGGTGCCAGTGCCCGCAGCGATGACGACCTGGACCTGGTGCTCGAGGCCGAACCGTTGGTACCTCAGCAGGAACTGGACGAGCGTGCCCGGGCGCTTGCGGCGCTGTCGCTGCCGCTCGATGCCTTTCCGCCGGCGGTCGGGCAGGCGGGGCGGCCCGGCAAGGACGACATGGCAAGCGACATGGCAAGCGACGAGCCGCGGCAGGACCTGGACGAGGACGACCTGGCCGAGGACGCCGAGGAACGGGACGGGCAGGCGCCACACGATGGCTGGCATCGCCCCGACCCTGCTGCCGGCGCCAGCGCCCATCGCCCGGTCTTCGACATGTCGTCGATCTCGCTCGACCTGGATCCGGACGACGTCACGGTCCTCGGAGGCGGCAGGGTGTTGTCGGGCACGGAGGCAGAGCGGGCCTTGCACCGCAAGCTGGAGCTGGCGCGCGAGCGCCTGGCGCTGGGCGATCGTGACGGCGCCGCCGCGCTGCTGAACGAGATCGAGGCATCGGCAGGGGGGTGGCTGGGCGACGAGGTGCTGGCGCTGCGCCGGGCGCTGGACTGATATCATCGAGGGTTTTGGCGGGGCGTGGCGCCCCGGGCGCCGGCCCTCGCGCTGGCGCCTTGCGCCGCGCGCCCTCAGTCAACGCCCTCTGTCCAGTCTTCCGGCCGCCTCCATGACCCGCCTCGCCCTCGGCCTCCACTATGACGGCACCGCCTTCTCCGGCTGGCAGTCGCAGCCGCACCGCAATACGGTGCAGGACACGCTGGAGGACGCGATCGAGCGCTTCGCCGGCACGCGGCTGCTGACCACGGTCGCGGGCCGCACCGATGCCGGCGTGCATGCGCTGGGGCAGGTCATTCATCTGGACACCGGGCTGTCGCGCGAGACCTTCTCCTGGGTGCGTGGCGTCAACGCCTTCCTGCCGCCCACCATTGCGCTGCAGTGGGCGAAGGAAGTCCCGGATGAGTTTCATGCGCGCTTCGCCGCCTTCGAGCGCTGCTACTACTACGCGCTGCATACCGGACCCCACCGGGCACCGCTGATCCATGGCCGCGCCGGCTACCTGATGTTGCCGCCGGGCAAGCGGCTCGATGTGCCAGCCATGCGGCAGGCGGCCGCCTGCCTGCTCGGCGAGCACGATTTCTCCGCTTTCCGCGC
The DNA here is from genome assembly GCF_019795295.1 of Cupriavidus sp. AU9028. Taxonomy (GTDB): domain Bacteria; phylum Pseudomonadota; class Gammaproteobacteria; order Burkholderiales; family Burkholderiaceae; genus Cupriavidus. The sequence continues at coordinate 239,769 of NZ_JAIMCG010000003.1, read as the reverse complement.
CGCCGAATGCCAGGCGAAGTCGCCGGTCAAGACCATGTACGAGATATCGATTCACGGCGATGGCGACTGGGTCTTCGTGCGGCTGCGCGCCAGCGCCTTCCTGCATCACATGGTGCGCAACCTGATGGGATGCCTGGTGGCGATCGGGCGGGGCCGGTATCCAGCCAGCTGGATGGAAGAGGTGCTGGCATCCCGGCAGCGCAGCATGGCCGCGCCCACCTTCATGCCCGACGGCCTGTATCTGGCCGGCGTGCGCTATCCTGAACGCTTCGGCATCCCGGCGACCGACGCCGCGGGCAGCCTGTTCCATGGAGTCTTTGCCGATGCAAGCCCCGTCCCCGACCAATCCTGAGACGCCGGCCATCGACGCCGCCGTTGCGCGGATGGTGCGGCCCCGCACGCGCGTCAAGATCTGCGGCCTGACCCGCGAGGAGGACGTGCGCGCCGCCGTCGATGCGGGGGCCGACGCAATCGGGCTGGTGTTCTACCCGGGCAGCCCGCGCCATGTCGATGTGGTGCGCGCCGCTGCGCTGGCGGAAGCCGCCGGCCCGTTCGTCGCCGTGGTGGGCCTGTTCGTCAACGCCGATGCCGACGAGGTGGCGCACGTGACCGAGCGGGTGCCCTTGTCCCTGCTGCAGTTTCACGGTGACGAAACGCCCCAGGCCTGCGCACTTGCCGCCCAGCGCAGCGGGCTGCCCTTCCTGCGGGCGGCGCGCGTGCGCCCGGGGCTCGATTTGGTAGAATTCGGCGAACACTATCGTGACGCGGCGGCATTGCTGCTCGACGCCTTCGTCGAGGGCTATGGCGGCGGCGGACACGCCTTCGACTGGACCCTGATCCCTACCGGCTGGATTCCGCAAAGCTCCGAAACATGTACCGGCACCCCGACCGCAAGCGCCGCTCCTCGCATCGTTTTGAGTGGTGGGTTGAACGCGCAAAACGTCGCTGGCGCGATTGAGCGCGTGCGGCCTTACGCTGTGGATGTCAGCAGCGGCGTCGAGGTCGCCAAGGGGATCAAGGATCCGGCCCGCATTGCCGAGTTTGTCCGCGCCGTGCGTGCTGCGGACGCCATATGACGGCCCCGCCGCTGTCTTCCGAATGATTCCCGATGGTTCCGCTCTGGCCGGCGCGCTCGCGCCACGCCAGGTGTTTCTCTTCGTCGCGCTGCCGGTTCCAGTCTGCCCGGCGCGCCACCAGGACGCTTCCGACCATGTATGACCTGCCCGATACCCGCGGCCATTTCGGCCCCTATGGCGGTACCTTCGTTTCCGAAACCCTGACCCATGCGCTGGACGAGCTGCGCGAGGCCTACGAGCGCCTGAGCAAGGACCCCGAGTTCGATGCGGAGTACCGCCGCGAGCTGAAGCACTTCGTCGGCCGTCCCTCGCCGATCTATCACGCGCAGCGCTGGAGCGAGATGCTCGGCGGCGCACAGATCTATTTCAAGCGGGAGGACCTGAATCACACCGGCGCCCACAAGATCAACAACGTCATCGGCCAGGCGCTGCTTGCCAAGCGGATGGGCAAGCCCCGCGTGATCGCGGAAACCGGCGCCGGCCAGCACGGCGTGGCGACCGCCACCATCGCCGCTCGCTTCGGCATGGAGTGCGTGGTGTACATGGGCGCCGAGGACGTCAAGCGCCAGGCGGCCAACGTGTACCGCATGAAGCTGCTCGGCGCCACCGTGGTGCCGGTGGAAAGCGGCTCGCGCACGCTCAAGGACGCGCTGAACGAGGCGATGCGCGACTGGGTCACCAATGTCGAGAACACCTTCTACATCATCGGCACCGTGGCCGGCCCGCATCCGTATCCGATGATGGTGCGCGACTTCCAGTGCGTGATCGGCGAAGAGGCCAAGGTGCAGATGCCCGAGATGACCGGCCGCCAGCCGGATGCGGTGATCGCCTGCGTCGGCGGCGGCTCGAATGCCATGGGCATCTTCCACCCGTATATCGATCTGACCGACGTCAAGCTGATCGGCGTCGAGGCAGCCGGCAACGGCATCGACACGGGCCACCATGCCGCCTCGCTGACCGCCGGCTCGCCCGGCGTGCTGCACGGCAACCGCACCTATCTGCTGCAGGATGCCGACGGCCAGATCATCGAGACCCACTCGGTGTCGGCGGGACTGGACTATCCCGGCGTCGGCCCCGAGCATGCCTGGCTGAAGGACATCGGCCGCGCCGACTACGTCTGCATCGACGACGACGAAGCGCTGCGCGCCTTCCACGACTGCTGCCGCATCGAAGGCATCATTCCGGCGCTGGAATCGAGCCATGCGATCGCCTATGCCGCCAAGCTGGCGCCAACGCTGCCCAGGGACCAGCTGCTGCTGGTCAACCTGTCCGGCCGCGGCGACAAGGACATGCACACGGTGGCCGAACGCGCGGGGCTGGTGCTCTGATGCGCGACCTGTTCTCCCCGGCCGACGATCTGTTTGCCGGCGCTCCGGCGCCGGCAGACGGTCCCATTGCCCTGTGCGCGCCGCCGGCGCTGTCGTCGCTGCTGTACCAGGAGGATGTGCTGGACGGCATCCGGCGCCTGGCCGACGAATCGATCGACCTGATCGTGGCCGACCCGCCCTACGGGCTGGGCAAGGACTACGGCAACGATTCCGACCGGCTGTCCGGCCAGGCTTATCTGGAGTGGTCCGAGCGCTGGATCGACGCGGTGGTGCCCAAGCTGTCGCCGCGCGGCACGCTGTATCTGTTCTGCACCTGGCAGTATTCGCCGGAGCTGTTCGTGATGCTCAAGCGCCGCCTGACGATGATCAACGAGATCATCTGGGACCGGCGCGTGCCGAGCATGGGCGGCACCACGCGCAAGTATTCGTCGGTGCACGACAATATCGGCTTCTTTGCCAAGGCCCGCGACTACTACTTCGATCTCGATCCGGTGCGCGTGCCCTACGACGCCGAGACCAAGAAGGCGCGCAGCCGGCCCCGCTTCGAGGGCAAGAAATGGCTGGAGATGGGCTATAACCCGAAGGATCTGTGGAGCGTGCCGCGTATCCACCGGCAGGATCCGGAGCGGGCCGATCATCCGACCCAGAAGCCGCTGGAGATCGTGGAGCGCATGGTGCTGTCCAGCTGCCCGCCGGGCGGCCTGGTGCTGGACCCGTTCACCGGCAGCGGCACCACCGCGGTGGCGTGCGCCAGGCACGGCCGGCGCTTCATCGGCTTCGAGATCAATCCGCAGTACGTGGAAGTGGCGCGCGCGCGCGTCGGCGGCGTGATGCCGCTCGCGCCTGCGGCGGTCCACGCCGCGTCGGCCGCCGCCGCGTCCGCGGACGCCGTTTCCCCCGATCTGAGCGTGTCCGATGCCAGCGCGTCCGACGCTTCCTCCCAGCAGCTCGTATCCTGACCATGTCCCGCATCCAATCGACTTTCGCGGCGCTGTCCGCTCAAGGCAAGAAGGGCCTGATCCCGTTCATCACCGCCGGCGATCCCGAGCCCGGCCTGACCGTGGCGCTGATGCATGCGCTGGTGGAAGGGGGCGCCAATGTGATCGAGCTGGGCGTGCCGTTCTCCGACCCGATGGCCGACGGCCCGGTGATCCAGCGGGCGTCCGAGCGGGCGCTGGCCAAGGGCGTGAGCCTGACGCAGGTGCTGGCCTGGGTGCGCGAGTTCCGCCAGCGCGACAACGACACCCCGGTGGTGCTGATGGGCTACGCCAATCCGATCGAGCGGATGGGCGAACAGGCCTTTGCCGCCGCCGCGCGCGAGGCCGGTGTGGACGGCGTGCTGGTGGTCGACTACCCGCCCGAGGAGTGCGAGTCGTTCGCTCTGCTGATGCGCGAGAACGGCATCGATCCGATCTTCCTGCTGGCGCCGACTACCACCGACAGCCGCATCGAGGCGGTGGCGCGCATGGCCAGCGGTTACCTGTACTACGTCTCGCTGAAGGGCGTGACCGGCTCGGCCACGCTGGACCTGGACAGCGTCGCCGCCCGGCTGCCGCTGATCAAGCGGCACGCCAACCTGCCGGTGGGCGTCGGCTTCGGTATCCGCGACGCACAGACCGCGCGAGCCATCGGCAGCGTGGCGGACGCGGTGGTGATCGGCAGCCGGCTGGTCCAGCTGCTGGAGGATGCCCCCCGCGACCAGGCGGTACAATCGCTGCGTTCGTTTATTGCGGAGATCCGGACGGCACTCGATGCCGCCTGAACGCGCTGACGGGCATGGCCGGGCCGGTGTGGCGGTTCGTATGCCGGTTTCATGTCCGGGCGGCGTCCGTGGTACATTCCGGGCCTGTTTGCTGACGGACCGCCCCTCGCCGGCGGCCGCAGCGCTGCGTCCGCGGCGCCCTGCGCGGCGTGCGGAACGGCCCCGATCCGTAAGGAGCTTTCGATGAGCTGGTTGGATAAACTCCTGCCCCCCAAGATTCAACAGACCGACCCCTCGTCCCGCAAGGGCATTCCCGAGGGCCTGTGGGTCAAGTGCCCCTCGTGCGAGTCCGTGCTGTACCGGACCGATGTCGAGGCCAATCTGCACGTCTGCCCGAAGTGCAGCCACCATATGCGCATCGGCTCCCGTGCGCGCCTGGACGCGCTGCTGGACGCGGAAGGCCGTTACGAGCTCGGCCAGGAGATCGTCCCGGTCGACGCGCTGAAGTTCAAGGACTCGAAGAAGTATCCGGACCGCCTGAAGGCGGCCATGGACGATACCGGCGAGACCGACGCCATGGTGGTGATGGGCGGTGCCATCCATACCATCCCGGTGGTGGTCAGCTGCTTCGAGTTCGAGTTCATGGGCGGCTCGATGGGCTCGGTGGTCGGCGAGCGCTTCGCCCGTGGCGCCCAGGCGGCGCTGGAGCAGAAGGTGCCGTTCATCTGCATTACCGCCACCGGCGGCGCGCGCATGCAGGAAAGCCTGCTGTCGCTGATGCAGATGGCCAAGACCACCGCGCTGGTGAACAAGCTGGCTGCCGCGCGCCTGCCGTTCATCACCGTGCTGACCGACCCGACCATGGGCGGGGTGTCCGCCAGCTTCGCCTTCCTGGGCGACGTGGTGATCGCCGAGCCGAAGGCGCTGATCGGCTTTGCCGGTCCGCGCGTGATCGAGCAGACCGTGCGCGAGAAGTTGCCGGAGGGCTTCCAGCGGGCGGAGTTCCTGCTGCAGAAGGGCGCGATCGACATGATCGTGGACCGCCGCAAGCTGCGCACCGAGCTGGCGCAACTGCTGGCGCTGCTGCAGAAGCAGCCGGCGGACGCCGTGGCCTGAACGGCTTGCGGCTGGTGAGCTGAGGACGCGGACCTGGGTCCGCGTTTTTCATTGGGGTGCGGATCGCGCGCTACCCTCTCCCCCGGCCCCTCTCTCGCTCGCGGGAGAGGGGTGGGGGAGAGGGCCATCGAACGCCACCATGCCTCCCATCCTCCGCCCTACGATATAAATTACCCATACCATGCCCATCTTCTCCTCCCTGCCCGAATGGCTATCCCACCTGGAGACCGCGCACCCGGTCGGCATCGACATGGGGCTGACGCGGATCACCCGGGTCAAGGAAGCGCTGGGGCTGCGCATCGACGCGGTCGTGTTTACCGTGGGCGGCACCAACGGCAAGGGGTCCACCTGCGCGATGCTGGAGCGGATCCTGCTGGAGGCCGGCTACAAGGTCGGCTGCCATACCTCGCCGCATCTGCTGACCTTCAACGAGCGGGCCCGCATCAATGGGGAGATGGCCACCGATGCGCAGCTGCTGCCGCACTTCGAGGCAGTGGAGCGCGCTCGCACCAGCTTCGCCGATCCGGTCAGCCTGACCTATTTCGAATTCACCACGCTGGCGATCATCCACGCCTTTGCGGCAGCCGGGCTGGACGCGATGATCCTCGAAGTGGGGCTGGGCGGGCGCCTGGATGCGGTCAACGTGATCGATCCCGATTGCGCGATCGTTACCAGCGTCGATATCGATCACAAGCAGTATCTGGGCGACACGCGCGAGGCGATCGGCTTCGAGAAGGCCGGCATCTTCCGCCCGCATGTGCCCGCCATCTGCGGCGACCCGATGCCGCCGAAGTCGCTTGTCGAGCATGCCGAGGAAATCGGCGCGGACCTCTGGCTGGTGGGGCGCGATTTCCACCATCAGGCCGCAAAAGGGCAGGAGCGTCAGCAGTGGGACTGGGCCGGGCGCGACCGCAAGCTGAACGGGCTGGGCTATCCGGCCCTGCGCGGGGCCAACCAGCTGCTCAACGCCTCGGCGGCGCTGGCCGCCCTGCAGGCGATGCGGCCCCGGCTGCCGGTGAGCGCGCAGGAGGTGCGCAACGGCCTGGCCTTCGTCGAGCTGCCAGGGCGCTTCCAGGTGATGCCCGGCCGCCCCACCGTCATCCTCGACGTGGCGCACAATCCGCACGCGGCCGCCACGCTGGGGCAGAGCCTGGACAACATGGGGTTCTTCCGCTACACCTATGCCGTCTTCGGCGCGATGGCGGACAAGGACATTGCTGGCATCCTGCGGCACCTGAGCGACAAGGTGGATCACTGGTGCCTGTGCGACCTGCCGACGCCGCGCGCGGCCACCGCCGCGGACCTGCAGGGGCAACTGGAGCAGGCCGGCTTCCAGGCGGGACCGGACAGCAGCGTGACGTGCTTCGCGGGTCCGGAGGCGGCATACCGGGACGCCCTGAAGCGAGCCACCGAGAATGATAGAATCCTTGTCTTCGGATCGTTTTACACCGTGGCCGGCGTGATGGCGTATCGCGCTACCCAGGCCAACTAGGTGGCAAGCAACCAGCCGGGAGCAGCAATGTCGCTGCCGGCGGCAAGGCGTTGAAGGGCGACAATTCCGATGGCCCGACGACGGCCGACGCACTGAACCAGCTATGGGCCTGCTTTCTCTGTTTTCCTCCCGCAAGGGCAACGACGCGGCACCGGGTCGCGGCCGCCGCGAGCGCGCAGCCGATGCCGGCGCCGCGTCCGCGCGAAGCCGCCGCGGCGCGCAGGGAATCAGCGACGATTACCCCGACGATACGCTGGATCCGGAGTTTCCCGCCAAGCAGCGGGCACGGCGCCGCCTGATCGGCGCGGTGGTGATGACCGTCGCGGCGGTCATCGTGCTGCCCATCATCTTCGAAACCGAACCCCGGCCTCCCTCCGACAATATTGCCGTGAAGCTGACCGCCACGCCGGAGCAGGGCCAACGCCCCCGTCCGGAGCCGCGCAAGGCCGATCCGCTGCCGCCGCAACAGCCGGCACGCAGCGACGCCGCCGCGCTCGACGCGGGCGAGGAACTGGTGGAAGAGCCGGCCCGTGGGGGCCAGGTGCAGCAGGTGGCGGACAAGGGCGACAAGCCGGGTGACAAGCCGGAGAAGTCCGAGACGCAAGCCCACAACGGCAGCGGCAAGTATGTGATTCTGGTTGGCGCCTTCTCCACCGAGGACAAGGCGAAGAGCTGGCTGGGCAAGCTGAAGGCGAACAAGGTGCCTGCCTATATCGAGCGCAAGACGATGGCCGATGGCGAGAGGATCCTGCTGCGTGCAGGTCCGTTTGCCGACCGCGACGCGGCCGAGGCCGCGCAGAAGCGCGTCAAGGCCGCGGGCCTGACCGCGAAAGTGGTCGAGCTCTGACCGGGCCGCGAGGCCGCACGTCCTTCGGCATGGAACCCCTCGTCACCGAGTCGCCGACCCTGGTCCAGGCGTTTGCCCCGACCTTCTTCGACTACGCGGTCGCCTTCGTGCTGATCGCCTCGGCCATGATCGGCCTGCTGCGCGGCCTGATGCGCGAGCTGTTGTCGCTGGTGGGCTGGGTGGTGGCGCTGTGGGTTGCCTACCACTATGGCAGCGTGGCGGCGCAATGGATGCCGGAGTCGCTGCCCGGCGGCGAACTGGCACGCAGCGCCGCGGGGTTCGGCGCAATGTTCATCGGCACCTTCATCGCCGCGGCGCTGGCCGGTGCCGTGGTCGGACAGTTGCTGGAGACGACCGGGCTCAAGCCCGCGGACCGCGGCCTGGGCTTTGCGTTCGGGCTGGTGCGCGGCGGCCTGCTGGTGATGTTGCTGGTGACGCTTGCCGGCTTTACCCGGCTGCCGGAGGAACCTTTCTGGCGGGACGCGGTGTCCCGCCCCTATGTGATCGCAGCGATGGAAGCGGTGCGCCCCTGGTTGCCCCCGGAAATCGCCAGGTACGTCAAGACGTAACGCCGGATCTGGTTCCGGCAAACAGGGTGTGCTGGCTGTTCTGACGGCAGGGTGCACCGGAACGAAGCCTTTCCTGGGAGTTTGGCATGTGCGGTATCGTCGGCGCGGTTTCCACCTCGCCCGTCAATCAGCTGATCTACGACAGCCTGCTGCTGCTGCAACACCGTGGCCAGGACGCCGCGGGCATTGCAACAGCCAACGGCAGTACCTTCCATATGCACAAGGCCAACGGGCTGGTGCGCGACGTGTTCCGCACGCGCAACATGCGCAGCCTGCCGGGCTTTGCCGGCATCGGCCAGGTCCGTTACCCGACCGCCGGTTCGGCTTCCAGCGAGGAAGAAGCGCAGCCGTTCTATGTCAACGCGCCCTACGGGATCATCCTCGCCCACAACGGCAACCTGACCAACTGGCAGCAACTGCGGGAGGAGATGTTCCGGCGCGACCGTCGCCACATCAACACCCATTCCGACACCGAGGTGCTGCTGAACGTGCTGGCCGACGAGCTGCAGCGTGCCAGCAATGGCACCTCGCTGGATCCCGACACCATCTTCGCCGCGGTATCGGGTCTGCACCGGCGCGTGCGCGGTTCGTATGCCATCACCGCGCAGATCGCCGGCTACGGCATGCTCGCGGTGCGCGATCCGTTCGGCATCCGGCCGCTGTGCCTGGGCAGCATCGACACTCCCTCCGGCAAGGAGTGGATGGTCGCGTCCGAGTCCGTGGCGCTCGAGGGCATCGGCTTCCGGCTGGAGCGGGACGTCGCGCCGGGCGAGGCGATCTTCATCGACCTGGACGGCAAGCTGTACACGAAGCCGTGCGCAGACAATGCGGTGCTGAACTCGTGCATCTTCGAGTACGTCTATCTGGCCCGGCCGGACTCGTGCATCGACGGCGTGCCGGTCTACGACGCGCGGCTGCGCATGGGCGACTACCTCGCCGAGAAGATCCGCAACGAGGTGAGCGCGGGCGACATCGACGTCGTGATGCCGATCCCCGATTCGAGCCGTCCGGCGGCGATGCAGGTGGCCAACCGCCTGGGCGTCAATTACCGCGAAGGCTTCTTCAAGAATCGCTATGTCGGCCGCACCTTCATCATGCCGGGCCAGGCGGTGCGCAAGAAATCGGTGCGCCAGAAGCTGAACGCGATGGGCGTCGAGTTCAAGGGCAAGAACGTGCTGATCGTCGACGACTCGATCGTGCGCGGCACGACCTCGTTCGAGATCGTGCAAATGGCGCGTGACGCCGGCGCCAACAAGGTGATCTTCGCGTCGGCCGCGCCGCCGGTGAAGTTCCCCAACGTGTACGGAATCGACATGCCGACGCGCAGCGAGCTGGTGGCACACGGGCGCACGCATGACGAGATCGCGCGCATCATCGGTGCCGACAAGCTGGTGTATCAGGATGTCGAGGACATGAAGCAGGCGGTGCGCGACATCAACCCGGCGCTGCGCGACTTCGAGGCATCGTGTTTCGATGGCCGCTATATCACCGGCGATATCGACGAGGCCTACCTCGACCGCCTCGAAACCGCGCGCAGCCAGTCCGACCGCGAAGGCACCGGCGGCGAGACGGAACGTTCCCAGCTGCATCTGCAACGCACGGCGGTCAACGAGTAAGGGCAGCCGCGCAGTACCGGCCCCTGCTGGCCCTCTCCCCCGGCCCCTCTTCCACACTTGGGAGAGGGGAGCATAACCATCGGTCTTCCTCTCCTCTCCCGCCTGCGGGAGAGGGGCCGGGGGAGAGGGCAAACGGGCGCCCGCCAACCCAACCGCCCTCCGCACCACCACACACGACATCATGAACGACCCGCTCGACCTCGACTCCCTCGGCATCGACACGCTCGGCGTCCGCGCCGGTACCCTGCGCAGCGAGTTCATGGAGCACTCGGAGGCGATGTACCTGACCTCCAGCTTCTGCTTCGGCAGCGCGGCGGAGGCCGCCGAGCGGTTTGCCAATGCCGAGCACGCCTATACCTACTCGCGCTTCACCAACCCCACCGTCAGCATGTTCCAGAAGCGGCTGGCGGCGCTGGAAGGCGCGCAGGCCTGCATGGCGACGGCGTCGGGCATGAGCGCGATCCTGTCGGTGGTGCTGTCCACCATGCAGGCAGGCGACCATCTGGTCAGCTCGCGCTCGATCTTCGGCTCGACCATGACGCTGTTCTCGAATATCTTCTCGAAGTTCGGCGTCGAGACCACCTATGTCGATGGCACCGACCTGGCGCAGTGGCGAGCCGCGGTGCGCCCGAACACGAAGTTGTTCTTCCTCGAAACGCCGTCCAATCCGCTGACGGAAGTGGCCGACATCCGCGCCGTGGCCGACATCGCCCACGATGCCGGCGCGCTGCTGGTGGTCGACAACTGCTTCTGCTCGCCGGCGTTGCAGCAGCCGATGCGCTTTGGCGCCGACGTCGTGGTGCACTCGGCCACCAAGCATATCGACGGCCAGGGCCGGGTGCTGGGCGGCGCGGTGCTCGGCAGCGAGGAGTACATCATGGGCAAGGTGTTCCCCTTCGTGCGTACCGCGGGGCCGACGCTGTCCGCCTTCAATGCCTGGGTACTGCTCAAGGGCATGGAGACGCTGGCCATCCGCATGGAGCGCCATTCGGCCAGCGCACTGGCGCTCGCGCAATTCCTGGAGTCGCACCCGGCCGTGGCACGGGTCTACCATCCGGCGCTGCCATCGCACCCGCAGCACGACATCGCGATGCGGCAGCAGAGCGGGGGCGGCGCGATCGTCTCGTTCGAAGTGAAGGGCGACAGCCCCGAGCAGCAGCGCGCCAATGCCTGGCGCGTGATCGACAACACCCGGGTCTGCTCGATCACCGGCAACCTGGGCGACACCCGCACCACGGTCACCCATCCCTACACCACCACGCACGGCCGCATGGCGCCCGAAGCGAAGGCGGCCGCCGGCATCACGGAAGGCCTGATCCGCATGGCGGTGGGGCTGGAGTCGGTCGAGGACCTGAAGACCGATCTGCTGCGCGGGCTGGGACAATAAGGACAGCAGGCACGGTAAACGCAGCGGGGGCGGCGAGGGCCGCCCTTCAGCGCAGCAGCCGCCGCCGCAGCAACACCATCGCCACCAGCAGCGCCACCGCGGCATAGGCGGCCAGCACCGCCAGATGCAATCCGACCTGCTGCGGCTCCCGCCCCAGCATCAGCGGACGGATCACATCGACCGCGTGCACCAGCGGCAACGCCTGCGTGGCGACACGGGCGCCGGCGGGCAACTGCTCCAGCGGGAAGAACACCCCGGAGAGCAGCAGCATCGGCGTGATCACCAGGGTCTGGTAGAACATGAAGAAGTCGTAGCTGGGCGCCAGCGCCGTGACGATCATCGCCAGGCTGGCGAAGGCGATGCCGGCCAGCACGATCACCGGCAGCGCCATCAGCGCGCCGGGAAGCTGCGCGTAGCCCAGCGCGGCGGCCACCAGCATGATTGCCAGCCCCGACAGCACGGCCTTGCTGGCCGCCCACAGCACCTCGCCCAGCACCACGTCCCCGAGCGTCAGCGGCGCATGCATGATCGCCTCCCAGGTGCGCTGCACATGCATGCGCGAGAAGGCGGAGTACATCGACTCGAAGCTGGCCGACATCATCACGCTGGACGCGGTCGTGCCGGCGGCGAGAAAGGCGATGTAGGAGACGCCGTCGACCCTGCCGACCAGCAGGCCCAGTCCCAGGCCCAGGCCGAACAGGTAGATCATCGGATCGGCGAGATTGCCGATCATCGACGGCACCGCCAGCTTGCGCCAGACCCGGTAGTTGCGGTACCACACCATGGTCCAGTTGCGCAGGTTGCGGGGCCACAACGGCTGCGGATAGCTGCCGCGCACTGCCGCCTGACCCATGGGCGCTTCGGCGCGGGCGTCCGCCCTGGTCACCGCGCTGGCGCGGGCTTGCTCGGGATCTCGTTCGCTCATCTTCGAAGTCCTTCTCAATCGCGCATCTCGCGCCCGGTCAGCTTCAGGAACACATCCTCCAGATTTGCCGGACGGTGCAGGTACCGCAACCCGGGGCGGCCCTGCAGGGCGGCGAGCAGCGGGTCGGGTTCGCGCACGTAGCAGAACAGCGTCTCGCCGCTCATCTCGATCCGCAGCGTCAGCGGTGCCAGCTGTTCGCGCAGTCCGCCGAGCTCGTCACCATAGACTTCCACCACGTCGCAGCCGATCTGTGTGTCGATCAGCTCGTGCGGCCGACCCTCGGCAATCTTGCGGCCGGCGTCGATCACGCACAGGTAGTTGCACAGGCGTTCGGCCTCTTCCATGAAGTGGGTGGTCAACAGGATGGTCTTGCCGGACGCCAGCAACGATTTGAGCCGGTCCCAGATCAGATGGCGAGCCTGGGGATCGAGGCCGGTGGTCGGCTCGTCCATCACCAGCAGATCGGGGTCGTTGATCATCGCGCGGGCCACTGTCAGGCGGCGCCGCATGCCGCCTGACAGGTCCTTGACCTGCGCGTCGGCGCGGTTCTCGAGCCGGGCGAATTCCAGCAGCGCGGGCACCCGGCTTTCGATCTGCGCGCGGGACAGGCCGAAATAGCGGCCGAAGATGCGCAGGTTCTCCACGACGGTGAAATCGGGGTCCAGATTGTCGAACTGGGGCACCACGCCGACGCGCATGCGGGCCTGGGGAGCGCGCTGCGGGACCGGCTCCCCGCATAGCGTCAGTTCACCGGCATCGGGCGTCGTCAGGCCCAGCAGCAGGCGCAACGTGGTGGTCTTGCCCGCCCCGTTCGGGCCGAGCAGGCCAAAGCACTGGCCGCGTTGCACGCGCAGGCTCAGGCCATCTACCACGGTGGTCTGGCCATAGCGCTTGCGCACGTCATGCAGTTCGAGGATGGCTGTCAAGGCAGGGGCTCCGGTTCGCGCCGCTCGCAATGCCGTCATTATGCCCATGGCTGGGGGCGCGAGGTTTCTGCGGTGGTCGGCAAGTGCCCGATGCCCTCTCCCCGGCCCGTCTCCCGCAAGCGGGCGAGGGGAGCAAACCGGTCGCGCTGGCGGGTGAGAAAGCGAGGCGGCGGCGCGTCAGCCGGAGCGCTGGCGGCGGCCGCCGCGCAGCAGCTCGGCCATGCCTTGCAGCACGGCGCCGAGCGCGATGCCTACGCTATCGGCGAACAGGTCGATCCAGTCCGCGTCCCGGTACGGTGTCATCCATTGCAGGCACTCGATCAGCGCGCCGAAGACGAGCAGGCCGGCGACCACCGCGCCGGTTCGGCCGGGATAGGCGCGCCAGCCCAGCAGGGCGAGCGTGGAGAAGGCGAGCAGGTGATTGCCCTTGTCCCAACCGGTGCCGGTGACGGGCGCGGACGGCGGCAGCAGGGACAGTACCAGCACGCAGGCCAGGCACAGCCAGAAGGCCAGGCGCCAGTGGGGGGAGGTCAGCCGAGGGACGGTAAGCATCCGTTAGCGCATCGGGGCAAAGTCAGGAGTGGCACTTTACCAGCGTGGGCGGGAACGGTGAGGGCGCGGCGAGCGGGCTGCGTGCGGCAGCGAACAGCGGGCGAGATGCAGGCGAGGTGCAGGCGTGCGGCGACAGGCAGGCGAGGACGCTGCCAGACAGACGTAGCAGAAGGATCGGGGCGGCGTCGCCCTGCGAAGGGCGCTGCCCGAGGCACCGGTCATCCCCGGCTGCCGTGCGCCAGTGGCGCGCAGGCGATAAGCCGGGGCGGAACCGGAGAGGCTGTAATTAGTACAGCTTCTTGGGAAGCATCTGCATGCGCAGGCGCTTGCGCAGGCGCGACTCGGCGGCCTTCTTCTTGCGCTTGCGCTCGGTGGTCGGCTTTTCGTAAGCGGTACGGCTCTTCAGTTCGACGATCAGGCCATTTTGCAGAATGGCCCGACGGAAACGTCGCATGGCCACTTCAACCGGCTCGCCCGGCTTCAATACGATCTTGGTCAAGGGTTGTCCTCGGCATGCCGCTTCACGCGGCGGGTTGGAACGGAGAGTATCGACGGCGCAAGCCCCGCAGGAGCGTCGCCCATACTCGCGAATGCTGGCCTGCATGGCAATTCCTCCGGCGTCTGCGCGAGGGAAAACCGGAGCGCCTGGAACAGGCGCGGGCGGTCGATTTGCCTGCCGGCTGCGTAGCCGGCACGGATCTGCCCCGAAAAAGCGGGGCCTGGCGTCACGGCAGCTGGCCAGCCCAAGCCGTGTCGTGTGAAATGATGCATTCTGCGTTCCAGCCCTGACTCGCGAGGAGGGGCGGACAGCGAACCTGGCGTTCGCCAGCGGCATGCACCAGTAAAAAAGCCCGCCATTCGCATGGCGGGCCTCCTGTTCTTTGGCTCCCCGACCTGGGCTCGAACCAGGGACCTGCGGATTAACAGTCCGTCGCTCTACCGACTGAGCTATCGGGGAACAGCTGAGAAAAGGATTATAGCCAGTTTCTTGTTACTTCGTCAACAAGGTTTCGACAGTTTCCTGTCGTTTGTTCCTGTTGCCAAAGCCGCCGGCTCGGCCGCAACGGCGCCGGAGAGAGCCGGACGCAGGCGAAGGGCGCATTATAGAGCGGGCGACCGGCAGGGGCAAGAAAAAACCGCCCCGAAGGGCGGTTTGCAGTCGTGCGACTCGCCTGGTCCGGTGTGCCGGTCAGTCGAACGTCGGCGTTTCGACGCCGAGGATCTTGTGCAGCTTCGGCGAGGTGGTCGTGTACTGCATGTGGATCTTCTTCTCGGGGAAGATGTAGGGCGCGGCGCCGAAGGCGGCCAGCGCGGCTTCATGGAAGCCCGAGAGGATCAGCTTCTTCTTGCCGGGGTAGGTGTTGATGTCGCCAATGGCGAAGATGCCCGGGATATTGGTCTGGAATTTCTCCGTGTCGACCTTGATCTGCTTGCGCTCCAGATCCAGGCCCCATTCGGCGATCGGGCCAAGCTTGGGCGACAGGCCGAAGAACACCAGCAGGTCGTCCACCGGCAACCGGCGCGTGACGCCGTCACCGCCGGTGACCTTGATCTCGGTCAGCACGCCGTCCTTCTCTTCGTAGCTGCTGATCTGGCCGACCAGGAACTGCATCTCCATCTGTTCGCACAGTTCCTTCATCTTGGCGACCGACGCCGGCGCGGCGCGGAAGCCATCGCGGCGATGGATCAGCACCACCGATTCGGCCTTGCCGACCAGGTCCAGCGTCCAGTCCAGCGCCGAATCGCCACCACCGACGATCACCAGGTTGCGGCCGTGGAAGCGGCTCGGATCCTTGACGCGGTAGAACAGCTGCTTGCCGTCGAACTTGTCGATGCCGTCGACCTTGAGCGTGCGCGGCTGGAACGAACCCACGCCGGCGGCGATGAAGATCGTCTTGGTGATGAAGCGGGTGCCGAGCGACGTCTCGACGAAGAAGCGGTCGTCCTCGCGGCGCTCGACCACGGTCACTTCCTGGCCAAGGTGGAAGGTCGGCTCGAACGGCTCGATCTGCTTGAGCAGATTGTCGGTCAGCTCCTGGCCGGTGCAGATGGGCACGGCCGGGATGTCGTAGATCGGCTTGTCCGGATAGAGCTCGACGCACTGGCCGCCGACGCTCTTGAGCGAGTCGATCACGTGGGCCTTGATTTCGAGCAGGCCGAGTTCGAACACCTGGAAGAGACCAACCGGACCAGCGCCGACGATCAGCGCATCGATCTCCAGCGGCTGGCCGCCGCCACTGGCGCTGGTGGCCTTGCCGGTGGTGTCGGCAACGGGGGTGGGAATGCTCAAGTCCATAATCGTCCTGATACGTTCGGGGGGCAGCAATTGCCCCGCATTTCGGGAAAGCGGGTGGGGCGCTTCCTTTATCGTTGTGCGGTGTCAGCGCTGCAGGTACTGCAGCTTGCCGGTGACGTCCTTGAACTCCTCGGCCTCGGGCAGCGGGGTCTTGGTCTTGGTGATGGACGGCCAGCTGCGCGCCAGCTCGGCATTCAGGTCGATGAATTCGAGCTGGTCGGCCGGCACGTCTTCCTCGGCATAGATCGCGTTGACCGGGCATTCCGCCACGCAGACCGCGCAATCGATGCACTCGTCGGGATCGATCGCGAGGAAGTTGGGGCCCTCGCGGAAACAATCGACCGGGCACACGTCAACGCAATCGGTATAGCGGCAACGGATGCAGGATTCGGTGACAACGTGAGTCATTTCGGTTCCAAAAACGGATCGGCTTCGATGGGAGACGTTGGGGCCGCTGGTCGGGTCTTGCCATGACCGGCAGGGACGCGATCGCAGATCCCTTGCTGCCGGCTTGCCGCTCTCGCGTAATATCGGTTGAGCGAGACACCGCGCGTGCCGATGCGGCGGGCGCGGGCGAGCGCGGTCCGCGGCCCTTCAAAGAACGATATTGTAGCCGACCGGACCGGCCCGGGCAGCGGTCCTATATAGCGCAATCAGATAGTTTTCTTATTTCTTTATGCGCAGTGTATTGACTCCGGAATGTGCACGAAGC
Organism: Cupriavidus sp. AU9028; assembly: GCF_019795295.1. Classification (GTDB taxonomy): domain Bacteria; phylum Pseudomonadota; class Gammaproteobacteria; order Burkholderiales; family Burkholderiaceae; genus Cupriavidus. The sequence continues at coordinate 223,225 of NZ_JAIMCG010000003.1, read as the reverse complement.
CCCGCGTGATGCGGGGGGGGCGGAGCGGGTGGGCGCGCGCAGCGGCGCCGGTGCTTGCGCCGATATTCGCGCCGATATTCGCCCCGACATTCGCGTCGATCCCCGCATTGAGAACCGTAGCATCGCGCGGCAGCAGCGCGATGCGGTAGCATGTGGGACCAATCCGGCACCTTGCTGAGGCGTCCGGCGTTCCCTCGCAGCCCTGCCATGATTATCCAGTCACTGCTCGATACCGATCTGTACAAGTTCACCATGATGCAGGTCGTGCTGCATCATTTTCCGGCGGCCCAAGTCGAATACCGCTTCAAATGCCGCAACGCCGGGGTCGATCTGCGTCCGTATATCGACGAGATCAAGACGGAGATCGACGCACTGTGCAAGCTGCGGTTCACCGAGGAGGAACTGGCCTGGCTGCGCGGCCTGCGCTTCATCAAGAGCGACTTCGTCGACTTTCTCGGCCTGTTCCAGCTCAACGCGAAGTACGTTTCGGTGACGCCGTCGCCCAAGGACAACGGCGAGATCGATATCACGATCCGTGGACCGTGGCTGCACACCATCCTGTTCGAAGTGCCGCTGCTGGCCATCGTCAACGAGGTGTATTTCCGCCATACCCAGCCGTTTCCCAACTGGGACGAGGGCCGCCGGCGCCTGACGGAGAAGCTGGCGCTGCTGCGCATGCCCGGCCGCACCGACTGCGTGATCGCCGACTACGGCACGCGCCGCCGCTTCTCGCGCGACTGGCAGGAGGAAGTGCTGCAGAGCATGAAGCAGGTACTGGGGCCGCAACTGGCCGGCACCAGCAACGTCCACTTCGCGCGCATGCACAACCTGATTCCGCTGGGCACGATGGCCCACGAGTACCTGCAGGCGTGCCAGTCGCTCGGGCCGCGGCTGCGCGATTCGCAGGTGTTCGCGCTGGAAACCTGGGCACGCGAATATCGCGGCGACCTGGGCATCGCGCTGTCCGACACGTACGGCTTCGACGCCTTCCTGAACGACTTCGACCTCTACTTCTGCAAGCTGTTCGACGGGGTCCGGCACGATTCCGGCGATCCGGTCGCCTGGGGCGAACGGATGCTGGCCCACTACGCCGCCAATCGGGTCGATTCGCGCAGCAAGACGCTGATCTTCAGCGACAACCTGAACATCCCGCGCGTGGTCGAGCTGTACGAGCGCTTCAGCGGGCGTTGCCGGCTGGCCTTCGGCGTCGGCACCAACCTGACCAACGACCTCGGCTACACGCCGCTGCAGATCGTCATCAAGATGGTTCGCTGCAATGGGCAGCCGGTCGCCAAGCTGTCCGACACGCCCGAGAAGACGATGTGCGACGACCCGGCCTACCTGACCTATCTGCGCCAGGTGTTCGGCGTCGAGGCTGCCGCCTGAATCCGCCTCGATCCGGGCCGATCCGGATTCGAGCGTGCGAGAGCCGCCCCTTATAATTGCCGGGTTGAATCCGGACCGCCATCCCACGAGCTTGCGCATGACCCAGAACCCGTCCGCCGACTCCACGCTCGCGCCGTTGAACACCGACAGCGTCCGCAACCGCATCTTCGCCCGCATCCGCGCCGCGCAGGGACGCCCGGCCCAGACTACCCAGGGCGAGCGCGAGGCCGTTGCCGACTATCTTCAGCGGCACCCGGCCGGCCCGCGTCCCGGCATAGCGGGCGACGTCACGGAAGCGTTCGTCGTGCAGGCGCAGAAGATGGCCTCGACGGTAGAGCGGGTGCGCTCGCATGCCGAGGTGCCGGCGGCGGTGGCGCGCTATCTGCAGGCCCTGGCGCTGGCGCCACGCGCGGTCGCGTGGCCGGCACTGTCTGCGCTGGACTGGCAGGCGGCTGGCGTCGAGGTCGAGTACCGGCCGCCCGTGCGCGATCCCCAGGCCGACCGCGAGCACGGCGATCTGGTCGGTATCACCGGCTGCTTCTGTGCGGTCGCCGAGACCGGCTCGCTGATGCTGCTGTCGGGGCCGGAGTCGTTCGCTTCCGGCGCGCTGTTGCCGGAGACCCATATCGCGGTGGTGCCGGTCTCGCGCATCGTGCCGGACCTGGAAGCGGCCTTCGCGCTGGTCCGTAGCGAGCGCGGCGAGTTGCCGCGCGCCACCAACGTCATCAGTGGCCCGTCGCGCACCGGCGATATCGAGCAGACCATCGTGCTTGGCGCGCACGGGCCATATCGCGTCCATGTCGTGCTGATCGAGCAGGACTGACGTCTCCATCCCCCGGCGGCCCGCGTGGCCGCCTGTCATGCCGGCCCTGCGTCGCCACGTCCCCCGTTCGGCGTACACGCGGCGCCGGCATGCCATCCGCAGTGCCTCGCATGCCGCCTTGCCGTTCCGCGCAAAGGCGGGCTGTCCAGTGTTTTCTCCGGGAGATTCCAACCGATGCCATCCGTGCTTGCCCGTCTGTCGATTTCCATAGCGGCGGTGCTGCTGCCTTCGCTGGCCCAGGCTGCGGAACTGGACGGGGCCACGCTGTCGCCACTGTGGGCCGTGCCGTTCGCCGGCGTCCTGCTGTCGATCGCGCTGATGCCGCTGGCGGCGCCACGGTTCTGGCACCACCACTACGGCAAGGTCGCGGCGGGATGGGCGCTGCTGTTCCTGGTGCCGTTCGCACTGTCCTTCGGCGCGCACGCGGCACTGGCCGGACTGGCGCACGCGCTGCTGGCCGAGTACCTGCCGTTCATCGTGCTGATCGGGGCGCTGTACACGGTGGCGGGCGGCATCTGCGTGCACGGCAACCTGCACGGCACGCCGCGGCTCAATACCGGCATCCTGGCGCTGGGCACCGTGCTGGCCAGCATCATGGGCACCACCGGCGCGGCGATGCTGCTGATCCGGCCGCTGCTGCGCGCAAACGACAATCGCCGCCATGTCGCGCACGTGGTGGTGTTCTTCATCTTCCTGGTGGCCAACGCCGGCGGCGCGCTGACGCCGCTGGGCGACCCGCCGCTGTTCCTTGGCTTCCTCAAGGGCGTCGATTTCTTCTGGACCTTGCAGCATATCCACCTGGAGACGCTGTTCCTCTGCCTGTCGCTGCTGGCGATCTTCTATCTGGTCGACCGTCACTACTACCTCAATCGGGAAGAAGAGCTGCCCGCCGGGCAGGATCCGACGCCCGACTCCCGCGATATCCGCATCGAGGGCAAGGCCAACTTCCTGCTGCTGGCCGCTGTAGTGGGACTGGTGCTGATGAGTGGCCTGTGGAAGCCGGGCATCAGCTTCGACGTGCTCGGCACCGAGGTCCCGCTGCAGTCGCTGGTGCGCGATGTCGCGCTGGTGGGCGTCGCGCTGCTGTCGCTGCTGATCACGCCCGAGGGCGCGCGGGTGGGCAACGAGTTCAACTGGGAGCCGATCCTCGAAGTGGGCAAGCTGTTTGCCGGCATCTTCCTGACCATCATTCCGGTGATCGCCATGCTGCGCGCCGGGACCGACGGGGCCTTCGCCGGCGTGATTCACGCGGTCAGCGACGCCGCCGGGCGGCCGATCGACGGCATGTATTTCTGGGCGACGGGCCTGCTGTCCTCCTTCCTCGACAATGCGCCAACCTATCTGGTCTTCTTCAATACCGCGGGCGGCGACGCTGCCACGCTGATGACGCGCGACGCCTCCACGCTGGCGGCGATCTCCGCGGGCGCGGTGTTCATGGGGGCCAACACCTACATCGGCAATGCGCCGAACCTGATGGTCAAGGCGATCGCCGAGAACCGCGGCGTGCGCATGCCCAGCTTCTTCGGTTATATGCTGTGGTCCTGCGGCGTGCTGGTGCCGCTGTTCCTGGCGATGACCTTCCTGTTCTTCCGCCTTTGATCCGGATCCTGCCATGACCGCATCCGCTTCCGTATCCCGTCCCGCCGTGCTCGTGACCCGCGCGATCTTTCCCGAGGTGATCGAGCGGCTGTCGCAGTATTTCGAGGTCGACCACAACCAGCCGGACGAGGTGCTGGACGGCGCCGCGCTGCGCGCGCGGCTGGCGGGCAAGGCCGGCGTGCTGGCCAACGCCGCCGACCGGATCGACGCCGAACTGGTCGCGGCGCTGCCGTCGCTGCGCGCGGTGTGCAATATGGCGGTGGGCTACAACAATCTCGATCTGCCGGCGCTGACCGCCGCCGGGATCGTCGCCACCAATACCCCGGACGTGCTGACCGAGACCACCGCCGATTTCGGCTGGGCGCTGCTGATGGCCACCGCTCGCCGGGTCACCGAGTCGGAGCACTGGCTGCGCGCGGGGCACTGGCAGCGCTGGGCCTATGACATGTTCCTCGGCATGGACCTGCATGGCAGCACCCTCGGCATTCTCGGCATGGGGCGGATCGGCCAGGCACTGGCGCGGCGCGCGGCGGGATTCGGCATGACGGTGCTGTACCACAATCGCTCGCGGCTACCCGAGCAGACCGAGCAGGCGCTGCAGGCGCGCTATGTCAGCAAGGACGAACTGGTGGGCCAGTCGGACCATCTGCTGCTGGTGCTGCCCTACAGTCCGGAAAGCCATCATGCGATCGGTGCCGCCGAACTGGCGAAGATGAAGCCCTCGGCGACGCTGGTCAACCTCGCGCGCGGCGGCATCGTCGACGACGGCGCGCTGGCGCGGGCGTTGCGCGAGCGGCGCCTGTTCGCCGCGGGCCTCGATGTGTTCGAGGGAGAACCGGACGTGCATCCCGATCTGCTGACCGTTCCCAACGTGGTGCTGACCCCGCATATCGCCAGCGCCTCGGAGAAGACTCGCCGGGCGATGGCCGACCTGGCCGCCGACAATCTGATCGCCGCCCTGGATGCGGGCCCGGATGCCGGCCGGCCGCCCTGCGTGGTCAATCCCGAGGTGCTGCCGCGCCGGCGCTGACCCTTCTACGCGCTGCCCGCACCGCGGCGTGCCTGTCCAACCGTTGCTATAGCCGTCCTGCATGTCCTGGCCCCTGATCCTGATCCTCGCCGCGCTGGCGGTCATCCTGTTGCTGCAACTGGTCCTGCTGTTTCGCCGCTCGGGGGCGGCGGGCGCCGAGCAGGACGTGCTGCTGCAGCGGCTGGCCGACTGGCGCGAACGCGGCGAGCGCGACAGCGAACGGCTCGAGCGCAGCCTGCGCGCCGAGGTCGCGGACGCTGCGCGCATCGGCCGCGAGGAGCAGGCCGCCAGCCTGCACCGTTTCGCCGCCAGCCTTCAGCAGCAGGTGACGCAGCTGTCGGAGGCGAACGAGCGCCGTCTGATGGAAGTGCGCGCGACGCTGGAGCAGAAGCTCAAGGACATCGAGGCCAACAATGCGGCGAAGCTCGACGAGATGCGCCGCACCGTCGACGAGAAGCTGCATGCCACGCTGGAGCAGCGGCTGGGCGAGTCGTTCCGCCTGGTGTCGGACCGGCTCGATCAGGTCCATCGCGGCCTGGGCGAGATGCAGGCGCTGGCGCAGGGCGTGGGCGATCTCAAGCGCGTGCTGACCAACGTGAAGACCCGTGGTACCTGGGGCGAAGTCCAGCTGGACATGCTGCTGGAGCAGATCCTGACGCCCGACCAGTACGCCCGCAATGTCGAAACCGTGCGCAATACCGGCGCCCGGGTGGAGTTCGCCATCCGGCTGCCGGGCCGGGAATCGTCCGGTGCGGGTGCCGCGCGCGCCGACAGCGGCACCGTCTGGCTGCCGATCGATGCGAAGTTCCCGAAGGAGCAGTACGAGCGGCTGTGCGATGCCCAGGAGCGCGGGGATGTGGAGGGGGTCGCCACGGCGGGCCGGGAACTGGAAACGGCGGTGCGGCGGGAAGCCCAGACCATCGCCGAAAAGTACCTGTCACCGCCCGCCACCACCGATTTCGCCATCCTGTTCCTGCCGACCGAAGGGCTGTACGCGGAAGTGCTGCGGCGTCCGGGACTGGCCGATCAGTTGCAGCGCCAGCACCGCGTCACGATCGCCGGCCCGACCACGCTGACCGCGTTGCTCAACAGCCTGCAGATGGGCTTCCGCACGCTGGCGCTGGAGAAGCGGTCCAGCGAGGTGTGGGAGGTGCTCGGCGCGGTCAAGACCGAGTTCGGCAAGTTCGGCGAGGTGCTGGCGCGCACGCGGCAGACACTGGAGCGCGCGGCCCGCAATATCGAGCAGGCCGAGGTGCGCAGCCGGCAAATGGAACGCAAGCTGCGCAAGGTCGAGGCGCTGCCGGAGGACGATACCCTGCGGTTGCTCGGCGCCGCCGAGGCGCCCGAGGGGGCGGATGAGCCGGGGGCGGGCGAGGCCGACCTGCAGGGACCGGCAGCGACCAGTGGCGGCACGGTGTAGGCGGTGCTCTCGTCCGCGGGCAACAAAAAAGCGCATCGATCGATGCGCTTTTTGGTTGGCGGGAACTGCAACCAGTCGGCGGCTAGTCGGCAGCCAGCCGGCGGCTAGTCGGTCTGGGCCGGCAGCGGACGGATCGTGACCTCGATGCCGCCGAACCGGGCCGCCACCCAGTTGTAGGCCTTGCAGGCCAGCCACAGCAGTCCGAAACCCACCAGCGCGTTCAGGATCAGCGCGGTGAAGACCGTGATGCCGGGCAGGTCGCCATAGCGCACGAAGGCCACGAACAACCCCATCGACACGATCGGCACCGAGAAGCACAGATAGACCAGCACGAGGGCCCGGGCGGTCTTGACGGGGTGGAGGTAGGAAATCTCCTGATTCATGACGACGATGGCAGTCCGGTTGGTGGGTTGCGCTTGCTTGCGTTCGCTTGCGTTTGAATTGGGCAAGTGTAGCGAATGGGGCGACAGGCGACTAGCCGATGCCCCGGCCGCGATGCGTCAAAAAAACCACAGTCGCGCGGTCGCCCGGCCCGGGTCAGATCAGGCCCTCGAACAGCATCACGTCGACCGGATCGCCGGCGGCGACGCCACCCTGCTGGTGCCCCAGCACGATGAAGCAGTTCGCTTCGCTCATCGACCGCAGCACGCCGGAGCCCTGCTGGCCGGTGATACGCACCTCCCACTGGCCGTCGGCGCCGGGGGCGAGGATGCCGCGCTGGTACTCGGTGCGGCCGGGCTTCTTGCGGATGGCCTGCGCGCTGCGCACCCGCATCAATGGCGGCGCGGCCAGGTCCGTGCCCATCATGCGATGCAGCGCCGCGCGGACGAAATGGTAGAAGGTCACCATCACCGCCACCGGGTTGCCGGGCAGGCCGAACAGCAGCGCCTCCTTGCCATTGGACGCGATGCGCCCGAAGGCCATCGGCCGGCCCGGGCGCATGGCGATCTTCCAGAAGGTCACGTCGCCCAGCCGGGCCATGATCGCCTTGGTGTAGTCCGCTTCGCCGACCGACACGCCGCCCGAGGTGATCACCGCGTCGGCGTTCTCGCACGCCGTGCGAAACGCGGCTTCCAGCGCGGCGGGGTCGTCGCGCACCACGCCCATGTCGATCAGCTCGACGCCCAGGCGCGTGAGCATCGCGTGCAGCGTATAGCGGTTGGAGTCGTAGACGCAGCCGGCGTCGAGCGTCTCGCCGATCGAGCGCAGCTCGTCTCCGGTGGAGAAGAAGGCGACGCGCAGGCGACGCCGCACCCGCACCTCGGCGATGCCCAGCGAGGCAAGCAGTCCCAGGTCGGCCGGGCGCAGCAGCCGGCCCGCGCGCAAAGCGGGTTTGCCGGCCGCCAGATCCTCGCCGCGGAACCTGCGGTTGTCGCCGGCACGCACGGCATCGGCGGCAAAGCGGATGGTGTCGCCGTCCACCTCCACGAGCTCCTGGGGAATCACGGTGTCACAGCCCGCCGGCATCACGGCCCCCGTCATGATCCGCACTGCGGTGCCGGCGGCCGGCGCGGGCAGGCCGGTATCGCCCGCCAGCGCGGTGCCGGCCACGGTCAGCACGGCGTCGCCGGAAGCGGGCAGGTTGGCAGCGTTGAAGGCATAGCCGTCCATCGCCGCGTTGTCATGCGCGGGAACGTCGATCGGCGACACCACGTCCTCGGCGAGCACGCGGTCCAGGGCCGTGCGGATGGCCAGTTGTTCGATGCCGGTGACCGGCTCGACCACGTCGGCAATGATCCGGTTGGCCTGGTCCACCGGCAGCGCGGTCGGATCGTAGTCGGACAGGCAGGAGATCACGGATTGCAGCGATGGCATGGCGGATCGAATGAAGTCGAAGGGGGCAGGGAAACGGGGCTTACTGACGCGACTCGAAGCCGCGCAGATCGTCCAGCGTGTTGATATTGGCGAAGGCGTCGTGATCGGGAAACTCGACTTCGGCCAGCCGGTGTTGCGCGGCCCAGGCGTCGATCTTGCGGCCGCCGCCGTTCAGATAGGCCATCAGGCTGTCCAGCGCCGTGTGCGGCATCAGCAGGAACACCGGCTGGGTCTGCCGCCGGCCGGATGCATCGATGGTGACCGGCATCGCCATCTCCGCGCCGCTTTCCTCGATCGCCTGCGCCAGCCGCGCGACCAGGTCGGTGGGCAGGAACGGGGAATCGCACGGCGCGGTCACCATCCAGCGGGTCTGGCACTGCTCGAGCCCGGCCAGCATGCCGGCGAGCGGCCCGGCGAAGTCCGGCACGGAATCGACCACGACCGGCACCCCGAACGACTCGTAGGCGGCCACATTGCGGTTGGCGTTGATCATCAGCTCGCCAGTCTGCGGCCCCAGCCGCATCATCGTGTGCATCACCATCGGTGCGCCACGCAGCGTCTGCAGCCCCTTGTCGGTGCCGCCCATGCGGCTGCCACGGCCGCCGGCGAGGATCAGGCCGGTGATATCGTCACGTTCAATCATTTGTCGGAACGGTTGGCCCGTGCCGGGCGTACCAGACTCGGCGCACCGGCGAACGGGATGGGTTGCGAGGCAGACCGCCCGGGAGGGACGCATGCGGCGCGCCATGGCGCCCCCCGGGATTCAGCCGCCGATATAGGACATCTCGATTTTCTGCGCGGCGCGGGCGGCGCGGACCGACGGGTTGCCGCGCTGCTCCGAATAGTTGTCCTGCCGCGCCCGCCAGATGGCGGCGATCGCGTTGGAAATCTGCAGGTCGCTGTAGCCGCCGCGCAGCAGCGCGCGCAGGTCGTACCCCTCGGTGGCGAACAGGCAAAGGTAGAGCCGGCCCTCGGTGGACAGCCGGATGCGGCTGCAGTCGCCGCAGAAGGCCTGCGTGACGCTGGAAATCACCCCGATCTCGCCGGCGCCATCGCGATAGCGCCAGCGCTTCGCGGTCTCGCCGCTGTAGTTCGGGTCCATCGGCTCCAGGCCGAAGGCGGCGTCGATGCGCGAGACCACTTCCGACGACGGCAGCACCTCGTCCATGCGCCAGTGATTGCTGGCGCCGACGTCCATGAATTCGATGAAGCGCACGATGATGCCGGTGCCGCGGAAATGGCGGGCCATCGGCACGATCTGGTCGTCGTTGGTGCCGCGCTTGACCACCATATTGACCTTGATCGGCGCCAGTCCCGCCGCCTGCGCGGCCTCGATGCCGCGCAGCACGTCCGCCACGGCGAAATCGACATCGTTCATCCGGCGGAAGGTCGGGTCGTCGATCGCGTCGAGGCTGACGGAAACCCGCGAGAGGCCGGCGTCGCGCAGCGACGTGGCCTTGCGCGCCAGCAGCGACGCGTTGGTGGTGAGCGTCAGGTCCAGCGGCCGGCCGGACACCGTCGGAATCCGCGCCAGCATGTCGACCAGCTTCTCGATGTTCTTGCGCAGCAACGGCTCGCCGCCGGTCAGCCGGATCTTCTCCACGCCATGCGCGACGAACAGCCGCGCCGTCCGCTCGATCTCCTCGAAACTGAGCAGTTCCGAATGCGGCAGGAAGCGGTAGTCCTTGTCGAACACTTCCTTGGGCATGCAGTAGACGCAGCGGAAATTGCAGCGGTCGGTCACCGAGATGCGCAGGTCGTGCAGCGGCCGCCCGCGCAGGTCGGCGACCAGCCCGTCCGGTTGCTGCAACTGCTCGGGGATCGACGGACGCATCGAGTGGTATCGATGCTCCCGCAGGTCGAAGATGGGGATGACGGATTCGGTCATGTTCAGTGATGCCCGGCCCATGATGGCGCCGCATGCCGCCATTCTAATCGACACGCGCGGGGGCCGCCCGGCGGTGACGGCAAGAGCGCCAGCAGGGCACGGGGTGGGCAAAAAAAGGGGGACGGCATTGCCGTCCCCCTGTTGCTGCGTGGCAGCCGACTGCTTACTGCTGCTGGTTCATCGACACTTCATTGCCGCCGGTCTCGACCAGGATCATCGGGCCTTGCGGCAGCGGCGGCAGCGGCTTGCGCTCGCGGGGTGCGCGCGGGGCCGGGGCGATGCTGGCCGCGGCGTCCTGCGCGGCACGGTACTTGGCATCGTCCGTATGGACCCACTGCAGCCCGGCTGCCTCCAGCATCGGTTGCAGCGCCTCGGCCGACAGCGCGGCGGTCGCGCCCTGGGCCGCCGGTGCAGCGGTGGGAGCGGCCGCGGGTGCGGGTGCGGGTGCCGGTTCGGCGTCTGCCGTTTCCAGTTCGTCGCGCAGCGCGCCAGCGGTTACCGGAGCGGTGACGACCTGCGGCTCGGCCAGACCGGTCTCGCTGACCGAGCTCGACTGCTGGGCAGCGGGCTCGGCGGCCGGCGCGGTCACTGGAACCGACGCCGCGCCGGCGGGCTCGGCGTCGATACCGGCGGTCGCCGGGGCGTCGACGGCCGCTTCCGGCTGCGTCGTCGCGGCAGCCGGAGCCGCCGTTGCAGCCGGTGTAGCCTGCGCCTGCGGGGCGGCTTCGGCTTGCGTCAGGCCAGCGGTGGCTGCCTCGGCGGCCAGCGCCTGCCGTACCGGAGCCGGTGCGGCTTGCGCGGCGGTGTCCGCGGCAGTGTCCGCGGCGGCGACTGCAGGGCTTTCGAGAGCGCTGCCTTGCGCGCTCTCGGCCGAGCCCGCGGTTTCCATTGCCTCGGGGGCATCGGACTCATCGGCTGCACCGGCTTCGGCTGCCTCGCCTGCCGTCACGCCTTCTTCCCGTTCGCGGCGATAGCGGTTGCGGCCGCGGCGGTTGCGGCGGCGGCGTTCTTCGCCTTCACCGTTCTCGCCGGCTTCCGGCGCCGCGCCTTCGGCCAGCTCCAGGTTCGATGCATCGCCCGCCAGTGCGGCCGCGCTGGCCTTGGCAACCGGCGCAGCGGTTTCCGCAGCCGGCTCGGTCACGGCACCGTTCAACGCCGCCACGGCGTTGTCGGTGGCATCTTCGGCGAGGGTCGCATCGCGCGTCTCGGCGCGCTCACGCTGGCGCTCGCGCTGCCGTTCGCGGCGCTCCTGATTGCGCTCGCGGCGGGCTTCGGCGCGGGCCTCGGCGTCGGCCGGACGGGCCTCCGTCTGCAGCACCTGGGCTTCCTGCGGCTGGCGCGGCTGACGCTGCTGGCGTTCGCCACGGTCGGCGCGCTCGCCACGGTCGCCACGGTCGTTACGCTCGCCACGCTCCGCGCGTTCGGCACGCTCCGGACGGTCGGCCCGTTCCGCGCGCTCACCGCGCTCGGCACGCTGGCCGCGGCCCTGGCGTTCGCCGCGCTCGGCACGCTCGCCGCGCTGGCCACGTTCGCCACGTTCACCGCGCTGACCACGTTCGCCACGCTCGCGGCGGCCTTCGGTGCTGCGCTCTTCGGTCGCGGCCGGCTGGACCGGCGCGGCCGGCGCAGGAGCCGGACGGGCGCCGAACAGGCCCTTGAGCCAGCCGATGAAGCCACCGGCGCCGACCGGCTGGGTGGCGGGGGCGGGCTGTGCCGGTCGTGCGGGAGGCGCTTCGGCACGGGCCGGACGCTCCGGACGCGGCACCGACACCGGTGCCGGCTGCTCCGGCGTGATGCCCTTGACCGCCGCTTCCTGGCGCGGCTTGGCTTCTTCCTTGGTGCGGCTGCTGTAGCTGGTATCCGCCTCCAGTTCCTTGGCGGCGGCCTCGGCCATGCGGTAGCTGGCGGTGCTGTCCTCCAGGCGCGGATCGTCGTGGCGCAGGCGTTCCAGCTTGTAGTGCGGCGTTTCCAGATGCTTGTTCGGGATCAGCAGCACATTGACCTTGAAGCGCATCTCGATCAGGTTGATGTCCTGGCGCTTCTCGTTCAGCAGGAAGGCGGCGACCTCGACCGGCACCTGGCAGTGGATGGCGGCGGTGTTTTCCTTCATCGCCTCTTCCTGGATGATGCGCAGCACCTGCAGGGCGGACGATTCGGTGTCGCGGATGTGGCCCGTGCCGTTGCAGCGCGGGCAGGTGATGTGCGAGCCTTCGGACAGCGACGGGCGCAGGCGCTGGCGCGACAGCTCCATCAGGCCGAAGCGGCTGATCTTGCCCATCTGCACGCGCGCGCGGTCATGCCGCAGTGCGTCCTTCAGGCGGGTTTCGACGTCCTTCTGGGCCTTGCTGGACTCCATGTCGATGAAGTCGATCACGATCAGGCCGCCCAGGTCGCGCAGGCGCAGCTGGCGGGCGATCTCGTCGGCCGCCTCCAGGTTGGTGCGCAGCGCCGTTTCCTCGATGTCGGCGCCCTTGGTCGCGCGCGCCGAGTTGACGTCGACCGCGACCAGCGCCTCGGTGTGGTCGATCACGATGGCGCCGCCCGAGGGCAGCATCACCATGCGCGAATAGGCCGATTCGATCTGGTGTTCGATCTGGAAGCGCGAGAAGAGGGGCACGTCGTCCCGGTACTTCTTCACGCGATTCATGTTGTCGGGCATCACCACGCTCATGAAGGCGCGGGCCTGCTCGTAGATATCGTCGGTATCGATCAGGATCTCGCCGATATCCGGCTGGAAGTAATCGCGGATGGCGCGGATCACCAGGCTCGATTCCAGGTAGATCAGCAGCGGCGCCTTGTTGTCCTGCGCGGCGCCATCGATCGCCTTCCACAGTTGCAGCAGGTAGTTCAGGTCCCACTGCAGTTCCTCGGCCGAGCGGCCGATGCCCGCCGTGCGGGCGATGATGCTCATGCCATCGGGCACCGTCAGCTGGCCCATGGTCTCGCGCAGTTCCTGGCGGTCCTCGCCCTCGATGCGGCGCGATACGCCGCCGCCGCGCGGGTTGTTCGGCATCAGCACCAGGTAGCGGCCGGCCAGCGAGATGAAGGTGGTCAGCGCGGCGCCCTTGTTGCCGCGCTCTTCCTTCTCGACCTGGACGATCAGTTCCTGGCCTTCGTGCAGCGCATCCTGGATACGCGCGTTGCGAACGTCGGTGCCGTCCTTGAAGAAGGCGCGGGCGACTTCCTTGAACGGCAGGAAGCCGTGGCGTTCCTCGCCGTAGTTGACGAAGCACGCTTCGAGCGACGGCTCGATGCGCGTGATCACGCCCTTGTAGATATTGCCTTTGCGCTGTTCGCGCCCGGCGGTCTCGATGTCGATGTCGATCAGCTTCTGACCATCGACGATGGCGACGCGCAATTCCTCCTGCTGCGTCGCATTGAACAGCATGCGTTTCATCGCAAACCTCACTCCAATGCCGCGGCGGCACGCAAGGTGCCCGCGGCGTTTGATGGAGCACGCGCGGAAGCGAGAGGTGGCTGGAGAATTGCCAGAAGCGTCATCGGCAGGCTGTGCCGATCACTGGGCGCGGGTGAAAGAGAGAAGGTGCCGACGGCCTCCGGGGGTCCGGGTCTGGCTGTCCGCCGCGCGCGGTTCGCTACTCGCGGCCGGACAGGATCCGGTTGGGCGGGGTGCGGGAGGCGTTGGCGAGAACTGCCGTGACGCTGCTTGCCGCACCGAGCCCGCCACCAAGGGGGCCGGGACACGTCAAAGAGCAAGGTTGTCGGACACGGCGACACGCCGCCACGACCTGGCCGATTCGGAAAACGGGCGCGCCTGCGACTTCTTGGAGTTCTGCGAACGGGGCACCGGTACATCAGCCAGGTGGAAGGGCAGCCGACGGCCGGCACCGATATCCGGTGCGGCGGGACTATCTCTCACCAAAGCGAATGCCGTGACGGCATCCGCTATCAAATTCTGTTTTACCTCAACACTCTGCCTCCACGTCACCGGCCGGCGCCGAAGTCCCCTATGGGGGAATTCCTGCGCGCACCTGTGCCGTGCGTGCTGCTTTTACTGCCATTCACCGGTCCGGCGCTCGCGGGGTACGCAGAAAGCGGGGGACTGGCCGGGCTGGCGGCGGCCCGGAGTGTAAAATACGACAATTCGCTTACACCGCCTATGCGCTGCCGGTCATGACCAGGCAGCGCGGAAATTATATTTGAAAATGAATGAGTTACGCCATCGAATTGAAAAAGAGGCGCGATCCCCGGCGGACGGGCCCCAGGTGGCGTATGTAACCATCGGCGAGGAAGCCGACGGCCAGCGCATCGACAACTACCTGCTGCGGGTCGCCAAGGGCGTGCCCAAGAGCCATGTCTACCGCATCCTGCGGTCCGGCGAAGTGCGCGTGAACAAGGGCAGGGTGGATGCCACCTATCGCCTGCAGGCGGGCGACGTGGTCCGCATCCCGCCGATCCGGGTGGCGGCCAGCACGGCCTCGCAGGCCCATGTGCCCGCCGCCTCCTTCCCGGTACTGTTCGAGGACAGCCACCTGCTGGTGATCGACAAGCCGGCAGGCGTGGCAGTCCACGGCGGCTCCGGCGTCGCCTTCGGCGTCATCGAGCAGCTGCGCCAGGCGCGGCCCGAGGCGCGCTTCCTGGAGCTGGTCCACCGCCTGGACCGGGAAACCTCCGGCATCCTGTTGCTGGCAAAGAAGCGCTCGGCCCTGGTCGGGCTGCACGAGCAGATCCGCGGCAACGCGATGGACAAGCGCTACTTCGCCTGTGTGGCGGGGCACGTTGCAAATGCCCGCCAGCACGCCCGCTTCCCCCTGTTCAAGTACAGTACGCCGGATGGCGAGCGACGCGTGCGCGTGCAGGCGGACGGGCTGCCCTCGCACACGGTATTCAACCGGGTGGCCGCCTTCCCCGACTTCACGCTGCTGGAAGCCGAGCTGAAGACCGGCCGCACCCACCAGATCCGGGTGCATCTGGCGCATCTTGGCTTCCCCATTGTCGGCGACGACAAGTACGGCGACTTCGCCTTGAACAAGGCACTGGCGCGCAGCGGCGCGGTGCCTGGCATCAAGCGGATGTTCCTGCATGCGCACCGGCTCGGCTTCACCCACCCCGGCACCGGGGAGCCGCTCACCGTCAGTGCGCCGTTGCCGCCCGAATGTGAGGACTTCCTTCGGCAGCTGGGCAGCGCAGGCGCCCGATCCGGCGATTAGCCGTCCGCGGCGTGACCGGGCGGATCGCCCGGCCTGCGCGCCGGCTGTCTTCGACTTTTTTCCTTCACTCGACACCATGGCCAGGCAACGCTTCGACCTGATTGTCTTCGACTGGGATGGAACCCTGATGGATTCCACCCCCACCATCGCCAAGTGCATCCAGCTCGCCAGCAAGGATCTGGGCCTGCCGGTTCCGGACGACAGTGCCGCCAGCCATGTCATTGGCCTGGGCCTGCGCGAGGCGCTGGCCTATGCGGTGCCGAGCCTCGATCCGGCCGACTACCCGAAGCTGGCCGAGCGCTACCGCTACCATTTCCTGACCCGTGACGCCGAGCTGGTGCTGTTCGACGGCGTCGTCGAGATGCTCCGGTCGCTGCGTGCGCAGCACTATTTCCTCGGCGTGGCCACCGGCAAGACCCGCGTCGGCCTGCAGCGGGCGATGGCCGCGACGGGACTGACGGGCCTCTTCGATGCCACCCGCTGCGCGGACGAGACCTTTTCCAAGCCGCATCCGGCCATGTTGCAGGAACTGACGCGCGAGCTGGGCCAGGAGATGGAGCGCACCGTGATGATCGGCGATACCACCCATGACCTGCAGATGGCCGTCAATGCTGGCGCGGCGGGTATCGGCGTCTGCTACGGCGCCCATCCTGTCGATTCCCTGCAGGCGATGGCGCCGCTGCATTGCGCATCGTCGATTGCCGACCTCCGCGACTGGCTGCATACCCATGGCTGAACCGGCGGAGCACAACCCGGTGGGGCCGGCGCCGATGCGCCTCTGTGCCGCCGAGGCACTGACCGATGGCGGTGCCGGCGTCCGCTTCGACGTCATGGTGCGCGGGCGCAACGTCGGCGCCTTTGTCGTTCGTTACGATGGGGCGGTGCATGGCTACCTGAATCAGTGTGCGCACGTGCCGATGGAGCTGGACTGGCAGGAAGGCCAGTTCTTCGAATCCTCGGGCCTATACTTGATGTGCGCGACACATGGCGCAATTTATGCTCCCGACAGCGGGCTCTGCGTGGGCGGGCCCTGCCGGGGCGCATCGCT
The DNA here is from genome assembly GCF_019795295.1 of Cupriavidus sp. AU9028. Lineage (GTDB taxonomy): Bacteria > Pseudomonadota > Gammaproteobacteria > Burkholderiales > Burkholderiaceae > Cupriavidus. Next base: position 207,045 of record NZ_JAIMCG010000003.1, on the reverse strand, counting down.
TGTCAAGCTGCGCGTCGAGGAGCGGGATGGCGCGGTGTACTGGATACCGGAAGCGCCGTACGAAGCGCCTGCCGCAGCGCCGGACTCCACGCCGCAGCGGTCTGGCTGAAGCGCAAGAGGGGCCTGCGGGCCCCGACTTTACGATGGAAGCAACTGGATGACGGAACTGAACAAGGGGCCGGGTGGCGACGATCGCCCAGGGCCGGATGACGATCGAGGCCGGGAAGACCGGCTCGAGACGGCGGCCAGCGCCGACTATCCGCTGGAGGCGGAGATGCGCGATGCCGAGGCCGCGCGCAAGCGGGAATCGCGCGAGCGCGAGGCCGTGCTCAAGGGCCGCTCGGCCGGTCCGGTCAAGACCGGCGCCGGCTGGGAGCGCGACGTGCTCGAGCGGGTGCTGATGGCAACCGTCAAGGAGCAACGCGCCGCACGCCGCTGGCGCATCTTCTTCCGGCTCGGCACGCTGCTCCTGCTGGTGCTGGTGTTCTTCACGCTGTTCGACGTCAAGCCGGAAGGGGCCATCACCGCGAAGCGGCATACCGCGATGGTCACGCTGGAGGGCGAGATCGCCGCCGGCACGCCGGCTGGCGCGGAGAGTATCAACGCATCGCTGCAGGCGGCCTTCCAGGACGCGAATGCCGCGGGGGTGATCCTGAAGATCAACTCCCCCGGCGGCTCGCCAGTGCAGGCGGGCTTGATCAACGACGAGATCCAGCGCCTGCGCGCCGTGTACCCCTCCAAGCCGCTCTATGTCGTGATCGAGGAGATCTGCGCCTCGGGCGGTTACTACGTGGCGGCGGCAGCGGACAAGATCTACGTCGACAAGGCCAGCATCGTCGGTTCCATTGGCGTGCTGATGGATGGCTTCGGCTTCACCGGGCTGATGGAGAAGCTCGGCGTCGAGCGCAGGCTCTACACCGCTGGCGAGAACAAGGGCATGCTCGATCCGTTCTCGCCCGAGTCGCCGCGCCAGAAGGCGTTCGCCGAGGAAATGCTGCGGGAGATCCACCAGCAGTTCATCGACGTGGTCAAGGCGGGCCGCGGCGAGCGGCTCAAGGACGATCCGCAAATCTTCTCGGGCCTGTTCTGGTCCGGGCAGCGCAGCGTCGAGCTGGGATTGGCCGACGAGCTGGGCAGTGCCGACTATGTGGCCCGCGAGGTCATCAAGGCCGAGGACATCGTCGACTACACCGTCAAGGAGAACATCGCCGAGCGCGTGGTCAAGCGCTTCGGCGCGGCGGTGGGCGACGCGGCGGTCCGTACGCTGATGTGGAGCGGCAGCCGCCCCGCCTTGCAGTAAGGCACTGAGGCGAGGCGCTATCCGGCCAGCAGCGAGAAGATCGCCGGCCGCTTGTGCAGGGCCAGCCGGCCTGGCTGCCAGGCCGCGACCGTCTGCGTGACGATCGCCTCCTCGGGCAAGGTCAGGTCGACCGCGATCGACAGCAGCGTGTCGCCCGCGCAACTGGCCTTGATCGCCGCCAGCAGCGCCTCGTTGCGATAGGGCGTCTCGATCCATACCTGGGTCTGGCGATGGCGGCGCGAGTACTGTTCCGCCTCGCGCAGCCGACGCGTGCGCTCGGCCGCATCGACGGGCAGGTAGCCGTGGAAGGCGAAGCTCTGCCCGTTCAATCCCGATCCCATCACCGCCAACAGGATCGAACTGGGGCCGACCAGCGGCCGTACCCGGACCCCACGTGCGTGCGCAAGCCGGACCAGGTCCGCGCCGGGATCGGCCACGGCGGGAACGCCCGCTTCGGACAGCAGCCCGGCATCGCGACCGGCCAGCAGCGGGTCCAGCAGGGCCGCCAGCTCCTCCTTGCGCGTGTTGATGTTCAGTTCGCGGATCTCGATCTGCTGGATCGGGCGCGCCAGCGGCGCGTTTTCGCCCAGCTTCTTCAGATAGGCACGCGCGGTCTTGGCGTTCTCGGCGACGAAATAGTCAAGACCGGCGGCCAGTTGCTGCACCGGCAGCGGTATCACCGCGGCAAGCGGATCGAAGGCGTCGCGCTTGCCCAGCGTGTTGGGGATCAGGTAGAGCGTGCCGGTCATTGGATGCCACCGGTAAGGAGTGGATACCCCGCCTGCTGCAGCATGCCGGTCAGGGCGATCAGCGGCAGGCCGACCAGCGCGGTTGGATCGTCGGATTCGATGCGCGAGAGCAGGGCGATGCCCAGGCCTTCCGATTTGGCGCTGCCGGCCACGTCGTACGGGCGCTCCAGTTGCAGGTAGGCCTCGAGCGCGGCGTCGTCCAGCTCGCGGAAGGTGGCGCGGGTCTGCACATTGTCCAGAAATACCTGGCTTGTGCGGCTGTCCAGCAGGCACAGCGCGGAATGGAAGGTGACCGTGCGGCCACGCATCGTACGCAATTGCGCCAGCGCGCGTGCATGATCGCCGGGCTTGCCGATCTGGGCGCCGTCCAGCGTCGCAACCTGATCCGAGCCGATTACCAGGGCGCCGGGGTGTCGGGCAGCGACCGCCTCGGCCTTGCGCTGGGCCAGGCGCAGCGCCGTTTGCTCCGGCGCTTCCGCTGGCAGCGGCGTCTCGTCGATAGCCGGGACCTCGACCGAGAACGGCACGCGCAAGCGTTGCAGCAGTTCTCGGCGATAGGGGGAGCTGGAAGCCAGAATCAGTGGTGGCCGGGCGGCGCCCGGGGAACCAGTGGCGGTCTGCATAAGTCTTTGAACGGAAAGGGTTTGACCGGCGCGGATTGCAACGCCCGGCAGCGTGTTTCTTTGACTGCCGCGCCAGGTTCGTCGTATAATCGCGTGTTTTGCCGGGTTGAGAAATGACTGGGGCCGGCCCCGGTGCTGTGCAGGCCTCTTTCAGAGGGGCTGCGCGGGCCGAAGATTGCTGCCCCGGCACGACACTGCAAGGCGCCGCCGCCAGCCGCGATGGGCGAGCCTGTCGAGGCAGGCCATCGATGGCAGCTGTCGATGCGTTCGGCGAGAACCAGCCAGCGATATGAATCAGCCGTTTGATTTTCGTGCCTTCGATCTGTTCGACTTCTGCCGCTCCGGCGGCAGCACAGGCGGCGAGATCGCGACGCACGATTTGCCGCGCATCATAGCCGAGACGGCGGACGATGCGCCACCCCTGGCGGGCAGCGAACCCTTTGCCTGGCGAATGACCGGCTCGGTCCGCGAGGAAGCCTCGGAGCCCGGCATGGCCGCGCGCCGCCGCCTGTTCCTGGAACTGACGGTGGACGGGCGCATGTGGCTCGACTGCCAGCGGTGTCTGCAGGTGTACGCGCAACCGGTGTCGACCTCGACCCGTTTCGAGATTGCCGCCAGTGAAGCCGAGGCCGAAGCCGCGCCGCTGGACGACGACGAGGTTGATGTGATCGCCGGCTCGCGGCGCTTCGATCTGTTGCCGCTGATCGAGGACGAAATCCTGCTGGCGCTGCCAGTCGCGCCCAAGCACGAGATCTGTCCGACCGTCCATGACAGCCTGGTGACCGGCGCGGACGGCGAGGTCGAGAGCGTGCCGGACGATGCCGATGCCGGCGAGGAAAAGCGCCCGTCGCCCTTCGCGGCGCTGGCGAAATTGAAGACACGTCATTGAACGCCACCCGGGAAACCGGGGGCGGGCAGTGCGGGCAGTACCCGGGAGACGGGGTGTCCCTGGTCCTTGTGGACCGGCGGCCCGTCACCCACCGAACCGCCGCAAGGCGGGTTCATTGGTCGTACCAGTATCCGTACAAGCAGAAGCATCCGGCCGGGCCCGGCTACGCCTCGTGCAGGATGCGTGTGTTAATATCCGCAAATTCTCCAAGGAGTCATCATGGCAGTCCAACAGAACAAGAAGTCGCCGTCCAAGCGCGGCATGCATCGTTCGCACGACCATCTGTCGGTCGCCCCCCTGGCCGTCGAGCCGACCACGGGCGAGACCCATCTGCGTCACCACGTCAGCCCGAACGGCTACTACCGTGGTCGCAAGGTCATCAAGACCAAGAACGACTGAGCCAAACGCCTGGCGTGACCTTGCGTCCCGCTCGCGCTTGTTGGTAGAAGACATGCAAAAAAGCGGCAAGCTCGTTGCCGCTTTTTTGTTGCGCGCCCGTATCATGCAGGCGCGCCTGCTGTCCGCCCCGGTAGCCGGTGCCCTGCTGGCCCAGCACGCCGCGGCGCGGTTGCGAGCCCGTCTCTGCTACCGGATGTCATCGACAGTCACCGATACCCGGTATCATCGCGCCCGTTACGAGGCGGTCCCGAGCGGCTGCCGGCAGCGGTACACCGCAAGCGCCTTGCGTATCAGGAAACAATGACGATCAAAATTGCCATCGACTGCATGGGCGGCGATCACGGTGTCAGCGTGACGGTGCCGGCAGCGATCAGCTTTCTGAAGAGCCACGACGACGCCGAGATGGTGCTGGTGGGCCTGCCCGAGGCCATCGAGCCGCAACTGCGCAAGTGCCATGCCCTGGACCATCCCCGCGTGACGGTCGTCGCGGCCACCGAGGTGGTCACGATGGACGATCCGGTCGAGGTGGCGCTGCGCAAGAAGAAGGATTCCTCGATGCGCGTGGCTGTCACGCAGGTCAAGGAAGGCAATGCGCACGCCTGCATCTCGGCCGGCAACACCGGCGCGCTGATGGCGGTGTCGCGCTATGTGCTCAAGACGCTGGAAGGCATCGAGCGTCCGGCGATTGCCACCACGATCCCGAACCAGCAGGGCTGGGGCACCACGGTGCTGGATCTGGGCGCCAACGCCGATTGCGAGCCCGAGCACCTGTTGCAGTTCGCGCGGATGGCCGAGGCGATGGTGGCGGTGGTGGACCACAAGGACCATCCCACCGTCGGCCTGCTGAACATCGGCGAGGAAGTCATCAAGGGCAACGAGGTGGTCAAGCGCGCCGGCGAGCTGCTGCGCGCCTCGGAGTTGAACTTCTACGGCAACGTCGAGGGCAACGACATCTTCAAGGGCACCACCGACATCGTGGTCTGCGACGGCTTCGTCGGCAACGTGGCGCTCAAGAGCACAGAGGGCCTGGCCAAGATGATCGGCAACATGATCAAGGAAGAGTTCACCCGCTCCTGGTTCACCAGGCTGCTCGCCGGCATTGCCATGCCGGTGCTCAAGCGGCTGGCGGGCCGCCTGGATCCGGCCCGCTACAACGGTGCGTCGCTGCTGGGCCTGAAGGGGCTGGTGATCAAGAGCCACGGGTCGGCCGACGCGCACTCTTTTGAGTGGGCGATCAAACGCGGGTATGATGCCGCGAGGAATGGCGTGATCGCCCGCATCTCCCAGGCGTTCGCCAGCAAGGCGGGCGCGGCGGCAGGCGGACCCGCCAGCCAGGAGACAGCCGCTCCGGGCCCCGGCCAGGACGCGCACGCCGCATGAACATGGCGCCCGGCGAGACAGCGGCGGGGCCACGGCGGAGCCGGGCTTCCGCCTTCCGCGCGAGGCCGGCCTTCGTGCCCAGCGCCCGCCCGGCACCACGATCCGACATCAAATGACAAGCTACGCAAAAATCATCGGCACGGGGAGCTGTTTGCCCCCGCGGCGCGTCACCAATCATGAACTGGCCGCCCAGCTTGCCGAGAAGGGCATCGAAACCAGCGACGAGTGGATCTTTTCCCGCAGCGGCATTTCCGCCCGGCACTGGGCCGAGCCGGATGTCACCAGCAGCGACCTCGCCGTCAAGGCGGCGGAGCGGGCGCTGGAGGCAGCCGGTATCGACCGGCAGTCGATCGACCTGATCGTGGTCGCCACCTCGACGCCGGACTACGTGTTCCCGAGCACCGCCTGCCTGGTGCAGCAGAAGCTGGGGATCACCAACCATTGCGCGGCGTTCGACCTGCAGGCGGTCTGCTCCGGCTTCGCCTATGCGCTGGCGACCGCGGACAAGTTCATTCGCAGCGGCTCGCATCGCAATGTGCTGGTGATCGGCGCCGAAGTGTTCTCCCGCATTCTCGATTTCAATGACCGCACCACCTGCGTGCTGTTCGGCGACGGCGCGGGCGCAGTGGTGCTGACCGCCTCCGAGGAGCCGGGCATCCTGTCCTCGGCCATGCATGCCGACGGCAGCCATGTCGATATCCTGTGCGTGCCGGGCAACGTCGCGGCCGGCAACATCACCGGCAATCCCTTCCTGCGCATGGACGGCCAGGCGGTGTTCAAGCTCGCCGTCAGCGTGCTCGACAAGGTCGCCCGGGAGACGCTGGAAGCGGCCGATTTTTCGGCCGACCAGGTGGACTGGCTGATCCCGCACCAGGCGAACATCCGCATCATGCAGGGCACCGCGAAGAAGCTCGGCCTGCCGCTGGAGCGCATGGTCGCGACGGTGCACGAGCATGGCAATACCTCGGCGGCCTCGATCCCGCTGGCGCTCGACGTGGCGGTGCGCGACGGACGCATCCAGCCTGGCCATCATGTGCTGATGGAAGGCGTGGGCGGCGGCTTCACCTGGGGCGCCGTGCTGCTGCGCATGTGAGGCGGGTGCGATGGACCCGCCGTGCGCCGGCCCTCGGCGTGGCGGGTGCAGATCCTATTTTCAAACCGATCGGATTCCGATGACATTCTCATTCGTATTCCCCGGCCAGGGTTCGCAGTCGGTCGGGATGCTCAACGCCTTTGCCGAGCACCAGGTCGTTCGCGATACGCTGGAAGAAGCTTCCGCGGCGCTCGGACAGGACCTGGCGCGGCTGATCGCCGACGGCCCGGCCGAGGAGCTGAACCTGACCACCAACACCCAGCCGGTGATGCTGACCGCCGCGGTGGCGATCTATCGCGCCTGGCTGCAAGCCGGTGGTCCCGTGCCTGCCATGGTGGCCGGTCATAGCCTTGGCGAATACTCCGCGCTGGTTGCGGCCGGCGTGATCCGCTTCGCCGACGCGGTGCCGCTGGTGCGCTTCCGGGCCCAGGCGATGCAGGAAGCGGTACCGGTGGGCGAGGGCGGCATGGCCGCGATCCTCGGCCTGTCCGACGACGACGTGCGCGCGGTCTGTGTGGAAGCGGCGGCCGCAGGCGTGGTCGAAGCAGTCAACTTCAATGCGCCGGCCCAGGTGGTGATCGCCGGGCAGAAGGCCGCGGTCGAGAAGGCCTGCGAGCTGGCGAAGGGTCGCGGCGCCAAGCGGGCGCTGCCGCTGCCGGTGTCGGCACCGTTCCACTCGTCGCTGCTCAAGCCCGCCTCGGACCGCTTGCGCGAGTACATGGCGTCGCTGACGTTCTCGGCACCGACGATTCCGCTGGTCAACAACGTCGACGTGGCGGTGGTCAGCGATCCGGAAGCGATCAAGGATGCGCTGGTGCGCCAGGCCGCCGCGCCCGTGCGCTGGGTCGAGTCCGTGCGCAAGATGGCTGCCGACGGTGTTACCCAGGTGATCGAATGCGGTCCCGGCAAGGTGCTGGCCGGTTTGACCAAGCGCATCGACGGCAACCTGACCGGCGCGGCCATCGTCGATCCCGCCTCGCTGCAGGATGCCCTGGCGCTGGTTGGCAAGGCTGCGGAATAACAAGGAGAAGCGATGAGCAAGACCCTGGAGAATCAGGTAGCCCTCGTGACCGGCGCATCGCGCGGCATTGGCCGCGCCATCGCGCTGGAACTGGCCCGGCAGGGCGCCTTCGTGATCGGCACCGCGACCAGCGAAAGCGGCGCCAAGGCGATCGGCGACTATCTGGGCAGCGAGCAGCTGCGCGGCACCGGCGCGGTGCTCAACGTCAATGACGCGGCCCGGTGCGAGGCGCTGATCGAGGAGGTCGTCAAGACCCACGGCGGCCTGCACATCCTGGTCAACAACGCCGGCATCACGCAGGACCAGCTGGCGATGCGGATGAAGGACGAGGACTGGACCGCGGTGATCGACACCAACCTGACGGCGGTCTTCCGCCTGTCGCGGGCCGTGCTCCGGCCGATGATGAAGGCCCGCGGCGGTCGCATTATCAACATCACCTCGGTGGTCGGCTCGACCGGCAACCCCGGCCAGATGAACTATGCCGCGGCCAAGGCCGGGGTCGAGGGCATGACCCGCGCGCTGGCGCGGGAGATCGGCAGCCGCAACGTCACGGTCAACTGCGTGGCGCCGGGCTTTATCGATACCGACATGACCAAGGTCCTGTCGGAAGAGCAGCATGCTTCGCTGAAGACGCAGATCCCGCTGGGCCGCCTCGGCCAGCCGGAGGATATCGCTCATGCGGTGGCGTTCCTGGCCGGTCCGACCGCGGCTTATGTGACCGGGACCACGCTGCATGTCAACGGCGGGATGTATATGAACTGATGTTGCGGCACTGCGCGCAACATCCACTTTTTTAGAAGAACCGGCGCATTTCTTGCAAATCAGGCAGGCCGGCAATATTGCGGGCCAAACCTGCTAAAATGCGCCCACTTTTTTGTCGAACTTCCCTGGAGGGCTACATGGACAATATCGAACAACGCGTCAAGAAGATCGTGGCAGAGCAACTCGGCGTCGCCGAAGCCGACATCAAGAACGAATCCTCGTTCGTGAACGATCTCGGCGCCGACTCGCTCGACACGGTCGAACTCGTGATGGCGTTGGAAGATGAATTCGGCATGGAAATTCCTGACGAGGAAGCCGAGAAGATCACGACCGTGCAACAGGCAATCGACTACGCAACCGCGCACGTCAAGGCCTGAGCCAGTCGTTCCTGAATTGCAGGCCACAGAAGGCGGGGCGCAGGGGTCGCGAGGTCCCGTCGTGTCGCTTTCTGTGGCTTTCGTTTGTCAGAGGAAGTCGTCTGGCGGCGCCCCCGGTTGGCGCGTAAAACGTACCGGGCCGTGGCGTGCCGCCATGCTGCTTCATTCTGCTTCACGAACCTGTAGGAAATCATAGTGAGCCGTCGTCGCGTCGTCGTCACTGGACTCGGCCTCGTGTCTCCGGTCGGAAACACGGTCGCCGAAGGCTGGGCCAATCTGGTAGCCGGCAAGTCCGGTATTGCTACCATCACCAAATTCGATCATGCCGCGCTGGCAGTCCATTTCGCCGGCGAGGTGAAGGGCTTCAACGTGGAGGAGTACCTCCCGGCGAAGGAAGCCCGCCATATGGATACCTTCATCCACTATGGCATCGCGGCCGGCACGCAAGCCATCCGTGACAGCGGCCTGGAAATCACCGAGGCCAACAGCGAGCGCGTCGGCGTGCTGGTCGGCTCGGGCATCGGCGGTCTGCCGATGATCGAGGATACCCACGCGGAACTGACCAATCGCGGTCCGCGCCGGATCTCGCCGTTCTTCGTGCCCGGTTCGATCATCAACATGATCTCCGGTCACCTGTCGATGATCCACAACCTGAAGGGGCCGAACCTGGCAGCGGTCACCGCCTGCACGACCGGCCTGCACAGCATCGGTCTGGCCGCCCGTCTGATCCAGGCGGGGGATGCCGACGTGATGCTGGCCGGTGGCGCGGAATCGACCGTGTCGCCGCTGGGCATCGGCGGCTTCGCGGCGGCGCGCGCGCTGTCGACCCGCAACGACGATCCGGCGACCGCCTCCCGTCCCTGGGATGTGGACCGCGACGGCTTCGTGCTGGGCGAAGGCGCCGGCGTGCTGGTGCTCGAAGAGTACGAGGCCGCGAAGGCGCGCGGTGCCCGCATCTATGCCGAGCTGGTTGGATTCGGCATGAGCGGCGACGCGTACCACATGACCGCCCCGGATACCGATGGCCCGCGCCGTTGCATGACGGCCGCGCTGAAGGACGCCGGCATCAACGCGGACGAGGTGCAGTACCTGAACGCGCACGGCACCTCGACCCCGCTGGGGGACAAGAACGAGACCGAGGCCATCAAGCTGGCTTTCGGCGAGCACGCCTACAAGATGGTGGTCAACTCGACCAAGTCGATGACCGGCCACCTGCTGGGCGGCGCCGGTGGTCTCGAATCGGTGTTTACCGTGCTGGCCGTGCACAACCAGGTGTCTCCGCCGACGATCAACATTTTCAACCAGGATCCCGAGTGCGACCTGGACTACGTGGCCAACACGGCACGGGAAATGAAGATCGACGTGGCCGTGAAGAACAACTTCGGCTTCGGCGGGACCAACGGCACGCTCGTGTTCCGCCGTGTCTGAAGGCGGCTCTCGCCGGTCCGACCCCGAACCCCGCTATTCGATCCGCTGCCTGCCACGCCCGTGGCTGGCGGCGATTGGTCTGTGCGAGCTGAGCGCCGTGGCGCTGCTGCTGCTCGCGGCGTGGGAGGGCAGGGTAGCCGGCGAGCCGTTGGCACTTCTGTGGGCCGGGTGCGGGCTGGCCGGGGTGTGCTGGCTGGTAGTCGAGGGCCGGCGCATCTGGAAGGAAGCCGATTGGCGCTATCTGGGCCTGGGGTCCCGGGCGCCGGGCAGCAAGTCCCGTTGCGCCATCCGGGTGGTTGACGGTGTGGTGGATGGGGCGCGCGTGCATGATGCCGCGGTGATCGCCGCATGGCGGCTTGCGCCCGCAACGACATTGCTGCGCATCTCGCCAACCCGCGAGGCATCGGCGGGCCACATGCCGGTGCGCCTCGTACTGGTGCGAGGCGACGACGCCGGACACCGGGCACTGGTGCGCGCATGGCGCGAGAGTGCGAGCCGCCGGTCAGTACGGCATTCTGACGCCGTGCGGGTCGCGCGGTAAACGACGTAGGTAAAATACAACGCCTGTTTTGATTGCGATACCTAGAGATACACTGCGGGTGAACTATTCGTGAGCGAACGCGAAGCCGACCAGCTCCTTGTTGAACGCGTCCAGCAGGGCGACAAGCGAGCCTTTGAACTGCTGGTGGCGAAGTACCACCGCAAGATCATCCGGTTGATCTCGCGTCTGGTCCGGGACCCCGCGGAAGTCGAGGATGTAGCGCAGGATGCCTTTATCAAGGCATATCGCGCCTTGCCGCAATTCCGCGGCGAATCGGCTTTCTACACGTGGTTGTACCGAATCGCTGTCAACACTGCCAAGAACTACCTGGCGACCCAGGGCCGCCGGCCTGAAGCGTCGAGCGATATCGATGCGGAGGAGGCTGAAACTTTTGCAGACGGCGAGCAACTAAGGGATATCAATACGCCGGAATCGATGCTTCACACGCGGCAGGTGGCAGACACCGTGAACCGTGCCATGGAAGCGTTGCCCGAGGAATTGCGGACCGCCATCACGCTGCGCGAGATCGAAGGCCTCAGCTATGAGGAGATCGCCGAGGCGATGGGGTGCCCGATCGGCACGGTACGGTCACGCATTTTCCGTGCCCGAGAGGCGATTGCGGAAAAGCTGCGACCTCTGCTGGGAACAGCGGAAGGCAAGCGGTGGTAGAAGAAGTCAGATACATGTCGTGCGGCCAGCGTTGCAGTCTCCACCTGCATCGAAAAGCGACAGATGTGACGGGATTGTTCGGTATTCGACAGTTTTTCTAGGGGTTGGAGATGGGTCAGGCTCACAGGCAGTCGGTTCATGCATCCGAGGCGGCAGAACAGATTTCCGCCTTGATCGATGGTGAATTGGCGCCGCACGAATTCGAAGCAGTCATCGAACTGGCAAAGGCTGGGCAGGGTCGGGCGGATTGGTCCGCTTACCAGTTGATCGGCGATACGCTGCGCTCGGAAGAGCTGGCGGAGGCCGGGTCGACGGACGCCTTCGTCTCTCGTTTTGCCGCGCGACTGGAACAGGAACCGCATCTGCTGGCGCCGGCCGCGCTGGCAAGCCCGCCACGCCGCCACCGGCTGCTGGTGCGGCCCTCGTGGGTGCGCCGGGTCATGCCGGGCACCGCGATTGCGGCCGCGGTAGCGGCGGTCAGCTGGGTCGTGGTGCCGCAGATGCGCGATGCGGACCCGGCGGCGGTCGGCGCAGCCGGGCAGGTCGTGGCCCAGGCGCCCGTTGCTGCCCAGGTGGCCCCGGCGCCGGCGGTCGTTGCCGTATCGGCCGATCCGGCCATGATTCGCGATCCTCGGCTCGATGAGTACCTGCGGGCTCACCGAGTGTCGGTACCGACCAGTGCGGCCGTGCCGGCGATGCGCAACGTGGCGAACAGCGCAAGCTTTTCGCAGGAAAATACGCAGGAATAATGCCTGACATGCAAAAAGGATGGGCACCCGCCTATGTAGCGGGTGCACAAGGAATAAGGGCCCTCAGGAGGTCCTTTTTTCTCGCCTTGTGCCTGACAGCGGCGGTGGCGACCGCGCAGACACCGGAACCGGCGCTGCAGCGGCGCGATGCGGCCGCATGGCTGAACAAGATTCACCGCGCCGCTCAGCGCGAGAACTACGTCGGTACCCTGATCTACCAGCGGGGCAGCGCCATGCATGCCTCGCGCATCCAGCATTTCACCGACTTGCGCCACAACGAGTACGAGCGGCTCGAGACACTGGATGGCAAGCCGCGCGAAGTGCTGCGGCAGAACGACATCGTCCATAGCCTCATTCCCGAGGCAAAGCTCGTGGTGGTCGAGCGCCAGGATGCCAAGGACCGTTTCCCGGCGCTGCTGGCCACCGACAAGAACGACGTGCTGGACCTGTACGACATGCGGCGGTTGCCGGCCGAGCGGGTTGCAGGGGTCGAATGCGAGGTGTTTGCGCTCGAGCCGCACGATGCCGCCCGCTATGCGGTGCGGCTGTGGGCCGAGCGCAATTCCGGACTGCTGATGCGCGCGCAGACCATCGGCGATGGCGGCAAGGTGCTGGAGCAGGTCGCGTTCTCGCAGATCGAGATCGGCGTGCCGTCGGAGAAGCAGAAGATCCTGGGCGCCATCCGCAACGCGGCGAACTGGCAGCATTATGAGATCACCTATCATCCGGCCAATCTGACGGACGAAGGCTGGGCGATCCCGGTGCCGGTCAAGGGATTCCAGAAGATCCGCGAGGTGCGGCGTCCGCTCGGCGAGATGCATGCGCACAAGGGTCGCGAGGGCGCCGCCGAGCGCGCAGCCAACGAGTCGGGCCAGGCCTTCGAAGTGCTGCAAGTCGTCTATAGCGATGGGCTGACGGGACTGTCGGTCTTTATCGAGCCGGTTTCCGAGCACCGCTCGCGCCGTGAAGGGGTGGCGTCGATGGGCGCCACCCAGGTGATGGTGCGGCGCGTCGCCGACCACTGGATCACCGTGGTCGGGGAGGTGCCGGCGCAGACCGTCCGGCAGTTCGCTTCCGCCGTCGAATACCGTCCCCGGCCGCGCTGACAGCCGGGACCGCGCCGGGGCAACATGGCATCCGGCGCGGGCAGCAGGCCGGGGGGGCGCCGCTCGCTTGCGTCGTGTGCCCACGATCCCCTGCCTGCTTTCCCTTCCCAATTTCGCTGAACTCCGGGAGTCGACCATGTCGTCAACGTATGCCACCGTGGTCCGAACCATGGCTATGGCCGCCGTGCTGGCGGTCGGACCGATCCTGAGCGCGCCGGTGCAGGCCCAGTCTGCCGCGGCGACCTACAACCTTCCCGATTTCACTGGTCTGGTCGAGCGTGCCAGCCCCGCCGTGGTCAATATCCGCACCACCGAGCGCGTGAGCAGCCGCGGCATGACGCCGGAAGACGAGGAAATGGCCGAGTTCTTCCGCCGCTTCTTTGGCATTCCGATGCCCGGCCAGCCGACGCCTCCGGGTCCGCAGCGCCGCGGTGCGCCGCCGCAGAGCGAGGAGCAGAGCCGCGGGGTCGGTTCCGGTTTCATCATCAGCGCGGATGGCTATGTGATGACCAACGCCCACGTGGTCAGCGATGCGGAAACCATCTACGTCCGGCTGACCGACGATCGCGAGTTCAAGGCGAAACTGATCGGCACCGACCGCCGCACCGATGTGGCGCTGCTGAAGATCGAGGCCAACAACCTGCCGCGCCTGCCGATGGGCGATTCGAACAAGATTCGCGTCGGCGAATGGGTGCTGGCGATCGGCTCGCCCTTCGGACTGGACAACAGCGTGACCGCCGGCATCGTCTCGGCCAAGGGACGGGAAACCGGCGACTACCTGCCGTTCATCCAGACCGACGTGGCGGTCAACCCCGGCAACTCGGGCGGCCCGCTGATCAACCTGCGCGGCGAAGTGATCGGCATCAACTCGCAGATCTACAGCCGCAGCGGCGGCTACATGGGCATCTCGTTCGCGATTCCGATCGACGAGGCGCTGCGCGTGGCGGAGCAGCTCAAGACCACCGGCAAGGTGACGCGCGGCCGCATCGCGGTGGCGATCGGCGAGGTGACCAAGGAAGTCGCCGACTCGCTGGGGCTGGGGCGGGCGCGCGGTGCGCTGGTGGGCAGCGTCGAGCCGGGCGGTCCGGCGGAGAAGGCCGGCGTGGAGGCGGGCGACATCATCCTGAAGTTCAACGGCCGCGATATCGAGCGCGCCACCGACCTGCCGCGCCTGGTGGGCGAGACCAAGCCGGGTACCCGGGCACCGATGCAGATCTGGCGTAAGGGCGCCACGCGCGAGGTCACCATTACCGTGGCCGAGCTCGAAGGCGACACCCGGCCGCGCGCCAGCGCGCCGACGCAGAGCGAGCAGCAGGGCGCGCCGGCGCGGCCCAATGCGCTGGGGCTGGTGGTCGGCGACCTGTCGGAGGCGCGGCTGCGCGACCTGAAGATCAAGTCGGGCGTGGAAGTGCAGGCCGCGGAGGGCGCTGCCGCGCGCGCCGGCATTCGCCCGGGCGACGTGATCCTGCGGCTCGGCGACACCGACGTGACCAGCGCCAGGCAGTTCAACGAACTGGTGCGCGGGCTGGACAAGAACCGCATCGCGGCGATTTTCGTGCGGCGCGGCGATGCGACCCAGGTGCTGACGATCCGGCCCAACGGCGCCGGCGCGCGGTAGGTCCGGCGCGCTCGCGCGGCGCGGAAGGCATGACCCGTGCCAGCCGCGCGCCCATTGGCGGGGAAGCGCGGAAAATCAAGTAAAATCGCGGTCTGGCGCCAGCACGGCGCCGCCAACCCTGTGGCCGGGCCCAGGCGCGCCCGGCCGGGCGCCCGTGGCTCCGCCACCCATGACATGCCGCGCCGCGGCCGGACGCCCCTGTTGCCGCCTTCTCGATGCGGGCAGCGGATGCGCCGCCACGGCGCTCCCCTGACCAACAGATGGACCATATCCGTAACTTTTCGATCATTGCCCACATCGACCACGGGAAATCGACGCTGGCCGACCGCATCATCCAGCTCTGCGGGGGTCTGTCGGACCGGGAGATGGAAGCCCAGGTCCTGGACTCGATGGATATCGAAAAGGAGCGCGGCATCACCATCAAGGCGCAGACCGCCGCGCTGAGCTACAAGGCGCGCGACGGCAAGGTCTACAACCTGAACCTGATCGATACGCCGGGACACGTGGACTTCAGCTATGAAGTCAGCCGGTCGCTGTCCGCGTGCGAAGGCGCGTTGCTGGTCGTCGACGCGTCGCAGGGCGTGGAAGCGCAGACGGTCGCCAACTGCTATACCGCGATCGAACTCGGCGTCGAAGTGGTGCCGGTGCTGAACAAGATCGACCTGCCGCAGGCCGATCCCGACAACGCGATCCAGGAGATCGAGGACGTCATCGGTATCGACGCGCACGACGCCACGCCGTGCTCGGCCAAGACCGGGATGGGCGTGCAGGACGTCATCGAGGCGCTGATTGCCAAGGTGCCGCCGCCCAAGGGCGATCCCGACGCGCCGCTGCAGGCGCTGATCATCGATTCGTGGTTCGACAACTACGTCGGCGTCGTGATGCTGGTGCGCGTGGTCAATGGCACGCTGCGGCCGAAGGACAAGGTGCTGCTGATGGCCAACGGTTCCCAGCATCTGGTCGAGCAGGTCGGCGTCTTCTCGCCGAAATCGATCCAGCGCGAGGCGCTGTCGGCTGGCCAGGTCGGCTTCGTCATCGCCGGCATCAAGGAACTGAAGGCCGCCAAGGTCGGCGACACCATCACCACCGTTGCCCGCAAGGCGACCGAGCCGTTGCCCGGCTTCAAGGAAGTCAAGCCGCAGGTGTTCGCCGGGCTGTATCCGGTCGAAGCCAACCAATACGAGGCGCTGCGCGAATCGCTGGAGAAGCTGCGGCTGAACGACGCCTCGCTGCAGTTCGAGCCGGAAGTCTCGCAGGCGCTTGGCTTCGGTTTCCGCTGCGGCTTCCTCGGTCTGCTGCACATGGAGATCGTGCAGGAGCGGCTGGAGCGGGAATTCGACATGGACCTGATCACCACGGCGCCGACCGTGGTCTACCAGGTGCAGATGCGCGACGGCACCATGGCACAGGTGGAGAACCCCGCCAAGATGCCGGACCCGAGCAAGATCGATGCGATCCTGGAGCCGATCGTCACGGTCAACCTGTACATGCCGCAAGACTATGTGGGCTCGGTGATCACGCTGTGCACGCAGAAGCGGGGCACGCAGGTCAACATGAGCTACCACGGCAAGCAGGTGCAGCTGACCTACGAGATCCCGATGGCGGAGATCGTGCTGGACTTCTTCGATCGTCTCAAGTCGGTGTCGCGCGGCTATGCGTCGATGGACTACGAGTTCAAGGAGTATCGCGTCTCCGACGTGGTGAAGGTCGACATCCTGATCAATGGCGACAAGGTCGACGCGCTCTCGATCATCGTGCACCGCTCCAACTCGCAATATCGCGGCCGCGAAGTCGCCGCGAAGATGCGCGAGATCATTCCGCGGCAGATGTACGACGTGGCGATCCAGGCGGCGATCGGCGCGAACATCATCGCGCGCGAGAACGTCAAGGCGCTGCGCAAGAACGTGCTGGCCAAGTGTTATGGCGGCGATATCTCGCGTAAGAAGAAGCTGCTGGAAAAGCAGAAGGCAGGCAAGAAGCGCATGAAGCAGGTGGGCACCGTGGAGATTCCGCAGGAGGCCTTCCTTGCGATCCTGCAGGTGGAAGAAAAGTAATCGCGTGTTCAACGCGCGTTGGGCACCACCGCCGCCGTCGCTGGGTAGCAGCCCGGCGCCGGGCGCCAACAAGACTTCGCCAACGAACGAGCCGTCATGAATTTTGCACTGATCCTTTTTGTGCTGGTTGTCATCACCGGCATTGCCTGGGTGGCAGACAAGCTGGTGTTCCAGAAACAACGGCGCCTTTCGGCGCAGGCCGCGCTGGCCGAATTCGACGCGCGCCGCGCGGCGATGCAGGGCGCGTCCGGCTCCGGCGATTTTGAAACGTCGCGTAGCCGGCTCGCCGAGGAGAAGCTGCGCCAGCCGTGGTGGCTGGAATATTCGGCCAGCTTCTTTCCGGTGATCCTGGCGGTATTCGTGCTGCGCTCGTTCGTGGTCGAGCCGTTCAAGATTCCGTCCGGGTCGATGATTCCGACCCTGCAGATCGGCGACTTCATCCTGGTCAACAAGTTCGAATACGGGCTTCGCCTGCCCATCGTCAACAAGAAGATCGTGGAGCTGGGCGAGCCGGAGCGGGGCGACGTGATGGTGTTCCGCTATCCGAAAGACCCGTCGCTGGACTACATCAAGCGCGTGGTGGGCCTGCCTGGCGACGTGGTGCGCTATGAAAACAAGCGCGTCACCGTCAACGGCGAGCCGGCGCGGTATGAAGCGCTGCCTGATTATCTGGATGAGGAGCGGCTGGCATATTCGCGCCATTTCACGGAAACGCTGCCGGGCGGCCGGAGCCACGGCATACTGAACGACGCGGATCGCCCGCCGTTTATCGCAGGTGCCGACAGCGATTTCCCATTCCGGGAAAACTGCACTTACAATCAGCAGGGTGTGACCTGCAAGGTGCCCGAGGGCCATTATTTTGTAATGGGCGATAATCGGGACAACAGCCTGGATTCCCGTTATTGGGGCTTTGTTCCCGATCAGAATATCGTCGGCAAGGCCTTCCTGATCTGGATGAATCTCGGCGATCTGGGCCGGATCGGTTCGTTCCGCTGACCGCATGCCAGTCCTGACCGACACCGGCGGGCAGGCGGCCGCCGGTGTGCGGCTGCCTGCCGACGATGCCGTGGCGAAGCCGGTCGCCCGCCGTTCGATCACTCTTCGGGAATGCAGCTCTGACATGAACCTCGACGCCTTGCAGCAACGACTCGGCTACCGTTTCAGCAAGCCAGAATTGCTGCAGCAGGCGCTGACGCATCGCAGTCATAGCGCCCAGCACAACGAGCGCCTCGAGTTCCTCGGCGACTCGGTACTCAATTGCGCGGTCGCCGACATGCTGTATGGCATGTTTGGCAAGCTTGACGAAGGCGACCTGTCGCGGGTGCGGGCCAACCTGGTCAAGCAGCAGGCGCTGTACGAAATCGCGCAGATGCTGCAGCTGTCCGACGTGCTGCGGCTGGGCGAAGGCGAGCTGAAGAGCGGCGGCTTTCGCCGTCCGTCGATCCTGGCCGATGCGCTGGAAGCCATCGTGGGCGCGGTGTTTCTCGATTCGGGTTTCGACGCGGCGCGGGCGCTGATCCGCAAGCTCTATATCCCGATCCTCGAGCACGTGGACCCGCGCACGCTGGGCAAGGACGCCAAGACGCTGCTGCAGGAATATCTGCAGGGGCACAAGATCGCGCTGCCGCAATACAACGTAATCGCGACCCACGGCGCCGCCCATAATCAGCAGTTTGAAGTCGAATGCATCGTGCCTAAACTGGAGGTGCGAGTATTCGGCACCGGCGCGTCACGGCGCGCCGCCGAGCAGGCGGCGGCGAAACTCGCGCTGGAAGAAGTGCAGCGGCTGGTGCCGCAGCTGCTCAAGCGCAGCCGCGCTGAACGGACCGGCAAGACGCGCAAGCAGCCGGCTCCACCCGATCCGCAGTTGTCTCTCAGGTTGAAGGAATGACCGAATCGAACCGCCCGCAGCAGGATGCCGCGGAAGCTTCCCCCGTGGCCTTCCGCTGCGGCACCGTGGCCATCGTCGGGCGACCCAACGTCGGCAAGTCCACGCTGATGAACGCGCTGGTCGGACAGAAGATCAGCATTACGTCCCGCAAGGCCCAGACCACCCGTCACCGCCTGGTCGGCATCCAGACCACCGATGACGCGCAGTATGTCTTCGTCGATACCCCTGGCTTCCAGACCCGGCATGCCACCGCGCTGAACCGCTCGCTGAACCGCGCCGTCACCTCGACGCTGTCGTCGGTGGATCTGGTGTTGTTCGTGGTCGAGGCCGGTCACTACGGCGCCGACGACGAGAAGGTACTGACACTGCTGCCGCGCAATACGCCGGTGCTGCTGGTGGTCAACAAGCTGGATCGCGTATCGGCCGAGCGCCGCGCGGAGATCATGATGCCCTTCCTCGAGAAGATGGGGCAGCAGTTCCCGTTCCGCGAAGTGGTGCCGATGTCGGCCAAGACGCGCGACCATATCGAGCGGCTGTTCGCCATCATCCGGCCCTACCTGCCGGAAGGCGAGCCGATGTACGACGCCGACGCGATGACCGACCGCAGCGAACGCTTCCTCGCCTCGGAGATCATCCGCGAGAAGGTGTTCCGCTGGACCGGCGACGAGCTGCCCTATACCAGCACTGTCATCATCGACAAGTTCGAGACCGAAGGGCGGCTGCGCCGCGTGTTCGCCACCATCCTGGTCGAGCGCGACGCGCACAAGGCCATGGTGATCGGCGCCAAGGGCAGCAAGCTCAAGCAGATCTCGACCGAGGCCCGGATGGACATGGAGTCGCTGTTCGACGGCAAGGTCTACCTGGAGCTGTGGATCAAGGTCAAGAGCGGCTGGGCCGACAACGAAGCCGGATTGCGTGCCTACGGATATGAATGAAGGGCCGGTGGCGACGCCGGCGAGAAAGACCGGGCGCGCCGCAGCGTCGCCCCGCCGCGACGCCCGCGCCCCCGATCCGGTGGTGGAAGAGGCTGCCGAGGTGCTCGGCAGCCATGACGCGCTGGAGCCCGCGGCGGCCGGCCGGGCGATGATGGACCGCGCGCTGCGCATCGTGCCGGCGCGCAGCGAGACCCGCGTGGCCGCACAGCCAGGCTTTGTCCTGCATGCGTGGCCCTATCGCGAAACCAGCCTGATCGTCGACGTCTTCACGCGCGACCATGGCCGCGTGGCGCTGGTGGCCAAGGGTGCCAAGCGGCCCCATTCGGCGCTGCGCGCGGTGCTGCAGCACTTCCTGCCGATCGCGCTGTCCTGGAGCGGCCGGGGG
Source organism: Cupriavidus sp. AU9028 (assembly GCF_019795295.1). Taxonomy (GTDB): domain Bacteria; phylum Pseudomonadota; class Gammaproteobacteria; order Burkholderiales; family Burkholderiaceae; genus Cupriavidus. Next base: position 187,076 of record NZ_JAIMCG010000003.1, on the reverse strand, counting down.
GAAGTGCGCACGCTGACCAAGGCCGAGTGGGTGGGTGGCATGCCGCCACTGGCCGGCGATGCGCTGCTGTCCGGCTTCTACCTGAACGAGCTGCTGCTGCGCTTTTGTCCGCGCGACGATGCGCATGAAGCGCTGTTCCGGCACTACATGGCAACGCTGACCCGCCTCGGGCACGGCGAGCCCGCCGCGTCCGTGCTGCGCAGCTTCGAGCGCGTGCTGCTGCAGGAAACCGGGTTTGCGGTCGCCTTCGACCGCTGCGCCGGCAGCGGCGAGGCGGTGCAGCCGGCGCTGGACTATGTCTACCAGCCGGAGCGCGGCGTGCGGCGGGCCCACGCCAGCGATCCGTCGTCATGGCCCGTCGTTTCCGGGCAGACGCTGCTGGATATGTCCCGCGACGACTACAGCCGCGCGCAGACTGCCGCGCAGAGCCGCGCGCTGATGCGCTTTCTTCTGCATTATTATCTGCAGGGCGTGCCCCTGAAAACCCGTCAGATCCTGATCGACCTGCAAGCCCTATGATCTTTCACGCTCATCCCGGCGTCATCGCGCTCGGCGTCAATATCGACCACGTCGCCACCCTGCGCAACGCCCGCGGCACCGTCTATCCCGACCCGATCGCCGCCGCGCTGCAGGCCGAGGAAGCCGGCGCGGACCTGATCACGCTGCATCTGCGCGAGGACCGCCGCCATATCCGCGATGCCGACGTGCGCGCGTTGCGCCCGCAGCTGGCCACGCGCATGAACCTGGAATGCGCGCTGACCCCGGAGATGCTCGACATCGCCTGCGAGATCCGCCCGCAGGATGTCTGCCTGGTGCCGGAGCGCCGCGAGGAAGTGACCACCGAAGGCGGGCTGGACGTGCGCGGCCGGCTCGATCAGGTACGCGCCGCATGCGAGCAGCTGGCTGCGGCGGGCATTCGCGTGTCGCTGTTCATCGATGCGGACGCGGACCAGATCGCCGCGGCCGCCGATTGCGGCGCCCCGGTAATCGAGCTGCATACCGGCGCCTATGCCGATGCGCCGACGCCGCAGCAGCAGGAGCAGGAATACCGGCGCATCGCCGATGGCGTCGATGCGGGGCTGCGCAAGGGGCTGGTGGTCAATGCCGGCCATGGCCTGCATTACACCAACGTGCAGCGCATCGCGGCGCTGCCCGGCATCACCGAACTGAATATCGGCCATGCGATCGTGGCTCACGCCGTATTCGCCGGCTGGCAAAACGCCGTGCGCGAGATGAAGGCCATCATGGTCGCCTCGCGCCTGTCCGCCGGCAAGCCGCCGCAAGGGGCCGCACGGTGATCCACGGGGTCGGCACCGACATCATCCAGATCGACCGCGTACAGGGCGTGATGGACCGCACCGGCGGCCGCTTCGCCAGCAAGATCCTCGGCCCGCAGGAGATGGCGATCTACCAGCGTCGTCTGGCGCGGCATCCGAAGCGCGGGCTGGCGTTTCTCGCGACGCGCTTTGCCGCCAAGGAGGCGTTTTCCAAGGCGATCGGGCTGGGCATGCACTGGCCGATGACATGGCGCGCGATGGAGCTGCTGAACCTGCCGTCCGGCGAGCCCTATGCCCATTGCCATGGCGAACTCGCCCGCTGGCTTGGGGAACGCGGGCTGACCGTGCGTGTCAGTGTCAGCGACGAGCATGACTATGCGGTGGCCTTTGCCATCGCCGAACGCACTGGCGAGGCGGGCAGGCAGCCCGGCGCCGCGACCTAACCCAACACTCGATTTTCATGACGAAGAAGAACGCAGGCAAGCGGCCGGGCCCGGTCGTGCTGGACGTCAAGGGCGTGCAGCTGGATGCCGACGATATCCGCCGCATCGCCCATCCGCTCACCGGCGGCGTGATCCTGTTCGCGCGCAATTTCGAATCGCGCGCCCAGCTGGTGGCGCTGACGCGCGCGATCCGCGAGGTCCGCGACGATGTACTGATCTGCATCGACCACGAGGGCGGGCGCGTGCAGCGCTGCAAGACCGACGGCTTCACCCATCTGCCCGCGATGGCGCGTCTGGGCGAGCTGTGGGACCGCGATGTGCTGACGGCCACCCGCGCGGCCACCTATTGCGGCTACGTGCTGGCCGCGGAGCTGCGCGCCTGCGATATCGATTTTTCGTTCACGCCGGTACTCGACGTGGACTATGGCCGCAGCGGCGTGATCGGCGATCGCGCATTCCATGCCGATCCGCGCGTGATCTCGATGCTCGCCACCCACCTGAACCACGGCCTGCTGCTGGCCGGCATGTCCAACTGCGGCAAGCATTTCCCCGGCCATGGCTACGCCGAGGCGGACTCGCATGTGGCGGTGCCCGTGGACGAGCGCGAACTCGACGAGATCCTGGCGCAGGACGCCCGGCCCTACGACTGGATGGGCATGACGCTGGCGTCCGTGATGCCGGCCCATGTCATCTACCCCAAGGTCGATCCCAATCCGGCGGGCTTCTCGCGCTTCTGGCTGCAGGACATCCTGCGCGGTCAGCTCGGCTTCGAGGGGGTGATCTTCAGCGATGACCTCAGCATGGAGGGCGCCAGCGTGGCGGGCAACGTCACCGAAGCCGCGCGCGCCGCGTTGAACGCCGGCTGCGACATGGTGCTGATCTGCAACCACCCCGAGCGCGCGGACCAGTTGCTCGCCGAACTCGATGTCGTCCCGCCGAAGGCCTCGCAACGGCGCGTGCGGCGCCTGTTCGCGCGCGGCAAGGCGATGGACTGGAACAAGCTGGAACTGGATCCGCTGTACCGCCAGGCCGTGCGCTCGCTGCGCGAACTGGGGCTGATCCAGGGCCAGGGCGCGCCGGCAGCGGCGCCGGCCACCACCGTCGCCCCGTAGCGACGCGACGGAGAGCGGGATGGCGCGGCCATCCCGCACGGGCAACAAAAAAGGCGACCCCTTGGGTCGCCTTTTTCGCTCGCAGCATTGCCGATCAGTTGGCGCGGCTGCGGTATTCGCCGGTGCGAGTATCGATTTCGATCTTGTCGCCGATATTGCAGAACAGCGGCACCTGCAGTTCGAAGCCGGTGTTGATCTTGGCGTTCTTCAGCACCTTGCCCGACGAGGTGTCGCCCTTGACGGCCGGCTCGGTGTAGATGATCTCGCGCACCAGCGTGGTCGGCATTTCGACCGAGATGGCCTTCTCGTTGTAGAACACCACTTCGACGTTCATGCCGTCTTCCAGGTAGTGCAGTGCGTCGCCCATGTTGTCGGCTTCGACTTCGTACTGGTTGTAGTCGGCATCCATGAACACGTACATCGGGTCGGCGAAGTACGAGTAGGTGCATTCCTTGCGATCCAGCACGACGACTTCGAACTTGTCGTCGGCCTTGAAGACGGATTCGCCCGGCGCGTCGGTCAGCAGATTCTTGTACTTCATCTTGACCACGGCGGCGTTACGGCCCGACTTGTTGTACTCGGCCTTTTGCACGACCATCGGATCGGCGCCCATCATGAACACGTTGCCGACGCGGAGTTCCTGTGCGGTTTTCATCTAAACGGTTTTCCTGAAAAAGAGTCGCGGAGTTCGTCGTGGCGAAGGCGGGCCGCTGACGCCGCGCGCGTGTTGCCCGCGGTTCTTGCCATGCCCGGCTCCGGCACCACGCTCCGGGCTGCCGCGGGCGCGTGCGTGAAATACGCGCCCCGGGCACGAGGCCTGGATTCTGCTGGCCGGTCGCCATTCAAATCAACCCGCTATTTTACCCGAGTTTCGCAAAACGCCACGAGGTTCGCCGCAAGATCGCCCAGCCCCGCCACGCCCTGTTCCCAGCGCGCTGCGGCCCGCGTCAGGGCGGGTAGCGCGGCACGGAAGGCTGGCCACGCGGCCGCCGCTGCGGTCGAGTCGTTGCGGCTGTCGCCTTCCGCCGCGCTGGCCCCCGGAGAAAAGCCGTTCCAGGCGCGCCAGAAGGTCTGTAGCGCCTGCGCCACGCCGGCATCGCGCAAGGTTTGCAGGTAGAGCGCCAGGAAGGCGTCCAGCTTGGCCCGGTGCGTATCCTCGTCCTGCGGGTAGATATGCCAGACGAAGGGACGGGCCGCCCATTGGGCGCGGACAAACGAGTCCTCGCCGCGGACGAAATTGACATCGCACAACCACAGCAATTCGTCGTAGCCGTCCTGTGGCAGGAACGGCACCTGCGCCAGGCGCAGCTTGCCGGTGGTGACTTGTCGCCCGCCGTCGGTGCCGGTGCCGGCCTGTACGTCCGGCTGGCGCTGCACCCACTCGAATGCCTGCTCGGCGGCGGGCCCGGACGGCACCAGGCAATGAATGCGCTCGTCGCCATTGCGCCACTGGGTCAGCAGCGGCGGCAGCGACCGGTTGCCATAGGCGAAGAGGCTCACGCGCAGGGAGTCGGGCCAGGGTTGCACGCCCAGCCGGTGCCACAGCCGTGCCTGGCCTGCGGTAGCGGCGGCGAAATCCCGGCGGCGGCCGCCGAGCATCGCTTCGCGCAGCACGCCACCGGTGCCGAACTCGAAACCGGGGAAGAAGAAGTACTTGGTCAGCGGCAGCCGCGGGTGCGGTGACGCCATGCCGTGATGCTCGCGCACCCACGGCTCGGCGCTGAGGTACTCCAGGTTGATCCAGACGGGCGTGCGAGGGGCCTGGGTCATGGCCAGCACGAAGGGCTCCGGCACGTTGCAGGCAAAGGCTTCGACTACGACGTCGTGCGGGGCGACGCCCACGGTGTCGGCGTCGCCGCGCCAGTGGCGGACTTCCACTCCGGCCAGCCGCTGCACCGGCCGGGACGGCGACAGCGATGGCGCCATCCGCGCGAAGCTGGCCAGGTCGTCGACCCAGAGCCGGACCGCATGGCCATGTTCCTGCGCCAGCTGGCGCGCCAGGCGCCAGCAGACGCCGATATCGCCATAGTTGTCGATGACGGTGCAGAAGATGTCCCAGGAGCGCAGGGTCATGAAGGAAGGCCTTGGCCCGGGTGGCTGCGGTGCGGCCGGGCATTCGATTTGCTCTAAACTTGCCATTTTAGAGCCGCCGGGGCTGCGGCAGGCCGTGGCAGGGCGCAAGGCCCGTCCGACGGCGCATGCATTCGCGCTCCCGCCTGAACCTTTCTGATTCTGATGTCACAACCGGACAAGCCGTCGCCCGCGACGCCGGCGCCGCAGCAGGACCCGGCACCGATCGAGCCGGGCGGGCCGGGCATGGCCGCCCCGCCGGAGAGCCTTCCCCTCGATGCGGCCGCGCAGGCCGCCGTCGCCGAGTCCGCCCCGGCCGATCCCGCGATCCTGGCGGACCCCGCCGGCGCGGCGGAACCCGAACCGTTCGATCCGCGGCCGGTCATTGCCGCGCTGCCCGGCCTGCCGGGGGTCTACCGTTACTTCGATGCGGCCGGCCAGGTGCTCTACGTCGGCAAGGCACGGGACCTGAAGAAGCGCGTATCCAGCTACTTCAACAAGACGCTGCTGTCGCCGCGCATCGCCATGATGGTGGGCAAGATCGCCCGTATCGAAACCACGGTGGTGCGTACCGAGGCCGAGGCGCTGCTGCTCGAGAACAACCTGATCAAGGCGCTGGCGCCGCGCTACAACATCCTGTTTCGGGACGACAAGTCCTATCCGTTCCTGAAGCTGACGTCGCACAAGTTCCCGCGGATGGCCTACTACCGCGGCGCCACCGACCGGCGCCACCAGTATTTCGGCCCGTTCCCCAGTGCCCATGCGGTGCGCGAGAGCATGCAGATCCTGCAGAAGGTGTTCCAGTTGCGCACCTGCGAGGACACGGTGTTCAACAACCGCACCCGTCCCTGCCTGCTGCATCAGATCCACCGTTGTACCGGCCCGTGCGTCGGCGCGATCGGCGAGGAAGACTATGCGCGCGACGTCTCCAACGCCGCGCGTTTCCTGCAGGGCCGGCAGAAGGAGGTGCTGGAGGGCCTGCAGCAGAAGATGGAACACCACGCGATGGCGCTCGAATTCGAGCAGGCGGCGCTGGTGCGCGACCAGATCGGTGCGCTGTCCACCGTGCTCAAGCGCCAGGCGGTCGAAGAGGTCGGGCAGAGCAGCGACATCGACATCCTCGCCGTGGCGGTGCAAGGCGGACGCGCATGCGTCAATCTCGCGATGGTACGGGGCGGACGCCACCTGGGCGACAAGGCCTATTTTCCCGCGCATGTCGAGGAAGCGGCGATGATCGTCGACGGCGGCGGCAACGAGGCCGCGCCGGTGCAGGCGGTCACGCTGACCGACGAGCCAGGTGATCCGGCGCCGCGGGACGGCAGCGAAGCACCGGCCGCGGAAGACGCGGTGGCCGCCCGCGGCGATGACGATCCGGATCGCGTTCCGGATGGCAGCGCTTCCTCGGTGGACCGGGTCGCGGCCAGCGTGCTGGCGGCCTTCATGGCGCAGCATTACCTGGACCAGCCGGCGCCGCCGGTCCTGGTGGTCAGCCACCGGCCGCCGGAGCCTGCGCTGATCGAGGCGCTGACACTGCATGCCGGCCGCCGCATCGCCGTCGTGCGCCAGCCGCAGGGGCAGCGGCGCGCCTGGCTGGAGATGGCGCAGCAGGGTGCCAACCTGGCGCTGGCGCGGCGGCTGGCGGAGCAGGGCAGCCAGGAAGCACGCACGCGCGCGCTGGCCGAGACCATCGGCATCGAGCTGGAGGATCTGGCCGCGCTGCGCATCGAGTGCTTCGATATCAGCCACACCGCCGGGGAGGCGACGCAGGCGTCGTGCGTGGTGTTTCACCACCACCAGATGCAGAACAGCGACTACCGGCGCTACAACATCGAGGGCATCACGCCCGGCGACGACTATGCGGCGATGCGGCAGGTGCTCACGCGCCGCTACCAGAAGCTGGTCGAGCAGGGCCGCGAGGATAGCGCGGCGATGCCGCATGTGGTGCTGATCGACGGCGGCAAGGGGCAGGTCGAGGTCGCCCGCCAGGTGTTCGCCGAGCTGGGCCTGGACGTCGGCCTGCTGGTGGGCGTGGCCAAGGGTGAAGGGCGCAAGGTCGGCCTGGAAACGCTGGTCTTCGCCGACGAGCGGCCCTCGCTGGAACTGGGGCCGGGCAGCGCCGCGCTGATGCTGGTTGCCCAGATCCGCGACGAGGCGCACCGCTTCGCCATCACCGGCATGCGGGCACGGCGTGCCAAGGCGCGTACCACGTCGCGGCTGGAAGAGATCGAAGGAATCGGGGCGCGCCGCCGGCAGAAGCTGCTGACCCGCTTTGGCGGGATTCGCGGCGTGATGGCGGCAAGCATCGACGAACTGGCCAGTGTGGAGGGGATCTCGCGCACCCTTGCCGAGGAGATCTACCGGCAGTTGCACTAGCGTGCGTGCCAGCCGCCGGGCGCCGCCAGGTTCCCGGAAATGCTCAATCGATATGGAAATCGGCGACAATCGCGGCATTGCCGTCCCCGACCTCGTCGCCAAGCCTGCTTATGCCGCTGAATATTCCGATCCTGCTGACCTGGTTGCGCGTTGCGTTGATTCCCCTGGTGGTGGGCGTGTTCTACCTGCCCGACACCTGGATGACCATGCAAGCCAAGAACCTGACGGCAGCGGTCTTCTTCATCGTCGCGGCGGCCACCGACTGGCTCGACGGCTTCCTCGCCCGGCGCTGGAACCAGACGTCGTCGTTCGGCGCCTTCCTGGATCCCGTGGCGGACAAGCTGATGGTGACGGCGGCGTTGCTGTCGCTGCTGGCGCTGGACCGCGTCAACGACCTGATTGCGCTGGTCATCATCGGACGGGAAATCACTATCTCGGCGCTGCGCGAGTGGATGGCGCAGATCGGGGCCTCCAGGAGCGTGGCGGTCAACTTCCTCGGCAAGCTGAAGACCACCGTGCAGATGGTGGCGATTCCCTTGCTGCTGTTCCACGACCGGCTGCTGGGTGTCGATGCGACGGTGCTGGGGACGTGGCTGATCTACGTGGCGGCGGTGCTGACGCTGTGGTCGATGATTTACTACATGAAGCTGGCATGGCCGCAGATCCGCGAGCGCAGCGGACTTGCCGCCCGCGCGCCGGCGCAGAAATAGCGAAGATTCAAAAAAGTGCTTGACGTGGCAAAGCAGCCTTTGCCATAATTTCGTTCTCGTTGCTGACGCAGCAGCCGAAGCAAGCGAGAAAGTGGTAAAAAGCACCAATATGCCGCAACAAGCCGCCAACAAGCGGTATGTTTGAGGCAGCTTGTTGCGGCGGCGCGAAAGCGTCAAGCAGGACACTGCGGGAGTAGCTCAGTTGGTAGAGCGCAACCTTGCCAAGGTTGAGGTCGCGAGTTCGAGACTCGTCTCCCGCTCCAGTTTCTAGCGTGGCGGTGCTTCAGCAGGAGCGCCGGCGCGTATCAGGTGTCATGCGGGAGTAGCTCAGTTGGTAGAGCGCAACCTTGCCAAGGTTGAGGTCGCGAGTTCGAGACTCGTCTCCCGCTCCAGTCCGAAAGGGAAGCAGCGCTTCCCTTTTTAGTTTGCGATGCTGATGCATCGGCGTCCCGGGCAACCGGCGTCGTTGCGCTACAATCGGCATTCGTCACCCGGCGGGGTGGCAGAGTGGTTATGCAGCGGCCTGCAAAGCCGTGTACGCCGGTTCGATTCCGACCCCCGCCTCCATCTTCTTCCCTTCGCAGCCCTTCGCACCGTTTCCCGGCAGGCACAAGCCCGCCCGGTTTCATCCTCTGTCTTCTCCTTGCAACATGTCGCCAACTCACCGCTTGGGCCCCGTCGTGGCACCGGTGCGGGGTACGCGCAAGATGCACGTGGATCGCGGCGATAGGCGCTGAAATCTCGGAAATTCCGCGTAATTCGCGCTTTTGATCGCCGGTGTGCGTGATACAGTACGGCAATCGGTCGGCGTCGAGCATCGCTTTTGTTGATCCGCCGGCATTGTGGCAAGCCTCTTTGGCTTGCCTTTCTTTTCGTCGCGTCAGTTCGGGGCCCGCTAGCCGGAAGCGTCAACTGGCGGTATCAACTGGAAGGAAAACCTGACGCATGCATCACGCTACCCCGCTTATCAGTACCATCGTCGGCGGCATTGTGCTGGCATTTGTGCTCGGCGCCATTGCCACACGGCTTCGAATGCCGCCGCTGATCGGGTACTTGTGTGCGGGCGTGGTCGTGGGGCCGCATACCCCGGGCTATACCGCCGACCAGGCGCTCGCGCCGGAGCTGGCCGAACTTGGCGTCATCCTGCTGATGTTCGGCGTGGGACTGCACTTCTCGATTCGTGACCTGATGTCGGTGCGCAGGATTGCCATTCCAGGCGCTGTCGCGCAGATCGGCATTGCCACGGTGCTTGGCATGGCCGTCGCCTGGGGGTTCGGCTGGTCGTGGGGCCAGGGCTTCGTCTACGGGCTGGCGCTGTCGGTGGCGAGCACGGTCGTGCTGCTGAAGGCCTTGCAGGACCGGGAGCTGGTGGAGACGGAGCAGGGCCGCATCGCCGTGGGCTGGCTCGTGGTCGAGGATCTCGCCATGGTGCTGGCGCTGGTGCTGCTGCCCGCGCTGTCCGGCCTGCTGATGCCGCCGGGCGGCGCGAGCCCGGACGTCGCCGTGCCGCAGGCCGGCGCCAGCGACATCGCGCTGGCGGTGGCGCTGACGCTGGGCAAGGTCGGCGCCTTCGTCGCCGTGATGCTGGTGATCGGGCGCCGCTTCATTCCGTGGATGCTCGAGCGCATCGTCTGGACCGGCAACCGGGAGCTGTTCCGCCTGGGCGTGCTGGCGACGGCGCTGGGCGTCGCGTTCGGTGCCTATTTCATGTTCGGCGTGTCGTTCGCACTGGGCGCCTTCTTCGCCGGCATGGTGCTGGCCGAGTCCGAGTTCAGCCATCGCGCCGCGGAGGAATCGCTGCCGCTGCGCGACGCCTTCTCGGTGCTGTTCTTCGTCTCCGTCGGCATGCTGTTCGACCCGATGGTGCTGCTGCGCGACCCTTGGGGCGTGCTCGGGACGCTGTCGATCATCGTGGTCGGCAAGTCGCTTGCCGCGCTCGCCATCGTGCGGCTGTTCGGCTATTCCAACCTGACCGGCATGACGATCGCCGCCAGCCTTGCGCAGATCGGCGAGTTCTCCTTCATCCTGGCGAGCCTCGGCGTCTTCCTGCAGATCCTGCCGGAACGGGCGCAGAGCCTGATCCTTGCCGGGGCGCTGCTGTCGATCGTGCTCAATCCGCTGCTGTTCCGCATGCTGGACCGCTACGCCGCCCGCCAGGGCGACGCGCAGACCCAGCCCGCGTAAGGCCGCGACTAAGGCGAGCCGGACGACGCCCCGGCCAGCACCGCCTCATTGCCCTCGGGCGCCGGCGCCGTGCGGCGCAGATGATCGGTAAAGGCCAGCAGGCCCTGGGTCGGGAACTTGTCACGGTGGACCACCAGATACCAGGGCCGCACCAGGCGCGGCAGTCCCCGCCGTAGCGCCACCAGCGTACCGCGCTGCAGTTCTTCCCGCACCACGTGCAGCGACAGGCAGCTGACACCGAAGCCGCTGACCACCGCCCCCTTGATTGCCTCGGCGTTGCCCAGTTCTAGCGCGAAGCGCATGTCGCCAAGCAGCGGGGCCAGCCGCTGTTCGACAATCTCCCGGGTGCCGGAGCCCGGTTCCCGCACCAGCCAGTCGGCGTCGCGCAGCGCCGCCAGGTCGCCCCGGTCCCTGGCCAGCGGATGCCCGGCTCCCACCACCACCACCATCTCGTCGTCGCACCAGTGCGTGCTGGCGAGCTCGCGCTCGTGACTGGTGCCCTCGATCAGGCCAATGTCCGCCTCCAGCCGCAACAGGTCCTGCAATACCTCGCGGGTATTGGCGATACGCAGGTCCAGGGAACATGGCCGGTCCTGCGCCGCACGGAAGCCGGCAAGCATCGCCGGCAGCACGTAGCTGCCGATGGTGTTGCTCGCCGCGATGCGCAAGCCGATCCCGGCGTTGCCGGCGAAGCGCTCCAGCTCGTACGCCTGGTCCAGCAGCGACAACGCACGTGGAAAGAACTGCCGTCCGGTTTCGTTGATGAGGAGCCGCTTGCCGACCCGGTCGAACAGCCGCGTATCGAGGGACCCCTCCAGATCGGACAGGGCCGCACTGACGGCTGACTGCGACATGGCAAGCGACCCGGCGGCTGCGACGGTGCTGCCATGCTGGACCACGGCGACGAATACCGACAGTTGCCGAAGCGTGAGCCGGAGAGGGCGTTGGGACAGCATGGCCGATATCTGCTTTTCAGGTAATGAATATGGATATTACCTGTTTTACAGATGAGTAAGCCGGCTCTACCCTTGCGTCACATCGTCATCCGTTCACGGTCCACCATGTCCATAGCCCCGCCCGATTCAGCGTCCCCGCTTCCCGCCGGCAGCGCTGCGGCCGCCGAGCCCGTCGTGCCGCAGCGCCGCTCGCGTGCGGCAGATGCCGTCGGGTGGGTACGCCAGCTGTTGTCGTTGGCGCCGCTGGCGGCCGTCGCCTGGCTTGCGCTGGTGCTGTCCGGTCTGCCGATGCTGTCCGCGCTGGGCGTCAGCCCGCTGCTGATGGCCATGTGCGCAGGCATCGTCGCGTGCAATACCTTGCCGCGCGCGTGGCTGGCGCCGCTGGCGCCCGGTATGCAGCTGGCCCGTCAGACGCTGCTGCGGCTTGGGGTGGCGCTCTATGGCCTGCGCCTGACCTTCGGCTCGATCCATGACCTTGGTATTGGCGGGGTCGCCGCGCCGCTGCTGATGCTGGCAGCGACGCTGGGATTGGGCGTATGGCTCGGCACCCGCTGGCTCGGTCTGAGCCGGCGGGAGGCGCTGGTGGTCAGCGCGGGCAGCGCCGTATGCGGCGCGGCAGCCGCCATCGCCGTCGCCTCGGTAGCCCGTACCGACGACCGGCAGACCGCTGTCGCGGTGGCTACCGTGGTGCTGTTCGGCACGGCTGGCATGCTGGTCTATCCCTATCTGTATCAGCTCGCCACCGCCACCCTGCACTGGCCCGTCACCCAGCACGCCTTCGGTATCTACACCGGCGCCACGCTGCACGAAGTCGCCCAGGTCATCGTGGCGGGCAAGGCGGTCGGGGAACAGGCGGCCGACGCGGCGGTCCTGGCGAAGATGGTGCGCGTGCTTGCGCTGGGGCCCCTGCTGCTGATCCTGGCGTTCTGGCCGAAGGCCGGGCAGACGCAGGCCTCTCGCCCCGGCGTGGACTGGGCCAGGATCCGCGCATCGGTGCCGTGGTTTGCGCTGGGCTTCGTTGCGGTGCTGGCGATTAACTCGCTCGGCATGGTGCCCGCCGACTGGAAGCCGGCATTGGTCGCGTTCGACAACTGGCTGCTGGCGTGCGCCATGCTGGCGATCGGGCTGCATACCCACATCGGCGACCTGCGGCGTGCCGGCCGTGCCCCGATGACGCTGGCGGGCGCGCTGTTTGTCTTCCTGATCGCCGGTGGTGCGGCGCTGTGCGCGCTAGTGCTATAAAGGAGCCTTCCGATTCAGAGGAAGGTGGATGACAAGACCGCATCTCCCCGTGCTTGCCGTTCCGGCGGCGACCGCCGTGTTGATCGCCACCATCGCGCTGGCCGGCTGCCTCGACCAGACAGGAGAGGGCCAGGTGCCTCGGGCTGACATCGCTCAAGCCCCCGCGGAAGGCCGGCCCAGCCCGCTCCCGGCCAGCGCCCCGTCGCAGGCGAGCGTCCCCGATACGGTGGAAGCGGCGGGCATCTGCCAGGGACTGGATCTCGCCGTCACGCTCGACATGCGGGTTTGCCTCGACCGGCGATTCAAGGACGCCGACCGCCAGCTGAATGCGCGCTACCAGCAGTTGATGGCGTCGCGGGACGACGCGGGCAGGGCGCAACTGCAGCGCGAGCAGCGCCGCTGGATCCGGGACAAGGAATCGAAGTGCCCGAAGGCGGGAGAGGCGTTCGCCGGCGGCACACTGGAATCGGTGGTAATCGCCGACTGCTTCGTGACGATGACCGAGCAGCGGCTGCGGCGATTGCTGGAATATCGCTAGGGGTGCCGCCAAGGGGATGTGGTGCCGGGCAGCACCGCGGGCCGTAGCGCTGCTGCTGGTGCGGCCGACGGGACTCGAACCCGTAAGCCTGGAAAGGCGGCAGATTTTAAGTCTGCTGAGTCTACCAATTTCTCCACGGCCGCATGCCAAGCCCGGTATTGTCGTGGCTGCGGCGATGCCGCGCAAGTTCGCCGCATGGGACGGCAGCCCCAGCGCTGTAATGGCCGGTAACAACCTCCGATGTGCCGTTGCACCTGTGATCCATTCCGGGCCTAGAATACAGCTAACTCAAACGAATGCTGCCAGGAGCAGATCATGAAACGTTGGTTGCTGGCGGGGCTCGGCGTGCTGGCCGCGATGGCGTCCGGCGCCGCGATGGCCCGCGTCGATGTGGGCGTCGTCATCGGCGTGCCCGGGAACGGCTTCTATCCGCCGCCGCCGGCCTATTACGGCCCGCCGGTGGTGGTGGCGCCGGCCCCTGTCTACTATGGTCCGCCGCCCGTGGTGGTGCATCCAGGGCGCTACTACGGGCCGCCGCGCTATTACGGTCCGCCGCCCCGGTACCATGATCGTCCGCCGCGTTACTACCATGGCCACCCGCATGGTCACGGGCACGGACACGGCGGCGGCCATGGCCACCGCCATTGGCATGGCCGGGACTGAGCGGCACTCCTGTCGCCCATCGACGTCGGAAAGGCTCCCTTGCGGGAGCCTTTCTGCTTTCCGCGGGCGGGTTAGCCCGCCTTGGCCCGCGTGTGGAGCGGGCGCTATACTGCCGGCTCGTTTGTGTGTGTGAACCGAGGAGAGAGGAATGCAGCAAAAGACCGTATTGGGCGCGGACGACGTGAAGAAGGTGCTGGCCGCGGCCGAACAGGAAGCCCGCAATCACCACTGGGCGGTGTCCATCGCCATCGTGGACGACGGCGGTCATCTGCTGGCGCTGCAGCGTCTGGACGGGGCGGCGCCGATCTCGGCGTATATCGCTACCGAGAAGGCCCGCACCTCGGCACTGGGCCGCCGGGAGTCGAAGGTTTACGAAGACATGATCAACAACGGCCGCTATTCGTTCATGACGGCACCGGTGCTGCACGGCATGCTGGAAGGTGGCGTGCCCATCGTGGTGCAGGGGCAGGTCGTGGGCGCGGTCGGCGTCTCGGGCGTCAAGTCGACCGAAGATGCGCAGATCGGGCGCGCCGGCATCGCGGCGCTGGGCCTGTAAGCCCTGCGGCTCGCACGAAGCGGAAGGGACGGCGATGCCGTCCCTTTTTGCTGACAGAGCATGAACAACCGAGGGGTCGTTTTCTCGAAAGCGGGAATCCAGCGTTTCTCGAAAGCCACTGGGTCCCCGCCTTCGCGGGGACGACGTGCCTGGTGAGCAGTCGTGGACGGGCGAAGCCGAACCTCGTTGCTGGCAGAGCGTGAACTACCGAGGCGTCGTTCCCGCGAATGCGGGAATCCAGCGTTTCTCGAGAGTCACTGGGTCCCCGCCTTCGCGGGGACGACGTGCATGGTGAGCAGTCGTGGACGGGCGAAGCCGAACCCCGTTGCTGGCAGAGCGTGAACTACCGAGGCGTCGTTCCCGCGAATGCGGGAATCCAGCGTCTTTGAAAGCCACTGGGTCCCCGCCTTCGCGGGGACGACGTGCATGGTGAGCAGTCGTGGACGGGCGAAGCGGAACCTCGTTGCTGGCAGAGCGTGAACTACCGAGGCGTCGTTCCCGGGAATGCGGGAATCCAGCGTCTTTGAAAGCCACTGGGTCCCCGCCTTCGCGGGGACGACGTGCATGGTGAGCAGTCGTGGACGGGCGAAGCCGAACCCGTCGCTGGCAAAGCATGAACTCCGAGGCGTCGTTTTCTCGAAAGCGGGAATCCAGCGTTTCTCGAAAGCCACTGGGTCCCCGCCTTCGTGGGGACGACGAAGCTATGTCGGCAGTAGGGGGACGGTGATGCCGTCCCTTTTTGTTTGCCTCGGCTGCCTTGTCCCTGCGGCAGCCGCGTGGCCTGTCACTTGGTCAGGATCAATTTGCCGTAGCGGGTCTTGCGCAGGGTATAGACCTCGCCGTTGTGCAGGATCGCCAGCGTGTTGGCGCCGCCCATCAGGGTGTCCAGCGGGACTGCGGTTTCGCCCGACGGGATCGCGGCGCGATTGTCGCGCACCAGCGCTTCCAGGCGGGCGACCGCGGACTTGACGGTGGCCAGCGCCGACGGCGCCGCACGATTGTCGCGCTCGACAGTGGACGCCTGCTGCCGGTCCGGGCGGACTTCGACGCGGCGCAGCGAAAGGCGCCGGCGGGTGACCTCGCGGGTCGGGGTGGCTGCGGACTGGGGCAGGGAAAGGGTCAGCGTGCTCATCGGCAGGGGGACTCCGTCGTTTGCAGGGTTGGATCGTTGGCGGCGCGCCAGGCTGCCGCCGCGCTTGCGCAGCGGGTGCATTGCCTCTCGACCCGCGATATATCCCATGTTAAATGAGAATCGTTCGCGTTACAACGGGCGCCTAGCGATTTTTTTGAGGGGCTCGCTGCGGCGCGATGTTGTTGTCCAAAGCGGCGGTCCGAAAACGAAAACCCCACCCGGCAGCATGGCGCAGGTGGGGTTCGGTGGCGTGTGTCGGCCAGCAGGGCAGGGCAACGCCCCTGGTCTACTGCTTCGGTTCGGTGATGAAGCCGATCTTGCCTAGGCCGCCCTTCTGGGCGGCGGCCATCACTTCGGCTACGCGCTCGTAGCGGACCTCGCGATCGGCGCGCAGATGCAGTTCCGGCTGGGGCTGCTGCTGCGATGCCTGGGCGATGTTCGCCTCCAGCGTTGGCGCGTCGATTTCCTGCTGATTCCAGTACACCTTGCCCGCCGCGTCGATGGAGAGGTTGATGTTCTCCGGCTTCGGCTCGTTCGGCTGGTTGCTGGCGCGCGGCAGGTCGATCTTGACCGCGTGATTGATCACCGGAATGGTGATGATGAAGATGATCAGCAGCACGAGCATGACGTCGACCAGCGGCGTCATATTGATCTCGCTCATGACTGCGTCATCGCTGTCGTCGAGAGTTCCGAATGCCATGTTGCTTCCTTGCTTCCTATTAGCCTGGACTGCCGCGATCAGTTCTTGACCGCGAGGCGCACGGCGTTGTCGTCGGCGCCGGCACGGGCGGTGGTCGGACGTACGCGGGCACCGGTCACGAAGTAGGCGTGCAGATCGTGGGCGAAGCGGTTCAGCTTCGAGATGACGGCCTTGTTGCCGCGGGTCAGCGCGTTGTAGCCGAGCACGGCCGGGATGGCGACGGCCAGGCCGAAGGCGGTCATGATCAGCGCCTCGCCCACCGGACCGGCGACCTTGTCGATGGTCGGCACGCCCGAGGCGCCAATGCCGATCAGCGCATGGTAGATGCCCCAGACGGTGCCGAACAGGCCGACGAACGGCGCGGTCGAACCCACCGACGCGAGGATGGCCAGACCCGATTGCATGCGCGAGACGGCCTCGTCGATCGCGCTCTTGAGCGAGCGGGTCAGCCAGTCGGAGATGTCCATCACGTCATGCAGCTGCGGCTGGCTGGCGCGGTGGTGCTGGGCGGCTTCCTTGCCGGTCAGGGCCAGCGTGCGGAACGGGTTCTGTTCGCTGGCGCCGAGAGTTTCCAGCGCATGGTCGAAATCGTCAGAGTGCCAGAAGCGCTTTTCCGCGCCTTGCGCCATCTTCTTGAGCCGGAACAGATCCCAGGTCTTGGTGAGGATCACGATCCAGGAGGCGAGCGACATGACAAGCAGAATGATGGCAGTCGCACGCATGACGAAGTCGCCTTGCGCCCACAGATGGGAGAGTCCGAGGTCCTGCATGATGGTTCCTGGTAAGTCGTCGAAAGAAATCAGTTGAGTTCGAAATTGACCGGTTGCTGCGCCGTGATGGCGAGCGCGCGGCCGTTTTCCATATAGGGTTTGCAGCGCATCCGTTGCACCGCGTCCATCGCCGCCTGGTCCAGGCGCGACGATCCGCTCGAGCTCACGACCGCGGTACGCACCACGCGGCCGCTCTCGTCGGTGGTCAGCCGCACCACGGTCTTGCCGGTCTCGCCCATGCGCCGCGACTGCGACGGATAGGTCGGCTGCGGCGTGGAGCACTGGATCTCGCCGATGCTGACCGAGCGCGGACCGGTGGCAACCGGCGGTGCGGGTTCGGGCGGCGGCGCCGGCGGCTCTGGCGGAGCTGGTGGAGCGGGCGGAACTTCGACCGCGGCCGGCGAAGGCGGCAGGTCGGGCACCGGCTCGGGCAGCGGCTCACGCTTGGGCTGCGGCTTCGGCTCCGGCCGGGGCTTGGTCACCTTGACCTCCTTGGGCGGTGGCGGTTCCTTTTTCGGCTGGGGCTTGGGCGGCTCCGGAGCAGCCTGTTGCGGTGGCTCCAGCGGAATGATCCGGGCCACGATCTCCGGGGCGACCACGGCCTCGGTCAGTTTGCGCCCCAGGCCGCTCTGGATCAGATAGAGCAGCCCGGCATGGAACAGCAGTACGGCAAGCGTGATCTTGAGAAGACGTTGGTCGAACATTTGAGACAGCGATATCGGCGCTCCCTTGCTGCGGGGTCGCCCGAGGGTTTTCTTGTCTGTGGTCCGGCCTGGGCCGGCCGCTGTCACTTGCGGCGGAACAGCACCAGAGAGATTCCAAATCCCACCAGCAGGCTAATCAGCAATTCCATGATGAATATGCTCCATAGGGTGAAAGCCGGTGGGGAGCGTCACGCTCAGGCGACGTGTCAGCAACGGAGTATAAACGATAATGATTCCCATTTGTTGAGAGCGCACCAGGAATCACAGACGCCGCCTGCGTCATCCGGGCCCCGCAGAATGGCCGGAACCCTACAAACAGCGATAGGATAGGGACAGCATGACCCGCGCCCGTGCAACCATTGCCCGGCCTGGCGGGACAAATGCTATGCGGCCAGCCGCTATGGCACGACAACGGACGAGGTGACGGCCGGCGAGGTTGGCCGGCCGCCGCGCCAATGGATATCGCCCATGGACCCGAACCGCTGCATCGACGACGAGCGCACGGCGCTGCTGCGCGCCAACCCCGGCGGTACCAGTTCCACCGCGCTGGACTGGATGTGTGCGCTGCTTGCATTGCGCGTGGTGGTGGCCCTCGGCCCGCGCTTCAACCTGCGCAGCAACATCAACGATGTACTGACCGTTTGCGCCCAGGAGCTGGTCTGGCCATACGGGGTGGTGGTCCGCATCCAGCGCTTCCTGGCGGCGCGCTGCGCCGACATGCCGGCCTGGAAGGGTGCCGGGCGGCTCAGCCCGGAGGAATTCCTGGCGCGGCACGGCCAGTGGAACAGCGCCTTCGACGAAGGGGCGCTGTTCTACTACCTGGACGAATACGTCAAGCACCACGCCAAGGACCTGTTCACGGTGTTCGAGATTTCCGGCGCCGCGCTGGCCGCCCGGCTGCAGGGCGAACGGGTCCTGCTGGTGCGCAACATCGACATGCTCAGCCACGTGCTCGACCTGCCGGACCACGAGCGCAAGCTGTTGCTGTATGCGGCCCTTGCCAAGTACAAGCGCGACCTGCGTGCGGTGATGGTCGACTGCAAGGTGGCGCACAGCCAGGAGGCATTCCATATCCTCGCCGGGCTGACCGGGGCGACCCCCGCCGAAGTCGCCGCCTCGCTGCGGCCGGGGTCGCGGCTGGAGACGCTGAACCTGATCGAGCAGCCGTTGCCCGAGAACAGCATCACCGATCTTGGGGACCTGATGCGGCTGTCGGACCGGCTGCTGCACGTGCTGGTTGGCAACTACGCCACCGAGGCGGACATGATGGCGGTGTTCACGCGTCCGGCCGCCCCGCCGACGCTTTCCAGCACCGACTATCCGCACGTGGAGAGCGACGCCCGCTATCTGACCGCGCTGCTGAGCAGTGCCACGCGCGAGCACGCCGAAGGGATCAATGTGCTGATCTACGGCCCGCCGGGAACGGGCAAGACGGAGTTCGCGCGGCTGCTGGCCAGCGAGGCCGGCTGCGAGCTGTACGAAGTCGATTGCCTGGACCGCGATGGCAACAGCCTGTCCGGCAAGGACCGCTACCGCTCCTTGCAGGTGTCGCAGGCCTTCCTGCGCGGACGGGCCAATACGGTGCTGCTGTTCGATGAGGTCGAGGATGTGTTCCCCGGGGGGCACACGCGCGAGTTGATGAGCCTGCTGGGACAGGAGGATGCCCGCGCCTCGGTCAACGGCAAGGCGTGGGTCAACCAGACGCTGGAGCGCAATCCGGTGCCGGTGATCTGGATCTCGAACTCCATCCGCCAGATCGATCCGGCCTATCTGCGCCGTTTCCAGTTCCATCTGGAGCTGCGCATTCCACCGCCGCAGGTGCGGGAGAACATCATCCGCAAGCATCTGGGCGGGCTGGCCGTCAGCGACGAATTCATCGCGGGGCTGGCGGCCCGCAAGACGCTGACGCCGGCGCAGGTGCAGTCGGCCGCGCGCTTCGTGCAGCTGACCGAAGCCGCGGTGGGCGAGTCGCCGGAGGCGCTGGTGCTGCGCCAGCTCGATCATGCCGACCGCGCGATGGGTCTGCGGCCCGAGGCCGAGGCTCGGCCGGTGGTCACCCATTACCGGCTCGACCGCCTCAATCTCGAGACCCGCTATCGCGTGGAGCGCATCATCGAAGCGCTGCAGGCGCGCGGGCGCGGCACGCTCTGCTTCTACGGCCCGCCGGGCACCGGCAAGACCGCGCTGGCCGAACATATCGCCGCGGCGCTCGACCTGCCGCTGATGCTGCGGCGCGCCTCCGACCTGATGAGCAAGTATGTGGGCGAGACCGAGCAGCAGATTGCGGCCATGTTCGCGCGGGCGGAGGAGGATGGCGCGATGCTGCTGCTGGACGAGGCCGACAGCTTCATGCAGAGCCGGCAGCAGGCGGTGCGCAACTACGAGGTGTCGGAAGTCAACGAGATGCTGCAGGGCATGGAGCGCTTCAACGGCATCTTCATCTGCACCACCAATCTGTTCGACCGGATCGACGAGGCGGCGCTGCGTCGTTTCTCCTTCAAGATCCGTTTCATGCCGCTGCTGGCGCCACAGCGGGAGTCGATGTTCATCGACGAGGCCCTCGATGGCAAGGCGGGCGATCTGACCGAGGCGATGCGCGCGGAACTGGCGGCGATGGACGGCTTGACGCCGGGGGATTTCGCCACGGTCAAGCGCCAGTGCGCGCTGCTGGGCGAGCGGCTGACGCCGGATGAATTCCTTGCACAGCTGCGCCAGGAGTATGCCGTCAAGCCCGAGGTGCGGGCGCGCCGGCCGCTCGGGTTCGTGCGCTAGGCGGTGTGGTCCTCACCGGCACGCCCGGCCGACGGGTCGATGTCGACGTGTTCGGCCACCGAGTCGGTCTGCAGCAGCGTGCGCAACATGGTACGCAGCCTCGCGGCGTCGCCGGTCGAGCAATACCTTGCCTGCGGCGGCACGCCAGAGGCCGCCGGGCAGGCCAGCAGCCCGAGTTCGCTCAGCCGGCGCTGCAACTGGCGCGCAACCGGCGCGCCGGTATCCACCAGCTTGAGCCGGCCTTCCGCCATGTCGCGAATCGTTTCCGCGAGGAACGGGTAGTGGGTGCAGCCCAGCACCAGTGTGTCCGCACCGGCATCCAGCATCGGAGTCAGGTAGTCGTGCAGCAGCGCGCGGATCGCCGGGCCGTCGGTTTCACCCTGCTCGATGCGGGCGACCAGGCCCGAGCCCGCCACGCAGACGAAGCGGCAGTCCGCGGACAACAGTTCGGACAGCCGCCGGAACTTGTCGCTGCCCAGCGTGCTGGCGGTGGCCAGTACGCCAACCACCTTCGCCGCACTCGCCGCCGCCGCCGGCTTCAAGCCGGGCTCGACGCCGACGATGGGCAGCGGCAGGCGGTCGCGCAGCACCTGGATGCCTTGCGCCGTGGCGGTATTGCAGGCCACCACCAGCGCCTTGCATCCCTGCGCCGCCAGCCATTCGCAGGCCAGCAGCGTGCGCGCCCGCACCTGTTCGGGGGGCTTCTCGCCATAGGGAGCGTGGGCGGAATCGGCCAGGTAGACCAGCGACTCGGCAGGCAGCAGCGCCCGAACCTCGCGCAGCACGGACAGGCCGCCTAGGCCGGAATCGAAGATGCCGATGGGGGCGGATGACACGGTAGGGTGGGGGAGAGTTTTTTGAGGTGGGGCGGTGGTTGCCCTCTCCCCCGGCCCCTCTCTCGCAAGCGGGGGAAGGGAGAACACCGGCAGATCTGAGCCTGCCTGGGGTTTGCTTCCCTCTCCGGCATTGCGGGAGAGGGAAGACACCGGCAGATCTGAACCCGCCTGGATTTGCTCCCCTCTCCCGCCCTGCGGGAGAGGGGCCGGGGGAGAGGGCAGACGACCAACGCCCTCCCTCAACGCCACCTTACAGCGCGGCGACCGGAATCTTGCCGATCTTCGCCTGCCATTCGGCGGGGCCGGTCTTGTGGACCGAGGTGCCGCTGCTGTCGACGGCGACCGTCACCGGCATGTCCTTGACCTCGAACTCGTAGATCGCTTCCATGCCCAGGTCCTCGAACGCCAGTACCTTCGAGGCGCGGATGGCCTTGGACACCAGGTAGGCCGAACCGCCGACCGCCATCAGATAGGCCGACTTGTGCTTCTGGATGGCCTCGATCGCCACCGGGCCGCGCTCGGCCTTGCCGATCATGGCGATCAGGCCGGTCTGGGCGAGCATCATCTCGGTGAACTTGTCCATCCGGGTGGCGGTGGTGGGGCCTGCCGGGCCAACCACTTCGTCCCGGACCGGATCGACCGGGCCGACGTAGTAGATCACCCGGTTGGTGAAGTCGATCGGCAGTGTCTCGCCCTTGGCCAGCATGTCGGCGATACGCTTGTGCGCGGCATCGCGGCCGGTCAGCACCTTGCCGTTCAGCAGCAGGGTCTGGCCGGGCTTCCACGAGGCGACTTCCTCCGGCGTCAGCGTGTCCAGGTCGACGCGCTTCGACGTTTCGGTATTCGGCGCCCATTCGACCTTCGGCCATTGCGACAGGTCCGGCGCTTCCAGCTTGGCCGGGCCGCTGCCATCCAGCGTGAAGTGAACGTGGCGGGTGGCCGCGCAGTTCGGGATCATTGCCACCGGCTTGGACGCGGCGTGCGTCGGCGCGGCCATGATCTTGATGTCGAGCACGGTCGCCAGGCCTCCCAGGCCCTGTGCGCCGATGCCCAGTGCATTGACCTTCTCGTACAGCTCGACGCGCAGTTCCTCGATCCAGTCCTTCGGGCCGCGGGCGATGATTTCCTGGATGTCGATGGATTCCATCAACGATTCCTTGGCCATCACCATCGCCTTCTCGGCGGTGCCGCCGATGCCGATGCCCAGCATGCCGGGCGGGCACCAGCCGGCGCCCATGGTCGGCACGGTCTTGAGCACCCAGTCGACGATCGAGTCGGACGGGTTCAGCATCACGAACTTGGACTTGTTTTCCGAGCCGCCGCCCTTGGCCGCGACCTGGATATCGACGGTATTGCCCGGCACGATCTCGTAGTGGATCACTGCCGGGGTGTTGTCCCTGGTGTTCTTGCGGCCGCCTTCGGGCGGGTTGACGATCGAGGCGCGCAGCACGTTGTCGGGATGGGTATAGCCCCGGCGCACGCCCTCGTTGATCATGTCCGTCACCCCCATGGTGGCGCCGTCCCAGCGCACGTCCATGCCCACCTTGACGAAGACCGTCACGATGCCGGTGTCCTGGCAGATCGGCCGCTTGCCTTCGGCGCACATGCGGCTGTTGGTCAGGATCTGCGCGATTGCATCCTTTGCCGCGGGACTCTGTTCCAGCTCGTAGGCGCGGCCCAGGCTGGTGATGTAGTCCATCGGGTGGTAATAGCTGATGTACTGCAGCGAGTCGGCGACGCTCTGGATGAGGTCTTCTTGCTTGATGACGGTCATGTCTTGTGGGGAAGAGGCGTTCTGACGAAAATCCGCCCGGAATCATACACCCGCGGGCCCCCGGGCGTCGGGCGCCGGCTTCCCCGGGACGGGGCGCCGGGCCGTGGGGGCGGTCATTCAGTGGTGCGGCTGCGACAGCGTGGGGTGTGAGCTGTTGATCATCTTGTCGACCCACGCCATTGCCACTGCGGACAGCAGGAAGGCGATGTGGATGATCACCTGCCACATGATGGTGTGGGTGTCGCGCTGGCCCGCGTCGATGAAGGTCTTCAGCAGATGGATCGACGAAATGCCGATCAGCGCCATCGACAGCTTGACCTTCAGCACGCCCGCATTGACGTGGTCGAGCCATTCCGGCTCGTCCGGGTGGTTGTCGATGCCAAGTCGCGACACGAAGGTCTCGTAGCCGCCGACGATCACCATGATGAGCAGGTTGGAGATCATCACCACGTCGATCAGGCCGAGCACGACCAGCATGATCTGCGCTTCGTTGTAGGTGGTGACGTGCGCCAGCAGGTGCCAGACTTCCATCAGGAAGTGATAGACGTAGACGCCCTGGGCGACGATCAGGCCAAGGTACAGCGGCAGCTGCAGCCAGCGCGAGGCAAAGATCAGCCGGGGAATGGGGCGCATCTGGGAAGGATCGGGAAGCGAATTGGTGGCCATGGTGGTTGAACGGTATTGCGGTTCGACCGCAAGGCGTGGCGATTGCGGAAGGCGCGATTGTACCGCGTGCGGCACCGCCCTCCGGGTTGTCCCGGATTCTGAAAACAGGCCTGCGGTGGGCCAGGACACATGGAGCGCCGGCTTGTGCCGGCATCTCGTACCGTGCCGCCGGGGTGCTGTGCTAGCCTTACGTGCAAGGAAGCACCTGCCCGATCCTGCCGCTTTTCCGGGCGGCACGGCGGCCGCTGCAGCCCCGACCGTCAGGTTTCAGTAAGGCGCGGGGCGTAGCGTTGCGGCCAAAACCATCAGGTTGCCGCCAGGTGCTGCAGCCAACTGTCGACGCCGTTCCACGGCCAATCAGGAGACCAGCCATGTCCGCCATCGAATCGGTGATGCAGGAGCATCGCGTATTTCCCCCGCCCG
Source organism: Cupriavidus sp. AU9028 (assembly GCF_019795295.1). Classification (GTDB taxonomy): domain Bacteria; phylum Pseudomonadota; class Gammaproteobacteria; order Burkholderiales; family Burkholderiaceae; genus Cupriavidus. The sequence goes on along the minus strand of NZ_JAIMCG010000003.1, from coordinate 163,175 downwards.
AGTCGTTCGCCCGCAATGCGGCCATTTCCGGCATGGATGCCTACCGTGCCCTGTGCGAGGAGGCCGAGCGGGACTACGAAGGGTTCTGGGCGCGCCACGCGCGCGAGCAGCTGCTGTGGAGCAAGCCTTTCACGCGCACCCTCGACGAAAGCAATGCGCCGTTCTACAAGTGGTTCGACGACGGTCAGCTCAACGCGTCGTACAACTGCCTGGAGCGCAATCTCGACAACGGCAATGCCGACAAGGTCGCCATCGTGTTCGAGGCTGACGACGGCACCGTCACGCGCATCACCTATCGCGAGCTGTACGCACGGGTCTGCCAGTTCGCCAACGGCCTGAAGGCGCTGGGAATCGGCAAGGGCGACCGGGTCGTGATCTACATGCCGATGTCGATCGAAGGCGTCTGCGCGATGCAGGCTTGCGCGCGGATCGGTGCCACCCATTCGGTGGTGTTTGGCGGCTTCTCCGCCAAGTCGCTGCAGGAGCGCCTGGTCGATGTCGGCGCGGTAGCGCTGATCACCGCGGACGAGCAGATGCGCGGCGGCAAGGCGCTGCCGCTGAAGGCGATCGCCGACGAGGCGCTGGCGATGGGCGGCTGCGAGGCGGTGCGTCACGTGGTGGTGTACCGCCGCACGGGCGGACAGGTGCAATGGACCGAGGGCCGCGACCGCTGGATGGACGAGGTCTGCGCCGGCCAGCCGGAAACGTGCGAGGCCGAGCCGGTCGATGCCGAACATCCGCTGTTCGTGCTGTACACCTCCGGGTCGACCGGCAAGCCCAAGGGCGTGCAGCACAGCACGGCCGGCTACCTGCTGTGGGCCTTGATGACGATGAAGTGGACCTTCGACGTCAAGCCCGACGACATGTACTGGTGCACCGCCGATATCGGCTGGGTCACCGGACACACCTACATCGCCTATGGTCCGCTGGCGGCCGGCGCGACGCAGATCGTCTTCGAGGGCGTGCCGACCTATCCCAACGCGGGCCGCTTCTGGGACATGATCGCCCGCCACAAGGTCAGCATCTTCTACACCGCGCCGACCGCCATCCGTTCGCTGATCAAGGCGGCCGAGGCAGACAAGGCGGTGCATCCGAAGCAGTACGACCTGTCCAGCCTGCGCCTGCTGGGCACTGTCGGCGAGCCGATCAATCCCGAAGCCTGGATGTGGTATCACCAGAACGTGGGCGGCGGCCGATGCCCCATCGTCGACACGTTCTGGCAGACCGAGACCGGCGGTCACGTCATCACGCCGCTGCCGGGCGCCACGCCGCTGGTGCCGGGCTCCTGCACGCTGCCGCTGCCCGGCATCATGGCCGCGATCGTCGATGAAACCGGACAGGACGTGCCAAACGGCAGTGGCGGCATCCTGGTCATCAAGCGGCCGTGGCCGGCGATGATCCGCACCATCTGGGGCGATCCGGAGCGGTTCAAGAAGAGCTACTTCCCGGCCGAACTGGGCGGTACGCTGTATCTGGCCGGCGATGGCTCGATCCGCGACAAGGAGACCGGTTACTTCACCATCATGGGTCGGATCGACGACGTGCTCAACGTGTCCGGCCACCGGATGGGGACGATGGAGATCGAGTCCGCACTGGTCGCGCATCCGATGGTTGCCGAAGCCGCGGTGGTAGGCCGCCCGGACGACACCACCGGCGAAGCGATCTGCGCCTTCGTCGTGCTCAAGCGCGCCCGTCCCACTGGCGAGGAGGCAACGCAGATTGCGAGCGAGCTGCGCAACTGGGTCGGCAAGGAGATCGGACCGATCGCCAAGCCGAAGGACATCCGGTTCGGCGACAACCTGCCCAAGACCCGGTCCGGCAAGATCATGCGCCGTCTGCTGCGTTCGCTCGCCAGGAACGAGGACATCACGCAGGACACCTCCACCCTGGAGAACCCGGCGATCCTCGATCAGCTGCGGCAGGCCCAGTAACGGTGGCCGGCCGGCATGCGCCGCCCGGGGAGACGCTTCCCGGTGCGGCCGCCGGCCGTTGATCGTCGCCTGATTCCTCTTCTTCATGCCCGACGCCCAGGGGCGCTTCCGGCGCCGGCTGCTGCTCTACTACGGCCTGTTCACGCTCGGCCTGCTCGGCTTCGTCGGCATGATGGGCCTGCTGGAGCGGTCCAATGCCGATGCCCTGTGGCTCGGCTATGTGTTCCTCTTCGTCACCATCGCCATCTATGCCTGCATCGGACTGATCTGCCGCACCTCCGACCTGCAGGAGTATTACGTGGCGGGGCGGCGCGTGCCGGCGATGTTCAACGGCATGGCCATCGCCGCGGACTGGATGAGCGCCGCCTCCTTCATCGGGCTTGCCGGCATCCTGTTCGCGTCCGGCCATGAGGGGCTGGCCTATGTGATGGGGTGGACCGGCGGCTACTGCCTGGTGGCGTTCCTGCTGGCGCCATACCTGCGCAAGTACGGCGGCTATACCATCCCCGATTTCCTGGCGGTGCGCTACGGTGGCGGCAAGCCCGGTGGCAATCTGCCGGTGCGCGGCATTGCCGTGCTGGCGGCGACGCTGTGCTCCTTCGTCTATCTGGTGGCGCAGATCCAGGGCGTGGGGCTGGTGGTGACGCGGTTCATTGGCGTCGAATTCGCCGTGGGCGTGTTCTTCGGCCTCGCCGGCATCCTCGTTTGCTCCTTCCTCGGCGGCATGCGCGCGGTGACGTGGACGCAGGTGGCGCAGTACATCGTGCTGATCGTCGCCTTCCTGGCCACGGTGTCGATGATCGCCTGGAAGCACCATCGCGATCCGTTGCCCCAGTTGAGCTATGGCGCGGTGCTGGCGCAGGTCGAACAGCGCGAGCAGGACCTGCTGGACGATCCGGCAGAACTGGCCGTGCGGGAGCAGTACCGCCGGCACGCCGCCGAATTGCAGCAGCGCATCGCGACGTTGCCGCAGTCGTTCGAGGTCGAACGGGATGCGTTGACGGCGCGGCTGCAGGAACTGCGTGCCCGCAATGCGCCGCTGCGCGAGATCAAGACGCTGGAGCAGGAGCGTGCCGCCTATCCGGCGGACGCTGCCACCGCCCAGCGGCTCTGGACGGAGCAACGCGATGCCGCGCTCGCCCGCAGCCAGCCGCCGGTGCCGATGACCGAGCCGTACCCGGCGACCACCGAGGAGGAGGGCGACACCCGGCGGCTCAACTTCGTGCTGCTGGTGTTCTGCCTGATGCTGGGTACCGCCAGCCTGCCGCACATCCTGACCCGGCTTTACACGACGCCGTCGGTCAGCGAGACGCGCAACTCGGTGGCATGGGCCGTGGGCTGCATCGCGCTGCTCTACGTCTGCGCGCCGACCCTGGCGGCGCTGGTGAAATACCAGTTCCTCCATCACCTGGTCGGCAGTTCCCATGCCGATCTGCCGGCCTGGGTCACGCAGTGGAGCCGCATCGATCCGCCGGTGTTCTCGATACGGGATATCAACGGCGACGGCATCGTGCAGTGGGCCGAAGTCGTCGTGCAGCCCGACATGATCGTGCTGGCCGCGCCCGAGATTGCCGGGCTACCGTACGTGATCTCGGGGCTGGTCGCCGCCGGTGCGCTGGCGGCGGCGCTGTCCACCGCGGACGGACTGCTGCTGACCATCGCCAATGCGCTGTCGCACGACGTCTTCTATCACATGGTCGATCGCGGAGCGAGCCATCAGCGCCGCGTCACCACGGCCAAGATCGTGCTGCTCGGCGTGGCGCTGTTCGCCTCGTATGTCACCTCGCTACGGCCGGGCAATATCCTGTTCCTCGTGGGCGCCGCCTTCTCGCTGGCCGCGTCGAGTTTCTTCCCGGTCCTGGTGCTCGGCATCTTCTGGAAGCGCACCACGGCCGCCGGCGCTTTTGCCGGCATGCTCGCGGGGCTGGGCGTGTCGATCTACTACATCTTCGTCAACTACCCGTTCTTCACGCGGATGACCGGGATCTTTGGCGACCGCTGGTTCGGCGTCGACCCGATTGCCTCGGGTGCCTTCGGCGTGCCAGCGGGGTTTGCGGTAGCGATCGTCGTCAGCCTGCTGACGCCCCGCAATGCGCCCGTGATCGACCAGCTGGTGACGTACTTGCGCAAGGGCTAGCGCAGCGGAGCCCGCTGGCCCGGTTCAATGCGGAACCGACTTCGACAGCAGGTTGATCACCAGCACCCCGGCCAGGATCAGGCCAATCCCAGCCAGCGCCGCGCCGTCCAGCCGCTCGCCGAACAGCACCCAGCCCGCCACGGACACCAGCACGATGCCCACGCCCGACCATACGGCATAGGCAATGCCGACCGGCAGGGTGCGCAGCGTCAGCGCCAGGCAGTAGAAGGCCACGCCATAGCCGGCCACCACCACCAGCGACGGCAGCGGCCGGGTGAAGCCGGCGGTCGTTTTGAGGGCCGAGGTGGCGATCACCTCGGCAACGATGGCGATGAAGAGATAGAGCCAATGCATGAGTGCGGGTGGACAGGCGTAGCGATGGCGGCTTACGACGCCATCTTCATCAGCACGAGGCCGACGACAATCAACAGCGCCGCGACGATACGCAGCGTGTTGGCGGGCTCGCCGAGAACGAGCAGCCCCACCACGAAGGCGCCGACGGCGCCGATGCCGGTCCATACCGTATAGGCCGTGCCGAGCGGAAGGGAGCGCATGGAGATCGACAGCAGGGCGAAGCTGGCGATCATTGTCACGATGGTGACGGCAGAGGGAACGAGTTTGGTGAAGCCTTGCGACAGCTTCATGGAATAGGCCCAGACGACTTCCAGCAGGCCAGCAAACGTCAACAGAATCCAGGCCATACGGCGCTCCTTGTCAAAAAAAGAGCCGGGCCGTCCCGGACTTTCTGCTCCCGTGGTGGGCGAGGTCGTCCTCGGCGAGAAGTTTAAGGCAATTGGCGCCCGCGTCGCAGGCCAGCCGGGGACGGGCTGGCTCCGCAAGCCATGGCTGGCCGCAGCGATCAACCAGCCACGCAAAAAGAAAAAGCCCTTGAGATCAAGGGCTTCGATGTCCTGGCGGAGAGAGGGGGATTCGAACCCCCGATGGGCTATTAACCCATACACGCTTTCCAGGCGTGCGACTTAAACCACTCATCCATCTCTCCGGGAAGTCCGAGAGTATAACAGACTCGCGGCGCCGTGCCACCGTTTCGTGGGGCGGTTGTGGCACCCGAACCAAGCCTCATTCGTCCCAGGACACCACCACCGCGTCCACCGATCGCTCGTGTTCGCCGTGATAGACGGCCTCCACGTTGTTGCCGTCCGGATCGAGCAGGAAGGCCGCGTAGTAACCGGGATGATAGTCGCGCTCGCCCGGCGGGCCGTTGTCGCGGCCGCCGGCCTCCATGCCCGCCTTGTAGAAGGCATCGACGGTGGCGCGGTCGGCGGCCTGGAAGGCGAAGTGGATGTGACTGATCTGTCCGGGCGTGCCGACGTCGACCCAGATTTCATCGGCGAAGAAGTAATCCTCGCCATCCGTGATCTCGATGCCGATGACCTGCAGCACCGCACCATAGAAGCGGCGAGAGGCGGCAAGGTCGGCGACCTTCAGTTGCATGTGATCGATCAGGCGTCCGCGGCGAATTTGCATGGATGTCTCCTGGTGGATGGCGCGCTGAAGGAGAGGGCGGCGCGCCGTTGCCGATCCATTATGGACAGCGTGCGAGGACGCGGCGGGACGGTCTTGTGGGCGCCGCAAAAAAACTCCTTGACTATCTACCTAGTAGTAGATAAAGTACGAGCCATGGATGCAGCAACACAGCACGGGAGCCAGAAGGGCAGCCGGATCAGCTGACAGCGGCTCCAGTGCAGTTACCGGGGATTCCCCGTTTTTTTAATCGCTCGCTATCTATCTACGAATAGATAAGAGAACGCAGAAGCCGAAGCAATCCGCCGCCGGAGCGCGGCATCAACGAATAGGAGAGCATCATGACCGCCCAATCTTTCGCCAAGCGTATCGTCGTCGCCGCCACCATTGCCGCCGCTTCCGCAGCGGGTTACGCCACGGCGGCCAGCGTCCCGGCCGACAAGTATGGCTACGAATTCCGCTCGCAGGAGCGTAGTGCCTTCGTGGACGGCGCCCGCGCAGGCGACCGTAACGTGTTCGTGGACGGCGCCCGTGGTGGGGAGCGCAGCCCGTTCGTGGACGGCGCGCGCGGCAAGGTGGACCCCTACACCGACGGTGCCCGCATCGTCGCCGGGCTGGATCGTACTGGCGTGTCCGCACCGCCCGCCCGCAGCGTGGACCAGTTCACCGATGGCGCCCGTGCAGGCAAGTTCGACACGTACACCGACGGTGCCCGTGTGCTGGCACGGCTGGATCGCGACAGCTTCACTGACGGCGCCCGCAGCATCGACAAGTACACCGACGGCGCGCGCAGCGTGAATCCGTACACCGACGGTGCGCGTCTGGTGGCGGGTCTGGACCGCACTGGTGTCTCGGCGACGCCGTCGCGCTCGGCTGACGTGTACACCGACGGCGCTCGCCAGGGCAAGTTCGACGTGTTCTCGGAAGGGGCGCGCCAGGGCAAGTTCGATGTCTTCTCGGAAGGCGCACGTCGGGGGCAGTTCGACGTCTTCACCGAAGGCGCCCGCGTCTGATCGGGGTCCTCGCAAGGCAGCAAGCAAGGGAGCAAGCGCCATGGCTACGACATTGGCAAGCGGGCGAGACGAAACGCCGCTCGGCCGGCCCGAGGGCCTGCCGGACGGCGGCCGCGCTGCCCACCGCACGCAGGCGCTCTTCGATGGTGCAGGGCAAGCGAGCGAGAAGGGCGGCAAGGGCAGAAAGCCGGCCAGCCAGCCTGCAGCGACCGTGCGCGACCAGTTGCTGGAGCAGGCGCTGGAACTGATCTGCAAGCGCGGCTTCAATGGCTTCAGCTACCGCGATCTGGCCGACCGGGTGGGAGTGAAGACCTCCAGCATCCACTATTACTTCCCGACCAAGGAAGACCTGGCGCTGGCGGCGGTGCAGGAGTACGCCGCGAGAGTGGCGCGGCATATCGAGGCCATCGACCCGGGACTGCCTCCACGCGTGCAGGCGGAGCGCTACCTGGAACCGTGGCGCGAGGGATTGAAGACCGAGAAGGTCTGCGTGGCCGGGATGCTGGCAAGCGAGGCGCTATGCCTGCCGGAGGCGGTGCATAGCGCGCTGCAGGCTTTCCAGGGCATGAACGAGAACTGGCTGGCGGGACTGCTGCGCCGCGCGCGTCGGACAGCAGGCGGCACGGCAGGGGCGCAGGGAACGATCGGGACGCCGGAAGCGCTGGCGCAAATCCTGTTCGCGGCCCTGCAGAACGGTCAGGTGTCGGCGCGGCTGTTCGGCTCGACCGCACGCCTGGAGCCGGCAGCGCAATTGCTGCTGACGGCGGCCGGAGGGACACCGCCGGCAGCGGCGGTCGATGGTGACGATACTGCCGACCCGGCAGGGAAGGAGCACGGTCATACCGCCGAGCCGCTGGCGATGGCCGCCGAGTAGCGGCGTCAGGTGAGCAAGGTGAGATGCGCCAGGTGCGTCAGGTGGGCCGGCCCTGCTCGGCCGGTCCGCTGTCCTGCTGTTGACCCTCCCGGTATCCGAGCCAGTGCGCGAGCCGCGGCCAGCGGCGGTCGGCGGCCTGCGCGGCCTGGACCTCCTGCTGGTCGTAGTACCGCGCGGGATTGAAGCCAGGCACCTTCTCCCCGAGTGCGCCGATGTCGTTGCTGGCGCGCGGCGCGTGCCGCCGATCGACGACCCTGCTCATCGTCCGTCCACCCAGACGCCGTCAGGCGTGCGAACCACATAGCCGGTGCCGCGCTTGAGGGTGATGGTGCCTTCGTTCTCGCCGACCATGCGGGTCTGCGGCAGGTCCGCGGCGTACTGGGCCAGCGGCGGCGCGCCCTCGCGGAACGGGCTGTCGGCGACGAGATTGGAGATCAGCTGCGACAGTCCCAGGTAGCTCATTGGCGAATGAATGGTGGTCGGTTGCTGGCGATTCTCGCCCGGCAGGCCGACCACGGTGACGCCGACCGGCACATGGATGATGCGCGGGGTGGGGATCTCGCGCATGCCGGCGATCTGGTTGGCATCGCCGCGCAGCGCCGCCCCGTGCTCGGGCACGAAGACGACGACGGCCTTGCGGCCGGAGTCGCGGATCAGGTTCAGCAGCTTGTCGATATCGCCGAGCAGGCTCGAGAGCCGCAGTGGATACGACTCGATGCTGGTGAGCTTCGAATTGGGCAGCCGGTTGCCGTCATGCAGCGTGACCGTGTTGTAGTACAGCGCTTGCGGCCCCGCGGTGGAGGCGAGCCGCGACTTGTACCATTTTTCCAGCACGGCGTAGTCGCCGAGGATCGGAGAGTTGTCGAAGGCGCGCAGCGCCGGCGGTACGCCGTCGACCGGCTCGGGGACGATGCCCGGAACGCCGATTTCCTTCTCGACGAAGGCGCGGAAGTTGTCGAAGCGTCCGTCGTGGTTCATCAGCACGCGGGTGCCAAAGCCCGCCTGGGCGAGGGCCTGGAACAGATGGCATTCGCCGGGGGCCGCCGCATACAGTTCCTGGTGCGGCTGCTGGCCGCAGCTGGCGCGCAGCAGCCGGATCGCCGCCGGTCCGCTGTAGCTGGCGCCGGAGCTGAAGTTGCTGAACACGTAGTCGAAGCGCGACAGCAGCGGATGGTTGCGTGCCTTCGCCACGTCCAGGTCATCCCAGGACAGCGAGCAGATGTGCAGCACGATGATGTCGAACTGGTCCTTCTGCGCCGCGGTCAGCTGCGGAATATTGACCATCCGCGCTTTCTCCTGCTCGCGGAAGGCGGCCAGCTGCGCGTCGTTGTCGCCGGCCTCGCTGGCGCTGTCGATGCGCGCGGTGTCCAGCGTGCGCGCCGCCGGGCGGGTGGCGGCGGTGCCGGTGGGGATCGTCTCGGCGCCGCGCCACAGCGGCACGATCACCAGGGCCAGCAGCACGAAGGTGGTGACGCGCACCCAGCGGTTGATGACCAGGTAGGCGAGCAGCATGACGATGCCGGCCAGCGCCAGCTCGGGCCGGATGAAGCGCTGCAACAGCTCGAGCATGTATTGCGGGGTGAAGTCCTGCAGGTTGCCCAGCTGCGACAGCACGCGCGCGGCAGGCGGCAGATTCGATTCGTGGTAGAGCAGCGCGATGCCGGCCACTACCGCCACGCACTGGCGCAGGATGCGCAGGCCGCGATGCCGCAGGGGCAGCACCAGCAGCAGCGCGAACAGCAGGTTCAGCAGCCAGCGGGGCTGTACCTGGCCAATGGCAAACAGGTACAGCTTGGCGGCGAAGTACAGATTCCAGAGTCCCATGTCGTTCGGTCTTTCGGGCGGCAGGTAGCGGTTCGGGTCAGGGTTGGTGCGGCTGGCGCGGACGTCGGCGCGCGAGCGCGGCCTCGAGCGCGTCCATCACCGCGTCGTAGAGGCGCAGGAACCCCTGGTAGCCCATCTCGATGACTTCCTTGAGGCCGCGCAGCGGGACGTCCTCGGGCTGCTCGTCCTGCCAGTCGATCCAGGCATCGGCCCGGCCGAAGGTGCACTGGATCAGCTGGGTTTCGGCCTCGGGGCTCAGGTCGCGCATGCGCAGCCCGAGGTGGCGGTTGACGTTGCGCGACACCGTCGCGGCGAAGTGGTATTCGCGGGCGCCGCGCCACAGGCAGACACCGACCCGCTCTCCCTCGTTCAGCGGCAGGTCCAGCGGCAGCAGCAGCCCGAGGCCGCCCAGCGAATAGTTTTCGGTGCGGCAGGCGACGGTGCTGCCGTCAGGCATCAGCAGCGTGGCCGGCACGCGCAGCGGAATGCGGTGCGACACCCGCACCTGACGGGCCTCGCGCGCGACGCCGATCGCCGCGCCGAGCATCAGCAGGTTGACCGAGGCCCAGACCATGTTCATCACCACGGTGGCCGGCTCGCCGGTGCTCCAGAACAGCAGCCGGCCGACGCCGACCGCGAGTCCGACGATGTTCAGGCCGAGCAGCAGCAGGTAGGGCTTGGAGATGGTCCAGTCCAGGTAGTCGTCCTCGATCTGCCCGCCCTTGGCCGTCACGTTGAACTTGCCCAGCTTCGGGTTGATGAAGGCCATCGTGGTCGGCAGCACGATGTACCAGGCCAGCACCGATTCGTAGACCTCGGCCCAGAAGGAATGGCGGTACTTGCCCTGGATCCTCGAATTGGTGATGTTGGCGATGACGAGATACGGCAGCACGTAGGCGGCGATCAGCAGAGCCGAGGTGTTGATCACGTGCAGGCCGAACACCAGGTACGCCAGCGGCATGGTCAGGAAGATCAGCCGCGGGATGCCGTAGAAGAAATGCAGCATCGCATTGGTGTAGCACAGCCGCTGGAACAGCTTGAGCCCGCGGCCCAGCAGCGGGTTGTCGACGCGGAAGATCTGCGCCATGCCGCGCGCCCAGCGGATGCGCTGGCCGATATGGCTGGACAGGCTTTCGGTGGCCAGTCCCGCGGCCTGCACCGTGCGCAGGTAGGCGGTGTTGTAGCCGCGGCGATGCAGCTTGAGCGCGGTGTGGGCGTCCTCGGTGACGGTTTCGACGGCGATGCCGCCGATCTCCAGCAGCGGCTCGCGCTTGATCACCGCGCAGGAGCCGCAGAAGAAGGTCGCGTTCCACAGGTCGTTGCCGTCCTGGATCAGGCCATAGAACAGGCTGCCCTCGTTCGGCACGCGGCGGAAGGTGTCGAAATTGCGCTCGAACGGATCGGGCGAGAAGAAGTGGTGGGGGGTCTGCACCATCGCGCAGCGCGGATCGGCGAGGAAGTCGCCCATCGTCATCTGCAGGAAGGACCGCGTCGGAATGTGGTCGCAGTCGAAGATGGCGATGTACTCGCCGCTGGTCTTTGGCAGCGCCTGGTTGATGTTGCCCGCCTTGGCGTGGCGGTTGTTGTCCCGCGTGATGTAGTGGATGCCGGCCTGCTCGGCGAAGGCGCGGAATTCGGGACGGCGGCCGTCGTCGAGCAGGTAGACGTTCAGCTTGCCGGCCGGCCAGTCCATGCTGCGGGCGGCATAGACGGTGGGCTGCACCACGGACAGGGGCTCGTTGTAGGTCGGGATGAAGACGTCGACGGTGGGCCAGTCGGCCGGATCCTGCGGCAGCGGCCTGGGCCGGCGCGACAGTGGCCAGGCGGTCTGCACATAGCCGAGGATCAGCACGAGCCAGGTGTAGCTTTCGGCCGCGAACAACAGGTAGCCGACGATGGCTTCCAGCACGGTGGTCAGGTCCAGGGTTTCCGTCGCGCGCCACCAGATATAGCGCAGCGTCATCAGCAGCGACAGCGCCATCATCATCAGCGTGGGGAAGTGCCCGGGAATCTTGCGCAACAGCATCACCGCGATCCAGACCACGGCGAAGACGGTCAGCTGTCCGCCCATTGGCAGCGGCGTGGTGCACAGCACCAGCGCGGCAAGGGAGGCGAGCACCAGCAGCGTGGGTGTCATGCCGCGCACGCGATGCATCAGCGCGGCGAATCGGGCCATGCGCCCGCCCGCAGCCAGCCAGTCCACCCGCGGCAGCCGCTGCGCGATCCTGCGGCGTTGGCGCGCCAGCAGCCGGTAGGCCGGGTCGAGCCGACGCGCCAGCCATTGCCGCAGTTTCGACTGCGGCTCGTCATCTGCCGCGAGATGCCGGCGGCGAGTGTCGGCGGCCAGCTTGCGCCGCGGTCGTGGGGCGCGCACGAACAGCCGCCACAGCCATAGACCGCGGCGCTGGCGTCCGCCCAGGCCGAGCCGCTCGGTCATGCCCTGCAGCAGCCAGTCGACGCCCAGTGCGGGCCAGTCGCGCCGGCCGGGGCGGGGCGGACGGAAGAACAACCGCACCAGCCACTGGCGGCGGCCGGCGTCCTCGTGCAAGCCCAGCTCGTCCGCGAGCATGGCGAAGAACGACAGCAGCCAATCGGGCCAGGGCAAGCGCCTCATGCCCGCGCTCCACGGCGTGTCTCGGCGCGGCTCGCCGTTTCCGCGACGACCCGCTCGGCGATCCAGCGCGACAGCCACGCGGCGATGCCCTGCATGTCGTGCGCCGCCTGCGAGTGCGGCGTGCTGCTGCAGAAGTTCTCGCCACGGGCGAGCGCCTCCGGCACGCCGACGTCGAGGTGGACCTGATAGGGGAGCAGCGCGTCGCCCAGCGTGGCGCGCAGCAGGGCGAGCACATCCGCATGCAGCTGGCGCGCGGCCTGCACCCGCGTGGCGACGAACACGGCCGGCACATCGGCCAGACGCAGCGCCTGGCGCAGGCGCGCCAGCGTGGCGCACGCTTCGGGCTCGGGCGGCACCAGCACCAGCGCGAGGTCCGCCGCGGCAAGCGCGAGCGTGACCTGAGGCGCGGGCCACGCGGGCGTGTCGATCAGCGCCACGGCATCCTCGGGCAGGTCCACCTGCGCCAGGCGCTCGTGCAGCCATTGCGGCCGGGCAAGCAGCTCGCGGACCGTCGCATTGTCGCCCTCCGCTCCAAGCGACATGCCATCGCCCCAGGGAACGAACAGCACGCCGTCGTCGCTGCACATGCCGGCCCTGGCCCAGTCGCCGCCGGCGTTGCCGTGGATGGCGGTAACGAGCCCGCTGACGGGGGGCTCCGCCATGCCGAAGTGCAGGCCGAGCAGATTGCGCGGATCGCATTCGAGGGCGAGCGCGGCATGCCCGCGCGCGGCCAGCAGCGATGACAGCGCGGCGGTCATGGTGGTACGGCCCGCCCCGCCGAGCGGGGCAACGATGGCGATGGTCTTCATGTGCGCTCGTCCTTGCCTGGCTGCCAGCGCTTGCCGCGGATGACGATGCCGTCCAGCTGGGGCGGCAGGCGCACGCTCCTGCGCTGGCGCGGCTGCAGCCAGCGCGGCAGCGCGCGTAGCAGGTCCAGCTTCCAGACGATCCAGGCCAATGGTGCGGCCAGGATCAGCCCCCAGATGAAATAGCCGAGGAAGATCCGCATGGCATCAGTTCCTTTTGACGGGGATCGCCTGCGGCGCTGGCGCGCGACGCGGCGCAGCGGGCCGTTGCCGGGCTTCGCGCAGCGCCGCCAGGGCTGGCGCCGGGAACCGCGCCTCGCGCGCGCCGGCCTCGGCGGGCTCCCCGCGTTGCAGCGGGTCCACCGGGTCGGCGATGCCGGCGGTGGCCGCGCTCAGTCGCGCGCTGCTGAGGCCGCTGTCTGCCGGCTCCGGCTCGGCGGGCCGTTGCAGCCAGCTGCTGTAGTCGGGCAGCGGCCGCTGCGACGACTCGGCTTCAAAGGCCTGCAGGGCGTCCAGAATGCTGGAAGGATCGCCGCAACGCAGCTCGCCGGCGAACAGCGTATCGAGCGGGCGGCGGAATACCCGCTGGCATACCGCATCCACATCGGTCAGGCGGCAGGCGAAGAAGAAGACATAGATGCTGTCTCCGCCCGCGCTGCAGATGTCGCCGGCCCGATTCATGCGGCAGGCGCGCAGTGCATCGACATGGGCGACCTCGGGCAGCAGCGGCAGGCGCAGCAGCACATGCGGCAGCCGAATGGTGCGTCCCTGTTCGACGGCGCCGCGGACCGTATCGATGAAGGCGTTGGGCGTGACATAGCCGCTCGCCGAGCCGGTCAGCACCGCCGACAGCGCGGTGCGGTAGTCGGTGGGCAGCGGGCGCGAGAAGACCTGTCCCTGCACGTTGTCGAGCATGGCCTGCATGCGCGCGAACGGGGTCTGGCGCGCAATCACCAGATTGGCGCCCAGATTGAGCAGCAGCAGCTCATAGTGCTGGCGCATCGCTTCCTGGTCCTCGCGTACGACGATCTTCAACGCGCTGCCGCAGGTGCGCCGCAGCCGGTGGATCTGCTCGGCCAGCATCTCGAACTCGCGGTTGCCGGCGTAGTGGAACACCACGGTGGCGGCCACCGCCTTGCTCGCGCTCGCCACCGCGGCCTCGTTGCTGTCGACCAGTTCCCACCCCTGCGGTATCCAGCGCTCGTGGGACACGGCTTCGCGGGCCACGACTACGCGCTGCTCGTCTGGCGCCAGCAGTCCCGATTGCGCCGCGTCGTCGGCGAAGGTATCGCTGCTGGCGAGCAGGCGGTGGCGGTCGGCGGCGAAGCGCAGCGGCAGTGCGCTGCTGGCCAGCACCGCGTCGCGGTCGCGCCAGAACGCGACCTCCCAGGTGTATTGGCCCTGCACCTGCGACAGCTGCACCGCGCCCGCGAAGCGGGCATGAAAGCCCGCCAGCTCGGGCGGCGGCAGCGTCGGGTCGATGGCGGGCGGCGTCAGCACCAGCAGCAACGACAGGCGCTGGCGCGCGCACCATTCGGCCAGCCGCCTGCCCTGGCGCGACAGCCGGGCGCCGTCGTACCAGGAGAAGAACGCCTCGGCCCCCTCCACCATCAGCAGTCCGTTGCGGGCGACGCACTGATCGGCCAGCGCCTGCAGCGCTTCGATGAAGACATCGAAGGGCGGCTTGCCCGGCTGCGGTTGCAGCCGGCACAGGTTGGCGCGATGATGAATGGCGCCGTGCACGTCCAGATCGAGCCCATGTTCGCGCAGCGCGGATGCGATGGCCTCGGGCTCGCGCGTGGCCAGGACCGTCGCCGCGTTGCGCAGGCCAGCCGCTGCCGTCTGCCAGAACAGCGCCTCGCGCGCGGGGGACGGCTCGGCATAGACCACATGCGCGTGCGCCGGCGCCAGGCGTGCCAGTGCGTCGGGCAGGCCATCGATGGCAAGCGCCGTGCGCGCCTGCAGGCGCGCCATCAGCGACGGACGCGCGGACGCCGGGAGCTGCGCGGCGGCAGCGACGGGACGGTTGGAACTGGGCGCGGATTGCATCGTGCCGGATCAGTAAGACGAATACGGTTGTACCGGGTCCGGCGGGAACGACACCGGCCCGCGTTGGCGGTCGAAGAAATAGCGCAGGTAGGCGAACGCACGGTTGGGCGCGTAGTCGCGCGAGCGGTCGATCTGCAGCACCAGGCCGGCGATCCACTGTGGCGTGAGGCGATACTCCACGGCTGCCGCGGCGGTATAGCTGAAGCCTCCGCCGGAGCCGCCGGTATAGCGCGCAGCGGCGCCGCCGGCGGCCGCCTGCAGGTCCGGCCGGGTGGGATACAGGTCCATTGCCTTCTCGTCGGTATTGGACAAGCCCGCCGATCCTTCCAGCCGCCATGACCAGCCACCGCGCCGGCCGGACCACTGCACTGGCACCGACACCGACAGGTAACGCTGCGGGCTGTAGTAGCCGCCATGGCCGAAGGTGTAGTAGCGCAGGTTCTCGCTGTAGCGCCAGTAGTTCAGCACGAGGCCGGTGATGACGCGCTGGTCGCGACGCGACAGCAGCGGCCAGTCCATGCCGGCCCGCACGGTGACTTCGCGGTTGCGCATCACATTGTGGCCTGTCAGCAGGCCCGCGCCGACGGTGGCGAAGACGCTGCCGCGACCCACGTCGTGCGAATAGCCGACGCGCACGCCATTGCGCAGCACGCCGCCCCATTGCTCGCCGCTGGCCGGATCCACCGCGCCGGCGTAGGAGATCAGGCTGCTGGTGACGGGGCGCCGCGATACATCGACCGTGGCCGAGGCACGGCGCAATTGCGCCCGATAGCGAAAGCCGCCGACCAGGTTCTGCTCGGTGAAGCCCAGCGGCGTGGTGCCGACGTCCGCGCGCCAGCTCTCGGTGGCGCCGTCGAAGGCATAGCCTGCCGCGAGCGCCATGCCGGTGTCCTGCTGGCCGCGCGAGGACCAGGGCTGGCCGGGACGGCCGGCGATCTGGCCGAACTCGCCGGCGTCTTCGCTGTCGTTCGCCAGCGTGCCGGCGTCCAGCCTGACGGTGTCGGCGTGGAAGAAGACGTGACCGGTGTATCGATGCGGAATGCGCACCAGCAAAGGGATCTCGGTCGAGCCAAGTCTCGATACGCCGCTGTCGCCGGACTTGTTCGAGTAGAGAAAGGCCGTCGCAACCTGGCCCTGCCGGCGCGATTCCAGATCGAGCAGGGCGCGTTGCGCCGGCGTTCCCTGCATGGCGATGTCGTCCGCTTGCGCGGCGTCCCGGCTGGGACCGGATGGGTCCGCCATGCCGGTATT
Organism: Cupriavidus sp. AU9028; assembly: GCF_019795295.1. Lineage (GTDB taxonomy): Bacteria > Pseudomonadota > Gammaproteobacteria > Burkholderiales > Burkholderiaceae > Cupriavidus. The sequence goes on along the minus strand of NZ_JAIMCG010000003.1, from coordinate 147,191 downwards.
GCCGAACCAGCCCGTCGTGCCGCTTGCGCCGGAGCCCATGCTGCTTCCAGCGGGGCCGAAGCCGACGCTGCCCGGCGACAGCACCTGCGGCTCCGCCGTGCCCGCCTGTGCGACGTCCACCGGCGCCGCAACGACGCCTTCGCGCCGCTCCTCGTCCAGCGCACGCCGGTACAGCGCCGCCGCATGCTCGAATTGGCCGCGCGATTGCGCGATGCGGCCCTGTTGCAGGGTCAGGTCCGAACGGCCCGGGTACTGCTGCTGCAGCTGGGTGACTACCTGCTGCGCCTCGTCAGCTTGCTGCAGCGAGGTGAGTCGGCGCGCGGCCGACAGCCGTGTATTGATATCGTCGGCGGGCGTGTCGCCGAGGACTTCCCGCACCTTGGCCAACGCCTCGTCGTCGCGCCCGGCGCGCTCGTCCAGCCGCGCCAGCAGCAGGCGCGCATCGGCGTTGCGCGGCTCGCGCGCCAGCAGCGCCCGCGCCGCCTCGGCGGCGCCGGCATCGTCGCCCTGCGCCTCGCGCAGTTCGGCCTGCGCCAGGCCCCAGCGCCGGTCTTCGCGCAGCGGGGCGGGAACGGCGGCCAGCACGCGCGCCGCGCCCGCGAAGTCGTCGCGCGCGATCAGGCGGTCGCTGTCGCGCAGCGCAAGCCGCAGGGTCTGGTCGTTCAACGTCTCGCGCTGCTCCGGGGTCAGCGTGCCGTGCTCGCCGATATCGGCGAGCCAGTCGCGCAGCGCCTCGTCGCGGTCGGCCGCCGCCAGCAGTTCGCCATAGCGCAGGCGCACGCCGATGGCCGGATCGTCCGGATGGGTGGCGAGCCAGTCGTCGACCAGGCGCAGGCCGCGCGCGGGCTCGCCCAGCGCGATCCACTCGCGGCCGACCGTCGCCAGCATCTGCGGATCGTCCATGGCATCGCGGGCCGCCTCGTCCAGCAATGCGCGCGCCTGCTGCCTGTGGCCGGCAGCCAGCGCCAGGCGCGCCTCGCGCACGCGCTGCTGCGCGCGCAGGTTGCCAGCCAGCTGCCGCATGCCCTCGGTCTGCTCGGCGCCCGGAATTTGCGCGAGCACGGCAGCCGCGCTGTCGGGATCGTCGATGGCGTTCAGATAGAGCGCCGCGGCATAGCGCATTTCCGCGGCGGGTGCCCGGTGCAGGCCTTCCTCCATCACGGTGCGGCCCATCGCCGGCAAGCCGAGGTCGCGATAGACGCGGGCCAGGGAATAGCGGGTCCAGGCAGCGTCCGGGGCGAGCCGCACGGCTTCCTCGAGCCGCGCCAGCGCGGGGCTCAGCAGCCGCTGCGACAGCAGCTGGTCGGCCTGCAGCGACAGCAGGTCGGCGCGCAAGACGCGCAGCGTGCGGACGTCCTCGTCCCGGGTGGAGGAGGGGGAGGGCGCCCGCGCTAGCCGCGCTTCGGTGTCGGCGAGCAGGGCTTCGATCTCGCCGCTGCGGCCGCTATCGCGCAGCAGCTGTGCCAGCGTACGTACCGCATCGATGTCGGGCGGCTGCAGCGCCTGCCGCTTGCGCAGCAGGGCTTCGGCTTGCGCGCGCTGGCCGCGGGCGATCAGCGCGTCGGCGAGGATGCGCTGCGCGTCGCCGTTGTCCGGCTGGCGGCGCAATGCCTCGCGGGCCAGGCGTTCCGCTTCGTCCGGCTTGCCCTGTTCGTTGGCGCGGCGGGCCGCGGCGATCGATCCCCAGAACGCCGCGGTGTCGAGCAGGCTGCTCCAGCGGTTCCGGCCCTCGGGGTCGAGCTTCAGCGCGCGGGCGAACAGCTCGCGGGCCTCGTCGTGGCGGCCTTGCCGCAGCCGCACCAGTCCCAGTCCGCCGACCGCCTCGGCATCGCTGTCGCGCGAGCGCAGCGCCTGCTGCAACGCGGCTTCCGCCTCATCGAGCCGGCCGCGCTCCAGCGCACGCAGCCCCCGCTGCTGCGCCTGGTAGTCCGGGTCGGCCAGCAGCCGGCGGCGCGCCTCGACCACTTTGGCAAGATCGGCCATGGTGTCGCGGGCGACCTGATCGTCGGGCGCTTCACGCAGGTAACGTTCGAACCAGACGTAGTAATCGGGATCGGTGCTGACGCTGTAGAGCGTGCGGCGCCACAGGTCGAGCGCGCCCTGGCGGTCGCCGTCGGGGCGGCGCGCGATGTCCCGCAGAATCTCCAGACCCTCCTGGCGCGTGGCCGAACGGTCGGTGAGCAGGCTCGCCAGCGCCATCGCCAGGCGCAGGTCGCTCGGGTCGCGGCGCGTGCGGGCGCGCAGTTCCGCGATTGCCTGCGCGCGGCCCTGCGCGGTGTCCGAGAGCATGCGGTAGTAGTCGGACGCCATGTCCCCGGACGGGGCGCCGTGGGGAAACAGCTGGCGCAGGCGCGCCACCGCCTCGTCGGACTTGCCGGCGCGCGACAGCAGACGGATCTCGGCCAGTTCGCGCTTGTCGCGCGTGGCGAGCCGATAGGCGTCCTCCAGCTCGCGCGTGGCGGCATGGCCCGGATGCGCCCGGCGCAGGCGCTGCAGCAGCTTCTCGGCCTCCGCCGGCCGGTTCGAGCGCAGTTCGATTTGCGCGAGCAGCAGCAGCGCATCGGGCTGGTCGGGCTGCAGCGTCAGGATCTTGTCCAGCTGCGTGCGAGCCATGTCCTGGCGGTTCTTCGCTTCCCACATGCGCGCCGACGACAGCAGCTGCGACATCTGTGGCGACGGCGGCGCCGATGCAGTGGCGGCGGAGCCAGCGGTGCGTCCCGGCTGGGCCGGACCCGGCGCGGCAACGGATTGCGCCTGCGCGACGCCGCTGTTCAGCGACCCGGCCAGCAGCAGGCCGACGGCGGGCGCCAGCCCGGCCCGAGGTGTCAACGGCTTGCCGGGCATTGCGTGGTCCAGGCGGGCATCAGCGCGCCGTCAGCGTCGTAGCGATACAGCCCGTCCATGTAGCCGAGGCCGAACAGCGCCAGCACCTGGCTGTAGTAGCCCAGCGGATCGCGCGCGGCAAGGCTGCGCACGCGCTGCACCTGCGCCGCGGCGGCGTCCTGGCGGCCGAGTGCGGCGAGCAGGGGGGCGACCGCGGCGGAGAAGCCGCCGTTGCCGGCGTTCGGGCCCGGCGCACCGGTGCGCGTGTCGACACGCTCCGGTGGATGGCCATGGCGCACCGTATAGTCGGCCATCGGCGTGAAGGTGCGCAGCAGATCGCCGTGCAGCGGATCGCGCGGCGACAGCGTGCCGGCCCACAGATAGACCCGGATCGCGTTGTAGGCGCTCTCGGCGCTGGTCTGCTGGTCCGGACGGAAGCCGGTGGCGGCGGGAGCCTTGCCGCCGGCATTGCCGGCCGCCGGCGCGTGGTACTCGACCCAGTCCGGCGAGAATCCGTGCGGCGCGGTATCGAGCGTCATCCGCGCCGAGGTGCGCACCATCTCGGCCCACTGCGCGTCGTTCGGCAGCAGCACGGCCAGGCGCCGCATCACCTGCATCGGCACATAGCTGGGATTGAGCCGCCACACGTTGGGCTGCGGATGAAAGCCTACCGGTCCTGGCAGCACGGTGCGGCCAAGGCCGGGCAGCATCGCGGTTTCTTCGCTGGCAATGCGCCGGGCCAGCACGGTGCCCAGCGCGGTGAAGCGGCGTTCGTTCCAGAGCCGGCCCGCTTCGAGCAGGGTATAGGCGATCCACAGGTCGGCGTCGGACGCCGGGTTGCTGTCGATCACGCCCCAGCGATCGGGATGCCCGGCGGCGTCCTGGCGTCCCCAGATCCATGCCGGCAGATGCGAGGCGAGGTCGCCGCGCGCCAGGTTGTTCTCCGTCCAGGTCAGCAGCCGCTCGAAGGTCGGCCGGTCGTTGGCGACCAGCGCAAAGAACAGGCCGTAGGCCTGGCCCTCCGACACGGTGACTTGCTGTGGCGTGCTGTTGTCCACCACGCGGCCGTCGGTGCTGATGGTGTCGCGGCGAAAGGCGTCCCAATCGGGCCAGCTGCAGGTCGCCGCGGTGGCGCTCGCGCAGCAGGTGGCCAGCAGGGCGGCGGCCATGGCGCGGCCGCTCAGCCGCCGCAGCGTTCCACCAAGGGCGCACAGGCGCATCGGCATGCCGGCCATGTCAAAGCCCCTGGCGCCGTGCGGCGACGCGGGCCAGTGCCCAGAAGGCGGTCAACGCCACGGCCAGGCCGGTCAGGATCCCGGCGAAGGCCAGGAATACCGGATGCGACGAGACCTTGACCCAGACCCGGGCGTACCACGGGAAGTCGCCCACGTAGTAGCGCTCGCCCAGCCGCAAGCCTTCGACCTCGCCGGCACGGATGACGGTGAGGTCGCCGCGCACCTGGGATACCTTGGTGCCGTTCTCCAGCACATCGAGCACGTCGGCGATGCGCTCCGGCGTCGTTGCCGTGACCGCCACCACGCTGCGGTTGGCGGCAAGCGGCGATTCGAAGCCGATCATCGCCGCCAGCGGGCCATCGGCGCGCAGGATGGCGCGTCCCGCCGGCGTCACGACATCGTCCTCGCTGCCGCTGAGCCAGCTGGTCCAGGCCCCGGCACGCTGATCGCGCAACGCGAGCTCGGTCTTGCCGCGCTCGATCATCAGCGGCAGCGAGCGCCCCCACTGGTTCAGCAGTTGCGCGGCCGAACCGGTGCCGACCACCAGCAGGTTGCGGTCCTTTACGCTGTCGATCGCGCCGGACGGCACCACGTTCACGCGCAACGCGGGCAGCCCGGTCCATTTGCCCATATGACCGAGCAGGGTCAGCAGCGCTTCCTGGTCGCTGGTCGCGGGCGCTTCTGGCATGACCACCGCGGTATCGCCCAGGTCGGCCAGCCGGGTGAACGGATAGCCGGAGTTGGCGAAGAAGGCGAGGTTGGGCATCGCGGCGTAGTGCGCGAAGGAACTGAAATCGATGCTCGAGTCCGGATCGATCGCGGCCCGTGCGACGCGCGCCGGCGTCGAGGCGCACAGCCCCGTCTTCTGCGAATCCAGATGGAAGCGGAACTGCATCTGATTGTCGCTGCCCACGCGGAACGCCGGCACCCGGATCTCGTTGCTGACCACGGCGTCGCTGCCGGACAGCAGCGGCACGCTGACCACGTTCTCGTCGTCGTTGCGCGACAGCGGCCGCAGCCGGTACGAGCGCACCAGCTGGTCGTTGATGTCGACGTTGAGCACCGAGTCGTTGTAGGTCGATGGTGCGGTATAGCGGTACTTCAGGTTCAGCGGCACGCTGCGGTGGTTCCAGCCGTACAGGTCGGCCGGCACGCGCAGATTGACGCGGATCGGTTGGGGGCTGTATCCGGCTACCTGCAGCTGCTGCGGATCGCCCACCAGTTCCCGGAACAGCACGGGACGGTCCACCGGTGCCCACTTGGGCGCGTCATACGGCTTGCGCGGCGGCCCCATGTCCACCGACTGCACCAGCGCCTGATCGCCGCTCATCGCTGCCTTGCCAAGCACCAGCGCCGCGGCCGCGGTTTCCAGCTCCTTCGCGTCGCGGCCCGCGACGATCAGCAGCTTGCGGTGCGGCGTGGCCGGGCTGTCCATCACGCGCAGCATCGGCCCGGCAATCTCGCGCAGGCCAAGCGCCTGCGCGCTCGGGCCAGGCAGCGCGAAGGCGATGGCGTGCTGCTCGGGCGGAACGGTTCGCGCGACCGGGAAGCGCGCCTCGCGATAGTCGGCCAGTGACCCGAGCCACGACGCCACCACGCCGGCCGCGCGCAGCATGCCAGGGTCCGCATCGGCGGGAAGCACGAACGGCACGGTGACACGCCGGTTGTCACGCCGGTCGAAGAAGGGCTGCGGCAGCAAGGCCAGGTTGTTCGGCAGCGCCAGCGGCGCGGTGGTCAGGGCGAGCGTACTCGACGAACTGATGTCGGTCCACAGCGCCGAATTGGCCGGATCCTCGCAGTGGTCCATCGTGTAGTGGCCGATGAACTGAATGACGATCCGATTGAAGTCGGTGAAGAAGCGCGGATCCAGCACGATATCGCGGGTCACCTGCTGCCCGGCGCGCTCCTTCTCCAGCGGCAGCGTCGCCACCACTTCGTCGTTGAGCATCACCTTCAGGTGCGACATCGGGAACACCAGCGCCGGCGAGGAGGTGTAGTGCAGGCGCAGCGTGGCGGCCGTCACCACCTCGTCGGTGCGCACGCCGATGTTCAGCGTGTGATCGGGGTTGGTGCCGCGCAGCTCGATGGGGCCATAGGCGCCCATGGCTGGCATGGTCAGAACGCGCGTGGTCCGCTCCGGTGCGGCCGCGGCCCGCACATCCGGCTGCGCGCTGGCCTGCGGGCGCGGCTCCGGACTCTGCACGGATTGCGACGTACCGGCGACATTCGAGGGTTGCGCCACTGCGGTCGGTGCCGCAGCGGGAAAGGCCGCCAACGCAAAAGACAGGATGGCAGCGGGCCTTGCGGCCTGAAACGGAACTGGCATGGACGAAGCGAACGGCTCTTTCAGGGCTGATGCGTGGAGCGGAATTCCGACGACTGCAGGTCGCTTGTCTGGCCAGGTCCCCTAATTTAGTGACTGGGGAGGCGCTTCAAGGACTTCTGCGCCTTGTGCTGGCGAGTCTACACCACCTCGGCTGTGTATCGCCACGCGCGCCTGGCTTGGCGTTGCTTGGGCGTCGCGGCATTGAAAACAATTGTTACGGGATCGACGGCGACCTTGCGTGCTAGCATCGACTGGCTGCGACACCGGAGGCCCCGATGCCCGAGCATGACAAGCATGTCTTCACCCGCGCCCAGTATCTGCAGATCCTCAACGACAGCCTGCGCCGCGATCCGCGCTGGCGCCCCGGCATGGCATTCGTGTTCCTGCCTCCGGGTGCGGATGCGGCCTCGGCAACGGCGGTGGGCTGCACCGGACCGGACGATGCGCTGGACGTGTACGCGGAGATCCAGCGCATCGCTTCCGAACTGATCGAGGTGCGCGATGCGGCCGAAGGGACGCCAGGGACGGCGATACCGGTTGCCAACGCGGACGGCGCGGACGTGATGCACGACATCGCCGACGATACCCGCGATGGGCCGGCGGGGCTGCGGAAGGGCGGCTGAAGCCGCCGGGCAGGAAGGCTGTGGCGGTCTGCCGCCGATCTCGGCAAAACGTCCGCCGGTTGGCGGACGTCGGGGACCTCGGGGTTGGACCGCGGCGAATCTCGCGGCACGCTCGCGTGCGGCCGGTCCGCAGTCGGTTCGATCAGTTCATGAACAGCCAGATCAGAACCAGAATGAAGGCGGGAACGCCAAGCAGCCAGGCAATAATGTAGGGCATTTGATTGCTCCTTCTCGTGTTGTCCACGAGTCCACTATAGGTAGCCTCCGCCCTGCAAACTGTCGGGACCGCTCCGCTTGGCATGTAGGACCCCGCCGACCGGGAGGGATCGAGCGGAGCGACCGCCCGCTCAATCCTCCTCGTCTTCACTCTCCAGGAAGTCGCGACGGATCATCCAGTTGCGGATCGCCTCGTCACAGACCTTCTTCAGCTTCTGCCGGTCGGGCAGCTTGTCGAACAGTTCGAAGTTGACCAGCGCCATGCCCGCGTCGGTGATGTAGAACAGCCGGCCTGGATCCTCGTAATGCACGATACGGCCGTCGATGCCGGATTCCTCGCTTTCGGCCGGCATGTCTTCCAGTTCGACGACCCGGCAGGTGAAGCGGGGGCTGCGGGTGTGGGTCAGGTATTCGAACTCGTCGTGCATGACCTCGCCGGACTTGCCGGTGGCGATGGCAAAGCCCCAGATGAAGCGGGGCATCGGCAGATCGGACAGATCGTCAATCTCGTCCATGGTGTTTCTCCCTGTTTCGATGAGGCGCATTATCGCTCGCCAACGCGCGGGCGCGAAGGCGACAGGGGCGCAATGGTGTCGATGGCCGTGCCGACCCACTGGCGCGGCGATGGTTGTCGCTGCCCGCGGGCCGGAGGACGTTAGCGCTGCGCGCGGCAGCCGGCATGCACCGGGGGCGCCTGTTCGCCCCGCGTTTGATCGAGCAGCATGGCCTCGTCGCCACGGGTCCACCAGATCAGCGGGCCGTGCGCATAGCGCGCACCGGAACCGCTCAGCACGGTGACGAACAGCAGCCTGCGGCCGTCCAGCGTCACGATCGCAAGCTGGTTGTCCGCGCTGTTGAAGTAGCGCGCTGCGATCCGCGCGCCGTCTTCGCACAGGTACTGCACGGTGCGAGGGGGCTCGAACTGCAGGCCATCGAAGCGCGGTCCCGCCGCGCGAGCCGGGTCCTGGCCGGCAGTGGCGCCAAGGGGCGCGAGCGCTCCCGTCGCGGCAATCACCGTCAGCGCTGCCAGCGCTGCCCGCGCCCCAGTGGTACGCCATCCTGCTGCTGCCATGCCATTCTCCTTCGCCTTCTGTCCCGCCGGGTCATCAGCCTGCCACTCATCAGGCGGCCAGTCGATACCCCTGCGCGAGCGCCTCGAAACGGCTGACCTCGTCGGCCTGCCATGCCGCGTCGTGCCCCAGCTCTTCGGCCAGGATGCGCGCGACGGCCGGTGCCGCGGCAATCGCGGCCCGGGCGTCCAGGAACAGCAGCCGGTTGCGGCGCGCCAGCACGTCCTCGACCCGGCGGGCCAGTTCGTGGCGGGCGGCAAAGCGGACATGCGCCTCCGTCAGTCCCGATTCCACCGCCAGCACGTTGCCCGCGCCCGGCAGCGTATGGAGCAGGGCCAGGTCGGTGCCGTAGTAGCGGTCGGGCGAGCGATCGTCGGCGCCCAGCCCGGCGCTGCCCACCGCGGAGCCGGCGCCATGCAGCGGCAGCGAGGCGGTACGGCAGGGCGCGGCGGGCAGCATCTGCCGGCGGATCGCGGTGTCGACCACGTCCTCGGCCATCCTGCGGTACGTGGTCCATTTGCCACCGGTCACCGTGATCAGGCCGGCGCGGGACACCAGGATCGTATGCTCGCGCGACAGCGAGGCGGTGGAGGATTCTCCCGTGGCCTTGACCAGCGGGCGCAGACCCGCCCAGACGCTGGTCACGTTGGCGCGCGACGGATCGCGCGACAGGTAGCGGGCGGCGGTCTCGAGGATGAAGTCGATGTCGTCCTCGGCCGCGCGCGGCTCCAGCGGCAGGTCGCGGCGCGGGGTGTCGGTGGTGCCGACGATGGTGTGGCCGTTCCAGGGCACCAGAAACAGCACCCGCCCGTCGTCGGTACGCGGCACGAGGATGGCGCGGTCGCCCGGCAGGAAGCTGCGCGGCAGCGTCAGATGCACACCCTGGCTGGGCGCCACCATGGGGGCGGCGCGCTCGTCTTCCAGCTGGCGGATGCCATCGACCCAGACGCCCGTGGCGTTGATCACGCAATCGGCGCGCAGCTCGAAGGTGGCGTCGCCCAGGGCGTCGCGGACCTTGACCCCGCTGACCACGCCACCCTGCATCGTCAGGCCCGTCACCGGCATGTAGTTGACGGCGAGACCGCCCGCATCGAACAGCGTGCGCATCAGCGCGATCGCCAGCCGCGCGTCATCGAACTGGCCGTCGTAGTACAGGTTACCGCCGCGCAGCGGGCGTCCGCCCACATGCTCGGCCAGGGTCGGCACCTCGGTCAGCGTTTCCCGGTGGTTCAGCCAGCGGCTCGACGCCAGGTTCAGGCGGCCGGCCAGCATGTCGTAGACCTTCAGGCCGATGCCGTAGAACGGCTGATCCAGCAGCTGGTAGGCGGGCACGACGAAGCCCAGCGGGCGCACCAGGTGCGGTGCGTTGTTCGCCAGCAGGCCTCGCTCGTGCAGCGCCTCGCGCACCAGCCCGATATTGCCTTGCGCGAGATAGCGCACGCCGCCGTGCACGAGCTTGGTGGCCTTTGACGAGGTGCCCTTGGCGAAGTCCGCCGCCTCGAGCAGCAGCGTGCGATAGCCGCGCGAGGCGGCGTCCAGCGCGGTGCCCAGTCCGGTGGCGCCACCGCCGATCACGATGACTTGCCAGCGCGGCTCGCGCTCGAGCGTAGCAAGCAGAGCGGCACGGTCGGGAGGCTGGATGGGGGTCAGTTTCTGCATGGTGTGTGGTGTTGAAATGCCATCGGCGCCCTTGGCGGCGCCGCAAATGCGATACGTGATGCGGCCGCCGCGCTCACCTGGTGTCGTCCTCGCGCGCCCAGTCGCGCGCGCGCTCGACGGCACGATGCCAGCGCGCGAGCGCGGTTTGCCGGGCGTCCTCGGACAGTTCGGGTTCGAAGCGGCGATCGACCTGCCACTGGCTGGACAGCTCGTCCAGGCCTGACCAGTAGCCCACCGCCAGGCCCGCCAGATAGGCGGCCCCCAGCGCGGTGGTTTCGGTCACGCGCGGGCGCACGACTGGCGTGCCGAGCAGGTCGGCCTGCAGCTGCATCAGCAGATCGCTGCGCGAGGCGCCGCCGTCGACGCGCAGTTCCGCCAGCGCGATGCCGGCGTCCTTCTGCATGGCCTCCAGCACGTCCACGCTCTGCAGCGCGATGGCCTCCAGCGCGGCGCGCGCGATGTGCGGACGACCGGTGCCGCGCGTGACGCCAACCAGCGTGCCGCGCGCGAAGGCGTCCCAATGCGGCGCGCCCAGACCGGCGAAGGCCGGCACCAGCACCACGCCGCCGCTGTCCTCGCACTGGCGTGCCAGCGGCTCGACTTCCGGCGCGCTCTGGATGATCTGCAGGCCGTCGCGCAGCCACTGAATGGTGGCGCCGCCCATGAACACGCCGCCTTCGAGGCAATACTGCGTGCGGCTGGCCCCATCGGTAGCGCCGGCCGCGCCGAGCTGCCAGCCGATGGTGGTGAGCAGGCGGTTCTTCGACTCGACCGGCGTGCCATCGGTGTTCATCAGCAGGAAACAGCCGGTGCCATAGGTGTTCTTCGCCATGCCCGGGGACAGGCAGGCCTGGCCGAACGTCGCGGCCTGCTGGTCGCCCGCGATGCCCGCCACCAGCAGCGGCTCGCCGAACAGCCGGGGCGCGGTGCGCGCGATCTCGCCGCTGGAGGGCAACACTTCCGGCAGCACGCTGCGCGGAATGTCGAGCAGGGCAAGCAGCGCATCGTCCCACTCGAAGCGGTGGATGTTGAACAGCATGGTGCGCGAGGCGTTCGTCACGTCGGTGACATGGCGCTGGCCATCGGTCAGTTGCCAGACCAGCCAGCTGTCCACGGTGCCGAAGGCCAGTTCCCCGCGCTGCGCACGTTCGCGCGCGCCCGGGTAGTTGTCCAGCATCCAGCGCAGCTTGGTCGCGGAGAAGTAGGCGTCGACCACCAGGCCGGTGCTGTTGCGGATGGTGTCCTCATGCCCTGCCTGCAGCAGGGCCTCGCACATCGGCGCGGTGCGGCGGTCCTGCCAGACCAGCGCGCGGCCGACCGGCTCGCCGGTCTTGCGGTCCCACAGCACCGCGGTCTCGCGCTGGTTGGTGATGCCGATCGCGCGGACCTGTGCCGGACCGATGGCGGCCTCGCGCAGAACCTCGTGCGCGACCGCGAGCTGCGACTGCCAGATCTCGTAGGGGTCGTGCTCGACATGGCCGGGCTGCGGATAATATTGCCGGAATTCGCGCTGCGCGATGCGCACCACGCTGCCGGCGCGGTCGAACAGGATGGCGCGCGAACTGCTGGTGCCCTGGTCCAGCGCCAGGATGTAGTCGCGGGAGTCTTGTGTCATGGCTGCCGTGTATTCAATGAAAGGGCTGGCGCGGTGCCAGCCCGGAAACGAAATGGGAGCGTCGATGCCGCAGCGAATTCCATCGCCAGCCACGCCTGATGCAGCGGCCGTTGCCGACGCCGGCATGCTCGAGCGCATCGCCGCGGGCATCCGTGCGCGCTCGCGCTTCGATCCGGCCGCGCATCTGCGCCTGATGGCGGGATCGGCACAGGTCGGCTGGCTGCCACGCGCCATGCCCGTACGCTGCGCGAAATGGCCGCTGCCGGGCGCTTCGGTCCATGCCCGACCGTGCTCGGTGACGAGGACAGCGGCAGCGTGACGCTGCTGCCCGGCACCGAGGCGTTCGCTGCCCGCACTGCGGCGCTGGACGTGGTGGCGCGCGAGCTGGCCGCATTGGGCAGGCTGCGCGGCTGGCGCGATGAACGCTTCGCGGTGACCGCTGCGCTCGATGCCCCGGCCTTCGCCACGATCGAACGCGCCGCCGCGCGCTACTTCGGCCTGCTGACCTTTGCCGCGCATATCAACGGAGTGGTCGAGGGCGAAAAGATGCTGTGGATCGGCCGGCGCAGCAACAGCAAGGCGGTCGATCCCGGCATGTGGGACAACGTGGTTGCCGGCGGCGTGCCGCACGGCAGCGATCCGCTGGCAACGATGGTGCGCGAATGCGACGAGGAGGCCGGCATTCCCGCCGCGCTGGCCGCCGGTGCGTGCGGACAGGGCTGCTTCGAGGTGCTGCGCGAGATCGACGAAGGGGTGCAGTGGGAGGAGGTCCATCGCTACGACCTGACACTGCCGCGGGGCTTCATGCCGGTGAACCGCGACGGCGAGGTTGCCGAACACCGCTGCGTACGCGCGGACGCCGCCCTTGCTATCATGGCGGATTGCGCGATGACGCTGGACGCCACGCTGGTCACCCTGGACCTGCTGAGCCGGCGCGGCTGGGTCACCCTCGGCCCGGCATTCGCGGACCTGCTGTAAACCCATACGATGAGCACTCCTGGCTTTATTCTGACCCTTTCCTGCCCGGACCAACCGGGCATCGTTCACGCCGTTTCCGGCCTGCTGTTCGAGCACGGCTGCAACATCCTCGATTCGGACCAGTACGGTGACGAGTACACGGGCCGCTTCTTCATGCGCGTGCATTTCGGCGCGGGCGCCGGCGGGGTCGATCTGGCCACGCTGCGCGCCGCCTTCGCCGCCGTTGGCGAACAGTTCTCGATGCAGTGGGACCTGGTCGATGCCGCCGTGAAGCCGCGCGTGATGATCATGGTCTCCAGGATCGGCCATTGCCTGAACGACCTGCTGTTCCGCACCAAGACTGGCGGGCTGCCGGTCGAGATCGCGGCGATCGTGTCGAACCACCGCGACTTTTACCAGCTCGCCGCGTCGTACGACATTCCGTTCTTCCATCTGCCGCTGATGAACGCCTCGGCCGAGCAGAAGCTGGCGCAGGAAGCCAAGGTCTTCGAGATCGTGCGCGAGCAAAATATCGACCTGGTGGTGCTGGCCCGCTACATGCAGGTGCTGTCGGACGACCTGTGCCGCAAGCTGGAAGGGCGTGCCATCAATATCCATCACTCCTTCCTGCCCAGCTTCAAGGGCGCCAAGCCCTACTACCAGGCGCATGATCGCGGCGTGAAGCTGATCGGCGCGACGGCCCACTACGTGACCGCCGACCTGGACGAAGGCCCGATCATCGAGCAGGAGATCGAGCGCGTGGACCACAGCATGGACCCGGACCAGCTGACGGCCGTGGGCCGCGACGTCGAATGCGTGGCGCTGGCCCGTGCGGTCAAGTGGCACGCGGAACACCGTATCCTGCTGAACGGCCACAAGACCGTGGTGTTCAAGTAGGAACGCCGTCGCGGCGGGGTCATTCCGCCGCGACCACACACTTCACTCCGCTGTCTTGCAGGATCCGCTCGAAGGGCGGACGGGGCGCCTGGTCGGTGAACAGGCGGTCCACCTGCTCCAGATGGCCGAGTTCGACCATCGCCTGGCGGTTGAACTTGCTGGCATCCGCGGCCAGCCACACCTCGCGCGACTGTTCGATGATGGTCCGCGCGACCTTCACCTCGCGAAAGTCGAAGTCGCGCAGCGTGCCGTCCCCCTCGATTCCCGAAATCCCGATCAGGCCGATATCCACCTTGAACTGGCGGATGAAGTCGACCGTCGCCTCGCCGACGATGCCGCGGTCGCGCGAGCGCAGCACGCCGCCGGCCACGATCACCTCGCACTCGGGATTGTCGGCCAGGATGTTGGCCACGTTCAGGTTGTTGGTGATCACGCGCAGGCCGCGATGATGGACCAGCGCCCGGGCGATTTCCTCGACCGTGGTGCCGATGTTCAGGATCAGCGAGCAGCCTTCGGGCACCGCGCGCGCCACCGCGCGGGCGATGCGGGCCTTGCCGTCGGCATGCAGCACCTGCCGCTGCCGGTAGGCAATGTTCTCGGTGGTGGAGCCGTCGATTCGCACGCCGCCATGAAAGCGCGCCAGCATGCCGTTCTCGGCCAGCAGGTTGACGTCGCGGCGGACCGTCTGCAGGGTGACGCCGAACTTGCGCGCAAGCTCCTCGATCGAGGCGAAGCCCTGGCTGCGCACGGCCTCCAGCAGAGCGGTCTGGCGAGGATTCAGAGTCATGTTCGCATTCTAGATCAAACAAAAACGAAAATAAAATGATGCGTCGCAATATTGTTTTCCGTTCCTTTGTTTGCTAAAACGAGCAGAGCAGCATGAATCGCGCATAGAAAACAGGCGGATACCACCGGCCGGTTGCCCACCTGCCGGGGCATCGAAGGACCAGCACGGAGACTCCATGCAGCTGACTCTGGATGGCATTGCGCAGCAGGCAGGTTCGCAGGTTCATCTGTATCCCATGTCACTGGCGCCGGTGCCGGGCATGGTCACGGTGCTGCTGGGCGCCACGCTCGCCGGCAAGACCTCGCTGATGCGGGTGATGGCGGGGCTGGACCGGCCCAGCGCCGGCCGCGTGCTGGTGGACGGCGCGGATGTCACCGGCACGCCGGTGCGCCGGCGCAATGTCGCCATGGTCTACCAGCAGTTCATCAACTATCCGTCGATGACGGTGTTCGACAACATCGCCTCGCCGCTGCGGCTGCGCGGCGCGCGCGGGATCGACGGCGCCGTGCGGGCGCTGGCCGGCAAACTGCATATCGATCATCTGCTCGAGCGCCTTCCGGCGGAGCTCTCGGGCGGGCAGCAGCAGCGCGTCGCGCTGGCGCGGGCGCTGGCCAAGGGCGCGCCGCTGATGCTGCTGGACGAGCCGCTGGTCAACCTGGATTACAAGCTGCGCGAGGAGTTGCGCGAAGAGCTGACGCATCTGTTCGAGCAGGGCGACGCCACCGTGGTCTACGCCACCACGGAGCCGGCCGAGGCGCTGCTGCTGGGCGGCCATACCGCGGTGCTCGACGCGGGCGAGCTCCTGCAATACGGGCCCACCGCGCAGGTGTTCCACTATCCCGATTCGCTGCGGGTCGCGCGCGCGCTCAGCGACCCGCCGATGAATCTGCTGCCCGGTGAGCTGCGCGACGGGCGCATCTGGCTGGGAGAGGGCATCGGCATGGCGTTGCCGCCTGGCACCCAGACCTCCTACACCGGGCCCGTCACGCTCGGCGTGCGCGCCGGCGCCTTGCGCATCGATGGCGCGCAAGCCGCTGCGCCCGACCTTGGGGCCGCCGGCGGATCCCCCGACGAAAGGCTGCAGGGCCAGGTCGCGCTCGCCGAGCTGTCCGGGTCGGACACCTTCGTCCACCTGGACACCCGCGTGGGCAGCCTGGTGGTGCAGGTGCCGGGGGTTCTGGAGCTCGCGCTGGGGGACCGGGTCACGGTACGCGTCGATCCGGCCAGGCTCTACCTGTTCGATCGGGACGGCCGGCGCATCGTCGCGCCAGCCCGGCCGGGGCTGGGCGGTCAGCCGGCGACCGACGGCGGAGCGCGCTGACATGGCCAGGATCGACCTGGATCTCGCCCACAGCTATCGCGCGCATCCCGCCGCGGACGAGGACTATGCGCTGCTGCCGCTGCGCTTTACCTTCGAGGACGGCGGCGCCTATGCGCTGCTGGGCCCCTCGGGCTGCGGCAAGACCACGCTGCTGAACTGCATTTCGGGGCTGCTGCAACCCTCGCAGGGCAAGGTGCTGTTCGACGGCCGCGACGTCACGCGCGATACCCCGCAGCAGCGCAATATCGCCCAGGTATTCCAGTTCCCGGTGATCTACGACACCATGACGGTCGGCGAGAACCTGGCCTTTCCGCTGCGCAACCGGCGCATTCCAGCGCAGCAGATCCGCGCGCGGGTCGGCCGTGTGGCCGAGATGCTGGAGCTGTCGGCGGTGCTGGACCGCCAGGCCAGCGGACTGTCGGCGGACGCCAAGCAGAAGATCTCGCTGGGACGGGGCCTGGTGCGCCAGGATGTGTCGGCGATCCTGTTCGACGAGCCGCTGACGGTGATCGACCCCCACCTCAAATGGCAGCTGCGGCGCAAGCTCAAGGAGATCCACCGCGAGTTCCGGCTGACCCTGATCTACGTCACCCACGACCAGACCGAGGCGCTGACCTTCGCCGAACAGGTACTGGTGATGTCGCGCGGCAAGGCGGTGCAGGCGGG
Organism: Cupriavidus sp. AU9028; assembly: GCF_019795295.1. GTDB lineage: Bacteria > Pseudomonadota > Gammaproteobacteria > Burkholderiales > Burkholderiaceae > Cupriavidus. The sequence continues at coordinate 130,996 of NZ_JAIMCG010000003.1, read as the reverse complement.
CACCGCGGACGCGCTGTTCGAGCGTCCGGCCCACACCTTCGTCGGGCACTTCATCGGCTCGCCGGGGATGAACTTCCTGGCCGGGCGGTGGCGTGACGGCTTCATCGAGGCGGCAGGGCGGCGCTATGCCCCGCCGGCCGACGCCGCGCTCGCGGCCCGCCTGCAGGCCGCCGGCACCTTCACCATCGGCGTTCGACCGGAGTATGTCGGCCTGGCCGCGCCGGACGATCCGCAAGCGGTGCCGGTCACCATCGACCGTGTGCAGGATGTCGGCACCTACTGGCTCGCGACGGCGCGGCCCGCCCATGTCGAGAGTGCGGACGGCGCCAGCAGCCTGCTGCGCGCGCGCCTGGGCGACCAGGCCGTGACGCTGCGCGCCGGCGAGCCTGCCTGGTTTTCGCTGTTCCACCGTCACACCTGCTACTACGTCAACGAGGAACTGGTGTCATGAAGCCGATCAACCAGAAGGCCTGGCTGCTGGTGCTGCCGGTGGTGATCTGCGTTGCCTTTTCGGCGATCGTGCCGCTGATGACCATCGTCAACTACTCGGTGCAGGACATCATCTCGCCCGATCGGCGCGTGTTCGTCGGCACCGAGTGGTTCCGCGCGGTGCTGCGCGACGATGAACTGCACGCGGCGCTGCTGCGTCAGCTCGGCTTCTCGCTGGCGGTGCTGCTGGTGGAGATTCCGCTGGGCATCCTGCTGGCGCTGGCGATGCCGGCGCGCGGCTGGCGCGCCTCGGCGGTGCTGGTGCTGGTGGCGCTGTCGCTGCTGATTCCGTGGAACGTCGTGGGCACCATCTGGCAGATCTTCGGGCGCACCGATATCGGCCTGCTCGGCGCCGCGCTGGCGGGCATGGGGTTCGACTACAACTACACCGGCAATGCGCTCGACGCCTGGGTCACCGTGCTGGTGATGGACGTCTGGCACTGGACGCCGCTGGTCGGACTGCTGTGCTACGCCGGGTTGCGCGCCATTCCCGACGCCTACTACCAGGCGGCGCGCATCGACGGGGCCAGCCGCTGGGCGGTGTTCCGGCATATCCAGCTGCCGCGGCTGCGCGGCGTACTGATGATCGCGGTGCTGCTGCGTTTCATGGACAGCTTCATGATCTATACCGAACCGTTCGTGCTGACCGGCGGCGGGCCGGGCAACGCCACCACCTTCCTGTCGCAGTACCTGACGCAGAAGGCGGTGGGCCAGTTCGACCTGGGGCCTGCGGCCGCTTTCTCCATCGTCTACTTCCTGATCATCCTGCTGCTGTGCTTTGTCCTCTATAACTGGATGCAGCGGGCGGGCACGATTGCCGAGGAGGTGCCGCATGCATGACAGCGACATGGACCGTGGCGCCTGGTGGCGGCCGGTATTCCTGCTGATCTATCTGGCGTTCGCCATCCTGCCCATCTACTGGATGCTGAACATGTCGTTCAAGACGAACCAGGAGATCCTGTCGACCCTGTCGCTGTGGCCGTCGCAGCCCACGCTGGCGCACTACCGCACGATCTTCACCGATCCGTCCTGGTATTCGGGCTACATCAACTCGCTGATCTACGTGCTGCTCAATACCGTGATCTCGGTGGCGGTGGCGCTGCCGGCCGCGTATGCGTTTTCCCGCTACCGCTTCATCGGCGACAAGCACGTGTTCTTCTGGTTGCTGACCAACCGCATGACGCCGCCCGCGGTCTTCCTGCTGCCGTTCTTCCAGCTCTACACGAGCGTGGGGCTGATGGACACGCATCTGGGCGTGGCGCTGGCGCATCTGGTCTTCAACGTGCCGCTGGCGGTGTGGATCCTCGAAGGGTTCATGTCCGGCGTGCCGCGCGAGATCGACGAGACCGCCTACGTCGATGGCTATTCGTTCCCCCGTTTCTTTCTGACGATCTTCCTGCCGCTGATCAAGGCCGGCGTCGGCGTCGCGGCGTTCTTCTGCTTCATGTTCAGCTGGGTCGAACTGCTGCTGGCGCGCACGCTGACCTCGGTCAACGCCAAGCCCATCGTCGCCACCATGACCCGTACGGTATCGGCCTCCGGCATGGACTGGGGCGTGCTGGCCGCCGCGGGCGTGCTGACCATCGTGCCCGGCGGCATCGTCATCTGGTTCGTGCGGCACTACATCGCCAAGGGGTTTGCCATGGGGCGGGTATGAAGCCCGCCGCCGTCTGCCGTTTTGCAGGAGAGATGCGATGCTCAACTGGATGGTCTGGACCACCCCCGTCGCGGTGTTCTTCATTTGCGTGGCGGCGATGCTGATCGGGATGACGGTGTGGGAGCTGCGCTCGCCCTCGGCGATGCGCAAGGGCTTCCTGCCCATTCCCACCACGCGGGGCGACCGCCTGTTCATCGGATTGATGATCGCCGCGTGGATCAACCTGGCGTGGGTGGGCCTTGGCGAGGCGATGGTCGGCTGGTTCTCGCTGGAAGAAGAGCCTTCGCTGTGGTTCAGCTTCGTCGCATCGATGCTGGTGCTGGCGCTCGTCATGCGCAAGGGCTGAAGCAAGGCGGCACGCGCCCCTGCACCGAATCGAGCCGCGGCCTGTCCTTCCCGGACCGCGGCCCACCATTGCCGGGAAGGGCTATTCGAGGAGACATCGATGAAGGCGCTGATAGCAGAAGCGAGGCCGGTGCGGGCAGCGGGCGGGGCGGTGCGCGCCCTCGCGCTCGCCGCCGCGCTGGCTTGCGCGCCGGCCGCCTGGGCCGGCGAAGCGGAGGCGAGGAAGTGGATCGACAACGAGTTCCAGCCGTCCTCGCTGAGCAAGGACCGGCAGATGACGGAAATGAAGTGGTTCATCGACGCCGCGGCAAAACTGAAGGCAAAGGGCGTCACGCAGATCAACGTGGTGTCGGAGACGATCACTACCCACGAGTACGAGGCGAAGACGCTGGCGCGCGCGTTCGAGGAGATTACCGGCATCAAGGTCAACCACGACCTGATCCAGGAGGGCGACGTCGTCGAGAAGCTGCAGACGTCGATGCAGTCCGGCCGCTCCATCTACGACGGCTGGATTTCGGACTCGGACCTGATCGGCACGCACTACCGTTATGGCGCCATCCTGCCACTGTCGGACTACATGGGTGGGGCCGGCAAGGAATGGACCAATCCCGATCTGGACATCAAGGACTTCATCGGCACCAAGTTCACCACCGCGCCGGACGGCAAGCTGTATCAGCTGCCGGACCAGCAGTTTGCCAACCTGTACTGGTTCCGCGCCGACTGGTTCGCCCGCAAGGACTTGCAGGAGCGCTTTCGCGCCAAGTACGGCTACGACCTGGGCGTACCCACCAACTGGTCGGCCTACGAGGACATCGCCGACTTCTTCACCAATGACGTCAAGGAGATCGACGGCAAGAAGGTCTATGGCCATATGGACTACGGCAAGAAGGACCCGTCGCTCGGCTGGCGCTTCACCGACGCCTGGCTGTCGATGGCCGGCACTGCCGACCGCGGCCTGCCCAACGGCATGCCGGTGGACGAGTGGGGAATCCGCGTCGCCGAGGACAAGTGCACCCCGGTAGGCGCCTCGGTCGCGCGCGGCGGCGCCACCAATAGTCCGGCAGCCGTCTACGCCCTGACCAAGTACATCGACTGGATGAAGAAGTACGCGCCGCCGCAGGCGATGGGGATGACGTTCTCCGAGGCGGGCCCGGTGCCGGCGCAGGGGCAGGTCGCGCAGCAGATCTTCTGGTACACCGCCTTCACCGCCGACATGACGAAGAAGGGCCTGCCGGTGGTCAATGCCGACGGGTCACCGAAGTGGCGGATGGCGCCGTCGCCGTATGGGCCGTACTGGAAGCAGGGCATGCAGAACGGCTACCAGGACGTGGGCTCGTGGACCTTCTTCAAGAGCACCGACCCGAATCGCCTTGCCGGCGCCTGGCTGTACGCGCAGTTCGTCACCTCCAAGACCGTGTCGCTGAAGAAGTCGCTGACCGGCCTGACCTTCATCCGCGACAGCGACATCCATCACGACTACCTGACGAAAAATGCCGCGCGCTACGGCGGCCTGATCGAGTTCTATCGCAGCCCCGCGCGCGTGGCGTGGACCCCGACCGGCAACAACGTGCCCGACTACCCCAAGCTCGCGCAGCTGTGGTGGAAGAACGTCGCAACGGCCGTCACCAATGAAAAGAGCCCGCAGCAGGCAATGGACACGCTGGCGGACGAGATGGACCAGGTGATGGCCCGGCTGCAGCGAGCCGGCATGGCCCAATGCGCGCCAAAGCTCAACCCCAGGACCGATCCGGCCAAGTGGCTGTCCGATCAGCATGCGCCGTGGAAAAAGCTCGCCAACGAAAAGCCGAAAGGCGAGACCATTCCTTACGACAAGCTGCTGCAGGCCTGGAAGGAGGGCAAAGTCCGGTAGGCGGGGCATTGGAGCGAGCGTCTTGCTCCCTCTTCCGCTTGCCGGGAGAGGGACGCCGGCCCCCGGCCCCCATAACCTGCGGTTTGCTCCCCTCGCCCGCTTGCGGGAGCGGGGCCGGGGGAGAGGGTAGTTCGGGGGTGGCAGCAACGCCACCGGCTTACCAGCCGTTACGCGCTTTTTCAGAAGCCGGCACGGGACTGCGGCATACTAGCGCCTTCCCAAAAACAGCGACGCTTGCCGCAGACTCCGCTGGCCGAATGATGAAGCGCATTCTCGTCATCAAAATCACTTCCCTGGGCGACATGGCCCATACGGTACCCCTGATCTGGGACCTGCGGCATGCCTTTCCCGGGGCCAGCATCGACTGGGTGGCCGATGCATCCTGCGCCGATATTCCACGCTGGACCGTCGGGGTGGACCGGGTCATCGCGCCTCCGCTGCGCGGCTTCAAGAAGTCGCACAGCTGGAAGGATTTCAAGGCGATCCTGGGAGCGGTGCGCGAGTTGCGCCAGCAGCGCTACGACGCGGTACTCGATGTGCACGGCGTCTACAAGAGCGCGATCGTCGGCTGGCTGGCCCGGACCCGCAAGCGCTTCGGCTACGCCGCGCAGTACCTGGGCGAGGCCAGGGCGGAGGCGCTCTACACCGATATCTTCGTCCCGCATGGCGACGCGACCGCCCGCTACAAGATGCGGCTGGTCGCCTCCAGGGCGCTCGGATATTCGATCAGCCCTGAAGAGCGGTATGAAGTCCGCGTGCCAGCCCCTGCGCAGCCGCTGAATTCCGACGGCGTGCCACGCGCCATGCTGTTCCACGCCACCTCCGCCGAGGCCAAGAAGTGGCCCGCCGAACGGTGGATCGCCGTCGGCCGCGAATTGCAGGCGCGGGGCTACCGAGTCCAGTTGCCCTGGGGGTCGGATGCCGAGCGGCAGCAGTCGGAGGTCCTTGCCGAGGGGATGCCGGGCGCCGAAGTGCTGCCGAAGATGACAATCACCGAATGCGCCCAGCGCGTCGACGCCGCAAGCCTGGTGGTGGGCACCGATACCGGCTTCGTCCACCTGGCCCACGCCTTGTGCAAGCCCTGCGTGATGCTGTTCACCGCCACCTCCCGCGAACACTTCGGCGTCGACGCCCCCGGCCAGGCAGTGTCAGTCGGCGACAACGGGGTGGTGCCCACCGTGGCGGAAGTGCTGAGCGCGATCGACGAGGTGACAGGGCGAACCCGTGAGGCGGCGCCGGAGCTGGCGGGACAGGTCTAGCAAGAGTCAGTCAGGCAATCGGTCGGTGTCATTGCCGGCCGGCATGCCACCATGGAAGCGGCCAGTCTCCACGGCGGGATAGAGGGTGGCTTGCGGCATCGGTACCAGCCCGCTTCTGCGAGCGGACCGCAGCCTGTGACAGCACTGACGGCCCGCCGTCCTGCGTATCACCCTGCCCGCTTGCGAGCCAGGGCCCGTGCCACCGCCGCCACAACGTCCTGGTCGTCGCTGTCCAGTCTGGCCATATACCTGCGTACATTGCGCTGGGCAGGCGTTTCGTCTCCCGAAAATGGCGAACGCAGTTCCTCGACATTGACGGCACCGTTTTCCTCGGAGAATTTGAGCATCTCGAAGGGCGGCACGCCGAGCGTATCGGCAAGGGTGCAGATATTGATTAATGCGACGTTTCGGAGGCCGCGTTCGATTCCGCTCAGATAGGAGCGCGCCAGACCGCTCTCCAGTGCCAGTTTTTCCTGGGACCACCCGCGCTGCTTGCGAAGAAAGGTGAGGCGTTGCCCGAATTGCTTGAGAGGATCGCCGACCATGGTAAGTATCAGGTTTGAAAATCGCGCCAGGTTGATGGGATGGCACGGTCGCTACGACAGCCTGCGGGCGGCCGCACAATCCGTGACAAGGAAAACCGGTGCAGAAAATGATCGATCGATGGCGCCGGTCGAGATGGTGATAATCCCTAAAAACCCGAATGGCGTGCTTTCCTCTTTAGCTGCGCACTTTAGGTAAAGTCATCCCGTAGCCAAATGAGCGGCATTTTCCGCAATTCCGATTCCCGCATCGATGGCCGCAGTAACGAACGGTGTTCCGGTCATTGGCTGCGGCTTGCCCGCTCGCGGGCGGCAGGAATCCGGCGCTGGCCGTATACTCGATAGCGTGCAAAGAAATCCCGCTGAAGTGCCCGTGACCCCAGCCACTGCTCCCGCCGCCGACGACCCGCGCCCGCTGCCTCCCAATCGTCCGGACGACGACGCCTGTTGCGGCAGCGGCTGCGATCCGTGCATTTTCGATTTCTATTACGAGGAAATGGAGCGCTATCGCCAGGAGCTGCGCGATTGGCTGGCACGCCATCCCGGGGAAACGGCGGCATGATTTCGGACGATGCTGCCGTGACAATGCAGGCGCGGATCGCGGCGCTGGCGGATTTTCTCGGCCGGCACAGGCGTCTGCTGGTGCTGACCGGGGCCGGCATCAGCACCGAGTCCGGTATTCCCGGCTATCGGGATGCCGATGGCAACTGGAAAGGCCGCAAGCCGATTCAGCATCGGGAATATCTGGACTCGCACGCCGTGCGGCAGCGCTATTGGGCTCGCAGCATGGTGGGCTGGCCAGTGGTGTCCCGTGCGCGCCCGAATGCCGCACATCACGCGTTGGCGAGTTTGCAGCATGCCGGACAGGTGGAAATGCTGGTCACGCAGAATGTCGATGGATTGCATCAGGCCGCGGGCAGCACCGGCGTGGTGGAACTGCACGGCAGCATCCACTTCGCCTCGTGCCTGTCGTGTGGGCTGCGTGTTTCGCGGCAGGAGGTGCAGCACCGGCTGGAAGCCCGTAACCCCGGGTTTGCCGGCCTGACGGCGGCGCCCGCCGCCGATGGCGATGCACGGCTGGAGCGCGACGATTTCGACCGCGTCGTGGTGCCCGATTGCCTGCACTGCGGCGGCACGCTCAAGCCCGATGTGGTGTTCTTCGGCGATTCGGTGCCGCGCGAGCGGGTAGAAGCGGTGCACGCGGCGCTGGCTCGGGCCGATGCCCTGCTGGTGGTCGGCTCGTCGCTGATGGTGTATTCGGGCTACCGCTTCTGCCTGGCGGCTGTGCAGCAGGCCAAGCCGATCGCGGCGCTGAACCTGGGCATGACGCGCGCCGACGGCCTGCTCGCGCTGAAAGTGTCTGCACCGTGTGGACCGGCGCTATGGCAGGCCGTGGAAGCCCTGACGGGGCGCACTGTCCCCGCCGGTGCAGGGGAAGCGGGCGGCCTGGCGGCCACGCCCTGACGCTTTCCGGGAGCCGCGCAACAGGGCAGGGGAGAAGGAGGCCTCAGGCCGCCTCTTCCAGCGGGGCGTCTTCCTGCCACACGGCCTTGCCCATCCCCTTGAGCAGGGCAGCGTGCGCCGCGAGTTCCTCTTCGCTCGGCTCGATCACCGGCAGCGCCAGCGCGGACAGGTCCGCCATCGCCACCGCGACGCCATCACGGCTGCCGCCCGCCTCGGCGATATCGATGACCAGCGAGTTCTGTCCGCGGGTCATGGCGAGGTAGACCTCGGCGAGCAGTTCCGCGTCAAGCAGCGCACCGTGCAGCGTGCGGTGCGCATTGCTGACCCCGAGCCGCTCGCAAAGCGCATCGAGCGAGTTGCGTTTGCCGGGGAACATCTGGCGTGCTTCAAGCAATGTGTCGATCACATTGCTCGCATGTTTCCGGAAGGGAGGCAGGCCGCACAACTGGAATTCCATGTCGAGGAAGCCCAGGTCGAAGGCGGCATTGTGGATGATCAGCTCCGCGTCCTGGACGAATTCCCGAATCTGATGGACCACTTCCGCGAAGCGCGGCTTGTCGGCGAGGAATTCCAGCGTCAGCCCGTGCACCTCGATGGCGCCGGCATCGATCTCGCGTTCCGGATTGAGATAGAAGTGCAGATGCCTGCCCGTGAGCCGGCGGTTGACCAGCTCGACGCAGCCGATTTCGATCACGCGGTCGCCAGTGGCGGCGTTCAGGCCGGTGGTTTCGGTGTCCAGTACGATTTGTCGCATGGCGGGCATTCTACCCAAGCCCGGCCCGCGTGGCGGTCGAAATCGAGGCGACCCCGCGGTTGGCCAGTCCGTCGGCCCGCTCGTTGCCCGGATGGCCGTTGTGGCCGCGCACCCAGTGCCAGACCACATCGTGCTCGGCAGCCAGCGCATCCAGCGTCTGCCACAGGTCGGCATTCTTGACCGGCTTGCGCTCGGCGGTCTTCCAGCCGCGCGCCTTCCAGCCCTTGACCCATTCCGAGATCCCTTTCTGGACGTACTGCGAATCGGTGTAGACATCCACCCGGCAGGGACGCTTGAGTGCCCGCAGCGCTTCGATGACGGCGGTCAGCTCCATCCGGTTGTTGGTGGTGTTCGCCTCGCCGCCGAACAGCTCCTTTTCATGGGTGCCGGCGACCAGCACCGCACCCCAGCCGCCAGGGCCGGGATTGCCCTTGCAGGCGCCGTCGGAATAAATCGTGACTTGTTGCATGTGGATGGGTGGCGAGATGAAAAGGCTGCCGCCGGCGTCCGCAGCCTGCGGGGCGCTTCCGAGGCGCTTGCGGGAAGCGCCGCACGCGCCGGCTCTGGCAGGGCTGGTACCCGGCTCAGGCGTCGTCGTCGGGCGTCTTGCCGTGAGTACCGTTGGCGACAGGCGTGGCGACCGGCGCAAGCGCCGGCTTGGGGGTCTTCCAGGCCGGTCCGACGAGTCGGATGTTGCGCACGCGCTTGACTGCGGACAGCATATACACGGCGCCGAAGATCGGCCACCAGCGGTCCCCGGCCTTCTCCATGAAGGCGGCGCGCTGCAACCAGCGCTCGGTCCGGTAGGGAGGGCAATAGCAGCCGAAGCGGCCGCGAATGATATCGAAGCCGAGCAGCTTGAGCCAGTCCTTGATGCGCACGAATCCGATCGACTGCGCATCGGTGGGCAGGAAGGGCTCGGCGCCGAGCCGGTTCAGGCCCTGGCGGGCGCCCCACAGGCTCATCGGGTTGAAGCAGGAAATCACCACCCGGCCTTCGGGCATCAGCACCCGCGAGACTTCACGCAGCACCTCGTGCGGATCCTCGCTGAACTCCAGCACATGCGGCAGCGTGACGAGGTCCAGGCTCTGGGTGCCGAACGGCAGTTCGTCGAAGCGGCACAGCAGGTGCCGCGACGGGCCGGTGCCCGGCTCGATGGCGCGTGGACCATGCGGTCCGCTGTCGGCGTCGAGCGCCAATGCCGAGAATGGCATGCGGTTCTCGCGCAGCGTGTCGATTGCCGGCAGACCCAGCTGGACGGCGTGGTAGCCGAATATATCGGCCACGGTGCGGTCGTACTGCCCTTCCTCCCAGCGCAGCATGTACTGGCCGGGGGGTGAGGCCAGCCAGTTTTCCCAATCTATAATCGGACGCTTGGACATAGGAGTACGCATGTTGAAGGTGGAGCCGATCCCCGCATTCCAGGACAACTACATCTGGGCCATCCACGACGGCCGGTCGGTGGCGGTGGTCGACCCTGGCGACGCGGCCCCCGTGCTGGCGTATCTGGAACGCAAGGGGCTGCAACTCGGTGCCATTCTAATCACCCATCATCACGGCGATCACCAGGGCGGGGTCGCGCAGCTGCTCGCCAGCCACCCGCTCGGCCCCGATGGACGTTCGCTGCCCGTGGCAGGTCCTGCCACCGAGAAGATCGGGCACCGCACCCAGGCGGTGGCCCAGGGCGATACCGTCACGCTGGCCCATCCTGCCTTGACCTTGCGCGTGCTGGAGGTCCCCGGCCATACCGCGGGCCACATCGCCTATACCGGTTCGCTCGACGGCCTCGGACCGGTGCTCTTTTGCGGCGACACGCTGTTTGCCAGCGGCTGCGGCAGGCTGTTCGAAGGCACCGCCGCCCAAATGCTGCGGTCGCTGGACCAGTTCGCGGCCCTGCCGGACGACACGCGCGTCTACTGCGCTCATGAGTATACCGCCAGCAATGTCCGCTTCGCGCGTGCCGTCGAACCGCGGAACAACGCGCTGGCACGGTGGCAGGACAAGGTGGCCGAACTGCGCGCGGCGGGGCAGCCAACGCTGCCCACCACCATCGGCCACGAGCGCGAGGTCAATCCCTTCTTGCGTTCCCGCCTGCCCCAGGTGCGGCAGGCGCTGGCCGGGCGGATGCCCGCCGACGCCGACGATGCCGCGGCCTTTGCCGCGCTGCGGGCGTGGAAGGACGAATTCCGCTAGAGGGCAGGGACAGGGCAGGGACGCCGCCGGGGCCATGCGGCGCTGCGCCTTGTCCGCCCCTCGCCCAAATTTCAGATTGACGCTACCGCCGCTTTTTCTTTAGCATCGGACAATTTTTAGCGTCACGATCTGAGAATTTAATGCAATTTGGTCGATTCCTGGCGGCAATAGCGTGCGCCACGCTGCTTGCGGCGTGCGCCGGCACGCCCACGCCGCCCGAAGCCGGTCCCGCCGGCCTGCTGACCAGTGTCGCGAATGAACCGCGTCGCGGCGGCCTGCCCGCGACCGATCCGCTCAATTCGATTCATGTCCCCGCGACCATCGCGCGCGAGTCGCAGCCGCTGGACGTCGACAAGGGCGAACTGGACTGGGCCCTGGCCGGGCAGTCGCAAGACATCTGGGTTCGCATCCGCCGTGGCTTCAGCATGCCGGACCTGGAAGGCACGCTGGTGGAGGACCGGACGCAGTGGTATGCCGCGCGTCCGGACTATATGGAGCGCATGATCGGGCGCTCCAGCAAGTACCTCTACCACATCGTCGCCGAGCTGGAACGCCGCAACATGCCGACCGAGCTGGCGCTGCTGCCGTTCGTCGAGAGCGCGTTCAACCCGGAGGCCGTGTCCAGCGCGAAGGCGGCGGGCATGTGGCAGTTCATTCCGAGCACGGGCAAGAGCTTCAACCTGAAGCAGAACCTGTTCCGCGACGAGCGGCGCGACGTGCTCGCGTCGACCGAGGCCGCGCTGGACTATCTGAGCAAGCTGCACGATATGTTCGGCGACTGGCATCTGGCTCTGGCTGCCTATAACTGGGGCGAAGGCGCCGTATCGCGGGCAATCGCGCGCAACGAGGCGCGGGGCCTGCCGACGGACTACGCCAGCCTGTCGATGCCGAACGAGACGCGCTATTACGTGCCGAAACTGCAGGCGGTCAAGAATATCGTCGGCAATCCGTCGCTATACGGCGTGAACCTGCCGTCGATTCCGGATCATCCCTACTTCGTCACGGTGACGACGTCGCGGGATATCGATGTGTCGCTGGCGGCGAAGCTGGCCAACATGCCGCTGGAAGAATTCCGCGCGCTCAATCCGTCGTTCAACCAGCCGGTGATTCTGGGCGCCTCGAATCCGCAGATCCTGCTGCCCTTCGATAATGCGGAGCGCTTCCAGTACAACCTGAATACCTACCGGGGCGGCTTGTCGAGCTGGACCGCGGTGACGGTGGATGGCCGCGAGCGCATCGAATCGCTGGCGGCGCGGTTGAACGTCGATCCGGAAACGCTGCGCGAGGTCAACCGCATTCCCAAGGGCATGCGGCTGAAGCCGGGCTCTACCGTGATGATCCCGCGCTCGGGCCGGCATACCGAGGACATCAGCGCGAGTATCGCCGACAGCGCCATCCTGGCAATGGAGCCGGACCGGCCGGATACGCGCCGCGTCGTGGTCCGCGCCGGCAAGCGGGACACCATTGCCTCGATCGCCGACCGGCATGGTGTCACCGAATCGCAGGTGCGCGCCTGGAACCGGCTCTCCAGCTCCCGGCTGGTGCGCGGGCAGACGCTGGTGCTGCATGTGCCGGCGCGCAGCAGCCGTGCGGTGGCATCGGAGCACAAGGTCAAGGTGGTCCGGGCGTCCAGCAAGGGGTCCGCGCGAAACGCCGAGGCGCCGAGCCGCAAGCGCGTCGTGGTGCAGTCCAATGCCCGAGCGAAGGCCTCCGCCAGCCAGGGAAAGGTGATTCGCGCCTCATCCTCCAGCAGCAAGCCCAAGGTCAAGGCGAAGTCGCGCTGAAGCGGCCTGCCGCGGCCCGCGGTGGAGCGCGGGCCCCTGCCGCGGCGCGCGTTTCTGTCGCGCCGCACCAAATCTCGTCTTTCTGTCGTGTCTCCCCCGAAAGGGGGTAACGACCCCAATCCCGCTCTCCCTCGCATGGTGGCAAACTGGCGCTGGCCGGTTCACTGCCGGCCAATCCCGCCTACAAGAACAGAATGCGGAGGAGACCATGACGACGATTCGCGCCGTGCATGCACGTTCCCTGGCCGACCCGGAGGCCTTCTGGGCCGAGCAGGCCGAGCGCATCGATTGGGAGACCCGCTGCGAGCGGGTGCTCGACTACAGCAGGCCGCCGTTCGCACGGTGGTTCGTCGGGGGACGAACCAATCTGTGCCACAACGCGGTGGACCGCCATCTGGCAACGCGAGCGGACCAGGCCGCGCTGGTCTGGACTTCGACCGAGGTCGATCGGCAGCGCAGCATCAGTTACCGCGAGCTGCATGGCGAGGTCAACCGCATGGCGGCGATATTGCGCGAGTTTGGCGTGCGCAAGGGCGACCGCGTGCTGATCTACATGCCGATGATCCCCGAAGCGGTGTTCGCGATGCTGGCGTGCACGCGGATCGGCGCCATCCATTCCGTGGTGTTCGGCGGGTTTGCCTCGATCAGCCTGGCCGCGCGGCTGGACGACGCCCGCCCGCGGGTGGTGATCAGCGCCGACGCGGGTTCTCGCGCAGGCAAGGTGGTCGCTTACAAGCCGCTGCTGGACGAGGCGCTGGCGCGCGCCACCCATCGCCCCGAGCGCGTACTGCTGGTGGACCGGGGCCTGGCGCCGGTGGCGATGGTGCCGGGGCGCGACGAGGACTACGCGGGGTGGCGCGAACGGGTCGGGGCGGCGGCAGTGCCCTGCGAGTGGCTCGAATCCAATGAACCGTCCTATGTGCTCTATACCTCCGGCACCACGGGCAAACCGAAGGGGGTGCAGCGCGATACCGGTGGCTATGCGGTGGCGCTGGCCACCTCGATGGAGCTGATCTTCGGCGCCCATGCCGGCGACACCATGTTCACCACCTCGGACATCGGCTGGGTGGTCGGGCACAGCTATATCGTCTACGGACCGCTGCTGGCGGGGATGACCACGGTGATGTACGAGGGCACGCCGGTGCGCCCGGACGGCGGCATCCTGTGGCGGCTGGCCGAGCAGCATCGCGTCAACGTGATGTTCAGCGCGCCGACCGCCATCCGCGTGCTGAAGAAGCAGGATCCCGCCTGGCTGACGCGCTACGATCTGTCGAGCCTGCGCACGCTGTTCCTGGCGGGGGAACCGCTGGACGAGCCGACCGCCAGCTGGATCCAGCAGGGCATCGGCAAGCCGGTGGTGGACAACTACTGGCAGACCGAGACGGGGTGGCCGGTGATCGCCCTGCAGCCGGGCATCGAGCGCCTGCCGCCGAAGCTCGGCTCGCCCGGGGTGCCGGTCTATGGCTATGACGTTCGCATTGTCGACGAGCGTACCGGCGCGGATTGCGCGGCGGGGCAGAAGGGCGTGGTGGCGATCGAGGGCCCGTTGCCACCGGGGTGCATGAGCACCGTGTGGGGCGACGACAGCCGCTTCGTGCGCACCTACTGGTCCAACTTCCCCGATCGCCAGCGCTATTCGACCTTCGACTGGGGCGTGCGGGACGAGGACGGCTATCTCTTCATCCTGGGACGCACCGACGATGTCATCAACGTGGCCGGTCACCGGCTCGGCACACGCGAAATCGAGGAAAGCCTGGCGTCGCACCCGGCAGTGGCGGAAGTGGCCGTGGTGGGCGTGGCCGATGCCCTCAAGGGCCAGGTCGCGCTGGCGGTGTGCATCCTGCGCGATGCCCAGCTTGCCGGTACCGATGCCGCGCACAGGGCACTGGAAGGCGAACTGATGCGCATCGTGGAGAGCCAGCTGGGAGCGGTGGCCCGACCGTCGCGCATCGTGTTCGTACCGGCACTGCCCAAGACCCGGTCCGGCAAGCTGCTGCGTCGGGCGATCCAGGCGATCGCGGAAGGACGCGAGACCGGCGATCTGACGACCATCGAGGATCCGTCTACGCTGGATCATCTGCGGCAGGCGCTCGGCGTGGCCGAGGCAGTTCCCGCTGCGAGCGGCGCGGGCTAGGCGGGCGTCCCTTGCCGCCCTGGCTGCGGAGCAGGGCGGCGCCCAAATATCGCCTTGCCATTCGCCCCCGCGTCGACTAATATTTTATAACTAAAATATTCATATCTATATAAAAAGCGCGCCCGGGGGACACCCCAAGGAGACAGGCAATGCGAGTGCTGTGTATCGGCGGCGGTCCTGCGGGGCTCTACTTCGGCCTGCTGATGAAGCGGCAGAACCCGGCGCATGAGGTGACGGTAGTGGAGCGCAACCGGCCCTACGACACCTTCGGCTGGGGCGTGGTGTTCTCCGACGCGACCATGGCGAACCTGCGCGAGGCCGATCCGCAGAGCGCGGAACAGATCGACGCCGCCTTCAACCACTGGGACGACATCGATATCCACATGCGCGGCCGCACGATCCGGTCGGGCGGCCACGGCTTTATCGGCATCGGCCGCAAGCGTCTGCTCAATATCCTGCAGGCGCGCTGCGAAGCGCTCGGCGTGCGGCTGGTGTTCGAGACCGATGTCGAGGACGATGCGGCGCTGGCGCAGCGCTTCGGCGCGGATCTGGTGATCGCCTCGGACGGCGTCAACAGCCGCATTCGCACGCGCTATGCCGACACCTTCCAGCCGGATGTCGAAGCGCGGCACTGCCGCTTCGTCTGGCTGGGCACGCATCGCCGCTTCGACGCCTTCACCTTCGCCTTCGAGCAGACCGAGCACGGCTGGTTTCAGGCGCATGCCTACCGCTTCGACGACGACACCTCGACCTTCATCGTGGAGACGCCGGAGGCGGTGTGGCGCGCCGCGGGGCTGGACCGGATGGACCAGCCGCAGGCGATCGCCTTCTGCGAGCGGCTGTTCGCGCGCTACCTGGACGGGCAGCCGCTGATCAGCAACGCCACGCATCTGCGCGGGTCGGCCAACTGGATCCGCTTCCAGCGCGTGATCTGCCGCACCTGGGTGCACTGGAACACGCTGGACGACGGGCGCCGCGTGCCGGTGGTGCTGATGGGCGACGCGGCCCATACCGCGCACTTTTCGATCGGATCGGGCACCCGGCTGGCGCTGGAGGACGGCATCGACCTGGCGAACAACCTGCGCGGTGTCGACGTGGGGCAGGGCGGTGCAGGGCCTGGGCTGGAAGAGGCGCTGCAACGCTATGAAGCCACCCGCAGCGTCGAGGTGCTGAAGATCCAGAACGCCGCGCGCAATTCGACGGAGTGGTTCGAGAACGTCGAACGCTATGCGCGCCTGCCGGTGGAGCAGTTTGCCTATTCGCTGCTGACGCGCTCCCAGCGCATCTCGCATGAAAACCTGCGGCTGCGCGACCCTGGCTACGTCGCGGGCTACGAGCGCTGGCTAGCGGCGCAATCGGGCATGGCGCCGGACGGCGAGAATCCGCCCGCCGCGGATCCGCTGCCGCCGATGCTGACGCCCTACCGTGTGCGCGACCTGGTGCTGCGCAACCGCGTGGTGGTATCTCCCATGGCGATGTACTCGTGCGTCGACGGCGTGCCCGGCGACTTTCATCTGGTGCATCTGGGCGCCCGGGCCACTGGCGGCGCGGCGCTGGTGATGGCGGAGATGACCTGCGTCACGCCCGAGGGCCGCATCACGCCGGGCTGCCCCGGCCTGTGGGACGATGCCCAGCGCGATGCCTGGCGGCGCATCGTCGATTTCGTCCATGGCAACAGCGGCGCGCGCATCGGCATCCAGCTGGGCCACTCGGGGCGCAAGGGTTCGACGCAACTGGGCTGGCAGCGCATGGACCATCCGTTGCCCGAGGGTAACTGGCCGCTGCTGTCCGCGTCCCCGTTGCCCTATCTGCCCGGCATCTCGCAGGTGCCCCGCGAGATGACGCGGCAGGATATGGACGAGGTGCGGGATGCCTTCGTCGCCGCGGCGCGCCGGGCAGCGGAGGCGGGCTTCGACTGGCTCGAGCTGCATTGCGCGCACGGCTATCTGCTGTCGTCCTTCATCTCGCCGCTGACCAACCTGCGCCAGGATGAATACGGCGGCTCGCTGCAGGCGCGGCTGCGCTATCCGCTGGAGGTCTTCGCCGCGGTGCGGGAAGTCTGGCCGTCACGCCGGCCGATGTCGGTGCGCATCTCCGCGCACGACTGGGTGGAAGGCGGCATCACACCCGATGACGCGGTCGAGATTGCCCGCGCCTTCCGTGATGCCGGTGCCGACATGATTGACTGTTCGTCCGGCCAGGTCAGCCCCGAGCAGGCGCCGGTCTACGGGCGGATGTACCAGACACCGTTTGCCGACCGTATCCGCAACGAGGCCGGCATCGCGACCATCGCGGTGGGCGCCATTACCGACGGCGACCAGGTCGACAGCATCATCGCTGCCGGCCGCGCCGACCTGTGCGCGATCGCGCGGCCGCACCTGGCGGATCCGGCCTGGACCCTGCACCAGGCGGCGCGGCTGGGCTACCGGGAGGTGCCGTGGCCGCGTCCCTACCTGGCGGGCAAGCGGCAGCTGGAAACGCTGTACGAGCGCGCGGCGGCGCAGGGTGTGGTGGCATGAGCGCCGAGCGGATCGATGTTCTCGCCGGCCGGCATGCGCTGGTTACCGGCGGTGCGCGCGGCATCGGCGCCGCCATTGCTGCGGCGCTGCATCGGGCAGGCGCGGCGGTCACGCTGGTCGGGCGCGACGGCGCGTCGCTGGAGCGCGCCGTCATGCAGCTGCGCGCGGCGTCCGGTGCTGGCGCAGCGGTGCAAGCGGTGCAGGCCGATGTCGCGGATGCCGATGCCGTGCAGCACGCGTTCGAACGCGCAAGCCAGCAGGCCGGACCGATCGCGATCCTGGTCAACAACGCCGGGCAGGCGGTGAGCGCGCCGTTCGGGCGCACCGATGCCCAGCTGTGGCGACGGATGCTCGATGCTAACCTGAACGGCACGTTCCACTGCACGCAGGCGGCGCTGCCGGCGATGCTCGACGCCGGCTGGGGCCGGATCGTCAACGTCGCCAGTACCGCGGGCCTGACCGGCTATGCCTATGTCAGCGCGTATTGCGCCGCCAAGCATGGCGTGATCGGCCTGACGCGAGCGCTGGCGCTGGAGACCGCGCGCAGCGGTGTCACGGTCAATGCGGTGTGCCCCGGTTACACCGAGACCGACCTGGTGCGCGACGCGGTCGCCAATATCGTCGCGAAGACCGGGCGCAACGAAGCGCAGGCGCGCGCCGAACTGGCGGCGAGGAATCCGCAGCGGCGCCTGGTGCAGCCCGAGGAGGTGGCCAGCACCGTGCTGTGGCTGTGCCGCCCCGATGCTGCAGCGATGACGGGGCAAGCGATTGCGGTGGCCGGCGGCGAGGTCATGACGGGATGAAGCACACCATCCACAACGCGACACCACGATTTCCTGACAGGCAAGGAGCGCAGATGAACGAGAGCGACAGCGTGGGCGCCATGCAGCACCATCGGCGAGAACTGGCGAGCTATGCCGCCCGCCATTTCCTGTGGTCGGTGTCCGAAGACGGCAAGGTCGGCACCATCACGCTGAACCGGCCGGACCGCAAGAATCCGCTGACCTTCGATTCGTATGCGGAGCTGCGCGACCTGTTCCGCGCGCTGGTGTACGCATCGGATATCCGCGTGGTGGTGGTCACCGGCGCCGGCGGCAACTTCTGTTCGGGCGGCGACGTGCACGAGATCATCGGGCCGCTGACGCGAATGGACATGGCGGGCCTGCTCGCCTTCACCCGGATGACGGGCGATCTGGTCAAGGCGATGCGCCACTGTCCGCAGCCGGTGATTGCCGCGGTGGACGGTGTCTGCGCCGGGGCCGGCGCGATGATCGCGCTGGCCGCCGACATGCGCCTGGCCACCGAGGCGGCACGCACGGCGTTCCTCTTCGTGCGGGTAGGGCTGGCCGGCGCGGACATGGGCGCGTGCTCGCTGCTGCCGCGCGTGATCGGCCAGGGCAGGGCGAGCGAGCTGCTCTACACCGGCCGCTCGATGAGCGCGCAGGAGGGCCTGGCATGGGGCTTTTTCAATGCGCTGCATTCGCCCGACAGCCTGCAGCAGGAGGCCTCGGCGCTGGCGGCGCGTCTTGCCGCCGGGCCGACCTTCGCGCACGGCATCACCAAGACGCTGCTGCACCAGGAATGGAACATGGGCCTGGACGAAGCGATCGAGGCGGAGGCACAGGCACAGGCGATCTGCATGCAGACGGCGGATTTCCGCCGCGCCTACGAGGCGTTTGTCGCCAAGCTGCCGCCCGCCTTCCAGGGCGACTGACACCGGGCAGAACACGGGACAGAGCACCGGACAGAGCACCGGACAGAGCACCGGACAGAGCACCGGACAGAGCACCGGACCGACAGGAGCGAGGACATGCCGACCAGCTGGGAAGAGGATCTGCAACTGCCGTTGTTCGACGAGGCACACCGTGGCCTGGCGGCAGAACTGGAAGCATGGTGCGACCGGACCTTCGGCGCGCCCACCCGCGAGTTGCATGGGCATGGGCCCGGCACCGACGTCGATGCGCGCTGCCGGGAACTGGTGCGCATGCTGGGCGCGGCCGGCTGGCTGCGCTACTGCGTGCCGCGCTCGTACGGCGGTGCCTTGCCCGAGCTCGACTCGCGCGCGCTGTGCCTGCTGCGCGCGACGCTGGCGCGGTACGACGGTCTTGCCGACTTCGCCTTCGCCATGCAGGGCCTGGGCTCCGGCGCGATCAGCCTGGCCGGCAGCGAAGCGCTGCGCGAGCGCTATCTACCGCGTGTCGCGCGCGGCGAGGCCATCGCCGCCTTTGCGTTGTCGGAGCCGGAGGCCGGCTCGGACGTGGCGGCGATGCAATGCCGCGCGGTGCGCGACGGCGACAGCTATGTCCTCGATGGCGTCAAGACGTGGATCTCCAACGGCGGCATCGCGGACTTCTACTGCGTCTTCGCCCGCACCGGCGAAGCGGAAGGCGCGCGCGGCATCAGCGCCTTCGTGGTCGACGCCGACACCTCGGGATTCGAGGTCGCCCAGCGCATCGACGTGATGGCGCCGCATCCGCTCGCCACATTGCGCTTCGCCGGATGCCGGATTCCGGCGAGCCAGCGGCTGGGCGAGGCAGGGGAGGGGTTCAAGCTGGCCATGCGCACGCTCGACATCTTCCGCGCATCCGTGGCCGCCGCCGCGCTCGGCTTTGGCCGCGCCGCCCTCGATGCCGCGCTCGCCCACGCGCATACGCGCCGCATGTTCGGCGGCACGCTGGGCGAACTGCAGCTTACGCAGGCCGCGCTCGGCGAGATGGCGACGGCGCTCGATGCGGCGGCCTTGCTGACCTGGCGCGCCGCGTGGCTGCGCGACGTATCGCGCGAGCGCGGCGGCATGCGCACCACCAGGCAGGCCGCGATGGCCAAGATGAGCGCCACCGAGAACGCCCAGATGGTGATCGACCGCGCGGTGCAGCTGTTCGGCGGGCACGGGGTTCGCCTCGGCTCGCGGGTGGAAAGCCTGTATCGGGAGATCCGCGCGCTGCGCATCTACGAGGGCGCCACCGAGGTACAGAAGCTGATCGTCGGCCGCGACCTGCTTGCCGCCAGTTCGAAGGCGGGCGGGACCGGCTAGCGCCGGCGCCGCGATCCGGAGAGTTTCTGAACCGCACTCCTGCCAGCAGTCCTTCGCCGAACCCATCCTCCGCGCCAAGAAGGGAGCCCGCCATGGCCGCCACTGCCCACCTCGATACCTTTGCCCGTGACCGCCTGCCGCCGCGCGACGCCTGGCCCGAGTTCGTCTTCAACGACGATACGCGCTATCCGGAGCGGCTGAACGCCACGGCCGAGCTGCTCGACCGCCAACTGGATGCGGGCCGCGGCGAGCACGCGGCGATCTGCTACCCGGACGCCAGTGCGCAGGGCGGATTCTCCACGCTCACCTACGCGGGCCTCGCCGCCACGGTGAACCGGATCGCGCGCGTGCTGACCGAGGACATGGGCCTGATCCCCGGCAATCGCGTGCTGCTGCGCGGGCCGAACAGCCCGATGATGGCGGCGAGCCTGCTGGCCACCCTCAAGGCCGGGCTGATCGCCGTGCCCACCATGCCGCTGCTGCGGGCGCGCGAGCTGCGCACCATCGTCGAGCGGGCGCAGGTGGACGCGGCCTTGTGCGACGCACGGCTGCTGGAGGAGCTGGAGCCGCTGCGGCAGGCGGGCGGTCCGTCGCACTGCCCGTCCCTGCGGCAACTGCGGGTCTTCCAGGCGCCGGGCGACGATGCGTCGCTGGACGCGGCGCTGGCGGGCAAGCCGGCCGACTTCGCCGCCTGCGATACCGCCGCCGACGATGTGGCGATCATCGCCTTTACCAGCGGCACCACGGGCCAGCCCAAGGGGACCGTGCACTTTCACCGCGACGTGATCGCGATGTGCGATCTGTTCCCGCGGCACATCCTCAAGCCGACCGAGGACGACGTGTTCTGCGGCACGCCGCCGCTTGCCTTCACCTTCGGACTCGGCGGGCTGCTGTGTTTTCCGTTGCGGGCCGGCGCCACCACCGTGCTGGCCGAGAAGCTGACGCCGGAGAGCCTGCTGGACCTGATCGAGGCGACCCGGGCGACCATCGTCTTCACCGCCCCGACCTTCTACCGGCAGATGGCGGCGGCCGCGCCAGGACGAGACCTGGGCAGCTTGCGCAAGAGCGTGTCGGCGGGAGAAGCCCTGCCCGACGCGACGCGCCAGCGCTGGAAGGCGGCCACCGGCATCGAGATGATCGATGGCATCGGCGCCACCGAGATGATGCATATCTTCATCTCCAGCGCCGGCGCCGAGGTGCGCCCAGGTGCGATTGGCAAGGCCGTGCCCGGCTACGAGGCGCGCATTGTCGACGACCAGATGCGCACGCTGCCGCCCGGCACGCCGGGCAAGCTTGCGGTGCGCGGCCCCACCGGTTGCCGCTACCTGGACGATCCGCGTCAGCACGACTACGTGCGCGACGGCTGGAACCTGCCCGGCGACACCTTCGTCGCCGATGAGGACGGCTACTACTTCTACCAGGCGCGCTCGGACGACATGATCGTCTCGGCGGGCTACAACATCGCCGGGCCGGAGGTCGAAGCGGCGCTGATGCAGCACGAGGCAGTGTCCGAGTGCGGTGTGGTGGGGGTACCCGATCCGGAGCGCGGGCAGATCGTGATGGCATATGTGGTGACACGCGCGGGCTTCGAGGGCAGCGACGCCTTGCGACAGGCGTTGCAGGACCACGTCAAGCGGCAGATCGCTCCCTACAAGTACCCGCGCCGCATCGTCTTCGTGCAGCAGCTGCCGCGCACCGAAACCGGCAAGCTGCAGCGCTTCCGGCTGCGGCAGATGGCTGCCGACATGGAGCCGGTGGTCGATGGCGGCGCGGGCGCCGTGTCCGCGGCACGGCGGTGAGCGGCATGCAGGCCTTCGTCCGCGCGCATCGGGTGCGATTCGGCGACTGCGACGCCGCCGGCATCGTGTTCTTTCCGCGCTACTTCGAGATGCTCAACGATCTGGTCGAGGACTGGTTCGGCGAGGCGCTGCAATGGCCGTTCGCCACCATGCACGGCGCCGACCGCGCGGCGATGCCCACTGCCGAGATCCAATGCCGCTTTGTCGCGCCCAGCCGGCTGGGCGATGAACTGAGGCGCGAACTGCGGGTGACGCGGCTGGGCACCAGCAGTTGCACGCTCGCGGTGCGCTTCACCGGGCCGGCGTCCGACCTGCGGCTGGAACTGACCCAGCGGCTGGTCTGCGTCACGGCGCAAGGCGCCTTGACCCCGCAGCCGTTTCCGCCCGCCGTGCGCGCGGCGATGGCCCGCTTCTGCAACACTGATTTCGAGCAAACGAGAGAACCGACATGACCATGCAGATGCCGCTCGCGGAACCAATGACCTTCCTGCAGCCGCCGGGCTGGGCCCCGCCGCGCGGCTATGCCAACGGTGTGATGACCGAACTGCAGGTGGGCAGCCGGCTGATCTTCGTCGGCGGGCAGATCGGCTGGAATGCCCAGTGCGAATTCGAGACCGACGATCTGGCGGAGCAGGCCGGCCAGGCCTTGCGCAACATCGTCGCGGTGCTGGAGCAGGGCGGGGCAAGCCCGGCGCACATCGCCCGGATGACCTGGTATGTGAAGGACAAGCGCGCCTACGTCGCCGCGTGGCGCGAGATCGGTGCCCATTATCGGACAATCATCGGACGCCACTTCCCGGCAATGACGGCGGTTGAAGTCGCCGATCTGGTCGAACCGCGGGCGCTGATCGAGATCGAAGTGACGGCGGTGGTGCCGCCAGGAGAGTGAGCCGGCGCGCCGTCCTTTCGGCACGCCGGCTGCGGGGTCACGCCGTCGTGGCGGCGTCCTTGAACAGCGACTTCAGCTGGGTGCGCAGCGCCGGGCTGTCCTGATGCTGATGCACCGCAACCGCATGCTGGACCGCGGCTTCGAGCAACTCGTCCTCGCTGTCGGCGCTGATCGCTACCGTGCAGTGATTGGCGCTCGGATAGTCGCGGCAATCGATGGTCTTGCGCTTGGATTCCATATGGCCTCCTGCCTCCGGCCTGGCGGCCGGCGGATTCAGTATAGGCGCTCGCGCGAGTGGCGATTGCGACTCAGCCGAGCAGCGACGCCGGTTCGTGCAAGCCCGCCCGGTCGCGCGCAAGTCTTTGAATTCTTGAGAAATTGGCGCCAGTGAGGTACAATCCGAAAGTTTCGCTTTCAGAACCCTTCACCCTAGCGCCTACCGCATTCCACCTTCCGCTGCCCCCTTGTCGCTGCGCCCGGCCCATGAGCCGGATTGTCGCGCGGCCCGGCCCCTGCCAGTCACCCGCCAATGCGGGAAGCCGGCCAGTCGAGGCTGTCCATCAGGGGGCCCCCGAACAGGGGCAACGGCGTCGAGAGAGGTTGGTCACGGGGTGAATCCAGCAGGAGCCTCTACCCGTGTTACCGTCTTTCCCGCCCGCCATTCTTGCGCTAGCAGACGGCACGGTCTTTCGTGGCTATTCCATCGGCGCCCCCGGCCATACCATCGGCGAAGTGGTGTTCAACACCGCGCTGACCGGTTACCAGGAAATCCTTACCGACCCGAGCTATTCCCGGCAGATCGTCACGCTGACGTATCCGCATATCGGCAATGTCGGTGTCAATGTTGAGGACGTCGAAGCCGCCAAAGTCCATGCCGCCGGCCTGATCATCAAGGATCTGCCGCTGCTGGCCTCCAACTTCCGCAAGGAACACACGCTCTCGCACTACCTGAAGCAGGAGAAGGTGCCCGGCATCGCCGGCATCGACACCCGCAAGCTGACCCGCATCCTGCGCGAGAAGGGCGCGCAGAACGGCTGCATCCTGGCCGGCGAGGACAATGTGCAGAAGGCCATCGACCTGGCGCGCTCGTTCCCGGGCCTGGCCGGCATGGACCTGGCCAAGGTCGTGTCCGTGCGCGAGCCGTACGAATGGAACCAGACGGAATGGGCGCTGGGCCAGGGCTACGGCAAGCTGGAGAAGCCCCGTTTCCACGTGGTCGCGTTCGACTACGGCGTCAAGTACAACATCCTGCGCATGCTGGCGCAGCGCGGCTGCCGCATCACGGTGCTGCCGGCCCAGTCGAGCGCCGCCGACGCGCTGGCGTACAACCCGGACGGCATCTTCCTGGCCAACGGCCCGGGCGATCCCGAGCCGTGCGACTACGCCATCCGCGCGACCGAGGAGTTCCTGCGCAAGGGCATCCCGACCTTCGGCATCTGCCTGGGCCACCAGATCATGGGCCTGGCCGTCGGCGCCAAGACGCGCAAGATGGCAACCGGCCACCATGGCGCCAACCATCCGGTCAAGGACCTGGACGATGGCCGCGTGGTGATCACCTCGCAGAACCATGGCTTCGAAGTCGATGCACAGACGCTGCCGGCCAACGCACGGGTGACGCACGTGTCGCTGTTCGACGGCACGCTGCAGGGCTTCGCGCTGAACGACAAGCCGGCCTTCTGCTTCCAGGGGCACCCGGAGGCGTCGCCAGGCCCGCACGACGTGGCGTACCTGTTCGACCGCTTCACCACGCTGATGGAGCAGGCGCGCAAGTAAGCCGGATGCCGGCGCCGCAGTGCGGCTGCCGGCATCGCACAGCCAGCGCCCGCGCGAGCCAACCGAGGAACCTCCGATGAACGCGATGATGCATGCCAGCTTCGGCATCACCGACTTCTGGACCTATCTGCTGGGCACGATCTTCATCGTGCTGCTGCCGGGTCCGAATTCGATGTATGTGCTGTCGGTCGCCGCCCAGCGTGGCGTGCGGGCCGGCTATCGCGGCGCCTGCGGGGTGTTTCTCGGCGACGCGATCCTGATGGTGCTGTCGGCGGCGGGGGTCGCCTCGCTGCTCAAGGCCAGTCCCGGGCTGTTCTATGTGATCAAGTACGCCGGTGCGGCGTACCTGGCCTGGATCGGCTTGCAGATGCTGCGCGGCGCCTTGCGCGGCTGGGTCCGTGCCGAGGCCGGGGAGACGAAAGCCGGTGATGGCGCTGGCGGGGCCCGGCAGGAAGAGACGGCGGACAAGGCCGCGGACCCGTTCCGCAAGGCGCTGCTGATCAGCCTGCTGAACCCGAAGGCCATCCTGTTTTTCGTGTCCTTCTTCATCCAGTTCGTCGACCCGCAGTTCGCCTATCCGGCGCTGTCGTTCGCCGTGCTGGGGCTGGTGTGCCAGCTGTGCAGCTTCGCCTACCTGACGGTGATCATCTTCGCCGGTGCGAGGCTGG
Organism: Cupriavidus sp. AU9028; assembly: GCF_019795295.1. Lineage (GTDB taxonomy): Bacteria > Pseudomonadota > Gammaproteobacteria > Burkholderiales > Burkholderiaceae > Cupriavidus. The sequence continues at coordinate 105,823 of NZ_JAIMCG010000003.1, read as the reverse complement.
CCGCCGCGTTTCGCCAGCGCCGCCGGCTCTCGGCCGGCGTCGCCAGCGGCGTGGGCGCGATGTTTATCGGCTTCGGCGCCAAGCTGGCGACGGCCACCCTGAACTGAAATTTAGATATCCGGACCGGCACGCTCGCCAAGCGAGGCCGGCCGACAATGAGAGCGTGCAATGCCAAAACGCACAGACATCCAGAGCATCCTGATCATCGGCGCAGGCCCCATCATCATCGGGCAGGCGTGCGAATTCGACTATTCCGGCGCACAGGCCTGCAAGGCGCTGCGCGAGGAAGGCTTCAAGGTCATTCTGGTCAATTCGAACCCGGCCACGATCATGACCGATCCGGCCACGGCCGACGTCACCTATATCGAGCCCATCACCTGGGAGGTGGTCGAGCGCATCATCGCCAAGGAACGGCCCGATGCGATCCTGCCGACCATGGGCGGCCAGACCGCGCTGAACTGCGCGCTGGACCTGCATCGTCACGGCGTGCTGGAAAAGTACGACGTCGAGCTGATCGGCGCCTCGCCCGAGGCGATCGACAAGGCCGAGGACCGCCAGAAGTTCAAGGAAGCGATGACGAAGATCGGACTGGGCTCGGCCAAGTCCGGTATCGCCCATTCGATGGAAGAGGCGCTCGCGGTGCAGTCGCAGATCGCCCGCGACACCAGTTCCAGCGGCTATCCCATCGTCATCCGCCCGTCGTTCACGCTGGGCGGCACCGGCGGCGGCATCGCCTACAACCGCGAGGAATTCGAGGAGATCTGCAAGCGCGGCCTGGACCTGTCGCCGACCCGCGAGCTGCTGATCGAAGAGTCGCTGCTGGGCTGGAAGGAGTACGAGATGGAAGTGGTCCGCGACAAGGCGGACAACTGCATCATCATCTGCTCGATCGAAAACCTGGATCCGATGGGCATCCATACCGGCGACTCGATCACCGTGGCGCCGGCACAGACCCTGACCGACAAGGAATACCAGATCCTGCGCAACGCCTCCCTGGCGGTGCTGCGCGAGATCGGCGTCGATACCGGCGGCTCGAACGTGCAGTTCTCGATCAATCCGAAGGATGGTCGGATGATCGTGATCGAGATGAACCCGCGCGTGTCGCGGTCGTCGGCGCTGGCCTCCAAGGCCACCGGCTTCCCCATCGCCAAGGTCGCCGCCAAGCTGGCGGTCGGCTACACGCTGGACGAGCTGAAGAACGAGATCACCGGCGGCCAGACCCCGGCCTCGTTCGAGCCGTCGATCGACTACGTGGTCACCAAGGTGCCGCGCTTTGCCTTCGAGAAATTCCCGCAGGCCGACAGCCACCTGACCACCCAGATGAAGTCGGTGGGCGAGGTGATGGCGATGGGCCGTACCTTCCAGGAATCGTTCCAGAAGGCGCTGCGCGGCCTCGAAGTCGGCGTGGACGGCCTGGACGAAAAATCCTCCGACCGCGACGAGATCGTCGAGGAAATCGGCGAACCGGGTCCGGACCGCATCTGGTACGTCGGCGACGCCTTCCGTCTGGGCATGTCGCTGGAAGAGGTGTACGCCGAGACCGACATCGATCCGTGGTTCCTGGCGCAGATCGAGGACATCGTCAAGACCGAGGCACAGGTCAAGGCGCGCACGCTGGACAGTCTGTCTGCGGCCGAACTGCGCTATCTGAAGCAGAAGGGCTTCTCCGACCGCCGCCTGGCGAAGCTGATGAAGACCGAGCCCACGGCCGTGCGCCAGGCGCGCATCGGCTATGGCGTGCGTCCGGTCTACAAGCGGGTCGATACCTGCGCGGCCGAGTTCGCCACCAACACCGCGTACATGTACTCGACCTACGAGGCCGAGCATGGCGAGTGCGAGGCCAACCCGACCGATCGCCGCAAGATCATGGTGCTGGGCGGTGGCCCGAACCGGATCGGGCAGGGCATCGAGTTCGACTATTGCTGCGTGCATGCGGCGCTGGCGCTGCGCGAAGACGGGTACGAGACCATCATGGTCAACTGCAACCCGGAGACCGTGTCGACCGACTATGACACCTCGGACCGCCTGTACTTCGAGCCGCTGACGCTGGAAGACGTGCTGGAAATCGTCGACAAGGAAAAGCCGGTCGGCGTGATCGTGCAGTACGGCGGGCAGACCCCGCTGAAGCTGGCGCTCGATCTGGAAGCCAACGGCGTGCCCATCATCGGCACCAGCCCGGACATGATCGACGCTGCCGAGGACCGCGAGCGCTTCCAGAAGCTGCTGCAGGAGCTGGATCTGCGCCAGCCGCCCAACCGCACCGCGCGTACCGAGGAAGAGGCGCTGCGCCTGGCCGCCGAGATCGGCTATCCGCTGGTGGTGCGCCCGTCGTATGTGCTGGGCGGCCGCGCCATGGAAATCGTGCATGAACCGCGCGACCTGGAGCGCTACATGCGCGAGGCGGTCAAGGTGTCGAACGACTCGCCGGTGCTGCTGGACCGCTTCCTCAACGATGCGATCGAATGCGACGTCGATGCGCTGTGCGACGGCAAGCGCGTGTTCATCGGCGGCGTGATGGAGCATATCGAGCAGGCGGGCGTCCATTCGGGCGATTCGGCGTGCTCGCTGCCGCCGTACTCGCTGTCGCAGGCGACCGTCGATGAACTGAAGCGCCAGACCGCCGCGATGGCCAAGGCGCTGAACGTGGTCGGCCTGATGAACGTGCAGTTCGCGATCCAGCAGAAGGACGGCGAGGACATCGTCTACGTGCTGGAAGTGAACCCGCGCGCCTCGCGCACCGTGCCCTACGTGTCCAAGGCCACCGGCATGCAGCTGGCGAAGATCGCCGCGCGCTGCATGGCAGGCCAGTCGCTGGACGAGCAGGGCATCGGCAACGAGGTGATTCCGCCGTACTTCAGCGTCAAGGAAGCGGTGTTCCCGTTCAACAAGTTCCCGGGCGTCGATCCGGTGCTTGGACCGGAAATGCGCTCGACCGGCGAAGTGATGGGCGTGGGCAAGACCTTCGGCGAGGCGCTGTTCAAGAGCCAGCTCGCCGCCGGCTCGCGCCTGCCCGAGCGCGGCACCGTGCTGCTGACCGTCAAGGACAGCGACAAGCCGCGCGCGGTCGGCGTGGCGCGCATGCTGCACGACATGGGGTATCCGCTGGTCGCCACGCGCGGCACGGCTTCGGCGATCGAAGCGGCCGGCATTCCGGTGCGCGTGGTCAACAAGGTCAAGGACGGCCGCCCGCATATCGTCGACATGCTGAAGAACGGCGAACTGGCGCTGGTGTTCACCACGGTGGACGAGACCCGCGCCGCCATCGCCGATTCGCGCTCGATCCGCATCTCGGCGCTGGCCAACCGCGTGCCGTACTACACCACCATCGCCGGCGCCCGCGCCGCGGTGGAAGGCCTCAAGCATCTGCAGAGCCTTGAGGTGTACGACCTGCAAGGGCTGCACGCCACGCTGGACTGATGGCCCGCGGCGTGGGCTTGCCTGCGCCGGTTGAAGACCAACCCCTCTCCCCGGCCCTCTCCCCTTGAAGGGGAGAGGGGGAAAACCGGCAGCGGTGGAAATACTGCCGGTTTGCTTTCCTCTTCCGCTTGCTGGAGAGCGAAAAGCGGCCAACGGTCGCTCCCCTCTCCCGCTCGCGGGAGAGGGGCCGGGGGAGAGGGAACCCCTCCGCTTCCACTCCCGCCACCCCCTCCCGCGGTAAACGCCGCCATCTCCCTCCTTCCGGCACGAGCCTTGCAACCCGTCCATGACCACGGACAGGGCGGGCCGCTTCACGCCGCCTCGCTGTCCCCACCCACGGTTGGACCTCGCGCATCTTGCAGTCTTTGCAAGCCTTGCCGGCATCGCAAGCCGCGTGGCAGCCAGAACGGAGTCCAGCAATGGCGACAGAGCAGCAACGCATCCCTGACGGTCGGCAGGAGATCGGCCCCGACGAACCGCAGGCTCGGGAACAGGAGGGGCGCCGCGATTTGACCGGCGTCGGCCAGTACGGCGGTCCGGCGGGAGGATGGGGCGCCCTGCAGGCGGTGGCCCGTACGGTACGCCGTCAGATGGGCGCTGGACGCGAGGCCATCATGCTGCTGCGGGTCAACCAGCCGGACGGATTCGATTGTCCCGGCTGCGCCTGGCCCGATCCGCGCGCCGCCTCGTCGTTCGAGTTCTGCGAGAACGGCGCCAAGGCGGTGGCCTGGGAGGCGACCACGAAGCGCACCACGCCCGAATTCTTCGCCCGCCATACGGTGGCGCAGTTGTGGGAGATGAGCGACTTCGAGCTGGAGGACGAGGGGCGACTGACGCATCCGATGGCCTACGATGCCGCCAGCGATCGCTATGTGCCGATCTCGTGGGAGGACGCCTTCGCCCGTATCGGCGCGGCGATGCAGGCACTGCCCGGCGCCGACGCGGCCGAGTTCTACACCTCCGGGCGCGCCTCCAACGAGGCGGCCTTCCTGTTCCAGCTGTTCGCGCGCGAGTTCGGCACCAACAACTTCCCGGACTGCTCGAACATGTGCCACGAAGCGACCAGCGTGGGTTTGCCGGAGTCGATTGGCGTAGGCAAGGGGACGGTGACGCTGGAGGACTTCGATCACTGCGATGCGATCTTCTCCTTCGGCCACAACCCGGGGACCAACCATCCACGCATGCTCTCCACGCTGCGCGCCGCTGCGCGCCGTGGCGCGCCCATCGTCGTCATCAACCCGTTGCGCGAGCGTGGCCTGGAGCGCTTCCTGTCGCCGCAGCATCCGATCGAGATGACGTTGCGCCGGCCCACCGAACTCGCCACCATGTATCTGCAGCCGAAGATCGGCGGCGACGTGGCGGTGATCAAGGGCATGATGAAGACACTGCTGGCGCTGGACGAGCTGGCGCGGCAGCAGGGCGGTGAGCCAGTCATCGACCACGCCTTCGTCGCCGAGCATACCGACGGCTACGAGGCGCTGGTCGCCGATCTGCAGGGCACCGGCTGGGACGATATCGAAGCCGTGTCGGGCCTGCCACGCGCGGAGATCGAGGCGGCCGCACAGGTCTATGCGCAGGCAAGGCGGGTCATCGTCTGCTACGGCATGGGCATCACCCAGCATCGGCAGGGCACCGCCAACGTGCAGCAGCTGTGCAATCTGCTGCTGATGCGCGGCAATATCGGCCGCGAGGGCGCCGGCATCTGTCCGCTGCGCGGGCACTCCAACGTGCAAGGCGATCGGACCGTCGGCATCACCGAAATCCCCACCGCGGACTTCCTCGACCGGCTCGACCAGGTGTTTGGCATCCAGTCGCCGCGCAGGCACGGTCATAACGCCGTCGAGACGGTCAAGTCGATCCAGCGCGGCGACTCCCGCGCGATGATTTCGCTGGGCGGCAATTTCGCCGTGGCGATGCCCGATCCCGAGCAGACCTTCGAGGCGATGCGCAAGCTCGACCTTGCCGTGCATATCGCCACCAAGCTCAACCGTTCGCACCTGCTGATCGCGCGGCAGAGCCTGATCCTGCCGTGCCTGGGCCGCACCGAACGCGACGAGCAGAACGGGGCGGCGCAGTCGGTGACCGTCGAGGATTCGATGTCGATGGTCCATGTTTCGCGTGGCACCCTGCCGCCGGCCTCGCCGCACCTGCGCTCGGAGCCGTGGATCGTCGCGCAGATGGCCAAGGCAACGCTGCCGCGCACACGTATCGACTGGGACGGCTTCGTCGCCGACTATGCGAAGATCCGCGACGCCATCGAGGCGGTGTTTGCCGACTTCCACGATTACAACGACCGCGTGTCCCGGCCGCTCGGATTCCGGCTGCGCAATACCGCTTCCGAGCGCATCTGGCGCACGCCCAGCGGCCGCGCCAACTTCATCCCGATGGCAGGGCTGAACGAGGATCCGCGCACCAATCACAGCGAGGCGCTGATGCTGGCCACCATCCGCAGCCACGACCAGTACAACACCACCATCTATGGTGCGAACGACCGCTACCGTGGCATCACCGGGCGCCGCGACGTGGTCTTCATGAACGAGCGCGACCTCGCCGACCGCGGCTTGCGTCATGGCGATCTGGTCGATCTGGAAGCGGTGTCCGATACGGTCGGCGTGCCGGGATCGCGGGTGCTGCGCGGCCTGACCGCGGTGGCCTTTCCGATCTCGCGCGGATCGGTTGCCGCTTACTATCCGGAGGCGAACTGCCTGGTCGAACTGGTGCATTTCGATCCGCGCAGCGGCACGCCGTCGTACAAGTCGGTGCCGATCTTCGTCAGACGAAGCCGCGCCGCGCCGGGCACCGCGCCGGACAACTCCCGCACGTCGGCCCAGCGTACGCAGCCGGCCACGGTGCCCGCATCATGACAGCCGAATTCGATCCGACGCTTCCCGTGGCCGATCGCGCCGGCTACGGGGACTTTGCCGTTACCCGCTACCGGCGGGGCGCTCGCGCCGAGGAGACCGACACCGCGTGCGAGGAGTTTCCGGTCGCGCTGGTCTTCAACGGTTTGTCGCACGCGGTGATGATGGCGACGCCCCGCGACCTGGAAGCACTGGCGGTCGGGTTTGCCTTGACCGAGGGCATCGTGCCGGACCGGCGCGCGATTCTCGATTACGAGGCGGTGGTCGGCGACCGTGCCGCCGAAGTGCGGCTCTCCATCTCGCAGGGCGCGTTCTTCGCGCTGAAGGCGAGGCGCCGTTCGCTGGCGGGACGGACCGGGTGCGGGCTGTGCGGCATCGAGAGCCTTGCAATGCTCGATCTCGCGCCCGAGCGTGTGGCGCCCCTGGCCGGGCCGCTCGATATTGCCAGTGCCGTGGCGCGCGCGGCGAGGGAGCTGCCCGCGCACCAGGCGCTGATGGCCCGCACCGGCGGGATGCATGCGGCGGCATGGTGCGACCGGCAGGGGCGGGTGCTGCAAGCGTTCGAGGATGTCGGCCGTCACAACGCTCTGGACAAGCTGATCGGCGCGCGCGCGCTACGCCGGCAACCCTTCGGCGACGGCTTCGTCTTCCTGTCCAGCCGGGCAAGCTACGAACTCGTGCGCAAGGCCGCGCGGGTAGGGATCCCCATGCTGGCGACGATCTCCGCGCCGACATCGCTGGCGATCGACATCGCACGGCAGGCCGGCATGACGCTGGCCAGTTTCTGCCGGCAGGATGGTTGCGTGGTCTATGCGGACGGCCGGCAGGTGCGTCCTGTCCATGGCGCGGCCCAGGCGCATGACGCTCAGACGGCCTGACGGCTGGTGGCGCTGACTTCGCCGGCGGCCAGCCGCAGGCATTCGCTCAACTGCCTCGCGCCGCCGGGCAGGGCGCGCTCGCGCATCGTGATGATACCCACCGGCGGCAATTCCACCGGGACGGCCAGGTCCAGCATGTGCAACTGGCCCTGGCGGGCCAGGCGTGCCGCCACGGAGCGCGCCAGAAACCCCACCGCATCGCTGTCCGCGACAAAGGCGGCCACCGCCAGATACGACGAAGTCTCGATGCGGTCGGACGGCGGCTCCAGCCCGCGGGCGAGAAACGCCTGCTCCAGCTTGACGCGCAGCGATGCCCAGGGCGGTGGCATCACGCACGGCAGTCCCGCCAGATCTTCCCAGGAGGCCGCCGGTGCCCTGCGCCGCGCGCCGGTCTTGCCCGCCGGGCTGGCAAGCCGATGGCCCACGCGCACCACCGCGGACATCGGCTCGTTGTACAGCGCCTCGGTCGCCAGGTCGGGCGCGGCGTAGCCGGGCTCGAGCCGGCCCACGATCAGATCGAGCTCCGCCAGGCGCAGCTTGGGCAGCAGATGGGTCAGATCGCCTTCCTCGACCAGCACGGTGGCCTGCGCCGAGCGCGTCTTGAGCAGCGCGACGGCGCGGTTGAGCAGCACCGGCAGCGCCGCCCCCATCGCGCCGACCCGCGCCCGCACCATCGCGCCGGTTCCCGCCGCGTCGATCTCCTCGCGCGTGCGCTCGTATTGCGCGATCACGCCCCGCGCGAAGCGGATCAGCGCTTCGCCCGCCGAAGTCGGCTCGGTACCGCGCGTGGAGCGGATGAACAGCACCAGGTCGAGCATCTTCTCGATCTCGGTCAGCGTCTTCGAGACAGCCGGCTGGCTGACCGACAGGAATTCGGCGGTGCGCCCCAGGTGCCGGAATTCGTCGAGCGCCACCAGCAGTTGCAGATGGCGCAGCTTGATGTTGGAGCGCAGCGCGCGGTCGATATGGGCCATGCCCGTAGTCTACCTAACCGGAAGGTTATGAAGCGATTCCGTAATTGGATTGGATTGTTATGCCGGGCGCGGACACAATCCGGGCATGCCGGCCACGTCAATGCGCGGACCGGCATCGAAGACAAGACCAATGACAGCATGCGAGGAAGACACATGAAGCGCGAGATCCCCACCAATCCTCTCCGCCGCCGTCTGCTGCTGGGCGCGGGCGCGGCAACCGCGGCCGGCGCCGCCGGCATCACCGGTCTGGCCAGCGCGCTGCTGCCGGCTGCGGCGCGAGCGGCAAGCGGCTACCCGGAGCGGCCCATCACCTTCATCTGTCCCTGGCCGGTCGGCGGCACCGCGGACCAGTCGATGCGCGCGCTCTGCCAGGTCGCCTCCGGCCTGCTGAAGCAGTCGATCGTGGTGGAGAACCGCGCCGGCGCGTCCGGCATGATCGGCACCCGGGCGCTGGCGCGGGCCAAGCCGGACGGCTATACCATCGGCCAGATCCCGATCTCGGTGACGCGCTTCTCGCAGCTCGGCATGCTCGAAATCGATCCCCGCCGGGAACTGACCTATCTGGCCAGGACCTCCGGCCAGACCTTCGGCATCGCGGTGCCCGCTTCCTCGCCCTACGAGACGCTGCAGGAGGTCGTGGCCGCAGCGAAGGCAAATCCCGGCAAGGTGACCTACGGCCATGCCGGCGTGGGCGGCGCGACCCATGTGGGCATGGAGCAGTTCGCCATGGCAGCCGGCGTGCGCTTCAATGCGATCGCCTACAAGGGCGGCGCGCAGGCGCTGCAGGACGTGCTGGCCGGGCAGGTCGATCTGCTCGCCGATTCGAGCTCCTGGGCGCCGCATGTGGAAGCGGGCAAGCTGCGACTGCTCGCCACCTGGGGAGCGCAGCGCACGCCGCGCTTCAAGGACACGCCGACCCTGCGCGAGCTCGGCTACGACGTCGTGGTCGAGGCGCCGAATGGCATCGGCGCCCCGGCCGGGCTGGACCCGGCGGTCGAGTCGCGTCTGCGCGAAGCCTTCCGCGCCGCGGTGGGCAGCGACGAATTCCGGCAGGTAGCCGCGCGCATCGATGCGCCCGTGATGTACCTGGACGGCCCCGACTACAAGAAGTACATCGGTACCGTCTACGAGCAGGAGACGCAGCTGATCCAGCGTCTGCGGCTGAAGGAACTGCTGCAGCAGACCTGATGCGCGGCGACCTGCGGCGCTCCCTCCCACCTTCACGATTGCCCTCATCTTGAACTCGAACCCGGTCATCCGCCTGCATGCCAACGACAACGTACTGATTGCCCGAAGCGCGTTGTCGCTCGGCCAGGTCATCGATGCCTGCGGCATGCGGGCGCGGGCGCAGGTGCCGGCTGGCCACAAGATCGCGGCGTGCCGGATCCCGCGCGGCACGCCGGTGCGCAAGTACGATGCCGTGATCGGCGTGGCCGAGCGCGATATCGCCGCGGGCGACCACGTGCATTCCCACAACCTGCGGCTGGAAGATTTCGCGCGCGATCCCGCCTTCTGCGCCGATGTGCAACCGATCGACTATGTGCCGGAGGAACACCGCGCGCGCTTCGACGGCTACGTGCGTCCCGACGGCCGCGTGGGCACGCGCAACTTCATCGGCATCCTGTCGACCGTCAACTGCTCCGCCACGGTGATACACCACATCGCCGCGCATTTCACGCGGGAGCGGCTGGCGGCGTATCCCAATGTCGACGGCGTGGTCGCGTTCGCGCATGGCAGCGGCTGCGGCATGTCCTCGCCCAGCCCGCATTTCGACCTGCTGCGCCGCACGCTGGCGGGCTACGCGCGCCATCCGAACCTCGCGGGCGTGCTGATCGTCGGTCTGGGTTGCGAACGCAACCAGGTGGGCGCACTGGTCGAATCGCAGGGGCTGGTGCCCGGCGTCAATGTGCAGACGCTGGTGATGCAGGAAAGCGGCGGCACGCGCGAGACCATCGACGCCGGTATTCGCGCCATCGAGGCGATGCTGCCCGCGGCCAACGCGGCGCGGCGCCAGCCGGTGCCGGCAAGCCACCTGAAGATCGGGCTGGAGTGCGGCGGCTCGGACGGCTTTTCAGGCATCAGCGCCAACCCCGCGCTCGGCGCGGCGATGGACATCCTCGTGCGCCATGGCGGCACGGCGATCCTGTCGGAAACGCCAGAGATCCATGGCGTCGAATACATGCTGACGCGGCGCGCGGTCTCTGCAGAGGTCGGCCAGAAGTTGCTGGACCGGCTTGCATGGTGGGAGCAGTACACCGCCGGACACAACGCGCAGTTCAATGGCGTGGTCGGTCACGGCAACCAGCAGGGCGGGCTGGCCAATATCTTCGAGAAGTCGCTCGGCTCGGCGATGAAGGGCGGGACCACGCCGCTGCAGGCGGTGTACGAGTATGCGGAGCCGATCGACAAGGCCGGCTTCGTCTTCATGGATTCCCCCGGCTACGACCCGGTCGCGGTCACGGGACAGATCGCCAGTGGCGCGAACCTGATCTGCTTTACCACCGGGCGCGGCTCGATGTTCGGCTCCAAGCCGGCGCCCACGATCAAGCTCGCCTCCAACACGCCGATGTACCGGCGCCTGTCCAACGATATGGACATCAACTGCGGCCTGGTGATCGACGGCGAGTTGTCGGTGCAGGAGATGGGGCAACGGATCTTCGAGCACATCCTGCGCGCGGCGTCGGGCGAGCGCACCTGCAGCGAACGGCTGGGGCTGGGCGACCATGAGTTCGTGCCGTGGCATCTGGGCATCGTCAGCTGAGCAGCAGCGCAGCGCCGACCCCGCCGGCCCATCGGAGCGTTCGCACGCGACGCCGATCCACCCCATCAACCATGCATCGACCATGCCCTTGTCACTATCCGACCCCGCGCTGCTGCGCACGCGAAACCTGATCGGCGCCGAGTGGCGCGCCGCACGATCGGCCAGCGAGTTCGACGTCACCGACCCCGCCACCGGCGCGCGGATCGCCCTGGTGCCGGACAGTCGCGCCGACGATGCACGGGCCGCCGCCGACGCGGCCAGCGCCGCCTTCGCCGGGTGGAGCCGCCGGCCGGCGCAGGAGCGCGGCCGGCTGTTGCAACGCTGGCATGCGCTGATGCTGGAGCATCGCGAAGACCTTGCCCGCATCATCTCGGCCGAGCAGGGCAAGCCCATGAAGGAGAGCCGGGGCGAGGTGCAGTACGGCGCCTCCTATGTGGAGTGGTTTGCCGCGGAAGCCCCGCGCATCTGCGGCGACATCCTTGCGGAGCCTGTGTCGGGCCGCAAGCTGATGGTGCTCAAGGAGCCGGTGGGCGTGGTCGCCGCCATCACCCCGTGGAATTTCCCCCTGGCGATGATCGCGCGCAAGATCGCGCCCGCGCTGGCGGCCGGCTGCACGGTGGTGGCCAAGCCTGCCGAGGACACGCCGCTGACGGCGCTGGCGCTGGTCCACCTCGCGCGGCAGGCGGGGATTCCTGACGGGGTGATCAACATCGTCACGGCGTCGCGCGAGCGCACGCCGGAGGTGGTCGATGCCTGGCTCGCCGATCCCCGCGTGCGCAAGATCACCTTCACCGGCTCGACCCCGATAGGCAAGCACCTGGCCCGCGCATCGGCCGACACGCTGAAAAAGCTGTCGCTGGAGCTGGGAGGCAATGCGCCATTCATCGTGTTCGACGATGCGGACCTGGACGCGGCCGTGGACGGGTTGATGGCATCGAAATTCCGCAATGGCGGACAGACCTGCGTCTGTCCGAACCGCATCTATGTACAGCGCGCGGTGCACGACGATTTCGTCGAGCGGCTGGCGCGGCGCGTTGCCGCGCTGACGGTCGGGCCGGCCAGCGAGGACGGCGCCGACATCGGCCCGATGATCAACGCCCGTGCGGTGGACAAGATCGCGCGTCATGTCGAGGATGCCGTGGCGAGGGGCGCCCGCGTGGTGACAGGCGGCAAGCGCGTGCGGCGGGACGATGGGCCCAACTACTACGCGCCAACCGTGCTGGTCGGCGCCACGCCCGAGATGGCGCTGTCCTGCGAGGAGACCTTCGGCCCGGTGGCGCCAGTCTTCCGCTTCGACAGCGAGGACGAGGTAGTCCATCATGCCAACGATACGCCGTTCGGTCTTGCCGCCTACTTCTACTCGAGCGACGTGCGCCGTATCTGGCGGGTTGCACAGGCGCTGGAAACCGGTATCGTGGGCATCAACGAGGGGGCCATCGCTGCCGAGGCCGCACCGTTTGGCGGCGTCAAGGAGTCGGGCTATGGGCGCGAGGGCTCGCGCCATGGCCTGGACGACTACCTGCACCTGAAGTACCTGTGCCAGGGCCAGCTCGGCTGACAAGCCCGCTGCAAGAACAAGATCTTCCTGTTATCTGTCGAGGACACTGTCGCATGCCTGCCAACAATCCCTTCAAGGCGGCCCTTGCCGCGCGCCAGGCCCAGGTCGGCCTGTGGCTGTCGATGGCCTCGCCCTATCTGTCCGAGGTTGCCGCCACGGCCGGCTTCGACTGGCTGCTGATCGACGGCGAGCACGCGCCCAACGACGTGCGCAGCATCCTCGCGCAGCTGCAGGCCGTCGCGCCCTACCGTGCCGCGCCCGTGGTGCGCGCGGTCGCCGGTGACGTGGCGCTGATCAAGCAACTGCTCGATATCGGCGCGAAGACGCTGCTCGTGCCGATGGTGGATACCGCCCAGCAGGCGCGCGCGCTGGTTGCCGCGACGCGCTATCCGCCGGCTGGCATTCGCGGCGTCGGCAGCGCGGTGGCGCGTGTCTCGCAATGGAGCGGCCGCGCCGACTATCTCGATATCGCGGACGACGAAGTCTGCCTGCTGGTGCAGGCCGAGACCGTGACGGCGCTGGCCAACCTGGACGCGATCTGCGCCGTCGAGGGGGTGGACGGCGTGTTCATCGGGCCGGCCGACCTTGCCGCATCGATGGGGCACCGGGGCAATCCGGGTCATCCGGAAGTGCAGCAAGCCATTGAGAGCGCCATGCGCACCATTATCGCCAGCGGCAAGGCGGCCGGCACGCTGACCTCGGACGCCGCGCTGGCGCGCCGTTATCTCGAGCTGGGCTGCACCTTCGTGGCGACCGGCGTCGATGTGCTGCTGTTTGCCAAGGCCGCGCGGCAGCTGGCCGCCTCCTTCCTCGGGGGTGACGGCGCCCGAACGTGCGCGCTGCCGGTTACCGACGGACCGGGCTACTGACGCGCCGGCAGGCATCCCGACCTCCCGCCGCAGTTGCTGGCGGCGGTCGTCTTGACCTAAACTAGCGGGAATTTCGGCGATCCAGTCGCCTGTAGCCTCGACCTCACAGCTTGTCGAAGTCGTAGAAGTCGTTAGAGAAACCACCCAAAAGCCGCGGTAGGGCGGAGGTGTGTGACGGCAACGTCGCCGTGCACATCGCCCGCTACGCTGCGGCTCATTTTTTTGCCTGAAGAGACATGAGCACGATTCCGATTACCAAGCGCGGCGCAGAACTTCTGAAGGAGGAGCTGCAACGCCTGAAGGCCGTCGAGCGTCCTGCGGTGATCAATGCCATTGCCGAGGCGCGTGCCCAGGGCGATCTGTCCGAGAACGCCGAATACGATGCCGCCAAGGAAAAGCAGGCATTCATCGAAGGTCGCATCCAGGAAGTGGAGGCCAAGCTGTCCGCCGCCCAGATCATCGATCCGACCCTGCTGGAAACCGATGGCCGCATCGTGTTCGGCGCCACGGTCGATCTGGAGGATCTCGAGTCGGGCAAGGCAGTCTGCTACCAGATCGTCGGCGAGGACGAGGCCGATCTGGACAAGGGCAAGATCTCCGTGAGCTCGCCCATCGCGCGCGCCCTGATCGGCAAGTTCGAGGGCGATGTCGCCACCGTGCTGGCCCCCGGCGGCGAGCGCGAGTACGAAGTCATCGGCGTGCGCTACATCTGAGGCCGGCGCTATCGCTGCCTCCAGCAACGGCATGTCCCTCACCGCCAACACGCCTTCCTCCCAGGCAGCGCCCCGCGAGGGGCTGCTGCCGGATCGGCTGTTCCTGCTGCTGACGGTGGTCTGGGCGGGCAGCCTGTGGACGATCGGCTATCTGGTCGCGCCGACACTGTTCGCAAGCCTGCCCAGCCGGCAGATGGCCGGCATGGTGGCGGGGCAGCTGTTCCGCACCGAGGCGATCCTCGGGGTGGTAATCGGCGTGCTGCAGCTGGTGCTGTGCAATGTGATGATCCGCCGCGGCGCCACGCACTACCGGGCCTTGCGCTGGCTGGTGCTCGGCATGCTGTGCTGCGTGCTGATTGGCTACTTCGGCTTGCAGCCGTTCATGGAGAGCCTGCGGCACAAGGCGCAGGCGCTCGGGGTCGGCGTTGGCGACTCGCCGTTCCGCGCGCGCTTCGGCCTGCTGCACGGCATCTCCAGCGCGTTCTACCTGTTGCAGAGCCTGCTGGCGCTTGCGCTGGTGTGGCGAGTGGCCGCTCACGGCGGTCGCGGTGACAAGGGCCGTCGCCAGATGTGACGAGGCGTTCAAGGCGCCAGGACCGTGAAGGCGCCGATTCGGCGGAGGGGCGGCAGGGCGGCAGGGCCGGACGGAAGCCGGCCCCATGCGAGGGAGCGGTCAGCCCAGCGATTTCTTCTTGGGGCTCGCCTGGCGCGTACGCGCGCGCTTGACGTTGCCGCCGGCGGTGACACGCTCGTTGCCCAGCACGGTGACCGTGCTGCGCGTGGGGCGGCGTCCCGGCGTTGCAGCGGGTTTGCGCACGGTGACCGTACGCGGCGCGGCGCCACGGCGCTGGGCCATGCGTCCGAGTTCTTCCGGCTGGTTCTCCTTCAGGCGGGCCGGTCCCGGACGCCATACCACCAGCAGCTTGCCGATATGCTGGATCGGCGCGGCATTGAGTTCGTCGCAGATGGCTTCGTAGATCTCGATGCGGCTTTCGCGGTCGTCGCCGAACACGCGGATCTTGATCAGGTCGTGGGCAGCAAGGCTGCGATCGATTTCGGCCAGGACCGAGCGGGTCAGTCCTTCCGCGCCGATCATCACGACCGGATTGAGGCCGTGGGCGCGGGAGCGGAGTTCGGAACGCTGGGCGGGAATCAGTTGAAGGGCAGGCATGATCTGTTGGAAAAGCGGACGGCTGGCGCACGGCCAGCAAAACAGCGGCAGCCTCGGTGGCTGGCACTGCGCAACGGCGCGTATTATCCGCCAAACCGGCGCCCTCGGGCGGCGATTTCATTGAGGAACGGGAAGCGAGGTGTCCGGCGGCCATGCCCCCGACTCCCCTCGCAAGCGGCATTCGAATGGCGAAGAACAAATTCAGGCAGTCATGGCTGCATGACCACATCAACGATCCCTACGTGAAGATGGCGCAGCGCGAGGGTTACCGCGCGCGGGCGGCCTACAAGCTCAAGGAGATCGACGAGCAGGACAAGCTGATCCAGCCAGGGCAGGTGGTGGTCGACCTGGGCGCGGCGCCAGGCAGCTGGAGCCAATATGTGCGCAACAAGCTGGCCGCCTCGCCACGAGCGCAGGATGGCCGCATCGACGGCGCCGTGGTCGCGATCGACCTGCTGCCGATGGAGCCGGTCGCCGACGTGGCCTTCATCCAGGGCGACTTCCGCGAGGAGGAGGTGTTCCGCCAGCTGGAGGCCGTGGTCCTGCAGGCGTCGGGCGGCAGCAAGATCGACCTTGTTTTATCCGATATGGCCCCCAACCTGTCGGGTGTGGCGGCGGCCGACGCGGCCCGGATCGAGTATCTGTGCGACCTGGCGCTGGAGTTTGCCCAGGCGCATCTGAAGCCGGACGGGGCGTTGCTGGTAAAGTGCTTCCATGGCAGCGGCTACAGCCAGATCGTGGAGAAGTTCAAGCGGCAATTCCGCGTCGTGGCCAAGCGCAAGCCCAAGGCGTCGCGCGACAAGTCATCCGAAACCTTCATCCTGGGACGGTACCTGAAGAACCCCGCGTAGGCCGGCGAACCGACCGGTCGGCCGGCGGGCAACTATCCCGGCTTTCCTCGGTCTGATTTCTCGGCTACGTGTCGCCCCAGGCGGCTTCGGGGCCGCTCTGACGGCCGACTATCGGCCCGATAGATAGACTGTTCGTACCTGGTTTCATGCGCTGCATTACAATGCAACGCAGCTACCTCGTTGGCAAGGCATTCGCAAAGGAGTTCGGCCTTGAATAACAACCTGTTTCAAAAGGCGGCAATCTGGCTCGTGATCGCGCTGGTGTTGTTTACCGTCTTCAAGCAGTTCGACAAGCCCCGTGCGCAGGAAGGCGTCACCTACTCGCAGTTCATGGAGGACGCCAAGAATGGCAAGGTGAGCCGCGTCGATGTGCAGGGCCGCAACCTCGTGGTGACGCCGCGGGAAGGGCAGAAGTACACCATCATCTCGCCGGGCGACATCTGGATGGTCGGCGACCTGATGAAGTACGGCGTGCAGGTCACCGGCAAGGCGGATGATGAGCCGAATGTGCTTGTTCAGGCACTTTACTACCTCGGACCGACCCTGCTGATCATCGTGTTCTGGTTCTACATGATGCGGCAGATGCAGGGTGGCGGAAAGGGCGGCGCCTTCTCGTTCGGCAAGTCGCGCGCGCGGCTGATCGACGAGAACCAGAACGCGGTCACCTTCCAGGACGTCGCCGGCTGCGACGAGGCCAAGGAGGAAGTCGTCGAACTGGTCGACTTCCTGAAGGACCCGCAGAAGTTCCAGAAGCTGGGCGGGCGCATCCCGCGCGGCGTGCTGCTGGTCGGCCCTCCGGGTACCGGCAAGACGCTGCTTGCCCGCGCCATCGCCGGCGAAGCGAAGGTGCCGTTCTTCAGCATCTCGGGCTCGGACTTCGTTGAAATGTTCGTCGGCGTCGGCGCCGCGCGCGTTCGCGACATGTTCGAGAACGCCAAGAAGCAGGCGCCCTGCATCGTGTTCATCGACGAAATCGACGCGGTCGGCCGCCATCGCGGCGCCGGCATGGGCGGCGGCAACGACGAGCGCGAGCAGACCCTGAACCAGATGCTGGTCGAGATGGATGGCTTCGAGGCCAACTCGGGCGTGATCGTCATCGCCGCGACCAACCGTGCGGATGTGCTGGACAAGGCGCTGCTGCGTCCTGGCCGTTTCGACCGCCAGGTCTATGTGGGCCTGCCGGACATCCGTGGCCGCGAGCAGATCCTGAAGGTCCATATGCGCAAGGTGCCCATCGGCAACGACGTGGACGCCGCCGTGCTGGCGCGCGGCACGCCGGGCTTCTCGGGTGCCGACCTGGCCAACCTGGTCAACGAGGCCGCACTGTTCGCCGCCCGCCGCAACAAGCGCGTGGTCGACATGCAGGACTTCGAGGACGCGAAGGACAAGATCTACATGGGCCCGGAGCGCAAGTCGACCGTGATGCGCGAGGAAGAGCGCAAGGCGACGGCTTACCACGAGTCCGGCCACGCGGTGGTGGCCAAGCTGCTGCCCAAGGCCGACCCGGTCCACAAGGTCACCATCATGCCGCGCGGCTGGGCCCTGGGCGTGACGTGGCAGCTGCCCGAGCACGACAAGTACTCGAAGTACAAGGACAACATGCTCGACGAGATCGCCATCCTGTTTGGCGGCCGTGCAGCCGAGGAAGTGTTCCTCAATGCGATGAGCACCGGGGCCTCCAACGACTTCGAGCGCGCCACCAAGATCGCGCGCGACATGGTGACCCGCTTCGGCATGAGCGACTCGCTCGGCACCATGGTGTACGTCGATACCGAGCAGGAAGGCATGTTCGGCAAGATGTCGTCGAAGTCGGTGTCCGAGGCGACGCAGCAGAAGGTCGACGCCGAAATCCGCCGCATCGTGGACGAGCAGTACGCGCTGGCCAAGCGCCTGCTGGAAGAAAACCGCGAGAAGGTGGAGGCAATGACCGCCGCGCTGATGGAGTGGGAAACGATCGATGCCGATCAGGTCAACGACATCATGGCCGGCAAGCCGCCGCGCCCGCCGCGTGGCGTGTCGGGGACCAGCGGCGGCGGTACCCCGCCGTCGGGTGGATCGCCCGTGACGCCGCCGTCCAACGCGCCGGCCACCGCCTGAGGAGAGCCGGGCGGTCTGGAGCGCAAGGGCAGCCAGCCCGCCTTCGGCCGCTACGGACGGCAAAGGGACCGCAAGGTCCTCGCTGGCGAATCAATATGAAGCCGGTGCCAGGTGCACCGGCTTTTTTTCATTGGCATCGCCGGCCTTGCCGCGGAAGTCGGCACCGCGATCACGCCGACGCCATCTGGAACGAGGCTGTTTCGATTGTTTACACAGTATTTTCAGTGCGGACGCTATCGTTTCGCTCTTGACCGCCGCCCGCTGGTGATGGGAATTCTGAACGTGACCCCGGATTCCTTTTCGGATGGCGGCCAGCATGCCGGGCGTGACGCCGCGCTGCGGCACGCCGAGCGCATGATCGACGAGGGCGTGGACATCATCGATATCGGCGGCGAGTCGAGCCGTCCGGGCTCGGCGTCGCTGCCCCTGTCCGAGGAACTGGACCGGGTGTTGCCGGTGATCGAAGCGCTGCGCGACTGCGGCAAACCGCTGTCGATCGACACCTACAAGCCCGACACCATGCGCGCCGCGCTGGCTGCCGGCGCCGACCTCATCAACGATATCTGGGGCTTTCGGATGCCGGGCGCCATCGAAGCGGTCGCCGGCGGACAGGCGGGACTGTGCGCGATGCACATGCAGCGCGATCCGCAGACCATGCAGGAGGCGCCGCACTACCAGGACGTGGTGGGGGAGGTGCACGCCTTTCTTGCCGATCGCGTCACCGCGCTGCGGGCCGCGGGCATCGAGGACAGCCGCATCGTGCTCGATCCAGGGTTTGGCTTTGGCAAGACGCCCGATCATAATTTGCGCCTGCTTGGCGAGCTGCCCCGGCTGAGCGTGGACGGCCTGCCGCTGCTGGCGGGGCTGTCGCGCAAGTCCACGCTGGGTGCCATCCTGGGCGGGCGGCCGCCGGCAGGCCGGATCGCCGCGAGCGTCGCCGCCGCAGTGTGCGCCGCCGAACGGGGCGCCTATATCGTGCGGGTGCACGATGTCGCCGACACCGTCAACGCCATCCGGACCTGGTGGGCGATACGGCAGCAGCGGGCAGACGCCGCATTGCAGCCCTGACCAGCGGCGCGAGCGGCAGGTGTGGTCCAGTCCGGACCGGACAAGATCAAAACACAGACGGCCGCCTGGCAAGCAAGGCGAGGACGGCCCATAGAACGGAGAAATTGCGGATGACTCGGAAATACTTCGGCACCGACGGTGTGCGCGGCCGTGTGGGCGAGCCGCCGATCACGCCGGATCTCGTCATGCGGCTTGGTTATGCCGCCGGGCGGGTGCTGGCGCTGGGCCGGCAGCCGGCGCAGGGCCGGCCCACGGTGCTGATCGGCAAGGACACGCGGATCTCGGGCTATATGCTCGAGGCGGCGCTCGAAGCCGGCTTTACCTCGGCGGGCGTCAATGTCCTGCTGACCGGGCCGTTGCCCACGCCCGGCGTCGCCTATCTGACCCGCGCGCTGCGGCTTGCCGCCGGGGTCGTCATCTCCGCCAGCCACAACCCGTACTACGACAACGGTATCAAGTTCTTCTCCTCGTCCGGCGACAAGCTGCCCGACGACGTCGAGATGGCGATCGAAGCGGAGCTCGAACAGCCGATGGTCTGCGTGCGCTCGGACGACCTGGGCCGTGCCCGGCGTATCGACGACGCGGCAGGACGCTATATCGAATTCTGCAAGAGCACCTTCCCCTACGACCGCGATCTGCATCGGCTCAAGGTGGTGGTCGATTGCGCCCATGGCGCGGCCTACCATATCGCCCCTCATGTATTTCACGAGCTGGGCGCGGACGTCATCTCGATCGGCAACCAGCCCGACGGGCGCAATATCAACGCCGGTTATGGCGCGACCGCGCCCGAGAAGCTTATCGAGGCGGTGCGGACCAACCAGGCGGACCTGGGCCTGGCCTTCGACGGCGATGCCGACCGCCTGCAGGTGGTCGACGCCCAGGGGCGGCTGTACAACGGCGATGAACTGCTCTATGTGATCGCGCGAGACCGGATGGACAGCGGTCATGCCGTGCCCGGCGTGGTCGGCACGCTGATGACCAACATGGCCGTGGAACTGGCGTTCCAGCGCATGGGCGTGGAATTCGTACGTGCCAAGGTGGGCGACCGCTATGTGCTGGAGGAACTGGCCCGCCGCCGCTGGACGCTGGGCGGGGAAGGGTCCGGCCATCTGCTCTGCCTGGACCGACATACCACCGGCGACGGCATCGTGTCGGCGCTACAGGTGCTCGCCGCGCTGCGACGCAGCGGCAAGTCCCTGGCCGAACTGGTGGAGGGCGTCACGCTGTTCCCGCAGACCCTGATCAATGTCCGCGTGGAGAAGGGCTTCGACTGGCAGCAGCATGCCGGCCTGAAGGCCGCCCGGGCCGAGGTCGAGCCGATGCTCGATGGCAAGGGACGCGTGCTGATCCGGGCTTCCGGCACCGAGCCGGTGGTGCGGGTGATGGTCGAGGCCGAGCAGGTCGAGACGGCGGAAATGGCGGCGCGCAAGCTCGCCGATGCGCTGGGGGACAGCGCCGCAGCCTGATGCTTGGTCCTCAAGTTTGACCAGAGGCGCTTTTGGTTGTCGCTCGTCATCGTGGGCCGGCTCAAGCTTTTAACTTGCAGCACCGAAACTTCGGTATTCGGCGCTCGTCCCGATGGGAACGCGTTCGATCTGGATAAACTCTGCCGCCAAGGTTGTCGCAGCGGTGCACACGACTAGGAGCGATATGAACAATCTCGTCCACATCCTGACTGGTTTGGGTGATGTGCTGGGCGCGTTCGGAACGGTCCGACGCTACGACGTCCCGAAGCGGGGAGACACCGTTCGCGACGCGAAGAACATCTATCAGGACGCCTGCACGGTGCAGGCGCGGCTAGACAAGAACACCACGAAGGCGCTGCAGCAAAATGGGTCGATCAAGGAGCGCTCAGGTCAGACACGGTAACAACCATATCGCTGTACAGGAGCAGGAGACCGACTCCCCTCTTTTGCCGATCGCTCACCTCGAGGCATTGCACCGGATCGCGCCGGAGCGGGTGGACTGGGTCTTCGAGCAGACTCAGACGGAAGGCGAGTTTCGACGGGCGGAAACCAGGCGCGTCAACACGCTCGTCTTTGCCGAGCGCTTGTTGTCGATGTTCTCGGGGCTGGCGATCGGCCTGGCGGCGCTGGGCATTGCCGGATACCTGGCGCTTCACGGATCCCAATGGGTGGCCGGTGTCATCGGAGGAACGACCGTGGTCGGCCTCGTGACGGTCTTCGTGGTAGGAAACCGCGCGCGAAACACGGCGGCAGATCCACCCTAGCTGCGGCGCCATGGAACGCGAGTCACGCAAAAACGGCCCCCCGGGGCCGTTTTTGTTTCGGGGACGCTTCTCCCGTGCCTTCCAAGCCACAAGACCATGCCTAAATCCGATCTTCGGGAAGTTTTTGCGATGTCATGGTTCTGTCACAGAGGACGAATACAGTTCGGCATGTCAACAAACTGACATTCCCAACCATGTTCTCTGGAGGACATATGAAGCTGGTCAAGACTGCCGTCGCGGGCATCGTGTCGCTGGTAGTAGCAGGTACCGCATTCGCGGCAGAAATTACCGGTGCAGGCGCCTCTTTCCCCGCGCCCGTCTATTCCAAGTGGGCCGACGCATACCAAAAAGCCACGGGTAACAAGGTCAACTATCAATCCATCGGTTCGTCGGGCGGTCTGAAGCAGATCAACGCCAAGACGGTCGATTTCGGTGCCTCGGACGCGCCGCTGAAGGACGAAGACCTGAACAAGCAGGGTCTGGTCCAGTTCCCGACCGTGATCGGCGGCGTGGTGCCGGTCGTCAATCTGCAGGGCGTCAAGCCGGGCGAGCTGATGATCACCGGCGAAGTGCTGGCCAACATCTACCTGGGCAAGATCAAGAAGTGGGATGACGCCGCGATCAAGGCGCTGAACCCGGGTGTCAAGCTGCCGAGCCAGGACATCCTGCCGGTGCGCCGCGCCGACGGTTCGGGCACCACCTTCATCTTCACCAACTACCTGTCCAAGGTTAGCGCCGACTGGAAGAGCACGGTGGGCGAGGGCACGACCGTGAACTGGCCGGGCGGCGGCACGGGCGGCAAGGGCAACGAGGGCGTGGCCGCCTTCGTGCAGCGTCTGAACGGCGCGATCGGCTATGTCGAGTACGCCTACGCCAAGCAGAACAAGATGACGCACCTGAAGATGAAGAACGTCGACGGTGCCGTGGTCCAGCCGGACGAGAAGGCCTTCAAGGCGGCAGCTGCCGGTGCGGACTGGTCCAAGTCGTACTACCAGATCCTGACCAACCAGCCGGGCAAGGACGCATGGCCGATCGCCGGCGCGACCTTCATCCTGGTCCACAAGAACCAGGAGAAGCCGGAGCAGGGTGCCGAAGTGCTGAAGTTCTTCGACTGGGCGTACAAGAACGGCGGCAACATGGCTTCGGACCTGGACTATGTGCCGATGCCGGAAGCCGTCGTCAAGCAGATCCAGACGACCTGGAAGAACAGCGTGAAGGATGCATCGGGCAAGGGCCTGTACTGATCCGCACCACGCTGACATGCCGGCGGGGGCAGGGGTGAACCCCCTGTCCGCATGACCGGCAACCCCGGCCCGTCCGGCCTGCCCGAAGTTTGGGCGGTCGCGCGGGCCGGACCTGTAGAAGGTGACGAAAAGATGACTAAATAGTCACTTATCGCGCCCACTTGGCGGCTGCCGCCGCTGACCCAATACCTGATCCATGGCCACTACGCCCGATCTCTCCAATGTGCGCGCACCGAGCCGTACCGGCGACATCCTGTTCGGCGGCCTGACGTGCGGTGCTGCCGTCGTGACCCTGTTGCTGCTGGGCGGCATCATCGTGTCGCTGGCCATCAGCGCCTGGCCCTCGATCGAGGCTTTTGGCCTCAAGTTCCTGTGGACCTCGGAGTGGGATCCCCCGGCCGACGTCTATGGCGCGCTGGTGCCGATCTACGGCACCATCGTGTCCTCGCTGATCGCCTTGATTATTGCGGTGCCGGTCAGCTTCGGCATCGCGCTGTTCCTGACCGAATTGTCCCCGGCGTGGCTGCGCCGGCCGCTGGGCACCGCGATCGAACTGCTGGCGGCGGTGCCGTCGATCGTCTACGGCATGTGGGGTCTGCTGGTCTTCGCGCCGCTGTTCGCCGAGTACTTCCAGAAGCCGCTGAACAATACCCTGGGCCAGCTGCCGGTGATCGGGCCGCTGTTCCAGGGGCCGCCGCTGGGCATCGGCCTGCTGTGTGCCGGCGTGATCCTGGCGATCATGATCATCCCCTACATCGCCTCGGTGATGCGCGACGTGTTCGAAGTCACGCCGGTGCTGCTCAAGGAGTCCGCGTACGGCGTGGGCTGCACCACCTGGGAGGTGATGTGGAACGTGGTGCTGCCCTACACGCGCGCTGGCGTGATCGGCGGCATCATGCTCGGCCTGGGCCGCGCGCTGGGCGAGACCATGGCGGTGACCTTCGTCATCGGCAATACGAACCTGCTCGACAGCGTCTCGCTGTTCGCGCCGGGCAACAGCATCACTTCCGCGCTGGCCAACGAGTTTGCCGAAGCCGGCCCGGGACTGCATACCGCCGCGCTGATGGAACTGGGCCTGATCCTGTTCTTCATCACCTTCGTGGTGCTGGCCCTGTCGAAACTGCTGCTGCTGCGCCTGTCCCGCAACGAGGGGGCCAAATGAATACGACCAGCCAAACCATGCACGGCTCGATGCCGTCGGTCGCCGCCAATTCGGACGAGGTTCGCACCCGACTGCAATCGCGCCGCCGCCGCGTCAACTTCTATGCGCTGACCGCATCGCTGCTGGCGATGAGCTTCGGTCTGTTCTGGCTCGCGTGGATCCTCTGGACCACCATCTCGCTGGGGATCGGCGGGCTGTCGTGGGACCTGTTCACGCAAATGACGCCGGCGCCGAACACGGCCGGCGGCGGCCTGGCCAACGCCATCTTCGGCAGCTTCGTGATGGTCGGCATGGCGACCCTGATCGGCACGCCGCTGGGCATCCTGGCCGGCATCTACCTGGCTGAATATGGCCAGAAGTCGTACCTGGCCAGCCTGATCCGCTTCATCAACGACATCCTGCTGTCGGCGCCGTCGATCGTGATCGGCCTGTTCGTCTACGCGCTGGTGGTTGCCCGCATGGGCCACTTCTCGGCATGGGCGGGCATCTGCGCGCTGGCGCTGCTGCAGGTGCCGATCGTGGTGCGCACGACCGAGAACATGCTGAACCTGGTTCCGAATGCGCTGCGCGAAGCGGCCTTCGCCCTTGGCACGCCGAAGTGGAAGATGGTGCTGTCGATCACGGTGAAGGCCTCGTACGCGGGCATCATCACCGGCGTGCTGCTGGCTGTCGCCCGCATCGCCGGCGAGACCGCGCCGCTGCTGTTCACCGCGCTGTCGAACCAGTTCTGGAGTACCGACCTGTCGAAGCCGATGGCCAACCTGCCGGTGACCATCTTCCGCTTCGCGATGAGCCCGTTCACCGAATGGCAGGAGCTGGCGTGGGCCGGCGTGTTCCTGATAACCATCGGCGTGCTGGCCCTGAACATCCTGGCGCGCGTGCTGTTCAAGAAGTCCTGAGCCTGACCTCCGGACCGGCTGCATCGCAACGAACCGACGAAATTCCCAGCGAGACTGAGCATGACTTCGACTGTCATCGACATTCCCGAGAACGTGCGCGCCAAGATCGACGTGCGCAACCTGAACTTCTATTACAACCAGTTTCACGCGCTGAAGAACATCAACCTGTCGATCCCCGACCGCAAGGTCACGGCCTTCATCGGCCCGTCGGGCTGCGGCAAGTCGACCCTGCTGCGTACCTTCAACAAGATGTACGCGCTGTATCCCGAGCAGCGGGCCGAGGGCGAGATCAACATGGATGGCGAGAACCTGCTGACCACGCGCCGCGACATCGCGCTGCTGCGCGCCAAGGTCGGCATGGTGTTCCAGAAGCCGACGCCGTTCCCGATGTCGATCTACGACAACATCGCCTTCGGCGTGCGCCTGTTCGAGAAGCTGTCGCGCTCGGAGATGGACGACCGTGTCGAGTGGGCACTGAGCAAGGCGGCACTGTGGAACGAGGCCAAGGACAAGCTGCACCAGTCCGGCTACAGCCTGTCCGGCGGCCAGCAGCAGCGTCTTTGCATCGCGCGCGGCATCGCCATCCGTCCCGAAGTGCTGCTGCTGGACGAGCCGTGCTCTGCGCTGGACCCGATCTCCACGGGCCGCATCGAAGAGCTGATCGCGGAGCTGAAGGACGAGTACACGGTCGTGATCGTGACTCATAATATGCAGCAGGCAGCGCGCTGCTCCGACTACACGGCGTACATGTACCTGGGCGAGCTGATCGAATTCGGCGAGACGGAGAAGATCTTCATCAAGCCGCACCGGAAGGAAACCGAGGACTACATCACGGGCCGCTTCGGCTGATTGCCGGACACCCCGTACACCCCGTACACCCCGTACACCAAACCAAACCACCGGGCAAGCCGGCTGATGCAGGCCCGAAGCCGTGGCCAGGAGAAAACGATGTCCGACAAGCACCTGTCGACGCAATTCGACGCCGATCTGAACGCCGTGAACACCAAGCTGCTGCAGATGGGCGGCCTGGTCGAGGCGCAGATCGCCACCGCCATGAAGGCGCTTGCCGAGTTCGATACCAACCTGATCGACCAGGTGATCGAGCGCGAGCTGCAGATCAATGCGCTGGAAGTGGAAATCGACGCCGACTGCAACAACATCATCGCGCGCCGGCAACCGACCGCCCGCGACTTGCGCCTGGTGATGGCGATCTCCAAGACCATCACCAATCTGGAGCGCGCCGGCGATGAAGCGGAGAAGATCGCCCGCCGTACCCGCCATATCATGGAAGAAACCGGCGCCGGCGGCATCAACTATGCCGAGGTCAAGCTGGCGGGCGAACTGGCGGTGGCGCTGCTGCGCCAGTCGCTGGATGCGTTCGCGCGCCTGGATACGGCCGCCGCGGCACGCATCGTCAAGGACGATCAGGCCATCGACGACGAGTTCCGTGCCTTCGTGCGCAAGCTGATCACCTACATGATGGAAGACCCGCGCACCATCTCGGTGGCGCTGGACTTCCTCTTCATCGCCAAGGCGGTGGAGCGGATCGGCGACCATGCCAAGAATATCGCCGAGTTCATCATCTATATCGTCAAGGGCACCGATGTCCGCCATACCTCGCGCGAGGCCATGGAGAAGGAAGCCCTGAGCTGAACCTGCCATCAGCGGAGAATCTCACACATGCCTAGCAGTATTCTGGTCGTCGAGGACGAGCCGGCCATCGCCGAGCTGATCGCGGTCAACTTGCAGCACGCGGGTCACTATCCGATCCGTGCCTACAATGCCGAGCAGGCGCTGTCGCTGATGAGCGATGTGCTGCCCGACCTGGTGCTGCTGGACTGGATGCTTCCCGGCAAGTCGGGCGCCGTGTTCGCCAAGGAACTGCGCAACAACGAGCGGACCAAGCAGATCCCCATCATCATGCTGACCGCGCGCAGCGAGGAACAGGACAAGGTGATGGGCCTGGAAGCGGGCGCCGACGACTACGTCACCAAGCCGTTCTCGCCGAAGGAGCTGCTGGCGCGCATCAAGGCGGTGCTGCGCCGCCGTGCGCCGCAGCTGACTGACGATGTGGTGTCGATCAACGGCCTGAAGCTGGACCCGGCGACCCATCGCGTCACCGGAGAGAACGAGTCCGGTCCCATCCGGCTCGATCTCGGGCCGACCGAATTCCGTCTGCTGCATTTCCTGATGACCCATCCGGAGCGCGTACACAGCCGCTCGCAGCTGCTGGACCAGGTGTGGGGCGACCACGTCTTTGTCGAGGAGCGCACGGTGGACGTTCATATCAAGCGCCTGCGCGCCGCGCTCGCCCCGGGCGGATTCAGCGCGATGATCGAGACGGTGCGTGGAAGCGGCTACCGGCTCGCGCGCACGCCCGGACTCTGACAGCAACGGGCCGGCAATCTCGGCGCCCGGATTCCGCTGCCCCCGTGGCGCCCCCGGGCTCGCCTCGCCGGTTTCGTGGCACACTGCGCCCCATCCGGCGCGGGCCGGCCGCGACGGCGGAGCGCCCGGCCCCTCGAAGCTGCAACCATGAACGTCATCTGGGCCCGCTCGCTGGCCGTCCTGATCCTCATCGCGATCGGGACGCTGGCCATGTATCTGACCGTCAGTCCCCAGGCCGCCCTCGGGCTCGCCTGCGGCGTGCTGATGGCGCTGCTGCTGTACTACCTGTACCAGATCAACCGGCTGTGGAAGGTGCTGGACGCCCCCGCGTATGGCGACATCCCGAGCGCGCTCGGGCTATGGGGCGAGGTGTATTACCGCCTGCACCGGCTGGTCAAGCGCTGGCGCATGCAGGTGCTGCAGGTCGAGCAGCAGCACACCCGCTTCATCCAGGCCATCCAGGCGTCGCCCAACGGCGTGCTGATGCTCGACGACGCCGACCAGATCGAATGGTGCAACGAGGTTGCCGAACTGCATTTTGGCCTCAATGCGCGGCGCGATGTCCGCCAGCGCATCACGCACCTGATCCGGCGCCCGGAGTTCGTCCAGTACCTGATGCTGCAACGCTACGACGAACCGCTGCAAATGCGCGACATGGGCGAGCACAAGCAGAACGTGATCGCGGTGCAGGTGCTTCCCTACGGCGACAACCGCAAGCTCGTGCTGACCCAGGACATCACCAAGCTCGAGAACACCGAGGCGATGCGGCGCGACTTCGTCGCCAACGTGTCGCACGAGCTGAAGACGCCGCTGACGGTGCTGACCGGCTTCCTGGAAACCATGCGCGACCTCCCGGTATCTCCGGAGGACCAGCGCCGCTACGTCGACATGATGCTGACGCAGTCCATGCGGATGCAGCATATCGTCGAGGACCTGCTGGCGCTGGCCAAGCTGGAGAGCGACATGCAGCCGCCCAGCCAGGATCGGATCGACATCGCCGCGGTGGTGCAGCATCTGGTGCATGACGCCGAGGCACTGTCGCAGGGCAGGCATGCCATCGATACCGAGATCGATCCGACGGTCGGCATCCGGGGCACGCATAGCGAACTGATGTCGGCATTCGGCAATCTGGTCACCAACGCCATCCGCTATACGCCGGCCGGCGGCCGCATCTGCATCTGCCTGGACTGGCAGCACGGGCACGCGGTATTCGCCGTCAAGGACACCGGGCTTGGCATCGATGCCGAGCATATTCCGCGGCTGACGGAGCGCTTCTACCGCGTCGACCGCAGCCGCTCGCGCGATACAGGTGGCACCGGCCTTGGCCTGGCCATCGTCAAGCACGTGTTGTCGCGCCACCATGCCGAGCTGCGCATCAGCAGCGAAGTGGGCAAGGGCAGCGTGTTCCGCGTGGTGTTTCCGACGGACCGAAGCGTCCGCCAGTGAAAAGGAACCGGCAGGGCCGCCGAGGGGCGGCGTCGCCGCGTCAGGTAAACATCGCCAGCAGTTCGATCTGGCTGACGCGGCGGTCCTTGTCGCCATTGGCCTGCTGCAGGTAGGTGCCATCCGGCTGCATCACCCACGCCGACGCGTTGTCGTCCAGATGCACCAGCAGGCTTTCCCGGATCACCCGGGCCTTCAGCGTCTTGTCCAGGATGGGGAAGGCGACCTCGACGCGGCGGAACAGGTTGCGGTCCATCCAGTCGGCGCTGGACAGGTACAGCAGTTCGCTGCCGCCGGCAAGGAAGTAGTTGACCCGGTGATGCTCGAGGAAGCGGCCCACGATCGATCGCACCGTGATGTTCTCCGACATTCCGGGCACGCCTGGACGCAGCGCGCAGACGCCGCGCACGATCAGGTCGATCTTCACCCCGGCGCGCGAGGCGTTGTACAGCTCGTCGATCACCGAGGGTTCGAGCAGCGCGTTCATCTTGGCGATGATCCGTGCCGGCTTGCCCGCGCGCGCGTTGCGCGCCTCCGCGCGGATGTTCTCGACCAGGTTGCTCTGCATCGTGAACGGCGACTGCCACAGATGGTGCAGCTTGATCGAGCCCGCGGTACCGGTCAGCAGCTGGAAGACGTGATGCACGTCCTCGCAGACTTCCTCGTTGGCGGTCAACAGGCCGAAGTCGGTATAAAGCCGTGCGGTGCGCGGATGGTAGTTGCCCGTGCCCAGATGAACGTAGCGGCGCAGTCGCGTCTGGCGGTTCTTCGGCGCCGCGGATTCGCGCCGCACGATCAGCAGCATCTTGGCGTGGCACTTGTGACCGACCACCCCGTACACCACGTGGGCGCCGGCCGATTCCAGCCGCTCGGCCCAGTTGATATTGGTTTCCTCGTCGAAGCGCGCCAGCAGCTCGACCACCACCGTGACGTCCTTGCCATTGCGCACCGCCGTCATCAGCGCATCCATCACCGCCGAGTCGTTGCCGGTGCGGTAGACGGTCTGCTTGATAGCCACCACGTCCGGATCGTTGGCCGCCAGCTGCAGCAGGTCCAGCACCGAATTGAAGCTCTCGTAAGGGTGGTGCAGCAGCACGTCGCGCTGGCGAATCACGTCGAACATCGGCTGGCCGCCGGCGAACGCCTTGACCGCCATCGGCACGTGCGGCGGGTACTTCAATGCAGGCCGATCGACCATGTCCGGGATCGGCATCAGCCGCACCAGGTTGACCGGCCCGCTGACGCGGTAGAGGTCCTGCTCCCCCAGGCCGATTTCGTTGAGCAGGCGGCGCGTCAGGGCGGGCGGCGTCTCCGCCGATACCTCCAGCCGCACGGCATCGCCGTAGTGCCGCGAGGGCAGTTCGCCCTGCAGCGCCTCGCGCAGGTCCGTGATGTCGTCCTCGGAGACGAACAGATCCGAATTGCGCGTGACACGGAACTGGTAGCAACCGTCGACCGTGATCGCCGGGAACAGCTCGTGCACGAAGCTCTGCATGAAGGAGGACAGCAGCACGAAGCCGTAGGGGTAGCCGGACAGCTCCTCCGGCATCTGCACCACCCGCGGCAGGGCCCGCGGCGCCTGCACGATGGCCAGCTCGGCCTCGCGCCCGAAGGCGTCCTTGCCGGACAGTTCGACCACGAAGTTCAGGCTCTTGTTGAGCACGCGCGGGAAGGGATGCGCGGGGTCGAGCGCGATCGGCGTCAGCACCGGTCCGAGTTCGCGCACGAAAAACTCGCGTGCCCATTTGCGCTGCGCTTCGTTCCAGGAACCGGTCAGGTGGAAAAACACACCCTCGCGTTCGAGCAGCGGCAGGATAACGTCCTGGAGCATGGCATACTGCGCTGCAACGAGCCGCTGCGTGCGCTGCGTCGCCAGCTGGTAGGCCTGCTGCACCGACAGCCCGTCCTGCGTCAGTCCGGACGGGTTGTCGCGCATCTGCTCCTTCAGGCCCGCCATCCGGATCTCGAAGAACTCGTCGAGGTTGCTCGATACGATGCAGACGAAACGCAGCCGCTCGAGCAGGGGGACGGACGGATCGGCCGCCTGTGCCAGGACACGGGAGTTGAATTCCAGCATGCCAAGTTCGCGGTTGAGCAGCGTACCGGACGGCGTGGTCGTCATGGGCATGACCTTCGAATGGCGATGCTTGGACTTTTGCATGGAACCGTGTCAGCGTGATGACATTCTGAATTCTGTCACGACACCGACATGCACAGGACATATTCTCGATGTCCCCATGCCGGCGCAGCCGGGCTTCGCCTGCCGCTCCGACCGCCCGCGCAACCGCACCGGAGCGGCCGTCGGGCATCCCGGATGACGGGGCGACCAATACGAAACCATCAATGAACGATACTCCACGCCTGCTAGCCGCCGTCGACATGGGATCGAACAGTTTCCGGCTGATGATCGGCCGCGTCGATGTCGTGCAGACCGCCAGCGGCCCGGCCAGCCAGATCTTCCAGGTCGATGCGATGCGCGAGCCGGTGCGGCTGGCCGCTGGCCTGACCGCCGACAAATACCTGGACCAGCCCGCGCGCAGCCGAGGGGTGGAGGCGCTGCGGCGTTTTGGCGACCGGCTGCGCGAATTCTCTCCGGCGCATGTCCGCGCGGTGGCCACCAATACCCTGCGCGTGGCCCGCAACGCCAGCGAATTCCTGATCGAGGCGGAGAACGCGCTGGGCTTCCCCATCGAGATCATCGCCGGCCGCGAGGAAGCCCGCCTGATCTACCTGGGCGCCTCGCACGACGCGCCCGCCTGCACCGGCAACCGGCTGGTGGTCGATATCGGCGGCGGCTCGACGGAATTCATCATCGGCAGCGGCTATGACGCCAGGCTGATGGAGAGCCTGTATATCGGCTGCGTGTCGCATAGCCGCCAGTTCTTCCCGAGCGGCAATGTCGACGACTATTCGATGAAGCAGGCCGAGCTGGCGGCGCGTCGCGAGATCCAGGTGCTGGTGCGGGACTATCGCGCCGCCGGCTGGCAGCAGGCGGTCGGTTCCTCCGGCACCGCGCGGGCGCTGGCCGAGCTGATCGAGCTGAACGGCATGAACGACAACCCGCATGAGCATGGCATCACGCGCGAGGGTCTGGAGCGGCTCAAGCGGGCGCTGATCAAGGCGGAGAACACCAACCGCGTACGGCTGATCGGCCTGAAGCCGGACCGCATTCCGGTGCTGCCCGGCGGACTGTCGATCATGCTCGGCGTGTTCGCCGAACTGGATATCGAACGGATGGATGTCACCGAGGGGGCGCTGCGGCTGGGCGTGCTCTACGACCTGCTGGGGCGCAGCCACCATGAGGACATGCGTACCGTGACGGTGGACCAGTTCGTGCGGCGCTACGGCGTGGACCGGGCGCAGGCGGCACGCGTACGCCAGGCCGCGCAGCGCCTGCTCGCGCAGTTTCCGGAGCCGGCCAACGAGCGGCGCGACGAGAACCTCGCCCTGCTCGGCTGGGCGGCCAGTCTGCACGAGATCGGCATGTCGATCGCCCACAGCGGCTATCACAAGCACTCGGCCTACATCGCCACCCATGCCGACATGCCGGGCTTTTCCAGGACCGACCAGACGCGGCTCGCCACGCTGGTGCTCGGCCATGCTGGCAAGCTCGGCAAGCTGTCCGGGCGGGGACGTTTCCTCGACTGGCGCATGCTGTTCTGCCTGCGCCTGGCCTTCGTGCTGTGCCGGCGCCGGGCGGATGTCGAGCTGCCCGAGATCCGTGTCAGTCAGCGCGCCGAAGCGCTGGAAGAGGGATTCGAGGTGCGGCTGCCGCGCGCGTGGATCGATGCCAACCCGCTGATCGAGTACAGCCTGGCCAAGGAAGCCGACGAGTGGGAGCGCATCGGCATGCGGTACAAGGTGGTGTACGACTAGGTGCTTGCCATCGGCCGTCGTGGCCGATGGCAGCAAGCGCACAGGCAGTCAGGCGGTCGCCGCAGGCAGGCCGAGGAAGTGGCGCGCATAGCGAGGGTTCATCTCGTTCACGCGCAGCAGGGTCAGAAAGTCCGCCACGTTGAAGTCCGGGTCCCAGGCCGGCAGCCCGCAGATCCGGGCGCCAAGGCGCAGATATCCCTTGATCAGGGCGGGGGGGTCCACCTCCAGCGACTGGTTCAGCTCGTCCACCGGCAGCGGCAGTCGCGGGAACGCGTGATATTCGATCGGCGCCAGATGCCGTTGCTGGAACAGCCGGCTCAGGCTCGCCGCATAGTGCCCGCCATCGTGGATCGGCACGCTGGCGCAGCCGAGCATCGACTCGATGCCCCAGCGCTGCATGTACTCGCCAAGGCCCGCCCACAGCGCCATGATGACGCTGCCGCTGCGGTAGTCGCGGTGCACGCAGGAGCGTCCCAGTTCGACCATCTTCGGTTTCAGGTGCGCCAGACGCACCAGATCGAATTCCGATTCCGAGTAGAGGCAGCCGATGCGCTTGGCCTGGTGAGGCGGCAGCACGCGGTAGGTGCCGACCACCTTCAGCGTGGCCTGGTCGCGCACGATCAGGTGATCGCAGTAGGGGTCGAACATGTCGACGTCCAGCTCGGCCGCCGGCGACGACAGGCGCGCGCCCATCTCTTCGGCAAAGACCTTGTAGCGCAGCCGCTGTGCTTCGACTACTTCGTCCTGGTGACGCGCCCACGCCACGCTGAGAGCAGGTGCCGCATCCGTTGACGCAGATGAGGGCCGTAGAAGACGCCTCCGGGCCGTCTGGCCGGCCAGGCCATTGGGCAGGGATTCGAAGAGCGGTTGGGTAGGCGTCGGAAGGTCTCGCATCAGATGTCCTGTGGGTGACGACACTGTTGCGAAACAATGTAGGGAAGGGCGGTGACAGCGCCGTGAAGCGCCGATGACCGTTACGTGACGCGCCGGCATTCGCGCTGGCGCGACGATGCTGCCGGCCCGCGGCGCTCCCCTCAGAGCCAGTCGGGGTCGATGACCGCCCGCAGCTGCGCGCCGGTAGGCCGCTCGCTTTCCCCGTTGCCGAACCACCACACGCAGCCCTTGTGAACGCTCCAGGGCTGTTCCTGGCCGGCAAGGATGCGGCTGGCCGTTGCACCCAGCCACGGCTGGTGACCGACGACCACCACCGTGCCGCGTGCCTTCGGCCACCCTGCAACGCGCAGGACGGTTGCGGCATCCGCCTCGGGCGAGAGCGCGTCGAGAACCTCGGTGGGAAAGCCCAGGGCCGCTGCGGTCTGGCGGCATCGTTGGGCCGGGCTGCACAGCACGCGCGCGTCGGCGGGCAGGCGGTTTTTCAACCACTTCGCACTCAATTCCGCCTGCCGAAGGCCGCGGCGTGTCAATGCGCGTTGCAG
Source organism: Cupriavidus sp. AU9028 (assembly GCF_019795295.1). GTDB lineage: Bacteria > Pseudomonadota > Gammaproteobacteria > Burkholderiales > Burkholderiaceae > Cupriavidus. The sequence continues at coordinate 71,927 of NZ_JAIMCG010000003.1, read as the reverse complement.
GTCGGCCGTGCGGCCGAAGCTGCGCGTTTCGGGAAGCGCCTCGGCGTCGGCGTGGCGCCAGAGAATCAGATTCATCGCTACCTGGGACAGGGGCGCCATGCGGCGCGCAAGTTATCGCAGCGACACATGCCGCCGCGCGCAGTATGCGTGAACGATATGACAGGCGCAACGCCGCAGCGGTTTCCCGGATTGTCCGGACGAGTCGGGGCTCGCCGCATTCGCTCGGTCAAGCGGCGGCACATCCTGAAGCAGGATGGAAAGGCAGGCGGCGGGAAAAGAGGGGAGGGGCACGGCGGGGCATGAGAATCCCCAGGTCTGCGTGCCCGCAGACGTCAGCGCTCGGGCCGGTATGGCGCCCGCTGTGCGCGTACTGCTTCCGTCAGCTCTTGTGACGGAAGTTGATCCGACCCTTGGTCAGGTTGTAGGGCGACATTTCCAGCGTGACGCGGTCGCCAGCCAGAATACGAATGCGGTGCTTCTGCATCTTGCCCGATGCATAGGCCCAGATCTCGACGCCGTTTTCCAGCAGTACACGATAGCGGTTGTCCGGCAGTGCTTCCGACACTACGCCGCCAAACTCGATCAGTTCTTCCTTAGCCAATGTTCCTTCCTTTGTGATAGCCCTGACGGCTGCAAAGTTTGTTGCTCTGCGATTGTAGCACGTCCGCAGTGCACCATTTCATGCCGATCACGACAACGTTTGACCCGGGAAGCGGCCCCGGCTACAATGGCCGGCTTCGGGGCGTAGCGCAGCCTGGTAGCGCATCTGATTTGGGATCAGAGGGTCGCATGTTCGAATCATGTCGCCCCGACCAGCTTTCCGCAGTATACGTTTGACGAAAAAACGGTCCTGGCGTTTCCGCCCGGACCGTTTTTTCGTTTGGGGGTTTCCGTTGCAAGGGTTTGTCTTGCGGAAAACAAGCCGGTGCAGCGGAACGCAGCGGCAAGTGGAGTAAAATACCGCCCTTCGCGTCCTTAGCTCAGTTGGATAGAGCACTCGCCTTCTAAGCGAGCGGTCAGAGGTTCGAATCCTCTAGGACGCGCCAGCCTATACCCATCCTTGCACCAATGCCGGCATCGACCGGCCCTTCCCAGGTGCACGCACATGCCCGCCAGAACGAGAAAAGCCGGCCTTCGGGGCCGGCTTTCCTGTCGTCGGAGCAGGGCAGGGAATGCCCGCTCCGTGCTTATTCCCCTTCGGGCAGGCTCGCGCCGACGATATTGAAGCCGCCATCGACATAGGTGATCTCGCCGGTCACGCCGCTGGCCAGGTCGGACAGCAGGAACGCGGCGACGTTGCCGACTTCCTCGATGGTGACGTTGCGGCGCAGCGGGGCGGCGTCCTCGAAGTGGCCAAGCAGCTTGCCGAAGCCCTTGATGCCCGAGGCGGCCAGCGTCTTGATGGGGCCGGCCGAGATGCCGTTGGCACGGATGCCGCGCGGGCCGACCGACGCGGCGAGGTAGCGCACGCTCGCTTCGAGCGAGGCCTTGGCCAGGCCCATGGTGTTGTAGTTGGGAACCACGCGTTCGGCGCCCAGGTAGGTCAGCGTCAGCAGCGAGGCCTTGTCGGACAGCAGCGGCAGCGCGGCCTTGGCCAGCGCCGGGAAGCTGTAGGCCGAGATGTCGTGTGCGACGCGGAAGCCTTCGCGCGACAGGCCGTCGAGGAAGTCGCCGGCAATCGCTTCACGCGGCGCAAAGCCGATCGAATGCACCAGGCCGTCGAGCTTGTCCCAGCGCTGTCCCAGCGCGGCGAACGTCGCTTCGATCTGTTCGTCGCTCGACACGTCGCACTCGAACACCAGGTCGCTGCCGAATTCCCTGGCAAAGTCCTCGATCCGGTCCTTGAAGCGTTCGCCGACATAGGTGAAGGCCAGTTCCGCGCCTTCGCGCTTGCATGCCGAGGCAATGCCGTAGGCGATCGAACGGTTCGAGAGCAAGCCTGTGATCAGGATCCGCTTGCCTGCCAGAAATCCCATAAGTTCTCCAATGGTAGTCTTGTGAGTGCGCGGGCACATATCGTGCTCGGCAGACGCCACCGCCGACCCCGCTGACCATGACCGCTTTGCACGGCGATCGGCAGCGGCGCAAGGCGCAGCGCCAGGTTGTACTGGAATGTCCCGATGGCTGTAGCCATGCGGGGCGAAGGTAAAATTGTCGCACAAGTTGGCCGCGGGTCTGCCCGCGGCCGCTGTCGTTCGACGTCACGGGGAGGGCATCAGCCGGATGCAAATGCACGCACTAGGGCCGGGTTCGGCATGGCATCGCTTCACTATAGGCGCGATGCTGCTTCGGTGCGGAGTAGCGATCATCCTGCTCGCAGCCTTGATGTCCCGGCCAGTACAGGCCGCGCATGGTTTCGCGCTGCATGGCGATCTGAAATACCCGCCGGATTTCACCCACTTCGACTACGTCAACCCGGACGCGCCGCGTGGTGGCACGCTGACGCTGGCCAATCCGGACCGGCGCACCAGCTTCGACAAGTTCAATCCCTTCACGCTGAAGGGCATTCCCGCACCCGCGCTGACCGCGCTGATGTTCGAGTCGCTGCTGCTGTCCAGTGCCGACGAGACCGCCAGCGCCTATGGGCTGCTCGCCGAGGACGTGGTGGTCGCACCGGACGGGCTGTCGGTGACCTTCCGCATCCGGCCGCAGGCACGCTTCCAGAACGGCGACCCCGTGCTCGCCAGCGACGTCAAGTACTCCTACGACATGCTGATGAGCAAGGCCGCCAATCCCGGCTACCGCAGCATGTGCGTCGACGTGAAATCGGTGACGGTGGTCGACGATCGTACCGTCCGCTTCGACTTCAAGCAGCGCAACAATGAACTGCCGCTGATCGTCGGTTCGCTGCCGGTGTTCTCGCGCAAATGGACGGCCTCGGTGCCGTTCGAGAAGCTGACCTTCGAGCCGCCGATCGCCAGCGGCCCCTATCGGATCGAGCGCTACGATGCAGGTCGCGGCATCACCTACATGCGCGATCCCCGCTACTGGGGCAACGACCTCGCAGTGCGGCGCGGCACCTTCAACTTCGAGCGCGTGGTCTACCGCCTGTACAAGGACGAGACCGCGCGGCTGGAAGCGTTCAAGGCGGGCGAGTTCGACGCGATCGTCGAATACAAGGCGAAGAGCTGGGCCAAGAGCTATGTCGGCGACCGCTTCGAGGAGGAGGAGCTGCTGCGCACGGAGTTCCCGCACCGCAATGGCGCCGGCATGCAGGGTTTCGTGATGAACATGCGCAAGCCGCTGTTCGTCGACGTGCGGGTGCGCCAGGCCATGCTGCTGGCGCTCGATTTCGAATGGCTCAATCGCCAGCTGTTCTACGGGGCCTATCGGCGTCTGGACAGCTGGTTCTCAAACAGCGAGCTGGCCGCCAGTTCCACCTTCGACGGGCGGCCCGGACCAGGGGAGCTGAAGCTTCTGGAGCCCTTGCGCAGCCAGCTTGACCCAGCGGTGTTCGGACCGGCGGTCGTGATGCCCTCCACCGACCCGCCGCGCTCGCTGCGCGACAACCTGCGCCAGGCCCGCGAGCTGCTGGCAAAGGCCGGGTGGACCTACCGCGACGGGGCGCTGCGCAATGCAAAGGGCGAGCCCTTCGAGTTCGAGTTCCTCGACGATGGCGGTGCCATGAGCCGGGTCATCACCACCTATGTGCGCAACCTGGAGAAGCTCGGCATCGTGGCGCACCAGCGCACCATGGACTACGCGCTGTACCAGAAGCGGCTGGAGGACTTCGACTTCGACATGGTGTCGATCCGCTTCTCGGACTCGCAGAGCCCGGGCAACGAGTTGCGCGACCGCTTCCACAGCGAGGCGGCGACCACGCCGGGTTCGGACAACCTGTTCGGGCTGAAGTCGCCGGTGGTGGACAAGCTGGTGGACCACGTATTGCGCGCGGGCACACGCAAGGAGCTGGTGGACGCCGGGCGCGCGCTCGACCGCGTGTTGATGCACGGCTACTACGTCATTCCGAACTGGTACAGCGCCTATCACCGGGTCGCGTATCGCAGCGAGCTGCGCTACCCGGAGCGGTTGCCCGCGTTCTACACCGCGGAAGGCTGGGTTCTCGGCATGTGGTGGCACGGCGGTGCGCAGCGCCCGGCGCCGGCCGGATCCGCCCGGGCCGCGCAAGCCGGCCGCGGCGGCGGCTGACGGCCACCGCCGGCCGCGCTGCCGAAGACCGGGAACGCCGCAGCCGCATGGCAGGCGTGACGGCCGGACCGGCGCAACCGCGCGACCGGCGCAACAGATCAAGTTACAGGAAGCGGCATGCTCGCCTATCTGCTCAAACGCATATTGCTGATGATCCCGACCCTGCTCGGCGTCATCACGCTGACCTTCGTCGTGATCCAGTTCGTTCCCGGCGGTCCGGTCGAGCAGCTGATGATGGAACTCAAGGGCCGCGGCGGCGCCGGGGAGGCCAGCGGCGGCGGCGCGGAGTATCGCGGCCGCCGGGGTGTCGACCCCGAACGCATCAAGGAGATCCAGGCGCTCTACGGCTTCGACAAGCCGCCGCTCGAGCGCTACTGGCTGATGCTCAAGCGTTTCGCCCAGTTCGACCTGGGCCAGAGCTATTTCCAGCATCGCAGCGTCTGGGAGCTGGTCAAATCGAAGCTGCCGGTTTCGGTGAGCCTGGGGCTGTGGACCTTCTTCCTGACCTACCTGATATCGGTGCCGCTCGGCATCTCCAAGGCGATCCGGGCGGGCAGCCGCTTCGACATGGTGACCAGCCTGATCGTGCTGATCGGCTATGCGATCCCGGGCTTCGTGCTTGGCGTGCTGCTGCTGGTGCTGTTTGGCGGCGGCACCTTCGTGCAGTGGTTCCCGCTGCGCGGCCTGACCTCGGACGACTGGGAGCAGCTGTCGCTGATGGGCAAGGTGATGGACTACCTGTGGCACCTGGTGCTGCCGATCACCGCCTCGGTGGTGGGCAGCTTTGCCGTCGTCACGATGCTGACCAAGAACGCCTTTCTGGAAGAGATCCGCAAGCAGTACGTACTGACGGCGCGCTCCAAGGGGTTGTCGGAGCGGCGCGTGCTGTGGAAGCACGTGTTCCGCAACGCCCTGATTCCGCTGGTGACCGGTTTCCCTGCGGCCTTCATCGGCGCGTTCTTCACCGGCTCGCTGCTGATCGAGACGTTGTTCTCGCTGGACGGACTCGGCCTGCTGTCGTATGAGGCGGTGCTGCGCCGCGACTACCCGGTGGTGCTGGGCACGCTCTACCTGTTTACGCTGATCGGCCTGGTGACCAGGCTGATCTCCGACGTCTGCTACGTGCTGGTCGATCCGCGCATTCACTTCGAGGGCATGACGCGATGAGTCGCCTTACCAGCCGCTTCTCCCGCGGCGCGTCCGCAAGCCCGCTTCCGCTGTTGCAATCGGCGTCGCCGCGCCAGCGCGCCTGGCAGCGCTTTCGCCGCAACCGCCTCGGCTACTGGAGCCTGATCCTTTTTGTCGTGCTGTTCGTGCTCAGCATGATGGCCGAGGTGCTGTCCAGCGACCGGCCGCTGCTGGTGCGCTATCAGGGCGAGTATTACTTCCCCATCGTCAAGACCTATCCCGAGACCACCTTCGGCGGCGACTTTCCGACCCGCACGGACTACCTCGATCCGTACATCCAGGAGCGGCTGACGCGCGACGGCAACTTCGCCATCTATCCGCCCAACCGCTATTCCTACGAGGCGTTGAACTACTTTGCTTCGGCGCCGAATCCCGCGCCGCCGTCGTCCGAGAACTGGCTGGGCACGGACGACCGCGGCCGCGACGTGCTGGCCCGGCTGCTGTACGGCTTTCGCGTGTCGGTGCTGGCGGCGCTGGCGCTGACCGTGATCGGCGTGCTGGTCGGCACGCTGACCGGAGCGCTGATGGGGTTCTTCGGCGGGCGCTTCGACCTGGTATCGCAGCGGGCGATCGAGATCTGGAGCTCGATGCCGGAGCTGTACCTGCTGATCATCTTCTCGTCGATCTTCGAACCCAGCCTGTCGCTGCTGATCATCCTGCTGGGCCTGTTTGGCTGGATGGGGCTGTCGGATTACGTGCGCGGCGAGTTCTACCGCAACCGCACGCTCGACTATGTCAAGGCGGCGCGCGCCCTCGGCTTGTCCAATGCACAGATCATGTGGCGCCATATCCTGCCCAACAGCCTGACCCCGGTGATTACGTTCCTGCCGTTCCGCATGAGCGCGGCGATTCTCGCGCTGGCGAGCCTGGACTTCCTTGGCCTGGGCGTTCCGCCGACGATGCCGAGCCTGGGTGAGCTGCTGGCGCAGGGCAAGGCCAATCTTGACGCCTGGTGGATCTCGTTGTTTACCTTCGCGGTGCTGGTTACCACGCTGCTGTTGCTGACCTTCATGGGCGATGCGTTGCGCGATGCCTTCGATACGCGGTTGGGCCTTGCCGCACTGCGCGGCCGGGTCGAACCCCGCGTGCCGGACGTGCCGGGCGACCGGCCGGAGGGCATGCCGGACGGCGTGCCCACTGGCGCGCAGCCCGGCGCCCGGGTAGGGGCGCAGCCATGAGGAACGCGACTTCCCTGGTGGCCGAGGGCCACAGCGCCAGCGGCGCCAACGGCAATACGAGTGGCGGGTCGCCGTCGGGGCCGCTGCTTGAGGTCGATCGGCTGTCGGTGTGGTTCGGCGAGGGAGCGAACGCGACGCGCGCCGTGTCGGAGGTCAGCTTCGAGCTGCGCGCCGGCGAACGCTTTGCGCTGGTCGGCGAGTCGGGCTCGGGCAAGACGGTGACGGCGCTCTCGATGCTGCGCCTGGTCGCCGAAGCCCGCTATCGCGGGGCCATCCGCTTCGAGGGCAAGGACCTGCTGCAGGCCGCCGATCGCGACATCCGCGCCGTTCGCGGCGGCGAGATCGCGATGATCTTCCAGGAGCCGATGACCGCGCTCAATCCGCTCTACAGCATCGGCAACCAGATCGTCGAGACGCTGGAGCTGCACGAGGGCCTGGACAAGCGCGCGGCGCGCGAACGCGCCATCGCACTGCTCGAACGTACCGGCATCGCGGACGCGGCAAATCGCTTCCACAGCTTTCCGCACCAGCTCTCGGGCGGACAGCGGCAGCGCGCGATGATCGCGATGGCGCTCGCATGCCGGCCCAAGCTGCTGCTGGCCGACGAGCCGACCACCGCGCTCGATGTCACCATCCGCGCCCAGATCCTGGAGCTGCTGGCCGACCTGCAGGCCGAGTTCGGCATGGCGGTGATGCTGATCACGCACGACCTGAACATGGTGCGTGCCTTCGCGCACCGGGTCGGCGTGATGGAAAAGGGCCGGCTCGTCGAGATCGGCGAGACCGCGCAGGTGTTTGCCGCTCCCTCGCATCCCTACACGCAGCGGCTGATCGACAGCCGCCCCCGCCGCGAGGTGGTGCCGGTCGTGCCGCTCGCGCCGGTGCTGCTGGAGGCCAAGGCACTGGACGTCAACTACTCGCGCAAGCGACGGGGCTTTGCCGGCTGGTTCGGCCATGACACCATCCTCGCCGTGCAAGGCGTCGATTTCGTGCTGCGTGAAGGGGAGACGCTGGGCATCGTCGGCGAATCGGGTTCGGGCAAGACCACGCTTGCGCATGCGGTGCTGGCCTTGCAGCGCAAGAGCGGCGGCGACATCCGTTTCCTTGGCCGCAGCTTCGATGAGGCGGGCCGGGTCGAGCGGCGCCGGATGCGGTCGCGGCTGCAGGTGGTCTTCCAGGACCCGTACGGATCGTTGTCGCCGCGCATGACGATCGAGCAGATCGTCGGCGAAGGGCTGGCGCTGCATCAGCCGGAACTGTCGGCGCAGGCGCGGCGCGAGCGCATCGTCGAGGCGCTGCGCGAGGTGGGCATGGACCGCACCGCGCTGGGGCGGTATCCGCACGAGTTCTCCGGCGGTCAGCGCCAGCGCATCGCCATCGCGCGGGTGTTGATCCTCAAGCCGCAGGTGGTGGTGCTGGACGAGCCGACCTCCGCGCTCGACGTGTCCATCCAGCAGCAGGTGCTGGCGCTGCTGGCGCATCTGCAGCGCAAGTACAACCTGAGCTACCTCTTCATCAGCCATGACCTCGCCGTGATCCGCGCGATGGCGCACCGGGTCATGGTGATGATGGGCGGGCAGGTGATCGAGGCCGGCGACACGCGGCAGGTGCTCGAAGCGCCGCAGCATCCGTATACCCGCAAGCTGATGGCGGCGGCGGAAATCGGCGAAGAGCCGCGTGAAGCAGCGGAGTAGGGCGCGCGCGCGAGGGCCCGCAAGCCCTCCGCGCCCCGGGAATTTCGAGTAACCCGTCCGCCACACAGCAAGCCGTCAAACCGCAGAATTACGATGCGAATCCCCCTCTATTCCCTTGATTCGGCGGGAATTTCGGCCGATTTTGTAACGAACTTTGACTTGTAGGACGCATCCCTATACCATCCCGCGAGAACGTGTAGTGCGGGAGGTCACATAGCCGCATAGCACAGGGTAGTGCACATGGGGACACCGGCGCGCCGGTCAACCCGGTGGCGGATTCCCTTCCAGGTTTTTTTCCCGTTTCAATGCAGTACCACCTTGCGCCCTCGACAAGGGAGCCGGGTCGTGCTGTGTGCAATGAATGCGTGTATCCCCGGCGCCTCATGGACCCGGGGGCTTCCAGACCCATCAAGGAGACCCAATGCAGCGAACGGTGCTTCATTCCCTGGCGCAGGCCGCCATCGGAGTTGCCCTGGCTTGCGGTGCGGTTCTGTCGAATGGAGCGCTGGCCGATACGGTGTTCAAGGAGCCCGGCAGCATGGCTGAAGTCCGCGTCGACGCGGCAGCCGAGCTGGGTGCCGAAGCGACTGCAAGCCGGCCGGAAGGCCGCAAGGGCCTGCTGTCTTCGGTGATGCATTCGACCAGCCACGTGGCCAACAAGGCCGGCGATCTGGTGATGAATGCCCTTGGCCTGATCGGCGTGCGCTATCGTTTCGGCGGCAACACCCCCGAATCCGGACTCGATTGCAGCGGCTTCGTCCGCTACGTCTTCAATGACACGTTCGGCTTCGTGCTGCCGCGCCGCTCGGTCGAAATCAGCCGCGTCGGCACCAACGTCGATACCCACGAGCTGCGTCCGGGCGACCTGGTGTTCTTCAACACCATGCGACGTACCTTCTCGCACGTCGGCATCTATATTGGCGACAACAAGTTCGTGCACGCGCCGTCCACCGGCAGCAAGATCCGCGTCGACGACATGCGGTCGTCGTACTGGCTGACGCGCTACAACGGTGCCCGTCGCATCGACGATCTGCAGCAGGTCGACGGCAACAGCGGGCTGGGCGGCATGGTCGAAACGCTCAAGCGTTTCGAGCCAAGCGCGACCGGCCGCAGCCTCTACGGCGGCTAGGACCTGCCTGCCGGACAAGGGACCGCAAGCGCGGTCCCTTTTTCATTGTGGCGCGCAGGCGCGGGCGGTGTTACCGCGCTGTGGCTTGTCCCGGCTGCCGGGCTTGCGCCAGCTTGTCCCGCAGCGTGCCGAGCGCCGCGACGGCGGCCTGCTCGCCCGCGAGGATGACGCGGTTGCGCGCCCCGAAATCGCTGCCGGCCACGTCTGGCAGATCGGGGCGGATCACCACATCGGCGCGCGCCAGCGCCAGCCGGTTGATCGATTGCCCCATGATGGCGGTGGTCTGCAACAGCACCCCGCTCTGGCCGGCATGCTCCTGCGTGGCCGGGTCCGCGGAAATATTGACGGCAATGACGAAGTCCGCGCCCATCGCCCGGGCCGAGTCCACCGGCACCGGTTCGACCAGGCCGCCATCGACGTAGTCGCGCCCCTGGATCGACACCGGCTGGAACACGCCCGGCACGCTGCTCGAAGCACGCACCGCCTGGCCGGTATTGCCGCGGCGGAACAGGATGCCGCGACCGCTCTTGAGGTCGGTGGCGACGATTCCCAGCGGTATCTTCATCGCCTCGATCGGCCGGTTGCCGACCTGCCGGTTGACATAGGACTGCAGGGCTTCGCCCTTCAGCCAGCCGCCGAAGCGCGTGCCGAAGGGCAATGCCCAGTCGGCAATGGTCGCTTCGTCCATCTTCAGCGCCAGCTTCTGCAGCGCGAAGCCATCCATGCCGGAGGCATACAGCGCCGCGACCACCGCGCCCGCGCTGGTGCCGGTGACGAGGTCCGGCCGGATGCCGTGGGTTTCCAGCATCTTGATGACGCCGATATGGGCAAAGCCGCGCGCCGCGCCGCCGCCCAGCGCCAGCCCGATCCTGATGGGGCGGGGCGGCGGCGGGGCTGGCTCGGCCGGGGCTTGCGCGGTGGAATCCGGGCGGGACAGGGTGCCGCAGGCGGACAGGAGGGCGGCGCCGGCGGCGCCGAGCAGGGTACGTCGTTGCATATTGCGCTTTGCGAAAGTGCGCGCCGGCATCGGGCGTGGCGCGCACGAGGGCAGGAGCCCGGGACGGCCGACAGGATAACGGATTCGGCGCCGTGCGCCGCTAAGTGGGGCGCGAAAGGCGGCAAGGGGGGTTGCTATAATCCGCTGTTCCGGTGGCGATCCGCAACCTGGCCCCGCCACTCGCGCATGCCTGCCAGCATGCCCCTGTCACGATTCGGCCGACCTGGCCCTTGCCGTTTTCTCTCTCATGACCGCACGCGTACGCACCCGCTTCGCACCCAGCCCGACCGGCTTCATCCATCTGGGCAATATCCGCTCGGCGCTCTATCCGTGGGCCTTTGCCCGGCGCATGAAAGGCGACTTCATCCTGCGCATCGAAGACACCGATGTCGAGCGTTCCTCGCAGGAAGCGGTCGATGTGATCCTCGAAGGCATGAGCTGGCTGGGCCTGGACATCGACGAGGGCCCGTTCTACCAGATGCAGCGGATGGACCGGTATCGCGAGGTGGTGCGTCAGATGGTCGACGCAGGGCTGGCCTACCCGTGCTACATGAGCGCGGAGGAGCTGGACGCGCTGCGCGAGGCCCAGCGCGCCCGTGGCGAGAAACCCCGCTATAACGGCATGTGGCGTCCCGAGCCGGGCAAGGTGCTGCCCGAGCCGCCGGCGGGCGTGCAGCCGGTGATCCGCTTCCGTAATCCAATCGGCGGCAGCGTGGTGTGGGACGACGCGGTCAAGGGCCGGATCGAGATTTCCAACGACGAACTGGACGATCTGGTGATCGCCCGCCCGGACGGCACGCCGACCTACAACTTCTGCGTGGTGGTCGACGACATGGACATGCGGATCACCCACGTGATTCGCGGCGACGACCACGTCAACAATACCCCGCGCCAGATCAACATCATCGAGGCGCTGGGCGGCACGCCGCCCGTGTACGCGCATCTGCCGACCGTGCTGAACGAGCAGGGCGAGAAGATGAGCAAGCGGCATGGCGCCAAGGCGGTCACCTGGTATCGCGATGAAGGCTACCTGCCGGAGGCCGTGGTCAACTATCTCGCGCGGCTGGGCTGGGCCCATGGCGATGCGGAGATCTTCTCGCGCGAGCAGTTCCTGGAATGGTTCGACCTGGAACATCTGGGCAAGTCGCCGGCGCAGTACAACCCGGAAAAGCTCGCGTGGCTGAACAACCACTACATCAAGGTGGGCGACAACCAGCGGCTGGCGGACCTGACCCGTCCGTTCATCGAGGCGCTGGGCGGCAAGGTCGAAGGCGCCGACCTGGTGCAGGTGGTGGCGCTGGTCAAGGACCGCGCCAATACCCTGAAGGAAGTGGCCGACACGGCAATGCTGTTCTATCGCGGCGAGCCGCAACCCGACGCCGACCTGCGCGCGCAACACCTGACTGCCGAGGCGCTGCCGGCCGTACGCGCGCTGCGCGAGCGGCTTGCCGCGCTTGCCGACTGGAAACGGGAGGGCATCAATGCCGAGTTCAAGGCGGTGCTCGCCGAATTCGGCCTGAAGATGCCGAAGCTGGCCATGCCGGTGCGCCTGTTGACGGTCGGTCAATTGCAGACGCCGAGTATCGACGCCGTGCTGGAACTGCTGGGCCGCGAGACCGTGCTGCGCCGCATGGACACGGGTCTGCCAGGTTGAGCTGAACGATCGAAAAAATCCGGCAGGGGGCTTGCGCACCTGCCGGAAGTTGAGCATAATCTCGTTCTCCCTGCAGCGCGGTTCAAAAAACCAAGCGGGCATCACTAAAATCTTCGCGTTGCGCCGGTCGACGGACAAAACGAAGAAAAAAGTGAAAAAAGGGGTTGCAAAAAAGCAAGGTTGCTATATAATCTTGGCTTCGTTGGAAACAACAAGATAATAAAACGAACGATTCGAAAGAATATCGCTGACGAATCGAGCGGTTGATTATCAGGAAACAAGGCGGTGCCGGATGTAGCGGCAGGCAGTAATGGCAGTACCAATGGGGCTATAGCTCAGCTGGGAGAGCGCTTGCATGGCATGCAAGAGGTCAGCGGTTCGATCCCGCTTAGCTCCACCAAATTCCCAGTGGCGGCATCGGTAGTTGGATGACGCCGATTCGCGAGATCCGGTGAATGCCGGGTAGCGTGAAGCAAGACGGAACGAGTTGCAAGACGAGTTTCTGTCCCCTTCGTCTAGAGGCCTAGGACATCACCCTTTCACGGTGAGTACAGGGGTTCGAATCCCCTAGGGGACGCCAGAATCAAGAAAACCGGACGTAATCAGACGTCCGGATTATCGGCAAAGCAGGGCTTCGGTCCGGCTGAAACGATAAACCGACATGGAGTGGTAGTTCAGTCGGTTAGAATACCGGCCTGTCACGCCGGGGGTCGCGGGTTCGAGTCCCGTCCACTCCGCCAAATCAACCCGCATGGTTCGCGCCATGCGGGTTTTTCTTTTTGGTCTTGCCGTTGTTGGCTCGCGGCACGTCAGACCTGGGCCAAGGGGGAGAGTGGTGCGTCGACCTCTGCTTGTCCTGGTCGTCCGACCGCCTTCTACTTCTGCCTGCTGACGACCACGAAGTACCGCACCAACAGCGCCGCCGCGACGCCCAGGCTGATGCTGTTCGCCAGCCAGAAGCCGCGGGCGCCCTCGGTGAATGCGGGCATCCAGTCCAGCAGCCTGAAGCCCAGGACATACCCGCCCCCCAGCCCGATGCCCCACAGCGATACGGCGTAGATCACCGTCGGCACCAGCGCGATCTTGTAGGCGCGCAGCACGAACGCGGCGGTCACCTGCACCGCGTCGAAGGCCTGGTACAGCGCCACCACCAGCATCAGCGGCAACGCGGCGGCGATGACTGCCGGGTCCCGTGTATAGGCGTTGAGCAGCGGCTCGCGCAGCAGCCACAGTGCCACGCCGACCAGCACGGCCAGCGAGCCGGCCAGCCGGATCCCGCGCCGGCCGATTCGGCGTGCGCCGGGCAGGTCGCGTGCTCCGACCGCCTGGGCGACCAGCGTCGATGTCGCGATGCCCAGGGATAGTGGCAGCATGTAGGCGACCGCGCTGATATTGGCGATCACCTGGTGTCCGGCCAGCGTGATGGTGCCCATCCGGGTGATGAAGACCGACATCAGCGTGAACGAGGTGATCTCGATCAGGTAGGTCAACCCCATCGGCACGCCCAGCCTGACCAGGGCCAGCAGCCGCTGCCGCATTGGCCAGCTCCATGCGGCGAAGATGCCGAGCGGCCGATAGGCGCGGCCCGTGCCGAGGATCAGCGCGCCGGACAGGCACCAAACCCAGCTGATGATCGCGGAGGCCAGCGCGCAGCCCGGCCCACCCATCGACGCGATGCCGAAGCCGCCATGGATGAACAGCGCGTTCAGCGGCACCTTGATGGCAAGGCCGCACAGCTGCAGCAGCGTGACCATCACCGGCCGCGACATCGCGTTGTTCAGGGCCGAGTAGATGCGGAAGCCCAGCGCCGCGGGCAGGCCGAAGGCCTGCATCTGCAGATAGCGGGAGGCCTTTTCGACCAGCTCGGGCGGCGCCTGGGCGAACGCGAGCAGCGGGCCGGGGAACGACAGCAGCAGCATGCCGGGCACTGCCAGCGCGAGGCCGAGCCAGGCGGCCTGCCGGACTTCCAGGCCAATCTCCGCATGGCGGCCGGCGCCATAGAGCTGCCCGGCGATGGGCGCCAGCGCCTGCAGCACGCCCATCAGGCTGATATAGACGGTGACGTAGATGGAGCCGCCCAGGCCCACCGCCGCCAGGTCGGCGGCCGATGCGCGCCCGGCCATGATGGTGTCGATCACGCCGAAGGCGATCACCGCCAGCTGGCCGACGAGGACCGGGCCGGCCAGCGTGGCGATACGGCGCAGGTCCTGCAGGAGCGTCATGCCGCCCGCGCTCAAGGCTGCCGCGGCAGGCGGCGGATGCCCGTGCCGGGCCGGGGCGCCGGGGTGCGCGGCTTCTCGATCAGCTGGTACATGCGGAAGCGCTCCTCCCGGTCGGACGGGCGGCGGCCCTCCCACAGCAGGCGCCATTCGAAGCGCGAGATGCTGGACGGCTCGCCATAGTCGACCGGATCGTGCCGCAGCAGGACGTCGCAACCATCGTTCGGGCCGCCGAAGCGGAAGTGACCGAAGAAGGCGAACGAGGCCAGCTGGGCATCGCCCATCCGGATCGGCTGCACGCATTGGTAGGTTGGCGGCAGTGCCATCGAGGCGGCCTGCGCGACATCGCGATAGGTCTTGCCGTAGTTGATAGACGGCAGCCACAACGTCATCGCCATCACCCACATCAGCGTGGTACCGGCGGCGGAGATCACCACCGGGCGCCAGATCTGCTTGGGTGCGCGCGACAGCCGCCAGCGCACCACCAGCACCCATGCCGCGGTGGCGGCCAGCGCGAACAGCACCGCGCTGATCGAGAACTGGTGCTCGTAGCCGGGGAGCTGGCGGAAGATGTTGTTGGCGATGCGCGGCGGCCAGCCGGTGGTCTTGGCCAGCCACATGAACCAGACGAAGCCGCCGAAGATGGTGAAGAACAGCAGCGCGAACCAGTCGATCGCATTGATGGTGCCGCGCGTCAGCGTGGGCAGGCCGAAGGCGGCCAGCACGGCCATCGGCGGCAGCAGCAGGATGAAATGCACATCGCCCGGCTGGCGCAGCATCAGCAGCAGTACGAAAAGCGGCAGCAGCAGCGACAGCGGCAGCGCGACATGGGGCGCCCGCCGCATGCCGGCCCAGCTGACCCAGGCCCAGATGGCGATCGGCCACACCGGCCAGGAGAACAGGAACAGGTTGCGCGCGACGAAGCCGATGGCGTAGCCGTTCGGCCAGTTGTACGTGCGGCGATCGTAGCGCGACCACTCGCGGATAAACGCCACCGCATCGTCGCGCTGGTCCGCACCCAGCCAGGCTGCCGCCATCCACAGCGCGACGATCGCCAGTGCGATCGGCACGCCGATCGGCAGCAGCCGCCGCAGCCGCAGATCGGCGCAGACCAGCCCGCCGACGAAGGTCGAGGCCAGCAGCACCAACGGCAGGATCGGACCGCTGGCGAGCGTCAGCGCGCCCAGGCCGACGCCGAACCAGATGCTGCCCTGCGCCGGCATGTCGAGGCTGCGCACGAGGCCGTACAGGCTCATCGCGATGAAGCAGACCTGGCCGACCTGCGGGGTGGTTTCGTGGCCGCGCATCGCCAGGCCTACGCAGGCCAGGAAGATCAGCAGCGCGCCGTCGGCCAGCGTGCGGCCATAGTCGCGCGCATTGGGCTGGCCGCCGAAGGCATAGGCGAAGGGCTGTACCTCGTTGCGCCGGCCCAGCAGATACGTTGCGTACCAGATGAAGGCGCAGGTCAGGAAATAGAACAGCGCCGTGGACAGGCGCGAGGCATCGGCAGCGCCGAGCCATGGCCCCGCCAGCCGGATCATCGCCGCGCCGACCCAGAACACCAGCGGGCCGTCCTGACCGTACGGCCGGCCGGCGATATTGGGCATCAGCCAGTCCTGCCAGCCGCCGGTGGCCAGTTGCCACATCACGCCGAAGCCCGCGGCATCCTCGTTCTTCCAGGGGTCGCGCCCGAACAGGCCGACCGCGCCGTAGACGATACAGATGGCCAGCACCAGCGCCCGGGGCAGGGCGCCGGTGGCGGCGGCAGTCAGATGGACGCGTGAGGTATTGGCGGGACTCATCGATGGATTCGAACGAGGGGAACTGACAGCGCGGCGATCATGCCGGGCCAACCCAGGAAGACTCGCCGAGGCAAGATTCGTGCGACTGCTGCGTCATGGGCCGGCAATGCCTGCAGCCCGCGCCGCCGATGGGCATCGGCGCCGGCGCAGAAATGCCTGCAAAAAAGCAAAGAGGCAGCCTTGGCTGCCTCTTTTAACACATTGCTTCAGAAACGTGCCAGCCTGCCGAGTTGCGGCGCTGGCCCATCCTGGCAATTGCGCTAGCCGATTTACTTCGCGGCTGCCTTGCCCAGCTTGCTGCCGAACTTCTGGCGGAACTTCTCGACGCGGCCGGCGGTGTCCATGATCTTCTGGGTGCCGGTGTAGAACGGGTGCGATTCCGACGACACTTCGATCTTGGCCAGCGGATATTCCTTGCCATCCTTCCAGGTGATGGTTTCCCGGGTCTGGATGGTCGACTTCGTCAGGAAGCTGAAGTCGCACGAGACGTCGACGAACACGACGTCACGGTAATTGGGGTGAATGCCTTCTTTCATGATCTTTCCTTGCTGTTTGGGTAGCCAGTCCGCTCCCTTGGGTGCCGCTCCGGTGGTTCCGGAAGGCCGTGGCGAGCGAACCACTTGCCGGTGAGGGACAAACGACGATTATGGCAGAGAAACAAGGACTTGGGAAGGTTTTGCGCGGGGACTGTGGTGCGGGTCGAGACGGGATATGCAGGCCGGTCGGACGGTGCGGGTCGAGGGCGCCTTCTGCCCTCTCCCCGGCCCTCTCCCGCAAGCGGGAGAGGGAGAACACCGGTGGTTTGCTCCCCTCGCCCGCTTGCGGGAGAGGGAGAACACCGGTGGTTTGCTCCCCTCGCCCGCTTGCGGGAGAGGGGCCGGGGGAGAGGGCAAAGGGCGCGTCCCGAAGCCACCCTACCGCTGCGCCGGGTCCTACCGCTGCGCCGGGTCCTGCCGGTAGAACGCCGCCAGCAGGCGATACAGCGTCGGCCAATGCAGCGACAAGCCTGCAGGTTCGACGAAGAACGCTTCCGATGCGACCGCGAAAAACTCCCCGGGCGATTCGCTGCCATACGGGTCGATGACCCGCAGCGCGGCGGGCAGCCGGTCCGGCTCGTCCCACGCCTCGTCCGGTTGCGCATCGCAGCGGTCGGCGAACCGTTCGTACTGGTCGTGCAGCGAAGCGGCCCACGTGGCGCGGTCCAGCCCCACGTGCAGTGCCCGTGAAAAGGGCGGCACGCCGTCGGCCTCCCCATTGAGCATGTCCAGCTTGTGGGCGAATTCGTGAATCACCACGTTGTAGCTGTCGTCGTGGTGGTCCGGTGGGGCGGCGAAGCCCGCGCCCGGCATGCCCGCATCCTCCCAGGACAGGATCACCGGCCCGTGGGACCACGCTTCGCCGCTCGCTTCTTCGACCACGCCGTGCACCAGGCCGATCTCGTCTTCCACGGTACGGCGGATGATGAACTCGCCCGGGTACAGCACGATGCCGTGCCAGCCCTGGTACCAGTCCAGGCCCAGTCGCAGGATCGGCACGCACGCCTGCACCGCGACGCTGGCCACCATCTCGTCGGTCAGCACCAGGTCATGGGCGGTGGAGTATTCCTTCTCGGCGATGAACAGCGTCGCCAGTTCCCGCAGTGCGGCAAGCTCGGCGGCGCTGTAGGGATGCAGGAAGGGCAGGCCGGCAAGCGTGCGCTGCCACAGCGGGTCGGCGATCGCATAGTGTTCGAGCTTGCGGTCGCGCGAACGGGTACGCAGGAAGCGGACGAGTTGGTCGAGCATGGCGGATGGCTTCGGGCGGGCGAGCCGCTGGCCTTGCGGCCGGAAAAAAGGCGCGCCGCAGCGCGCCTTTGCATCGACAGGCCGACGACGCGTCAGCCGCCGCGGCGCATCATGTCGAAGAATTCGGCGTTGTTCTTGGTCGCCTTCATCTTGTCGAGGATGAATTCCATCGCCTGGACTTCGTCCATGTCGGAGATGAACTTGCGCAGCACCCAGATCTTCTGCAGGATTTCCGGCTTGATCAGCAGTTCCTCGCGCCGCGTGCCCGACTTGTTCAGGTTGATCGACGGATAGACGCGCTTCTCGGCCAGCCGGCGTTCCAGGTGCACTTCCATGTTGCCGGTGCCCTTGAACTCTTCGTAGATGACGTCATCCATGCGGCTGCCGGTCTCGATCAGCGCGGTGGCGATGATGGTCAGCGAGCCGCCTTCCTCGATATTGCGCGCCGCACCGAAGAAGCGCTTCGGGCGTTGCAGCGCGTTGGCATCCACACCACCGGTCAGCACCTTGCCCGAGGCCGGCACCACCGTGTTGTAGGCGCGGGCGAGGCGGGTGATCGAGTCCAGCAGGATCACCACGTCGCGCTTCAGCTCGACCAGGCGCTTGGCCTTCTCGATCACCATTTCCGCGACCTGGACGTGGCGGATGGCCGGTTCGTCGAAGGTCGACGCCACCACCTCGCCGCGCACCGAGCGCATCATCTCCGTCACTTCTTCCGGACGCTCGTCGATCAGCAGCACGAACAGGTCGGCTTCCGGGTGATTGTTGGCGATGGCATGCGCGACATGCTGCAGCATCACGGTCTTGCCGGACTTCGGCGACGCCACCAGCAGTGCGCGCTGGCCACGGCCGATCGGCGCAATCATGTCGATGATCCGGCCGGTGATGTTCTCCTCGGCCTTGATATCGCGTTCGAGCGTCAGCGGCCGGTTCGGATGCAGCGGCGTCAGGTTCTCGAACATGATGCGGTTCTTGACCGCTTCCGGCGGCTGGCCGTTGACCTTGTCGACCTTGACCAGCGCGAAATACCGTTCGCCGTCCTTCGGCGTGCGCACTTCGCCCTCGATCGAATCGCCGGTATGCAGATTGAAGCGGCGGATTTGCGAGGGAGAAATGTAAATATCGTCCGTGCTGGCGAGATACGACGTTTCCGGCGAGCGCAGGAAACCGAAGCCGTCCGGCAGAACCTCCAGCGTGCCGTCTCCGTAGATGGTCTCGCCCATCTTGGCGCGCTTCTTCAGGATCGCAAACATCAACTCCTGTTTGCGCATCCGCTGTGCGTTGTCGATCTCGAGGGTCGCGGCCATTTCGAGAAGGGCAGACACGTGAAGCGATTTGAGTTCTGTCAGGTGCATAGACGAGGGTACAGATGGGGCCCGGACGGGCAAGACCAAAGGAAGGGGAAAGAAATGAGCGAACGCTCGGGGAAGTTGTAGGGGGCATCTTAGCACAAACCGACCGGCGCACCAGTCGGGGTGCGCCGGTCGGTCCTGGCCGCGGCAGGCGGGCTGCCGATGCAGCCTTGCGCGGCGATGCCGGAAGACGCCGCGAGCGCGGCGTCAGGGGCGAATTACAGGTTGCCGTCGAGGAAGGCGGTCAGTTGCGACTTGGACAGCGCGCCCACCTTCTGTGCGGCAACGGTGCCGTTCTTGAACAGGATCAGCGTCGGGATGCCACGGATGCCGAACTTGGCCGGGACCTGCTGGTTCTCGTCGACGTTGATCTTGGCGACCTGCAGCTTGTCGCCGTAGTCACGGGCGACTTCGTCCAGGATCGGGGCGATCATCTTGCAGGGACCGCAC
Organism: Cupriavidus sp. AU9028; assembly: GCF_019795295.1. Taxonomy (GTDB): domain Bacteria; phylum Pseudomonadota; class Gammaproteobacteria; order Burkholderiales; family Burkholderiaceae; genus Cupriavidus. The sequence continues at coordinate 52,331 of NZ_JAIMCG010000003.1, read as the reverse complement.
CATTCCGCCCAGAAGTCGAGCAGGACGGGCTTGTCGGACTGGAGGACGTCGGCGTCGAAGGAGGCGTCGCTCACATACTTGATTTGTTCGCTCATGGCGGAAAACCTCTGGTTTCGCTCGGTTTTATTGAAAGGCCGGATTATGCCGAACCGCTACATTACACGACTTTGGCGGGCTTCGCCGGCCGTGCGCCGTGCGGTTTGGCGCGGCGGGTATTGTTATTCTGCCCCCGATGGTGCCACGCGGCCAATCGTACCTTTCAATCGTCGCCAGAGCTTTTGCCAATCTTGCCGGCCCTTCCCGAGGGGGGCGGGGCGGCTTGCGGGCACGTCACCTCCGCCGCACTTGCCGTGGACGGCGGCGCGGCGCGTAGAATGACAGCAGGCGCCGCATGCCCGCCCTGGGCGGCAGCGCTCCTTCCGCTCCGATCAGGCCAGACACCATGATGCCCGACCAAGACCCGAATCAGCGCCCGGACGCCAACCATCTGGGCGACGCCCTCGAGCACGTGAGCACCGCCGTCGAGGAAAACCGCATTGCGGTGGGCGCGGCCAAGGGCCTCGTCTACAGCATTATCGAGACGCTGGGCACGCTGGTCGGCGACCCCGACCTGCCCGAGCATGCGCGCTCGGGCTACGAGGGCCTGCTCGAGACGGCGCGCGAGATCCGCGCGCGGCTGGACGACGACTACCGGGACACCGCCGGACGGGGCTGAGGCCCACGGCGTTTCCCGCGTTTTTTGCACGGCGCTGTCGCGCTGCCCCGGCTTGTGTGCACTGCCGGCAGACGGGTTGACCGTATGCCCTCGTGCCGCACGGGCTGCATGTTTCCCCATGACCATACTGACCTTCCGGCCGGGCCGGGACTTCCTTTCCATGGCGGCACGGGCCGCGTGGCACTTTCTCGACCAGTGCGACAGCCACGGCGAGATGGTGGCTGACGCCCATGTCGTGGTGCCGACCGCCGCGCAGATCCCGGGCGTACGGCTGGCGCTGGACCGGGCCGCGCGCGAGGCCGGCGGGCCGCGCCTGTTGCCTCGCGTGCTGACGCTTGGCCACTGGCTGCTCGACCTGCCGCCCGACCTGCTGCATGGCGCAACGCCGCTGCGCAGCCATGCGGCCCGGCTGCTCGCGGTGCAGCAGGCGGTGCGCGGCCAGGACTGGCTGCGCCGCGCGTTCGGCGCGCAGACCGAGCCCGCGGCCTGGGGGCTGTCGCAAACCTTGCTTGCCGTGTGCGACGAGCTGTCCGCGCGCTGGCTCGAGGACAAGGCGATCCGCGATGACGACGCGGTCGATGCGCACGACCGTGCCGCCTTGCTGCAGGGCGCGCTGGAACGCACTTATGCGCACCTGTCGACACGCTTTCTCGGCGAGGAAGCGCGCATCGTGCTGGCGTTCTGGCAAGCGCTGTCCGGTCCGGGCGATCCGCTGCCGGCGCGCCAGCGTGCGCTGGCCACGCTGGCCCGGCATCTGCGCGGTCCACTGGTCTGGCTCGGCCCGACGCCGCCCCAACCGGTCGAAGCGGCGTTCCTGCGAGCGGCGGGCGAGATGGTGCCGGTGCTGCAGATCGGCTACGACTGGAATGGCGCGCCCGAGCGCATGGAGGGCAGGGAGGGCAATGGCAGCGGGCAGCCGGATTGGTACGACACGCTGCTGGCGCTGTGGCCGGAATGCCGCCGCGACCGGCTGGGCGAGGGCGCGCGCGCAGGCGGTGGCCTGGCACACGCGCCCGGCCCGCTGCCGGCGGACCGCCCCCGTCTTCGCATCGTCGGCAGTGCCCGCTTCGAGGACGAGGCGGTGGCCGCCGCCACGCAGCTGGTGCAATGGCTCAATGAGGGCCGCCGCGATCTGGCGCTGATTGCCCACGACCGGGTGGTGGCACGCCGCACCCGCGCGTTGCTGGCGCGCGCCGGGGCCCCCGTGCGCGACGAAACCGGCTGGAAGCTGTCCACCACGCGCGCGGCCGCCGCGCTGATGCGCTGGTTCGACCTGGTGATGGGCGATGGCGACAGCGCGGCCCTGCTCGATCTGGTCAAGAGCCCGTTTTGCCTGCCCGATCTGCCGTCGCGCGGCGCGGCGCTCGCCGCCATCGAACAGGCGGTGCGCCGCGACCGGATTACCGGTGGCTGGCAGCGGCTGCGCCAGCGCTTCCAGGCGCCGGCGACGCAGAATCCGGGCGATGCCGCTGACGACATCGCCGCGGACGACGACGCCGCCCGTGCCGAACAGCAGCAGGCCCGACGCGCCGCGGCGATGCTGGTCGAGCAGTTGGCCTCGCAGGCCGAATCCTGGCCGCGCCACGGCAAGGCGTGGCCGGTCGCGTTCTGGCTGCAGCGGCTGGCGCAGACCCTGGACGCGCTGCGCATGGGGCCCGCGCTGGCCGGCGACGAGGCGGGCCGGCAGCTGCTCGAGGCGCTTGCGCGCCTGGACGAACTGCCCGAGGACGAGGCGGGGCAAGCCGCGACGCTGACGCTGCCCGAGTTCCGCGCGATGCTGGCGGCATTGCTGGAATCGGTCGCCTACAAGGAGCCGGTCGAGCCCGCCTTGGCACGCATCACCATCCTGCCGCTGAACGGGGCGCGCATGCGCCGCTTCGACGGGGTAGTGATCGTCGGCTGCGATGACGCGCAGCTGCCTTCCACCGCCGCGGAACTGATGTTCTTCTCCAACCAGATGCGGCGCGAGCTCGATCTGGAGGATCGCGAAGCACGCTTCGCCCAGCAGGCGCGCGACCTGGCCGAGGTGCTGCTGAACAACGACGAGGTCGTGATGACATGGCAGCGCTTCGGCGACCGCGGCGAGCCGCGCCATGTGTCGGGCTGGCTGGAGCGGCTGTCCGCGCATTGCGCGCGCGCCGGCGAGCGAATCGAAGGCAACGCCACCGTGCAACTGCACGAGACGCAGGCACGCCCCGGCGCGATGCCGGCTCCGCCGGCCGACGCCGAGCTGGTGCCGCAGCGCTGGAGCGCACAGGCGTACAACATGCTGCGGCGCTGCCCGTATCAGTTCTTCGCCGGCCGCATGCTGCGCTTGGCGGGACTGGACGAGGTCAGCGGCGAGCTGGAGAAGCGCGATATCGGCGAGCGCCTGCACGAGGTGCTGGTGCGCTATCACCGCGAGGTCGCGCAGCGCGAGATCCACGGCGACGCCGCCCGCACGGCGCATCTGCGCGCGGTCACCGACGACGTCTTCGGTCCGCTGATGGCCGAGGACGGCAATGCGATCGGCTACTACCGGCGCTGGCTGGCGGTGCTGCCGGGCTACGTGGCGTGGCAGGGTGAGCGCGAGCGCCAGGGGTGGCGCTGGCGCACCGGAGAACTCGACGTGGTGGTCGAGCTGGAGATCGAGGGGCAGGCGCCGGTACGGCTGCATGGCCGTATCGACCGGCTCGACCGCCATGAGGACGGCCGCCATGCCGTGCTCGACTACAAGACACAGACCGCCACGCGGCTTCGCCTGAAGGCGCGCGAGGCGAGGGAGGATTGCCAGTTGCCGTTTTATGGCCTGTTGCGCGAGGACGCCCACGAGGGCAGTTGGGTGGCGCTCGAAGACGGCCGCTCGGACCGTCGCCGTGAGGTGCCGCTGGACGGTTTTGCGGACGAGGTGGCGTGGCTGCGCGACCAGTTGCGCAAGGACGTGCGGCGCCTGCGCGACGGCGTGCCGCTACCCGCCTTCGGCGACGCCGCGGCGTGCACCTATTGCGAGGCGCGCGGGCTTTGCCGCAAGGGCTACTGGGAATCGACGGCGCTGCCCGCCGGGCTGGGCGAGCCGGGAGGCGCGGCATGACGGTGCAACCGTATCTGCGCGATGGCGAGCCGGTGGCGGAAGCCGACTTCACCCGGGCCGCCTGCGACCCGGGGCGCTCGGTGGTGGTCGAAGCGTGCGCCGGCAGCGGCAAGACCTGGCTGCTGGTCGCGCGGCTGGTGCGGCTGCTGCTGGCCGGCGCCGAGCCGAGCCAGATCCTTGCCATTACCTTTACCCGCAAGGCCGCCGAGGAAATGCGCGAGCGCTTGATGGACGTGCTGGCGCAACTGGCATCCGATCCCGACGACGAGGTCATTGGCGCGCTGGTGCAGCGCGGTCTGCCCCGGCAAGCCGCGCTGGACGCGTTGCCACGCGCGCGCCGGTTGCATGCGCGCGTGCTGGCGAGCCCGTCGCGCATCGCCATCGACACCTTCCACGGCTGGTTCGGCACGCTGTTGCGCGGGGCGCCACTCGCCTCCGGCATCGTGCCGGGTGCGAGCCTGCGCGAGGACGCGCTGCGGATGAAGCGCGAGGCGTGGGCGCCGTTCTGGCGCGGCCTGTCGGCGGCCGAGGCCGCGCCGTACCGCGCAGCCTATGAGCGGCTGGTCGACGCCATTGGCGAGTTCTCCACGCGCGCGCTGCTGGACGCGATGTTCCACGCGCGCAGCGAATACTGGGCGATGTGCGAGCACGCCGGCGCCGCCGACGCGCCAGAGCGGGCGCTGGCCGAGGAGCTGGGCGACGACGCGCGGGTCGATGTGCTGGCGCAGGCATTGGCCGACGCCGTGCACCTGACGCAATGCCGCGACCTCGCGCAATCGCTGGGACAGGGCGGCAAGACCGAGCAGGCCCATGCCGAGCGGATTGGCGCGGCACTGGATGCGATCGATCAATGGACGCAGCAGGGAAGCCGTTGCGGCGAGGAGGCCGAGCGGGTCTTCGCGCTGCTGTGGAGCGCCTTCTTTACCGGCAATGGCAAGCCGCGCTCGCTGCGCCGCACCGCGGCGCTGGTCAAGGCCGCGGGCGGCGACGGAATGGTCGACGCCCTGCTGGGTCGCCATGCCGATCTGTGCGACGCGCTGCGCACCATCGCGGCGCGGCGTTGCGAAGCGGCGGTGCTGGCGGTCAATCGGGACCTCTATCTGCTTGGCGACGCGCTGCTGCAGCGCTATCAGCAGTACAAGGGCGAGCAGCGCGCGATGGACTTCGGTGACCTCGAGTGGCTGGCGGCGCGGCTGATGGCCGACGAGGAAACCGCGACCTATCTGCAGGTGCGGCTGGACGCGCGCTACCGGCATCTGCTGCTGGACGAGTTCCAGGACACCAACCCGCTGCAGTGGCGGATCCTGCGCGGCTGGTTCGCCGGCTATGCGGACCAGTCCGAGCGGCCCACGGTGTTTCTGGTCGGCGATCCCAAGCAGTCGATCTATCGCTTCCGCCGCGCCGATGCGCGCCTGTTCGACGTTGCCCGCGACCTGTTGCGCGAAGAGTTCGGCGCCACCGTGCTGCGCACCAACCGCACCCGCCGCAACGGCGGCGCGGTGCTGCGCTGGGTCAATGCGGTGTTCGATACCGCCCGCGACGAAGGGCGCTATCCGATCTACGACACGCAAACCACCGCGCTGGACCAGCAGGGTGGACCGGTGTGGTTGCTGCCGCTGGTGGAGGCCAGCGCGGCGAGCGGCGAGCCCGAGCAGGACAACGCCGATGGCGAGGGCGACGGCACCGCGGCGAACCCTGCGGTGGAGGGACGCGATACGCTGACCCAGCCGCGCGCGTCCACGGTCGATTCGCCACGCTTCGAAGAGGGCCGTCGCGTTGCCGCGTGGCTGCGGCGGCTGCGCGCCAGCGTACCGGTGCTCGACGCCGGCGCACCGCAGGGGCAGCGACCCGCGTGCTGGCGCGACATGATGCTGCTGGTCAAGCGCAAGACGTACCTGGCCGACTACGAGCGCGCCTTCCGCCAGGCCGGCATCCCGTGCCTGAGTCCGCGGCGCGGGGGTCTGCTGGCCACGCTCGAGGCGCTGGACCTGTCCGCCTTGCTGGCCTTCCTGATGACGCCCGACAGCGATCTGGACCTGGCCCACGTGCTCAAGAGTCCGATCGGCGGCGCCAGCGATGGCGATCTCGCTGGCATTGCCCGGCTGGCGGGCGAGCGCCGCTGGTGGTCGGTGCTGGAGAGCGGCGCATTGCCCGAGTCCGCGTCGGCGGCATTGCGGGACGCCGTGCCACGGCTGCGCGAGTGGCTGCATATCGCGCCGCACCGTGCCGTGCACGATCTGATCGACCATATCTACCACTCGGGCGAGCTACGGCGGCGCTACGCGGAAGCGGCGCCCGTCGAAATCCGCGAGCAGGTGCTGGCCAACCTCGATGCCTTCCTGAAGCTGTCGCTGGATCTGGACGGCGGGCGCTATCCCAGCCTGCCGAAGTTCATCGACGAGCTGAAGGCGATCCGGCGCGGTGACGAGGACGAGAGCCCGGACGAAGGCGGGCTGGGCGACAGCGCGGAAGAGAGCGATGCGCTGCCGGACGCCGCCGGTGCCATCGACGCGGTGCGCATCCTGACCGTGCACGCGGCCAAGGGCCTGGAGGCGCCGTTCGTGGTGCTGATGGATGCCAACCATAGCGGGCCGCCCCCGGACAACGCCGGCATCCTGATCGACTGGCCGCCCTCGGCCGAAGCGCCAGTGCATTTTTCCGCCTATGGCAAGCGCAGCGAGCGTGGGCTGGCACGGGCGCCTCGCTTCGAAGCGGAGGCCGCGCTGGCCGAGCGGGAGAACTGGAACCTGCTGTACGTGGCCATGACGCGGGCCCAGCAGGGCCTGCTGGTCAGCGGCGTGCTGCGCGAGCGCGGCAAGGCCGACGCCGAGGGGGAGGACAGCGAGATCGCCGGGAGCTGGTATGTGCGGCTGGCCGCCGCGGGCATCGGCGAGGCGATCGGTGCCTATTCCGAGGATGCGGGCAGTGCCGTGGCCGGGCAGGACGGCGAGGCGCCGGCCGCGGTGCGCTTCAGCGACTTCAGGCTGCGCTGGCTGGATGCGCAGGAAGCGGGGCCGGACGCCGACGCCATGGGGACGGCCGCGAGCTTCGACCCGGATGACGAGATGGTGCTGCCGCCCGCTGCCGAAGACGCGCATGGCGGCGTGCTGTTCGACGCGGCCGCGGCGCGGCATGGCGAACTGGTGCACGCGCTGATCGAACGATTGACGCGCTATCCGGAGGCCTTCGAGGGTGTGCCGGACATCGACACGGCAATGCGCTGGTTCCCGCTGGCCGGCGATGCCGCGGCGCGCGGCGCGTGGCGCGAACAGGTCGGGCAGGCGCTCGATATCGTTCGCCGCATGCTGGCAGCGCCGGCGCTGCGGCCGCTGTTGTTCCCGAGCGGGGCGCGGCAGGCTCGCAACGAAGTCGAGCTCTACGATGCGCGCGGACGGCTGCTGCGGATCGACCGGCTGGTGGAGTTCGAGGACCGGGTGGTGGTGATCGACTACAAGCTGCGCCTGCTGCCGCAGGAGCGCACGGCCTACGCGGGGCAGCTGCGCCGCTATGTGGCCGCGCTGCGGCCGCTGTTCCCGGGGCGCGCGGTGGACGCCGGGATTGCCACCGCGGACGGCGAATGGATCGCGCTTGCGCAGCTCGAAGCCAGGACCATGCCGGAGCAGGGCGTGCTGTTCTGACGCAAGGGAAAAAACGGGGGAGGGGTAAGACGGGAGGCAGCAGCGGCATGCTGCTGCGGAAGAAGGGGGACGAGCCTGACCCTCGGCACTGATGGAAAACGGCTGTGGCTGCTTCGTTCCCGACCTGACCAGGTTGACCGCGCCACCATGCGAGGAGGCCCGTCCGACCGGCATTGTAACCCAATTCGGCGTACCCTCCCCGTACCCGCCCTTTGAGTGCGGGGAATGAGTGCGGGGAATGAGTGCGGGGAACCGACTGCCGGCGCAGGCGCCAAACTGGAAGGGAAGGGGCCGACGCCGGCTCCCGGACGCGGATCGGAGGGCCGACGATGAACGCGAACGAACAGATGCTGGGCAACCTGCCGCCGCAGCAGATCTCGCTGGAAGTCCTGCTCGAGAAGTATGCGAAGGGGGAGGAGCGGACCATTGGCGAGGTCCGTGCGCGCGTCGCGCGCGCCCTTGCGCAGGCAGAACCGCCGGCGCAGCGCGAACGGTGGACGGCGGCCTTCCTCGATGCACTGCAGGGCGGCTTCGTTCCCGCCGGCCGCATCCATTCCGCCGCCGGCACGCCGATCGAGGCCACGCTGATCAACTGCTTCGTGCAGCCGGTCGGGGACTCGGTGTCCGAGAGCGTCGATGGCAAGCCGGCCATCTACACCGCCGTGGCGCAGGCCGCGGAGACCATGCGCCGCGGCGGCGGAGTCGGCTATGACTTCTCGGCGATACGGCCGGCCGGAGCGCTGGTGCGTGCCACCCATTCGCGGGCGTCCGGCCCGGTCTCGTTCATGAAGGTGTTCGATGCCTCCTGTGCCACGGTGGAATCCGCGGGCGCGCGGCGCGGCGCGCAGATGGGCGTGCTGCGCGCCGACCATCCCGATATCGAGGCCTTCATCCATGCCAAGGACCAGGGCGAGCTGACCAACTTCAACCTGTCGATCGGCGTGGACGATGCCTTCATGCAGGCGGTCGAGGACGACGGTGACATCGAGCTGGTGCATGCCGCGGAGCCGGGACCGGAGCTGATCGAGGCAGGCGCGCATCGGCGCGAAGACGGCCAATGGGTCTACCGGCGCGTGCGCGCGCGCGACCTGTGGGATCAGGTCATGCACGCGACCTACGATCACGCCGAGCCGGGCATCCTGTTCCTGTCGCACATCAACGACGATAACAACCTCTACTACTGCGAGCGGATCGAGGCGACCAATCCCTGCGCCGAGCAGCCCTTGCCCGCCTATGGCTGCTGCGATCTGGGCTCGATCGACCTGACCCGGTTCGTGCGCGCGCCTTTCACCGAGGGCGCCGCCTTCGACTTCGACGGCTTCACGGCGCTGGCCGCCACCGCCGTGCGGATGCTGGACAACGTGCTCGACGTTACCTGGTGGCCCTTGCCAGAACAGCGCGCGGAAGCGGTGGCCAAACGGCGCATCGGGCTGGGGTTCCTGGGACTGGGCAGCGCGCTGGTGATGCTCGGCATTCGCTACGACAGCGACGCGGGGCGCGACCTCGCCGCGTGCATCGCCCGCACCCTGCGCGATGCCGCCTACCTGGCCTCGGTGGAACTGGCGCGCGAGAAGGGCGCCTTCCCGCTGTTCGATGCCGACGCGTGGCTGGCGAGCGGATTCGCGCGGCGCCTGCCGGAGCCGATTCGGGAGGCGGTGCGCCGGCACGGCATCCGCAACTCCCACCTGCTGTCGATCGCGCCGACCGGCACCATCACGCTGGCCTTTGCCGACAACGCCTCCAACGGCATCGAGCCGGCGTTCTCGTGGACCTACCAGCGCCGCAAGCGGATGGCCGGCGACCGCTTCCAGGTCTACGAGGTGGCCGACCATGCGTGGCGGCTGTACCGGCATCTGGGCGGCGATGTCGAGCGGCTGCCCGACAGCTTCGTCACCGCGCTGCAGATGTCCGCACGCGACCATATGCTGATGCTGGAGGCGGTGCAGCCCTATATCGACACCAGCATCAGCAAGACGGTCAACGTGCCCGAGGACTACCCGTACGAGGCCTTCCGCGACCTGTATCTGGAAGCGTGGCGGGCGGGACTGAAGGGGCTGGCTACCTACCGGCCCAACAGCGTGCTGGGCGCGGTGCTGTCGGTGACGCCAGCCGGCAGCGCGGCGGCCCCTGCGCCCGCGGGCGGGGTCCCCCCGATGCCGCAGGACGACCCGCTGCGGCGGCCCTTCGAAAGCCGTCCGCTGGGCGACCTGGAGGGCGTCACGTCCAAGGTCGAGTACCTGACCTACGAGGGCCACCGGACGGTCTACCTGACGGTCAACTTCATGCGCGTGTCGGGCACGATCGACGGCGAGCCCGTCACCATCGAGCGCCCGGTCGAGTTCTTCATGCCGGCCGGCCAGCGCAGCGAGGGGCAGCAGTGGATCACCTCCACCATGCGCCTGCTGTCGATGGTGGCCCGCTCTGGCGGCTCGATCGCCAAGGCGCTTGCCGACATGCGCAATGTGGTGTGGGACAAGGGTACCGTGCGCCATGGCACGCTGCGACGCCAGGATGGCAGCGAGGCGCCGCGCTTCCACGATTCCGAGGTGGCGGCGATCGGCTATGCGCTGCAGCAGATCCTGATCAAGCGCGGGTTCCTGGACGGCGACGGCAATCAAGTGCCGGTCAGTGCTCTTGCCGCTCGCCTGGCGGCGCGCGATGGATCGCCCCTCGCCACCTCGCCGCAGCGAGCCGGGCAAGGCGGCGGCGCCCCTGCGGCGGCCCCGGGCGCATCGCCGGCCATGCCGTTGCACGCCGGCAAGACCTGCCCCGAATGCGGCGCCCATGCGCTGCACCGGGTCGACGGCTGCGCCAAGTGCGCCAACTGCGGCTATGTGGGGGAGTGCGGCTAGGCTGCCGACCCGAGCCCGACCCGAGTCCGAGCGGGGCCGGACGGCGGCCTTTTGCTACAATCGCCGCCATGAGTTATCAAGTTCTAGCGCGCAAATGGCGCCCCAGGGATTTCACCACGCTGGTCGGCCAGGAGCACGTGGTTCGCGCGCTCACGCACGCGCTGGAACAGCAACGTCTTCACCACGCCTATCTGTTCACCGGCACGCGCGGGGTCGGCAAGACGACGCTGTCGCGCATCCTGGCCAAGGCGCTCAATTGCACCGGCGAGGACGGCAACGGCGGCATCACCGCGCAGCCCTGCGGGGTCTGCAAGGCCTGCACCGAAATCGATGCGGGACGCTTCGTCGACTATATCGAGATGGACGCGGCATCCAACCGCGGTGTCGACGAGATGGCGCAACTGCTGGACAAGGCGGTGTACGCGCCGACGGTCGGGCGCTTCAAGGTCTATATGATCGACGAAGTGCACATGCTGACCAACCACGCCTTCAACGCCATGCTGAAGACGCTGGAAGAGCCGCCCGCGCACGTCAAGTTCATCCTCGCCACCACCGACCCGCAGAAGATTCCGGTCACGGTGCTGTCGCGCTGCCTGCAGTTCAATCTGAAGCAGATGCCGCCCGGCCATATCGTCGGGCATCTGGAAGGGATTCTTGCCGCCGAGGGCATCGCCTTCGAGGGCAACGCGCTGCGCCTGCTGGCCCAGGCGGCGAGCGGCTCGATGCGCGATGCACTGTCGCTGACCGACCAGGCGATCGCCTATAGCGCCGGGGAAGTGTCCGAGGCCGCCGTGCGAGGCATGCTCGGCGCGATCGACCAGCGTTACCTGGTCCAGCTGCTCGATGCGCTGGCGGCCGAAGACGGTCCCGGCATGCTGGCGGTAGCCGACAGCATGGCCGACCGCAGCCTGTCGTTCGCCGGGGCATTGCAGGACCTGGGCTCGCTGTTGCACAAGATCGCGCTGGCGCAGGCCGTGCCGGCCTCGGTGCAGGAAGAATGGCCGGAGGCCGCCGATATCCGGCGCCTGGCCGACGTCTTCGATGCGCAGGAAGTGCAGCTGTTCTACCAGATGGCAAACCTGGGCCGCAGCGAGCTCGCGCTGGCGCCAGACGAGTACGCCGGCTTTACGATGACGCTGCTGCGCATGCTGGCGTTCCGCCCGGCCAACCTGCCGACGGAGGGGGCGCCTCCTGGCCCGGCCAGGACTTCGACGGCGCCGGCCGCCGGTGCCGCCCGTCCGGGCACGCGGCCTGCCATGGTCGCCGGCGCGCAGTCGGCGCGGGCATCCGATCCGCAGCCCGCTGCGGCAGCCGCGCCATCGACCGCCGCCCCATCGATCACCGCCCCATCGACCACCGCCACCGCGCCGGTCGCCAGCACGGTGCGACCCGTCGCTGCCGCCGCGCCCGCCACCGCTGTCCCTGCCGTTGCTACGCCTGCCGCCGCGCCCGCTGCCGCTGCGCCCGCTCCCGCTGCAGCCCCGGCCGCCCCAGCCCCGGCCGCCGCCGAGCGTCCGCTATCGCCGGCCCGCGCCGCATTGGCCGCGGCACGGCAGGCATCGGCTGCTCGCAGCGGTCGCGCGGCAGCGCCAGCGGCTGCCTCGGCTGCTTCCGCACCGGCCCCTGCCGCGCCTGCGCAGCGCCCCGTGCCCGCTGCCAGACCCGCTGCCAGACCCGCTGCCCCGGCGGCCGGTCCGAAGTCCGCGCCGCCGGCCGCGGCACCCGCCGAACCCGCTGCGCCGGCTCCGGTGGCCCGCAAGGGCGCCGCACCGGCCAACGATGAACCGCCGCCCTGGGAAGCCGCGGGCGGCAGCGACGTGCCGCCGTGGGAATCGCTGCCTCCGGACTTGCCGGTGTTCGGCCCCTACGACGGGGATTTCGACAACGAGCCGGTCAGGCCGGCGGCATCCTCGCCCCATGCAAGGCCGCGCCCCGCGCCGCGCGATGCGGCGGCCCCACCGGCCGCACAGGCCGCCGCCGCCGAGCAAGGCGAGCGCGCGGCTGCCAGCGCGGCGCCTGTCATGCAGGTGGTGTCCTCCGGTCCGGCCAGCACGGCGACGAGCACCGGCGCACCGGTGTTCACCGGCGACTGGCCCGCGCTGGCCGCGTCGCTGCCGCTGAAGGGCCTGGCTGGACAGCTTGCGCACCAGACCGAACTGGCCCGTGTCGAGGGCGCGACCTTCGTGCTGCGCGCGCCGGTTGCAGCAATCGCCGAGGGCGGTGCGGTGGAGCGGCTGGCGCAGGCCTTGAGCGAGCACTTCGGCAAGCCGGTGCGCGTGCAATGCGAGATCGGCGCCGTCAGCGAGACCGCGGCGGCGGCCGATGCCCAGGCACGCGCCGAGCGGCAGCGCGCCGCCGAGGAAGTCATCGAGAACGACCCGTTCGTGCAGGGCCTGCTGCGCGAATTCGGCGGCCAGATCCTGCCAGGCTCGATCCAGCCGCGCGCCCTATGAATCGTGCGGACCGGGTCCGCACGTCTCACCCACCACCGGAATTCGACAATACAGGAGAAGCACCATGATGAAGGGCCAACTCGCCGGGCTGATGAAGCAAGCCCAGCAGATGCAGGAAAACATGAAGAAGATGCAGGAGCAGCTTGCCCAGATCGAGGTCGAGGGCCAGTCCGGCGCCGGCCTCGTCAAGGTGGTGATGACCTGCAAGAACGACGTGAAGCGCGTGACCATCGATCCGAGCCTGCTCGCGGACAGCGAAGAGAAGGACCTGCTGGAGGACCTGGTTGCCGCCGCGTTCAACGACGCGGTGCGCAAGGCCGAGGCCACCACCCAGGAAAAGATGGGCTCGATGACGTCCGGCCTGCCGCTGCCGCCGGGCTTCAAGCTGCCGTTCTGATCGACAACGCGGCCGGCATGACCATGCTCGAAGGGCGCCGATGAAGGGTCCCGCTCCCAACTCGCTGCAGGCGCTGGTCGAGGCGCTGCGCGTGCTGCCCGGCGTCGGGCCGAAATCGGCGCAGCGGATGGCCTACCACCTGCTGCAGCACGACCGCGAGGGCGCGCGCCGGCTCGGCGATGCGCTGCGCGGCGCCGCCGATGGCGTGCGCCACTGCGCCCGCTGCAATACCTTTACCGAGTCGGAGCTCTGCGAGCTGTGCCGCGACGAGCGGCGCGATGCGTCGCTGCTGTGCGTGGTGGAAACGCCGGCCGACCAGGTCATGATCGAGCAAACGATGGCCTACCGCGGCCAGTACTTCGTGCTGATGGGCCGGCTCTCGCCGCTGGACGGCGTCGGTCCGCGCGAAATCCATCTGGACCGGCTGCTGGCGCGCGCCACCGATCCGGAAATGGGCGGCCCGGTGCAGGAAGTCATCGTCGCCACCAACTTCACCAGCGAAGGCGAGGCCACCGCGCACTACATCGGCGAGATGCTGAAGGCGCGCGGCCTGAAGGTGTCGCGCCTTGCGCGCGGGGTGCCGGTCGGCGGCGAGCTGGAATACGTCGATGCGGGCACCATCGCACGGGCGGTGATGGACCGCCGCTCGGTGTAGGCGTGGCCGTGGCCGGCGCGAAAATGACGGCGGCAGCCGGGGATGCGGCTGCCGGGCACCGGCGGGCGGGCCGGCGATGAACCTCGCCCGTTTCGATCTGGTCACGCTCGGCCTGTTCGTGGCGGTCGCCCGCCATGGCAGCATCTCCGCGGGCGCACGCCAATCGCATCTGGCGGTCGCGGCCGCCAGCAAGCGCATTTCCGATCTGGAAGCGGCGGTCGGCGCGCCGCTCTTCTATCGCCACGCCGCCGGCGTGCAACTGACCGAGGCCGGGCAGGCGTGCTTTCACCATGCGCTGACGATCCTGCAGGACGTCGAGCGCATGGCGGGCGTGATGTCCGACTATGCCTCCGGCGTGCGCGGCCAGGTGCGGGTCTGCGCCAACACTTCGGCGATCACCCAGTTCCTGCCCGACGACCTCGCGGTTTTCATGCGGCTGCATCCGACCATCCGCATCGAGCTGGAGGAGCAGAACAGCAGCGATATCGTCGCCGCCTTGGTCGAGAATCGCGCCGATGTTGGCATCTTTGCCGACCGCACGCCTTGCGCCGGCCTGATGACCGTCGAGTACCGCCAGGATGAACTGGTGCTGGTGACCCCACCAGGGCATCCGCTGTCCGAGCGCGGGCCGGTGCGCTACGCCGATACCCTCGAATACGACTTCGTCAGTCTGCCGCAGGTGACCTCGCTGGCGGCGCGGCTGCTGGAAGAGAGCAGCCGGCTGGACCGGCCCTTCCGCCTGCGCATCCAGGTGCGCAGCTTCGATGCGATGTGCCGGATGGTGATGGCCGGCCTTGGCGTGGGCGTGCTGCCGCGCATCGCCGCCGAGCCGCACGTCAAGTCGATGGGCCTGTCGCTGGTCTCGCTGCAGGACGCCTGGGCGCAGCGCTCGCTGCTGATCGGCATGCGCGATCCCGCCGCGCTGACGGTGTCGGCGCGCCTGCTGATTACCCATCTGTGCGGCGACCGCGCGCCGTTCTGATTCCCCCGCTGCAACCCATTAGGGGAAACCCGCCATTTCGCAAACGGTGAAAGCCCGCTTCACCGAATGGCGCTTCCTCCTTCTCTTGTCGCTGCGGCACACTCGCCGGAACTCGATCGGTGCCTCGACTGAGGCCCGATTCCAACGAACCGGAGGCCAGCCGCATGCGGCGACAGATACTCGAAGGCATCCGCGTGCTCGAACTCGGGCAGCTGATCGCCGGGCCGTTCGCGGCCAAGACCCTTGCCGACTTCGGCGCCCGCATCATCAAGGTGGAACCGCCAGGGCAGGGCGATCCGCTGCGCAAATGGCGCATGCTCCATGAAGACACGTCCGTCTGGTGGGAAGCGCAATCGCGCAACAAGGAGTCGGTCTGCATCGACCTGCGCAATCCGGAAGGACAGGCGATGGTGCGCAAGCTGGCCGCGCAGGCCGATGTGCTGATCGAGAATTTCCGCCCCGGCACGATGGAGAAGTGGGGCCTGGGCTGGGATGTGCTGCACGCCGACAACCCGCGGCTGATCATGCTGCGCGTATCGGGGTATGGACAGACCGGTCCGAAGAAGGACGAGCCGGGGTTTGCCGCCGTCGCGGAAGCGATGAGCGGGCTGCGGCATCTGACCGGCGAACCGGGGCGCCCTCCGGTGCGCGCCGGCCTGTCGCTGGGCGACACCATTGCCGGGCTGCACGGCGCGCTGGGCGTGCTGCTCGCGCTGTACGAACGAGACGCACGCGGCGGTACCGGCCAGGTGATCGACGTGGCGCTGTACGAGGCGCTGTTCAATCTGACCGAGAGCCTGCTGCCCGAGTACTCGGCGTTCGGCGCGGTGCGCCAGCCCGCCGGCGGCGCGCTGCCCGGCATCGCGCCCTCGAATGCCTATCCCTGCCGCAGCGGCGAGTATGTGCTGGTGGCCGCGAATGGCGATGGCATCTTCCGCCGCCTGATGCAGGCGATCGGGCGCGACGATCTGGCCAACGACGAAACGCTCGCGCGCAACGACGGTCGCGTGCGGCGAGTGCATGAGCTGGACGACGCCATCTCGGCGTGGACCCGCACCCAGGAAGTCGACGACGCGCTGGCCGTGCTGCGCGAGGCCCAGGTACCGTCGGGACGCATCTACACCGTCAAGGACATTGCGCAGGACCCGCACTACCGCGCCCGCGGCGTGATCGAGCGGGTCACCTCCGCCAGAGGCCTGGCGGTCGAGGTGCCCGGCGTGGTGCCGATCCTGTCCGACAGTCCCGGCAGCATCCGCGAGCGCGCGCCGGTGCTCGGCGAACATACCGATGCGGTATTGCGCGAGGCGGGCTTCGACGAGGCCGCCATCGCCGATCTGCGCGCAAGGGGAGTGATTGCATGAAGACGAATGGCAATGCCGCCGCGCTGCACGGTCCGGCCCGTATCGAGATCAATGAAGTCGCCCCGCGCGATGGCCTGCAGATCGAGCCGGTCGTGGTGCCCACCGACGCCAAGGTCGCGCTGCTGGACGCGCTGTCCGCCTGCGGCTTCGCGCGCATCGAGGCCACCTCCTTTACCTCCGCGCGGGCGATCCCCGCGCTGGCCGATGCCGAAGCGGTGATGCACCGGATTGCCCGCGCCAACGGCGTGCGCTACACGGTGCTGGTGCCGAACCTGCGCGGGCTGGAACGCGCGCTGTCCTGCGCGCCCGATGAAGTCAACCTGGTGATGTCGGCCAGCGAGACGCATAACCGCGCCAACCTGCGCATGACGCGCGAGCAGTCGCGCGCCCAGCTGCTGTCGATGATCGACGCGGCGCGCACTGCCGGCGTGGCCGTCAACGTGTCGCTGTCCACCGTGTTCGGCTGTCCCTTCGAGGGCGACGTCGATCCCGACAGCGTCTTCGCGCTGGCGGGCGAATTCGCCGCCGCCGGGGCGCAGGGTGTCACGCTGTGCGACACCACGGGCATGGCGTTCCCGACGCAGGTGGCCCAGATGTGCGAGCGCTTCCAGTCGCTGCTGCCCGGCGTCGACCTGACCATCCATCTGCACAACACCCGCGGCATGGGACTGGCCAACGCGCTGGCCGCCTGGCAGGCGGGCGTGACCCGCTTCGATGCCGCTGCCGGCGGCCTGGGCGGCTGTCCGTATGCGCCCGGCGCGAGCGGCAATGTCGCGACCGAAGAGCTGGTCCACATGTTCGCATCGATGGACGTGGACACCGGCGTCGATCTGCCGCGCCTGCTGCAGGTCGTGGGCGGACTCGGCGAGGTGGTGGGCCGGGACGTCTGCAGCCAGCTGCTGCGGGCGGGACCGCGTCTCGCCACGCATCGGCCGCCCGCGTGGATGGCCGAGCATTTCGCCGCGGCTACGGGCGGCTGAGAAGAACCCGGGAACAACCCGAGAACAACAATTCCGAGCCAATAAACCAACCGAGTACGAGGAGACAGCATGTCATCGAACATCACCCATCTTTCGCCAACACGCGTGCAGCGCGGCCGCCGCCGCGCCATCGCCGCCGCCGTCCATGGCGCGCTGGCCTGCCTGGCGGCGTCGGCAGGCGTCGCCGTCGCCGACGAGGCCTATCCGAGCCGCCCCGTCACGCTGATCGTGTCGGCCGCGCCCGGCGGCACCACCGACCTGGCTGCGCGGATGATCTCCGAGCCGCTGGCAAAGGCGCTGGGGCAGCCGGTGGTCGTCGAGAACCGCCCCGGCGGCGCCGGCGGCATCGCCGCGCAACTGGTGGCGCGGGCCAAGCCGGATGGGCACACGCTGCTGGTCCAGTATTCGGGCTTTCACGTCATCACGCCGCTGCTGATGAAGAACCTGTCGTGGGACCCGATCAAGGACTTCGCGCCGGTGGCCAACATCCTGTCGGCGCCGCAGGTGCTGGTGGTGCGTCCCAGCCTGCCGGTCAAGTCGCTGCAGGAGCTGGTGGCGTATGCCAAGGCCAATCCCGGCAAGCTGAACTATGCGTCGTCGGGCAACGGCTCGCTGCAGCATGTCTCGACGGAGCTGCTCAACCAGATGGCGGGCATCCGCATCACCCACGTGCCGTACAAGGGCACGGGTCCGGCGATGACGGACCTGCTCGGGGGCTCGGTGGACCTGACCATCACCACGCCGCCGCCGCTGATCCCGCATATCCAGGCCGGCAAGCTGCGCCCGCTGGTGGTGACCAGCAAGGACCGCCTGCCGTCGCTGAAGGACGTGCCCGCCGCGCCGGAAGCCGGCTTCAAGGACCTGGACGTGTCGTCGTGGTTCGCGATGTACGCGCCGGCCGGCACGCCCCGGCCAGTGGTCGACAAGCTGACCGGCGAGATCGAGAAGATCATGAAGACGGATGCGTTCCGCAAGAAGGCCGAAGAGCTGGGCGCGGAAGCGAAGTACATGAATCCGCAGCAACTGAATCAATATCAGCGCAGCGAACTGACGCGCTGGGGCAAGGTGATCCAGGCCGCCGACATCCAGGCGGAGTAGCCACTGCCGGACCGTCTTGCGCTGCACCTGGCCAGCAGCCGGGACGTCTCCCGCCTAGGTGATGACACCGATGGGGGCGTCCCGGGCGATGGGCTAGCATCGCAGGGAGCCGCCAGGCGCACGCCGGCGGCGCACTACACCGAGGCAGGAGACAACCATGTATAACAAGACGTTCTGGAAACAGGTGCTGATCGCGCTGGTCCTGTTTCTCGCAGGCTGGTTCACCTTCGGCGGCTTCGCCCATGCGCAGGGCAAGCTGGAGAAGCAGAATGTCACCATCGCGGTGGGTGGCAAGAACCTGTTCTATTACCTGCCGCTGACCATCGCCGAACGGCTGGGCTATTTCAAGGACGAAGGCCTCGACGTGGAGATCGTCGACTTCGCCGGCGGCGCCAAGGCGCTGCAGGCGGTGGTCGGCGGCAGCGCGGACGTGGTATCGGGCGCCTACGAGCACACCATCAACCTGCAGGCCAAGGGCCAGCAGTATCGCGAATTCGTGCTGCAGGGCAGGGCGCCGCAGATCGTGCTGGTGACCTCCAACAAGACCATGCCCGACTTCAAGTCGGTCGCCGATCTGAAGGGCAAGAAGATCGGCGTGACCGCGCCCGGCTCGTCGACCAACATGATGGCGAACTTCGTGCTGGCCAAGGCCGGCCTGAAGCCGTCGGACGTGTCCTTCATCGGGGTCGGCGCCAGCAACGGCGCGGTGGCGGCGATGCGTTCGGGCCAGATCGACGCGATGGCCAATCTGGACCCGGTCGTGTCGATGCTGACGCAGAAGAACGAGGTGCGCGTGGTCTCCGATACCCGCACGCTGAAGGACACCCAGGCCGTGTTCGGCGGCAACATGCCGTCCGGCTGCCTCTATGCCTCGGCCGCTTTCATCGAGAAGAACCCCAATACCACGCAGGCGCTGACCAACGCGATGGTGCGCGCACTGAAGTGGCTGCAGAAGGCCGGTCCCTCCGATATCGTCAAGACGGTGCCGGAGAGCTACCTGCTGGGCGATCGCGCGCTGTACCTTTCCACCTGGGAGAAGGTGCGCGAGGCCATCTCGCCGGACGGGATGATGCCCGCCGACGGTCCGCGTACCGCGCTGAACATGCTGCAGCAGTTCGACGAGGGCCTGAAGGGCAAGACCATCAAGCTCGAGGCGACCTACACCAACGCCTTCGTGCAGAAGGCCAACGCCAGGTACAAGTAAGCACGGCGGCGTGCGTGCCGGCCTTCGGGGCCGGCGTCGCGCTGCCGCGACCGTCCGACCGCCGTCCCGATCTCTCCCGCCGGCGCAGCTTGCCGGGGCGCTGCCCTGCCGCTAGCCGACCGGTGCGCCCTTTGCCCTTCGCATGACCATTCCCGCCCTCTCTCTCGATAACGTCACCTGTACCTTCATCTCGCGCGAGGACCGCGCCCAGCGCTATACGGCCGTGCGCGACGTCTCGCTGGCCATCGCGCCCGGCGAGTTCGTGTCGGTGGTCGGTCCTACCGGATGCGGCAAGTCCACGCTGCTCAACGTCGGCGCCGGTCTGCTCGCGCCCTCGTCGGGCGAGGTCCGGGTCTTCGGCGAGCCGCTCACCGGCATCAACACGCGTGCCGGCTACATGTTCCAGAGCGAAGCGCTGATGCCCTGGCGAAGCGCGCTGGACAACGTCATCGCGGGCCTGGAGTTCCGTGGCGTCGCGCGGGCGCAGGCCGAGGCCGAGGGCGAGGAATGGCTGCGCCGCGTCGGCCTGGGCGGCTTTGGCGACCGCTATCCGCACCAGTTGTCCGGCGGCATGCGCAAGCGCGTCGCGCTGGCGCAGACGCTGGTGCTGGACCCGGACATCATCCTCATGGACGAACCGTTCTCGGCGCTCGACGTGCAGACTCGCCAGCTGATGGAGAACGAAGTGCTGGACCTGTGGGCGGCCAGGCGCAAGGCGGTGCTGTTCATCACCCACGATCTGGACGAGGCCATCGCGATGAGCGACAGGGTGGTGGTGCTGTCGGCCGGCCCCGCCACCCATCCGATCGGCGAGTTCGCCATCGACCTGCCGCGCCCCCGCGATGTCGCCGAGATCCGCAATCACCCGCGCTTCGTCGAGCTGCATGCGGCCATCTGGGACGTGCTGCGCGAGGAAGTCCTCAAGGGCTATGCGCAGCAGCGCAAGGTCGCCTGACCTGCCTGACCGCACCAACCAACAAGAACTTACCGCTCCCATGGCATTTCGACCCGACTCCAGGGGCATGCTGCGCGTCTGGCAGCTGCTCGTCCTCGTCATCATTCTCGCTGCGTGGCACCTGGCCACGCGCTCGCAACAGGTCGCCTTCTTCTTCGGGGAGCCGTGGCTGGTGGCGCAGCGCGTCTGGACCTGGTTCATCGTCGAGCGCGACATCTACCTGCATCTGGGCGTGACGCTGCTCGAGACGGTGCTTGCCTTCGGCATCGGCACCATCGCCGGCCTCGGCGTGGGCCTGTGGCTGGCGCTCAGCCCGGTGGCATCGGCGGTGCTCGATCCCTATATCAAGGCGATGAACTCGATGCCGCGGGTGATTCTCGCGCCGATCTTCGCCGTCTGGTTCGGCCTGGGCATCTGGTCCAAGGTCGCGCTGGCGGTGACGCTGGTGTTCTTCATCGTCTTCTTCAACGTCTACCAGGGTGTCAAGGAAGTGAGCCCGGTGGTGCTCGCCAACGCGCGCATGCTGGGCGCCAACCAGCGCCAACTGCTGCGGCACGTGTACCTGCCCAGCGCCACCAGCTGGGTCTTCTCGTCGCTGCATACCTCGGTGGGGCTGGCCTTCGTCGGCGCGGTGGTCGGCGAATATCTCGGCTCGGCGCGCGGGGTCGGCTACCTGATCCTGCAGGCCGAGGGGACGTTCGACATCAACACGGTGTTCGCGGGGATCGTCGTGCTGACGGCCTTCGCGCTGGTGCTGGACTGGATGGTCGGAATCGCCGAACGCAGGCTGATGAAGTGGCAGCCGAAGAGCGGGGAGACGGAAAAGCTATAGATTCGGAGAATCGCTACGCCGCTGTTTTTCTCCTCTCTCCCGCTTGCGGGAGAGAGGCAGGGGAGAGGGCAAAGGGCAGTGGTCATGAGAAGGCAGTCGCCATTGGTCCGGCGCACGACGCCCTCTCCCCAACCCTCTCCCCAACCCTCTCCCGCAAGCGGGAGAGGGAGTCTTACGGCACGATCACCACCTTGCCGGTGACCTTGCGTGCCTCCATGTCCTTCAGCGCCTGCGGCGCCTGCTCCAGCGGATAGCGTCCCGAGATATGCGGGCGGATCTTGCCCTCGCGCATCCATTCCATCATCTGCGCCATATTGGCCTGGTTCGAGCGCGGCTCGCGGCGCACGAACTCGCCCCAGAACACGCCGACCAGAGAGGCGCCCTTGAGCAGCGCCAGATTCAGCGGCATCTTCGGGATCTCGCCGTTGGCAAAGCCCACCACCAGATAGCGCCCGCGCCAGCCGATCGAGCGGAACGCCGGTTCCGCATAGACGCCGCCGACCGGATCGTAGATGACATCGGGTCCCTTGCCGTCGGTCAGCAGCTTGATCCGTTCGCGCAGGTCCTCGGTGCTGTAGTTGATCAGCGCATCGGCACCGTGCTGCTGGCAGACGCGCAGCTTCTCGTCGGTCGAGGCGGCGGCGATCACGCGCGCGCCGATCGCCTTGCCGATCTCGATCGCGGCCAGTCCGACACCGCCCGCCGCGCCGAGCACCAGCATCGTTTCGCCGGCCTTCAGCTCGCCACGGTCGACCACGGCATGGTGCGAGGTGCCATAGGTCAGCGTGAATGCCGCCGCGGTCTCGAAGTCGATGCCCGGCGGCATCGGCACCACCGCCGATGCCGGCGCCTTCGCCTGGCTGGCGAACGCGCCGTTGCCAAGGTAAGCAATGACTTTGTCGCCGGGCTTCAGGTGGGTCACGCCTTCGCCCACCGCGTTGACGACACCGGCCAGTTCCGAGCCTGGCGTAAACGGCAACTGCGGCTTGGCCTGGTACTTGTTCTGGATGATCAGCACATCGGGAAAGTTGACGCCCGCGGCCTTGACGTCGATCACCACTTCTCCGGCGCCGGGCACCAGGTCGGGCAGGGTTTCGATCGACAGGGAATCGGGCGGGCCCCAGGCTTTGCACAGTACGGCTTTCATCTTGTCTCCGTTGTTCGCATGGCGCGCGTGGCGCGCATTGGCTTTTTGGGATGCGGGCGAGACGATGTCTCCAGCGCAGGGCGGCGATCCGGCTTCGCGTCTGCCGGTCGCGGCCCGGTCAGTGTAGCGCAGAAAAGAACGGTCGTTCAGTTCGTTTGACGCAGTGCCCTGGCGTCATCGACGGCAGGCCCGCGCGCCAACCGGCTGGCCTCTCTCGGGTACAATCGCCGCCATGCACATTCTTCTCGCCAACGACGATGGTTACCTGGCGCCGGGCCTTGCCATGCTGCATGCCGCCCTCGCGCCGCTGGGCCGTATCACGGTGATCGCGCCCGAGCAGAATCATAGTGGCGCGTCGAATTCGCTGACCCTGCAGCGCCCCCTCACGGTGTTCGAGGCGCGCGAGGGCGTGCAGAAGGGCTTTCGCTTCGTCAACGGTACACCGACCGATTGCGTGCATATCGCGCTGACCGGGCTGATGGACGAGAAGCCGGACCTGGTCGTCTCCGGCATCAACCAGGGCCAGAACATGGGCGAGGACGTGCTGTACTCCGGCACCGTCGCCGCGGCGATCGAAGGCCATCTGCTGGGGATCCCGTCGATCGCCTTTTCGCAGGTGGAGAAGGGCTGGGAGCATCTCGATGCGGCGGCCCGGATTGCCCGCGAGATCGTCGAGCGCGCCATCGCCTCGCCGCCGCGCGAGCCGTTCCTGCTCAACGTCAATATTCCGAACCTGCCGTTCGAACATATTCGCGGCCTGCGCGCGACGCGGCTGGGCAAGCGGCATCCGTCGCAGCCGGTCATCTCGCAAGTCAATCCCCGTGGCGACACCATCTACTGGATCGGCGAGGCCGGCGGCGCGCTCGATGCCAGCGAAGGCACCGATTTCCATGCCACCGCGGCAGGCTTCGTGTCGCTCACCCCGCTGCAACTGGACCTGACACACCGCGGGCAGCTCGACTCGCTGCGCCAGTGGCTCGAATAACCCGAGTCGCGAAGCGCCAGCCGTCGTCATGAGTTCGCGTCCGCGCCGTCCGACCTTCCCGTTGCCGCTCGACTCCGTGGTCGAGCGCAAGCCGGCTCCCAAGCGAACCGCCGGCATGCCGGCGGT
The DNA here is from genome assembly GCF_019795295.1 of Cupriavidus sp. AU9028. Classification (GTDB taxonomy): domain Bacteria; phylum Pseudomonadota; class Gammaproteobacteria; order Burkholderiales; family Burkholderiaceae; genus Cupriavidus. The sequence goes on along the minus strand of NZ_JAIMCG010000003.1, from coordinate 28,881 downwards.
CGCCGATCAACGCACGCCGTCCCGGGCGGGCCAGGGTCCGGCCACCAACGGCAAGCCGGCACCCCGGCCGCCCGCGGCGGTGCCCAGGGTCGGCTCCCTCGCCGCCCGGCAATCCGCGCCAAGCCCGGCGCCCGTTCCCGCCCCCGCGCCCGCGCCGGGCAGCGCGGTGCTGGCGCGCGCGAACGCGGCGAGCGTCGGCGGTGGCGGCATGGCGTCCGACCGCGCGCGCGCCGCGTTGACGGCGCGGCTGCGCACCGGCGGCATTCGCGACGAGCGCGTGCTGCAGGCCGTCGGCACGGTGCCGCGCCACCTGTTCCTGGAACCCGGGCTGGCCTCGCAGGCCTATGAAGACGCGGCCCTGCCCATCGGCCATCAGCAGACCATCTCCAAGCCATCGGTGGTGGCGCGGATGATCGAGCTGCTGCGGCATGGATTGGCGGCCACCGAATCGCTGGACCGGGTGCTGGAGATCGGCACCGGTTGCGGCTACCAGGCCGCGGTGCTGAGCCTGGTGGCGCGCGAGGTGTTCTCCATCGAACGGATCCGGCCCCTGCACGAGCAGGCCAAGGCGAACTTGCGCGCATTGCGCTTGCCGAACCTGCGGCTGCATTACGGCGACGGCATGCTGGGCTTGCCCCAGGCCGCGCCATTCTCTTCGATCATTCTTGCCGCGGCGGGCATGGAAGTGCCGCAGGCGCTGCTGGATCAGCTCGAGATCGGTGGACGCCTGATCGCGCCGGTGGCGACCGTACAAGGCGCGCCAGGCGGGCAGGGCCACACCGTGACGCAGCAGCTGCTGCTGATCGAGCGGCAGAATCGCCATCGCTTTCACCGCACCGCGCTTGAAGCCGTTTTCTTTGTGCCATTAAAATCGGGCACCACCTGAGTCCAACTATGCACAACACCGTGATTCATCGACGCATCGTCCGTGCCGGACAGACCGGCACCGCTTCCCTGCTGGTCGCACTGCTGGCTGCCTGCGCATCCTCGCCGATGCCGGCGCCGGTCGTGGACCGTACCACTGGCGGCGCGGGCGTGGCGACGGCTGCGCCGCTGGAGCCGGCGCCCCCGGGTTTCTACCGCGTCAAGCGCGGCGATACGCTGTACCGGATCGCACTGGAGCACGGCCAGTCGTACCGCGATGTCGCGGCCTGGAACAATATCGTCAACGCCAACCAGATCGAGGTCGGCCAGCTCGTGCGCGTGGTGCCGCCCGGGGCCGAGGTCAACCCGGCAACAGGCGTCGCCACCATGCCGGTCGCGCCGGCCGCCATCCAGGCGCAGCCGCTCGATCAGGCCGCCTTGCCGCCGGCCGCCCCGGCGCCGGGCGCCACTGTCCCGCCCACGGCCACGCCGCCTGCTGCACCGGCTGCCTCCGCTTCCGCTCCGGCCGCCAACGGCACCATCCAGTTTGCGTGGCCCGCGCGCGGTTCTCTGCTGGGACGCTTCGACGACAAGGGCAACAAGGGTATCGATATCAGTGGCCAGAAGGGCGACGCCGTACTGGCCGCGGACGATGGTCGGGTGATTCACGTGGGACCCTTGCGCGGCTACGGGAATCTTGTCATCATCAAGCACAACGAGACCTATCTTACTGCCTACGGTCACAACGACAGAGTGCTTGTGGCTGAACAGGCGACGGTCCGCAGGGGTCAGAAGATTGCCGAGATGGGCAGCAGTGACGCGGATCGCGTGAAGCTGCACTTCGAGGTACGCCGAAACGGGAAACCGGTCGATCCGATGCGGTATTTGCCGCCACAGTGAGGGTTCATGCCACGCCAGAAAACAGTCTCCTCCGGAACCGCCAGCCGTTCACGCCGAGCCAAGCAACCGGAAACCCGTTCTGGTGTGGCGCATCCCGAATCGAGTCCTGGCGTAGCCGCCGGCCTGCAGACCGCAGGCCGCCCCGCAGCCGACGGCTTCCCCACCGAACTGGTGGCGGAGCTGGTGCCGCTGACCGATGAGCCGATCGCGCCTGGCGCGACCGGCATCACGCTGCGCGATGCGGAATTGCTGGCCGATGACGGTGTCCGTGCCGTCGACGAGGACGACACCGAGGCCGATGGCGAGGAAGAAGAGGCCACCGAAGCCGCGGCTCCGGAGCAGGACGAGTTTCGCACCGCCCTGCACACCGAACTGGCCGCCGATACCGTCCAGCATTATCTGAACCGCATCAGCATCAAGCCGCTGCTGTCCGCTCCGGAAGAACTGCATTTCTCCACGCTGGCCAAGGGCGGCGATTTTTCCGCCCGCCAGGTGATGATCGAGCGGAACCTGCGCCTGGTGGTGTCGATCGCCAAGGGCTACCTGAACCGCGGCGTGCCGTTGCTGGACCTGATCGAAGAAGGCAACCTGGGACTGATGCACGCGATCGAGAAATTCGATCCGACGCGCGGCTTCCGCTTCTCGACCTATGCGACCTGGTGGATCCGCCAGAGCATCGAGCGCGCCATCATGAACCAGGCGCGCACCGTTCGTCTGCCGGTGCATGTCATTCGCGAACTGAACCAGGTGCTGCGCGCCAAGCGGCATCTGGAGAAGGGCGGCACCGATGGCCGCGACGCCAGCCTGGAAGACATCGCCCATCTGCTGGGCAAGACCCCCGACGAGGTGCAGGACGTGCTGGCGCTGAACGAGCATACGACCTCGCTCGATACGCCGTTCGATCTCGATCCGGGATCGAGCCTGCTGGACTTCCTGTCCGACGAGCACAATGCCGGCCCCGACCAGGAGGTCGCGCACCGCGAGCTCGAGAACCTGATGAAGCTCTGGCTTGCCCGCCTGTCCGAGAAGCATCGCTATGTGGTGGAGCGCCGCTTCGGCCTGAACCACATCGAGCCGGCCACGCTGGAAGAGCTGGCCGAGGAGATGGGGCTGACGCGCGAGCGGGTGCGGCAGATCCAGCAGGAAGCGCTGGTCAAGCTGAAGCGGCATTTCGCCTCGCAAGGGGTGCGCAAGGACGCCGTTCTATGACGCCTGTGCTGGTATTCGACATCGAGACGGTTCCCGATGTCGACGGCCTGCGCCGCCTGCATGACCATCCACCGTCCCTGAGCGATGCCGAGGTAGCCGAGCTTGCCTTCGCCGCTCGCCGCGAAAAGACCGGCAGCGACTTCCTGCCGCTGCATCTGCAGCGGGTCGTCGCGATCTCCTGCGTCCTGCGCCGCAATCAGCGCGACGGCACCGCGATGTTCCATGTCGGCTCGCTCGGTACCGAGGACGACGACGAGGCCACGCTGATCCAGCGCTTCTATGAACTGATCGCCCGCTACAGCCCGCAGCTGGTGTCGTGGAACGGCGGCGGTTTCGATCTCCCCGTGCTGCATTATCGCGGCCTGGTGCACGGCGTGGCCGCGCCCCGCTACTGGGAGATGGGCGAGGGTCGCGACGAGGACAGCCGCGACTTCAAGTGGAACAACTACATCAGCCGCTACCACATGCGGCATCTTGACCTGATGGACCTGCTGGCGATGTACCAGCCGCGTGCCAGCGCGCCGCTGGACGAGCTGGCGAAGCTGTGCGGGTTTCCGGGCAAGATGGGGATGGACGGCAGCAAGGTCTGGGATGCCTTCCGTGAAGGGCAACTGAGCGCGATCCGCGCCTATTGCGAGACTGACGTCGTCAACACGTACCTGATGTACTGCCGCTTCCAGCTGATGCGTGGTGGCATGAACGCGCGCGAGTTCGATGCCGAGGTCGAACTGGTGCAGGAGACGCTGGCCGAGCTACCCGGTCCGCAGTGGATGGAGTACCTGCAGGCCTTCCGCCTCAAGCCATCCCACAGCGTCGCCGACGAAGAGGATTGACGCCGCAGCCTGTCGCGCTAGCGTTTCGTCCGCAGCGACAGATGCACCGGCTGATGGTCAGAGGCGTCGGTCTGCTGATCCACTTCGCAGGCCGCCACGCGATCGAGCAGGTCCTCGGTGACCAGCATGAAGTCACAGGCGAACGCCCCTTCCTTCCATTGTTCCTTGTCATGGACACCGCAGGTCGGCGCATGCGGCTGGCCGGGGTGCGCATGCAGCCATGCATCGCGCCAGGGCGGCGTGCCGTCGCTGAAGGGCGCGAGCAGCGCGTGGTAGGCGGGGTCGTTCGTCCTCGCATTGAAGTCGCCGCACAGGATCGACGAGGCCGGACGAGCGTCGGGGCTGAACGGACCGAAGCGGGCTTCGGCGGGCGGCGGGCAGCGCGACTGTCCGCTCGCCTGGCTGTGCCAGTCGCGCAGCGCGTGCGCCTGCGCCAGCCGCTGGCTTGCGGAGTAGTACTCCAGATGGGTGCAGACGATGCGCACGGGCTCCCCTTGTGGCACGCCCGCGACGCTGTCGCCTGACCCGGTCGCCGAGAGGTCCGCCAGCACGGTCGCCTCGATCGCGACCCGGGGCATCGACGGGGCCGCCGGATCCGCCGGCCAGGGCAGCGCATGGCGGAAGACCGCACGGACCGGCAGGCGGGTCGCGATCACGTTGCCGAACTGCAAGGAACGCCCCTGCGCATCGAAGCGGTCGACGCCGGGTGCGAACAGCACGCGGTAGCCGGGCAGCGCCTGTTGCAGCTCGGCGACCTGGTCCTCCCCGGGATTGCCCGGCAATTCCCGGTAGCCGCGCGCAACCTCCTGCAGGCACAGCACGTCGAAATCGGCGATGCCGCGCAGCGTCGAGACGATGCGGCCGATGTCGACCCTGCCGTCGCAGCCCCGGCCCCATTGGATATTCCAGCTGATCAGTTCCATTCGTTCCTTGCGTCGGCTCGATGCTGCGGCATGAATGTGCCCCTGGTTTGCTCCCCTCGCCCGCTTGCGGGAGAGGGGCCGGGGAAGAGGGCACGCGGGGCCCGCTCTGCGCGACTGGTCTACAATCGCGCTTTCGCAAAACAATACGTCAGGTTTCGCTGGTGTCTCAAGCCCTGTCCTCCCCGCAATCCCCGCCGTCGGCCGACTCCTCTTCCGCGGTGCCCGCGACCTTGCCGCCGCAGCGGCCGGCCGCGCCCCTTGCACCTTCGACGGTTCGCATCGACAGTCTCGACATGGAGGCGCGCGGTGTCGGACGGCTGGTCAACGAGGACGGCACGCCCGGCAAGGTGATCTTCGTCGAAGGCGCGTTGCCCGGCGAGACCGTGCGTTATCGCAGCTACCGCCGCAAGCCAAGCTACGAGCAGGCGCACCTCGAGCAGATCGAGCAGGCCTCGGTGATGCGCGTCCAGCCGGGCTGCGTCAACTTCGGGGTTTGCGGCGGGTGCTCGATGCAACATCTGGACTCGCGCGCGCAGATCGCCATCAAGCAGCGTGTGCTGGAGGACAACCTGTGGCACCTGGCCAAGGTTCGTCCGGATGTGGTGTTCCGGCCGATCGCCGGCCCGGACTGGGGCTATCGCTACCGCGCCCGCCTGACCGTGCGTCACGTCGTCAAGAAGGGCGGGGTGCTGGTGGGATTCCACGAGCGCAAGAGCAGCTACGTCGCCGACATGACCAATTGCGAGGTGCTGCCCCCGCATGTCTCCGCCATGCTGGTGCCGCTGCGCGAACTGGTCGCCGGCCTGTCGATCCGCGACCGCATGCCGCAGATCGAGCTGGCGGTCGGCAGCGATGTGACGGCGCTGGTGCTGCGCATCCTGGAGCCCTTGACGGCGGCGGACGAAGCGCTGCTGCGCGAGTTCGCCGATCGCCACGGGGTGCAGTTCTGGTTGCAACCGAAGGGGCCGGACACCGTGGTGCCGTTCTATCCGCTGGGTCGCGAGCTGGCCTACACGCTGCCGGAGTTCGGCATCCGCATGCCGTTCAAGCCGACCGACTTCACCCAGGTCAATCACCAGATCAACCGGGTGCTGGTCGGGCGGGCGCTGCGCCTGCTGGACGTGCAGCCGGGCGACCGCGTGCTGGACCTGTTCTGCGGCATCGGCAATTTCACGCTGCCGCTGGCCACGCAGGGCCGCGAGGTGATGGGGATCGAAGGGAGCGAGGCGCTGACCGCGCGGGCGCTGGCCAATGCCGACTATAACGGCCTGAAGGACAAGGTCGGCTTCGCCTGCCGCAACCTGTTCGAAGTGGACGGCGAGGCGATCGCGGCGCTGGGGCGCTTCGATCGCTGGCTGGTCGATCCGCCCCGCGAAGGGGCGCTGGCGGTCAGCAAGGCGCTGGCCGAACTGGCGCAGACCGGCAGCGACGTGCTGCCGCGGCGCATCGTCTACGTGTCGTGCAACCCGGCCACGCTGGCCCGCGACGCCGGCCTGCTGGTGCACGAGGCCGGTTACCGGCTGCGCGGCGCCGGGGTCGTCAACATGTTCCCGCACACCTCGCACGTCGAGTCGATCGCGGTGTTCGAGCGCGCTTGAGCGCGATCTGGCGCCGGCGCGCCGAACCATGAAAAAAGGGCTGGCATGGCGCCAGCCCTTTTTCGTTGCCGCTTCCCGCCAAGGGAAGCGATGCCGCCGTTACTCGCCGCCTTACTCGCGGTTGCCGCCAAAGATGCCCAGCAGCGCCAGCAGGTTCGCGAACACGTTGTAGACGTCCAGGTAGATCGCCAGCGTCGCCGTGATGTAGTTGGTCTCGCCGCCGTTCACCACGCGCTGCACGTCGTACAGGATGTACGCCGAGAAGATGCCGATCGCCAGCACCGACACGGTGATCATCAGCGAAGGCAGCTGCAGCCAGATGTTGGCCACGCTCGCCAGGATCAGCAGGATCACGCCGACGAACAGGAACTTGCCCAGGTTGGAAAAATCGCGCTTGCTGACCGTGGCGATGGTCGCCATCGCGCCAAACACCGCTGCGGTGCCGCCGAAGGCATACATGATCAGCGCCGGGCCGTTCGAGAACTGCAACACGGAACCAATCAGCCGCGACAGCATCAAGCCCATGAAGAAGGTGAACGCGAGCAGCAGCACGACGCCCATGGCGCTGTGCTTGGTCTTCTCGATCGCGTAGAAGAAGCCGAAGGCGATGGCGAGGAACAGGATCAGCGCAATGCCGGGGCTGCCGGCCATCAGGCTGAACCCGGTGGCGACCCCGATCCATGCGCCGAGCACGGTCGGGATCATTGACAGGGCCAGCAGCCAATAGGTGTTGCGCAGCACGCGGTTGCGCACGGTAACGGCACCGGCGGCAGCGCCGGAATTGCCGAAACCGTAGGTGTTCAGCTTGTCGTTCATGATGACTCCTGGTCAGGATAAGGCGGCGCGGCGAACGCCAGCGCGCACACGTCGTGAATGTGGCACCGTCCCGGCCGGTTTGCAAGTGCTACGTTACGTGAAGATCACGTTTTCGAGGCGGTTTTCCTGCGGGATGGCGCCTCGCCGTCGCATGGTTTTGAGTGGCCCGGGCTGCTGGTGTTCCCCAGCGGTCACAGGCAGCGCCGATCCAACCAAAGTGCGGCTTGCAGCGCTTGCGTGACGCGGCGTAACGGTCCATCGCTTCTGTCGAATCCGTCTCGGTCTCGTGCTAGAATCCTGCGTTTCCCGATTGGTAACCCCTTCATTTTTCGGAGTTTTTATGGCGATCGAACGCACCCTGTCGATTATCAAGCCGGACGCAGTGGCCAAGAATGTCATCGGTCAGATCTACTCGCGCTTCGAAGGCGCTGGCCTGAAGATCATCGCGGCCAAGATGGCGCACCTGTCGCGCGGCGAAGCCGAGCAGTTCTACGCCGTCCACAAGGAGCGTCCGTTCTTCAAGGATCTGGTCGACTTCATGGTTTCGGGCCCGGTGATGATCCAGGTGCTGGAAGGCGAGAACGCCATTGCCAAGAACCGCGAACTGATGGGCGCCACCGACCCGAAGAAGGCCGAGAAGGGCACCATCCGCGCTGACTTCGCCGACAGCATCGACGCCAACGCCGTCCACGGTTCCGACGCTGCGGAAACCGCTGCCAACGAAGTGGCGTTCTTCTTCCCGGGCATGAACGTGTATTCGCGTTGATTGTCCGGTCTGTCTTGCGCCACTAGACTGACATTCAGATCACTGCCTCCATGAACGCTCTCGTCAATCTGCTCGATCTCGATGCCGACGCGCTGGTCGCCTACTGCGGCCAGCTCGGGGAGAAGCCGTTCCGTGCGCGGCAGCTGCAACGCTGGATTCATCAGTTCGGCGCAAGCGACTTCGACACGATGACGGATCTGGCCAAGTCGCTGCGCGAAAAGCTGGCGACGCGGGCCGAGATCCGTTCGCCGGGTGTCATCACCGACCATGTGTCGACCGATGGCACCCGCAAATGGCTGCTCGACGTCGGCGACGGCAATGCCGTCGAGACGGTCTACATTCCCGAGGAAACGCGCGGCACGCTTTGCGTTTCCTCCCAGGCCGGCTGCGCGGTCAACTGCCGTTTCTGTTCGACCGGCAAGCAGGGCTTTTCGCGCAACCTGAGCACCGGGGAGATCATCGGCCAGCTGTGGATGGCCGAGTTCGCGATGCGCGCCCAGCTGGGCCGCGGTCCCAGGGATGACCGGGTCATCTCCAACGTCGTGATGATGGGCATGGGCGAGCCCCTGCTCAATTACGACCAGGTGGTACCGGCGATGCGGCTGATGCTGGACGACAATGGCTACGGCCTGTCGCGCCGCCGCGTGACGCTGTCCACGTCGGGCGTGGTGCCCATGATGGACCGCCTGGCGAAGGACCTGCCGGTCGCACTGGCGGTGTCGCTGCACGCCTCCAACGACGCGCTGCGCGACAACCTGGTGCCGCTGAACCGCAAGTACCCGCTGGCCGAGCTGATGGCGGCCTGCCAGCGCTATCTGGAATTCGCCCCGCGCGATTTCATTACCTTCGAATACTGCATGCTCGATGGCGTCAACGATGGCGTCGAGCATGCGCGGGAATTGCTGAAGCTGGTGGCCGACGTGCCATGCAAGTTCAACCTGATCCCGTTCAACCCGTTCCCGGAATCGGGGTTGAAGCGCTCGAACAACGAGCAGATCCGCCGCTTCGCCCAGGTGCTGATCGACGCCGGCATCGTCACCACGATCCGCAAGACGCGCGGCGACGACATCGACGCCGCCTGCGGCCAGCTGGCCGCCGAGGGCCGCGTGCGCGACCGCACCCGCCTTGCCGAGCGCGGCCGCTTTGGCCGGATCACGCCGGTGGTGCCGGTGGCCGTGCAGGGAGCGCGGCCCGCATGAGGCGTCTGCCGGTCGCTGTCCTGTCGTTGATGATGGCGGGAGCGGCGCTGCTGACCGCCTGCCAGGGTTCGGCTTCCGCAGCCGCCCGCACGGCGAACGAAACGGCTCCGGCGGCGTCCGGGATGCCGGCGCAGCCCGGCACCGCAACGACAACGGCAACCGCCTCGAAACGCCATCGCGCCGCCTTGCACGCCGAGCTTGCCGCCGGCTATCTGCATGCGGGGCAGGCCGGGATTGCCCGCGACGAGGCGATGCGCGCCACCGGGCTCGATGCCGGCCTTGCCAGCGGCTGGCATGTGCTGGCACTGGCCGAGCTGGCGCTTGGGCGTGCCGCGGACGCCGAGCGCAGTTTCGCCGCGGCGCTGGCGGCGGCACCGGCACCGGACGGCGATTTGCTCAACAACCACGGCTGGATGCTGTGCCAGCAGGGGCGGTACGACGAGGCGATGCCGCAACTGCGGCGCGCATTGACCTTGCCGTCGGAAGACGGCGCCGGTCACCGGCTCGCTACCATGGGCGCCTGCCAGCTCCGGCAGGGCGATGCCAGCGCGGCTCGCGCCAGCTTCGGCGAGGCGCTGCGGCTGGTACCCGACCACGGCCCTGCCGCGATGGGCCTGGCCCGCCTGTACCTGCACGACGGCGACTTGCGTGCTGCAGCCAGCGTGCTGGATGCCGTTAACAAGGGACAGCGCGCAAGCGCGGCCTCGCTGTGGCTGGCCGCGCGGATTGCGCATCGGCAAGGCGACGCCGCGATACAGGCCGACCTGATCGGACGATTGCGCGAGCGCTTTCCTCACGCGCGCGAGCTGACAGCATACGAACAAGGAGCTTGGGATGAGTGAGTACGAGCGCGCCGAGGGGCAGGCCGTCTCGACCGACGCGAACGGTATCGCGCATGAGATCGGGTCGAGTCTTGCGCAGGCACGCGCCGCGCAGGGCATGTCGGTGGAGGATGTCAGTGCGAGGCTGAAGGTGCCGAGGCAGAAGATCCAGGCGATCGAGGCCGGCGATGTCGCGGCCTTGCCCGACCTGACCTTCGCCAAGGGGCTGATGCGCGCCTATGCGCGCATGTTGCACATCGATATCGATGCGCTGCTGGCGCGCTTCCATGCCAAGGCCGCCCCTCCGGGACCCGAAGTGGCGATCCGCAGGACTGGCAGCCTGAACGAGAGCTTCAACGAACGCCGGCCGTTCAGCACGGGCAGCAACTCCAGCTCGCGCGGTCGCTGGGTGTGGCTGGCACTGGTGCTGGTGGTGCTGGCGTTCGGCGCGGTGTTCGGCTATGACCATGCGCGCGAGTGGCTGGAGGCCCGTCAGCAGCAGACGCCGGGTACCGTGGTGGAAGGGCAGGGCGAGCCCGACCCGGCAGCGCCGGCCGCTGGCGAGCCGGGGACCGTGACGGCGGTGCTGCCGCAACTGGGCGGTGCCGAACCGGCGACGGCCGCCGACGCAGCCTCGGCGCCCGAAGCTGCTGCCTCGCCGACGCTGGCGACGCCGCTGGCGCCGGTGCCACCGTCGGCGGGACTGCCGGCATCCGAGCCGGCGGCGGCGCCCTCGCTGGCCACGGCGCCGGCATCAGCACCGGCTGCCGCGGCTGCCGCGGCGACCGGGGCAGGCGAACTGGCGCTGCGCTTCGCCGCGGAGACGTGGTATGAGATCCGCGACAATAGCGGCAAGGTGATCCTCGGCGGTACCGCCCACGCGGGCGACGAGGTGCGCGGCGGCGGCAAGCCGCCGTACAAGGTGGTGATCGGCAACGTCAAGGGCGTGCAGAGCATGACGCGCGACGGCCAGCCGGTCGACCTCGCCGCGGCAAACCGCAACAACGTGGCCCGGCTGACGCTGCCCTGATGGGGCGCTTGCCGGCAGACGCAAGAGACAGGCGGGACCGGGCGGCCATGGCGCGACAACGACGCCATGACGCCGGGTCCGCCGGGACGTAGCAGAACGATGAATCAACAGCCCTGTTCGCCGGTTCTTCCCGGCCCGTTGCCCCGCCGGCGCACCCGTCAGGCGACCGTGCGGTGGGGCGACAACGTGCTGGCCATTGGCGGCGGCGCCCCCGTGCGCGTGCAGTCGATGACCAACACCGATACCGTCGATGCGATCGGCACGGCGATCCAGGTCAAGGAACTGGCGCGTGCCGGTTCCGAAATCGTGCGCATCACGGTCAATACGCCGGAAGCCGCCGCAGCGGTGCCGGCAATTCGCGACCAGCTGGACCGGATGGGCGTCGATGTGCCGCTGGTGGGCGACTTCCACTACAACGGCCACAAGCTGCTGCAGGACTATCCGGACTGCGCGCAGGCGCTGTCCAAGTACCGCATCAACCCGGGCAACGTCGGCCAGGGCGCGAAGCGCGACACGCAATTCGCGCAGATGATCGAACTGGCGTGCCGATATGACAAGCCGGTGCGTATCGGCGTCAACTGGGGCAGCCTGGACCAGGATCTGCTCGCGCGCATCATGGACGAGAACGCCAGCCGGCCCGAGCCGTGGCCGGCGCAGAGCGTGATGGTGGAAGCGCTGATCACCTCGGCCATCGAGTCGGCGCGCCGCGCCGAGGACATCGGCATGCGCGGCGAGCAGATCATCCTGTCGTGCAAGGTGTCGCAGGTGCAGGAGCTGATCGCGGTCTACCGGGAGCTGGCGCGCCGCTGCGATTACGCGCTGCATCTCGGGCTGACCGAGGCCGGCATGGGCAGCAAGGGCATCGTCGCCTCGACCGCGGCGCTGTCCGTGCTGCTGCAGGAGGGCATTGGCGATACCATCCGCATCTCGCTGACGCCGGAGCCTGGCGCCCCGCGCGAGAAGGAGGTCTACGTCGCGCAGGAAATCCTGCAGACCATGGGCCTGCGCAACTTCACGCCGATGGTGATTGCCTGCCCCGGCTGCGGCCGCACCACCAGCACCGTGTTCCAGGAACTGGCCGCGAGCATCCAGTCGTATCTGCGCGAGCAGATGCCGGTGTGGAAGACGGCGTATCCGGGCGTCGAGACCATGGACGTGGCCGTGATGGGATGCATCGTCAACGGACCGGGCGAGAGCAAGCATGCCAATATCGGCATCTCGTTGCCAGGCTCGGGCGAATCGCCCGCCGCACCGGTCTTCGTCGATGGCGTCAAGGTCAAGACCCTGCGCGGGGAGCGGATCGCAGAAGAGTTCCAGGCGATCGTCGACGAATACGTGCGCACCCATTACGGCAAGAACGCGGTGGCTTCGGCCTAGCGCGGCGGCGCCAGCGCCGATAGGCGCGCGGGCGCGATAGCGGGGCCTGCTGCGCCTTGCCACGGGGCCTGCCGACAGCGCCCGGCGTGCAACACAGAATGACAACCATGAACGCATCCGAAAACCAGGCGCCGTCCAATGGCGGCGCGAGCAACGAGAAGACCCGCGCGCCGCGCGCGCTGCAAGGCGTCAAGGGCATGAACGACATGCTGCCCGCCGACGCGCCGCTGTGGGAGCATTTCGACAATGCTGCCCGCGCGATGCTGCGCGCCTATGGCTATCAGCAGATCCGCACGCCGATCGTCGAGCCGACGCAGCTGTTCGTGCGCGGCATCGGCGAAGTCACCGATATCGTCGAGAAGGAGATGTACTCCTTCACCGATTCGCTGAACGGCGAGCAGCTGACCCTGCGTCCCGAAGGCACGGCCGCGGCGGTACGCGCGACCATCGAGCACAACCTGCTGTACGACGGTCCCAAGCGCCTGTGGTACACCGGCCCGATGTTCCGCCACGAGCGGCCGCAGCGCGGGCGTTACCGCCAGTTCCATCAACTGGGCGCCGAGGCGCTCGGTTTCGCCGGCCCGGATATCGACGCCGAAATCATCCTGATGTGCCAGCGGCTGTGGGATGACCTCGGCCTGACCGGTGTGCGTCTCGAACTGAATTCGCTGGGCCAGGCCGAAGAGCGTGCGGCGCACCGCGAGGAGCTGATCAAGTATCTGGAAGGCTTCCAGGACATTCTCGACGAGGATGGCAAGCGGCGCCTCTACACCAATCCGCTGCGCGTGCTCGACACCAAGAACCCGGCGCTGCAGGAGATGGCGGCGAACGCGCCCAAGCTGATCGACTTCCTCGGCGAAGCGTCGCTGGCCCACTTCGAGGGCGTGCAGCGGGTGCTCAAGGCCAACAACATTCCGTTCACCATCAATCCGCGGCTGGTGCGCGGGCTCGACTACTACAACCTGACGGTATTCGAGTGGGTGACCGACAAGCTGGGCGCGCAGGGCACCATCGCCGGTGGCGGCCGCTACGACCCGCTGATCGCGCAGATGGGCGGCAAGGCCGCGCCGGCGTGCGGCTGGGCGATGGGCATCGAGCGGATCATCGAGCTGCTGCGCGAGGAAGGCCTGGGCCCGCAGGTCGAGGGCTGCGATGTCTATGTCGTCCACCAGGGCGAGGCGGCGTCGCTGCAGGCGATGATCGCCGCGGAGCGGTTGCGCGACGCGGGCCTGGATGTGGTGCTGCATGCCACCGCCGATGGCCGCAGCGGCAGCTTCAAGTCGCAGATGAAGCGCGCCGACGCTAGCGGCGCGGCCTATGCCGTTATCATTGGCGAGGACGAGGTGGCCAAGGGCGTGGTGCAGATCAAGTCGCTGCGCGACGCGGCCGCCGGCGAAGGCGGTCAGCAGCAGACCGTGCCGGCCGAGCAGCTGGTCGAGACCTTGATCGACGCGATGGTCGGCGCCGGCGACTGAGCCGCCGAACCGTCCGCAATCCGCCCGCAGGGGCGGGGACACAAGAACATCGGGCGCCCTCGCAGGCGCTCGCGCAACCGCAACGCAGGTGGAACCGACGAGATGGCATACGATCTGGAAGAGCAGGAACAGCTGGAGAACCTGAAGGCGTGGTGGCGCCAGTACGGCAGCTTCCTTACCTGGGTGCTGATCGCCTGCCTGCTGGCCTTCGCCGCGTGGAACGGCTGGAACGCCTGGCAGCGCAAGCAGGCCGGCGAAGCCGCGGTGCTCTACGAGCAGGTGATGAAGGCCGCCGAGGCGCGCGACGTGAAGCGCATCCAGCGCGCCGCCGGCGATCTGCAGCAGAAGTACGGCAAGACCGCGTATGGCCAGATGACCGCGCTGGTCGCGGCCAAGGTGCTGTACGAAGCCGGCGACAGCGCCGCGGCGAAGACCCAGCTGCAATGGGCCGTGGACCATGGCGATGCGGAGTACTCGCATCTGGCGCGGGTGCGCCTTGCCGGCGTGCTGCTGGACGAGAAGGCCTATGACCAGGGCCTCGCGCTGCTCAAGGACGAGCCGCCGGCCGCCTTCGCCTCGCTGTATGCGGATCGCCGTGGCGACCTGCTGGCAGCGCAGGACAAGCGCGACGATGCGCGCGCCGCCTATCGTCAGGCGCTGGACAAGCTGAGCGCCAATGACGCCGGCATGCGCCAGATCATCCAGTTCAAGCTGGACGCGCTCGGTACCGCCTGAGCCAATCGATCCGGCAGGTCCCCGAATCCAATCGATGGCGCCGGCCGCTGGCCGGTTTTTTCGCTTCCCCCTTTTTTCAGGAACGCAACCTCATGATGTCGATGCCGAATGGAGCCGCAAACATGCAACGCCGAGGCCGCTGGGCCAGCGCCCTGACTGCCGTTGCCTGCGCCGCCGTGCTCACCGGCTGCTCGCTGTTCGGCAAGGCGGACAAGAACCCGCCCGCCGAACTGGAGCCCGTCACCCAGACGCTGACCGTCAAGCAGGCCTGGCGTGCCAGCGTCGGCAAGAGCGGCCCCTACACGCTGCAGCCCTTCGCGGTCGAGGACAAGGTCTATGTGTCCTCGCATGGCGGTGACGTGATGGCGCTGGACGGCGCCACCGGCCGCACTCTGTGGCAGGCGGATACGGACGTCGACCTGACCACCGGTCCGGGCAGCGATGGCACCGTGACCGCGGTGGCGGGCGAGAAGGGGGCGGTGTTCGCCTTCGATGCCAGCGGCAAGCAGCTGTGGAAGAAGCAGGTCAACGGCGAAGTCCTGACCGCGCCGCTGGTCGGCCGCGGGCTGGTGGTGGTGCGCACCACCGACACGCGCGTGTTTGGCTTCGATGCACGCACCGGCGAGCGCCGCTGGGTCTACCAGCGCACGCAGACGCCGCTGAACCTGCGCGTCGGCATGGGCATGGTGTTCGCCGGCGACGGCATCGTGATGGGCTTCCCGGGCGGCAAGCTGGGCGTGCTGACGCCGTCCAACGGCGTGCTGCGCTGGGAAAGCACGATCTCCTATCCGAAGGGCGTATCGGAGATCGAGCGTCTGAACGACGTCACCGGCCTGCCGATGGTCAACGGCCGCCAGGTGTGCGCGACGACCTTCCAGGGCCGCGTCGGCTGCATGGACCTGGCGACGGGCCAGCCGCAGTGGGGCAAGGAATTCTCGTCGCCGACCGGTCCGGCGCAGGACGACAACGCGCTGTTCGCCAGCGACGAGCGCTCGGTGTTCTTCGCCTTCGACCGGCAGAACGGCAACGAACGCTGGCGCAACGACAAGCTGCGCAACCGTGGCCTGGGCACCCCGCTGGCGGTAGGCCGCTCGGTGGTGGTCGGCGACTACGAGGGTTACGTTCACTTCCTGTCGCGCGAGGATGGCCAGTTCCTCGCCCGGGTGCGTGCGGGCAGCGACCCGATCGCCGCGGCGCCCGTGCTGGCCGGCCAGACCCTGGTGGTGCAGAGCCGCGGTGGCGACATCTACGGGTATATTCCGGGCTAGGAGCGGCTGCGGCGGCTCCCGGGAGCGGGCGCGGCAGCAAGGCCGCGCCGCCCGCGGCGGCGCTTCCCGCCGGCCGCGGCGGACCGACGGCTTCGGCCGCGCCGCCGCGGCCAGCTTTTCAACCGACAGGACGCCGCCGGGCACAGCGTGCCAGGCTGTCGGACCAACTGACATTCTCGAGAGCCGGGCGCGTACAAGGCGCGCCCGGCTTCGCCATTTCGCATGAAACCAGTGATCGCACTCGTCGGCCGTCCCAATGTGGGCAAGTCGACGCTATTCAACCGCCTGACGCGCTCGCGCGATGCGCTCGTGGCGGATCTTCCGGGTCTGACCCGTGACCGCCATTACGGCGAGGGCCGGGTGGGCGACCGTCCGTATATCGTGATCGATACCGGCGGCTTCGAACCGGTAGCCAAGGACGGCATCGTCGCCGAGATGGCCAAGCAGACCCGCCAGGCGGTGGTCGAGGCCGACGTGGTGATCTTCATCGTCGACGGCCGGCTGGGGCTCGCGCCGCAGGACCGCGTGATTGCCGACTATCTGCGCAAGACTGGCCGCAAGATCATGCTGGCGGTCAACAAGGCCGAGGGCATGAAGTACACCTCGGTCGCCGCCGATTTCTACGAGCTTGGCATGGGCGACCCCTATGCCGTCTCGGCGACCCATGGCGACGGCGTGCGCCAGCTGGTGGACGAGGCGCTGGAGGCGGCGGTGCAGGAGCGGCCGGAGCTGGCCGAGGAAGAGGACGCGCAGTCGCGCGGCGTCAAGATCGCCATCG
Organism: Cupriavidus sp. AU9028; assembly: GCF_019795295.1. Taxonomy (GTDB): domain Bacteria; phylum Pseudomonadota; class Gammaproteobacteria; order Burkholderiales; family Burkholderiaceae; genus Cupriavidus. The sequence goes on along the minus strand of NZ_JAIMCG010000003.1, from coordinate 12,289 downwards.
TCGGCCGGCCCAACGTCGGCAAGTCGACGCTGGTCAATACGCTGATCGGCGAGGAGCGCGTGATCGCCTTCGACATGCCGGGCACCACTCGCGATGCCATCTATGTCGAGTTCGAGCGTGGCGGCAAGCCGTACACGCTGATCGACACCGCCGGCTTGCGCAAGCGCGGCAAGGTTTTCGAGGCGATCGAGAAGTTCTCGGTGGTCAAGACGCTGCAGTCGATCGCGGACGCCAACGTGGTGATCCTGCTGCTCGATGCACAGCAGGACGTGTCCGAGCAGGACGCGCACATCGCCGGCTTCATCGTCGAATCGGGCCGCGCGCTGGTGGTCGGCGTCAACAAGTGGGATGGCCTGGACGGCCACACCCGCGATCGGGTCAAGCACGATCTGCAGCGCAAGCTGCAATTCCTCGACTTTGCCAACTACCACTTCATCTCGGCGCGCGAGCGCACCGGCATCGGCGCACTGCTGCGTTCGGTCGACGAGGCCTATGCCGCGGCGATGGTCAAGCTGCCCACGCCGAAGCTGACGCGCGTGCTGCATGAAGCAGTGGAGTTCCAGCAGCCGCGCCGCGTCGGGCCCACCCGGCCCAAGATGCGCTACGCGCACCAGGGCGGATCGAATCCACCGATCATCGTGGTGCACGGCAATTCGCTGTCGGCCGTGCCCGAAACCTATCGGCGCTACCTCGAAGGCCGTTTCCGCGCGGCCTTCAACCTGAAAGGCACGCCGCTGCGCATCGAATTCCGCACGAACAAAAATCCGTACGCCGACTCGAAGGAGTGAGTCGAAAGACGGCCGCACGAAAGCATGGAAGGAGGGCGGCTGCCGGGTTGGACCGACGCCCGTATCAGCCTTCTGGGCGGGTTGTGACGGGCAAGTTTCGTTTGCGTTCGTTTTGAACTGCGGCTAAATTCACGGTAGCGGGGGAAGCCCCGCCAGTTGATGCCGGCTTGGTACCGTTTTGACTTTTTTTGACGCGATCTTGCGTCGCTCGACTTGAATTTGGGGGCCCTGGTCCCCACCATCGATCACTAAATCTATAAATTTGGAGTGTGCCATGAGCAACAAAGGGCAATTGCTACAAGACCCGTTCCTTAACGCGCTGCGCAAGGAGCACGTGCCGGTTTCGATCTACCTCGTCAATGGCATCAAGCTGCAAGGCAATATCGAATCGTTCGACCAGTACGTCGTCCTGCTGCGCAACACCGTGACGCAGATGGTCTACAAGCATGCGATTTCCACCGTCGTTCCGGCACGCGCCGTCAACTTCCGCGTCGACGACACCGCCGAAGGCTGATCTCCTTCTCGGCCGCGCCTTGCCGCGGCCTTTGGTCACCCGCACCGCGCCAGTGCCTGACAGGGCTGGCGCGGTATCGCTATTGGGGGATCGCTTTGATGGCGCCGACGAACGCGGCAAGGGTTGCACGGTCCAACCTTGAAACCCGGCCCTCCACTTCGTTCACCGATTTTTGCCGCGCCCTGACGCGCTCCCAATTTGCAAACGAGAAATACATCCCCCACCGAACCCACGCGCGCCGTTCTTGTCGGCGTGGACTTCGGCAAGCATGACTTCGAGGAAAGCCTGAGCGAGCTCGCGCTGCTGACCTCCACCGCCGGCTCCATGCCCGTCCATACGCTGACGGGCAAGCGTTCGCGCCCCGACCCCGCACTGTTCATCGGCAGCGGCAAGGCCGAGGAGCTGAAGGAAGCGGCCGACGCGCTGGACGCCGACATCGTTGTCTTCAACCATGCCCTGAGCCCCGCGCAGCAGCGCAATCTGGAGCGCTTCCTCAAGCGCCACGTGATCGACCGGACCGGCCTGATCCTGGACATCTTCGGGCAGCGGGCACAAAGCCACGTCGGCAAGGTGCAGGTCGAACTCGCGCAGGTCCAGTACCAGGCTTCTCGCCTGGTCCGTGCCTGGAGCCACCTGGAGCGGCAGACCGGCGGTATCGGCGTGCGTGGCGGCCCCGGCGAGCGGCAGCTCGAACTGGACCGCCGCATGCTGGACGAGCGCGCCAAGCGGCTCAAGGCGGACCTGTCGCGGCTGCAGCGCCAGCACACCACGCAGCGGCGGGCGCGCAAGCGCAACGAGACCCTCAGCGTGTCGCTGGTCGGCTACACCAACGCGGGCAAGTCCACGCTGTTCAACGCCTTGACCAAGGCGCGCGCCTATGCCGCCAACCAGCTGTTCGCGACGCTGGACACGACCTCGCGGCGCCTCTATCTGGAAGGCTTCGGCAACGTGGTGCTGTCCGACACGGTCGGCTTCATCCGCGACTTGCCCACGCAACTGGTGGCCGCGTTCCGCGCGACGCTGGAAGAGACCGTGCACGCCGACCTGCTGCTGCATGTGGTCGACGCATCGAGTCCGGTGCGGCATGAGCAGATCGAGCAGGTCAACCGCGTGCTGGCCGAGATCGGCGCGGACGAGATTCCGCAGATCGTGGTGATGAACAAGATCGATGCCGCGCCGGAGCTCGAGCAGCAGGGCGCGCGCGTCGAGCGCAACGAAGAAGGGCGGCCGGTGCGGGTCTACATCAGTGCGCGCGACGGCATCGGTCTGGACGCGCTGCGCGCCGCGATCGTCGAGGCGGCGCAGTGGCTGGCATCCCGGCCGGCGCCGGCGCAGACGCCGGATCCGCGGCTGGCCGATATCGTCGGCCCGTACGACGGGCCCTGGGATGGCGACGGCCTGGACGCGCAGGACGGCGACGCCGAGGGCGGGCCCGACGACCACAACTTGCTGGATGCCGCCGATGACAAGGCCGGGGGCGAGCTGCCCGAGGGCCGTGGCGACGATGCCGCCGACGAGGCGCCATTGGACGATTCCCCGCCGCGCCGGCGTGCCGCTGGTCCCGCAGGGGGCTGAGCGCGCCCGCGGCGTCGGGCGCGGTAGAGCGCGGCGGCAGGCCCTGCCCGGCAGGGCCTCGCCCGCGTTCCCGCCGGTGCCGCCAGCAGGAAATGAGCAAAAGTGGCGTCGATGGCTGCTAGAATCCCCCCGTTACAAACTTTCCCGGACCCGTGCCCTACATGCCCCAGTTCTCCCGGACAATCCATTCGAGCCTTGCCCGAGGTGCCCGTCGCATGAGCGGCTGGCAGCGTCTGCGCGCGATCCTGTCGCTCAACGATCCGCGCTGGGGTCGCGGCGGTCCGGACGATGAGGACAAGGACGGGCGCGACCGCGGCCAGAACCGTCCGCAACAGGACGGTCCCCCGGACCTGGACGAGTTGTGGCGCGATTTCAATCGCCGCCTGAACGGGCTGTTCGGCCGCAAGGACAACGGCGGCGGCAACAACAATCAGAACTTTGGCGGGCCGCGTGCCCCTGGCCGGGGATCGAGCGTGGGCGCCGGCGTGATCGTCGTCGCCGTGCTCGGCATCTGGCTGGCCAGCGGCTTCTTCATGGTGCAGGAAGGCCAGACCGCGGTGGTGCTGCAGTTTGGCAAGTTCAAGTACACCACCGGCCCCGGCATCAATTGGCGCATGCCATGGCCGATCCAGTCGGCGGAGATCGTCAACCTGTCCGCGGTGCGTTCCGTGGAAGTGGGGCGCTCGACCTCGATCAAGGACAGCAACCTGAAGGACTCGTCGATGCTGACGCAGGACGAGAACATCGTCGATGTCCGCTTCACGGTCCAGTACGATATCCAGGACGCGACCGAATTCCTGTTCTTCAACCGGACCGACCGTGGCGGCGATGAGGAACTGGTGACGCAGGCCGCGGAAACGTCGGTGCGCGAGATCGTTGGCCGCAACAAGATGGACTCGGTGCTGTACGAGAACCGGGAGCAGATCTCGCAGGCGCTGGCCAAGTCGATCCAGGCCATCCTGTCGGCTTACAAGACCGGCATCCGCGTGATTTCGGTGAACGTGCAGAGCGTGCAGCCGCCTGAGCAGGTGCAGGCGGCCTTCGACGACGTCAACAAGGCCAGCCAGGACCGCGAGCGCGCCATCAGCGAGGGCCAGGCGTATGCCAACGACGTGATCCCGCGCGCGCAGGGTACCGCTGCCCGCCTGAGCGAGGAAGCGCAGGCCTACAAGGCCCGCGTGATCGCGCAGGCCCAGGGCGATGCCTCCCGCTTCCAGCAGGTACAGGCCGAGTACGCGCGCGCGCCGCAGGTCACGCGTGATCGCATCTATGTCGAGACGATGCAGCAGATCTTCTCGAATTCGACCAAGGTCCTGGTGGACGTGAGCCAGGGCAGCAATCTTCTCTATCTCCCGCTGGACAAGCTGATCACCCAGACGCAAGGCGACACGCGAGGCGTGCCGTCCGGGACGATGCCGCCGCCGGTGACACCGGCGCCCGCCCCCGAGGCCGGCATCGACACCCGCTCGCGCGAAGCGCTGCGCAACCGTGACCGCGAGTCCCGTTGAGGAGAGACCCCAAGATGAACCGACTGATTTCCTTTGCCATCGGCCTCTTCATCGTGCTGGCCATCGCGTCGTCGATGGTCTTCGTGGTGGACCAGCGGCAGTACGCCGTCGTCTTCGCCTTCGGCGAGATCAAGCAGGTGGTGCGCGAGCCCGGCCTGCACTTCAAGCTGCCGCCGCCGCTGCAAAACGTGGTGTTCATGGATCGCCGGCTGCAGACCATCGACGTCGCCGCGGGCGAGCGCTTCCTGACCGCCGAGAAGAAGAGCATGATGGTGGACTGGTTCGTCAAATGGCGAATCACCGATCCGCGCAAGTTCTTCGTCGCCTTCGGCGGCAATGTGCGCGGCGCGCAGGACCGGATGACGCAGCGGATCGATGCCGCGGCGCGCGAGGAGTTCGGCCGCCGCACAGTGGCCGAGGTGGTGGCGGGCGAGCGTGACAAGGTCATGCAGAACATCCGCAACAGCATGGCCGAATACGGCAAGTCGGTCGGCGTCGAGATCCTCGACGTGCGTCTGAAGCGGGTCGACCTGCTGCCGGCGATCAGCGAATCGGTCTATCGCCGGATGGAGGCCGAGCGCAAGCGGGTCGCCAACGAGCTGCGCTCGACCGGTGCGGCCGAGGGCGAGAAGATCCGTGCCGATGCCGACCGCCAGCGCGAAGTGGTGCTGGCCGAGGCGTACCGGGAAGCGCAGAAGATCAAGGGTGAGGGCGATGCCCGCGCGTCGCAGATCTATGGCGAGGCGTTCGGCCGCGATCCGCAGTTCGCGCAGTTCTGGCGCACCATGGAAGCCTATCGCAACACCTTCCGCGACAAGCGCGACGTGCTGGTGGTCGAACCGGATTCCGAGTTCTTCCGCTACATGAACGCTCCGGGCGGCGGTGCCGCGGCGCCCCGCCGCTAGGTCCCGGCAGTCCATCGCGGTTTGCTGTGCAAAACCCCGGCTCGCCGGGGTTTTGTCCGGTTGCGCAATACGCCGCCCGTTTCCCGCGGTGCCTGTCACAGGCCGTCCTCGCGCAACCGTTCTGAATACGAGACGTCATCATGTCCAATCACTGGCTCCTTCCCGAGAACATCGCCGACGTGCTGCCGTCGGAAGCCCGCAAGATCGAGGAGCTGCGCCGGCGCATGCTCGACCTGTTCCGTACCTATGGCTACGAACTGGTGATGCCGCCGATGCTCGAGTACATCGAATCGCTGCTGACCGGCACGGGGCACGACCTGGATCTGCGCACCTTCAAGCTGGTCGACCAGCTGTCCGGACGCACCATGGGCCTGCGCGCCGATATCACGCCGCAGGTGGCCCGCATCGACGCCCACTTGCTGAACCGGCCTGGCGTGACTCGCCTGTGCTATGCCGGCAATGTGCTGCACGCCCGCCCGGCCGGTTTTCATGCCACGCGGGAGCCGTTGCAGGTCGGCGCCGAGATCTACGGCCATGCAGGACTCGAGGCGGACGTCGAGGTGCAGAACCTGATGCTGGCGGCGCTGCAGTCGGCGGGGCTGGGCGAGGTGCGGCTGGACCTGTGTCATGCCGCCATCGTCGCGGCGCTGCTGGACGGCGTGCCGGCGGCACGCCGCAATGAGCAGGCGCTGTTCGACGCGCTGGAGAACAAGGACGTGCCCGGCCTGCGCGAACTGACCGTCGGCCTGCCCGAGACCGAGCGAGAGGCGCTGCTGGCGCTGCCGACCCTCTATGGTGGCGTGGATGTGATTGACCGTGCCCGGGCGGTGCTGCCGGCCAGCCCGGCCATCGGCCGCGCGCTGGACGAGCTGGCCTTCCTCGCCAGCGAGGTGCGCGGCGCCAACGTCAACATCGACCTTGCCGACTTGCGCGGCTACCACTATCACAGTGGAGTCATGTTCGCCGCCTATGTCGCCGGCCTGCCCAACTACGTGGCGCGGGGCGGGCGGTATGACAAGGTCGGGGAAGCCTTCGGCCGCGCACGGCCGGCGACGGGCTTCTCGCTGGATCTGCGCGAGGTCGCGTCGCTGTCGCCGGTGGAAGTGCGGGCGCTGGCCATCTTTGCACCGTGGGACCCGGATCCGGCCCTGCGCACGGCGATCGCCGCGCTGCGAGAGGGCGGCGAGATCGTGATCCAGTCGCTGCCGGGCCATACGCACGAGCTCGACGAGTTCAATTGCGACCGGCATCTGGTGCGCGAGGGACAGCGCTGGGTGGTGGTGGCGCGCTGATTGCCGCTGTGGCGGGCGCTCCCTGGCCCTCTCCCCCGGCTCCTCTGCCGCAAGCGGGGAGAGGGGAGAAAGACTGTGGGCCTTCGAGCGCTGCCGGTTTGCTCCCCTCTCCCGCCAAGCGGGAGAGGGGCCGGGGGAGAGGGCAGCCGGCGCCAGCCAGGGACCCTCCCGCCCAAGAGAGTAGAATACGTTTTTAAACCTTCTGACCAAAGTCAACATGTCCGCTTCTGCAGTAGGCCAGGGACGCAACGTCGTCGTGATCGGCACCCAATGGGGTGACGAAGGCAAGGGAAAAATCGTCGATTGGCTTACCGATCATGCAAAGGGCGTGGTGCGGTTCCAGGGTGGCCACAATGCCGGTCACACGCTGATCATCAATGGCAAGAAGACCATCCTCCGCCTGATTCCGTCGGGGATCATGCGCGAAGGCACGATCTGCTATATCGGCAATGGCGTAGTGCTGTCGCCCGAGGCCCTGTTCCGCGAGATCGAGGAGCTGGAAGCGGCCGGCCTGCAGGTGCAGAACCGCCTGCGCATTTCCGAGGCCACCACGCTGATCCTGCCGTATCACGTTGCCATCGACCGCGCGCGCGAGCTGCGCCGCGGCGCCGGCAAGATCGGCACCACCGGCCGCGGCATCGGCCCGGCCTACGAAGACAAGGTCGCCCGCCGCGCGCTGCGCGTGCAGGACCTGTTCGATCCGCAACTGTTCGCCGAGCGCCTGCGCGAGAACCTGGACTTCCACAACTTCATGCTGACCCAGTACCTGGGCGCGGAAGCGGTGGACTTCCAGCAGACGCTGGACGAGGCGCTGTCCTATGCGCCGCGCCTCAAGCCCATGGTAGCGGACGTGTCGGCCGAGCTGTATGCGATGAACGCCGCCGGCGAGAACCTGATGTTCGAAGGCGCGCAGGGTACGCTGCTGGACGTGGATCACGGCACCTATCCGTTCGTCACGTCGAGCAACTGCGTGGCCGGTGCGGCCACTGCCGGCGCCGGTGTCGGTCCGGGCCGCCTGCACTACATCCTGGGCATCACCAAGGCCTATTGCACGCGCGTTGGCTCGGGCCCGTTCCCCAGCGAGCTGTACGACAACGACAATCCCCGCAGCCAGGACCCGGTCGGCGTGCGGCTGGCCAACGTCGGCAAGGAGTTCGGCTCGGTCACCGGCCGGCCGCGCCGCACGGGCTGGCTCGACGCCGCGGCGCTCAAGCGCTCGGTGCAGATCAACGGCGTGTCGGGCCTGTGCATGACCAAGCTGGACGTGCTCGACGGGCTGGAGACCATCCGCCTGTGCGTCGGCTATCAGCTCGATGGCAAGTCGATCGACATGCTGCCGCGCGGCTCGGACGCCGTGGCGCGCTGCCAGCCGGTCTACGAGGATTTTCCTGGCTGGAACGAATCGACCTTCGGCGTCAAGAGCTGGGATGCGCTGCCCGAGGCGGCGCGCACCTACCTGAAGCGGATCGAGGAAGTGGTCGGCATTCCGATCGACATGATCTCGACCGGCCCGGACCGCGACGAAACGATCCTGCTGCGCCATCCTTACAAGGTCTGACCCAGCGCAAGGCGCCCGCCACGAACGAGCCGGGCGCCAGCCGGAAAGGCAACCGGAGCCCGCCATGCGCGGGCTTCGCCCTTTGACAACAAGAGCATCACATGATCCTGCCAACCAATGACGACGAGAACCTGTGGATCTCGTGGGACGAATACCACCGCCTGATTGCCCGCCTGGCGCTGAACGTGCATGAGTCGGGGTGGCGCTTCGACAAGATCCTGTGCCTGGCGCGTGGCGGCCTGCGCGTGGGCGACCAGATGTCGCGGATCTTCGATGTGCCGCTGGCCATCCTGGCCACCAGCAGCTACCGCGAGGCGGCGGGCACCGTGCAGGGCGACCTGGACATCGCGCAGTACATCACGATGACGAAGGGCGAACTGGCTGGCAAGATCCTGCTGGTCGACGACCTGGTCGATTCCGGTGTCACGCTGGAGCGCGTTGGCCGCCATCTGCAGGAACGCTACCCGGCGGTGACGGAAGTTCGTTCGGCCGTGCTGTGGTACAAGGCGTGCTCGAAGGTCAAGCCCGACTATCATGTCAGCTTCCTGCCGTCGAACCCCTGGATTCACCAGCCGTTCGAGGAATACGACACGCTGCGTCCGCACAACCTGGCGGCGTGGCTCAAGCGCGGCAAGCGTGCCGAAGCCAGCGGCGCGCCGGGCGAGGCGGCGCAAGGATAAGTGCGATGCGACGGGGCGGCCGATGTGGTCGCCCTGTTGCATTGAATGCCGGAATCGCCACTGAAGCTGCTAAACTGCGAGCGGAACCGCGCGCCATCGCGCGCGGTGCAAACGAAGGAGAGCGGGTGCAGCATCGAACCGGCGCCAGGCAGGACCCATCGAAGCAAGACCAATCAAGGCAGCAAGGGCAACGCGCAGCCGGGCGGACCGCAGTGTCGTCGGCAGCCGGCGCGCAACGCAAGGTCGCAACGATGGCCGGTGCTGGCATCCTTCATGCAATGCATGTGGACGGCGGAAATGAAAAAACCCGCAGCGCCGTAAGCGATGCGGGTTTCTCTTTGAAGCTGGTGCCCAGGAGAGGACTCGAACCTCCACAGTGTTGCCACCGCTAGGACCTGAACCTAGTGCGTCTACCAATTCCGCCACCTGGGCAGGTGTCGAAACAACCGAAGCGCTCATTATAGCGACGACAAACAATTTGTCAAATCTTTTTGCCAAGAAATTGAATCACAACAACTATCCGATCCCGAGTCGGGAAGAAATTCTGGGTGTGCTGCGTACCTCCGGCGCGCCCCTGTCCGCTGGCGACATCGCCAAGGCGCTCGCCGTCACGCGCAAGGAGCATGACGGCTTCCAGAAACGCCTGGCCGCGATGGAACGCGACGGTCAGATCGAACTGAACCGCAAGGGCCGCTACGAGCTGGCCCACCAGCCCAACTTCATCGTGGGCCGGGTGCAGGGCCATCGCGATGGCTTCGGCTTCCTGATCCGCGACGACGGCGAGGACGACATCTACCTGCCCGAGCGCGAGCTGCAGAAGGCGATGCACAACGACCGCGCGCAGGTGCGCGTGGTCGGTTATGACCGCCGTGGCCGTCCGGAAGGGCAGATCGTCGAGATCGTCGAGCGGGCCAATCGCTTCGTGATCGGCCGGCTGCTCAACGAGAACGGCGCGCTGGTGGTGGCACCCGAAGACAAGCGCATCAGCCAGGACATCCTGATCCCGCCGGGCGCGCAGGGCAAGGCCAAGGCGGGGCAGGTGGTCAGCGTCGAGATCGTCGACTATCCGGACCGCTATGTGCAGCCGGTCGGCCGCGTGGTCGAGGTGCTGGGCGAGATCGACGATCCGGGCATGGAGATCGAGATCGCGGTGCGCAAGTACGGCGTGCCGCATCAGTTCTCGCCGGCCGCCGTCAAGGAGGCCGCCGCGCTGCCCGACGAGGTGCGCGAGTCCGATCTGGACCACCGCATCGATCTGCGTGACGTACCGCTGGTCACCATCGACGGCGAGGATGCGCGCGACTTCGACGACGCGGTGTACTGCGAGCCGGTCAAGATCGGCCGCGCCAAAGGCTGGCGCCTGATCGTGGCGATCGCCGACGTGTCGCATTACGTGCGGCCCGGCACCGGGCTGGACAACGACGCGCTCGATCGCGCGACGTCCGTCTACTTCCCGCGCCGCGTGATTCCAATGCTGCCGGAGAAGCTGTCCAACGGGCTGTGCTCGCTCAATCCGCAGGTCGATCGCCTGTGCATGGTGTGCGACGCAGTGATCAGCAGCAAGGGCGAACTGAAGGCCTACCAGTTCTATCCGGCGGTGATGCACTCGGCCGCGCGGCTGACCTACAACGAGGTGTGGTCGGTGCTGTCGAACACCAAGGGTCCGGAGGCGCACAAGCGCGCCGACCTGGTGCCGCATCTGCAGAACCTGTACGAGCTGTTCCAGGTCCTGCTGAAGGCGCGGCATGCCCGTGGCGCGATCGACTTCGATACCACCGAGACCTATATCGTCTGCAACGCGCAGGGCAAGATCGAGCAGATCCTGCCGCGCACCCGCAACGATGCGCACCGGCTGATCGAGGAATGCATGCTGACCGCCAACGTCTGCGCGGCGGACTTCCTCGAGCGCTTCAAGCATCCAGCGCTGTACCGCATTCACGCGGGACCGAACGACGAGAAGCTGAAGACGCTGCGTGACTTCCTGAAGACCGCGGGGCTGTCCCTGGGCGGCGGCGACAAGCCGCAGGCCTCGGACTACGCCGACGTGATGGACAAGATCAAGGCGCGTCCCGATGCGCCGATGCTGCAGACCATGCTGCTGCGCTCGATGCAGCAGGCGGTGTACAGCCCGGACAATATCGGTCACTTCGGCCTGTCCTACGAGGCCTACGCGCATTTCACCAGCCCGATCCGGCGCTATCCCGACCTGCTGGTGCACCGGGCGATCAAGGCGGTGCTGGCGCATACCAAGTACCAGCCGGTGTTCCCGGCCGGCACCGTGTTCAATACCGCGGTCTCGCCCAAGGCGAGGCGCATGCAGGCCAAGGACGACACCGGCAAGGCCGAGCGCCAGGCCGCGCGCGCCAAGCGCAACGAGGGCATCTGGGACGAACTGGGCGTGCATTGCTCGGCAAACGAGCGCCGCGCGGACGAAGCCTCGCGCGACGTGGAGGCGTGGCTCAAGTGCTACTTCATGCGCGACAAGCTGGGTAACGAGTTCGCTGGCACGGTGTCGGCAGTGACCTCGTTCGGTATCTTCGTGCAACTCGACGAGCTGTATGTCGAGGGACTGGTCCATATCAGCGAACTGGGCAGCGACTACTTCCAGTTCGACGAGGCCCGCAACGAACTGCGCGGCGAGCGCACCGGCATCCGCTACCGGTTGACCGACCGCGTGCGCGTGCAGGTCTCGCGTGTCGACCTGGACGCGCGCAAGATCGACTTCCGGCTGATGCAGGAGCCGTCCGCGCGCAGCCTGCGTTCGCGTCCGGGGGCCGATCCGCTGCCGCACGTGCCGGCGGCGCATGCCTTGCCGGGGCGCAAGAAGGGCCGCCAGCTGGCGGCGCTGCTGGGTGGTACTTCGAAGCCCGAGGAGTCGTTCGACGAGACGCTGGATCGGGTTATCGAGGAGCAGCCGCTGTTCGAGGCGGTGATCACGCCGATCGATACGCCGCTGGAAGCAGCGCCGGTACCGGGCAAGGGCCGCGGCACGCGGAGCCGGTCCGGTGCCGCGGGCGGCAGCCGCAAGACTGCCACGCGCGCCAGCGGGACCACGGCCGCTGCCGCGAAGAAGGCGTCGCCGAAGGCGGCCGGCAAGGCGTCGGGCAAGACCGCCGCGAAGGCATCGCGCAAGGCCGCGAAGAAGGCCACGCGCACGGCGCGCAAGGGCTGACGAATCGGCGCTGACGCCAAGGGCGGCGCTCGATACCCTCTCCCCCCGCCCCTCTCCCACAAGTGGGAGAGGGGAGCACACCGGCGGCATGTCGACCGCTCCTGGCTTGTTCCCCTCGCCCGCTTGCGGGAGAGGAGAGCGCACCGGCGGCATGTTGAACGCTCCTGGTTTGCTCCCCTCGCCCGCTTGCGGGAGAGCAACCGTGTCAAGCGGGCGTGTTGTCCTGCCATGGCTGCCCGGATTTCATCATGGCGTTCAGCACGGTGAGCAGCTTGCGCATGCAGGCGGTGACGGCCA
>NZ_JAIMCG010000039.1 GCF_019795295.1 Cupriavidus sp. AU9028 | reverse complement strand
ATCCTAAAAAAGGCCTCGGCCTTCTTCGCCCGCGAACTGAAGTGATCTATCACGCAGTCAGCGCGTTGCAGAAGAAGGCCGTATCGATCAGCCGCGCCTGCCGGGTATTGGGCGTGAGCCGTGCCGGCTATTACGCGAACCGCCAGCGCCGGTCTGATACAAGGATCAGGGAGCGAGCCTATGTGCGGGCAGCCTTCGAGGGCAGCGGGCAGACCTACGGCAGCCGCCGTGTCGCGCTGGCGGTGCAGCAGCAGGGAATCAAGATTGGCCGCTACCGGGCGCGCACGCTGATGCGCCAGGCGGGGCTGCATCCGGTCTGGAAGCGCAAGTTTGTGGCAACGACCAACAGTCGGCACGACCGACCGGTGGCCGAGAACGTTCTGAATCGCCAGTTCCGGCCGGCGCAGCCGGATCAGGCCTGGGTCTCGGACATGACCTATATCCGCACCGTGCAGGGCTGGCTGTATCTGGCCGTGGTGCTGGACCTGTACTCACGCAAGGTGGTGGGCTGGGCCATGGCGCCGGCGATGCCGGCGGCCTTGCCAGTGCAGGCCCTTCGGATGGCGATCCAGCAGCGCAACCCTGCGCCCGGTCTGGTGGTGCACTCGGACCGGGGCAGCCAATACGCCAGCCTGGAATACCAGGCGGTGCTGTCCCGTCACGGCCTGGTTTGCAGCATGAGCCGATTGGGCGACTGTTGGGACAACGCGGTGGCCGAGCGCTTCTTCCTGAATCTGAAGATGGAGCGGGTCTGGCAGCGGCGCTATATGGACCGAGCCGAAGCACAGCGCGACATCACCCAGTACATCGTTGGCTTCTATAACCCGGTACGGCTGCACTCCACACTGGACTACCAGTCACCACAGCACTACGAGGACAAGTTCCACCAGACCACCTAAACACCTGTCTGAAAAAACTTGACCACTACA
>NZ_JAIMCG010000038.1 GCF_019795295.1 Cupriavidus sp. AU9028 | reverse complement strand
GACGAAATCGACGCAGCGCCGGAAGAGAAGGCACGCGGCATTACCATCAACACCGCGCACGTCGAGTACGAGACGGCCAACCGTCACTACGCGCACGTTGACTGCCCGGGCCACGCCGACTACGTCAAGAACATGATCACCGGCGCGGCGCAGATGGACGGCGCGATCCTGGTGTGCTCGGCCGCTGACGGCCCGATGCCGCAGACCCGCGAGCACATCCTGCTGGCCCGTCAGGTTGGCGTGCCGTACATCATCGTGTTCCTGAACAAGTGCGACATGGTGGACGACGCCGAGCTGCTCGAGCTGGTGGAAATGGAAGTGCGCGAGCTGCTGTCCAAGTACGAATTCCCGGGCGACGACACCCCGATCATCAAGGGCTCGGCCAAGCTGGCGCTGGAAGGCGACAAGGGCGACCTGGGTGAAGAGGCGATCATGCGCCTGGCCGAAGCGCTGGACACCTACATCCCGACGCCGGAGCGCGCCGTGGACGGCACGTTCCTGATGCCGGTGGAAGACGTGTTCTCGATCTCGGGTCGCGGCACCGTGGTGACCGGCCGTATCGAGCGCGGCATCATCAAGGTCGGCGAGGAAATCGAAATCGTCGGTATCCGCCCGACCGTGAAGACCACCTGCACCGGCGTGGAAATGTTCCGCAAGCTGCTGGACCAGGGCCAGGCTGGCGACAACGTCGGTCTGCTGCTGCGCGGCACCAAGCGTGAAGACGTCGAGCGCGGCCAGGTGCTGTGCAAGCCGGGTTCGATCAAGCCGCACACCCACTTCACCGGTGAGGTGTACATTCTGTCGAAGGACGAAGGCGGCCGTCACACCCCGTTCTTCAACAACTACCGTCCGCAGTTCTATTTCCGTACGACCGACGTGACCGGCTCGATCGAGCTGCCGAAGGACAAGGAAATGGTCATGCCGGGTGACAACGTGTCGATCACCGTCAAGCTGATCGCCCCGATCGCCATGGAAGAAGGCCTGCGCTTCGCTATCCGCGAAGGTGGCCGTACCGT
>NZ_JAIMCG010000037.1 GCF_019795295.1 Cupriavidus sp. AU9028 | reverse complement strand
TGACGTAGTCGGCGTGGCCCGGGCAGTCAACGTGCGCGTAGTGACGGTTGGCCGTCTCGTACTCGACGTGCGCGGTGTTGATGGTAATGCCGCGTGCCTTCTCTTCCGGCGCTGCGTCGATTTCGTCGTACTTCTTGGCCGCACCGCCGAACTTCGCTGCCAGCACGGTCGCGATCGCTGCCGTCAGCGTCGTCTTGCCGTGGTCAACGTGACCAATCGTACCAACGTTCACGTGCGGCTTAGTCCGCTCGAACTTTTCCTTTGCCATTTCGCGACTCCTGTCTCGGTAGCGATATTGCCAGTGCGGTATTTGGTGCCCATGGGCAGGATCGAACTGCCGACCTCTCCCTTACCAAGGGAGTGCTCTACCACTGAGCCACATGGGCAAAACCTGGATTGCGAACAGCGATCCGTCTTATGGAGCGGGTGAAGGGAATCGAACCCTCGTCGTAAGCTTGGAAGGCTTCTGCTCTACCATTGAGCTACACCCGCCCGGGCCACTTCACTTCACCGGACCATCCCGGATTGCTGCTGCTTTGTATTCTGGTGGAGAGGGTTGGATTCGAACCAACGTAGGCGTAAGCCAACAGATTTACAGTCTGCCCCCTTTAGCCACTCGGGCACCTCTCCGCAGAGAACTTGCGATTATGGTGTAACCGCCTATCGCTGTCAAGCGTTTTCGTTCACAAGAACAGGAACGAGGCGACGCTGGGGGTTGCGGTCCGGGCTGCGGTAGCCCGTGGCGGTCCATCTTCGCAGGTATCGTGAAAACGATACCCTCTCACCCTATAGGGGCCCGCGGAAGGCCTCCAGGAGGCGCCTGCCAGGCCTTCGAGGGTGGACGGCGCCCAGCGCGTCCTGGCTGGCGCCGCAAAGCAAAACGCCCCAGACCGGATGGATCTGGGGCGTTTCTTAATAAGAGCCTGGCGATGACCTACTTTCACACGGGTAGTCCGCACTATCATCGGCGCGAAGTCGTTTCACGGTCCTGTTCGGGATGGGAAGGGGTGGTTCCGACTTGCTATGGTCACCAGGCATAAG
>NZ_JAIMCG010000036.1 GCF_019795295.1 Cupriavidus sp. AU9028 | reverse complement strand
GCCCTTGTATCTTAATGGTTGGGATTTGGACCGGCTCAGTAGCCCGACTGCCCTCTGGGACCTCAAGCCCGTGGGAGAGCGCTGGGATCTGGGTCGGACCGTTCTTTCTTGCAACCCGTACGGTTGTGGGAATCTAAAGTTCGCATAGACAAGGAAGGGAGCGAAAGGACGTGTCCGAAGACCTGTTTGTGGGAATCGATGTATCCGGCCAGACGCTTGACGTTGCCAGTACCGCCAAGGCGGGCAGTTGGCAAGTCAGCAACGACAGCGCCGGTATTGAGTCTCTGGTCAAAGAGCTGACGGCGCTCAAGCCGACGGTGGTGGTACTTGAAGCGACCGGCGGCTATGAGTTCGAGGTTGCCTGCTCGCTGCAGGCCGCAGGGCTGGCCGTTGCCGTGGTCAATCCCCGCCAGGCGCGCGATTTTGCTCGCTCGATGGGTGTGTTGGCCAAGACCGATGCGATCGATGCTGGCGAGTTGGCCAATTTTGGCCGCGTACTGCATATGCACCCGCAGCGGGAGCGTTTCATCAAGCCACTGGCCGATGCGCAGTTGCAGCGGCTGCAGGCATTGGTGCTGCGTCGCCGACAATTGGTCCAGATGCTTACCAGCGAGCGTCATCGATCCCGCATCGCCCATGCCGCAGCCCGCCCGAGCATTGAGCGAACCATCGAGTTCCTCAAGGCAGAGTTGGCCGACAGTGACACCGAGGTTGCCGAGCACGTGCAGCAGCATCATGCGCAGCTGGCCGCCATTCTGACCAGTATGCCGGGCGTTGGCGCGGCCAGTGTCGGGGTACTGCTAGCCGAACTGCCGGAACTGGGCAAGCTCGATCGCCGACGCATCGCCGCACTGGTCGGCGTTGCACCGCTGAACCGGGACTCTGGAAAGATGCGAGGGAAACGCTCCATCTGGGGCGGCCGATCCGATGTTCGTCGCGCCTTATACATGGCCACACTGGTTGCGGTTCGCCACAATCCCGTATTGAAGCACTTCTATAACCGGCTCGTGGCTGCTGGAAAGCTCAAAAAGGTGGCGTTGGTGGCAGCCATGCGAAAAGTCCTTGGCATGCTCAACGCCATGGCCAAGCACCGTTGCCCCTGGAATCCTGCTCTTTCCGCTTGACCGGCAAGACGGTTGCTCTCCCC
>NZ_JAIMCG010000035.1 GCF_019795295.1 Cupriavidus sp. AU9028 | reverse complement strand
CGGCCTATCTGCGCCAGCTGGCCGAGTGGTGCGAGCAAAGCGGCCAGCGCCCCGACGTGTCGCTGTACTCGTTCGGCGGCGAGGCGATGCCGCGCGCCGTGTTCGCGCAGGCATGCCGGGCGCTGGCACCGCGCACCTTCATCAACGGCTACGGCCCCACCGAGACCGTGGTCACGCCGATGGTGTGGAAGGTGCGCGCCGACAGCCCGCAAGCGCGGTTTGCCGGCACCTATGCGCCGATTGGCCGTCCGGTCGGGGAGCGCCGCGCCTACCTGCTCGATGCGCAGTTGAACCTGGTGCCGCCGGGCGTGGCTGGCGAGCTGTATCTGGGCGGCGACGGGCTGGCACGCGGCTACCTGAACCGGCCCGGCACCACCGCCGAGCGCTTCGTACCCGATCCGTTCGCGGCCGACGGCGCGCGGCTGTACCGCACCGGCGACCTTGCGCGCTGGTTGCCCGATGGCCAGCTCGAATACCTGGGTCGCATCGACCAGCAGCTGAAGATCCGGGGCTTTCGCATCGAGCCGGGGGAGATCGAAGCCAGGATCATGGCGCAGCCCGGATGGACCAATGCGGCCGTGGTCGCAATCGAAGGCCCTTCGGGTGCGCGGCTGGCGGCCTACTTGGTGCCGGCCTCCAACGCCAGCACCGATGTCGCGCAGCTGCGCGCCGCACTGAGCGCGGAACTGCCCGACTACATGGTGCCCTCCGCCTTCGTCGTCCTCGACGCGCTGCCGCTGACGCCCAACGGCAAGCTGGACCGGCGTGCACTGCCGGCACCGGCGTTCGACAGCGCCCAGCAATTCGTCGCGCCCGCGGGCGCGGCGGAGTCGGCGCTGGCCGAAATCTGGGCCGAGGTGCTGGGCTTGCCGCAGATCGGCCGCAACGACAACTTCTTCGAGCTGGGCGGCGATTCGATCCTCAGCCTGCAGATCGTCGCGCGCGCACGTGCGGCCGGCTGGATGCTGACACCGCGCCAGCTGTTCGAGCGGCAGACATTGGCCGAACTGGCCGCCGTCGCGCAAGCGGTCTCTGTCGATGCGCCGGGCGAAAGCAGCGTGCCCACCGGCGCGGTGCCGCTGCTGCCGATCCAGTCCGATTTCTTCGCAACAGCGATGCCGCGGCGCGACCACTGGAACCAGTCGGTGCTGCTGGATTGCCGCGAGCCCTTGCAGCTGGAGGCGCTGGCCGCGGCCTTGCACGATCTGGTGACGCACCACGATGCCCTGCGACTGCGCTTTCTTCAGACCGGGGACGGCTGGCGGCAGGAGTATGCCGAGCACGAAGGCTATGGCGAGCTGCTTCGGGTCCGGTCCGCACAAAGCGAGGACGAGCGCTTGCGCCATTGTGAAGCCGCCCAGCGCAGTCTGGATCTGGCGCAAGGCCTCGTGTTCCGCGCCGTCGCGCTGCAGATGGGCGAGCGCTGGCAACTGCTGCTGGTCGCCCATCATCTCGTGGTCGACGGCGTGTCGTGGCGGGTGCTGATCGAAGATCTGCTCGCTGTGTACCGCCAGCGTGCCAGCGGCCAGGCGCCATCGCTGCCGGCACGGACCGCGTCGTATCAGCAATGGTCCCAGGCGCTGCGGGGTGCTACTGAGCGCAGGAGTGACGAGCTGCCCTACTGGCTGGCGCTGCAGGATGCCGATGTCGAATTGCCGAGCGACAAGGCAGACGGTCCGATGACCGTGGCTGAGCGCGACAGCGTGACACTGACCCTGCCGGCCGAGCTGACACAGGCGCTGCTGCAGCGGGCGCCAGCAGCCTACCGGACTCGCGTCAACGATCTTCTGCTGACCGCCCTTGCCCGGGCCTTGTCCCGCTGGACCGGACGTTCTCGGGTGCTGATCGACCTGGAAAGCCACGGCCGCAGCGCCGGCATCGACGACACGCTCGACCTGAGCCGCACCGTCGGCTGGTTCACCACGATGTATCCCGTCGCACTGGATGGCACCGGCGACCTCGGCGACGCCATCCGGGCCGTCAAGGAACAGCTGCGCGCTGTCCCCGGCGACGGCATCGGCTTCGGACTGCTGCGCCGGCTCGGCACGCCCGACCAGCAGGCAGCGCTGTCCCGCATACCGAAGCCGAACGTCGTCTTCAACTATCTGGGCCAGTTCGACGCCAGCTTCACCGAGGACGCGCCATGGCGGCTCGCCAGCGGTAGTGCCGGGACAAACCAGGACCCCGCGACGCCGCTCTCCCACCCGCTATCGGTCAGCGGACAGGTACAGGGCGGCCAATTGACGCTATCGTTGGCCTATAGCCGCAGCCGGCACCAGTCACATACCATCGAAGCGCTGGCGTACGATATTCGTCGTGAACTGGAAACGCTGATCGCGCATTGCATCAGCGGCGCCAGCGGCACCAGCGGCGTCACGCCGTCCGACTTCCCGCTCGCACGGCTGACGCAGGACGGGCTCGATGCGCTCGGTCTGGACCCGGCCCGGTTGCAGGACCTCTACCCGCTCTCGCCGATGCAGGCCGGCATGCTGTTCCACAGCGTCTATGCGCCGGACGGCAGCGCCTACACCAACCAGCTGCGCGTCGATATCGACGGGCTCGATCCTGCTCGCTTCACCGCCG
>NZ_JAIMCG010000034.1 GCF_019795295.1 Cupriavidus sp. AU9028 | reverse complement strand
AGAAAGAACGGTCCGACCCAGATCCCAGCGCTCTCCCACGGGCTTGAGGTCCCAGAGGGCAGTCGGGCTACTGAGCCGGTCCAAATCCCAACCATTAAGATACAAGGGCCGGGGAGAGGGGTTGGTCCCGGTCTGGAATCAGCACTGCCCCTTCTTCGCCTTGCCCGGCGGGCAGAACGACTCGTTGCCATAGGCATCGATCCGGCAATTGCCCTTCTTTGCCTGGCCCGGCGGACAGCCGCCATGTCCCGGCGGGACGTCATAAGGCGCCACGACGCAGCCGCTCAGCGGCAGCATCAACGCAATCACGGTTGCGAGCAGAATCTTCACCATCTCTCCCTTGGGTAAGCAAATTCGTAGGCGAGCGAAGCCTACCGCAGGGTTTCCGGCAGTGGCTGTAACCGATTGTGACTGAGCGCCCTATCCACGATCCGGTACGGCGCCGGCATTGCTGAACGCCGGCCCAAGTGGCCGCAGCCGGATACCGGGCGCAAGGCGCTGCCACGGCAGATCGGCGGGATCGGCCAGCAGAGGGCCCGGCGCCTTGGCGACCAGCACCGCTTCGGCGATCGGCTGGAAGTCCGCGCGGAAATGCACCGAGCTCTTGTTGACCAGGATCTTCATCCGTTCGGGCTCCACCCCCGCCATCCGATACAGGTTGCGATCCAGCATCTGGGCCTTGTTGCTGCTGACGACGACCTCGACCCCGCCGATCACCAGACGCGCGGTGGGACCGGCATCGACCAGCATGCCGTTCATCATCGGTCCATCGAAGCGGCAGCGGCCATCGGACAGCTGCGCTACACGGAACACGCCGTCGAAGGGCGCGTCGCCGGGCACACCCGACTGGCCACCGAGCGCAATGCGGATTTCACTGCCGACACCGGCAGCGTGCGCCGCCCTCGCCGCGGCGGCATCGACCATCAAACCCAATGCGGCGCCGCTCGCCTGCTCCGCCAGCAGCGCGCGCAGCATGCCGGTGGTATTGGAATCGCCGCCGGCACCGGGGTTGTCCTGCGTATCGGCGATGACCACCGGACGGCTGGCGCCGCGCGCGATTCGCATCGCCTCGCGTACCGCTTCCTGCGGCGACAGGAACGGTACGGCCCAGTCGGCTTCGCGCGCCACGATGGCGTCGGTCAGCTCCGCCACGGTCCGCTCCACGGCCGGCGCATCCTCGCCATAGCCCCATACCACCCCGCCGCACTCCGCGAAGTCTGCGGCCGGAAACCCGGGCGCGAACGACAGCGACACGCCACGCTGCGCTTCCAGCTCGGAGAGCAAGGCGTAGATCTCCCTGGCCGGCTCCAGGAAGGTGCATTGGCCGTTGATCGGAATCAGGAACGGCAGGCGGCGGGCGGCGCGATGCCACGGCTGCTGCTGCCCTCCGCCGCTGCCGCACAGCCGCTGCAGCAACGCCGCCGCGCGAGCGCCGGTCTCCGCCATGTCCACGTGCGGATAGGTGCGGAACGCCACCAGCGCGTCCGCCTGTGACAGCATGCGCGCGGTGACATTGGCGTGCAGGTCCAGGCTGGCGACGATCGGCACCTGCGGCCCCACCACGGTACGCAGGCGCGCGAGCAGTTCACCTTCGCCATCGTCCACGTGTTCGGCCACCATCGCCCCGTGCAGGTCCAGATAGATCGCGTCGGGACGCTGCTGGCGCGCGGCATCGACGATCTCAGCGGCGATGCGCTCGTAGGCATCGGTGGCAACGTGCGCGGAGGGACTGGCGCCCGCCCAGATCACCGGCAGCAGCGTGACGGCCGGATCGCGGCGAACCGTCTCGATAAAGCCGCCTGCCGGAATATTGACCGCTTCCAGCGCAAGCAGGTCGTCGCCCCGCGCCATCGCGGGAAAGCCCTCGCCGCGGATGAAATTGTCGTAGTACGCCCGCGACGGGGCGAAGGTATTGGTTTCGTGCTGGAAACCGGCCAACAGGATGCGCATGGTGAAAGTCTCAGGCAAGGGAAGCGGAGCGGGACCGGGCAGGCAGACGGTTGGCCAGGATCACGATGCCACCGGCCACCAGCAGCACCACCATCGACAGGAGCCCGCCTTCCATCGAGCCGGTCAGCTCCTTGACGTAGCCGATCAGCGTCGGGCTGACGAAGCCGCCCAGCAGGCCGATGCTGTTGATCAGCGCAATGCCGCCTGCCGCGGCGGTGCCCTTCAGGTATTCCGAAGGGATGGCCCAGAACACCGTGTAGGCCGCCCACATCGATGCGGTCGCCACGGTAATGGTGACGAGCGAGAGCATCAGGTTGTCGGCGGTCATCGCGGCGGCGGCGAGCGTGCCGGCGCCGACAAAGGCCAGCATGGCGCTATGCCAGCGGCGCTCCTGGTGGCGGTCGGAACTGCGGGCGAAGACGAACATGAAGACCGCAGCCGCGACATAAGGCACGGCGGAGTACATGCCGATCGCCAGCGTGCTGGTCACGCCGGCCCCCTTGAGGATGGTGGGCAACCAGAAGCTGACGGCATAGATGCCGCTGATCAGGCAGAAATAGCCGAAGGCCAGCGCATAGATGCGCGGGTCGCGCAGCACCGTGCGGAAGCTGTGGTGGCCACCCGCCTGCGTCGCGCCGATATCGTCGGCCAGCAGCTTGCGCTCGCGATCCGTGAGCCAACGGGCCTGGGCGGGCTTGTCGTCCAGGTAGAAATACGCGATTGCCCCCAGCAGCACGCAGGGCAGCCCCTCCACCAGGAACATCCACTGCCAACCGGCCAGGCCATGGGCGCCGGCCAATGCCGTCATCAGCCAGGTGGAGACGGGCCCGCCCGCCATGCCGCCGATGGGACCGGCCAGCATCACCACCGCCATCACGCGCGCCATGCGCGCCCCGCCGTACCAGTAGGTCAGGTAGAAGATCATGCCAGGCGCGAAGCCGGCTTCGAACACGCCGAGCAGGAAGCGCAGCACGTAGAAGCTGGTGGCGTCGTGGACGAAGAGCATGCAGGCCGAGGTGATGCCCCACAGCACCATGATCCGGCTGATGGTGCGGCGTGCGCCGATGCGGGCCAGCAGCAGATTGCTGGGCACCTCGAACATGACATAGCCGAGAAAGAAGATGCCGGCGCCGAGGCCATAGATGGCGTCGCTCAGCCCCACGTCCTGCTGCATCTGCAGCTTGGCAAAGCCGATGTTGACGCGGTCCAGGTAGGCGAACACATAGCACAGCAGCAGGAAGGGAAGAATGCGCAGGCTGATCTTGCGGTACACCCCGGCAAGCTCGTCCTGGGCGGGCATGGCCGCCTGGGCTGGCGATAGCGGTGCAGTCTGGTTCATTGGTGTCTCCGTGCGCGCGCGGCGCGTGAGGGTCGGGGAGGCAGCGCCTTGCAAGCGTGCCGTTCTTGTTGTGCTGGAGTTATTTTTTGATCCTTCGGCGCGTAGCGATGCGCTCAATGCCCTTGTATCTTAATGGTTGGGATTTGGACCGGCTCAGTAGCCCGACTGCCCTCTGGGACCTCAAGCCCGTGGGAGAGCGCTGGGATCTGGGTCGGACCGTTCTTTCTTGCAACCCGTACGGTT
>NZ_JAIMCG010000033.1 GCF_019795295.1 Cupriavidus sp. AU9028 | reverse complement strand
GCACGGCGGCGAGGCGATCGGCGCGCGCCAGCAGCTCGCCGTAGCACAGCGTCTGCCCGCCGCAGACCACCGCGAGGGCGTCGGGATGCAGGGCGGCATGCGCGGCGATGCGCGCGTGCACCGGTTGCGCCTCGAGCGCGGCGGCGTCGCCCTCGGCGAGCGTCATCAGCGACGCTGTCTGCGCCGGCGTCATCAGGGACAGTGTGCCCACCGTTCGCGGGGACTGCGTGGCGAACTGCTCCAGCAGCGCGGCCATCTGCGCGCAGATCCGCTCGACCTGTGCGTCGTCGAACGCGTGCCGCATCCAGGTGAAGCTCAATCGCAGCGTCTGCCGCAGGCTGACCTCGACATCCATCTCGTATTCGGTCAGGCCCGTGCTGCCGCGCGTTTTGCAGCGCAGCCCGCTGCGCGCGGCCGTATCCAGCGCATCCTCCAGGGGGAAGTTCTCGAACACCAGGATGCTGTCGAACAGGCGCTGCCCGGCCTGACCGCCCCAGCGCTGGATATCGGACAGCGGCGTGTGCCCATGCTCGCGCGCGGCGACGTTGAAGGCCTGCAGCTCGCGCAGCCAGTCGCCGAGCGGCTGCTCGGGGCGCGGCGCGGCGATCACCGGCAAGGTGTTGATGAACAATCCCAGCATCTGCTCGCTGCCGGATACCTCGGACGGCCGGCCCGCCACGGTCGCGCCGAACGCGACGCGGGATTGCCCCGTATAGCGCTGCAACAGCAGCAGCCACGCGGCCTGCACGACCGTGTTGATGGTCACCTTCTGGCTGCGCGCGTAGGCGGAAAGCTGTTGCGTCAGCGCGTCGGAACAACTGTGCTGCAGCAGGCCGTAGCCTTCGCCGGCGCACGGCGTGCAAACGGCATCGGCCAGCCGTGTCGGCGTGTCGAAGCCCTGCAGCTGGCCTGCCCAGAATGCCTGCGCGGCCGTGCTGTCGCGGCTTTGCAGCCAGCCGATATAGTCGGCGAAGCGGCCCTGTGCCGCAGCGATGGTTGGTCCTGGGTTGGTCTGTCCTGCATAGCGCGCCAGCACTTCCGCCAGCAGCTGGGAGGTGCTCCAGCCATCGAGCAGAAGGTGGTGCACCGTCCAGACCAGATGATGGCGATGGGCCCCTGTGCGGACCAGCGTCAGGCGCATCAGCGGCGGGCGCTCCAGATCGAAACCGCGCGCGAGGTCCTGCGCGGCGAGCCTGTCCAGCGCAGCCGCCAGCCCGGCACCATCGTGGCCGGCAAGATCCTCGTGCACGAGCGGCAGCACCACATCGCGCGCTACCCATTGCAGCGGCTGGTCGCCACGCTGCAGGAAACCAGTGCGCAAGGTGTCGTGGCGGTCCAGCGCGTCGCGCCATGCCTGGGCGAACCGCGCGGGGTCGAGACCCTCGACGTCGATGCGCAGCTGGTTGATATACGCGCTGCCGCTGTCCTGCCGGGCCGCGCTGTGATACAGCATGCCGGCCTGCATCGGGGAAAGCGGATAGATGTCCTGGACGCGCATCGGCTCCAGGCCCATGCCATCGAGCTGCGTCTGGGACAGGCGGGCCAGCGGAAAGTCCGCGGCGTGCAGCGCTGTGCGCGGCGCCAGACTCGTGCCGGCCGGCTCGCCGGCCTCGGAGGCCCCGCGCTGCGGCAGCGGTGCGGTCACGGCGGCCACCGCGGCCAGCGTCTGCTCCTCGAACAGCTGCTTCGGCGTCAGCAGCCAGCCCAGCGCGCGCATCTTCGCGACGATCTGCAGGCTCAGGATCGAATCGCCGCCAAGCTCGAACAGGTTGTCGGCACGCCCGACGCGCGGCACCTTGAGTACGCTGGCCCACACCGCGGCCAGTTCGGTCTCCACGCCTTCGTGCGGGGCCTCGTAGGCTGCCGCGCCGGTGAACTCGGGCGCCGGCAGCGCCCGGCGGTCGAGCTTGCCATTGGGTGTGGCCGGCAGCCGGTCGAGCACGACCAGCACGGCGGGGACCATATAGTCGGGCAGTCCCGCCGCCAGCCAGTCCCGCAAGCCGTCCACGTCGATGCCAGCGTCGCCGGTACCGACCACGTAGCCCACCAGCCTGGCGGGCCCGTCGTTCGTCAGCGCGACCACCACCGCGTCTCGCACGCTGTCGTGCGCCAGCAGCCGCGCCTCGATTTCTCCCAGTTCGATGCGCAGGCCGCGGATCTTGACCTGATGGTCGAGCCGGCCGAGGTATTCGATCTGCCCGTCGGCGCGGCGCCTTGCCAGATCGCCGGTGCGGTACAGCCGCTCGCCGCCGGCGCTGTGCGGATCGGCGACGAAGCGCTCCGCCGTCAGCGCGGCACGGCCGAGATAGCCGCGCGCCAGACCGGCGCCGCCCAGATACAGTTCGCCGGCCACGCCGTCAGGCACTGGCTGCAGCGCGAGGTCCAGCACATGCGCGCTGACGTTGGCGATGGGCGCACCGATGGGGACACCGCTTGATACACCGGTTCCCACCGCGATCCCGCTGTCCTCTCGGCAGGTGAAGTGGGTGACATCGATGGCCGCCTCGGTCGGGCCGTACAGATTGTGCAATGCCGCCCACGGCAGCAACGCCATGGTGCGGCGGGCCAGATCGCCCGGCAGCGCTTCGCCGCTGCAAACGATATGGCGCAGGCTTGCGCACGGTGCGGCAATGCCGCCGTGCGCGACGAAGGCCTGCAGCATCGCGGGCACGAAATGCAGCGTGGTGACGCGATGGCGCTCGATCAGCGCGGCGATACGGCCCGGGTCGCGGTGGTCTCCCGGCGCGGCCAGCACCAGGCGGGCGCCAATCATCAGCGGCCAGAAGAACTCCCACACCGATACGTCGAAACTGAATGGCGTCTTCTGCAGCACCGCGTCGTCCGGCGTCAGCCGGTACTGCGACTGCATCCACCAGAGGCGGTTATATAGCGCGCCGTGCCGGTTGCCGGCGCCCTTGGGACGTCCGGTCGAGCCTGACGTATAGATGATGTAGGCAAGGTGTTCCGGCGATAGCGACGGCGCGGGGTTGGTGTCGCCGCTCCCGGCGTACAGGGCGGGCTCGGTCAGGTCCATCACCGTGACGGCGGCCGGCATCGATGCGGGCAGCGCTTCGGCACGCTGCGTCAATACCAGTGCGACGCCGCTGTCCTCGATCATGTAGGCCAATCGGTCCGACGGATAGTCCGGATCGAACGGGACATAGGCGCCGCCGGCTTTCAGAATCGCCAGCAGCGCGACGACCATCTCGAACGAGCGCTCGGCCAGCACACCGACCGGGACATCGGGACCGACGCCATGTTCGCGCAAGCGGTACGCGAGCGCATTGGCCCGCCGGTTCAGCGCCGCGTAAGTCATGGTGTCTTCGCCGAACGCGAGTGCGATGGCATCGGGCTGTTGCGCGGCGCGGGCCTCGAAGAGCCGATGCACCGGTTGCACCGGCGGATACGCTTGCGGATCGGCGCCGAGCCCGAGTGCCGCACCCTGGTCCTCGGGCGCGAGCAGCGCCATCTCGCCTAGCGGGCGCTCGGCATTGGCGGCCATCTGGCGCAGCAGCGCGAACAGGCTTTGCGCCAGTTGGCGCGCCTGCGCCTCGCCCAGCAGCGCGCGATCGAAGCGGCAGGTCAGCCGCAGCGTATCGGCATGAGCCAGCACCAGCGTCAGCGGGTAGTTGGTCTCGGCGCGGTTCTGCACGCCGCTGAAGGCCAGCCCGGCGGGCGCGCGCCGCAGCGCCGCATCGACGGGGTAGTTCTCGAACACCACG
>NZ_JAIMCG010000032.1 GCF_019795295.1 Cupriavidus sp. AU9028 | reverse complement strand
CGTGGTGTTCGAGAACTACCCCGTCGATGCGGCGCTGCGGCGCGCGCCCGCCGGGCTGGCCTTCAGCGGCGTGCAGAACCGCGCCGAGACCAACTACCCGCTGACGCTGGTGCTGGCTCATGCCGATGCGCTGCGGCTGACTTGCCGCTTCGATCGCGCGCTGCTGGGCGAGGCGCAGGCGCGCCAGCTGGCGCAAAGCCTGTTCGCGCTGCTGCGCCAGATGGCCGCCAACGCCGAGCGCCCGCTGGGCCAGCTCGCCACGCTGCCGGAAGCAGAACTGCCGGCGTGGCTGCACGCAGCCATCGGTCCGCAAAGCGGCAACGCACTGCCGCCGGCGCACCGGCAGTTCGAAGCGCATGCCAGCTCGACACCGGACGAGCTGGCGCTGTTCGCCGCAGGACAGGCGATCAGCTACGGCGAATTGAACCGCCGCGCCAATCGTCTGGCGCACCGGTTGATCGCGCGTGGCATCGGTCCCGACAAACCGGTCGGCGTGTTCGCCGAGCGCTCGGTCGAACTGGTGGTGGCCCTGCTGGCGATCCTGAAGGCAGGCGGCGCCTACCTGCCCTTCGACCCTGACCATCCCGCGCAGCGGCTCGCCTACATGGTCGAGGACAGCGGCGTGTCGCTGCTGCTGGCGCAACGCGTGGATGCGCTGCCGCCGCTGCCCGCGGGCGTTGCGGTGATCGATCTGGCCGACCCGGCGCCATCAGAGGCGGACGATATCAATCCCGTGCCGCTGCTGTCGGACCACCACCTCGCCTACGTCATCTACACCTCGGGCTCGACGGGGCGGCCCAAAGGCGTCGGCGTCTCGCATGGCGCGCTGTGTCACTACCTGCGCGGCGTGCTGTCCGCGTTGTCCCTGCCGCCACGCTTGCGCATGGCGATGGTATCGACACCGGCGGCCGATCTGGGGCACACGGTGTTGTTCGGCGCGCTGGCAAGCGGAGCGTCGCTGTATCTGCCCGAGCGCCGCTGCGTCTTCGATGCCGCCGCGTTCGGCAGGTTCATGGCCGAACATCAGGTCGATGTGCTGAAAATCGTGCCCAGCCATCTGCAGGCTCTGCTCGATGGCGCGGAGGCAGCTGGCGCCAGTGCAGCCGCCGTCTTGCCGGCCCACACGCTGGTGCTCGGCGGCGAAGCGACCGGCGCGGCGCTGCGGGCCCGGATCCATGCCGAACGGCCGCAATGCCGGCTGGTCAACCATTACGGCCCCACCGAGTGCACGGTCGGCGCATTGGTCCACGTCGCCGGCACGGTGCCCCAGCCCGGCGCAGGGTTGCCGCTTGGCACACCGCTCGCCAACACCGTGGCCTACGTGCTGGACGCCTCCTTCACCCCGCTGCCGGACGGGGTCGCCGGCGAACTGTATATCAGCGGTCCGGGCCTTGCCCGCGGCTATCTCGGCCGCGCCGCGCTCACGGCCCGCTCCTTCGTGCCGGATCCGTTCGGAAGCGATGGGCAACGGCTTTATCGAACCGGAGACCGCGTGCGCCGCCGCGCGGATGGCGCACTCGAATATCTGGGCCGCATCGACGAACAGGTGAAGATCCGCGGCTTCCGGGTCGAGCCAGGCGAGATCGCCGCCCGCATGCTCGACCTGCCCGCGCTGCGCCAGGCCGCTGTCGTCGCGCAGCCGGACGCAGACGGCAACCTTCAACTGGTGGGCTACGCCGTGCCGCACAGCGGTCCCGCGCCGGACCCCGCCGAGCTGCGCCGCGCACTGGCGGCTTCGCTGCCCGCTCATATGGTGCCGGCGGCCATCGTGCTGCTCGAAGCGCTACCGCTGACGGCCAACGGCAAGCTGGATCGGCGCGCCTTGCCGCACCCGGAGGCGCCCGCTACGGCAACCGGCGAAGCGCCTCAGGGCGAACTCGAAACTCGGCTCGCCGCCATCTGGCAGGACCTGCTGCGTGTGCCTCGGGTCGGCCGTCACGACAATTTCTTCGCGCTGGGCGGGCATTCGCTGCTCGCGGTGCAACTGCTATCCCGTATCAAGGGCCAACTCGGCATCGACGTGCCGCTGGCCAGGCTGTTCGGCGCCAACACGCTGGCCGAGCTCGCCGCCATCTTGCCCGGACAGCATCGCCACGCCGATGAAGCGGCGCTGCTGGAGCTGGAAGCCTTCGCCAATTCCCTGGAGTCTGTCTGAATGATCGAAGCCAATACCGCGGCCCGGCTGGCCGCGCGTTTTGCCACGCTGGCGCCGGCCCAGCGCCGTGCCTTTCTGGACAAGATGGGCGAGCAAGGCATCGCCTTCTCGCAGTTGCCGATTCCCGCCCTGCCGCAGGCGGGCACTGACGGGGCCTACGAGGCGCCGCTGTCCTTCGCGCAGCAGCGGCAGTGGTTCCTTCATCGCTTCGAGCCGGGCAGCGCGGCCTACCACATCAGCAGCAGCGTGACGCTGCGCGGCACGCTCGACGTGGCCGCACTGAACGCGGCCTTCGCGGCCGTGACCCAGCGGCACGAAGCACTGCGCACCGTCTTCGTCAGCGACGAACGGGGCAATGCCCGCCAGCGCGTGCTTGCGCACGTCTCGCTTGACTTGCCCATCACCGACCTGTCCGCAGATCCCGATCCTGATGCGGGGGCGGATCAGCTGGCCGCCGGTATCGCCGAGTTGCCCTTCGATCTGGGGCAGGCGCCGCTGCTGCGCGTACAACTGCTGCGGCTGCGCGAGCGGCACCATCGCCTGGTGCTGGTGATGCACCATATCGTCTCCGATGGATGGTCGATGCAGCTGCTGATCGACGATATCGCCGCTGCCTATCGCGCACAGCTGCAAGGCGAGACAGGCGAGGCGCCTGCGGTGCAGGAGCGGCCGCCGGTCCGCTACACCGACTATGCGGCATGGCAGCGCAACTGGCTCGAAGCGGGCGAGCAGGCCCGCCAGCTGGAGTGGTGGCGCTCCGAACTCGCCGGCGCACCCGCCGTGCTGGCCTTGCCGACCGATCATCCCCGCCCTGCCGCCGCGGTCTATCGCGTGGGCCGCTGCGATATCGCCATCGACGACGCGCTGGCGCACGGTCTGCGCGAGCGGGCCCGCGAACATGGCGCAACCATGTTCATGCTGCTGCAGGCCGGCTTCCAGGCGCTGTTGTACCGCTACACCGGCAGCAGCGACATCTGCGTCGGCATGCCGGTTGCGAACCGGAACCGGCTTGAAATCGAGCGCGTGGTTGGCCTGTTCGTCAACACGCAGATCCTGCGCGTTCGCATCGATGGCCGAGAACCGCTGCGTGCGCTGCTGGAGCAGGTGCGCACAGCGGTGCTCGGCGCGCAGGCGCACCAGGATCTGCCCTTCGAACAGCTGGTGGAAGCGCTGCAGCCAGAACGCAGCATGAGCTACAACCCCTTGTTCCAGGTGGTGCACAACCATCGGCGCGGCGATCGCGCCGCGGCGGCCGCGTTGCCGGGGCTCGAACTCGAAAGCGCGCCGGTGGGCGAGCGGACGACGGCGCTGGAACTGACGCTGGACACGCGGGAGGACTCCGCCGGCCACATTCATGCCAGCCTGCTGTTCGCCGAGGACCTGTTCGACGCCAGCACCGCGGCACGGCTGGCGGCCCACTATCTGCGCCTGCTGCGCGCATTGGTCGATGCGCCGGAGCAGCCGCTGAACCGCGTGGATCTTCTCGACGACGGCGAGCGGTCCGCCCTGTTGGAACTCGGACATGGCGACGTCGGCAGCGCGGTTGCACAACCGGTGCACGCGCGCATCGCCGCGCATGCCGCCCTGCATCCCGACGCCCTCGCGGTGGTCTGCGGCGGGCAGACGCTGTGCTACGGCGAGCTGCTGGCGCGCGCCGATCGCCTCGCCGCCGTGC
>NZ_JAIMCG010000031.1 GCF_019795295.1 Cupriavidus sp. AU9028 | reverse complement strand
GTCTTTGGCGTAGCTCAAAAGTTATCAGTGCTCGCACAGCAAAACGTGGCTTTATCTGTGTCAAGCAGATGGAGCCAGTCAGTTTTCTGAGAGTGAGCGACCGCTCGAAAGAGCGAGGTCCTTCGGGACCACAAGGATTTGAACTGAAGAGTTTGATCCTGGCTCAGATTGAACGCTGGCGGCATGCCTTACACATGCAAGTCGAACGGCAGCGCGGGCTTCGGCCTGGCGGCGAGTGGCGAACGGGTGAGTAATACATCGGAACGTGCCCTGTTGTGGGGGATAACTAGTCGAAAGATTAGCTAATACCGCATACGACCTGAGGGTGAAAGCGGGGGACCGTAAGGCCTCGCGCAGCAGGAGCGGCCGATGTCTGATTAGCTAGTTGGTGGGGTAACGGCCTACCAAGGCGACGATCAGTAGCTGGTCTGAGAGGACGATCAGCCACACTGGGACTGAGACACGGCCCAGACTCCTACGGGAGGCAGCAGTGGGGAATTTTGGACAATGGGGGCAACCCTGATCCAGCAATGCCGCGTGTGTGAAGAAGGCCTTCGGGTTGTAAAGCACTTTTGTCCGGAAAGAAATCGCGCTGGCTAATACCCGGCGTGGATGACGGTACCGGAAGAATAAGCACCGGCTAACTACGTGCCAGCAGCCGCGGTAATACGTAGGGTGCGAGCGTTAATCGGAATTACTGGGCGTAAAGCGTGCGCAGGCGGTTTTGTAAGACAGGCGTGAAATCCCCGAGCTCAACTTGGGAATTGCGCTTGTGACTGCAAGGCTAGAGTGTGTCAGAGGGGGGTAGAATTCCACGTGTAGCAGTGAAATGCGTAGAGATGTGGAGGAATACCGATGGCGAAGGCAGCCCCCTGGGACGCCACTGACGCTCATGCACGAAAGCGTGGGGAGCAAACAGGATTAGATACCCTGGTAGTCCACGCCCTAAACGATGTCAACTAGTTGTTGGGGATTCATTTCTTCAGTAACGTAGCTAACGCGTGAAGTTGACCGCCTGGGGAGTACGGTCGCAAGATTAAAACTCAAAGGAATTGACGGGGACCCGCACAAGCGGTGGATGATGTGGATTAATTCGATGCAACGCGAAAAACCTTACCTACCCTTGACATGCCACTAACGAAGCAGAGATGCATCAGGTGCCCGAAAGGGAAAGTGGACACAGGTGCTGCATGGCTGTCGTCAGCTCGTGTCGTGAGATGTTGGGTTAAGTCCCGCAACGAGCGCAACCCTTGTCTCTAGTTGCTACGCAAGAGCACTCTAGAGAGACTGCCGGTGACAAACCGGAGGAAGGTGGGGATGACGTCAAGTCCTCATGGCCCTTATGGGTAGGGCTTCACACGTCATACAATGGTGCGTACAGAGGGTTGCCAACCCGCGAGGGGGAGCTAATCTCAGAAAACGCATCGTAGTCCGGATCGTAGTCTGCAACTCGACTACGTGAAGCTGGAATCGCTAGTAATCGCGGATCAGCATGCCGCGGTGAATACGTTCCCGGGTCTTGTACACACCGCCCGTCACACCATGGGAGTGGGTTTTGCCAGAAGTAGTTAGCCTAACCGCAAGGAGGGCGATTACCACGGCAGGGTTCATGACTGGGGTGAAGTCGTAACAAGGTAGCCGTATCGGAAGGTGCGGCTGGATCACCTCCTTTCCGAGCACTTCTGCTCCAACGTCAAGCGTTCACACTTATCGGTCTGTTCGAGTGTTACAGCCAGGGTCTGTAGCTCAGGTGGTTAGAGCACCGTCTTGATAAGGCGGGGGTCGTAGGTTCAAGTCCTACCAGACCCACCAGTCTTCGGACGGGGGATTAGCTCAGCTGGGAGAGCACCTGCTTTGCAAGCAGGGGGTCGTCGGTTCGATCCCGTCATCCTCCACCACCCACTACCAGTGCAAAGGCAAGCGTTCATTGCGAAGCGATGACGAACGTTTGCCTTTGGCGCTGGCCAAGACGATGCACGGCAAGTGCAACGGCTGTTCTTTAACAAAATGGAATGTAGTAAAGGTGTCGCGACGCGTTGATGAGGCGCGTGGACGATCGAATCTGATCGCGCGATACCGGGTTGTGATTGTATCAACCAAAGTGTTTTAAGTGATCGAAAGATGACTTGGAATAACGGCACAAATGCGAGAACTCAACCTGTAGCGAACTGTGTGTAGACACACTCGTTATAGGGTCAAGCGAATAAGTGCATGTGGTGGATGCCTTGGCGATCACAGGCGATGAAGGACGCGGTAGCCTGCGAAAAGCTTCGGGGAGCTGGCAAACAAGCTTTGATCCGGAGATGTCCGAATGGGGAAACCCGGCCCGTATGGGTCATCCCACACTGAATCCATAGGTGTGGGAAGCGAACGCGGCGAACTGAAACATCTAAGTAGCTGCAGGAACAGAAATCAACCGAGATTCCCAAAGTAGTGGCGAACGAAATGGGATCAGCCTTGCACTCTTTAGCAGTGGTGTTAGCAAAACGGGATGGAAAGCCCGGCCATAGCAGGTGATAGCCCTGTATGCGAAAACATCGTTGTGGAACTAGGTGTGCGACAAGTAGGGCGGGACACGTGAAATCCTGTCTGAAGATGGGGGGACCATCCTCCAAGGCTAAATACTCGTGATCGACCGATAGTGAACCAGTACCGTGAGGGAAAGGCGAAAAGAACCCCGGGAGGGGAGTGAAATAGATCCTGAAACCGCATGCATACAAACAGTCGGAGCCTGGCAACGGGTGACGGCGTACCTTTTGTATAATGGGTCAGCGACTTACATTCAGTGGCAAGCTTAACCGACTAGGGAAGGCGTAGCGAAAGCGAGTCCGAACAGGGCGTTCAGTCGCTGGGTGTAGACCCGAAACCAGACGATCTATCCATGGCCAGGTTGAAGGTGCGGTAACACGTACTGGAGGACCGAACCCACTAACGTTGAAAAGTTAGGGGATGAGCTGTGGATAGGGGTGAAAGGCTAAACAAGTCTGGAAATAGCTGGTTCTCTCCGAAAACTATTTAGGTAGTGCCTCGTGTCTCACCTTCGGGGGTAGAGCACTGTCATGGTTGGGGGGCCTATTGCTGGTTACCCCGCCATAGCAAACTCCGAATACCGAAGAGTGCAATCACGGGAGACAGACATCGGGTGCTAACGTCCGGTGTCAAGAGGGAAACAACCCAGACCGCCAGCTAAGGTCCCAAAGATTGGCTAAGTGGGAAACGAAGTGGGAAGGCTAAAACAGTCAGGAGGTTGGCTTAGAAGCAGCCACCCTTTAAAGAAAGCGTAATAGCTCACTGATCGAGTCGTCCTGCGCGGAAGATGTAACGGGGCTAAGCCAGTCACCGAAGCTGCGGACGCACACTTGTTGTGCGTGGTAGGAGAGCGTTCCGTAAGCCTGTGAAGGTGTCTTGTAAAGGATGCTGGAGGTATCGGAAGTGCGAATGCTGACATGAGTAGCGATAAAGGGGGTGAAAGGCCCCCTCGCCGTAAGCCCAAGGTTTCCTACGCAACGTTCATCGGCGTAGGGTGAGTCGGCCCCTAAGGCGAGGCAGAGATGCGTAGCTGATGGGAAGCAGGTTAATATTCCTGCACCGTCGTATGATGCGATGGGGGGACGGATCGCGGAAGGTTGTCCGGGTGTTGGAAGTCCCGGTCCCTGCATTGGAGAAGGCGCTCAGGCAAATCCGGGCGCGCAATTCAAGGGTGTGGGGCGAGCGGCCTAGTGCTGCGAAGCAATTGGAAGTGGTCCCAAGAAAAGCCTCTAAGCTTCAGTCATACGAGACCGTACCGCAAACCGACACAGGTGGGCGAGATGAGTATTCTAAGGCGCTTGAGAGAACTCGGGAGAAGGAACTCGGCAAATTGGTACCGTAACTTCGGGATAAGGTACGCCCTGGTAGCTTGACTGGCCTGCGCCAGGAGGGTGACGGGGTTGCAATAAAATGGTGGCTGCGACTGTTTAATAAAAACACAGCACTCTGCAAACACGAAAGTGGACGTATAGGGTGTGACGCCTGCCCGGTGCCGGAAGATTAAATGATGGGGTGCAAGCTCTTGATTGAAGTCCCGGTAAACGGCGGCCGTAACTATAACGGTCCTAAGGTAGCGAAATTCCTTGTCGGGTAAGTTCCGACCTGCACGAATGGCGTAACGATGGCCACACTGTCTCCTCCCGAGACTCAGCGAAGTTGAAGTGTTTGTGATGATGCAATCTCCCCGCGGCTAGACGGAAAGACCCCATGAACCTTTACTGCAGCTTTGCATTGGACTTTGAACCGATCTGTGTAGGATAGGTGGGAGGCTTTGAAGCGAGGACGCCAGTTCTCGTGGAGCCGTCCTTGAAATACCACCCTGGTTTGTTTGAGGTTCTAACCTTGGCCCGTGAATCCGGGTCGGGGACAGTGCATGGTAGGCAGTTTGACTGGGGCGGTCTCCTCCCAAAGTGTAACGGAGGAGTTCGAAGGTACGCTTGGTACGGTCGGACATCGTACCTAAAGTGCAATGGCAAAAGCGTGCTTAACTGCGAGACCGACAAGTCGAGCAGGTGCGAAAGCAGGACATAGTGATCCGGTGGTTCTGAATGGAAGGGCCATCGCTCAACGGATAAAAGGTACTCTGGGGATAACAGGCTGATACCGCCCAAGAGTTCATATCGACGGCGGTGTTTGGCACCTCGATGTCGGCTCATCTCATCCTGGGGCTGTAGCCGGTCCCAAGGGTATGGCTGTTCGCCATTTAAAGAGGTACGTGAGCTGGGTTTAAAACGTCGTGAGACAGTTTGGTCCCTATCTGCCGTGGGCGTTGGAATCTTGACGGGGGCTGCTCCTAGTACGAGAGGACCGGAGTGGACGTACCGCTGGTGTACCTGTTGTCTCGCCAGAGGCATCGCAGGGTAGCTATGTACGGAAGAGATAACCGCTGAAAGCATCTAAGCGGGAAACTTGCCTGAAGATGAGGATTCCCTGGAGGCTTGACCTCCTTGAAGGGTCGTTCGAGACCAGGACGTTGATAGGCTGGGTGTGGAAGCGCAGTAATGCGTTAAGCTAACCAGTACTAATTGCCCGTAAGGCTTGATCCTATAACCAGTGTGTTTGCCTGGTTGAGCTGCAAATGTGCCAACCGGTACAGCACAACCCACCTTGCTACATTCCAGATTCGCGCAGGACGTGC
>NZ_JAIMCG010000030.1 GCF_019795295.1 Cupriavidus sp. AU9028 | reverse complement strand
AACCCAGTGACTCTCGCCGTCGTTCCCGCGCAGGCGGGAACCCAGTGACTCTCGCCGTCGTTCCCGCGCAGGCGGGAACCCAGTGACTCTCGCCGTCGTTCCCGCGCAGGCGGGAACCCAGCGGCTTTGACGTTGGCTCCGCGGCGACCAGGAGCCGTGCCCCTACCCCCGCGCCGGCAGCAGCCCCGCCGGATCGACCGGCTTGCCGTTGCCACGCACCTCGAAGTGCAGCTCGCTGTCCGCCGCCCCCATCCGCCCGACTACCTGTCCGGCGTCCACATGCACGCCCTCCTTGATGGTCGGCTGGTCCAGATTCCCATAGACGGTCAGCCAGTCGTCGCTATGCTTGACGATCACCAGCATCCCGTAGCCGCGCAGATTGCCCACATGGATCGCCCACCCCGGCGCGGCGGCGCGCACCGTGCCACGGGCCGGCACCGCGATGCGGATGCCCTTGCTCGCCGGGGGCGCATAGGTCTGCGTGACCGCCCCGTCGGCCGGCCAGCGCAGCGCGATGCGGCTCGACGGCGGCCGGCTCGATGCCGTCGCGCTCCTTGGCGTATCGGTGACCCTGGCGGGCGAGCCGCTGCCGCTGGACGCCGACGAAGACGCCGAAGCTGCTCCGGCAGGCGGACGAATGCGCAGCAGCTGGCCCGTCTCGATCTGGTCGGCGCTGGGCAGATTGTTCCACTGTGCCAGTTGCCGCACCGAGCGGCGGTGGCGCCGGGCAATCGAATACAGCGTGTCGCCGCTGCGCACCCGATAGTAGCCCTCGGGCGCGGGCCCGCCCTCGCCCACGGTCCCGCAGCCGGCCAGCGTGGCCAGCAGGCTGCCGGCCAGCAGGGACAACGCGCGCCGGCGCGTGCCCGGGGCATCGGTGACGGAAGGAATTGACAGGGCGGGAGCTTGAAAGCGGGGCTGGATCATCGCAATTGGGTCTGAAAAGGCGGCGTACCGGTAGCGAGCCCCGGGGCATGGGACCGGCAAGGCGCAATCGTAGCAGCGAGACGTGGCGTCGACAGGGCCGGCCGTCCAGCGCGGGCCGATCATGGACAATCGGAAGCGATTCGCGCCCCTCGGACAATGTAACGGCTGACGCACCCGGTTTTGTAGACCGCACTGCTGCGCGACAGTTCGCCCGCAATTTTCGTCTTCGCCGTCGCCGCCTTCAAAACAATTTGTCGCCAGGATGCCGCTGACGCGAGCGGCGCGCCGGTCCGCGCGCCCCCTTCCGCTATAATTGGCCGTTTTACGAGCGCAAGAACATCATGGAAGCAGAACGCCTCAACGCCATCTCCGGCGCCATCTCCGATCTCCGTTCCCGGACGGAAGATCTACGGGGGTATCTTTGACTACGACGTCAAGGTAGGACGTCTGGCCGAGGTCAACGGCGAACTGGAAGACCCGGATGTCTGGAACAACCCCAAGCGGGCACAGGATCTGGGCAAGGAAAAGAAGATGCTCGAGGGCGTGGTCGACGTCCTCGGCAAGCTGACCGATGACCTGGAAAGCGCGCAGGAGCTGTTCGAGCTCGCGCGCGAGGAAGGTGACGACGAGACGCTGATCTCGATCGAGACCGACGTGCAGGGCTTCGAAGCCATCGTGGCCGACATGGAGTTCCGCCGGATGTTCGCCGGCGAACTGGACCAGGCCAACGCCTTCATCGACATCCAGGCCGGTGCCGGCGGCACCGAGGCATGCGACTGGGCGTCGATGCTGCTGCGCCAGTACCTGAAGTACTGCGAGCGCAAGGGCTTCAAGGCCGAGGTGCTGGAAGAGTCCGAAGGCGACGTGGCCGGCATCAAGAGCGCCACGATCAAGGTCGAGGGCGAGTATGCGTTCGGCTACCTGCGCACCGAGACCGGCGTGCACCGGCTGGTGCGCAAGAGCCCGTTCGATTCCTCGGGCGGCCGGCATACCTCGTTCTCGTCGGTATTCGTCTACCCCGAGGTGGACGACTCCTTCGAGGTCGAGATCAATCCTGCGGACCTGCGCGTCGACACCTACCGCGCATCGGGCGCCGGCGGCCAGCACATCAACAAGACCGATTCCGCGGTGCGTATCACCCACGTGCCCACCGGGATCGTGGTGCAGTGCCAGAACGACCGCTCGCAGCACCGCAACCGCGCCGAGGCGATGTCGATGCTGAAATCGCGCCTGTACGAGCACGAGATGCGCAAGCGGCAGGCCGAAGCGGACAAGCTGGAATCGACCAAGACCGATGTGGGCTGGGGCCACCAGATTCGCTCCTATGTGCTGGACCAGAGCCGCATCAAGGACCTGCGCACCAACGTCGAAATGTCGAACACGCAGAAGGTTCTCGATGGCGATCTGGACATGTTCATCGAGGCCAGCCTGAAGCAGGGCCTGTAACCCGCGCCGGATGTTGTTCCGCCGGCGCGGCGCCGGCACGGTGACCGCGGCCGCATCCGCGGGCTTCGACGATCTCTTCGCCAGGGCATTCCCATGACCGCAGCAGCATCGACCGCATCACCGCATCTGATCATCGTCACCGGCGCCTCGCGCGGGCTGGGCGCCGCCCTCGTGCGCGCCCTGCTGGTGCCGGGCAACCAGCTCGTCTGCGTCGCGCGCAGCCGCAATGCCGAACTCGAGCAGGAAGCCGCCGCCAGCGGCGTGCCGATTGCCTGGCATCTGCAGGACCTGTCGCAGCCCTCGCCGGCGGCAAGCTGGCTGGGCAGCGTGCTGGACGCGATCGACACGCAGCCGGCCAGCGTCACGCTGTTGCTGAACGCCGGCGTGATCGAGCCGATCTCGCCGATCGCCCAGCTGCAGGAAGCGACGCTGGTCCCGCACCTGATGACCAACCTGGTGTCGCCAATGACGATGACCGCTGCGTTCCTGACCCACAGCGAGCGCTTCGGCTGCCCCCGCAAGGTGCTGGCGATCTCCTCCGGCGCCGCGCGCCGCCCGGTCGAAGGCTGGAGCGCCTACTGCGCCGGCAAGGCGGGGCTCGACATGTTCGTGCGCTCGGTCAACGCCGAGTACGCCCAGGCACCGGCCGAGCGGTCGGTACGCGCGGTCGCCCTCGCGCCGGGCGTGGTCGACACCGGCATGCAGGCCACCATCCGGCAGGCGGAATTCGCCCAGGTCGACCGCTTCCGCGCGCTGAAGGAAAACGACCAGCTGACCAGCCCCGACGATGCCGCGCGCAAGATCGCCGCCTATCTGGCCCGGCCGGACTTTGGCGCGACCGAGCTGGACGACGTCCGCAACAGCTGATTCTCGCAACACACCTGACTTACCGGCGGACCTTCCCGTCCGCCCGATTCCCGAACCATGACCGAACCCACCCGCGCGCCGGCCGATCCGGCCTCCGTCGACGAGAACAAGATCATCGCCGAGCGGCGCGAGAAACTGCAGGCGTTGCGCCAGAACGGCGTCGCCTTCCCCAACGATTTCCGCCCCACCCATCATGCCGCGGACCTGCATGCGCGCTACGGCGACGCCGATCAGGCCGCGCTGGAAGCCAGCCCGGTCGAGGTGGCCATCGCCGGCCGCATGATGCTCAAGCGGGTGATGGGCAAGGCCAGCTTCGCCACCGTGCAGGACGGCAGCGGCCAGATCCAGTTCTACATCACGCGGGACAAGGTCGGCGAGGAAGTCTACGCCGCCTTCAAGCACTGGGACCTGGGCGACATCATCAGCGCGCGCGGCCTGCTGTTCCGCACCAACAAGGGCGAGCTGTCGGTGCAGGTGCAGGAGCTGCGGCTGCTGTCCAAGTCGCTGCGTCCGCTGCCGGACAAGTTCCACGGCCTGTCGGACCAGGAGATGAAGTATCGCCAGCGCTATGTGGACCTGATCGTCTCGCCCGAAACGCGTGCGACCTTCCGCGCCCGCACGCAGGCGATCTCGTCGCTGCGCCGCCATATGGCCGACGCCGGCTTCATGGAGGTGGAAACGCCGATGCTGCACCCGATTCCGGGCGGCGCCGCGGCCAAGCCCTTCATCACGCACCACAACGCGCTGGACATGCAGATGTTCCTGCGCATCGCGCCGGAGCTGTACCTGAAGCGGCTGATCGTCGGCGGCTTCGAGCGCGTCTTCGAGATCAACCGCAACTTCCGCAACGAGGGGGTCAGCCCGCGCCATAACCCCGAGTTCACGATGATGGAGTTCTACGCGGCCTACACGGACTACCGTTGGCTGATGGACTTCACCGAGGACCTGATCCGCCAGGCGGCGATCGATGCCAGCGGCAGCGCCACGCTGACCTATCAGGGACGCGAGCTGGATCTGTCCAGGCCCTTCCATCGCCTGACCATCACCCAGGCCATCCAGAAGTTCGCGCCGCAGTACACCGACGCGCAACTGGCGGACGCGGACTTCCTGCGCGTGGAGCTGAAGAAATTCGGCGTCAACACGTCGGCGCCGCAATTCCTGAACGCCGGCCTGGGCACCCTGCAACTGGTGCTGTTCGAGGAAACCGCGGAAAGCCAGCTGTGGGAGCCGACCTTCATCATCGACTACCCGGTGGAAGTGTCGCCGCTGGCGCGCGCCTCGGACACCGTGCCGGGCATCACCGAGCGCTTCGAGCTGTTCATCACGGGCCGCGAGATCGCCAACGGCTTCTCCGAGTTGAACGACGCCGAAGACCAGGCCGAGCGCTTCCGCAAGCAGGTCGAGCAGAAGGACGCTGGCGACGAGGAAGCGATGTATTTCGATGCGGACTACATCCGCGCGCTGGAATACGGCATGCCCCCGACGGGTGGGTGCGGCATCGGTATCGACCGGCTGGTGATGCTGCTGACCGACAGCCCCAATATCCGCGACGTGATTCTGTTCCCGCACTTGCGGCGGGAAGACTGAGCGTCAGAGTGCTCGCTCTGGAACCGGCGGAAATCCCGCCGGCTCTCCCTTGCCTACCAGCACATATAGGGATCGCAATGGAAGATCTCGGTGAGCGCCGGATCGGGATAGGCGTAAGCCGCCGAACCCGCAACCACCAGCGCAACCGCGACCGTCAGCCGCAGCACCATACGCATCGTCAAACTCCCCTGGTTCAGTGACCCGGCATGCAGCGATGCCGGACCCACGCCGGCGCGTCATCGATATCGCGCGATTGACCGCCGCCGGCGCTGCCTTATTGATATTCAGGGGATTGGCGAAAGTCAATGACCGTCGCCGTCATGCTGGAAAGCAAAACGGGCCAACACTGGCCCGTACGGCTGCGGCGGACCGCAACGCTTACTGCGCTTCCTCGATCCATGCCGCCTGGATCGCCTCCAGGATCTTCTCGCCCGAGCGCTCCGGCAGGTCCGCGAACCCATCCAGTTCCATCACCCAGCGTCGCAGATCGGTGAAGCGCACCGTCAGCGGATCCACGTCCGGATACTTGTCGTACAGCGCCGCCGCGATGTCATAGGTATCGGTCCATTTCATGGTCAGTGACCTTCCTTGGCATGGTTGATGGTGTACTTCGGAATCTGGATGGTCAGGTCCTCGTCGGCGACGATCGCCTGGCAGGACAGCCGCGAATTCGGCTCCAGGCCCCAGGCCTTGTCCAGCAGGTCCTCTTCCTTCTCTTCCGCTTCGTTCAACGAGTCGAAACCCTTGCGCACGACGACGTGGCAGGTGGTGCAGGCGCACGCCTTCTCGCAGGCGTGCTCGATTTCGATGCCGTTGCTCAGCAGCGCATCGCAGATGCTGATGCCTGCCTCGGCGTCGATGGTGGTCCCCTCCGGACAATATTCCGCGTGGGGCATGACTACGATCTTTGCCATATTGCTTCCTGATTGATCTGTTCGGCCACGCGGTTCGGTTCGCGCGGCCCCGGCTCAGCCCAGTTCCTGCACCTTGCGGCCGGCCAGCGCCTGCTTGATCGAGCGGTCCATGCGGCGGGCGGCGAACTCGTCGGTGCCGCGCGACAACGCTTCGACGGCGGCCTTGATGGCCAGATGATCCGTGCCGGCGGCCGTGGCGGCCACCGTGTCCATCAGCGCATCGACCTCGGCACGTTCCTCGGCCGACAGCAGGTCGCCATCGCGGCCCAGCGCACTGCGGGTCGCCTCCAGCAGCCGCTCCGCCTCGACGCGCTCTTCGGCCAGCGCCCGGCTCTTCATGTCGTGCTCGGCCTCGCGGAAGCTGTCCTGCAGCATCCGCGCGATGTCGTCGTCGCCCAGGCCATACGACGGCTTGACCGCGATCGACGCCTCGACGCCCGACTGCAACTCGCGCGCGGACACGGCGAGCAGCCCGTCGGCATCGACCTGGTAGGTCACGCGGATGCGCGCGGCCCCGGCCGCCATTGGCGGAATGCCACGCAGCTCGAAGCGCGCCAGCGAGCGGCAGTCGCCGGCCAGCTCGCGCTCGCCCTGCAGCACGTGGATCGCCATCGCGGTCTGGCCATCCTTGAATGTGGTGAATTCCTGGGCCCGCGCGACCGGAATGGTGCTGTTGCGCGGAATGATCTTCTCGACCAGCCCGCCCATGGTTTCCACGCCCAGCGATAGCGGAATCACGTCGAGCAGCAGCCAGTCGTCGCCCGGCGCGTTGTTGCCCGCCAGCAGATTGGCCTGCATCGCCGCGCCCAGCGCGACGACCTTGTCCGGATCGAGGTTGGTCAGCGGGGTCTGGCCAAAAAAGTCGCCCACCGCCTTGCGGATCGACGGCATCCGCGTCGCGCCGCCCACCAGCACCACGCCCTTGACGTCCTCGGCGGCAACGCCCGCGTCGCGCAGCGCCTTGCGCACCGGCGTCAGCGTCTTCTGCACCAGATGCGCGGTGATCCCGCGGAAGGTCGCCGCGGTCAACGGCAGATGGACGATCTCGCCACTGTCGAGCACCGCGTCGATCACGGTGGTATCGGCTTCGGACAGCGCTTCCTTGGCGGCGCGCGCCCGCGTCATCAGCAACCGCGTGTCCTCCGGCGACAGCGGCTGCAAGCCCGCCTGCTCGACGATCCAGCACAGCAGGCGCTGGTCGAAGTCGTCGCCGCCCAGCGCGGAATCGCCGCCGGTGGCGAGCACCTCGAACACGCCCTTGGTCAGCCGCAGCACCGAGATATCGAAGGTACCGCCGCCCAGGTCATAGACGGCGTAGACACCCTCGGCGGCGTTGTCCAGGCCATAGGCGATCGCCGCGGCGGTCGGCTCGTTCAGCAGCCGCAGCACCTCCAGACCGGCCAGCTTCGCCGCATCCTTGGTGGCCTGCCGCTGCGCGTCGTCGAAGTACGCCGGCACCGTGATCACCGCGCCGACGAGGTCGTCGCCCAGCGCGTCCTCGGCCCGCTGGCGCAGCGTCGCCAGGATTTCGGCGGAGACCTCGACCGGGCTCTTCACGCCGGCCACCGTCTTGATCTGCACCATGCCCGGCGCCTCGACGAAGTCGTACGGGCTGTGCTCGACATTGGCGATGTCGTGCAGGCCGCGGCCCATGAACCGCTTGACCGAGACGATGGTGTTCTTGGGATCGCGCACCGCTTCTTCCTGCGCCCGGTAGCCGATATGGGTGGTGCGGTCCGGCAGGTAACGCACCACGGACGGCAACAGCGCGCGGCCGCTGTCGTCGGTCAGCACCTCCGGAATGCTGCTGCGCACGGCCGCCACCAGCGAATTGGTGGTGCCAAGGTCGATGCCAACCGCCAGGCGCCGCTGATGCGGTGCCGGCGACATGCCGGGTTCGGAAATCTGAAGCAGTGCCATATCAGTCTTTGTAATGCAAAAGCCCCTTGGGGCTCCGCCGGGGGCGCCATTGTGGCACGGTCCCGGCTTCGTTGCGCGCCCGTCCTCAGCCTTCCAGACGGTCGATTGCCTCGGCAGCGTCGCGCGAAATCTTGTCGACGAACATCAGCTGCCGCACCGCCGCCGCGGCGGCGTCGTTGCCCGCGGCGTCCTGCGCGTCGAGCAGGCTGCCCAGCGCCTGCTCGCGCTGCGTCTTCTCGCGCCGCAGCGCCTTCAACAGCTGGTCCAGCGCCTCGGTATCGCGCGCCTGCACGGCCTCCTGCAGCGCCTCGCGCCACTCCATCTGCTGCATCAGGAAGGCCGGTGCCATCGCCGTATTGCTCTCGGCCTGCACGTCGACGCCGCGCAGCGCCAGCAGATAGATGGCGCGCTTGAGCGGATCGCGCAACGTCCGGTAGCCCTCGTTGGCATGGGTGGCCCACTGCATCGCCACCCGGCGCTCGGCGTCGCTCGCATTGGCGAAGCGGTCCGGGTGCGCCTGTGTCTGCACGGTGCGATAGGCTGCCTCGAGCGCCGGCTCGTCCACGGCGAAGCGGGCGGGCAAGCCGAACAATGCGAAAAAGTCGTCTTTCAAATCAGGTCCTGCTCAAATGCGGCCGCGCTGCGCGTGCGCAATCGCGAGCCGCCGAATGAACGAAGCCCGCCTCCGCCTGTGGCGGCCAGCGGGCTCCAGAGCATCCGGGCCGGTCAGCGCAACGGCGGCGCGTGCACGGTCCGGCCGTCCGGGATCAGACCCGGAACGATTCGCCGCAGCCGCACTCGTCCTTGACGTTGGGGTTGTTGAAGCGGAACCCCTCGTTCAGGCCTTCGCGCGCGAAGTCCAGCTCCGTGCCGTCGATATACGGCAGGCTCTTCGGATCGACCACGACCTTGACGCCGTGCGACTCGAAGACCTGGTCTTCGGGGTGCAGTTCGTCCACATACTCGAGCTTGTAGGCGAGCCCGGAACAGCCCGTCGTCTTGACGCCAAGACGCAGGCCGATGCCCTTGCCGCGGCGATCGAGATAACGCGAGACGTGCTTGGCGGCCTTCTCAGTCAGCGTGATCATCGCTACCAGTTCCTTCGTTGGTCAGGCGGCGGCCTGTGCGCCCGCGCCTTCGTGCTTCTTCTTGTAGTCCTCGACCGCCGCCTTGATGGCGTCCTCGGCGAGGATCGAGCAGTGGATCTTGACCGGCGGCAGCGCCAGTTCTTCGGCGATCTGGGTGTTCTTGATCTCCAGCGCCTGATCCACGGTCTTGCCCTTGACCCATTCGGTCACCAGCGACGACGACGCGATGGCTGAACCGCAGCCGTAGGTCTTGAACTTCGCGTCTTCGATCACGCCCTGCTCGTTGACCTTGATCTGCAGCTTCATCACGTCGCCGCAGGCGGGCGCACCCACCATGCCAGTACCGACAGCGTCGTCGTTCTTGTCGAACGAGCCGACATTGCGGGGGTTTTCGTAGTGGTCGAGTACCTTGGTGCTGTAAGACATGTTGGCTACCTCTGCTATCTATTCTGGTGTGTGGGGTGGTCCGTCCAGCGCGGCGCGCTCAGTGCGCCGCCCACTGGATCGAGTTCAGATCGACGCCGTCCTTGTACATCTCCCACAGCGGAGACAGGTCGCGCAGCTTGCCGATCTTGCTCTTCAACAGTTGGACCGTGTAATCGATGTCCTGTTCGGTGGTGAAGCGGCCGACCGTGAAACGGATCGAGCTGTGAGCCAGCTCGTCGTTGCGGCCCAGCGCGCGCAGCACGTAGGACGGCTCCAGCGACGCCGAGGTGCAGGCCGAGCCGGACGACACCGCCACGTCCTTGATCGCCATGATCAGCGACTCGCCTTCGACGAAGTTGAAGCTGACGTTCAGGTTGTGCGGCACGCGGTGCTCGTAGTCACCGTTCAGGTACACCTCTTCCATGTCCGACAGGCCGGCCCACAGGCGGTCGCGCAGCATGCGGATGCGCTCGTTCTCGGTCGCCATTTCCTCGCGCGCGATGCGGAACGCCTCGCCCA
The DNA here is from genome assembly GCF_019795295.1 of Cupriavidus sp. AU9028. Lineage (GTDB taxonomy): Bacteria > Pseudomonadota > Gammaproteobacteria > Burkholderiales > Burkholderiaceae > Cupriavidus. Next base: position 1,719 of record NZ_JAIMCG010000030.1, on the reverse strand, counting down.
TGCCGACGATCTGGTGCGTCGCCAGCGTGCCCGAGCGCATGCCGCGCTCGTGGCCGCCGCCGTGCATCTGCGCTTCGATGCGCACGCGCGGCTTGCGGCGGACATACAGCGCGCCGACGCCCTTCGGACCGTAGGTCTTGTGGGCCGAGAAGGACATCAGGTCGACCTTCAGCTTCGCCAGGTCGATCTCGACCTTGCCGGTGGCCTGCGCCGCGTCGCAGTGGAAGATGATGCCGCGCTCGCGGCAGATCTCGCCGATCTGCGCGATGTCCTGGATCACGCCGATCTCGTTGTTGACCAGCATCACCGAGACCAGGATGGTGTCCGGGCGGATCGCCTGCTTGAACACCTCCATGTCGATCAGGCCGTTCTCCATCACGTCCAGATACGTGACTTCAAACCCCTGGCGCTCCAGCTCCCGCGTGGTGTCCAGCACCGCCTTGTGCTCGGTCTTGACCGTGATCAGGTGCTTGCCCTTGCCCGCGTAGAAGTTCGCGGCGCCCTTGATGGCCAGGTTGTTGGACTCGGTCGCGCCGGAGGTCCAGACGATTTCGCGCGGATCGGCATTGACCAGCGCCGCCACCTGCTCGCGCGCCTCTTCGACCGCCCGCTCCGCTTCCCAGCCGTAGGCGTGGCTACGCGAGGCCGGGTTGCCAAACTGTTCGCGCAGGTAGGGGATCATCTTGTCCGCCACGCGCGGGTCCACCGGCGTCGTCGCCGAGTAGTCCATGTAGATCGGGAAATGTGGGGTGCTCATCGTTATGACTGCCTTTTTTATCACTGCTCTGGAAGACCTGCCTTCTGCCCGCCGATGCGGCCGACGGGGCTCAGGACTGGGCCAGACTGAATACCGAATTGACCATCCGCGGCGGCGCCTTGTCCGCCTTGCCCGGCTGCGGCCTGGACGGGGCGGCGGCACGTGTCGCCGACTCTTCCCGCATGTCATGCAGCACGCCGGGTTGCCGGCTGCGCTGCTGCTCGACCAGGTCCTTCAGCGACACCGAGTCCAGGTACTCGACCATCTTCTGGTTCAGCGTCGCCCACAGCTCGTGGGTCATGCAGCGGCCGGTATTCTCGTCGCCGTTGCAATTGCCCTTGCCGCCGCACTGCGTCGCGTCCAGCGGTTCGTCCACGGCGATGATGATGTCGGCGACGGTCACGTCCTCGGACTTGCGCGCCAGGCTGTAACCGCCGCCCGGACCGCGCACGCTCTCGACGATCTGGTGGCGGCGCAGCTTGGCGAACAGCTGCTCCAGATAGGACAGGGAGATCTTCTGCCGCTGGCTGATGCCGGCCAGTGTCACCGGCCCCTGATCCTGGCGCATGGCCAGATCGATCATGGCGGTCACTGCGAAGCGGCCCTTGGTCGTCAATCTCATGTTGCGGGGTAATACCTGATGAATTTCGTCAAGTATAAGATTGTTGACTAATTCAGTCAACTACCCCTGCCGGCAAAAGGGGCGTTGGGAGCGCTTTCTATGGGAGGAAGGCCGGTGGAGCACTGCCCTCTCCCCCGGCCCCTCTCCCGCAGGCGGGCGAGGGGAGCAAACCGCAGCGTATCGTCTGCCCCACGGTGTTCCCCCTCTCCCGCCTGCGGGAGAGGGCCGGGGAGAGCAACCGTCTTGCCGGTCAAGCGGAAAGAGCAGGATTCCAGGGGCAACGGTGCTTGGCCATGGCGTTGAGCATGCCAAGGACTTTTCGCATGGCTGCCACCAACGC
>NZ_JAIMCG010000002.1 GCF_019795295.1 Cupriavidus sp. AU9028 | reverse complement strand
CCCCGCCGCGGGGGGGGGGGCGTTTTTTTTTAAAAACCCCCGGGTTTTTTTCTTGCGGGGGGGCCCCCCCCCCCCCCCCCCCCCCCCCCCGCCACGCAGGCTTTCGATCATCGCCGTTCCGGCAGCGCGATGGCGCGACGGGACAAGGAGGGCAATATCATGTTTGATTCGATGAAACGCCATGCGGCACCGCTGACCGGTCTGCTTGCAGCGTTGATGCTGGGCGGATGTGGCAACCTGAGCCGTATCGACGACCGTGGGGCGAGTGCATCGCCGGTCTGGCCCGCCATGGACGAGACCACCATGACGCTGCGCGAGGGCATCCATCCAGACCCCGCCAGACTCGCACTGGTCAAGCCTGGCATGACCAAGGACCAGCTGTATCATCTGCTCGGCCGTCCGCACTTCCTGGAAGGGTTCTTCTTCGTGCGCGAGTGGGACTACCTGTTCCATCTGCAGACCCCATCCGGCGACAAGGCGTGCCAGTACAAGGTGCTCTTCGACCGGGACATGCGCGCGCAGCAGTTCCTGTGGCGCGAGCAGGCGTGCGCGGACGCCGCGACGGCGTTATCCGCGGCTGCGGCGGGCAGCAAGCCGGGCGCCTGACCTGCATCGTTGCAAACGTGGCGGTGCTGCCGGTTCGCCCGGCGGCGTTGCCACGATGCCGGTCCGCAGTGCGCTTCGTATAGACGAGGGCGCCTTCGCCCATCTCTTTCTGTTCCTGGAGTTTCCATGTCCCGCACCGCGACGACTGCCCTCTCGCTCCTCGCATTTCTCGCCCTGAGCGCCTGTCAACAGCTACCGACCCAGTCGGGGCAGGGCGGCGAGGCGGTACGCGCCGGCGCTGCGGCAACGGCCGCGAGCGCAGCCGGCGCTGCCGCGGCGCCCGCCCAGGCGGCGCCGTCCGCGCAGGCAGCGCTGCGCCCGAGCGTCGAGTTCCGGCTGGCACAGCCCGAACAGGCGCCCAACCTGAGCCAGCTTCGCATGGCGAACGCGACGCTGTGGGTCGCGCCGCAACCGGTACTGACGCGAAGCGACCTCAGCACCGTGGTCTCGGTGCGCAGCAAGGACGGCAAGCCCTACGTGCGCTTTGCCTTCAACGAAAGCGGGGCGCAAAAACTGGCTGCCGTGACCCAGCGCTTCCCGGGGAAGAACCTGGTGCTGACGGTGGGTGGCAACCTGGTGGCGACACCGCGCATCGGTGGCCCCGTCGCCAATGGCGTGCTCTTCGTGCCGATGGCCAGCGAGCAGCAGGCGCTGAACGTCGCCGCGGTCATCGGGGGCGCCGGCGCACCCGCGATCCGGTAGGACAACCGCACTTTGCCGGGGCCGGGGCGCCCCCGAGGGGGACAGCGCCCGGCCTTCAGGGCAGCGGCGCGCTGCGCCCCGCTGCCAGCGCCCGCTCGATGCATGCGAGCAACTCGGTATCCTGGAACGGCTTGTCCAGGAAACACACCGCCCCGGCGGCCCGAGCCTGCCGGGCAACGCCTTCCCTCGAAAACGCTGTCATGAAGATGACTGGCATCTGCCGGCCCTGCATACGCAACGCCTCGAACAGCGCCAAGCCGCTCATCCGCGGCATCTGCACGTCGGTGACGACGCAGGCGATCTGATCGATCGTCGGAGAGGCCAGCAGCTCGGCGCCCCCGTCATGCAGTTCGACGGCCAGGCCGAAGGAGCGCACCAGCCGGCCCATGGCCTGCAGCACGGAGGCGTCATCGTCGACGATGGCAATCACGGGGGTCGCATTCACATTGCATCCTTGGGGATCGTGCGATGACAAGGCGTCCGGGTCCCCCACCGCTGGTCTTCAAGCATACCGCCTTGCGGCCCGCCGCCACATCATACGGTGGTATTGCCACGTGCGTGCGCGGCGCCGGCCAGCAGCGATAGCTGCTGAACGGACAACGTCGGCAGCACCCCCGTGCCAGCACCCCAACGCAGCCCGCTAATGCACCGCATCGTCATCCTTGCGCTGCGCCGCCAGTGTGGGGGCCGGCTTGCCGGTGATCTTCGGCATGCATTCGGTATGGAACCAGGCCGCCGTCACCGGCTGTCCTTCCGGCATGCGCTTGACCGGCGGCACCAGCTGCTCGCCGACCAGCATGCCGAGCAGGCCGATCAGCGCGACCGCGGGCGGCGCGGGCGAGCGCACCTGCATCAGCGCGTAGAGGATGCCGACCAGCACGCCGGCGCCAAGAGAGACGAGATAGAGTTTCATGGTGGTCCCAGGGAATCGAGATGGCGGTCAGCGCCGGGCAGCCGCGTCGGGCGGCAGCCCCACGCCAAGCAGATGGCGTACGCGAGGCCGTTCCGCGCCAACGTGGTACTTCGCGACATCGCGCTGCAGGTCGGCATCGGCGTTGGGCACGCGGCGGTGCTGGCGCAGATGCTCGGCCCACGACTCCACCAGGAACCACTCCGTCAACAGGTCCGGATCGGCCGGGTCTTCCATCACGCCCCAGTTGAAGGCGCCGTCGCGCAGCCGTTCCTCGGATAGCTGGTGCACGGCGTGCAGGAAGCCGTCGCGGTTCTGCGGCGGGATGCGGTATTCAATCAGGATCATCACCGGGCCGCGGTCGTGCGCGATGTCGCCAGCCGCCTCGGGCTCGGGCCAGTGGCCGGCGGGCGCCAGATCCTCTTCGCCGCGCGGCAGGCGCAGCCGATGCAGCAGCAGCGCGGCGACGACCAGGCCCGCGCCGGCGATCAGCAGCGCGTTCGGCGTCCCCAGCCCCTGCGCGACAAAACCCCAGATCAGGCTGCCGCCGGCCAGCGCACCATTGAAGACCATCTGGTAGACCGCCAGCGCCCGGCCGCGCACCCAGTTGGGCAGGATGGCCTGCGCGGCGCCGCCCAGCGTCGTCAGCGCGGTGATCCACGCCGCGCCAAGCAGCAGGAGCAGTACCAGCGACAGCCAGATGGGCGGCGCGAACGACAGCGCCGCCATCACCACGGCGGTCGTGATCGCGGAGACCAGCACCAGGCCGTCGCCGTCCAGGCGCTTCTGCAGCAACGGCATGGTCAGCGCGCCAAGGATCGCGCCTGCACCGACCGCGCCCAGCAGCAGGCCGTACAGGCCCGCGCCGCCCTGCAGCAGCTGGCGCGCCACCAGCGGCAGCAGCGCCCACACGCTGCTGGCGAAGGCGAAATGCACGGCCGCGCGCACCAGCACGATATGCAGCTTGCTGTGGGCGCGGGTAAAGCGCAGGCCGGCGCGGAACGCGCTGAAGAAGTGTTCGCGCAGCGGATCGGTCTCGCGCACCGGACGGCGCCACCAGACCAGCGCGCCGATCACGAACAGATAGCTCAGCAGGTCGGCGCCATACGTCGCCGCGGCGCCGAACGCCGCCAGCAGCAGGCCGCCAGTGGCCGGGCCGATGGCGCGGGCGATGTTGACGCCCAGCGCGTTCAGCGCAACCGCCTGCCGCAGCGAGCTGGATGGCACCAGCTCCGGCACGATCGCCTGCCAGCTCGGCCCCATCATGGCCGCGCCGATGCCGCCGAGAAAGGCCAGGCCGATCAGGATCTCGATGGTCAGGCCATCGCGCCAGGCCAGCAGCATCAGCGTGCCGCTGACCAGCGCCAGGCCGACCTGGATCGCGATCAGGAAGCGGCGCCGGTCCAGGATGTCGGACAGCACGCCGGCCGGAATGGCCAGCAGGAACACCGGCAGCGTGGCGGCCGCCTGGATCGTCGCAACGGCAGCGGGGGAAGTAGACAGGTCGGTCGCCAACCAGGCACTGGCGACATCGCGCATGAAGCTGCCGATATTGCCCAGCACCGTGGCGACCCACAGCACGGCAAAGGTCGGCTGCGCGAGCGGCGCGAACGAGCCCGAGGCGGCTGCCTTGCCAGGGGAGGGAGCGGTCGCGCTCATGGGCGCCTCCGTTCGCGCAGGTCGTCCACGGCCACCAGCAGCAGCGCGCCGACCAGCCCGAGATGTTCGAAGAATGCGTTGGTCATCATGAATTGCGCCTCCGGGGGCGCGCTCCAGAAGCGATTGGTGACGAAGGTCGCCAAGAGGGTGAAGGCGGCCAGCGCGAGCGCGCCGAGCCAGCGCCAGACCCCGAGCAGGATCATGGCGCTTGCCGCCAGTTCGAGCGCAATGGTGGCGATCGCCATCGGCACTGCCGGGGTCAGGCCGAAGTGCTGCATCTCGGCCACCGCGCCGGAGAAGTCGAACAGCTTGACCAGTCCCCCTTGCAGATAGGCGCCGCACAGCAGCAAGAGGGCAAACCATTTGAGACGGTGCGCAAGCGACGGGCGGTCCTCGGCGGGGGACAGCCGGGTGTTGGACAGGGCCATGTTCGTTCTCCGGTGGCGAGGTGGCGCGATGGGTCAGAAGGCCCAGCAGGAGCAGCCCAGCGCACCCCAGAACGTGCTTTCCTGCGAGGTCGGCACGCTGGAGGTCCACGCCCTGGCATGGGCGTGCCCATGCACGCCGCACGACGATGCGCAGCCGCATGCGGTGTTCAGCGCCAGCGTGCGGGCCTGTGCCTGCGGACGCGGCTGGTAGCGGCTGCCGTGGCGAGCCGGCGACCAGTCGGGCATGGCCGGCGGCAGATCGGGTGCGTGCTGGCCGAACTCGGCATCGCCGTAGACCACCTTGCCGCCCAGCACCGTCATCACCGAGGTGATGTCCTGGATCTCGTCGCCGGGCACGGCAAAGTAGTCGGCCGACAGCACGGCCAGGTCGGCGAGCTGGCCCGCCTTGATCTGGCCCTTCTTGCCGACCTCGGACGAGAACCAGGTGTTGGCCTCGGTCCACAGCCGCAGCGCGGTGTCGCGATCGAGCAGATTGGCCTGCGGATACATCGACATGCCGCCCACGGTCTTGCCGGTGGTCAGCCAGTACAGCGATACCCACGGGTTGTACGAGGCGACCCGCGTGGCGTCCGTGCCCGCGCCGACCTTGACGCCCTTTTCCAGCATCTTCTTGATCGGCGGCGTGGCCTCGGCCGCCTTGGCGCCATAGCGCTCGACGAAGTACTCGCCCTGATAGGCCATCCGGTGCTGCACCGCGATGCCGCCGCCCAGCGCGGCGATGCGGTCGATATTGCGGTCGGAGATGGTTTCGGCGTGGTCGAAGAACCAGTTCAGGCCATCGAAGGAGATGTCGCGCGCCACCTTCTCGTAGACGTCCAGCGCCCGCGTAATGGTCTCGTCATAGGTCGCGTGCAGGCGCCACGGCCAGCGCTTCTCGGCCAGCAGCCGGATCACCGGTTCGAGATCGCCTTCCATCGACGGCGGCATGTCCGGGCGCTCGACGCGGAAATCCTCGAAGTCCGCCGCCGTGTAGACCAGCATTTCGCCCGCGCCGTTGTGGCGGTACAGGTCGTCGCCCTGGCCCGGCTTGACCTTGGCGGTCCAGTTCTGGAAGTCCTGCAGTTCTTCCTTGGGCTTCTGGGTGAACAGGTTGTACGCCAGCCGCACCGTCAGCTGCCCGTCGCGGTGCAGCTCCTCGATGATGTTGTAGTCCTCGGGGTAATTCTGGTAGCCGCCGCCGGCATCGATCACGCCGGTCACGCCCAGGCGGTTCACCTCGCGCATGAAGTGGCGCGTGGAGTTTTTCTGGTACTCCGGCGGCAGCTTCGGTCCCCTGGCAAGGGTCGCGTAGAGAATGGTCGCGTTGGGTTTGGCCAGCAGCAGGCCGGTCGGGTTGCCGCTCGCGTCGCGCACGATCTCGCCGCCCGGCGGGTTCGGCGTGTCCTTGTTGTAGCCCACCGCCCGCAGCGCGGCGCCGTTCAGGATCGCGCGATCATACAGATGCAGGATGAACACCGGCGTGTCGGGGGCCACCGCGTTCAGTTCTTCGAGGGTCGGCAGCCGCTTCTCGGCGAACTGGTGCTCGGTGAAGCCGCCCACCACGCGCACCCATTGCGGGGCAGGGGTGCGGTCGACCTGCGCCTTGAGCATGCTCATGGCATCGGCCAGCGAACGCACGCCGTCCCAGCGCAGTTCCATGTTGTAGTTCAGCCCGCCGCGGATGATGTGCATATGGCTGTCGATCAGCCCGGGAATGGCCCGCCGGCCATTCAGGTCGATCACCCGTGTGCCCGCCGCCGCGAGCTTCATGACCTCGTCGCGGGTGCCCACGGCCAGGAAGCGGCCGTCGGCGATGGCGACGGCATCGGCCTGGGGATTGGCGCGGTCGAGCGTGGCGAACTTGCCGTTGACGAGAATCAGGTCGGGGGTCGGGTTCGGTGACATGGCGAAGAGCTCCGAAGAGGCGGCCGCGCCAAGCGCGGCCGCCGACGCGATGAATTGCCGGCGGGTAACTGACATGGGATCAGGCGGGATCAGGCGTTGAGGAAGGCGAGCAGGTCGGCGTTGACCTGGTCGGCGTTGATCACGCACATGCCGTGCGATGCGCCCTTGTAGACCTTCAGCGTGGCGTTCCTGACGATCTCGGCGGACAGGCGCGCCGAGTTGTCGATCGGCACGATCTGGTCGTCGTCGCCATGCAGGATCAGCGTCGGCACGTCGATCTTCTTCAGGTCCTCGGTGTAGTCGACCTCGGAGAATTCCTTGATGCAGGCGTACTGGCCGAGGATGCCGCCGGCCATGCCCTGCGCCCAGAACGCGTCGATGGTGCCCTGCGAGACCTTGGCATCGGGCCGGTTGAAGCCGAAGAACGGCACCGCCAGGTCCTGGTAGAACTGCGAGCGGTTGTCGGCGACACCCTTGCGGATGTTGTCGAACACCGCCAGCGGCAGGCCATTGGGGTAGGCCTTGCTCTTCGCCATGGTCGGCGGCACCGCGCCGATCAGCACGGCCTTGGCCACGCGGCTGGTGCCATGGCGCCCGATGTAGTGCGCGACTTCGCCGCCGCCGGTCGAATGACCGACCAGCGTGGCGCCCTTCAGGTCCAGCGCATCGAGCAGGGCCGCCAGATCGTCGGCGTAGGTGTCCATGTCGTTGCCCGTGCTCGGCTGGTCCGAACGGCCGTGGCCGCGGCGGTCATGGGCGATCACGCGGAAGCCCTTCTGCACGAGGAACAGCATCTGCGCGTCCCAGGCGTCGGCATTGAGCGGCCAGCCGTGGGAGAACACGACTGGCTGGCCCGAGCCCCAGTCCTTGTAGAAAATCCGGGTACCGTCCCTGGTGGTGATGCTGTTCATGGTCTTGGTTCCTGAAGGTGGATGGCGAGGAGAATGGTGGGCGGGCGGCGATCAGCGCGCGGCCACCGGCGCGATCGACTCGTGCGGCGTGGCGGTGCGCTGCTCGGCCTTGTGCACCATGGTGTAGGCGTAGTCCACGCCCATGCCGTACGCACCCGAGTGTTCCTTGACCAGCTTCATCACGGCGTCATAGCTGTCGCGGTTGGCCCAGTCGCGCTGCCATTCGAGCAGCACCTGCTGCCAGGTCACGGGCACCACACCGGCCTGCACCATGCGCTGCATCGCGTAGTCGTGCGCTTCCTTGGTCGTGCCGCCGGAGGCGTCGGCCACCATGTAGATCTCGTAGTCGCCTTCGAGCATCGCGCACAGGGCGAAGGTGGTGTTGCAGACTTCGGTCCACAGGCCCGACACCACGACCTTCTTGCGGCCGTTGGCCGCCAGGGCGTCGCGCACCTTCTGGTCGTCCCACGAGTTCATCGAGGTGCGCTCCAGCGTCTTCGTGTTGGGGAACACATCGAGGATTTCCGGGAAGGTGTAGCCGGAAAACGATTCGCTCTCGACCGTGGTGATGGTGGTCGGGATGTTGAAGATCTTCGCTGCCTTGGCCAGGCCCACCACGTTGTTCTTCAGCGTCTGGCGGTCCATCGACTGCACGCCGAAGGCCATCTGGGGCTGCTGGTCGATGATGATCAGCTGGCTGTTGTGCGGGGTCAGGACTTCGAGTTTCGAGTTGTTCATGGTGTCGCTCCTTGGAGATCGAGGTTTGGTTCATGGGCCGCCCGCTGCGAGGCGAAGCGATGCGGCACTGGGGGCGTTGGTCATTCCAGCGTCATCGTCGTCGATGAACGCGGTGCGACCCGACCGAAGACTAGTTGCCGGCCGGCGCCGGTGCCATTGGCTGATCGTATTAATTGGCTCGCCTGCCGGGGTGAGGCGGCGGACGCCAGCTCGCGGTAAAAGCACACATATTCGTTATCCTGAAAGCAGCGGTTTTGAATGTCTTGTCGTTGCCGCGCAGCGCTTGCTTGCTGCGATGGGTTGAACTATAGAGGTCCAAACGCCACCTTTTTCCAGCAGAAATTGCCAAAGTCGTTCAGGAATTTTGAATGCGTGGATCGGGCGCGCAGGCATGCCGGCCGCGTGGCCCGGATGGGCGGATCGGCGCGACTGGAGGTAATACCTTGCGGTAGGGTGCTCGCCCGGTCAGAGCGCCGCGGCCAGCTCTATGCGCGCGGCGGAAGAGGCGGTGCCGGAGGCCAGGCGTGGCGCGGCGGGCGCGCGCGCGACGTCGCGCAATTGCTGCGCCATGACGACGAGATCGGCGAAGGTGGCGGCCTTCATCTTGCGCATGGCCTGGCCGCGATGGCCGCAGCAGCGTCCTTACCGCAGCCCCAGCCGCTCCTCCAGTTCCCGTACCAGCGTCACCACGCGCGGCCCGACCCGCTTCTGTTCCGTCTGGAAGGTGCCGGGCCGTGCGCGCACGCCGCTGTTGACGACGAACCACTGCGAATCCACCGGCTTGCAAAGCGGCACGGCGAAGGCGAACACGTCGTGGCGCCACTCGGCGCGGTTCGAGCAGTAGCCGCGGGTCTGCAGATCGCGCCGGGCCTGCGCCAATGCGGCTTCGGTGCGACGATAGGCATCGGGTTCCTGCAGCCGCAGCCGGTTCAGCACCGGCTCGCGCAGGGTGGGCGGCACGCCCCATAGCCAGGCGCGGCCGATTGCGGTGGTCAGCATCGGCAGCGCTGCGCCGATGTCGGGCGACACCACCAGCCGGTCGGTGGACAGCGCGGTCTCGACGTAGACCATCTGCGTGCGGTCGCGCAGGCCCAGCGAGACGGCGCCGCCCACTTCATCGGCGAGGGCCTTCATTAGCGGGCGCGCCACCTGCCGGATCTGCATGCCGGCCAGCAGCGGATAGCCGGGCGCGAGTACCGGCGCGCCGAGGCGGTATTTGCCCAGTTCCCGGTCATGCCGCAGATAGCCCAGCAGGCTCAGGGTATGCGTCAGCCGCGCGACCGTGGACTTCGACAGCCCCGTGCGCTGCACGAAGTCCCGATTGCCCAGCATCGCTTCGCCGGGCCGGTAGGCCAGCAGGATGTCGATGCCGTTGGCCAGCGTCGCGGCGAACTGGCGGTCCTTGGATTCCTCGGCAGCGGCGGGGGTGGCATTAACGGCGTGGGTGCGATCCGTGTTCATTCGAGCAGCGCCTCCACCTCGGCGACCAGTTCGAGCAGCGCCGGTCCCATTTCCCGATCCAGCTTGCGCGGCGTCATCCGGCTGGCCGGAACGCCACAGTTGAAGATCAGCACGTCGGCATCGACCATCTTGCGCAGCGGCACGCCGACGGCATGCACATCGGGCAGCCAGTCGCCGCGCGAACGGGTGAAGCCGAGCGTGGCCAGATCGTCGAGCGCGGCGGGTATCGCGCCGGCATGGCGCTGCCATTGCTGCGGGTCCGCTTCCTTCAACTCGGCAAGCACGCCGTCGCGCACGCGCGCCGGCGCCTGCGCCAGCCACGCCCGTCCCATCGCCGACGCCAGCATCGGCAACGAGGCGCCGATATCGGGCCGGAAAGCGACCGCATCGTGGCCGCGGCTGGTTTCGACGTAGACCATCTGCAGCCGGTCGCGCAAACCCAGCGAGACCGAGCCGCCCATCCGGTCGGCCAGCGCCTTCATCAGCGGCCGGGCCAGCTGCCGCACGCGCAGGCTTGCCAGCAGCGGGTAGCCCAGCGACAGCGCGGTCGAACCGAGCCGGTAGCGGCGCAGCTGCGCGTCGTAGAGCAGCAGGCCGCGCTCGGCCAGCGTGTACGTCAGCCGGGTGATGGTCGCCTTCGACAGGCCGGTGCGTTCGGCCAGTTCCTTGTTGCTGAGCACCGTCTCGCCGATGCGAAAACACTGCAGCAGCGACAGGCCGTTGGCCAGCGTGGTGGCGAAGGCGGGATCGGGATGGTGATGGATGGGTCTGGGGGCGGGCATGGCATGGCTTTCCTCGGTCGCAGTATGCGCCGCCTGTGGCGGGTGTTCAAGATAGCGAAACAGTACTGCCATCGCGCGGTGTGCGCGCTTACGCTGCCGCTCATCGATACACAGGAACCACGGAGCGAGACCGCGATGATCCGAGACCCCGAATCCTTCACGTCCTTTCTGGACTCGCTGCGCCGTTTCGTGCGCGAACGGCTGGTGCCGCGCGAAGCCGAGGTGGCGCGGCTGGACTGCGTCCCCGACGACGTGGTCGACGCCATGGCCGCGCAGGGCATGTTCGGCTATTCCATCCCCGAGCAGTACGGCGGCATTGGCATGACCACCGAGGAACTGGTGCTGGCGGCCATGGAGCTGTCGCAGTGCTCGGTCGCATTCCGCGCGCGCGTCGGCACCAATACCGGCATCGGCTCCGAGGCGCTGGTGGCCGACGGCACGCCCGAGCAGAAGGCGCGCTATCTGCCGCTGCTCGCGCGCGGCGAGCTGACCGGCTCCTTTGCGCTAACCGAACCGGAGGCCGGCTCGGACGCCACCGCGCTGCAGACCACCGCGGTGCGCGACGGCGACCACTATGTGCTCAACGGGACCAAGTGTTTCATCACCAACGCGCCGATTGCGGGCCTCTTCACGGTGATGGCGCGCACCGATCCCGACAAGCCGGGCGCGAGCGGCATCTCAGCCTTCATCGTGCCGCGCGACACGCCGGGCCTCTCCACCGGCAAGCCCTACGAGAAGATGGGGCAGGAAGGCTCGCCGGTGTCGGAGGTGCACTTCGACAATTGCCGCGTGCCGGCCTCCAGCATCATCGGCGGCAAGGAGGGGCAGGGCTTCCGCACCGCGATGAAGGTGCTGAACAAGCAGCGCATCCACCTGGCCGCGCTGTGCACCGGCCCGGCCATCCGCATGCTTGACGATGCCGTGCGCTTCGTCACCGAGCGCAAGCAGTTCGGCCAGCCCCTGGCGGAATTCCAGCTGGTGCAGGCGATGGTCGCCGACTGCCAGACGGAAATCCACGCCGCCCGCGCGCTGATTCTCGATACCGCGCGCAAGCGCGACGAGGGGCAGGACGTGACAATGGAAGCGTCGATCTGCAAGTACTTCGCCTCCGAGATGTGCGGCCGCGTGGCGGACCGCTGCGTGCAGCTGTTCGGTGGCTATGGCTACATCGCCGACTACGGCATCGAGCGCTTCTATCGCGATGTGCGGCTGTTCCGCCTGTACGAAGGCACCAGCCAGATTCACCAGCTCAATATCGCCAAGCGGACCTTCGCCCAGCGCGCCGGCCACTGAGCCGCCGCACGGAGCCACAAGGCCGGACACAAAGGAGGAGACAACCATGTTCAAGCGCACGCTGACCGCCGCCGCCGCCACGGTGCTGGGCGGGTTTGCCTTGCTGCCGGCGCCCGCCGGCGCGCAGGACCGATACCCGTCGAAGATCATCCGGCTGGTGGTGCCGTTCGCGCCCGGCGGCTCCACCGATATCGTGGCGCGGGTGATTGCCGAGCCGCTGCGCGAGGAGCTGGGCCAGTCCGTCATCGTGGAGAACCGTCCCGGCGCGGGCGGCAATATCGGTGGCGACACGGTCGCCAAGGCGGCGCCCGACGGCTACACGGTACTGATGGCAGCCGCCGGCCAGACCGCGATCAATCCCAGCCTCTACAAGAAGATGAGCTACGACCCCGCGCGCGACCTCGCCGCGGTGACGATGATCGCGCGCGACCACAACATGATGGCGGTCAACGCATCGCTGCCGGTCAAGACGGTGAAGGAATTCGTCGCCTACGCGAAGGCGAATCCGGACAAGATCACCTTCGGCTCTCCGGGCAACGGCAGCCCCGCACAGTTGGGCGGCGAACTGCTGAACCAGACCGCGGGGCTCTGGATGCGCCATGTGCCCTACAAGGGCAGCGGTCCCGCGGTCGCTGACCTGATCGCCGGGCATATCACGCTGATGATCGACAACATGCCGGCCATCTGGCCGCACGTGCAGTCGGGCCGGCTGCGGGCGCTGGCGGTAACCAGCGAGAAGCGCGCCTCCGGCGCACCGGACGTGCCGACCGCCGAGGAGGCCGGTCTGAAGGGCTATGTGGTCACCGCCTGGAAGGGCCTGATGGTGCCGACCAACACGCCTCGGCCTGTCATCGACCGGCTCAACCAGGCCACCGTCAAGGTGCTGGCGCGTCCCGAGGTGCGCAAGCGGCTGATCGAACAGGGCGCCGAGCCGGTCGGCAACACGCCCGAACAGTTTGCCGAGCAGATCCGCACCGATACGGCGTGGTGGGCGGCACTGGTCAAGTCGACCGGCACGACGATGGACTGACGGCCGCGCGCGGGCGCACCGTCACTGCGGCAGGGCGTCGGGCGTGTACTGTGCCGCGAATTCCGCCGAGGGCGGGATCGGCTTGATCACGTCGATCAGCACGCCGTTCGGATCGGCGGTGATGAAATGCCGCTGGCCGAACGGCTCGTCGCGCAGCGCAAGCAGGATCGGCAGCCCCGCCTGCTGCGCGTGGCGATACACGGCGTCCACATCCTCCACCTCGAAATTGAGGATGGTGCCCGCCACGGGGGCGCCCCGGCCGGCCGGGATGGTCTCGTGCCGGTAGTCCAGTACCGCCAGGTTCACCTCCGGCGCGTCCGGCATCTGCAAGTGCCAGTACCAGTCACTGGAGAATTGCGGCTCGAAGCCGAAATGCTCGCGGTAGAACCCGGCCGTGCCGGCGACGTCGGCGGTCTGGATGACGGGGTAGAAGCTGGTGATCTTCATGGCGACACTCCTGGAGGACGAAAAAAACATACAGGCTGCATGTTGCGTTCCGTTATAGCATACAGGCTGCATGTATGCAAAGGAGGATCGCAACCGCCATGGCTCGGACCAATCGGGAAAGAACGGACACCACGCGCGCCGCGCTGATCGCGGCCGCACGAGCCCTGTTCGTCGAGAAGGGCTATGCCGCCACCTCCACGCCGGAGATCGTCGCGGCGGCGGGCATCACGCGCGGCGCCTTGTATCACCACTTCGAGGACAAGCGCGCGCTGTTCCGGGCCGTCGTGGAGGAAGAGATGCGGCAAGTGGCCGAGGAGATCGAGCGCGCGGCCCCTGCCGCGGACGATGCCAGGGCCGCGCTGGTGGCCGGCAGCGAGGCCTATCTGGCGGCAATGACGGTGACGGGCCGGACCCGGCTGATGCTGGTGGACGGCCCGGCGGTATTGGGGGTTGCCGAGGCCCTGGCGCTGGATCAGGCCTGGGCTGGCCGCACGCTGCGCGAGGGCCTGGCCGCCGCGCTCGACAGCCGCCTCGCCCCGCCGCTGACGATCGCAGCGCTGGCGACGTTGTTGTCGGCTGCCTTCGACCGGGCGGCGCTGGCGATCGACGCCGGTGACGACCCGCGGGCAATCCGCGCGGCGATGGTGGACCTGATAGAGAGCACGGTCACGCGCGGCGAGAGAGGGTAGGACCGGGGCCGGCCCGCATGGCCTGCGCCCGCATCGCCCCTTACGCAGGCCTCGCTTCCGGCTCGGCCAGCGGCTCCCGCGCATCCTCGCAAGGCGGTGCCATGCTCGTGTCCGCGGCCTGGCCGACCACCTCGCTGGCCGCATCGGAGACCGGCAGCACGTGGCTCGCGCGCCAGTTCCCATACCGGTAGTAGGCCGCGGCCAGCGCCAGCGAAATCAACGATCCCAGCGGAAAGCTCCACCAGATCGCATCGGCGCCATAGCGGTCGCCAAGCCCCCAGGCGAACGGCACGCGCACCAGCCACATCGAGACGAACAGCACCACCAGCGGGACCATCACCGCCCCGGTCGCGCGCACCGTGCCGAACAGCACGATGGAAAAGCCGAACAGCACGAAGGACCACAGCACCACCGCATTGATGTGCTGCGCGATCTCGATGGCGCCGCCTTCGTCCGGCAGGAACAGCCCAAGCGAATGCCGGTTGAACAGGTAGATCAGGCCCACCAGCGCGCCGGTCATCAGCACGTTGAAGAGCAGGCCGGTGCGCGTGATCTGGCCCACGCGGTCCCAGCGCCGGGCGCCGATATTCTGCGCGACCATCGACGAGACGCTGGCGCCCACGGCAAGGGCGGGCATCTGCACATAGGTCCACAGCTGCGACGCCACGCCGTACGCGGCGGCGGTCTCCGAGCCATATCGATTGACCATCGCCATCATCACGATGGCCGACGACGAGATCACGACCATCTGCAATCCCATCGGGATGCCCTTGATCAGCAGCGCCTTCAGAATGGCGGGGTCCGGCCGCAGGAACGCCAGCTCGCTTCGACCGAGCGCGAGGAAGTGCCGGCGGCGGTAGAGCACCCACAGCATCGCGGCCAGCGCCACCAGCTGGGAAATCAGCGTGGCCAGGGCCGAACCGGCGATGTGCAGCGCGGGCAGCGGACCGACGCCGAAGATCAGGATCGGGTTGAGCACCACGTCTAGCACGACCGACAGCAGCATGAAGTAGAACGGCGTGCGGGAATCGCCCGCGCCGCGTAACGTCATCATCACGAAGTTGTAGAAGTACATGAACGGCAGCGCCAGGAAGATGATCCGCAGATAGCGGATCGCCAGCGGCGTGGCGTCCGCGGGCGTGCCCATCGCCTGCAGGATGGCAGGGGTGAAGACGTAGCCGATCCCCGCGGCGGCGACGGACAGCAGCACGAAGAACACGGCGCTGGTGCCCACCACGCGCCGCGCCGCCTGCGCGTCGCCCGAGCCGATGGCCTGCCCCACCATGATGGTGTTGGCCATGCTGGTGCCGAACACCACGCCGAGCAGGAAGAACAGCAGGATGTTGGCGTTCGAGGTCGCCGTCAGCGCAGCCTCGCCCAGATGATGGCCAACCCAGATCGAGTTGATGGAGGCGTTCAGCGATTGCAGGATGTTGCTGCCGAGCACCGGCAGCGAGAACAGCAGCAGGGTGCGGCCGATCGGGCCGGTAGTGAGCCTGGCGTCGGGTTTCATTGTGCTTGTCTGGTCCGCCGGACAGGCCCGGCCACAGCACATGGTAGACGGGCCGATGCCGCCGCACAGTCGGCATGCGGCCGACAGGCGGGCCCCACGGGAGCATCGTGGCTCGCACCTGTCTGTACACTAAGACAATGGTATGGTGGTCAACGCAACGTCAATGTGCTGAAATCTACCCGAGCCCGGGGCGGCATGACCGCCCCGTCTTTATGGACTCCGCGTCGATCCGGCGAGCGGACTGGAGGTTTACCGTGACATCCCTCAGCGTGGCGCAGGGCAGCGCCGGCAACGAGTCGATGGTCCTGGTCGTCGACGACGATGCCGGGGTCCGTACCGGCCTGGCAAGTCTTTTTCGCTCCGTCGGCATGCAGGCCGCCCTGTTCGGCTCGGCCTCCGAAATGCTCGACTACCCGCTGCCCGATACCCCGTGTTGCCTGGTGCTCGACGTGCGCCTGCGCGGCCCCAGCGGGCTGGACCTGCAGAGCCGGCTCGCGCAAAGGCAGGTGCGCATTCCGATCATCTTCATGACGGGATATGGCGACATCCCGATGACGGTGGCGGCGATGAAGGCCGGCGCCGAGGACTTCATGGTCAAGCCGTTTCGCGATCAGGACCTGCTCGACGCAGTCTCGGCGGCGCTGGAAAAGGATCGGCTGCGCCGCGAAGAGATGCGTCAGGCCGACGAGGTCCGCGCCAACTACGCCACCCTGACACCGCGCGAGAGCGAAGTGATGGGGCTGGCGGCAAGCGGGCGGCTGAACAAGCAGATCGCGGCCGATATCGGCATCAGCGAAGTCACGGTCAAGATCCATCGGGGTCAGGCCATGCGCAAGATGAAGGCACGTACCTTCGCCGATCTCGTGCTGATGGCCCAGCAGCTCGGCCTGCGCTAGTGCCGCTGTCGGTCCGATCCGCGCTTGCTCGTCAGTCCTCCCCGCCAGTCTCCATCGACGTATGACCGAACGCCCGACTGAAGCCGGGGCGGAATCCGCCGCCCTGCTGGAACCGCTCGCCGCGCTGGACAGCCGCTTCGCCAGCGTGCAGGCCGTTCATCTGCTGCGGCGCGATGCCGGCGTGACGCTGTATCGCGTCAGCGCGGCGGGCGCCAGTTGCCTTGCCGCGATGGCGCCCGCGAGGGCGTCCGTGACAGCGCCCGCGATGGCGAGCCCACTGCCCGCTGGCACGCAGCGGCTGCGCCAGGAGTACGCGCTGCGCGCGGCCATCGATCCGCAATGGGGTGCCCGCCCGCTCGCGCTGATCGAGCATCGCAGCCAGCTGCTTCTGATGCTTGCCGATCCGGGTGGCACGTTGCTGTCCGAGCGGCTCGCGCAGCCGCCAGCGCTGGACGCCGCGCTGGCCATCGGGGTTGCCGTCGCACGGGCGCTCGATGGCCTGCACGGTGCGGCGCTGGTGCATTGCGACCTGAAGCCGGAGAACGTGCTGGTCGACGATGTCGGCGAATCGCTTGCCGCGCGGCTGACGGGCTTCGGCCTTGCCGCCGAAGTGCGCGAGGGCAGGGCGGTGCCTCGGGACGGGGAGGCGATCGAAGGCACCTTCGCCTATATGGCACCGGAGCGCACCGGACGGATCAACCGGGCGGTCGATGGCAGGGCGGACCTCTATTCCTTCGGCGTGCTGCTCTATCGGCTGCTCACCGGCACGCTGCCCTTTCATGCGACCGAGCCGGCGGAGTGGGTGCACTGCCATCTGGCGCAACGGCCGCTGCCGCCGCACGAACGCACGCCGGCCGTGCCGCAGCAGGTATCGCGGATCGTGATGAAGCTGCTGGAAAAAGCGCCGGAAGATCGCTACCAGTCGGCGTTCGGCGCGGTGCAGGATCTCGATCGATGCCTGTCCCGACTGCGGCAAGGCCTGCCGCTGGATGCGTTCGTCCTGTTCGATGATGACGTGCGCGCGCGCATCCACCGCAGCGACACGCTGCATGGCAGGGACGGGGAAGCGTCGGCCATTGCCGGCACGATCGAGCGGGTGCGCAGGGACGGCGCCTCCGCCTTCGTGCTCGTCTCCGGACGTTCGGGCGTTGGCAAGTCCGCGCTGGTCGACGCGGTGCGCCGGTCCTTCGATGCGGACACGGTGCGCTTTGCCACCGGCAAGTTCGACCAGTACGTGCGCGACATTCCCTACGCCACCTTGTCGCAGTGCTTCGATGGGCTGGTTCGGCAGGTGCTCTCCAGCGGCCCGGACGAGCGCGAAGCGTGGCGGCTCGCCATCGAGGATGCGCTGGGCGCGAACGCCAGGCTGCTGCTCGGGCTGGTGCCGGTGCTCCAAACGCTGATCGGCGCGCCGCCGGCGCTGCCGGTGCTGACCCCCGCTCAGCGGCAGGTGCGCTTCCAGTCTGCGATCCAGCGCTTCCTGCGCGTCTTTGCCAGCGCGCAGCGGCCGCTGGTGCTGTTCCTCGACGATCTGCAGTGGCTCGACGACGCCACGCTTTGCCTGCTCGAGGACTTCGCCCGGAGCGCTGACGTGCCTCATCTGGTCTGGGTCTGCGCCTACCGGGACGCGGAAGCGGACATGACGCCGAGCCTGGTCAGGACGCTCGACGCCATCGGCTCGGGCGCCGCCGTCGTGCAGCGTCTTGAACTGAAGCCCCTCGCCGCCGCGCCGCTCACCGCGCTGGTTGCGGAGGCCCTTGCATGCGATGAAGCACGCGCGGCGCCGCTCGCGGAGGTGCTGGCCGAGAGAACCGGCGGCAATCCCTATTTCGCGGTCCAGCTGCTGATGTCGCTCGCCGATCGCGGCCTGCTGCGCTTCGAGCCGGCAAGGCAGGCATGGCAGTGGGACTTGCCCGCGCTGCAGGCGCTTGCGTCCTGCGAGGATGCCATCGACGTGACCGCCGAGCGGCTGCGTTCGCTACCCGCCGCAACCCGCGAAGCGTTGTCCACGCTCGCTTGCCTGGGCAATGCCGCCTCGCTCGAGGCGCTGCGCATGGCGATGGCGGTGTCGACGGAAAAGGCCGGGCGGCGCCTTCAGCCCGCCGCCCTGGCGTCCCTCGTCCGCGTGGATGCCAGCGTCGTTGCCTTCGCGCATGACCGGGTCCAGGAAGCGGCCTATGCCCTGCTGCCGGAGCGCGAGCGGACCCGTATGCATCTTCTGATCGGTCGCCGGCTGCTCGCCGGCAACGGCGCCGATCTGCCTGCCGATGCGGTCTTCGACATCGCCACGCACTTCCTGCAGGCGGTGTCGATGATCGAATCGCACGCGGAGCGGCGGCAGGTCGCGGCGCTGTTTGGCCTGGCCGGCGACAAGGCAAGGGCGGCCAGCGCCCATGCATCCGCGCTGGCCTATTTCATTGCCGGCGACGACCTGCTCGCCGGCTTGCCGGACGACGGCATCGACGGTATCGACGGTATCGAGGGGAGCGCTGGCAACGGGGAACCGCTCGCCCGGCAGCGCTTCCAGCTCGCGTGGAAGCGCGCCGAGTGCGAATTCCTGACCGGGCAGCTGCAGGTAGCGGACGACCGGCTCGCGGCCATCGCCGGCACGACCGACGCGCTGCCCGAGCGTGCCGCGATTGCGGGCCTGCGCGTGACGCTGTACACGGCATGGGACCGCAGCGACCGGGCCATCGAAACGGGACTGGCGTTCCTGCGCCAGGCCGGCATCTCGTGGAACGAGCGGCCGTCGCGCGCCGACGTGCGGCAGGAATACGACGCGCTGCTCGCCGCCATCGGCCCGCGCGAGATCGGCGAGCTGATCTCGCTGCCCACGCTGCAGGAGTCGCGCGAGACCGCCATGCTCGACGTTCTCGCGGCGATGCTGCCGCCGGCGTTCTTCAGCGACGAGGATCTGGTCTGCCTGATTCTGTGCCGGATGGCCCGTATCAGCGTGCAGCACGGCAATACCGATGCGTCGTCGCTTGCGTACGCCTACCTGGGCATGGTGGTCGGTCCCTGCTTCGGCGACTACGGCAAGGCATACCGGTTCGGCAAGCTGGGCTACGACCTGGTCCAGACGCGCGGCCTCGTGCGCTACAAGCCGCGCGTCTATATGACGTTCGCCTACCACGTGCTGCCGTGGACGCGTCCTTTCGCCGCTGGCGATGCGCTGCTGCGCCGGGCCTTCGACGAAGCGGTGGAAGGCGGGGACCTGACCTATGCCGGCTACAGTTCCAGCACGCTGATCAGCAGCCGGCTCGCCGCCGGTGCGCCGCTCGCCCAGCTGGAACGGGAAGCGGACGAGAAGCTCGCCCACGTCCGCGCGACCCGCTTCGGGCTGATCGTCGACATCGTCACGGCGCAGCGGCAGTTGATCCGCGCGCTGCGGGGCGCGACGCGCCAGCTGTCTTGCTTCGACGACGGCGTCTTCGCCGAGGCCGAGTTCGAGGCGCATCTGGACGCCAATCGGAGCCTCGCCATCGCGTCCTGCTGGTACTGGATACGCCGGACGCAGTGCCACATCTATGCCGGCCGCTTCCCGGAGGCGCTGGCCGCCGCCGACCGCGCGCAGCCGCTGCTCTGGAGTACGGCGGGGCATCTCGAATACGCCGAATATCACTTCTTCGCCGGGCTGGCGCACGCCGGCTGCCACGCCGCTGCTGACGCCGACGGCCGGCGCATGCATCGCGAGGCCGCGCTCGGTCATCTGGACAAGATGCGCGTGTGGGCCCAGCACGCGCCGGCAAACTTCGCCAGCCGCGCGGCGTTGCTTGCCGGCGAGGTGGCGCGCATGGAAGGGCGGATCGAGGAGGCGATGCGGCAACTCGAGTCCGCCATCGCCAGCGCCGCCAGCTGCGGCCACATTCATGACGAGGCGCTTGCCAACGAGTACGCCGCGCGTCTGTGGCTGGCGCAGGGGTTGTCCAGCATGGCGACGGCGCTGCTGACAGAGGCGGCGCGCTGCTACCGGCAGTGGGGCGCCCACGGCAAGGTGGCGGCAATCGGCCGCGCGTACCCGGCAGTGGCGCAGCGGCTCGCCGAAGCGCATACCCAAGCGCAGACCCAAGCGCAGACCCAAGCGCATCCCGAAGCGGCGTCCGTGGTCGCCACCTCGCCCCAGGCGCTGGACCTGCAGGCCATCATCCGCTCGCTGCAGGCCGTCAGCGACCAGGGCACTCTCGCGCAGGTGATCGACAGCGTGATGACCATCGCGCTGGAGCAGGCCGGCGCCGAGCGCGCCGTGCTGGTCCTTCCTGCCGAGAAGGGGCTGCGCAGCCGCGCCCAGGCCCGGGTCGGCGCGGGCGGCGTAGCCGTGTCGAGCGAGGATATCGATATTGCAGCGGCCCATGTCCCGCTCACCATCGTGCAGGCCGTGATCCGGACCCATGCCCACGTGCTGATCGATGACGCCCGCGAGCGCCACGCCTTCGCCGCCGACCCGTACTTCGACCGCGAAGCGCACCGCTCGGTGCTGTGCCTGCCGCTGCGCCGGCAAGGAGAGATGCTGGGTATGCTGTATCTGGAAAACAGCCTCATCTCGCATGCCTTCACGCCGCAGCGGCTTGCCGTGCTGCAACTGCTCGCCTCCACCGCGGCGATCTCCATCGAGAACGCGGGCCTTGACGAAAAGACCGTGCTGCTCAAGGAGGTCCACCACCGCGTCAAGAACAACCTGCAGCTCATCAGCAGCCTGCTGAGCCTGCAGGCGTCGGCCATCGACGACCCGGATATCGTGCGCCTGTTCGCCGAGAGCCGCGACCGCGTGCGCTCGATGGCGCTGGCCCACGAAAACCTCTACCGCGCCGGCAACTTCGCGCGCGTCGCGATGGCGGACCATCTGCGCAACCTGTGCGCGCAGCTGGCGCGCGCGTATCGGCCTCCCCGGCAGGATGTCACGGTGCGCGTGGATGCCGACGAAGTCGAACTGGACATCGGCCGGGCCATCTCCTGCGGCCTGATCGTCAACGAACTGGTGTCCAACGCGCTCAAGCACGGCTTCGTCGATGGACGCGACGGCATCGTGACAGTGCGTCTGCATGTCGCGCAGCCGCAGCAATGCGTGCTGCAGGTGGCGGACAACGGCATTGGCATGGGTCCGTCAAGGCGGTCGCATGCCGCCGCGGGCCTGGGTCTCGAACTGGTCGACGACCTGGTCGCCCAGCTTGGCGGCACCTGCACCGTCGCGCACCAGCACGGGCTCGCCGTCACCATTGCTTTCGCCACGCCTGGACAGGAAACCTGAACCGATGACCGCTGCGTCCATCCTGATTGTCGAGGACGACCGCGTCGTCGCCAGGGACATTGCCCAGCAACTCACCCGGGAAGGCTACCGCATCGTCGCCACCGTCGGCTCCGGCGAGGAGGCGCTGCGCATCGCCGAGGAGCAGGCGCCCGACCTGGTCCTGATGGACCTGCAGATCGATGGCGCGCGCGACGGCATCGAAGTGGCCGCCGCGATGCGCGACCGCATGCGGATCCCCGTCGTCTTCCTGACCGCCTATGCGGATCGAGAGACTGTCCAGCGTGCGACGCTGACCGAGCCGTTCGGCTATCTCGTCAAGCCGTTCGAGGATTCGCAACTGCGTACGGTGGTGCAGATGGCACTGTACAAGTACGCCGCCGAGCAGCGCCTGCGCCAGAGCGAGAGCCGCTTTGCCGCCACGCTGGCCAGCATCGGCGACGCGGTGATCGCCACCGACAGCACCGGCCATGTCACCTTCATCAACCCTGCCGCGGAAGCGATCACCGGCTGGCCCGGCGATCGGGCAATGGGCTTGCCGCTGTCCGCGATCTTCCGGGCGGTGCACGCGGAAAGCCGGGAACCGATGGATAATCCGGCCGCGATGGTGCTGCGGACCGAAGCGGACAGCGCGGTGGCCGGACGCGCCACCTTGCTGAGCCGCGATGGTCCCGAATACCCGATCGACTACCGGGCATCGGCCATCATCGATGGCAAGGCGGGCGTCACCGGCGTGGTCGTGGTGGTGCGGGACCTGACCCAGCAGCTGGCCATCGAGAGCGCGCTGCAGGACGCACAGGCGGAAATCGAGCGGGTTTCCCGCATCATGACCATGGGCGAGCTGACCGCCTCCATCGCTCACGAGATCATCCAGCCGATCACCGCGGTGGTGACGCACGCTCGCGCGGGGCTGAACTTCCTCGCGCGCCAGCCGGTGGACATCGAGGAAGTGCAGACCGCGCTGACGCACATCGTCAATGACGGCAGGCGCGCCGCCGACGTGGTGCGCAGCGTGCGGTCCCTGGCAGACAAATCGCGGCCGGAAGTGACCCGCTTCGACCTCAATGACGTCATCCGCGAGGTGCTGTCGCTGACCACCATGGATCTGCAGCGCAATGGCGTGCGGCTGACCCTCGATCTGTCCGCCAGCCCTTGCATCATCTGCGGCGATCTCGTGCAGATGCGCCAGGTGCTGCTGAACCTCATCAAGAACGGCGTCGAGGCAATGTACGCAACCCCGCGGGAGCTGCGGAATCTGCGGCTGTCGTCAAAGGTCCTGGAGGATGGCTATGTCCGCGTCTGCGTGCGCGATAGCGGCTGCGGCTTCGGAGCGGAAGCGCTGGAGCGGGCCTTCGAGCCGTTCTTCACCACCAAGGAAGACGGCATGGGAATGGGGCTGTCCATCTGCCGAACCATCATGGAGGCACATTCGGGCCGGCTCGGCGCGGTCAGCCATGCAGAGGGCGGGGCGATCGTCAGTTTTGAGTTGCCCACCGCAGGGTAGCACGCTTATATTTCGCGGAGTGAAGGGAAAGGCACTAAAGAAGCGCGTTTGCCTGCCGTTCACGCCGACCGTGGTTCCAGGCGGGATTGCAGGGAACGTTCGTTGGCGACGTCCATGAGGCGGTGCTGCTTGCCAAGCTGTTGCCCCGGCCGTCGTCCGACCAGCCGGTCCGTTTCATCGATTACTCCGCGCCGATCCTGGACGAATCCGGCCGCGTCAAGGGCGTGCTGGGCGCGCACGCCCACTGGGACTGGGCTGGCGCGCTGCTGTCGACCATTGCGCCGGCCAATACCACTCCCGAGAACTTCGACCTGTTCATCTTCAACGACAAGGGCGAGGTCATCCACCCGGAAAACCTGCCGCCGGAACTGAAGGCGCCGCGGCTTGACGCGCTGGGCAGCGCTCCACGCGAGCGCTTCATGGCCTGGGACGACACGTCGCTGTATCTGACTGCGTCCGCGGGTGTGCAGAACCCGGTGCAATCGAATCGGCTGGGCTGGCACGTCGTGGTCCGCCAGGGTGAAGACAGCGTGCTTGCCGAGGTGCGCAGCCTGCAACGGGTCAACCTGCTCACCCATCCTGCGCGCGGCGATTCGAGGGACAGACTTCGTCGGTCGCGTCGGCGGCGGGGAATTCCTGGTGGTGCTTCCCGAGACCGACGCGTCGCAAGCGATGGGCGTGGCCGAGACGATCCGCGATGTGGTCGCGTCGAACCCGATCGACCCCGTAGGTCAGGTGACGGTCAGCATCGGCGTGGAGCAGGTGCGGCAGGGCGACGTCAATGAAGCCATGGCAGTGAACCGGGCCGACGATGCGCTGTACCGCGCAAAGGCGGCGGGGCGCAATCGGGTCATGGCCGGAGCGCCAGCCGGGCAGACGGCTGGCTAAGGAGCGGACACCGAGGGCAGGGGCGCTATTGCCCTTGCTTCATCTCGATCAACTGCACCAGGTTCCCGCAGGTATCGTCGAGCACCGCCATGCGGACCGTCCCGGCATCCATCGGCTCGACCGTGAAGCGGACCCCCAGCTCACGCAGCCGCTGGTGCTCCGCCGCCAGATCGTCCACCTGAAACGACACCGCGGGGATGCCATCGGCGACGAGCGCGTTCTTGTACGGTCCCACGGCGGGATGCTCGCCCGGCTCGAGCAGCAGTTCCGTCCCCTCGGGATTTTCGGGAGACACCACGGTCAGCCATCGGTGCGGGCCGAGCGGGATGTCGTGCTTTACCGTGAAGCCCAGTTTGCTCGTATAGAAATCCAGTGCCCTGGCCTGGTCATCGACAAAGACGCTCATCACATGGATTCTCATCGTCCCCTGCCTTTTAGATGCGGGTTGAGCCAGACATTGGCGGCTTTCCGCAACGGCGCCAGGTCGAGCGAATGCACCCGCGTTCTTCCCGACCAGGACACCCGGATCAGTCCGGCTTTCTCCAGCATGTCCAGATGCTGGGTAATGGCCTGGCGAGACAACGCCTTGTCGCCTTCGGCTGCCAACGCCGCGCAGATCTCGAATAACGTCTGGTCGGAACGCTCGCATAGCCGGTCGATAATCCTGCGCCGCGTCTCGTCGGCCAGGGCCTTGAACACTCGATCGAGCTGCTCCGGATCCATGTCCCATTAAATGCAATAAAACTATTGCATGTCAAGCGACTCGACGCAGGCCAGCAGGTCGGCCGTATGGACCATCAGGTCGCGCACCTGGCGCAGCAGAGGCAACTGGCCGAGCACCGCTCGCCAGCGCGGCGATGTCAGCAGCTCCTGCCAGAGTGTGCGCAGGGGTTCGATATCGGCATCCTGCCGTTCGGCGAGCGCGCTGGCGAAAGCCAGCGTCATCGGCGCCGACAGCAGCTGCATGCGGGTAGCGGCACCGAGCAGGCGAGCCGTCGCGTCGGCGCTGCTGTCGCAACAATAGAGCACGGTCCGGCGCGGATCGGCGGCGTCGGGGGACAGCGCGCGCAACGACTCGCCGCTCAGCTGCACCGTGCCCTGCTGCGTCTCGAACGCGTACACCGTGTGGGCCTCGGCATGTGCAAGCAGCTGCAGGCCGCGCAGCAGGCGGGGAAGACCGGTGGTGGCCGCATCGACGGAGGCTTTGACTTCCACCAGCAGGCAGACCTGCCAGGCGGCCGCCGGGCCGTCTGCACCGGAACGCACCAGCAGCACGACGTCCCACTCGGTCTTCGCGTGGGCATGGCTGGCCGGTATGGTGGACGGCACGCGCATCGAGGTGACGACGCGGTATTGACGCTCGCTTCCCTCGACCGTGTTCAGCCGCCGCGCCAGCGCCATGACGGCCTTTGCGGCCGTCGCTTCCGCTGCCGCGCCACGTTGCCGGGAGGAGACGCCAAGCGCCGTGGCACTCGGGCTGCCGGCGCCCGGTCCCTGCGCGTTTCGCAGCGACTGGTAACGCAGCACCTGCGGATCGCCAGCCAGCCCGTCGATCCGCAGCAGCCGCCCGAGCGCCTCGTGGTTCAGCAGCCGCGTCAGGCGCTCCTGCAGGGCCGGATCCTGGTCGAACGGCGGCATCCGCAGCGCGTCCTGCGCCGCCTGCCGCAATCGGGGCCAGCAGCGAGACGACGCGCAGGACTGCAGCCGGGCCAGCGCTTCGCGGCCGGTTCCCGGCGGCATGTGTTGCTGCCTAACCGGATGGGCCAGGGTGTTGACCGCGCCAACGATGGTGCGCCGGTCGTGCTCGGCGCGAGCGGACAGCGAGGCATACTCGCGCACCGCCGGGTAACGATGCCGCAGCAGCATTGCCTGCAATACGGGATCGCCGCCTTCTGCTCGTATCCCGTCGCCGACCATGCGGGCGAGGGCATCGGTGAATCGCTCCTCGAGGTCCTTGCCTGGCGCCTCTGCCCGTGCCACCGCATCGCGCGCCTGCTCGATGGCCAGTGCGAGCGCCGTTGCCGCGTGGCAATGCCCGGCGTCGCCCCAGAGCGTATCCAGAGGCGGCAGGCGGTACCGCCGCGGGACGGTAGGGAGGACATCAGCAAGCAGAGGGGAGGGCGGCGGCAGGGGCATGGCGGCGGAGGCGCCTCATGCGACCGCCGGAGGCGGACCGACCTGCGCGACTTCCAGCCGATTCCCGCCCAGCGCTTTCGCGCGATACAGCGCCTGGTCGGCAATGGCGAGCGCGTCGGCAAGGCTGGACACACCGTTATCGAAGCGGGCAAGGCCGATACTGACCGTCGCCGGGATACCGATGCTGTCGATGCGGGCGGGAACGGCCTCGGCGAAGCGGGCGGCGATGGTTTCGCCCAGCGCGTGCGCGCGGGCCGCGTCGCTGCCGCACAGCACCGCCGCGAATTCCTCCCCGCCGATGCGCGCGAGAATGCAGTCGGCGCCCACCACCTCGCGCGCGATCTGCGCGAACGCCTTCAGGACCTGGTCGCCGGTCTGGTGGCCGTAGCGGTCATTGATCGCCTTGAACTGGTCCAGATCGAAGGCGAGCACCGCAACCGGCCCGTTGCCATAGCCGTCGCCGACGAGGCGCTCGCCCTGTTCGAAGAACCAGCGGCGATTGCCCAGGCGCGTCAGATAGTCGGTCTGCGACTCCTGCAGCAACTGTCCGTGCGTTTCATCGCGAATCAGCTTGAGCAGCGTCATCGGCAGCACCACGGAGTACAGCACGCCTTCGTAGATGGTGATCTTGCTGGCGAGCGCCTGGACGCCGGGCCCGTAGGCATCCACCAGCCACGGCAGGACAAGGGAGCGCGAAGCATAGACGACCGCGTGGATGCCGGCGACCAGAACGACGATATGGCGCGAGTGCAGGCCCTTCATCGCCTTGCAGCGGAACATCTCCCAGGCGGTCATGGCGCTGACCACGGCGATGGGAATGGAACTGACGTGGGCCCACACCAGTTCCTGCCAGCGCGGCCCCAGCAGCGCCCATATCAGGGCCATGCCCAACAGCACCGCCACGCTGGTGGCGCGGTGCTGCCGTCCGTCGAGGGAAGCCACGCCGCTCAGCACCAGCAGGTAACCGCTCAGGATGATGAGGTTGCCGATCGCCGAGCCGATCGGCCCGGGCACATCGTGCCGGAACAGGATGACCGCGCAGCCGACCGCCAGCGTGGCAAAGCCGGCCGCCAGGATCCGCAGCGTGCGGCTGCGGCCGGGATTGGTCCGATGCTCCCAGAACATCATGGCGGCGCTGGCAAGCAGCGTTCCCGTCGCGAGGAGATAAAGAGTAAGGAGATCGACGTGCATCCCGAATGTAGAGACATGGCGCCGAACCGTCCGGCGGCAGCGGGATTTTACGTGCAAAGCGGACCCGCACGATGTCGCGGCCAGCCATTACCGGAATGGCGGTGGCCAGCCGGCGTCAACGGCAATCAAAAAATTTGAACGATGTATAGCAAGATCGCATGACATTGGTCCCGGGCGGTTCCCTATAGTTGAGTCCATGCCGCAGCGAAGAGCGCGGCAACTCAAGCGAACAACATCAACGAATTTGGAGAAATTATCATGACCGCTCGCCGTGCTACCCGCGTCCTGTCCGCCCTGACCCTCGTCTTCGCCGCCGCTGGCGCTGCCCACGCTGCGCCCGCCGCCGGCACGCCGGACGCCTACGGTTACACCTTCCGCGCCCAGCCCTCGGCATTCACCGACGGCGCCCGCAGCGGGAATCTGGATGTGTTCACCGAAGGCGCCCGCGGCAACCATGACGTCTTCACCGAAGGCGCTCGCAGTGGCAACCTCGACATCTTTACCGAAGGCGCCCGCACGCTGGCCGGGCTGGACCGCACAGGCGTCTCCGCCGCGCCCGGACGCTCGGCCGACGTCTATACCGATGGTGCCCGCGGCAGCCGTGACGCCTTCACCGATGGCGCGCGCAGCGGCAACCTGGACGTCTTCACCGAAGGCGCCCGTGGCGCGGCATAAGGAACACCCGCTGCCACCTCCTGCATCCGCGTCACCCCAAGGCCGGCGCAGGCCCTTGCATCGGAAGGGCCTGTGCCATGGCGGTGGCCGCTCCAGCCGTCAATCGGGCTTCGCGCCGGAGCGCTTGACCACCGGGGCCCACTTCCTGATCTCGCTGTCGATGAAGCGCGCGGTCTGCTCCGGCGACATCGGCATCGGCTCCGATCCACGATCCGTGATGAACCTGGACAGCTCGGGCGATTGCAACGCCTTGACCGTCTCCGCGTTCAATTGCGCGACGATCGCGGCAGGCGTGCCGGCCGGCGCCAGCAGGGCCGCCCAGCCCACCGCTTCGAACCCGGGCACCCCCTGTTCCTGCACCGTCGGCACGTCAGGCAGCTGCGGTACCCGCTTTGCCGCGGTCACGGCGAGCGGTACGGCCTTCTTCGACTGCACCAGCGGCAGCGCCGCGGTGACCAAATCGACCATCACGGGAATCTGATTGCCAAGAAAGTCCGCCTGCGCCGGTCCGCTCCCCTTGTAGGGAATGTGCACCATGAAAATGCCGGCTTGCGCCTTCAGCATTTCCGCCGACAGATGCTGCGTTCCGCCGATGCCGGCGCTGGCGTAGCTGATCTTGCCCGGCGCCGCCTTGGCATTGCCGATCAGATCGCGCAGCGACGTGATGCCGGATTGCGGCGTGGCGAGGAACACCAGCGGCACGGAGAACACGCCCGAGATGGCCTGGAAATCCTTGCGCGGATCGAAGCCGGGCGAGGCGTACAGCGTTTGATTGATCGCCATCGCGCTGCCGGCCATCACCAGCGTGTAGCCGTCCGCTGCCGCTCGCGAGGCCAGTTCCATGCCGATATTGCTGCCGGCTCCGGCCCGGTTCTCCACCACCACCGATTGGCCCAGCTGCTTGCCCAGCCGTTCGCCCAGCGCCCTTGCAAAGATATCGGTCGCCTGCCCGGGCGGGAACGGCACGATCAGCTTGATCGGGCGCTCGGGATAGGCGGCATGCGCGCTCGCGCTGGCAACCAGCGCAATGGTGACAAGACACTGGCGCAACGGCTTGCTGAACATCGGGATCGTCTCCTTTGTAATGGTGGGGTTTCGATACGGTCGTGTCGCCGCATCTGCGCAAGACAATAACACCCCAGCCCAGAACGCAGCGCGGGCGTCGCGCGCACTGGAGCGCGGTTCTGCATGTTGCCGCCGCTAAAGTTTTTACCGGGAATGACGTTGATCTGAAGGATGAACTCGTGGATGACCGTCGAGCGGTGCGGCGCCCACGATGGCAGAACGCCGATTCTGCGCCGGTCTTTCGCCGCGATTTCAATGTCTTTCAGGTAGAGAAATGAAGAACCTAGGAATTGGCGTCCGGCTGGGTATCGGCTTCGGACTCGTGCTGCTGCTGTCCACGTTGATGACGGGACTCGGCATTTTCCGCTTGCAGGAAGTCGCCGAGCGCACTCGCGCGATGATGGAAGAGCCGCTGGCCAAGGAGCGCATCGTCAGCGACTGGTATCGGCTGATGCATACCAGCGTGCGCCGCACCACCGCAGTGGCGCGCAGCGCCGATCCCACCCTTGCCGCATTCTTCGAGAATGAGGTCAAGGTGTCCTTCAAGACCATCGGCGAGCTGCGCGACAAGATGGAGACGATGCTGTCCTCCGACGCGGAGAAGGCGGCCTTCCAGAAGATCCTGCAGGTGCGCGACCCGTACAACAAATCGCGCGTCCGCATCGCCGAACTGAAGGCCGCGGGTCAGACCGACGAAGCCAATGCCGTGCTGGAGAAGGAATTCGTTCCGGCTGGCGATGCGTATCTCGGCGAGATTCAAAAGCTGCTCGACATCCAGCGCGCCAGCATCGACACGACCGCGCAGGAAATCAACGACATCTATGAACGCGCCCGCAATCGCCTGATCGGCCTGGGGCTCTTCGTGCTGGCAATTGGCGTGGGCTTCGCCTATTGGCTGACCATCGGCATCACGCGCCCGCTGCAGCGCGCCGTGACTTTCGCCCGCACCGTTGCCGACGGCGACCTGTCCGGCCACATCGAATCACCGAGCAAGGACGAGACCGGTCAGCTGCTGCAAGCGCTGGGCGAGATGAACAGCAACCTCCAGCGCATCGTCGGTCAGGTGCGCGCCGGTACCGAAGCTATTGCCATTGGCACCAGCCAGATCGCGGCCGGCAACACCGACCTGTCGCAGCGCACGGAAGAGCAGGCCTCCTCGCTGGAAGAAACCGCGTCCAGCATGGAAGAACTGACCGGCATCGTTCGCCAGAACGCCGACAACGCCAAGCAGGCCAGCTCCCTCGCCGTCAACGCATCGGACATCGCCATGCGCGGCGGCCAGGTGGTCGGCCAGGTGGTCGACACCATGGAAGAGATCAACGTCGCTTCGCGCAAGGTCGTGGAGATCATCGCGGTCATCGAAGGCATTGCCTTCCAGACCAACATCCTGGCGCTGAACGCCGCGGTGGAAGCCGCGCGCGCCGGCGAGCAGGGCCGCGGCTTCGCGGTGGTGGCTGGCGAAGTTCGCAGCCTCGCCCAGCGCAGCGCAACGGCCGCCAAGGAGATCAAGGCGCTGATCGGGGACTCCGCCGACCGTGTGGAGACTGGCACCAACCTCGTCGCGCAAGCGGGCAAGACGATGGACGAGATCGTCCAGGCGGTCAGGCGCGTCACCGACATCATGGGCGAAATCAGCGCCGCCTCGGCCGAGCAGAGCGCCGGCATCGAGCAGGTCAACCAGGCCGTCAACCAGATGGACACCGTGACCCAGCAGAACGCCGCGCTGGTCGAACAGGCCGCCGCTGCCGCCGGCTCGCTGGAAGAGCAGGCGCAGAAGCTCAAGCAGGCGGTGTCCTCGTTCCAGCTTTCCTCGATGACCGATTCTCGCCTGATCGCTGCGTGATCGGAGCCTGATCCCCGAGGGCGCCGCGCCTGATGCTCGGTCAGCCGCGCCCCGAGGGCGAACTCGCGGACGGCGCGATGCCGCTCCCTTCCAGCTGTCCTCGCCGCGCGGCACCCGCCGCGCGTTTTTTTTTGCCTGGCGGCGGCGGATGGGCGCGGGCCCTCTCCCCCGGCCCCTCTCCCGCAGGGCGGGCGAGGGGAGCAAACCTGAAGCACTTGATATGCCGCGGGTTTTCTCCCTCTCCCCTTCAAGGGGAGAGGGCCGGGGAGAGGGGTTGGTCTTCCACCCCGGCGCCACCCCGCGACCGCTGCGCCGTGCCGTCCGAAGCTTGCGCTTACAATGCACTGTCATACACAAACAACGCCACGCATTGCAGGAGGAGACATGATCGATCCCGACGTATTCAATCGCAAGGGCGCCGAGAACCTGCCGGGAACGCTTGGCATCGTCGTCACCAAGGTCGCCGAAGGCACCGTCAGTGCGGAGCTCGTGGTGCGCAAGGCGCTGATGGCGCCCAACGGATTCCTGCATGCCGGCACGGTCGTGACGCTGGCCGATACCTGCGCGGGTTACGGCTGCGTTGCCAACCTGCCCGAGGGTGCGAGCGGGTTCACGACGGTGGAACTCAAATCGAACCACCTGGGCACGGCTCGAGACGGCACGCTCGATTGCACCGCTACCGCGGTTCATCTTGGCAAGACAACCCAGGTATGGGATGCCACCGTGACGCATCGGGACACGGGCAAGACGATCGCTCTGTTCCGGTGTACGCAGATGGTTTTGTATCCGAAGTGACATGGCGAGGGAGACCTTGCGCATTCCGGCCAACGATCCCGACGATCCGCCTGAACATTTCCATGTACCGCGTCTACTGGACCACGTACGACGAGAATGGCGTGCCCACCCCGCATGCCGAGGACTTTGCTTCGGACCAGCTAGCGTCCGTCCTGGCGCGCTGCGAGGCATTGCGGGCGCTGCAGCGCTCCGGGGAACCGGTCGGGTTCGTGACGATGGTGTCGGAGAACCCGGACAGTGTCGGCCACCCGGGGGCCGCCGACGTGTTGCCCGGCTACCTCTGGTACAAGCGCCGGCCGCCGCCGAGATGACCTTCGCAGTGACGCCGGGGCCAGTTAGCGAAGAGTAAGGCGGGGCTCCGGTGGCGCGAAGGCCACAGAGTGTCGCTCGCTACCGACATCGGCGCCAGGAAAATCCGCCCATCGCCCGCCTTCGGGGCGGGCGATGGCCTCCGCGGGCAGTACAATGCCGCGTTTCCATCCGCTACCTTCACGGCGGGACCGGCAGCCTGGCCGGGGCCTGACTCTCCTTCATGAGCAATCTCATCGTCCATGGCGGCACGCCGCTGCGCGGCCGCATTGTCCCTTCGGCCAACAAGAACGCGGTGCTTCCGGTGCTGTGCGCCACCCTGTTGACCGATCAGCCGGTCCGCCTGCATGGCGTGCCGGACATCACCGACGTCCGCAAGATCCTCGACATCTTCCGCAAGCTCGGCAGCGATGTGCGGATGGACCACGAGAGCGGCACGCTCGACCTGCATCACAAGGACACGGTCTTCGACGCGGCAAGCCACCGGCTTCCGGAGGAGATGCGCTCGTCGATCATGCTGGTGCCGCCGCTGGTCGCCCGCTTCGGTGTTGCCCGTCTGGAGGACAACGTCAAGGGTTGCACGC
This sequence comes from Cupriavidus sp. AU9028, assembly GCF_019795295.1. Taxonomy (GTDB): domain Bacteria; phylum Pseudomonadota; class Gammaproteobacteria; order Burkholderiales; family Burkholderiaceae; genus Cupriavidus. The sequence continues at coordinate 364,976 of NZ_JAIMCG010000002.1, read as the reverse complement.
TGGGCGTGCGTGAGATCGATCCGCACGTGGACATCTTCCGGCGCTTCGGCAGCCAGGTGGAGCGCGCCGAGGGCTCGCTGCTGGTGCAGCGGGACGGGCCGTTGTGTCCGGTGAACCACTGGCTCGACTACGCCTCGGTGACGACGACCGAGAATTTCGTGCTGTGCGCCTCCGCCGCGGACGGCACCTCGACCCTGACCAATGCCGCCTCCGAACCGCACGTGCAGGAGTTTTGCCGCTTCATGGCGATGATGGGCGCCCGCATCGAAGGCATCGGCACTTCCCGCATCACGGTGCACGGCGGCGTGCCGCTGCGCGGCGGGGAATTCCGCTTCGATGAGGATTTCCACGAGATCACCACGTTCCTGGCGCTGGGTGCGATTACCGGCGGCGATGTGGTGGTGAAGAACAGCGCGCCGGAGAATTTCCCGCTGATCGACCGCACCTTCGAGAAATTTGGCGTGCGGATCGTCCATGAGGACGGCTGGTCGCGCGCCGAACGGTCCGGGCCGCTGCAGGTGCAGACGCCCTTCACCAGCAACGTGCTGACCAAGGTGGAAGCGGCGCCCTGGCCGTATTTCCCGGTCGACCTGCTGCCGATCTTCATTGCGCTTGGCGTGCGGGCGCAGGGCAACGCGATGTTCTGGAACAAGGTCTACGATGGTGCGCTGGGCTGGACTGGCGAGCTGTCCAAGTTTGGCGCGCACGTGTTCCTGTCCGACCCGCACCGGTTGATCACCTTCGGCGGCAATCCGCTGGCGCCGGCGGTGGTCGAGAGTCCGTACATCATCCGCGTGGCGATCGCCCTGTTCATGGTGGCGGCGAGCATCGAGGGGCGGTCCGAGATTCGCAACGCGGCGCCGATCCGGCGCGCGCATCCGCGCTTTGTCGAGAACCTGCGCAGCCTCGGCGTCCAGGTGGAGTGGGCCGAAGGGGACTGATCCCGCCTTGCCCGACACCGCTCCGACGGGCCGCCCTTGCGCGGCCCGTTGTGTTTCTTGCCTGCGACCAGGGCAGGTGCGGCCTGTAATCGCCGATTTCCTGCGATCTCTTGCGTTGCGCAACCGTGGCTGCCGGGCCGGCGACCCGCCACTCGGGCTATTGGCCGCAGTATGCGGTCCATTGGCCCAGGGCCGGCTCGCCGTGCCGCTGTCGCGAGAGCGGGGGCCGCGCCCCTTTTTCCAGGAGGACGTCATGCTGAACGAGCCCTTGCTCAACCCCGCTGCGATCCCGCAGGACCGCTCCTGCAATGGGTCGTCGAGCCCGTCCCTGACGCCGGCTGGCCATCTGCGGCGGGAGGCATTGCGTTGCGGCGAGAGCAGATGGAGTCCCTGGCCGCTGCTCTGGCAGGCGGAGCAGCAACACCCCAGGCTCATGGCGGCAGTCGCGGTGTTGCCCGGCGTCCTGTTCCTGGCCGGCGGGGCGGTGTTGACGCAGTCGCACCCGCACGTTCCCGTGCTGGCCGGCATCAGCCTGGCCGTGGGCGCGGTCTGGATGCTCGGTGCCACGCTGCATATCCGCGCCAACTGCCAGGAAGCACGGGAGCGCCGCGAGCAGGATCGTCAATGGGACCGCCTGCTTTGAGGCGGGCAGTCAGGCTGCTGACCAAGTGCCGTTGTCCCCGCGAAAGCGGGGACCCAGCGGCTGCAGAAGACGCTGGATTTCCGCTTTCGCAGGAACGGCGTGTTGGTTGTCCAAGTGCCGTGGGAAATCTGGGGGGCGGCTGGTGCCGGTTTTCTAGGCTGGCGCGGCGTTGCCGATCCACTCCGCCAGGCTTTCCTGCAGGGTGATGAGGTCGATTGGCTTGGCCAGCCAGCGCAGGCCGGGGATGCGCGTCATGATCTCCGGATCGGCGCCGTAGCCCGACATGATGACCACGGCGAGCTCTGGCTGGACGTCGCGCAACTGCATGGCGAGCTGATCGCCGGGAATCCCTGGTAGCGTCAGGTCGGTCAGCAGCACATCGTGGTAGTAGAGCGCCGCCAGTTGCAGCGCTTCTTCCGCGCTGCCCGCGGCGGAGCATCGCAGCCCGAACGCCATCAGCAGCTCGCGCAGTGCTTCCTGCGACGAGACGTCGTCCTCGACCAGCAGTACCGAAGGAGGCGCGTCGGGGTCGCGCGCCGGGCTGGACGAGCGGCCGCCGCCTTCGATGTTGCGGCGGATCTGTTCGTTGCGCACCGCATTCAATACGCTGCGCACCGCCCGCGCCAGATCGTCGCGACGGTACGGCTTGCTGAGCAGGTTGACGCCCTCGTCGAGCTTGCCGTGGTGGAAGATCTCGTCGCGGGTGTAGCCGGAGGTGAAGAGCACCGGCAGGCCCGGGCGCAGCTCGCCCACGCGCCTTGCCAGTTCGCCGCCCTTGAGCTGGCCGGGCATGATGACGTCGGTGAACAGCAGGTCGATCGGATCGCCGCTTTCGATCACGCGCAGCGCCGCTTCCCCGTCGCTGGCGACCCTGACCCGGTAGCCGAGCTGGGCCAGCATCTCGACGGCCGTGATGCGCACGTCCGCATCGTCCTCGACCACCAGTACGGTCTCGTGCCCGCCCAGCGGCAAATGATCCGGCTCCGGCGCTTCGACCGGCTCTTCGTCCTCGCACCGCGGGAAGTACAGGCACACGGTGGTCCCAGCGCCTTCGGCGCTGTGGATGGCGGTATGACCGCCACTCTGCTTGACGAAACCGAACACCATGCTCAGGCCCAGACCCGTGCCATGACCATCGGGCTTGGTGGTGAAGAACGGTTCGAAAGCGTGTTCCAGGACATGTGATGACATTCCCACGCCGGTATCGCGCACCGTGAAGAAGACATACTCGCCCGGGGTCACGCCGGGATGTTCGCTGACGTTGTTGTCGACGACCACGTTGCTGGCCGCGATGGTGAGCTTGCCGCCGCCGGGCATCGCGTCGCGCGCGTTGATCGCCAGGTTGAGGAGGGCGTTTTCCAGCTGGTTACGGTCGGCCAGCACGTTCCACAGCCCGCCCGGCATCTTGGTCTCGACGTCGATGGCCTCGCCCAGGGTCCGGTGCAGCAGTTCGGTCATGCCCGAAACCAGGCGGGCGGGGTCGACCGGCGCCGGGGACAACGGCTGACGGCGGGCGAAGGCCAGCAGGTGGGCGGCCAGCTTCGCGCCCCGGCGCACGGCGGTGGAGGCGGTGGCGATGCGCCCCTGCGCCATCGGGTTGCCGGCCACTTCGCTGGCGAGCATCTGCAGGTTGCCGCTGATCACCTGCAGGACGTTGTTGAAATCGTGCGCGATGCCGCCGGTCAGGCTGCCGATGGCTTCCATCTTCTGCGCCTGCCGCAGCTGGCCCTCGGCCATGGCCTGCGCGGAGACCGCTTCGGCCACCCGCCGCTCCAGGGTTTCGGTCAGTTGCAGCAGCGCCTGTTCGGCGATCTTGCGCTCGTGGATGTCGATCAGCACGCCAGGAAAACGCAGCGGTTCGCCCTGCGCGCCGAACTGGCACTGGCCGTTGGCCTGTACCCACATGTAGTCGCCCCCCGGGCGGCGGATGCGGTATTCGGCGCGGAAGGGCTTGCCGGTCGCGACCGCCTCGCCCGTCAGCTGTTCCAGGTCGGCATAGTCGTCGGGATGAATGCTGCGGCTGACCAGCGTGCGCGGCACGCCGGCTTCGGCCTCGGCAACGCCCACCGCGAAGGTTCGGGCGAAGCGTTCGTCGCCTCGCACGAGGTCGGTGGAGACATCCCAGACCCAGGTTCCCAGCACCGCCCCCGTATTGAGCGCCAGTTGCAGCCGTTCATTGGTCCGCTGCAGCGCGGCCTCGGCCTGTTCCCGGGAGCGCTCGATCCGCACGCGCTCGGTGGTCTCGATCACGACGGCCAGCACCCCGGCCGGACGACCGTGATCGTCGGCGACGGGACTGTAGTACAGGTCCATCCAGACGTCTTCGGGCTTGCCGTTGCGAAGCAGCACCAATTCCTTCTCGCGATAGGTCAGGGTGCCGCCCCCCAGGCAGACGTCCATCACGTGCCGATTGAATTCCGCGACTTCCGGCCAGCCCCGCTCGACCGGGCTGCCGAGCAGATAGGGGTGGCGGCCGCCGGCGAAACCGGCGTACGGGTCGTTGTAGATCATGTAGCCGAGCTTGCCCCACAACAGCACCATGGGCACCGGCGAAGCGAGGATCAGCTGGACCGTGCCGGCCAGGCTGCGCTGCCACTGGTCGATTGGCCCAAGCTCCGTGCGGGACCAGTCGAAGTCGCGGATGCGGCGGGCCATTTCGCCGTTCCAGCCAGTGCAGTCGTGATGGTCCACCAGAAATGGCTTGGATGGCTCCACGGCAAACTCTCTTACAGATGGGGTGTTGATCAGCCAGCGCTGCTGGTTGCGCGAACCGTCCTGTCGCAAGTCGCAACGCTGGCGTGCATGGTGCTGGCACGCGATGCTGCATTGTATCGGCTAAGCCGGCCAACCGGCTCCGCCGCCCGGCACGGTGCCGCGGGATAGAGCACAATCCAGGCCCGGTGCGGGCAGGCGCGCGCTGGAACAGCGGTTGCGTGCTGGCGGCGGTATCCGCGCCGGGTTTGACGGCGGGAATAGGTAAAAAAGGAGCGTTCCATGAGCAAACTGTTCGAACCGTTGTCGATCGGCGGGCTGACGCTGGCCAACCGCATCGTCATCGCGCCGATGTGCCAATACTCTGCCGACGAGGGCTGCGCGACCGACTGGCATCTGATCCATCTCGGGCATCTGGCGCTGTCGGGCGCCGGCATGCTGATCCTCGAGGCGACGGCGATTTCGCCCGAGGGGCGCATCACCGCCCGCGATCTCGGTCTGTATTCCGACGAGAACGAGGCGGCGCTGGCGCGCGTGCTCGAGGCGGTCCGGCAGCATTCGCCGATGGCGATCGCCATGCAGATCGGCCACGCGGGCCGCAAGGCGTCCAGCCAGGTGCCCTGGGAGGGCGGCGCGCAGATCCCGCCGGGGCAGCCTGGCGGGTGGCAGACCGAGGCGCCCTCGGCGCTGGCGCACGCGGACGGGGAGGTTGCCCCCACGGCGCTGGACCGGGAAGGGCTGGAGCGGGTCAAGCGCGGCTTCGTCGAGACGGCGCGACGCGCGGCGCGGCTGGGCATCGACGGCATCGAGATCCACGGCGCGCACGGCTACCTGCTGCATCAGTTCCTGTCGCCGCTGGGCAACCAGCGCGATGACGAGTACGGCGGCAGCCTGGAGAACCGCATGCGCTTTCCGCTCGAAGTGTTCGAAGCGGTCCGGGCCGTGTTTCCGGCCGAGCGCCCGGTGTGGATGCGCATCTCGGCGACCGACTGGGTGCCGGGCGGGTGGGATATCGAGGGAACGGTGGCGCTGTCGCGCGCGCTGCGCGAGCGCGGCTGCGCCGCAATCCATGTGACGACCGGCGGGGTGTCTCCGCTGCAGGCGATCCGGATCGGACCGGGGTATCAGGTGCCGTATGCCCAGCGGGTCAAGGCGGAAGTGGGGCTGCCGACCATGGCGGTAGGACTGATCACCGAGCCGCAGCAGGCCGAGCGGATCATCGCCGACGGCGAGGCGGACGCGGTGTCGCTGGCCCGGGCGATGCTGTACAACCCCCGCTGGCCGTGGCATGCGGCCGCGGCACTGGGCGCGCAAGTGACGGCTCCGCCACAGTATTGGCGTTGCCAGCCGTATGAGTACAAGGATCTGTTTGCCGCGAGCCGGTTCGGGCAGAGGTAGGGCGGGGGTCCGTTTCCCTCTCCCCCGGCCCCTCTCCCGCCCGGCGGGAGAGGGGAGTAACACCGACAGTACTTGAGAGGCGCTGGGTTTGCTCCCTCTCCCGCTCGGCGGGAGAGGGCCGGGGAGAGGGCAGGGAGCGCGGGCCGTCAGTCGCGGCTGGCCACCAGGGCCTTGTTGATGCGCAGCGCGATCATCGTGCAAGCCACACCGGAGAGCAGATAGAGGCTCACTGCCACCAGCCCGAAGCGCACCGACAGTCCCAGCGCCACCAGCGGAGCGAAGGCGGCCCCAAACAGCCAGGCGAAATCGGAGGTCAGGGCGGCGCCCGTGTAGCGGAAGCGCGACGCGAAGTTCGACGTCACGGTGCCGGCCGACTGGCCGTAGGACAGGCCGAGCAGGGCGAAGCCGACCAGCAGGAAGGTATCCTGCGCCGCCGCCCCGCCGTCCAGCAGCATGGGGGTGAACAGGCTGAAGATACCGATCAGCGCCGAGGTCACGCCCAGCGTGGTGCGGCGGCCGATCCGGTCGGCGACATAGCCCGACAGCAGCGTCGTGAGGATGGCCAGGCCGGCGCCGATGATCTGGACGGTCAGGATCTCGCCGATCGCCTGCGTCGAGCGCAGCGCCAGCCAGGACAGCGGGAACACCGTCACCAGGTGGAACAGCGCATAACTGGCCAATGCCGCGAAGGCGCCAATGAAGATGTTGTAGCCCTGGCCGCGCACCATTTCCCGGGTGCTGATCGGCTCCAGTTCGCCTTCCTCCAGCAGCCGGGTGTACTCCTCGGTCACCACCAGCCGCAGCCGGGCGAACAGCGCCACGACGTTGATGGCAAAGGCGACGAAGAAGGGGTAGCGCCAGGCCCAGGTGATGAAGTCTTCCTGGGAAACCGTGGAAGTCAGGTAGAGGAACAGCGCGCCGGCCACCAGGAAGCCGAGCGGGGCGCCGAGCTGGCCGAGCATGGCGTACCAGCCGCGGCGCTCGGGCGGGGCGTTGAGGGCCAGCAGCGACGGCAGGCCGTCCCAGGAGCCGCCGAAGGCGATCCCCTGCAGCACGCGGAAGCCGGCAAGCATCAGGATGGCCGTCATGCCGAGATCGGCGTAGCCCGGCACAAAGGCAATGCCGACCGTGGACGTGCCCATCAGCAGCAGGGCGACGGTCAGCTTGATCCCACGGCCAAAGCGCCGCTGGATCGCCATGAACAGGGCGGTGCCGAACGGGCGGGCAATGAACGCCAGCGTGAAGATCGAGAAGGCATACAGCGTGCCTTCCAACCTTCCCACGAATGGGAAGAACACGCCCGGGAAGACCAGGACGCAGGCAATCCCGAAGACAAAGAAGTCAAAGTACTCGGATGCCCGGCCAATCACGACGCCGGTCGCGATCTCGCCCGGGGCGACCTCGGAGCGGTCGTGGGCGTCGTGCAGTGCTCCCTCGGGGAAGGGGGCCTGGTGCGTAATGCTCGCCATGCTTGTACCTCTCTCATCTATAGGATAGAACAGGAGGATTCGGCCGGAGCGGCCGACGGCTCCCATGGGACAAAATGTCCAATTCACCCTGCTTGCCAGATAGCGTACAGTCCGCATCCGTCGCTATAGCTGTAACTCCGCTAAAAGTGACTTAGCTGCATCGGTTGCTTTCCGTCTCGTCCGTTCCGACGGCAACGCTCTTTCCTCTGCCGGCAATGCCCCTCATTAATACCATTCGCGGGTTGGTTCTGCTGCCCGTCATTCTCCTATTGACAGGTTGTAATGCTGTGTTGTTGTCTCCTTCGGGCGACATCGCGGTACAGCAGCGGAACCTGATCTACATTTCCACCATCCTGATGCTGCTGATCATCGTTCCGGTGATCATCCTGACGCTGGTTTTCGCCTGGCGTTACCGCGCATCGAACAAGGACGCCCGCTACGAGCCCGACTGGGATCACTCGACGATGCTCGAGCTTGTGATCTGGTCAGCACCTCTGCTGATCATCATCGCGCTCGGCGCCATCACCTGGGTGAGCACGCACGCCCTGGACCCGTACCGGCCGCTGAGCCGCCTGGACGAGAACCGGGCGCTGCCGACCGATGTCCGCCCGCTGACGGTGGAAGTGGTCGCGCTGGACTGGAAGTGGCTGTTCTTCTACCCGGAGCAGGGCATCGCGACGGTCAATGAGATGGCAGCGCCGGTGGATCGCCCGATTCACTTCAAGATGACCGCCTCGACGGTGATGAACTCGTTCTTCATCCCGGCGCTGGCAGGCCAGATCTACGCCATGCCGGGCATGGAAACCCAGCTGCACGCCGTGATCAACAAGCCGGGCGAATTCGACGGCTTCTCGGCGAACTACAGCGGCCCGGGCTTCTCGTGGATGCGCTTCAAGTTCCATGGCGTGGATGAGGCCGGTTTCGACCAGTGGGTGCAGAAGGTCAAGGCGAGCGGCCAGGCGCTGACCCGCGAGGACTACCTGAAGCTGGAGCAGCCCAGCGAGCGCGAGCCGGTCCGCTATTACGCCAACGTTGCCGATGGCCTGTATGACGCCATCCTGAACCGCTGCGTCGAGCCCAACCGCATGTGCATGCGCGAAATGATGGCCATCGACGCCAATGGCGGCCAGGGCAAGCCCGGCGCCTTCAACGTGGCTTCGCTCGATGCCGCCACCCGCGCCCGCCTGGGCCTGGAGGACGCACCGGTGCGCACCTACGTTGGCGGCATGTGCACGGTGTCGGACCCGCAAGGGACCGGCGACGTCGCCCCGATCAGCTCGTCGGTTCCCGGGCTGAACCCGCTGTCCGTTCGCGAATCCGCCGGTGAATCGGCGGCCGTGGCGGTTCCCCAGCTCCCTCTCTCACAACGCGCCTTTGGCATCGTTGACCAGCATGCTTGACAGTTTCGACCTTACCAAGCTTTTCTTCGGCCGCCTCACATGGGAGGCGATCCCGCTGCATGAGCCGATCCTGATCGCGACCTTCGGCGCGGTCATTCTCGGCGGACTCGGCCTCGTCGCTGCGCTGACCTACTTCCGCAAGTGGGGCTTCCTGTGGCGCGAGTGGTTCACCAGCATCGATCACAAGAAGATCGGGATCATGTACATGATCCTCGGCCTGGTGATGCTGCTGCGCGGCTTTGCCGACGCGGTGATGATGCGCCTGCAGCAGGCCATCGCCTTTGGCGACAACCTGGGCTACCTGCCGCCGCACCACTACGACCAGATCTTCACGGCGCACGGCGTGATCATGATCTTCTTCGTCGCGATGCCACTGGTGACCGGCCTGATGAACTACGTGGTGCCGCTGCAGATCGGCGCGCGCGACGTGGCCTTCCCGTTCCTGAACAACTTCAGCTTCTGGATGACCGCGGCTGGCGCTGCGCTGATCATGGTGTCGCTGTTCGTCGGCGAGTTCGCCAAGACCGGCTGGCTGGCCTATCCGCCGCTGTCGGGCATCCTGCAGAGTCCGGACGTGGGGGTGGACTACTACATCTGGGCCTTGCAGATCGCGGGGGTCGGGACAACGCTGTCAGGCATCAACCTGCTGGTGACCATCGTCAAGATGCGTGCACCCGGCATGACGATGATGAAGATGCCGGTGTTCACCTGGACCTCGCTGTGCACCAACGTGCTGATCGTCGCCGCCTTCCCGGTGCTGACGGCAGTGCTGGCGCTGCTGTCGCTGGACCGCTACGTGGGCACGAACTTCTTCACGAACGACTTTGGCGGCAACGCCATGATGTACGTGAACCTGATCTGGATCTGGGGCCACCCCGAGGTGTACATCCTGATCCTGCCCTGCTTCGGCATCTTCTCCGAAGTGGTGTCGACCTACTCGCGCAAGCGCCTGTTCGGCTACGCGTCGATGGTCTACGCGACCGTCGTGATTACCGTGCTGTCGTACCTGGTATGGCTGCACCACTTCTTCACGATGGGTTCGGGCGCCAGCGTCAACTCGTTCTTCGGCATCACGACGATGATCATCTCGATCCCGACGGGCGCGAAGATCTTCAACTGGCTGTTCACGATGTACCGCGGCCGGATCAAGTTCGACGTGCCGATGCTGTGGACCGTTGGCTTCATGGTCACCTTCGTGATCGGTGGCATGACCGGCGTGCTGCTCGCCGTGCCGCCCGCGGACTTCGTGCTGCATAACAGCCTGTTCCTGATCGCTCACTTCCACAACGTGATCATCGGTGGCGTGCTGTTCGGCCTGTTCGCCGGTATCAACTACTGGTTCCCGAAGGCCTTCGGCTTCAAGCTGGACGAGTTCTGGGGCAAGATGTCGTTCTGGTTCTGGCTGGTCGGTTTCTACGTCGCCTTCATGCCGGTCTATGTGCTGGGCCTGATGGGCGTGACCCGCCGCGTGAGCCACTTCGAGGATCCGTCGCTGCAGATCTGGTTCCAGATCGCCGCAGTGGGCGTGTTCCTGATCGCCTTCGGCATCGCTGCCTTCCTGATCCAGCTGGTGGTCAGCTTCAAGCGCCGCGCGCAACTGCGCGACGTGACGGGCGACCCGTGGGATGGCCGCACGCTGGAATGGTCGACCTCGTCGCCGCCGCCGTCGTACAACTTCGCCTTCACCCCGGTCATTCACGACAATGACGCCTGGTGGCAGATGAAGCAGCGCGGTTTCGAGCGTCCCCAACAGGGCTTCCTGCCGATCCACATGCCGAAGAACACCGGCGCCGGCATCATCCTTGCTGGCCTGTCGACGGTGTGCGGCTTCGGTCTGATCTGGCATATGTGGCCGCTGGTCGTGGTGTCCTTCATCGCGATCCTGGCGGTGGCCATTGGGCACACCTTCAACTACAAGCGCGACTACTACATCCCGGCTGAGGAAGTGGTCAAAACCGAGTCGGAACGTACCCGTCTGCTTGCCAACCATGCTTGATATCACCGCAAACCAAGGCGCCGGCGCTGCCGGCGCGCAGGGAACGCAGCGTGACAACGCGCTGCAGTTCTACCTGCCGACCGAGCATCACCCGAAGAACGGCACCCTGCTGGGCTTCTGGGTGTACCTGATGAGCGATTGCCTGATCTTCGCTTGTCTGTTCGCCGTCTACGGCGTGGTGGGCCGCAGCTATGCCGCCGGCCCGTCGGGCGCCGACCTGTTCGACCTGCCGCTGGTGGCGCTGAACACGTCGATGCTGCTGCTGTCGTCGATCACGTATGGCTTCGCCATGCTGGAGATGCAGCGCAACCGCCTGAAGGGCACGCTGACCTGGCTGGCCGTCACCGGCCTGCTGGGCGCCGCCTTCGTCGGCCTGGAACTGTACGAATTCGCCCACCTGATCCATGAAGGTGCGGTGCCGCAGCGCAGCGCCTTCCTGTCCGCGTTCTTCACCCTGGTGGGTACGCACGGCCTGCACGTGACCTTCGGCATCATCTGGCTGATCACGCTGATGTTCCAGCTGAAGAAGCATGGCCTGATCGCCGCCAACAAGCGCCGCGTGATGTGCCTGTCGATGTTCTGGCACTTCCTGGACGTGGTCTGGATCGGCGTGTTCACCTTCGTCTATCTGATGGGAGTCCTGCCATGAGCAAAGCGCACGACTACGCATTCTCCAACCTGGAGTCGACCGAGGGCGGCAAGCACGTCGACCTCGATCACCACGCGCACGATCATCACGACGATGACGGCCACAGCCCCGTGACGCTGCGCGGCTACGTGACCGGCTTCGTGCTGGCGGTGATCCTCACGGTGATCCCGTTCTGGCTGGTGATGGGCAACGTCATCGCCGATTCGAGCACGACCGCGATGGTCCTGCTTGGCCTGGCTGCGGTGCAGATCGTCGTCCACATGATCTACTTCCTGCACATGGACACCAAGTCCGAGGGAGGCTGGAACCTGTTGGCGCTGATGTTCACCATCGTGATCGTCGTCATTACACTGGCCGGTTCGCTGTGGGTGATGTACCACATGAACGCGAACATGATGCCGACGATGACGCATGACATGAAGACCATGCCTTGAGCACGACCGGCTCGAATCCCAGCCCGGCTCGCCGGGCCCGTCCCCGCAGCACTGTCGTCCTGACGGTGCTCGCGGTGATCGCGGCCCTGGCGTTCGCCGGGTTTTTTGCTTTGGGGACCTGGCAGGTGGAACGCCGCGCGTGGAAGCTCGACCTGATCGAACGGGTCGAGGCCCGCATCCATGCGGCACCGGTACCGGCGCCTGGCCCCGCGCGTTGGCCGCTGGTGACAGCGGCAGCCGATGAGTACCGTCGTGTCGCCGTCACCGGCACCTTCCTGCATGACAAGGAAACGCTGGTGCAGGCGACCACGGACCTTGGCGGCGGCTTCTGGGTGCTGACGCCGCTGCGCCGCAACGACGGCACCGTGGTGTTGGTCAACCGCGGCTTCGTGCCGCCGGACTTCCGCGAGCGGTCGACGCGCGCGGACAACGAACCGGCTGGCGAGACCGCGGTGGTCGGGCTGCTGCGCATGCCGGAGCCGGGCGGGGCGTTCCTGCGCCAGAACGATCCGGCGGCAGGCCGCTGGTATTCGCGCGACGTGCAGGCGATCGCCGCCGCGCACGGGCTTGGCACGGTGGCCCCGTACTTCATCGATGCCGACGCCGCGCCCGGTACGGCCGGCGCCGGCGCGGTGGTGTCCGAGGATGGCGGCCGGCGTACCCCCGCAGCGGGCGCCTTGCCATCGGCTGTGCCGGCGAACGGCACGACGGGCAGCTGGCCGCAGGGCGGGCTGACGGTCGTGCGCTTCAACAACAATCACCTGGTCTACGCGCTGACCTGGTATGGGCTCGCGCTGATGGTCGCGGCCGCCGCCTGGTATGTCGGGCGGGAGGAATCTCGCCGCCGGCGCCGGCAATGAGGGACAATTGGCATCCACGCGTTTCCAGCCAGTGAAGATGCCTTCTCCCACCAGTGCGCCGGGTGCAGCGCCGCGCGATGCGCAGACGGTCACCATCGACACCGCCGCGCGCGCCCCGTCGGCGGGCCGCGGGCGCCTGCGCGACTTCGATACCACTGGCCGGCAGAACATGCAGCAGCTGATCGAGCTGCGCTGGATTGCCGTGCTCGGCCAGGTCGCCACCATCAGCGTGGTGCATTTCGGCCTCGGCGCGCCGTTGCCGGTGGTGCCGATGCTCGCGGTGCTGTTCGGCCTGGTCGCCTTCAACGCGCTCAGCCTGCTCCGGCTGCGCTTCGCCAGCGAGGTGTCGAACACGCAGCTGTTCGTCGCCCTCCTGGTCGACGTCGCCATGCTGACGGCGCAGCTCTACCTGAGCGGCGGCGCCGCCAATCCCTTCGTCTTCCTCTATTTGCTGCAGGTCACCCTCGGCGCGGTGCTGCTGGAGGTCTGGTCGACCTGGCTGATCGTGCTGATCGCCACGCTGTGCTTTGGCGGGCTGGCGGCGGTGGGCAGTCCGCTGGCGCTGCCCGCGGACCACGCCGAGGGGCTGGGCAGCCTGTATGTGCAGGGCATGCTGATCTGCTTCGTCATCAACGCGACGCTGCTGGTCACCTTCATCACCCGCATCATGCGCAACCTGCGCGCCCGCGACGAACGTCTTGCCGCCCTGCGCCAGCGTGCCGCCGAGGAGGACCATATCGTGCGGATGGGGCTGCTGGCCTCCGGCGCGGCGCACGAACTCGGCACGCCGCTGGCGACGCTGGCCGTGATCCTGTCGGACTGGAAGCGGATGGAGCCGTTTGCCAGCGATCCCGAACTGCTGCAGGAGCTGGGCGAGATGCAGACCCAGGTGCAACGCTGCAAATCGATCGTCAGCGGCATCCTGCTCTCGGCCGGCGAAGCGCGCGGCGAGGCGCCGACGCAGACTACCGTGCGCACCTTCCTCGACGATCTGGTGCAGGAGTGGCGCGCCACGCGGCCGGTGCGCGCGTTCGACTACAGCTTCCGCTTCGGTCAGGATCAGACGGTGGTGTCCGACTCCGCCATCAAGCAGATGATCTGCAACGTGCTCGACAACGCGCTGGAAGCGTCGCCGGACTGGGTTTCCTTCGAGGTGCGCCGCGACGCCGAGACGCTGGTGCTGACGGTGGCGGACGAAGGCCCGGGCTTTCACGGCAACATGCTGGAGCGCCTGGGCAAGCCGTACCAGTCGACGAAGGGCCGGCCGGGCAGCGGCCTGGGCCTGTTTCTCGTCGTCAATGTCCTGCGTACGCTGGGCGGCAGGGTGACGGCGCGCAATCGCCCGCAGGGGGGAGCGGAAGTGGTGCTGAGCCTGCCACTGGCCGCCATCACGCTGGAGGAGACGCAGTATGCAAGCGAACCACGATGATCCGCGCAAGCCGGGCGAAGAGGGTCCGGCGACGGCGCATCCGGCGCAGCCTGCCGCCACTTCGGCAACGACTCCGGAAACCACTTCGCTCACCACTCCGGCCACCACTTCGGTCACCGCTTCGGTCACCGCTTCGGTCACCGCTTCGGCAGCCGATGCCGCGGCCAACGCCGCCGCGCAATCGCGCGTGCTGCTGCTGGTCGAGGACGATGCGGCGTTCGCCCGCACGCTGCGGCGCTCCTTCGAGCGGCGCGGCTACACGGTGATCCACGCCACCAGCCTCGAAGGGGTCAACGAGCTGCTGCACGAGCATTCGCCCGGCTATGCCGTGGTCGACCTGAAGCTCAAGGGGGAGGCTTCCGGCCTGGCGTGCGTGCAGGCGCTGCACGCGCATGACGACCAGATGCTGATCGTGGTGCTGACCGGCTATGCCAGCATCGCCACGGCGGTGGAGGCGATCAAGCTGGGCGCCTGCCACTACCTGGCCAAGCCGTCCACGACCGACGATATCGAGGCCGCCTTCGACCGCGCGGCGGGGGATGTCGATGTCGAGGTGACCGGACGGCCGACCTCGATCAAGACGCTGGAGTGGGAACATATCCATGAAACGCTGGCGGCGACCGGGTTCAATATTTCCGAGACGGCGCGCCGGCTGGGCATGCATCGGCGCACGCTGGCGCGCAAGCTCGAGAAGCAGCGGATCAAATAGACGAAACGGGCACCGGCAAGGTCATTGCACTGCATACGGAGCCGTCTTCTCCGTATAGAATGCGAATCATTCGCAATGTGACCACTGCTGGCAGGGGCCGCTGGCGGCCAGGGCCGTCGAGCGGGGGCTCCGGGGCAACGGGCACACCCATGTCGCGATTGCGGCCGTCCCTCTTGCCCATGGAAATCCGCACCTTTCGCCTCTGGTATCTCGTCCACAAGTGGACGAGCCTGGTCTGCACGGTCTTTCTGCTGTTGCTCTGCCTGACCGGCTTGCCGCTGATCTTCGGGCATGAGATCGACCACTGGCTCGGCAACGGCGTCGAGGCGCCAGCGCTGCCGGCCGGCACGGCAATGGTGCCGGTGGACCATATCGTCGAGGATGCGCGGGCGCGCCGGCCGGGTACCGCGGTGCGTTTCGTCACCCGGGACGACGAGGAGCCGGTCTGGTTTGTGTCGCTGTCATCCCGCACCGCGCCGCGCGAGGGCGGGGCGCTACTGACCTACGACGCGCGCACCGGCGAACTGCTGCGCGACACGCCGCTGCGTTCCGGCTTCATGCTCGTGATGGTCAAGCTGCATACCGACCTGTTCGCGGGGCTGCCGGGAACGCTGTTCCTTGGCGCGATGGGGCTGCTGTTCGTCATCTCGATCGTCTCGGGCATCGTCGTCTACGGTCCTCTGATGCAGAAGCTGCCGTTCGGCACCGTGCGGCGCGACCGTTCTGCCCGGCTCAAATGGCTGGACCTGCATAACGTGCTCGGCATGGCGACGCTGTCATGGGTGCTGGTGGTCGGCGTGACCGGCGTCTTGCTGACGCTTGCCAAACCGACATACGGGGTCTGGCAATCGACCGAACTGCGCGCCATGCTGGCGCCCTTCGCACCGTTGGGTCCGGCCGAACACCTGTCGTCCCTGGACGCCGCGATCGCGCTGGCCGCCGCCCGGGAGCCTGCCATGACCACCGCCTTCATCGCCTTCCCGGGCACCCCGCTCGCGGGCGCGCGACATTACGCGGTCTTCATGCGAGGGGACGCCCATATCACGTCCCGCCTGATCAAGCCGGTACTGGTCGACGCCGAGACCGGACAGTTCGCGGCGGCGCGCGAGATGCCCTGGTACGTGGCGGCGCTGCGCATCTCGGGACCCCTGCATTTCGGCGACTATGGCGGGATGCCGTTGAAGCTGCTGTGGGCCGTGCTGGACGTGATTTGCATCGTCCTGCTCGCGAGCGGCATCTACCTCTGGGTCGGCCGGACCCGCACGGCAAACGCGAGGCTGCGGCTGCTGGAAGCGCAGGGCGAACCGGCGCATCGCCCGGCCCGCGAGCCGATGCCGGCGCGCGAGGAGGAACTGACCAGATGAAAAAGCCAGGCACGTTCCTGTGGATTTACGGCATGCCGATCGTGCTTGCCGGACTCGGCGTCGTCGGCCTGGCATCGGCGCTGTTCGCCGATGGCCTCTGGGACTGGATGTCCTGGGTCGCGCTGGGCACCATGACCGCCGTTGCGTTGTGGCATGCCGGCCGCCGTTCCCCCGCTGCGCGGCGATAGCGTCCCGCGCCATGTCGGGGATGGCATCGCCATCCGAGCCGGCGCGTAACGCGCAAAGGCGTTGTTTTCCTGTCGCTGGCGTCGCCAGGCGTATTGCACTTCACGTCACTTCTCCATAATAATCGAGAATCGTTCGCATTCGTATTCGCGTTTGCGATCTGGCCGGTGCTGATCCGGCGTCTCGACAAGAAAAAAGGGGAGTCATATGAAGCGGGTGTCAGCCTGCCGCCGGACCGATATCCGGCGGGCAGTATGGGCATTGTTTGCCCTCTCGGCTTCCGTTCAGGCGCAGCCTGGACAGCAGGCCGGCCCCGCAGCGACGCCGGGCGCCAGCCAGGCCCAGCTGCCGGAAGTGACGGTGCGCGCGGCGTCGGCGGAAACCGCCAGCGGCCCGGTTGGCGGTTATGTCGCGCGTCGCAGCGCGACCGCAACCAAGACCGATACCCCGCTGAACGAGACGCCGCAGTCCATCTCCGTGATCGGCCGCGAACAGATGGAGGATCGGGCCGTTACCACGGTGTCCGAGGCGTTCGCCTATTCCGCGGGCGTGGTGGGCGACAACGTGGTGGAGAGCCGCTACGACAAGCCGGTCATTCGCGGCTTTACGGCGCGCCAGTATCAGGACGGCCTCTACATCAACTACTACGCATCGGGCTACCTGATGCCGCGCATCGATCCGTATGGCCTGGAGCGGGTGGAGCTGCTGCGCGGTCCCAGCTCGGTGCTGTACGGTGCCAATGCGCCGGGCGGCCTCATCAATCTGGTCAGCAAGCGCCCGAGCGAGGAGACGCTGCGCGAGATCACGCTGCAATACGGCTCGCACGATCGCAAGCAGGCCGGCTTCGACCTGAGCGGTGCGGTCGATGAAAACAGGACGGTGCTGTATCGGCTGACCGGGCTGCTGCGCGACAGCGATACGCAGACCGACCATGCGAAGGACGACCGCATTTTCATTGCGCCGGCGCTGACCTTCCGTCCCTCGGCCGACACGACCTTCACGCTACTGACCCACTATCAGCGTGACCGGCAGGGTACCGCGATCAACTTCCTGCCGCGCGAAGGCACCATCATCCCGACCGTGGGTGGACGCAGGATCTCGACTTCCTTCTTCACTGGCGAGCCCAACTTCAACAAGTTCGATCGCGAGTCCTATGCGGTGGGATACGCCTTCGAGCATCGCTTCAACGACACCTTCCTGGTCCGCCAGAACCTGCGCTATTCGCATGCGGACCTGACCTATACCGGCGTCTATGCAGTGGGCTGGGATACGCCGGCGCAGCAGCAGTTGCGTCGCGGATCGCTCGAATCCACCGGCAAGCTGGACACCGTCGGGGTCGATACGCAGCTGCAGGCCGACTTCGCGACCGGCGCGGTGCGGCACAAGATGCTGTTCGGCGTCGACTACCAGTACGGCAAGTTCGACGACAGCCAGGGCTTCGGCACCGTCGGTAGCACGGGCAGGGGCCTGATCGATCCGTTCAATCCGGTCTACGGCTCCAGCATCAATCCGATCACCTCGCGCACCATCGCGGAACAGACGCAGCGGCAACTGGGCCTCTATTTCCAGGACCAGATGAAGCTGGCGGAGCGGCTGATCTTCGTCGCCGGTCTGCGCAAGGACTGGGCAAGCTCGGACACGACCACGACGCGCGTGGCTGGCGCAGCCTCCACGGCGACCAGCACGCCGATCGACCAGCACGATCTGACCTATCGCCTCGGTCTCATGTACCAGGGGCCGTTCGGCCTCGCGCCCTACTTGAGCTACTCGACCTCGTTCCAGCCGCAAGCGGGCACCAATGCCGTCGGCACGCCGTTCGAGCCCACCACCGGCAAGCAGGCCGAGCTCGGCATCAAGTTCCAGCCATCGGGGAGCAACAGCTTCGTGACTGCCGCCGTGTACGACCTGCGGCAACAGAACGTGCTGACCGCGGACCCGGCCAACCCGCGCTTCCAGGTGCAGACCGGCGAAGTGCGTTCACGCGGCTTCGAGCTGGAGGGCGCGATGGATCTCGGCAACGGCTGGAAGGCCCTCGGCTCCTATACGCTGATGAACCTGGAGGTGACGCGCAGCAACGGCGCGGACCTGCACAAGACGCCGACCAACCGGCCACAGCACACCGCGGCGCTGTGGCTGGATTACACCGTGCGGGCAGGATGGCTGCGCGGGCTCGGTCTGGGCGCGGGAGCCCGTTATGTGGGATCGTCGTGGGGAGATGCGGGCAATACCTTCAAGGTGCCCTCGGTATGGCTGGCGGATGCCGCCCTTCACTACACGCTCGACGCGCATTGGCGCCTGTCGCTGAATGCCACCAATCTGTTCGACAAGGAATATGTCGGCCAGTGCGGCAGCGCGACGACCTGCTACTACGGCTATCGGCGCAACGTGCTGGCGACGGCAACCTATCGCTGGTGAGATGGACCGCGCTGTCGCCGCGGCGGCGGCAACAATGCCGGACCACCACGCACACGGCCCGCGTGCCCTGGATCGGGCAGCGCGGGCCGTGGTGTTCTTGCTTGGTGTTGCAGGGCCGCGGTTACTGCTTGGTACCGGTGGCCGGGCTCGGTGAATCGCCCTTGGGGGCGTTCGGCGAATCCGGCGTCGGCGAAGCCGGCATGCCTTGCTCGCGCGGCTTCTTGCTGCGGTGCGTATTGCTGTCGCTCTTCTTGCTCTTGCTGCCGCTGGTGGCGCTGGTCGAGCCGGAACTGCTGCCGCCCATGCTGCTGCCAGTGGCGGACGGCGTGGTGCTGCGGCTTGCCGGTGGGTTACCCTCGGCCGGCGGAGCGCTCGGGTTCGGGGCGTTGTTGGCGGGCGGCGCCTGCTGGGCGACGGCGGGAAGGCTCAGGGCCGCGCACAGCGCGAGTGCGGTCGTGCTGAGGATTCGCTTCATCGTTGACTCCTTCCATTGACAAGGTATTGGCGGGCAGCAGCTGTACCGGGTGTGGCTGCGGAACGTGGCCCGTTGATGTAACGATAGGTGCGGCCACCCAATCGCCTCACGGGGGCGATGCCTGAAACGCATGTAGGAATCGGACGACGCCTCGGGCCGCTTGGGCACCAGTGCCCTGGACAACGCATGCGGCCCCTCTCCACCGCTGCTGCAATCCTTACGTGACGATGTAGAAATGTGCGGGCCTCTCGACTGCAGTTGGCGGGGGCAGCGGCGCCGGCATTCCGGTCGGTAGCCGAATCGATCGCGGCTACCTGCACGCCTCTCGGGACGATGCCGTGGCGCTGGCCGGCAAGAGTGACGCCGCGTGCGGCACGGAAGTTGCGCGGGCGCGGCAGTTCCGTCCTGGGACACTTCTGGCACGCTGCCGACCACCGGCGGCCTTACCGACAATCAAAAGGAGACTGCCATGAAACGCATTGCCACATTGGTCACTGCCATCCTGCTGACCACTCCCGCCTGGTCGCAGACATCCGGAACCGGAACCGCCGCGGGAAGCGATCGTGCACCGGGTACCGCCGCTTCGGATGTCGCGCCGGGCCCCACCAGGCATGCGCCGACCACCGGTACCGGCCCGGACAAGGCGCAGGCGGGGAGCCGCCAGCATGACGCAACCAAGGGCAGCGGCAGCCGAAGCAGCAGCGGGAAACAGTCGAACTCCAGCAGCAATCGCACCGGATCGGCGGCGCAGAGCTATGGATATCCCGCCTCGGATGCCAAGGGGAAATGACCGCCCCGGGGCTGGCTGAAGGGCGCCCGCCGGCCCTGCTGGCGGGCCTTTGCGTCGAGTCGAAGAACATGTTGCAGTGCACGACTGCTCCATTCTGCCCGGCGTCACGGTCTCCCTTCTTCCGATCTCTATCCCGCCACTTTCCCTTACCTAACTCCCTTTCCGTCCCGATTTCACGCCGCAGTAACGCCCGCGGGGGCATTTTCTTGTGTGCGCTGAATAACAAACCGCCTTCCAAATCATTTGCGCTTGCAACATCCGCTGCCTAGATTCCATCAGGGGTAGTTCCATGGTTGGCGGCGCTGCATCGGTCGCAGTGTCATCCACTATGGGACACCGTTATTGGATGTGCACGCGCGCTATGTACCAAGGCTCCCATCCGGGGGAAAGGAAGAGCCTCGGCAAGGTCCACCGGGTCAGGACTCGTCTTCGGCGCATGCTGCCGCCATTTGTTCGATCGCGCAAAGTAGGGCAAGCCGGCCGGCACGCATCGGCTCGGCCTCTCTTTGCGTTCCTGGCGCGGCGCAGTCCGAATCTTCAGCGCGGACTGCCCGTCGTGATGCATACCTGTACCTGACGCCGGTTCCGCCCGCGACGGCGGCGCGCCCTGCGTTTCACCCGGGACCCAATAATGAACGACGCACTGCTGACCAACCCTGCTGTTTCGCCACCCCCCGACGCCGACGCCTCCCAACGTGGACCGGCCCGTCGAGAGACGTCCTCTGCCGCACGCAAGGGCGCGGCGCGACAGGAGGGCTATATGGAGCGGCTGCGGCCGTATCTGAAACCGGACGCCAAGGTGCACGACGGCACCTATCCGGAAAGCGCGATTCCGTGGTTTACCGAAGGGATGCACGCCAACGCGCATTACTTCAGCCATCCGCGCTGGATGGATGACTGGCTCGCCTTCGTGCACCGTTACCCGGAGCTGCGCGATCGCTGGCTTGGGGTGCTGGGAACACTGGACGGCAAGGTGCTGGTGGACGTTGGCTGCGGTCCGGGCAACCTGCTGGCGACGCTGGGCGGCAAACCGCTCATCGCCATCGGCGTGGACATCGCGACCGGCAGTCTGGAGCGAGCGGCAAGCGTCGGCTATGTGCCGCTGCGCGCGGATGGACACGACATGCCGCTGCGCTCGGGCATCGCCGACGTGGTCGCGATCAACGGATCGCTGCACCACCTGGACGATATGCGCCGCGCGCTGATCGAGGCGGCGCGCCTCGTTCGTCCGGGCGGTTATCTGATCCTCGACCACGATCCGCAGCAGTCGGCCTGGGACTTCCGCGGCATTGCGCTGCTGGCCTGGCGCATGCGTCTGCCGATCTACCGCTGGCTCAAGCGCGGCGGCCATACCGCGGCGGACGACGAACAGATCTGGGCGCTGGCCACCGAGCTGCACCACCGCCCCGGTGACGGGCTCACGCGCGAGCTGGTGAATTCGACGCTGCGTCCGCTGGGCTTCGACATCCAGATCTATCCGCACAGCCACTATGTCGGCAGGGAGGTGATGACCGGCACGATGGGGCGGCCGCCTCTGAAAATCCGCCTTGCGCAGCGGCTCTCCGGTATCGATCCGAACTCGCCGGCCGCGGCGCTGAGCCTGTTCTGCGTCGCGCGCAAACCGCTATGACAATCGCGGCGGACGTCGCCGCAGGCTAGCCTGTCCCAACTGCAAAAGGCCGGTGCTCACCCGAGTCGCCGGCCTGTCTTCCCGCCTTCGTCAGCCCTCTTGCCGATTTCCTGCGGCAGAGAAAGGACGCCTCTCCACCGGGGAACGGGAGAGGCGTCAAACGCGGGCGAGCGGTCAGTCCTCCCGCGCAGAAACAGCCTACCGGGCCCGGTATGGTTGAACTGTCTCTTCGCGCACAAATCCCTCGACGGAATGGAAATTGCGTTGCATGGACGTCGCCAAGCGGCGGCATATCGCCTTGGCCGCTCTGCGCGCGCCGTTGCGAATTGCTCCGCCGCGTCTTGCATTTCTTACAACGGAGGCAACCATGAACGAAGACAGGACAAGCCGCCGGGTATGGGACTACCGGCAACCCTACAGTGGTGAAGATCGCAACGACGGGCCGGGTGAATTCCA
The DNA here is from genome assembly GCF_019795295.1 of Cupriavidus sp. AU9028. Classification (GTDB taxonomy): domain Bacteria; phylum Pseudomonadota; class Gammaproteobacteria; order Burkholderiales; family Burkholderiaceae; genus Cupriavidus. The sequence goes on along the minus strand of NZ_JAIMCG010000002.1, from coordinate 343,020 downwards.
GGAACGCGGGCCGACCACGCGCGGGCAAGGCTGGGGCCGGCGCGGTCATGCCGATTACGACGAGGCCTTCGGCCAGGGTCGCCGCGCCGAGGGCGGGTATGGCGCCGGTCGCTTCGGCGAGGGCCGCTATGGCAACACCTATGAGGAGCCGATGGGCGACAACCCGTACGGCACCTTCCCCTCCACGCGGGAGGTGATGCGCGGCGACCGCGGGACGCCGCGCGGCGGCTGGGACCGTCCGGACCCGCGGCAGCACCGCGGCGAGCGTTTCGGCGGCGGACCGTTCCCCGATCAATCGCGCACGCCCTGGCGTGACCGTTATGAGCCGGACGATCCGCAGGCGCGCGAGCGGATGGCCGATGCCTACGGCATCTCGGATGTCGGACAGCTCGATGCGCAGTCCTGGCAGCAGGAAGGCGAAGGCATGGGCGGCGCCATGCAGGACAACATGCAGCGCCGGGCCGCCAGTTCGCGCTGGACTGACGCTGGCGGGCGCTATCCGGAATCGGAGCGCCCGGGTGCGGGCGGCCGCGTGGCCGGCTGGGCTGGCGACGACTGGAACCGGTCCGGCTATGGACAGCCGCACGGCCGTGACGCGTCCTACGAGCAGTTCACCAGCTCGCCGATGCGCTCCCAATGGGGGCAGAGCAGCCCCGGTACCGGAAGCCGGCGCGTGGCACCCAAGGGGTATCGACGCAGCGACGAGCGGATCCAGGAGGACCTGTGCGAACGGCTCGCGCACGATCATCGCCTCGACGTCGAACATGTCGAGGTGAAGGTGCGCGAGGGAGTGGTGACGCTCAGCGGCACGGTGCGCGATCGCCAGCAGAAGTTCTACATCGAGGATCTGGCCGATGACACCTTCGGTGTCACCGAAGTGGAGAACCAGATCCGGGTGGACCGGGAAGGATCCCGCAGCGGCGGCAAGGTGCCGCAACTCGGGGTGAGCCATGAGACCCGGCCGGACGACTCGCATATCAGCGGCGTCAGCTCGGCGGGCGCGAATACCGGCAGTACTGCCAGCAGCTACGCGGGCGGCATGGAAGTCGGCGCCGGGGAGGTACCCCGCGGCACCGATCCCTATGGCGGCAGTACCAAGCCGACGGAGCGCTCGACCTGAACTTTGGCAGCGGAAACGACCGGCGCACCAGCGCGGCTGCTGCGCCGGGTCCAACCCTTCTTCTATTTGACGGAGCCCAAATGAAAGAGCAGTCGAACAATGTCGATCCAGACTCGGTTGTCGCGAAGGACACGCCGGACGAAACGGGAGACGAGGATCTGGAACGCGAGCGCGAGATCGTGCGCGAAGCGGGCGCGATCCCGAGCACGCTGGATCCGGCCGCCGAAATCGAGCCGATCGACTCGGACATGAACGTGGAAGGGCTGCCCGAGGCGGAGCAGGACTATCCGATGGACAACCGGACGGAGTCGATCCTGCCCGAGGAGCAGATCGGCGAGCGGATCGCCGATGCGGCCGAGGGCATACCGGCGGATATGCCTTCGGACCGCGCCGACCGCACCGACGAGCGCGAGGAGCGGCCACCGCGCAACGATCCGCTGGCGTAGGGCGATATCCCTGCCATTCCGGTTGTTGCGCTCATCCCGGCCACCCCCCTCCCCAGCGCCCCTCCCGCCAGCCGGGGAGATGGAGCAAGCCGGCGGCTAAGCCGGGGTTGCCGCAAAGGGCAACGATCCCTGCCGCACCGGCGCCGCGCTGCCTTCCTTTGCGTTGCGGTCGTCCCGGGCCGGCTTGTGCTGGCCGCCCGCAGGTGACTCGCCCTTCGGGGCGTCCAGGATCTGCCGGATGCGAGCGAGATACCGGTCGCCCACGGTCCGGTCCCTGGCCTTGCGGCTGGAGGAGGGTTTGCTGCCCGTGCCGGCCATCCGGCCGAGCGGGCGCACTCCAAGCTTCCTGCAGACGGCGACGAGGTCCGGTTTGCCGCCCTGCGGCCGGCGCGACAGTTCGGCGGCAGCGCGGCCCAGCCTGGGAACGCCGACGTGGTGGCACAGCCAGCGCAGTACCATCCGGTCGTAATTGCCGTGGAGATCGATCAGGTCCTCAAGTCGGTTTTCCATCGCTGACTCCCGTAACTGTATGGACGTACAGTACCTGTAAGGATATACAGTATTGGCGCGGATGCAAGGGAAAATCGGTGAGAATCCGGAGCAACAAGGTTGGCGTTGCGCACGGGCCACGAGATCATCAGGAGTGGCTTCCAGGCCGACCCCCGCCGCAAGACAAGACCCGAGAACCGATATGCACCTGGCCCCCGCCATTCCCGTATTGCGCGTCTTCGCCTGGCAGCAGGCGAGCGACTTCTATCTGGACTTTCTCGGCTTCACCCTCGACTGGGAACATCAATTCGAAGCCGATTTGCCGCGTTACGCGCAGATTCGGCGCTCGGAACTGGTGTTGCACCTGAGCGAGCACCATGGCGACAGCACGCCGGGCGGGGTGGTATTCGTGCCGGTGACGGGTATCGATGCGTTCCAGCAGGAGCTGGCGAGCAAGCGCTACCGGTATGCCCGGCCTGGCGTCGAGGAGGTGCCGTGGGGAAAGGTGATGGAAGTGGCGGACCCCTTCGGCAACCGGCTGCGCTTTTGCGAGCTGGAGCCGGAGCCGGCTTCCGAGCCAGCGCGCCGGTGACGGGCTTGGGCGCCGTGGCAGGGCGAAGGGCGACAGCCGGCGTGGGGCCAAGAAAAAAGGGCCGGTCGAAGTGACCGGCCCAACGTCCTTGCACCCATGAAGAAGACAAGGTCGATATGAAGGTTCGCGCACGCCGCGCCGGTTTCCCGGCACGGCGCGCGGCTTGCCCGTCACGTGGGCCAGCCGATGCTTCTATCAGAAGCGGTGACGCAGGCCGACAGTCACGCCGGTCTGGTTTTCGCCAGCCTGGGCCGTGCCCACGCCGCTCAGGCCCAGCTCCGAGCCGTCCTTGTTGCGAACGTACCCAGCGTTCAGGTACACGTCGGTACGCTTGGACAGCGAGTAGTCGGCCGACACCACGAACATCCACGGATCGGCGCCGCTGTTCTTGCTGTCGTGGTAGTAGGCCGCGCCGGTCAGGCTGAAGGCCGGGGTGAACTTGTAGCTGGCGCCGGTCCAGTACAGGTTGCTGCGGGTCGAGGCGGCGGTAGCGCTGCCCACGCCGTCGTCACGCATCCAGCGGTAGCCCGCGAACAGCTTGGCGTTGCCCAGGGCCAGCGAGGAGCCGAAGGCCCAACGCTTCGAAGCACGGTCTGCCAGTGCAACCGTGGCGCCCTGGTACTGGTCGTAGGCGGTGCCGATCGAGAAGGCGCCGGCCGAGTACGACAGGCCAGCACCGATGTTGCGGGCAACCTTGGCTTCGCCCGGGACTTCGCCGTTGTTGTCGCGGCCAAAGCTGTAGAAGGCCATGGCGGTCAGGCCGCCGAACTTGCCGCGGTACTTGATCATGTTGTCGGCCCGGCCGTTGAAGGCGGAGTCGACGCTGTTCAGCGAGTAGCGCGGGCCGACAGCCATCGGGTCATAGGCGCCGAACAGGTCGTACAGGGCGTTCTGCTGGCGGCCGAGCGTGACGGCGCCGAAGTTGCCTTGCAGACCGACATAGGCGTTGCGGCCGAACAGGCGGCTGCCTTGTGCCGAGCGGCCGGTGTCGATGTCGAAGCCGCTTTCCAGCACGAAGATACCCTTCAGGCCGTTGCCCAGGTCCTCGGTGCCCTTCAGGCCCCAGCGGGAGCCCGACAGGTTGCCCGAGTTCATGCGGAAGACGTTGTCGCCGCCGGCGTCGTTCGGCGCGTTGGTGGCGAATTCCAGACCGGCATCGACGATACCGTACAGCGTGACATTGGTTTGGGCGAACGCTGCGCCGGAGGAAGCACATGCCGCAGTGGCGGCCATGGCGAGAAGGGCTTTCTTCACGGTGTTATCTCTTTTGATTGGTAACGGGAGACATTCCATCTGTCACCGGCCATGCGGCGCAGGCTGGACCGTGAACGCCCGCCGGTGAAGACGGGGCCAATAATGGTTACCTTTTGTGACATCCTCGGGTAACTACTAATCCGCTTTCCGGTCCGTTGCATTGGTGCAACGCAAAAAGAAAGCGGCTTGCCCTGCCCCTGAAAGGGTGGCAAGGGCGAGAGCGGATCAGGGAAGGAAGGGCGGCGAGAGCAGCCGCAGGCCGAGCGAGACGAAGCGGGCATCGCGCTGATCGCCAAGGCGGCTGCCATAGGTTGCATCGAGTTGCACCCGCTGCGGCACCAGCCACAGGCGCAGCCCGAGCTGATACCAGGGATTGCCGCGGTTCTCACCATAGGTTTCCGCAATCAGCGCCAGGCGGTGGGTCACCACGTTCTCCGCGGCCACGCCCCATGTCATGCGCGTGGTGCCTTCGGTGCGGCTGCGGGTCACGCCGAGGTTCGCGTGCAGCAGCGTGTGGTCATCCCGCAGGGAAACCGTTACGGGGAGGTAGGCGAATACCGAGCCGGGGGTGGTGCGGCGCTCGGCCTTCGGCTCTTCGGTCACGCCGACGGTCAGCGCGACGCCGTAATCGTTGGGCTCGACAGGATGGAGCACGGTCTTGGCCTGCAGCACCGCATCGGTCAGGGCGAGGTCGTCGCCGACACGCTGGACCGAACCGCCCGCCGTGATCTCCAGGTTGCCGGTGAAGTTGCAGCCGGGCAGCGCCCAGCGTTCGGTGCCTCCGCGGTTGAAGCGCAGCCATGTCTCCAGCTGGCACGCCTTCGGATCGACGATGCGGGCGTCGTCGGTGACCAGCGGTCGTGCGGCGAAGGCCGATGCCGGCAGCACGGCTGCAAGGAGGGCAAGGACGGCAAGGACGGCAAGGGCAGAGCGGCCGGCACGATGCGCTGCACGCCGGCCAGCACGGCGGTTGGCAAGTGGGCGTGGCGGACGGGAAACGCTGGAGGGCAGGCGCATGGGATCGGCAATCGACCGTTGCTTGCTGGCGTGCCGATGATAGCGCCGGGCCGTCTCCGCCTTGTGACCGGATGCAACTTGCGCCGTCGGCGTCGGATTCCTGCAACGCGCTGCCGTCAAGCCGCGCTACACGCCGAACGGATAGGTGTCCGGAACGCCCGCGCGCATGCCGGTGGGCAAGGCGTCCACGGCGCGGGTCGTATCGAACCACAGCAGTGCGTCGAACTGTTCCGGCAGACAGGCAACCGCGTAGTGGCTGGCGAACTCGGTGTCGGGCCGGTAGATCACGCCGATGAAGCGCTCCTGCCGCGGCACCGTCAGCAGGGTCCGCATGTCCTCGTGCTGTCCTTCGCGCAGGTCCAGCAGGAAGCGGTCGATGCCGGTGCGGTGGAACAGCGCCTCGTAACTGTCGGAGCGAGCCGGCACCACGGTCTTGATTTCCATCGGGCCGTCCCAGTCCGACGCCGCGGCCACCGTGCCGCCGCTGGTGGACAGGCCGATCAGCGCCGCCTGCGCGCCGAAGCGCTCCCGGCACAGTTGCCCGATATTGACCTCGCCGTGGTCCCGCCCCATCGCGGTGGCCTGGGCATTGCCGATATGCGAGTTGTGCGCCCACACCACCGCGCGCGCATTCGGCCTGCCGATCTCGATCAGGCGCGCCAGCGTGTCGAACATGTGCGTATCGCGCAGGTTCCAGCTGTCCGGGCCGCCCCGGTACATCAGGCGGTAGTACTGCTCCGCGGACGCGACCAGATGCGCGTTCTGCGCGGCATCGAAGAAGGGTTCGTGCCCGGTCCCCGCGTAGTCCAGCCGCTTTTGCAGCAGCGCCTGCAACTGCGCGGTGACGGCGTCCTCGCAGTCGCGGGCACGGCCGCTCAGCACGGCCAGTCCATAGGCGGAGGGGTTGCCGCGCCAGGGGAGCAGGCAACCGTAGCGCTCGCGCGCCTGATGGGCGGCATCGGGGTCCACGTCGTTCAGGTAGCCCAGCACCGTCGAGATGGAACTGCCCAGGCTGTAGATGTCCAGTCCGTGAAAGCTGGCGCGTTGCTCCGGCGAACGGTCCGCGTTGTATTGGCGCATCCACTCGATGAAGCGTTCCACGCAGGTGTTGCGCCACATCCAGGTAGGGAAACGGCGGAAGGGTGGCTCCTGGTGCTCGGGCGCCGGAAGCTGGCGCACGTACCGATCGAGCACCGCCGCGTCCGGCCAGTCAGCCTCGACGGCAACGATATTGAAACCATGGTGCTCGATCAGATGACGGGTTAGCGCGGCGCGAGCTTCGTAGAACTCCAGGGTGCCGTGGCTCGCTTCGCCCAGCAACACGACCCGGCAGTTCGCGAAGCGATCGACCGCTGTGCCGAAGGCAGACGATTCCATCGCCGGCAACCGTTCGGCGGCGCTCGCGATCCGCTCGATCAGATCGCTCTCGGGGACTGCCTGGCCACTCGTCGGCTCATGCAGGGAGGGATTCATCGTCAGTTCTCCATCGGAAACGGGAACTGACGCATCGTCCGTGCCAGATGAGCCGCGCTCTGCGAATCGCCGCGGGGAGGCCGCGTCATGGAGCGGGTCTGTCCAACGGCAATGTCCCGGTTCGGGAGCACTGTAAAAGCTGCGCTCATTGCACCGGCAATCCGCCATCCACGGCGACGGCATCCGTTGAAACCTGCGCAACACCGCGGGCGCCGTTCTTGCGTGCAATACGCGCTTGTGCCGGGCAGCCCCCATTGCTGCATTCCAGCAAAACCTGCCCACTCCAACATGCCACTCACCAGTCCTACCGGAGCAAAACTATGAGCCCAACTTCGACTCCACAGCAGATGACAGAGCAGGCGCAGCAAGCCACGTCTCGTGCACTGGTTCCCGCTGGCGGCGGGCAAGCCTTCGCAGCCGACCCGCAGCAAGCGGTGATGGCGGGACAGAACCTGGTGCAGAACTATATGGAGCTCACGCGGATGACCTGGAACTTCTACGGCACCTTCATGGAAGAGAACGGCTTCCACTGGGCGGCGTGGTGGTTCAAGTGGCCCGACGAACGGCTGGCGCAGCAGATCAGCTCGCCGCTGCCGCCGCTGTCGATGGCCATGCGCTACAGCGAAAGCATGATGGAGCTGAGCGCCGATCTGCAAGGTCGCTGGCTGGATGCCTGGCGCAGCCTCTTCACCATGACGCCGGGCGCTTTCCTGCCGCACTCGCAGGGGGAGGGTACGACGGCGCAATAGCTGTTGACGGGGCACGTCGAGGGCGTTTCGGCAAGCCCTGCGGGTTCGCTTTCCCTCTCCCCCGGCCCCTCTCCCGCCGGGGCGGGAGAGGGGAGCACACCGTCAGCGCGCTGAGAAGGATAGAGGGGCAGCATGCCGAGGCAGGGTGCATGGCCTGCCGCTTTGCGCCCCTCTCCCACTTGTGGGAGAGGGGCCGGGGGAGAGGGCAACGGGAGCTTGGCGGGCGGCGGGCATCTGGCACAGCCCGCCGGGTTTCAAGGCCGGTCATTCATTCCCTTATCATGATGACCATCCGCCCAGGAGCCCTCCATGTACCGTCCCAACGCCTTCGATGAACCCCGGCTTGCGCTGCAGCACCAGTTGATTCGCGAGTTCCCGCTCGGCTGGTTGACGGTGCACGGCCCGCAAGGGCTGGTGGCAGATCCCGTGCCCTTCCTGCTCGACGACGCGCCCGGCGAACGCGGCCTCGGTACGCTGCGCGGGCATCTGGCACGGGCCAATCCGATGGCCGCGGCCCTGCGCGAGGCGACCGCTTGCCTGATCGTCTTCCAGGGACCCCAGGCCTATGTCACGCCGTCCTGGTATCCGAGCAAGCTGGAGCATGGCAAGGCGGTGCCGACCTGGAACTATGCCGCCGTGCAGGTGCACGGCACGCCGGCAGTCGTCGACGACGCCGGCTGGCTGCGCGCGCAGGTGGACGGGCTGACGCGGCAGATGGAGACGGACCGCGAGCATCCCTGGTCGGTCGACGATGCGCCGCCGGCATTTGTCGAGGCGATGCTGCGCGCGGTGGTCGGCGTCGAGATTCCGATCCAGCGCATCGAAGGCAAGTGGAAGGTCAGCCAGAACCGGCCGGCCTCGGACCGTGAGGGCGTTGTCAGCGGCCTGCTGCGCGAAGCCGAGCGGCCGGCGCACGCCATGGCGCGGGCGATGGCCGCGCTGGTTGCCGCGCATCCGGATATCGAGCGCGGATAGCCAGGCGCCGTCACAGTGGCAGGACGCGGGAGCCACGGCTGCCCCCGCGCCGACGTCGGCGCTGCTACTCGATGCTCGCCAGCCGCGCCCCGGCCGCCAGCATGCTGCCCGCTTCCGCCTGCCAGCTGACGCGGCCGCTGCGGTGCGCGAGCACCTGCATCTCCATCTTCATCGCCTCCATCACCGCGACCAGGTCGCCCTCCTTGACCTCGTCGCCGACCGCGACCCTCCAGGCCTGCACGGTGCCGGCAATCGGCGCGGGCAAGTCGGCTTCGCTGGCCGGTGCTTCCTGCGCCCCCGCCACGGCTCCCGACTGAACCGGCGTGCTGGCCAGCCCCGCCAGCAGTTGCGGCGGCAAGCCGAGTACCACGCGGCGGCCGTCGATCTCGATGGCGGTGCGCAGCAGCGCGGTGTCCTGCAACGGCTCCGCGCGCGCGGCCGCGGACAGCGGCGCGGCGAAGTCCGACTCGATCCAGCGGGTATGGACCCGGAAGCCATCCTCGCCGAGAAAATCCGGGTGCTCGATCACCGCGCGGTGAAACGGCAGCACCGACGCGACGCCCTCGATCCGGAACTCGCGCAGCGCGCGGCGCGCCCGCGCCAGGGCCTGCTCGCGGGTGGCGCCGGTCACGATCAGCTTGGCCATCAGCGAATCGAACGCGCCGGGCACGACCGAGCCGGACTGAACGCCGGCGTCTACCCGCACGCCCGGGCCGGCGGGCGGCTCGAAGCGCTGCACCGGCCCCGGCGTCGGCAGGAAGCCACGGCCGACATCCTCGGCGTTGATACGGAACTCGATCGAGTGGCCCAGCGGCGCCGGGGTCCCGGTGATGGACAGCGGCAGGCCGTCGGCCACGCGCAGTTGCTCCACCACCAGATCCACGCCGGTGGTCTGCTCGGTCACCGGATGCTCGACCTGCAGCCGCGTGTTGACCTCGAGGAAGGAGATCGCACCGCTGGCACTGAGCAGGAACTCGACCGTGCCCGCGCTGGTGTAGCCCGCCGCGGCGCAGATGTCGCGGGCGGCGGCGTGGATGCGCTCGCGCTGCGCATCGGTCAGGAAGGGCGCGGGCGCTTCCTCGACCAGCTTCTGGTTGCGCCGTTGCAGGGAACAGTCGCGCGTGCCCAGCACGACCACGTTGCCATGCCGGTCCGCCAGCACCTGCGCTTCGATATGGCGGGGTTTGTCGAGGAACTGTTCGACGAAACACTCGCCCCGCCCAAAGGCCGTGATCGCCTCGCGCACCGCGGAAGCGTACAGCTCTTGCACCTCGTCCATGCGCCACGCGATCTTCATGCCGCGACCGCCGCCGCCGAAGGCCGCCTTGATGATGATCGGCAGGCCGTGCCGTTCGGCGAAGGCGAGCACCTCGCTGACATCCGAGACCGGATCGGGCGTTCCCGCCACCAGCGGCGCCCCTACCTGCAACGCGATCTTGCGCGCCTGCACCTTGTCGCCCAGGCGGGCGATGGTCTCCGGCGACGGGCCGATCCAGGTGAGGCCGGCCTCGATCACTGCGCGGGCGAAGGCCTCGCTCTCGGACAGGAACCCGTAGCCGGGATGCACCGCGTCGGCGCCGCTGCGCCGGGCGATGTCGATCAGCTTCGGGATATTCAGATAGGTGTCGGCCGGCCGCTCGCCGTCGAGTGCCCAGGCCTCGTCGGCAAGACGCACGTGCAGCGCGTCGATATCGGCATCGGCATAGACGGCCACCGAGCTGACGCCGTAGTCGGCGCAGGCGCGGAGGATGCGAACGGCGATTTCGCCGCGATTGGCAATCAGGACTTTCTTCATCGCAAGTCTCGGTAGGAGGCTTCGGGTCGCGGCGTTCGCGCTCAGGCGGCGAACGGTCGCAGGTCTTCAAAGGCGCTGATCACGTTGAAGCGCAGCCAGGCGCCCACCGGGATCTGGCCCGCACGATCGAGATGGTGGGGCGCCACCGCGCCAATCACCGGATAGCCGCCGGTCAGCGGATGATCGGCGAGGAACAGCACGGGCTGGCCGCTGGGCGGCACCTGCAGTGCCCCCAGCACGGTGCCCTCGCTCGGCAGCTCGCCGGTGATGGCGCGCTCCAGCGGCGTCTCGCCGTGCAGCCGCAATCCGACGCGGTTCGATTGCGGCGTGACCTGCCAGCGCTGCTGGGCCAGCCGCGCCACCGACTCGGCGGTGAACCAGTCGGTGCGGGGACCCAGCACCACGTCGAGCACGACGTCTTCGGCCGCCGTGGGCAGCCCTTCGGGTGGCAGCGCGTGCGCGCCGACCACGGCGCCCGCTGCCGCTTCGCGCAGCGGCAGCACATCGCCCACGGCCAGCGGCGCGGGCCCGACGTTGGCCAGCGTGTCGGTCGCGCAGCTGCCGAGTACCGGATCGACGGCAAAGCCGCCGCGTGCCGCCACATAGCAGCGGGCGCCCGCTACCGGTTGGCCGATCGTCAAGGTATCGCCGTCGGCGAGCGCAATCGGCTGCCAGGCGGGGACCGACCATTGCCGGCCATCGGCGCTGCGCAGGGTCAGCGGCGCTTGAGCACCGGTGACCGCGACCACCGTCTCGCCCACGCTTTGCAGTTGCAGCCCGCCGCCGACGGTTTCGAGCGCCGCCGCATCGCTGGGGTTGCCGGCGAGGCGATTGGCGGTCATCAGCGAAGACCGGTCCATGGCCCCGGACGCCGAGACGCCCTGGCCGGCCTGTCCGGGGCGGCCCAGGTCCTGGAACACCGTCAGCAGGCCGGTGCCCTTGACCTTCAGCGCGGGAGCGGTGGCGCCAGCGTTGCGGGCCGGTGTCGCAAGCGCGTTGGCGCGCGGCGGTGCGGAAGATGCAGAAGACGCTGAAGAGTGCAGGTCCGCGGCATCGCCCACCGTCGCCAGATCGGTGAAGCGCACCCGGTACCCCGGCTGCAGCAGGGCAGGCTGCTCGCGCCCGGTGTCCCACATCGTCAGCGGCGTCACGCCGATGATCTGCCAGCCGCCGGGGCTGGCTTGCGGATAGACGCCGCTGAAAGTGCCGGCGAGGCCGACCCCGCCGGCGGGAATGCGCGTGCGCGGGGTCTTGCGGCGCGGCACGTCCAGACTCGGATGGCCACCGCTCAGGTAAGCAAAGCCGGGTGCGAAGCCGGTGAAGGCGACGGTGTACTCGCTGCCGGTATGACGGCGCACCACTTCGTCGCGGGAAACCCCGAGCATCTGCGCCACTTCGTCCAGGTCCTCGCCGTCGTAGCGCACCGGAATCTCGATCAGCACGTCGCTGCGGGCGACCCGCTGCGAGAGATCGCGGCCGGCGATGTTGGCCACCAGCGCGCCGGCGCTCACTACCCAGGGACGGAAGCAGACCAGGATGGTCCGCGCCGCCGGGACCAGTTCGTCGACGCCCGGCAGCCGATCGCGCTGCAGCGAGGCCAGCAGCGCGAGGGTCTGTTCCAGGTCGGTAAGCTCCACCAGCAATGCGTTGGTGGTGACAGGCAGAAAGCGCAAGACGGACTCCGCGAAGACGGGGGAATCAGACGTGATAGGTGGTGTCGGGTACGTCGGTGATGAACATGTGGCCAGGCGCATGCGTGACCGCGAACGGCACGCCCGAGGCCATCACCGCTGCATGCGGCGTCACGCCGCATGCCCAGAACACCGGGATCTCGCCGGGCTCGATGCGCACCGCATCGCCGAAGTCGGGCTTGCCCAGATCGGCGATGCCGATGGCTTGCGGCTCGCCGATATGCACGGGCGCGCCGTGTACCGACGGAAAGCGCCCGCTGATGGAAACCGCATCGGCCACCCGGTGCGCGGGGATCGGCCGCATCGACACCACCAGCTCGCCGTGCAGCCGGCCCGCGGGACGGCACTGCAGGCTGGTCCGATACATCGGCACGTTGGAGCCGTCGGCGATATGCCTGACCTCGATGCCGGCTTCCTGCAGCGGCGTCTCGAAAGTAAAGCTGCAGCCGATCAGGAAGGTGACCAGGTCCGGATGCTCGTCATACAGCGCGGTGGCGTCGGCGACTTCGTCGACCAGCTTGCCGTCGCGCCAGACCCGGTACAGCGGGATGTCGGTACGGATGTCGGCGCCGTCGGCCAGCACGGTCCGATGCGAGCCCGCTTCGATCACGTCCAGCACTGGACAGGGCTTGGGATTGCGCTGCGCATACAGCAGGAAATCCCACGCCCAGTCGCGCGGCAGGGCGATCATGTTCGCCTGCGTCATGCCGGGCGCGACCCCGGCGGTCGGTTGCACCGCGCCCGCGCGATAGCGCTCGCGGGCGGCGCGGGCAGCGTCGATGGCGGCCGCGCGGGCCTGTTCCAGTGCGCTGGCTTGCATGTCGGTTCTCCAGTGTTCTCGCGGTTGCTGCAATGGCGCGGGCTCAGGCAAACGCGCGCACGGTCACGCCATCGTTCTCCAGCGCTTGCCGCACGGCGCGCGCCATTTCCAGCGCCCCCGCGCTGTCGCCATGCACGCAGATCGATTGCGCCTCGACGCGCGCGAGGCTGCCGTCGATCGCTTCCACCACGCCCTCGCGCACCAGCCGCAGCATGCGTTGCGCGACCCGTTCGGCATCGTGCAGCACCGCGCCTTTTTCCCGGCGCGACACCAGCGTGCCCTGCGGCGTGTAGGCGCGGTCGGCGAAGGCCTCCGCGATGACGCGCAGCCCCGCCTCGCGCGCCCAGGTCACCAGCGGCGAGCCGGCCAGCGCCACCAGCGCCAGATCGGGATTGACCTTGCGGATGGCCGCGATCACGTCGCGCGCCTGGCGCTCATCATGGGCGATGGTGTTGTACAACGCACCGTGCGGCTTGACATAGCGAACGGTCGCGCCGACTGCGGCCGCCAGACCGGACAGCGCGCCGATCTGGTAGATCGCATCGGCAATCAGGTCCGCGCTGGCGACGTCCATGTTGCGGCGACCAAAGCCCTGCAGATCGGGGTAGGAGATATGCGCGCCCACTGCAACGCCGCGTGCCTGCGCGGCTTCCAGCGTGCGCAGGATGCCGGCCGGATCGCCGGCATGGAAGCCGCAGGCGACGTTGGCGCTGCTGACGATATCCAGCATTGCCGCGTCGTTGCCCATGGTCCAGGCGCCAAAGCTCTCGCCCAGATCGCTGTTCAGGTCGATTTGCATCATGTCAGTTGTCCTTGCAGGCGGCGCCCCGTCGTCAGTGCACCGCTTCGGCTCGGGCGTCGGCCTCGACCTCGCCCTCGTCGAGCAGCTCGCGTCCCTGCGTTTCCGGCAGCACCAGGCAGGCGATCACCACCAGCCCATACGCGCCGGCGGCCATATAGCCGATCGCCGCGCCCAGCGACATGGTGGCGCCCATATGCCCGATCACCGCGGGGAACACCGAACCGACGGCGCGTCCGAAGTTGTAGCAGAAACCCTGGCCCGAGCCGCGGATGTGGCTGGGGTACAGCTCGGTCAGGTAAGCGCCCATGCCGGAGAAGATGCCGGAGAGGAAGAAGCCGAGCGGGAAGCCCAGCACCAGCATCACCGCGTCGGTAATCGGCAGCTTCGTATAGCAGATCACCAGGATCGCCGCGCAGATCGCGAACAGCATGAAGCAGCGGCGGCGCCCCAGCCGGTCCGACAGCCAGGCGCTGGTCAGGTAGCCAGCGAAGGAGCCGGCGATCAGCACCATCAGGTACCCGCTGGTGTTGAGCACCGACAGGTTGCGCTCCATCTTCAGATAGGTCGGCAGCCAGGTGGTGACCGAATAGTAGGCGCCCTGCATGCCGGTTGCCAGCAGGCTGGCCAGCACCGTCGTGCGCAGCACGCCCGGCTTGAAGATCAGCATGAAGCTGTTGCTCTGGCCGGTGCGCGCCAGCCGCTCCTGGGTTGCCCGATAGACCTCGGGCTCCGCGATGTTGCGGCGGATGTAGAGGATGAACAGCGCCGGCAGCACACCGAGCCAGAACAGCACGCGCCAGGCGGTTTCCTGCTCGACCAGCGCATAGACGGCCCAGAAGGCGATGGCCGACAGGCCCCATCCCACCGCCCAGCTGCTTTGCACCAGCCCCACCGCCTTGCCGCGATGGCGGGCCCGGATCATTTCGGCGATCAGCACCGAGCCGACCGACCATTCTCCGCCGAAGCCCAGCCCCTGCAGCATGCGCGTGACGAAGAGCTGCTCGGGCGACTGCGTGAAGCCGCTCAGGAAGGTGAACAGGCTGAACCACAGCACCGTCAGCTGCAGGATTCGCACGCGGCCGTACTTGTCCGCGAGGATGCCCGCCAGCCAGCCGCCCAGCGCCGAACTGATCAGGGCGCCGGTGGCGATATAGCCCGCCTCCGCCTTGGTCATGCCCCACACCAGGATGAAGGTGGGGATCATGAACGTGTAGATCATGTAGTCGAACGCATCGACGCCATAGCCGACGAAGGCGGCGAAGAGCGTCTTGCGCTCTCCCTGTGTCGTTTCCTTTAGCCACATGGTTGTGCTCGCTATCGATGAGGAGCGCCAGGCCCACGCCCGCCGTTCCGGTTTCTGTTTAGCAAAACATGTGTGGCGTTGATACAAACGGCACGGTAGCTCAACCACACGTCACGCATTGTTCAACAAAACAGTGCCGGGTTTCGATCATGGTATACACCTAGCCTCCCATTGGAGCCAGGAATCCCGCTCACTTCTGGCCAGATTGTTGAACAAGGTCGGGTAAGATCAGGCCCGCAAGGCGCAGCTCGCGGCCTCCCCGCTGCTTCCACTCGACATGACCACCACTTCTGACGTCAGAAATCTCGCCGACCGAGTCACCGAAGACATCCGTCACCGCATCATCCAGGGCGAATTCGCGCCCGGCCAGCGCCTGTCGGAGGCGGCGCTCAGCGAGAGCCTGCAGATCTCGCGCAATACGCTGCGCGAGACCTTTCGTGTGCTGACCAAGGAGGGATTGCTCAAGCACGAGCCGAACCGCGGGGTATCGGTGGCGGTGCCCAGCATCGCCAGCATCATCGACATCTACCGGGTGCGCCGGCTGATCGAATGCCAGGCGATCGCCCACGCCTATCCGAGTCACCCTGCAAGGAAGCATATGCGCGCGGCGGTGCAAGCGGGGCTGCAGTGTCGCGACAATGGCGACTGGCAGGGCGCGGGCACGGCCAATATGGAATTCCATATGGCCATCGTCGAGCTGGCCGACAGCGAGCGGCTGAACGTCATGTTCGCCCACCTGCTTGCCGAACTGCGGCTGGCCTTCGGCATGTTGCAGGACGCCGAATACCTGCATGGCCCCTATGTCGAAATGAACCAGCACATCCTGCAGCTGTTCGAGGCGGGGAAGCTTGCCGAATGTGCCAGCGCGCTGAACGACTACCTGGTGCAGTCCGAGCGCATCGTGCTGTCGGCCTGCTCGCGGCATCCAGTGTTCAGTGCCCGCTGACCGTAGCTGACGGTCGCTCACCGCCTCCCGGCGGAACATCGCGCCGGCACACCGAGGCTGCCCCTTGTAAGAATTCTCCCCCGCGTGCAAAACCCGCCGGGTGCCGGCTCATGATGGCCTGCGTCGGCCCCCGACTCAGGCCGCTTCGCGCTCCCCCGCTTCCGGAATGGCTCTTGCATCATTGCGCCTGCGTTCCCGCCACAGCGTGGCCAGCGGCAGGGCCAGGCCGAAGGCCAGGTAGACCAGCCCCAGCGACAGTGGCGACAGCCGGCGCTCGAACCCCGGCGTCAGCCGCCGCGGCGTGAACTTCAGATCCACCACGCAGGCCACCGCGGCCACCGCGAGTCCGGCGCCGACCGCCGCCAGGGTGCGGCGCCGCTCTGGCGAGCGGCTGGTCCAGCCTTCGTAGAACGCAGCCCAGAATACGGACGTCGCATGATGGATCAGATAGCCCACCGCGGTATATCGCCAGGCCGGCCAGTTGACGTGAATGGCACGATCGCCCCAGAGCCAGTGGCTGATGGCATTGACGGGGGCGACCGCATGCCGGGTTTCGAAATGGCCGGCGCAGGCGAGCGCCAGCGTGGACAGCGCACTGGCGCAACTGCCGGATTGCAGGGTATGGCCGACGAACTGGAGCACGTTGGACATGTCGATTCCTCTGGACAGGGCAGGGCGCCGGCGCCCTTGGGGCGACCCACGGTGCTGCTGACCGGCGCGAGCGGGTTCATCGGGGCCAGGATCGCCGCGGCGCTGGCGGGAGCGGGCTGCCGCGTGATCTGTGGCGTGCGCGATCCGGATGCCAGCCGGCGCCGGTCCGGACCGGTGCAGCCATCATGCGAATTCCGTGCCGCCGATTTCAACGCCATGCTCGACCCCTCGCACTGGCGGCCGCTGCTCGAAGGCGTGGACGTGGTGGTCAATGCGGTCGGCATCTTCGAGGAGCGGCCGGGGCAGACCTTCGACGTGCTGCATCGGCGCGCGCCCATCGCGCTGTTCTCCGCCTGCGCCGAGGCCGGCGTGCATACGGTGATCCAGTTGTCCGCGCTCGGCGCGGATGACGGGGCCAAGACGGCGTATCACCGCAGCAAGAAGGCCGCTGACGACGCGCTGCTCGATCTGGCTCGGCAAGGCCGCATGCGGGCGGTGGTGCTGCAACCCTCGCTGGTGTTCGGCGCCGAGGGCGTCAGCGCTTCGATGTTCGGCATGCTGGCCACCATGCCGCTGCTCGCGCTGCCCGACGGAGGAAAGCAGCGGATCCAGCCGGTGCATGTGGACGACCTGGTGGAAGCGGTGGTGCGGCTGGCGACCCCGGGCACCGCGGCGCCATCGTCCGAAGCGTCACAGCAGGGACGGCTTGCCGTGGTCGGTCCGCAAGCGGTGACCTTGCACGGCTATTTGTCGGCCTTGCGCGCGTTGCTGGGACACGGCGGACGCCTGCGCGTCATGTCGGTGCCGCAATCGCTTGCCCTTGCGATGGCGCCGGTCGTCGCGCGCCTCGCCCCCGCGCTGCCGATGAGCCGCGACGCGCTGACCATGCTGGCGCGCGGCAACACCGCCGACCCGGAACCGCTGCGCCGGTTGCTTGGGCGACAGCCGCTGCCGGTCGAGCGCTTCATTCCCGCTGCCTGGCGCGAACCGGCCCGCAGCGCCGCCGTGCTGCGCTGGCAATTGCCGGTGCTGCGCCTGGCCATTGCGGCGGTCTGGATCATCACCGGCATCGTCTCGCTGGGCGTCTACCCGGTGCAGGAGAGCTACGCGCTGCTGGCGCGCGCCGGCGTGCCGCCCGCCCTGCAGCCGCTGTCGCTCTATGGCGCCGCGGTGCTCGACATCGTGCTGGGCCTGCTGTGCTTCTCCCGCTGGCGGCTGCGCCCGGGCTTCCCGTGGGTGTGGGCTGCGCAGGCGGCGCTGATCCTCGGCTACACCGTCATCATTTCCGTGCGGCTGCCCGAATTCTGGCTGCATCCGTACGGGCCACTGACCAAGAACCTGCCCATGCTCGCCGCGCTGTGGCTGCTGGGCACGCTGGAACACAGGCTATGGACTACATCACGCTGAAGTGGATACACGTCGTGGCAAGCACCCTGCTGTTCGGCACCGGGGTCGGCAGTGCGTTCTACCTGCTGGCCGCCACGCTGACGCGCGACACCCATGCCGTTGCGGTGACGTCCCGTCATGTCGTGATCGCGGACTGGCTGTTCACCACATCGACCGCGATATTGCAGCCGCTGACCGGCTACATGCTGGTGCGCACCGCCAACTTCCCATGGCAGGCCGATTGGCTGAAGTTCTCGGTGATTCTGTATGTCGTTGCCATTGCCTGCTGGCTGCCGGTGGTCTGGCTGCAGATGCGCATGCGCAATGTCGCGGCGGCCGCCGCGGGCGCGGGCGCGCCCTTGCCCCCGGCCTACTGGCGATACTTCCGCTGGTGGTTCGTCCTGGGCGTGCCGGCGCTGTTCGCCTTCCTGGCGATCTTCTGGCTGATGATCGCCAAGCCGGCCGAGCTGTTCTAGCCCGGCCGCCCGTTCCTCAGGAGCCGGACTCCTTGGGATCCGTGCTCGGCTCCCGGGTCTGGTCAATGCTTGCGCCGCCGCTGCGGTCGCGCTCGCGTGGGCTGCCTTGCAACGGTTTGCTGCTGGGCGCCGTCACCGGCCGCGCATCCTGCGTGCGCGGCGAGGGGACGTCCTTGTTGCCCGGCGCGCCGGGATTGGCGCTGTCAAGCGTCCCCAGGCCACCGGGGTTCGAGCGAACGGCGCGGCCTTCCGAGGTCGAGGGTTGTGCCGCCCCTTGTTCGTTCGGGCGCGACATATGGGTGCCGCTGCCGCGCTCGTTCTGCAGGGGGACGTTGGCGGGCTGGGCCACGGCGACGCCTGCGCCGATGGTGCAGCCCAGCAGGGCAAGGGTTTGAAGAATGCGCATCACTGCCTCCACAAGTGCTGGGGATGACAGGAGGGGAAGCACAAGCCGGGCCAGCGCCGCGGAACGCAAGCAATTGGCCAGGCATATGACATTTACGGATAAGGGTGCGCGTTTTGATTCGTTGACCGTGCCACGCCGTGCGCCGGATCATCGCTGCTATCAATCGATATCAGTTCGATATCAGTTCGATGACAGACCGGAGCGAAACCCATGTCGATGCAACGCAGTGCCTCCCCGACCGGTGTGAATCTCGGCCTGCTGCCGCAGCTGGCCGGCGCCCCCGCCGCGGACACCTTTCTGATCGGCACCGCGCACCAGGACTTCGCCATCCGGCCCTTCGACGCGCCGCTCGGTGCGGAAGTGGTCGGGCTGGACCTGTCGCAGCCGCTGTCGCCGCAGGCCCTGGCCCGCATTCATGCGGCGCACCTTGAATACCACGTCCTGGTCTTTCGCGATCAGCGGATTACGCCGGCGCAGCAGATCGCCTTCAGCCGCCATTTCGGCGAATTGCAGATCCACGTGCTGCACCAGTTCGCGCTGCCTGGTCATCCCGAAGTGCTGGTGGTGTCCAATATCGTCGAGAACGGCAAGCCGATCGGCCTGGGCGATGCGGGCCACTTCTGGCATTCGGACCTGTCGTACAAGGAGCGCCCGAGCCTGGGCTCGCTGCTGCACGCGCGCGAGCTGCCGGAGGAGGGCGGCGACACCCTGTTCGCCAACCAGCATCTGGCCTGGGAAACGTTGCCCCACGCGCTGCGCCGTGCGGTGGAGGGCCGCGTGGCCGAGCACACCTATCTGGCCCGCTACGAGGAGCTGCGCCAGCGCAGCCCGTGGCGGCCGGCGCTCAGCGCGGAGCAGATTGCGCAGGTCAAGCCCGTCACGCATCCGGTCGTGCGCACGCACCCGGAGACCGGCCGCAAGGCGCTGTTTGTCAGCGAGCATTTCACCACCCGCATCGTCGGCCTGCCCGAGGACGAAAGCCGGGCGTTGCTGGACGAACTCTTTGCGCACAGCGTCAAGCCGGCCTTCGTCTACCGGCATCGATGGCAGCCGCACGACCTGGTGTTCTGGGACAACCGGTCGCTGCAGCATCTGGCCGCCGGCTGTCCGCCGCATCTGCGTCGCCTGATGTACCGCACCACCATCGAGGGCGACCAGCCCTATTGATGGTGCCGCAGGCAGCCCCCCGCTGCCTGCGCTGCGTCAAGCGAGCCGGGCCGGCGGCATGGTGTCCGCCGCGCCCGCCTTGCGTACCCAACTACCCCGTAGTCATCCTGTTTCCGGAGCCCTCATGGACGCACCGTCCCTTCGCTCGTCCTTGCCGAGCCGTTCCCTGCGCCACGCCGTGGCGTTCGCCCTGATCCTCGTGCTGGCCGGCCTCGGCCTTGGCATGGCGCGACCCGCGCATGCGGAAGGCCGCATTCGCATCGCCGAGCAATACGGCGTGGTCTACCTGCTGCTGAACGTCGTACGCGATCAGCAGCTGATCGAGCAGCATGGCAAGAAGCAGGGCATCGATATCAAGGTGGAATGGACGCGCCTGTCGGGCGGCGCGGCCGTCAACGACGCGCTGCTGTCGGGCGCCATCGATATCGCCGGCGCCGGCGTCGGCCCGCTGCTGACGGTGTGGGATCGCACCCATGGCCGGCAGAACGTCAAGGGGGTCGCCTCGCTTGGCAATTTTCCGTACTACCTCATCAGCAACAATCCCAGTGTGAAGACCATCGCCGATCTGAGCGAACGGGATCGCATTGCCGTGCCTGCCGTCGGTGTCTCGGTGCAGTCGCGCATCCTGCAACTGGCCGCCGCCCGGCAGTGGGGCGACAAGGCATTCGACAAGCTCGACAAGTGGACCGTGGCGATGCCGCATCCCGATGCCGCCGCGGCCATCGTCTCCGGCGGTACCGAAATCACCGCGCACTTCGCCAACCCGCCGTTCCAGGAGCAGGAGCTCGCCGCCAACCCGAAGGCGCATATCGTGCTGGACTCGTACCAGGTGCTGGGTGGTCCCAGCTCGGCGACGGTGCTCTATGCGACCGAGCGCTTCCGCAACGAGAATCCGAAGACGTACCGCGCCTTCGTCGATGCGCTGGCCGACGCCGCGCGCTATGTCACCGCGCAGCCGGAAGCCGCGGCCGACCTGTATCTGCGCGTGAACCAGGCCAAGGTCGACCGGGCGCTGCTGGTCGGCCTGCTCAAGGACCCGCGCGTGCAGTTCCGCGTCGCGCCGCAGAACACCTTCCAGCTCGCCGAGTTCATGCATCGGATCGGCGCGATCCGCAATCGGCCGCGTTCCTGGCAGGACTACTTCTTCCAGGACCCGGTCACCGCCTCGGGGAGCTGACATGGATGCCGTGCTTCGACATCGGATGCGCTGGAGCGAGTCCACCGCGCCGCAAGCGGAGGGCAACACGACGGGGCGGTCCGCCGCTGCGGCGGCCGACCCGGTGCTGCGCGCGCAAGCGCTGACGCTGGAGTACCGAACACCGGACCGCGTGGTGCGCGCCACCCACGAGGTCGATTTCAGCGTGCAGGAAGGCGATCGCTTCGTGCTGCTTGGTCCCTCGGGCTGCGGCAAGTCGACCTTGCTCAAGGCGGTGGCCGGCTTCGTGCAACCCGCCGCGGGCCGCATCCTGCTGGACGGCAAGCAGGTGGAGCGCCCCGGCGCCGATCGCGTGGTGGTGTTCCAGGAGTTCGACCAGCTGTGGCCATGGCTGACCGTGCGGCAGAACATCGCCTTTCCCCTGCGGCAGGCACGCGGCCTGTCGCGCAAGGAGGCGGCGCAGCGGGCCGAGCATTACCTGGACAAGGTGGGTCTGGCGCGCTTTGCCGATGCCCATCCGCATACGCTCTCCGGCGGCATGAAGCAGCGCGTGGCCATCGCGCGGGCGCTGGCGATGCGCCCGCGCATCCTGCTGATGGACGAGCCCTTCGCCGCGCTGGACGCACTGACGCGCCGGCGCATGCAGCAGGAGCTGCTGGAACTGTGGGAGGACGCGCCCTTCACGCTGCTGTTCGTCACCCATTCCATCGAGGAGGCGCTGCTGGTTGGCAATCGCATCCTGCTGCTCTCGCCGCATCCCGGGCGCGTGCGCGCCGAGCTGAACAGCCCCCGCGCCGGGCTGCACGCGCGCGACAACCCCGCCGCCGATGCCGAATTCCAGGCGCAGGCCCGGCGCATTCACCGGCTGCTGTTCGACGAGGACGAGCCGGGCAGCGCGCCCGCGGCCCATGAGGAGAAACGATAATGCCGGCAAATTCTTCCGTCGTGCGCCCCGAGTATGAGCGGACCCTGCAACCGTTCGACGTGGCATCGATCGAGCGCGCCTTGCCCGCGCCGCAACGGCTGTGGAGCCATGCGTGGCTGCGCCGCCTGCTGATCCTGGCGGGCCTGGCCATCCTGTGGGAGGCCGCCGCCCGCTGGCACGGCAACGACCTGTTGCTGCCGGGACCGCTGGCCACCGCCGTGGCGTTCGTCGACGGCTGGCGCTCCGGCGACCTGCCGGCGCGGGCGGCGATCTCGCTCGGCCTGCTGCTGCAGGGCTATGCGGTCGGGGTGGTGCTGGCGCTGACCCTGACCGGCCTGGCCGTCTCCACGCGGCTCGGGCGCGACCTGCTGGACACGCTCACTGCCATGTTCAACCCGCTGCCCGCCATCGCGCTGCTGCCGCTGGCGCTGCTCTGGTTTGGCCTGGGCGCCGACAGCCTGATCTTCGTGCTGGTCCATTCGGTGCTGTGGCCACTGGCGCTGAGCACCTATGGCGGCTTCCTCGCCGTCCCCGAGACCCTGCGGATGGCGGGGCGCAACTATGGACTGCGCGGCCCACGCTATGTCGCGCTGATCCTCGTCCCCGCCGCCACCCCGGCCATCCTGTCGGGCCTGAAGATCGGCTGGGCCTTCGCCTGGCGCACCCTGATCGCCGCCGAACTGGTGTTCGGCGCGTCTTCGGGGCAGGGCGGCCTGGGCTGGTACATCTTCCAGAACCGCAACGAGCTCTACACCGACCGCGTGTTCGCCGGTCTGGCGATGGTGGTGCTGATCGGACTGCTGGTGGAGAACCTGGTGTTCCGCAGCGTGGAGCGGATCAGCGTGCGGCGCTGGGGGATGGTGCGATAGCCTGTCCGGTACCCCTGGTTTGCTCCCCTCGCCCGCTTGCGGGAGAGGGGCCCGGGGAGAGGGTAGCGGGCCGTCGTGATGCCACCGTGGGGAAGACCAACCCCTCTCCCCGACCCTCTCCCCTTGAAGGGGAGAGGGGGAACACCGGCAGGTAGCCCCAATACTGCTGGTTTGCTCCCCTCTCCCGCAAGCGGGCGAGGGGAAAACCATCAAATCGTCTCGCCTCCCGCACAACCTTGGAAGTGATCGCCAAACCGTCATATTGAGGTAACAAGCTTAGGGAGAACCCTGCAATCAGCTTTCATTCGGTTACAATGCCGTGCTGCATCAACAATATTCTGCTGCCGGCAGTCCGCCTTGCGCGCTTGCGCAACCGCCTCCGCCGGCCGGCACCGTAACCAGGGAATCCCGCCCCGCTCCATGCAAGCGTTGTGGATGTGTCTGATCGCGATATGCCTGTTGTCGCTGTCCTCCGGGGCAGCGGCGAGCACGCGCGCGTCGGATACCCAGGCGCGCGAGCTGCGCGTCGGCGCGCTGGCCTGTACGCTGGCCTCGGTCGTCAAGACCGTCGCGCCGCCGGCCAAGGGCTTTGCCGCCGAGGACGACGGCACCCGCATGGAAGCCCCCGGTGACGACGGCCTGCATCCCGAGGATCTGGCCGAGCCCACGCCGCGCGGTTACTGCAACATCTGGTCGGCGGATCTGCTCGATCCGCCCGATGTGCTCGACGAGATCGAAGAGTCGAGCGCCCTCATCGCACTGCCCCCGCTGCGCTTTCCCTGGCTGGAAAGCGATATTGCGCAGGGTGGACATGGACGCGCGCCGCCGTTGCCGGACGCCGTCTACAAGCCTCCCATCCTCCTCGCCTGATTCCCCTCGCGACGCCTGACCGGCGACCTGCCGGTCCGGTGGCGCTCCCCTGTCTGCGTGTTTCGTCCCGCCGCGTCCTCCGCTGACGCGCGGGCGCTGGCCATCGCCGCGAATTCCTCCGCGCCGAATGGCCGGGCATGCAGTGGTCCGGCTTTATTCCGTTGCCATGAAGATCACTACGCTCACTTTGATAGCGGCACTGTCGCTTGGGGTGTCGTCGGCGTTTGCCGTCGAGACCTACACGCTCGACCAGCTGCTCGCTCTGTCGCAAACCTCCAACAAGGGCGTCGTCGCGGCCCAGGCCGGCGTCGACGCCGCCAGTGCCGCCATCGTCAGTGCCGGCGCCTATCCCAACCCGCAGGTCGAAATGATGTACGGCCGCCTGCGCGGCCGTCAGGCCGGTGTTCAGGAAGGCAGCGCGCCCAGCTTCTCGCTGACGCAGCGCTTCGACTATCCGCAGCAGCGCGCGCTGCGCCAGGAGATGGCCGAGCGGGGCCTCGATGCCTCGCAGGCCGGCCTGCACGCCTTCTATGCCGACCTGGCCTCGCGCATCAAGACCAACTACTACGGCGTGTTGCGCCGGGAAAGCGAGCTCGCTGCCGCCCGCGAGGACCTCGCCATGATGAAGCAGATCCACTCGCGGGCCCGCCTGCGCGTGGAGGTCGGCGAAGCGCCGCGCTACGAGCTGATCAAGGCCGAGACCGAGCTGCTGACCGCGCAGAAGAACCTGCAGAGCGCCGAATACCGCGTCAACCAGGCCAAGGCCGCGCTGCGCCAGCAGGTCGGCGGCGTGCTGCCGCCCGAGTTCGCGTTGACCGGCACGCTGAGCAATACGGTCGCGCTGCCGGACCTCGCCGTGATGCGCCAGAGCCTGGCCAGCCAGAATGCCGAGCTGGTGCAGCGCCGGATGGAGCTCGAGCGCGCCAACCTGTCGGTGGACTACCAGCGCTCGCTGCGCCTGCCCGAAGTCGCCGTGCGCGCCACCACCACGCGCGAGCCGGACAACAACGTCTCGCAGGTCGGCCTCGTGCTCACCATCCCGCTGTGGGACCGGCGCCGCGGTCCGGTCAACGAGGCCGTTGCGCAGTCCGTGCAGGCGCGCAACGCCTATGAGGCGCGCGAATTCGAGCTGGGCCAGGAGCTGGAATCCGCCTACCGGCAGCTGGAGATCACCCAGGCGCAAGTGTCTGCGCTGGAGTCCGGCATCGTGCGCGAGGCCGAGTCCGCGCTGGCCGTGGCCGAAGCCGCCTACCGCTTTGGGGAGCGCGGCATCCTTGACTTCATCGACGCGCAGCGCGTGCTGCGCAACGCGCGCAACGAGCTGATCGCCGCGCAATACGAACAACAGATGGCCGCGATCCAGATCGAGCGCCTGCTGTCGATGGTGCCCGCCACCGGTGCACCTCTCAGCGGACAGAATCCGGCAGGCATTGCCGCCACCTCCAACGAACCGAAGCAACCGTGACCATGCGCCCCCAATCCATTCGTACCCTGGCGGCGGCTGCCGCCATGATGTTCGTTCTTGCCGCCTGCTCCTCGGAAGACAGCGCACCGGCCGCCGAAGCGCCGAAGCTGCCGCCGGGCGTCGTCCAACCCGCGCCCGAGCTGCAACAGCGCCTGACCGTGGCCGCCGTCACTACCAGCCCGTTCAGCGAAGTGCTGCACGTGGCCGGCCGCATCGATTTCGACGAGCAACGCGTCACGCGCATCGGCGCCTCCGTGACCGGCCGCATCACCAAGCTGCATGCGCTGCTCGGTGACGAAGTCAAGCCCGGCCAGGTGCTGGCGCAACTGCACAGCACCGAACTGGGCACCACGCAGATGGCCTTTGTACGTGCCGCCGCCCAGGCCGAACTGCAGCAGCGCAATGCCGAGCGCGCCACGCAGCTGTTCTCCGCCGACGTGATCGGCCGCGGCGAACTGCAGCGCCGCGAGAGCGAGTACGCCATCGCCTCCGCCGAAATGCGCGCCGCGCGCGACCAGCTGCGCGTGCTCGGCATGTCCGCCAAGGCCATCGACGAGCTGGCCCGCACCGGCCGCATCAACTCGATCTCGTCGGTCTATTCGAGCATCGGCGGCACCGTCGTCGAGCGCAACGTCGCGCAAGGCCAGGTCGTGCAGCCGGCCGAGACCCTCTATACCGTCGCCGACCTCTCGCGTGTCTGGGTCGTCGCCGAAGTGCCCGAACAGCAGGCCGCGCTGGTCGCCGAAGGGCAATCCGTCGACATCCAGGTACCGTCGCTCGCCAACGGGCAGGGCAGCGACCGCATCACCGGCAAGCTGATCTACGTCGGCCGCACCGTCAACCCGCAATCGCGCACCGTGCTGGTCCGCACCGAGCTGGAAAACCGCGACGGCAGGCTCAAGCCCGCCATGCTCGCCAGCATGCTGATCGCCAGCAAGCCGACCGACCGCCTGGTCGTGCCGGGCTCGGCCGTCGTGCGCGATGGCAACGAAGAGCAGGTCTACGTCCAGCAGGGCGAGAACACCTATCGCGCGGTCAAGGTCAAGCTGGGTGCGGAGAGCGACGGCATGCGCGTCGTGCAAAGCGGACTGAAGTCGGGCGACCGCGTGGTCGTCAATGGCGCCTTCCATCTCGACAACGAGCGCAAGCGACTCGAGCAAGGTTGACGCCATGATCCGATCCTTAGTCCAATCCGCCATCAACCAGCGGCTGGTGGTGTGCGTCATCGCCGTGGTGCTGTTCTTCTTCGGCCTGCGCGCGGCCACCAAGCTGTCGGTCGATGCGTTCCCCGACGTGACCAACGTCCAGGTGCAGATCGCCACCGAAGCCGCCGGCCGTTCGCCCGAGGAAGTCGAGCGCTTCGTCACCGTCCCGGTCGAAATCGCCATGACCGGCCTGCCCGGGCTGGTCGAAATGCGCTCGCTGAACAAGGCGGGCCTGTCGCTGATCACGCTTGTCTTCACCGACGCGACCGACGTCTACTTCGCCCGCCAGCTCGTCATGGAGCGGCTGATCGAAGTCGCCGGCCGCATGCCTGAAGGGGTCACGCCCGTGCTCGGCCCGGTATCCACGGGTCTGGGCGAGGTCTACCAGTACACGCTGGACCGGCCCGACGACGGCGACCGCGAACTGACGCAGGAAGAGCTCGCCGAGCGCCGCATCGTGCAGGATTGGGTGGTTCGCCCGATGCTGCGCTCCATCCCCGGCGTCGCCGAAATCAACTCGCAGGGTGGCTACGTCAAGCAATACCAGGCGCTGATCAACCCCGACCGGATGCGCCACTACGGCTTGTCCGTGCAACAGGTATTCGAGTCGCTGGCGCGCAACAACGCCAACTCCGGCGGCGGCATCCTGCCCCACTACGCTGAGCAGTACCTCATCCGCGGCGTGGGTCTGGCCAACGGCGTCGAAGACCTGCAGAGCATCGTGCTCAAGGAAGTCGACGGCACCCCGGTCTATCTGCGCGACGTTGCCGAAGTCACCATCGGCCACGAAGTGCGGCAGGGCGCGCTGATCAAGAACGGCCAGACCGAAGCGGTCGGCGGCATCGTCATGATGATGCGCGCGGGCAACGCGAAGGAGATCGTCAGCCGCGTCAAGGCTCGGGTAGCCGAGATCAACGAGCGCGGCATGCTGCCCGGCGGGCTGCAGATCGTGCCGTACTACGACCGTAGCGAGCTGGTCGACGCCGCACTGTGGACCGTCACCAAGGTGCTGCTCGAAGGCGTGGTGCTGGTCGTCATCGTGCTGTTCCTGTTCCTTGGCGACCTGCGCTCCTCCGTCATCGTGCTCGCTACGCTGGTGCTCACGCCGCTCTTGACCTTCATGGTGATGAACCATGTCGGCCTGTCGGCCAACCTCATGTCACTAGGGGGGTTGGCGATCGCCATCGGCCTCATGGTCGACGGCTCCGTGGTGGTGGTCGAAAATGCGTTCGAGCGATTGGGACGCAAGGAAGAACTTGGCATCTCCAAGACCGAAGTCCTGGTCAAGGCCGTGCAGGAAGTCGCCACGCCCGTCATCGTCGGCGTCGGCATCATCATCCTGGTGTTCCTGCCGCTGATGACGCTGACCGGCACCGAAGGCAAGATGTTCGCCCCGCTGGCGTTCACCATCGCCATCGCCCTCGCCATCTCGCTCGTGCTGTCGCTGACGCTGTCGCCGGTGCTGTCCTCCTACCTGCTCAAGGGCGGCGCGGAGCACGACACCAAGGTGATCGCCTTCCTCAAGCGCCACTACCTGCGCATGCTGAACTGGGCGCTGGCGAACAGCCGCAAGACCGTGTTCAGCGCCGTTGGCCTCTTCATCGCCACGCTGTGCGTCGTGCCGCTGCTCGGCTCCTCGTTCATGCCCGAGATGAAGGAAGGCTCCATCGTTCCGGCGCTGGACCGCGTGCCCAACATCTCGCTGGAAGAGTCGATCAAGCTGGAGAAGGAGGCCAACAAGCTGGTGCTCAGCGTACCCGGCGTCAAGTCCGTCGTCTCCGGTGTCGGCCGTGGCGAAAGCCCCGCCGATCCGCAGAGCCAGAACGAATCGACCCCGATCGCCAGCCTCAAGGACCGCGACGAGTGGCCCGACGGCTGGACCCAGGACGACATCGCCGAAGCCATCCGCGAAAAACTGCGCGCCATCCCCGGCGTGCAGATCGTGATGGCCCAGCCGATCTCGGACCGGATCGACGAAATGGTCAGCGGCGTGCGCTCCGACATCGCCGTCAAGATCTTCGGCGACGACCTCGGCGAACTGCGCGAACTCGCCGGCGAAGTCGCGCGCGTGGCCGGCAGCATTCAGGGCTCGCAGGACATCCGCATCGAGCGCATCACCGGGCAGCAATACCTGTCGATCGAAATCGACCGCCAGGCCATTGCGCGCTACGGGCTCAACGTCTCGGATATCCACGACATCATCGAGATCTCGATTGGCGGCAAGCGCGCCACCGACATCTTCGAAGGCGAGCGCCGCTTCAGCGCGGCAGTGCGTCTGCCCGAGCGCTTCCGCCACGATGTCCAGTCGATCCGCCAGCTGCTGGTCACCACGCCTGACGGCATCCAGGTGCCGCTGCAAAGCGTTGCCAAGATCGAAGTCAGCGACGGCCCCGCGCAGATCAGCCGCGAAATGGCCAAGCGCCGTGTCGTGGTCATGATCAACGTCAAGGACCGCGACCTCGGCGGCTTCGTCGCCGAACTGCAGCAGGCGACTGCGCAGAAGGTGCGGCTGCCCGAAGGCTACTACTACGAGTGGGGCGGCCAGTTCCAGAACATGGAACGCGCCATGGGCCACCTGAAGATCATCGTGCCGATCACTATCGCCGCGATCTTCTTCCTGCTGTTCCTGCTGTTCAACTCGCTGCGCTTCGCCACGCTGATCATCACGGTGCTGCCGTTCGCATCGATCGGCGGGATCATCGGGCTGGCGGTCACCGGCGAGTATCTGTCGGTGCCGGCTTCCGTGGGCTTTATTGCGCTGTGGGGGATTGCGGTGCTGAACGGCGTCGTGCTCGTTTCGTATATCCGCAATTTGCGTGATGGCGGGATGGAGCTGGACGAGGCCGTCAGGCACGGCGCTGAAAAGCGGTTCCGGCCGGTGATGATGACGGCGACGATTGCGCTGTTGGGCCTGGTGCCGTTCCTGTTTGCTACTGGGCCGGGGTCCGAGGTTCAGCGGCCGCTGGCCGTGGTGGTGATTGGGGGGTTGATTACTTCGACGCTGCTGACGCTGGTGATGGTGCCTACGTTGTATCGCTGGTTTGATGATCGGAAGGTGGATCCGGCGAAGGATGAGGCGGTGTAGGGGTCAGGTGTAGTTTGATCAGGGAGGTCGAGGACTTCCCTGACGCCCGAAGGAGCGCCGTGCGGGGAGCCGCACGGCGTTTCTCTTTTCTCTTGCGGATGGAACGCCCTAAGGGCCATCGGCGTCAGGGAAGGATGCCCATGGCCTTTTGTTTTGGGGAAACTTTCGCACGATGCACGGCTCTCTCAATATCCCGCTTCTGCTATTTGTTTAAGCCGCCCTTTGGAGCGGCCTCGGGGCCTTTACGCGATCTATAAATTCTGCAAAACCCGATGGCATCGGACTCTTTCCTGCAAGTGCTCCGAGTGTTAGTAAGGAGAAGTTTGCCTTCATTTCGCAATTCGTGCTCTGGAAGCACTTAGGGTTCTCCGAATTTCTATCGGAAGCTAAGTGCTCTAACCATTTCAGGAAAAAAAGCAAAAAAAACTTTCCCCGAAATCGGTCTCTGGGCGACAGATTGGCGAACTCATTATGAATCGATTGCACCTCATCGGCGGACGGCTCGCGCGTAAATTCTATTAGTCTCGCTGCATCGGAACCAGCCGGTTTGACGTCAAATAGCGAGACGGATGCGATTCTCGCAATGCGGTCTGGAAGTCGTCCCGCAAGTTCAACGTTCAGCTTGCGCGCAATGTATAGCCGATAGTTGATGGGCCTGACAATAGTTTGAAATTCATCGTACAACTTGGCGAAGATTTCGATTATCTTTTTGCGCTCGACTGGTCCGCCGTGGCAGTGGAATTCGTTTTTGAGTAATTCGTCCAATACCTGCTCGTCTACAAGGTAATTTTCAACCGAGTAAAGGTCGGTCATGAACAAATCGTCGGACTCTTCCTCGCCACGAAGATCGTCGAAATCCCTGTCAATAAGAAAGTAAACTCCCTCTCCGATATTCCCCAAATCCCTCCGCACCATACGTCTAAGTGTGAGGACGCCATCCTTTCCGTTGCAAACAAAAGGTTCGTATTTAAATCCCGGTCTAACACGGCTAGTCCACGCATAGTAAATGAGCTTGTCGTCCGGCCCTTCGAAAGAAAGAATGGGTATGTCAGGCGCAGAAGACCTGATCTGGGCCAGCCGGGCTTTGAGTACTGCCGCCACTCCTCGGGAGCTCTTCATATCCTCCAGATACGAAAGCTCCTCCATCACGGCCTCTTGAAAATCATCCATTCGACTCGTCCTCTGTACGGTGGAGTCGGCGGACCGCATCCGCGTCTATTCTAAGAAAAAGGGGTTTCGCATATGGCTCGAGCTCGTTATCGAACACGAATGGAGAGTGTGTAATCGCTACGACTTGACTACATAACGGCGCCGAGATTACGTCAACAAGGATCTTCCGTTGCCAGTCCATGGACATCGACAGCTCCGGCTCATCAACGAGAATGATTTTTTTCCCGGGATAAAGATAGAGTTTGGCAAACAGCGAGATCATCTGCTTTTCGCCGGAAGAAAGGGACTCTATGGATATCTTTCTTCCTGTCCGGACGCTGACCACGTTCACCTTGAGCGCCTCTCGATCCAGCAGGAGATATTTGTCGTCCGTGCTAATGGACCCTCGATTTCGAGCTTTGAGTCGCCCAATTTCCGTGCTCAAGTCCTCCGACGATAGATAGCGATTGCAAGATTCAACAAAGCCATCGACCATTAGATCAATGTCTCGTGTCGCTTTGATTACTTGATTGAGCTTGCTAAGGAAATATGTTAGAAACCGGTTAGATTCGTACGAAATGCTTCTGTCGTATATGTTGTCGAATTTTGGTATGGCTATATCGCTATGCGAACGTCGGCGGGCTGATTTTAGTCGAGCGAAGAAAAGATTGAGCGATTCCTTGCTTGGTCGCTCTGGTACATCTGGCTCCTCACGATCTAACGCTCCGCTGATTAACTCATTTATAATGTCAGCGCTTATTTTGCTGTAACCGCGGTTTGCCTCGTTTACGAGACGTTCGTTGAGCCAAGTGAGCCGCTCTGATATGTCGGAGAGCCCGAAATTGATGTCGCCCGAGAATAGCCCATTTTTTGAGATATTTAGTAGCTCGGATACGCTTTTACGCCTGCGGAACAGAATTTCATCAGAATCTTCGGCGGGAAGGGGTAGCTCGATACGTCGGTAAGTAGGCAGATAGACAACTTCCGCCCCTTCGAGCGCAGCGCGCACTTTCTTACGCACGTCAGCGATACGAGGGTGCGCTTCTTCGACGGATGAGAGCAGGCTGTTTGCAAGACGAACAATTTCGTCCCTATCGTAGCGCACCACTGAGCGCATGAGACTGTCGTGGATCTCGCTTTCACCGAAATTGATGGTCTCACCGCGGGAAAGTCGTTTTATGTAGTCGGACTGTATAAACTCGTAGAGATCGGATGGAGATGCGTCAATAGTCGCCGCCGTCCTTAATAGGTCCTTGTTTGATGGGGGTGCGGCAATGGCTTCTACGTCTTGCTTGTCAAGCGTTAAGAGGTCGTCGACGCCGCGTAGTTTGCAATTAATGGTCGAAAATTCTACGCTTGCAAGTCGATAAAACTGCCCTTTCAGGAAAGCATCCAGCGCTCCTAGAAGAGTTGTCTTGCCTGCTCCATTCCGCGCAATCAGAATCGTCGCTGCATACTTTGAAGCGAGGGACACGGTTCTGTAGCCGTAAAGACCCTCTATGCTGAAGTGCTCTACAATCGACGGTTCGGAAGCCGGGGATGTCCACGATGTCTCTGGCATTTAATTTGTCTTCCTGATGGTTGATTTTTTCTCTGCTCGGCAAGGTTAAATTGTAGTGGCCAATGACGATTGAATTGAAGTATCTACCGCTTACCTCCCCGCAATCAGGGCTTTTTGAAGGCTGCGTCTGTTGCGGGCGACCAACATGCAGTGGCTTAGGAGTCCTTGTTGGAGATACCTAATTGAGGAGTGATTGAAGCCGGTACGCTAATGGGGGGCTGTCCGACCGACTCAAGAGTAAGGTGGTTCGATGGGCCTATCGAAGCTGGGGCATATCGGTGTGAGCACGAATGGCAACAGCGATTTCAGGCCTGTAGTGGCGCGAGTAAGAGAAGGCCGCAGTAGCGCAGGCTCTGTTCATAGGCGGATCGAGCGCTCCGAATCCGCGGCCACTTCGCTCTTGCATTCCGAGAAGCGCTCGCTGAGGTGAGGCTCTGCGCGAAGACCTCGGGTATCCTTCACCCCTACCATCCGTACGCTCCTGAGAAAAGTCTTGTCCCGCAACACCACGGCCATGGCGATTGGGCCACTTTTAGGTTTATTCATCGTCAGTCTAGGCAGCGGCTTCATGTCATCCCTGACATCTCTCCGCCTCGACGCTGCCTCTGTCTCGGCCACCATGATCGGTGCCATCTCGTCGGCCTATTTCATTGGGCTAACGCTTGGCGCCGTAACGAGCGACCGGCTCATCACCCGAGTCGGTCACATCCGCTCCTACAGCAGCTTCGCCTCACTGGCGTCGATCACCTATCTGCTGCAAGGCTTGATCTTCGATCCTTGGCTCTGGTTCTTCCTACGCCTGGTCAACGGCTGGGCGATGGTCGGCATCTATCTGGTGGTGGAAAGCTGGCTGCTGCTTGCCGGGGATACAAAGTCCCGAGGACGCCTGCTGGCGATCTACATGATTGCGCTCTACGGCTCGATCATGCTCGCGCAGATGGGCCTTGGCGCGGCGAGCACGGTTGGTGACAGCGCGCCGTTCATGGTCGCGGGACTGCTTGGCTCGCTGGCTGTGCTGCCGATGGGCATTCTGCCGAGGACCGCGCCCGAGGTAGGGCACGTCGAGCCGCTGATGCCGCAGGATCTCGTTCGCATGACGCCGGCCGGGGCGATCGGTAGCCTGGGCTCGGGCATCGGCATCGCGGCGGTCTACACGCTGCTGCCGATCTATCTGCAGCGGGAAGGCATGAGCGTTGGGCAAGTCGGCCAGCTGATGGCCTGCGCGATCTTCGGGGCGATGGCGCTGCAGTATCCTGTCGGACGCTGGTCGGACAGGAAGGACCGGCAAACCGTTTTGCTGTGGCTTAGTGCGGCTTGTGCGGTGGCATCGCTGCTCGTGCTGATCCTGCCGACCTATCCGCCGTTGTTGATGGTGTTGCTGTTCCTGATTGGCGGCGGCATTTTTGCGATCTATCCGGTGGCGGTCAGTCATTCGGCGGATCGGGCGGATGCGCGGGATCTGGTGCGGGTGATTCAGGGCATGTTGCTGATCAACTCGGTGGGTGCGTCGATCAGCCCGCTCATCATCTCGCCGATGATGAACCGGATGGGGTCGAGCGGTCTGTTCGTGGCGTTTCTGGTGCTGCATGCGGGGTTGGCGTCGTTCTTCCTCTGGCGCCGGAACAACAATCCCTCGCCGCTGTCCGCCGCGCCTTTCGCTGCGACACCGCAGATGACGCCGATTGGGGCAGAGATTCGGGTGACGGAGGAGCTGGCGCAGGCGATGACGAACGCGCAGGCGGAACAGCAGGCGGGCGCCTGACCGGCGCTATCGAGACGCCTTTCTTTGAACACTTCACGGGACCAACTCGTGCCGCAAGATCTCGACGACTGGAAGCCGAAGCTGCTTGGCTACGCTGAACAAGCGGCGCAGGACGATGGCGCGCACGATCTGAACCATCTCCACCGCGTCTGGAAGACCGCGCAGCGGCTGCTGGCGGACCACCCGGAGGCCGACGCGCTGGTGGTGCTGGCCGCGTGCTATCTGCATGACATCGTCAACTTGCCGAAGAACCATCCCGAGCGGACGCAGGCCTCCATGATGGCGGCAAGGGTGGCGTGCGCGAAGCTGGAGCAGGACGGCTTTCCGGTGGAGAAGCTGGATGGCGTGCGGCATGCGATCGAGGCGCATAGCTTCTCGGCGGGGATCGCGCCGCTGACGATCGAGGCGAAGATCGTGCAGGATGCGGACCGGCTGGACGCGCTGGGGCCGGTGGGGCTGGCGAGGCTGTTCTATACCGCCGGACGGATGGGGTCGGCACTGGCGCATCCGGACGACGCTCTCGGGGAGCACCGGGAACTGGATGACCGCGCCTACGCGCTGGACCATATCGAGGTGAAGCTGGCAAAGCTGCCGGCCTCGATGCAGACGGCCGCGGCGCGGCGTCTGGGAGAGGCGCAGCTGCAATGGCTGCGAGGGTTCCGCGACACCTTTATTGCGGATTGGAGCTAGTCAGCCGGCCGTCAGCGCCGCGATGGCGCGCTCGGCTGCGGGCGCTACCGTCCTGCGCTTCAGATACACGATCACAAAACGCAGCATCACGGGCGCAAGGTCGGCGACGGCCAGCGGCACGAGCCTCCTGGCCTTGACATCGGCCTCGACGGCCCGCGACGGCGCGAACAACACCACATCCGATTCGCGCGCCACACGCGTGAGCGCCGAGAAGTCATTGCTTTCGACCTGCAGCTGCAAGGCATCGCCGGCGCGGCAGCGCAGGGCGCGGCGCAGCTGCCGCTCGCCGGCCTCGGTGAGGAACGCGGTCGCAAGCGCGGCTTCGCGCAGGGCTTGCAGCGTGACGCTGCGCCGCCGCAGCGGGTGATCTGGCCGGACGTACCAGCCGGCCGGTTGGTCGGGTAGCCGGATGGTATCAAGCTCCTCGGACGCCGGCACGGTGCGCTGCTCGACGACGACGAAGTCGAGCGTTTCGGCCGACAGCGCTTGCAGCAGGGTGGCCGGGTCGCCAACTTGTGCCGCTACCGCGATGCCCGGCCAGTCGCGCCGCATCGACACCAGCAGGTCGGGCAGCAGGATTGCTCCGGGCAGCGCGCCTAACCCCAACCGCACGCTGCCAAGCTGGCTCTCGCGCATCAGCATCAGATCCCGCTCCAGGGAGCGTGTCTCCAGCAGGATTCGCCGCGCGCGTTGCGCCACCATGATGCCCGCTGCGGTCAAGGTCACACCACGGGCGCCACGGTCGCACAGGGTCATGCCGGCTTCGGCTTCCAGTGCCTGGATGCTGCGGGTCAGCGCGGGCTGGCTCAGGTGGACGCGGCGTGCCGCTGCGGCGAGCGATCCGGTCTCTTCGACAGCAAGCAGGTGGGTCAGGCGTTTGAGGTTCATCGGCATATGCGCGAGGCGCATGGAATACGTGAGAAATTTGCAATTGGATTATAGGAGGCGCTGGGGTTCAATAGGCGTTCGCTCTACCGATCGGACCTCCGTCATGCCGCGTTCCCTGCCGTTCCTGCCGCCGACCCTCGTCGCCACGCTTGTCGCCACGCTCGTCACCCCTGCCTGGGCCGCGCCCGGTGAACCGGCCGGCAAGCCTGCTACGCCCCAGACTGCCCAATCGAATCGCGCTTGGCTGGACAAGCTGCCGTTCGACGAGACCGACGACGCGGAGGCTGCGCGCAAGGGGCTGATCGCCCGTTTCCCGCAGGCAACGATTGCCCGCGATGGGGGTGGGGTGGCCTGGGACTTCAACGCCTACCGCTTCACGACGGACAAGGCCGCGCCCGAGACGGTCAACCCCAGCCTGTGGCGCCTCGCCCAATTGAACAACGAAGCGGGCCTGTTCCAGGTTGCCGACAAGATCTATCAGGTGCGCGGCGCCGATCTGTCGAACATGACCATCGTCGAGGGCGATACGGGTGTGATCGTGATCGACCCGCTGCTGAGCGCGGAGACGGCGCGGGCGGCGCTGGAGCTGTACTACCAGCACCGCCCGCGCCGGCCGGTGGTGGCGCTGATCTACACGCACAGCCATGTGGACCACTTCGGCGGGGCGCGCGGGGTGGTCAGCGAGGCGGCGGTGCGGGCGGGGAAGGTGGCGATCCTTGCGCCGGCGGGCTTTGAGGAGGAAGCGGTCAGCGAGAACGTGGTGGCAGGCAACGCGATGAGCCGCCGCGCGCAATACATGTACGGCACGGCGTTGCCACGCGATGCGACGGGGCAGGTGGATGCGGGCCTGGGCAAGGCGACCTCGCGCGGCACGATCACGCTGCTGCCGCCGACGGAGACGATCGACAAGCCGGTGGAGACGCGGCGCATCGACGGCGTGGAGATCGAGTTCCAGCTGACGCCGGGCACGGAAGCGCCGGCGGAGATGAACCTGTATTTCCCGGCCACGCGCGTGCTCTGCATGGCGGAGAACACGGTCCGCACGCAGCACAACATCCTGACGATCCGCGGCGCGCAGGTGCGCGATCCGAAGGCGTGGTCGCACTACATCGCGCAGTCGTTGCAGCGCTATGGCGAGCGCACCGATGTCCTGCTGGCGCAGCACCACTGGCCGACGTGGGGGCGCGAGCGCATCGTGGAGTTTCTCGCGGATCAGCGCGACATGTACGCGTGGATTCATGACCAGTCGGTGCGGCTGATCAACCACGGTCTGACGCCCAACGATATCTCAGCGACCTTGCGCAGCTTGCCGGCGCCGCTGGCGCGCAAGTGGCACACGCGCGATTACTACGGCTCGGTGAGCCACAACGTGCGCGCGGTCTATCAGCGCTATCTGGGGTTCTATGACGGCAATCCGGCCAATCTGAATCCGTTGCCGCCGGTGGAGACCGCGCGCCGCACGATCGAGTGGATGGGCGGTCCGGAGCCGGTGCTGGCGCGCCTGCAGGACGCGTACGCGAAGGGCGACTATCGTTGGGTGGTGCAGATCGGCAACGCGCTGGTGTTCGCCGATCCGGGCAACGCGCGGGCCAGGGCGCTGCAGGCGGACGCGCTGGAGCAACTGGGCTACCAGAGCGAGAACGCGACCTGGCGCAACGCCTATCTGACCGGGGCGCGCGAGCTGCGCCACGGTGTGCCGCCGAAGGGCAGGGGCACGGCTTCGCCCGATATGGTTCGGGCCCTGACGGTGCCGCATTTCTTCGATTACCTGGCGGTGCGGCTGAACGCGGAGCGGGCGGGGACGACGGCGATGCAGTTGAACTGGAATTTCCGCGAGTCCGGCGCGAAGTACGCGATGACGCTGCGCAATGGCGCGCTGACGTGGCTGGACGGACAACACGCGAAGCCGACGGCGACCGTGACGCTGAACAAGGCGACGCTGGACCGCATCGTGCTGAAGGAGCAGACGTTGCCGGAAGCGGTGAAGGCGGGGGCGGTGTCGGTGCAGGGCGATGCCGGCGCGTTGCGCACGCTGTTCGGGCTGCTGGACACCTTCGACAGCGCCTTCCCGATTGTCACGCCGCCGGTGGCGCGTCAGGACTGACGAGAGTCGGCGTTACAGGCCCGTGCCGGGTCCGCCGGGATTCCAGAGCAGCGAAGCGTCGATTGCCTCGACGGTCGGCGCCCCGGTCAGCGCCATGGCGATTTCGAGTTCGGTCTGCAGGATGGTCAGCATATGCGCGACGCCTGCCAGACCGCCGACTGCGAGGGCATGCAGCACGGGCTGGCCGATCATCACCGCGTTGGCGCCGAGTGCCAGCGCCTTGACGATATCGGTGCCGCGCCGGATGCCGCCATCGAGCAGCAGCGGCACGCGGCCGGCAACTGCGTTGGCGATAGTTTGGAGCACGTCGATGGTGGCGGGCACGGTGTCCAGCGTCCTGCCGCCATGGTTGGAGACGACGATGCCGGCCACACCGGCGTCGAGCGCGCGCGGGACATCCGCCGGGTTGAGGAGGCCCTTGACGAGGACCGGCAACGTGGTCTGCCGGCACAGCCAGGCGATATCGTCCCAGGTCGGGGCGTTGGCCAGCATGCCCTGGAATACGGGGCTGCCAGCACGGGCGACCACGGGCGCGTTGGGCCGGAAGCCTTGCAGATTGACGGCGGCAACGCCGTCGGGCAAGCGAAAGCCCGCGCGCTGCTCGATGTTGCGCACGCCGCTGACGACCGCGTCGATGGTGACCATCAGCGCCTGATAGCCGGCGTTCTCGGCGCGGCGCACCAGTGTCAGCGTGTCGTCGCGGGCGGGCTGCAGATAGAGCTGCAACCACAGTGGCGATGGCGACGACGCTGCGATCGCTTCGAGGGGAACGCTGGCCTGGGCGCTGACCACCATGCCGGTGCGCGTGAGCGCGGCGGCCTGCGCGGTCGCCAGTTCGCCGTCGGCATCGACCAGCTTGTGAAAGGCGGTGGGTCCGATCAGCAGCGGATAGTCCAGCGATTGCCCAAGCAGCGTGGTGTGCGCGGTGGCGCCGCGCAGGTCGGCAAGCGCGCGCGGCAGCAGGCGCAGCCGGTCGAACGCGTCGCGATTGGCCTGCTGCGTGATGCCGTCGGCTGCCGCGCCGGCGATATAGGCGCGAATGCCGGGCTCGATGCGCGCATGGAAGTGCCGCTCGTAGTCGGCCAGGGAGACGGTATCCGGGGGGACGCGCATGCGTTACAGCTCGGCGACGCGCCGCAGCAGGTTGTGATAGTGGTTGACCAGCGCGAGCACCGCGGCATTGTTGTCGCTCAGTTGCCGCCGCGTTTCCATGATGGCGAGGTCCAGCTCGTAGAGCATGGTGCGCATGCCGTCGTCCTTGACGAGCGACTGCGCCCAGAAGAACGAGGCCCAGCGGCTGCCGCGCGTGATCGGCATGACGCGATGCAGCGACGAGGCGGGATAGACCACCATATGGCCGGCCGGCAGCTTGATCGAGTGGCTGCCGTAGGAATCCTGCACCACCAGTTCACCGCCGTCGTACTCGTCGGGGTCGGACAGGAAGATGGTGCTGGATACGTCGGCGCGCATGCGCATGCCGCCGGTTCCCGGCACGGTGCGGATGGCGTTGTCCACATGGGTGCCGAAGGTCATGCCGGTGTCGTACCGGTTGAACATCGGCGGCAGCACGCGAAAGGGCAGGGCGGCGGTGTTGTAGGTCGGGTTGCGGCCGAGCGCGTGCAGGATCAGGTCGCCCAGTTGCTCCGCTTCGGGGCTGTCGACGGGGATCTGCAGGTTGTGCTTGGATTTGGCCGCGAGATCGCCGGCGGTGACACGCCCGTCCACCCACTGGCTGCGTTCCAGCACCTGGCGGCAGTGGCGGACTTCCTCGGCAGTCAGGACGTCGGGAATCTGGACCAGCATGACTTCTGTCTCTCTTGGCGCGATACGGTACGGGTGCCAATGTACCGCATCGGGAGAGGGTAGGACGCGGATTGGTGTGCAAGCGCTGCTTGCCCTCTCCCCCAGCCCCTCTCCCGCGAGCGGGCGAGGGGAGCTTGACCGCTACGCCAAGGACCTTAGAACGTCATCCCCACATTCAAGATGAACGTGCGGCGTGCGCCCGGTACTGCGCGGCTGTTATTGAACGACGACACGTAGTTCAGGTGGTCGGTCAGGTTGTAGCCGTTCAGCGAGATGCGGTACTTGCCCTGCTGGTACGCGATCATCGCGTCCATCGAGAAGTTGTCCGGCATCTTGGCCGTCTCCGGTACCTGCGGTGGGGTGGGGGAGGTGTAGTTTAGGTATCCGGTCGCATATTGCAGGCCGCCGCCAAAAGTAAGTCGTCCAGGCAATGGGATCAGCGTCTTGGGAACGTCATAGCTAGTCCACAGCGTCAAGTTATGACGCGCGACGCCCGGCGCCTGCCTACCGATGTTCAGAGGATTGCTCGAGTAGGTGATCTCGCCGTCCAGATAGGCATAGCCCAGGTTGACCGCCCAGTTCGGCGTGATACGGCCGTTCAGGCCCAGTTCGACGCCGCGGATCTTGCGGCCTTCGCCGCTGTCGGAGAAGCCGTTGGCGATCTCGCCCGAGACCGGATCGACGGTGTAGGCGTTGTCCTTTTCGGTCTGGAAGATCGCACCGGTCAGGCCAAGGCGCTTGTCGAGCAGGTCGAGCTTGGCGCCGACTTCGACGGTGTCGGAGCGCTCCGGCTCGCTGCCCGCGCGTGGCGTTTCAGTCTGCACGCCGCCGACGGCCAGTGCGATGTCCGTACCGATCGGGCGGTAGGTGCGCGAGAACGAGGTGTAGAACATGCTGTTCTGCGTCGGCTCCCAGATCGCGCTGACCGAGGGGCTGAGCTTGCGCGAATCGGCCTCGCCGCCGAACGTATTGGTGGAGTATTCGCTGCGGAAGTAATCCCAGCGCAGGCTGCCGAGCACCGAGAACTGGTCGTTCAGCCAGACGCGGTCGTTGGCGAAGATGCCGACGTTGGTCGCGTTGGCATTGCGGGTGGTCGCGCCGTAGGTGGCGAACGCGCCGGGCGCCATCTGGTACGACGGGTTGACCACGGTCTGGTTGTTGACACGCCCCGTCCACGCACCCTGGTCGCGGTCGTCGCGCTGATGGTTCATGTCCAGCCCGATGATGCCGCGATGGCGGAAGCTGCCGGTGTGGAACTCGCCCTTCAGGCTCAGCACGTTCTGCACAGCCCAGCCGCGCTGGCGATAGGCCATGCCGCCGCCTGCGCCATAGCTGAGCGCGACGTTTTGTCCCGCCAGCAGGCGCTGCAGGTCGGCGTTGCTGACACCAGCCGGATTGGTCGCGGAAAAATCGCGGTCGTAGACAGTGAAACGCGTGTCGTTGTTGATGGTGAAGCCGTTGTCCAGCTTGTGCTGGAAGCCGGAGGTCACCATGTGCGTGTCGGAGCGGTCGCGGTCGGTGTTGCGGACGTAGGAGGTCGACGACGAAATGCCCGGCACGCCGTATTCGGTGATCGGGCGCGAGTAGCCGTCGCCGCCCACGGCCATCGGCACGCCCATGTCGGGCACGCCGCGGTTATGCAGGTAGGAGTAGTTCAGGTGCCATTCGGTGGCGGTGCCCAGGCCCGTGCCGAAGTCCAGCGCGAAGCCGCGGCGGTCGTCCTTGACGTGATCGCGGTCGGGCGTGTTGCCGTCCTGGAACATGCCGTTGATGCGCAGCGCAGAGGTGTCGTTCAGCTGGATATTGCTGTCGACGGTGGTGCGGTAGGTCGGCCCCGAGCCCGCGCTCTGGTCGATGCTGGTGGTGGTGCCGCGGTGCGCGCGCTTGGTGGTCTGGTTGATCAGGCCGCCCACGTTGCCGACGCCGAACAGATCACCGGCCGGTCCCTTGATGACCTGCACGCTCTCCGTATTGAAGGCGTCGCGGCGATAGGCGCCAAAGTCGCGCAGACCGTCGACGTAGATGTCGCCCTTGGCCGAGAGGCCGCGGATGCGGAACTGGTCGCCGTTCTGGCCGCCGTTGCCTTCGCCGGTGGACACGGTGATGCCCGGCACGTTCTTCAGCACCTGCTCCAGCGAGGTGGCGCGCTGCTGCTCGATCAGTTCCTGGGGAATGACATTGACGACCTTGGGCGTTTCCTTGATCGTGTCCGGCATGCGGGCGATGCCGGTGCTCGCCGCGTTGGTGTTCTCCGGAACGTCGGCCGTCACCGTCACGGCCGGCAGCAGATTGGCGTTGCCGCCCGCCTCCGGGGCCTGACCGCCGGCCGGGGCGGTCTGCGCCAGCGCAATGGACGGCACGGCAGCGATGGCGAGGCCAGCGCCCGCGGCGCCCGATACCAGCAAGCGAACGGCTGTCGCCAGGACCTTCTGTTGCATAAAGCTTCTCCTGCTTTCCATGGGCCGGTTTGGTCTTGCCGAGGCAGGCGGCAGCCGTCCTCCCGGCAAAAGGACGGCCTCCGGCAAGGCGCGGCCCTGGGGGCTGGCCTGGCTGGCTATGTCAATTCCGAATGGGAACGGCGAAGTGGGAACCGATCCGATATCCCTTGACGTATTGCGATGCGCGCTGCCGCGGCGTGTTGCGGCTGGCGTTCGCGGTCCACGCGCGTGTGGCGCTGGAACCGGCATCGACTGTCCGGGTTGCTGCCCGATCGGAAGGCAGCAAATAGGCCGCTAAATGTAAATGATTCGCATTCGGGGGTCAATGCCCGCGCCGTCACCTGTTGCGCGCGCGCCGCGCCGCCGCCTCGCGAGTGGCGTCAACTGACGCGCATCGGGGCGTCAACCGCCGACGACTGCCTCGGCCAGCGCATGGACCTCGGCCGGCAGACTGTCCAGCAGCGCTTTGCCGAAGTAGTGCCGGTCGCTGACGGGAAGCTGGCGCAGGTCGGCGCGCAGCCGCGCCAGTGCCTGCGCCGCGCGCTCGACCTGTCCGGCATGGGCGGCGTACCACGCCAGTTCGAACAGCAGGCTGGTTTGCTGCAGCAAGGGAAACTTGCGCTCGCCGCGCTCGGATTGCGCCAGCCGCGACGCCGCGACCTGGTGCCAGGACGCGGGCCAGGCGTCGCCCTGGAAGGCGTCGGCGAACGGACCGGCAAGCTCGCGCAGGGCCGCGATGCCGATGGGCCGGGCACGGCGGAATTGCTGGAGCGGGGGACGGTGGGCGGCCGGGCAGTCGCCGCGCGCAATGCGCATCAGGTAGATCGCATTCCAGGCCGACGGGTGGCGGTGCCCGGCCCCGCGTGCGAGCCATTCCGACATGCCGATCCACTGGATGGCGCGGCCGGTTTCCCCCGCGGGCGCCGCGCCCGACCAGCGGATGCCCGCCTGGCCGAACAGCCACAGGGCCATGCCGAGGTTGGCGGCGACATGCTGGGCGGCATCGGCGACGTTGGACTCCGAGGCCGCCGCCAGGGCCTGCTCGAAATGTTCGACGGCTCGCTCCGCCAATTCGGGGGCGTTCGCTTCCCCGGCGGGCGCCGACGCGGGATCGGTGGCGATGGCTGCCGACAGCGCAAGCGAACGGTGAATCAGTCCGGCAAGGTTGTGCCATTCGAATCGGACATGCGGATGCACTCGTACCAGCGTCGCGCCCGGTTCCGTGCGGGCCAGCGTATGCAGGCGAGCCAGTGCCCCGTGCAGGTCGCGTTCGTCGTAGACGCACCAGGCGGCGACGATCTGCTCCATCGCATCGAGGTAGTCGTTGCCGGGCACGGCATGATGACGGCGGCGCAGCCGCAGGGCGCGCAAGGTGCGACGGGTTTGCGAGCGGTCGCCCAGGCGCCGCCACAGCAGCGCTTCGTTCAGCGCGACAAAGGCGTGCTCGAAGCCGTTGGCGGCAACCGCACGCGCGGCGCGAAATGCCGATAGTGCCGACAGCGCCGACGGGTCGCCGGCGCTGCCCGCCACTGGCGTCAGCAGCCGACCCTCGCGCAGCGCCTGCTTGCCGTCGATGAAGTGCCGCCAGAAGGCGAGATCCTCGCGCGCGCTCAGCCGCTGTGCCGCGGGCAAGGGCGTGGCCGCCGGTTCGTGGCGGTCCAGCCCGAGGAAGGCCACCACCTCGGCTTCGCTCGCCGGCTTGCCCTGCACCTGGCAGACGATGCGATCGCACGCCGGCGCCGGCAGCCAGAACGGTCCCTGGCTGCGCCCTTCCAGATTGAGGAAGCGCGGGTCCCGCCCGGCATCGTCGCCCCAACCCACAGGCAGGCCCCAGTGCTCGAAGTCGCGGAACGCGCGGCCGATGGCCATGCGCAGCGTGCGCGCGTTGCTCATGCGCAGCCGCAGGTCGTCCGCATGCACCTGCGGGCGATGCGGCGTGCAACGCGCCGCATGGTAGAGGCGCACCAGCAGCCAGACCGACTGGAAGGCAGCCCGGGTGCCATTGACCTGCTGGGGCGAGGCCAGCTCGACGATCAGGGACGCGGTCATGGGCGGCGATGGCGGCAAGGCGGCAAGGGCGGGGAGGATCGGTGAAACCGCAATGATGCCACTGGTACGGTGGCTCGCTTCGCCCATGTGACAGCTGTGACAGCCGTGCCGGCGCAGTCTTGCGTCCCACTCCCGCCGGGTGGCGGTGCG
The DNA here is from genome assembly GCF_019795295.1 of Cupriavidus sp. AU9028. Classification (GTDB taxonomy): domain Bacteria; phylum Pseudomonadota; class Gammaproteobacteria; order Burkholderiales; family Burkholderiaceae; genus Cupriavidus. The sequence goes on along the minus strand of NZ_JAIMCG010000002.1, from coordinate 299,293 downwards.
CACTAGCATCCGTTGCACCGGACGCCGCAGTTTCAAGAGGAGTGGGGGCCGCGACCGACCCGGGCACCGCCCGGCGTCCCTACGACGACATCACCAATCGGAGAACATCAATGATTCCAGACCAGGGGACCAAGCCATCTTTGGCACCAGACGATGCGGCACCCTCGCGCCGCCGCTTCCTGCAGGCGGCCGGCGGCATGTCGCTGGCGGCGGTGGCCGGTAGCAGCCTCGCCGCATCCGCGAGCGGCGGCCGTGCCGGGCCAACGCCGCTGGTACGCAACGATCTGATGGCCTACTTCCGTCAGCTCGATGTCGAGGGCTGCTTCGCGCTGCTGGACACGAGCAGCGGCCGGCCGGTGCTGGTCAACGCCCGCCGGGCGCAGACGCGCATGGTGCCGGCCTCCACCTACAAGGTGCCGCACAGCGTGATCGCCTTCGAGACCGGGGTGGTTGCCGATCCGGAGCAGGTGCAGCCCTATGGCGGCGGCCGCGCGCGTTTTCCGCAATGGGAGCGCGACATGAGCCTGCGCGAGGCCATCGCCGCGTCGAACGTGCCGCTGTACCAGGGCGTGGCCCGTCGCATCGGCATGCAGCGGATGCAGGCATGGGTCGACCGGCTCGACTACGGCAACCGGCAGCTTGGCCAGCAGGTCGATCAGTTCTGGCTGCGTGGGCCGCTGGCGATTTCAGCGGTCGAGCAGACCCGGTTCCTCGCGCGGCTGGCCACCGGGCAGCTGCCGGCGTCGCAACGCAGCCAGCGTTGGGTGCGCGAGATGATGCGCGTGGAATCCACCCCTCAGTATTCGGTCTACGCGAAGACGGGCTGGGCGATGGACGACGGCTTGTCGCTGGGATGGTGGGTGGGCTGGGTGGAGCGCGAGGGCCGCATCCATCCATTCGCGCTCAACATGGATTTGCCGCGCGACGAACTGGCCGCGCACCGCATGCCCATCGCGAAGGCGATGATGGAAGACCTGGGGGTGCTGCCTGCGGCAAGCGCGAAGGATTGAGCGCGCTCGCCTCCCTGGCGATGTTGTCGCCGAGCGTCAGCCGATATAGCCCGGCAGGCCCCGGGCTTTCGGGCTGCGCGCCGCCTTGACGGCCTGCGCCAGCGCGTAGGCGAAGCACTCGGTGGTATCGAAGGGCCCGGGCACTTCCTGGCGGAAGAAGTCGGCCCATTTGAAATCCGGGTAGGCCTGCTTGACCTTGCGATAACCGCCTGCGATGCGAGCGAAGGCTTCCAGGCTGCGGTAGGGATCGTCGCGCATGCCGTCGATGCCGTGCGGCAGGGCGCTCAGCGGTTGCCGGCGCCCGTGCTCGTCGTAGGGATGGACCAGGTGATGGCGCAGCATGTAGCGCCAGAAGTCCTCCTCGTTCAGATGGCTCAGGTCCTTGCGCACCAGGACCGGAATGATGTCGATGCCCAGCTCGCTCCAGGCGCGCACCCAGTGGTGGTGGTCGATCACGTACAGCGCATGCTGCGGACCGACCACGACATGGATGCGCCGCTTGTCGAAGAAGGCGTCCAGGCGATCCTGCGGCTGCCGGCGCGTTGCGTGCATCTTGCGCCGGACATGCAGCATGCCGACCGTGATCTGGGTCGGCCGCAGGCGCGACAGATGCGCCCGCAGCTTGCTGCCTTTCGCCAGGATCGCCTGCAGGGGCGCCGGATCGTCGGCCATGCTCTCGCGTCAGCTGGTGCGACCCGGCTTGCCCGTCGAACCCAGACCATCGCGGATATCCGGCGTGGAGCCCGAAGCCGAGGAGATCGACGAGGACGACTGCGACGTGCCGGCGCCCGCAGACGGCGAGCCGCCCAGCATGCCGCCGGTCGAACTGCCGCCCGTGCCGCCCGTGCCGCTGCCGGGCATCGCCGTGCCGGAGGTGCTGCCCGACGTGCCGCCCAGCGTGCCGCTGCTGCCCACGGTACCGAGTCCGCCCGTGCCGACCGCCGCGCTGCTGCCGGTGCCGGTGCCGCCGATCGAGCCGGTGCTGGAACCCGTGGTCGAGCCCAGCGCGCTGTCCGAGGCCGAGCCCAGCGAACTGCTCGAGGTCGAGCCGCTATCGCTGGCCGACATGCGTGAGCTGTCGTCGCCATCGCGCGTTACGCGCACGCGATTCTCCACGTCGCGCACACCGAACACTTCCTCGGCGATGTCCTCGACATAGAACTTCTCGTGCCGGTGCCGCACGGTGCCAGTCAGGGTCACGGTTCCGCCGCTGACCTGCACGCTGACATCGCTGACATCGACGCCGCGCAGGTCGGACAGCCGCTCGCACAGATCCTCCCGGATCCGCTCGTCGGAGCGCTGGTAGCCCTTCGGTCCCACTCGCCGCTGTTGCGACTGGCTGCTGCCACCGTACTGTCCGTACCCGGACTGGCCATATTGACCCGACTGGCCCGATCGGCCGAACTGGCTGGACTGTCCGCCACTGCGGCCGTAGCCCGGTTCGCGCCCGCCGCCATAGCCCTGGCCTTGCCCACGTCCCTGCATGCCGCTCTCGTAGCTCTCCAGCCCATAGCCGCGTCCGCCGCCGCCCTGGCCGCGCTCGCTGCCGGACCGCGGCCATTCACTGCCGCCGCCCTCATGGCCGTAGTAGCCGCCGCCGAAGCCGCTGCCGCGACCGGCGGACTGCTCCCAGCCGCCCCGGCCGCCGCCGCCGGACTGCTGCTCGGGCCGGTAGCCCTGGCCGCTGCCCGCCTGCTGGCGCATACGCTCACGATCCTGCATCTCGCGCCAGGTATCCGAGCCGGAACCGAAGCGCGATTGATAGTCGCCGCGCTCGGCATGACGCTGGTTGCCCATGGTGCGGCCCGACATCCAGTCATCCTCCCGGCCGGTATCGCGCACGCCGTACATGCCGTAGCGTTCGACGCCGCCGCCGCTCGGGTCGTAGCCCGCGTAGCCGCTGCTGTACGGATTGCGCTCGCCGCCCATGGCATAGGGGTCGTAATCGCCCTGGCCGCCCTGGTCGCCGCCGCCCCAGCGCGGGGAGGACTGTTGCTCGTGCGACGAGCCGCCGCCGCCCTGGCGGTTGCGCCAGTCGCCGCCGCCGCTGCTTCCCCACTCGTCACGCAGGCGCTGGCCGGCGCTCGACTGCTGACGGCCATGGCCGCCCATGCCGCTGCGGTTCATGCCGCCACCCATGCCGCCGCTCATGCCGCGGCCGCTGTCACGGCCGCGGTCTCCGCTGCCATATCCGCTGCCATATCCGCTGCCATAGGCGCCGCCATAGCTTTGGCCCTGGCCGCTGCGGCCAGCGCGGTACTCGAACTCGTCCTCGTCACCGTAGCCGCCACCATAGTTGCTGCCATGGTTGCCGCCGTAGCCGCCGCCATGCTCGCGGCCGAAGCGGGTGCCGCCTTGTCCGCCAGTGCCGCCATAGCCGCCGCCGCGTTCGCTCGAGCCGCGGCTCATGTCGCCACGGAAGGAGCCGCCCTGCGCGCCGCGCTCTGCGCCCCGCCCATAGGATGCGCCGGGATACCCGGCATTGGATTGCGAGGCGCCGCCCTGGGCCCATTGGCCGCCCGGTTCATCCTCGCGTTCGTCGCGCCATTCGTCATGCTCGGCGATGCGCATGAAGCTGTCGTCGTCCCAGCGCCCGCCTCCGCGCAGCCACGATTCGCCGCTGCCGTATCCGCCTGAATTGCGCCCTCGATTGCCGTTTGCCATCTGTCCCTCCTTGCGTCTGAACTGCGTTCCGACTTCGCGTCCGGCCCTGTTTCACCGCAGTGCCGCAGCTTCAGTGGCTTCGGTACGCGCGGTACGTCAGGGCCGTCGCCCGGACCACCAGGGCGCGCAAGAACCATACCGCTGGAGCGGCGCGGTCTGCCCTCGTGCGGACGCTCGCCAAGGGAAGGCGGCGGGGCACGCCTTGGTCCAGGAAGGCCTTGCGGGAGATACCCGCAGCCCGGCGCGCCGCTTTTTGCCCTGTTTGTAAATGCTGCCAATTGCGAGGCGGCTGAGGCGGCCGCAGTACCGCTTGACAGACTTCGGGAGCACCAAGGAATGAAATTTGCCGCACATCCGCTTCTGCAGTGCGAAGAAGCGTGCCTTCGTGCGCCACCCGGACCGGACGAACAACCAGGAGGACACCGCTCATGACCCGCTTTTCTTCCGGCGCCGCATCCGGCGCCACAGACGGGGGCCACACCAGCGGCCACACCAGCATCAACATCAACGCGGATGCCGCCGACGTCGCACGGCAGGCCGCGTATCCTCGGACAACGGCACATGACGAAGCCTTGTTCGGGCAGGAAGACGCAGCCCCGTCCGCGCGACGGCGGATTCTGCATGGCTTCGAATGGTTCGCCGGACATGCGACGCGATGGGCGGGCTCGCCGCTGGCGTTCTGTCTGGCCGGCGTCATGGTGCTGATCTGGGCTGTCACCGGCCCGATCTTCGGCTACTCCGAGACCTGGCAGTTGGTCATCAACACCGCCACTACCATCATCACCTTCCTGATGGTCTTCCTGATCCAGCAGGCGCAGAACAAGGACGCGCTGGCGATGCACCTGAAGCTGAACGAACTGCTGGCCTCCCATCGCCACGCCAGCAGCCGGCTGGTCGCCATCGAAGACCTTGACGAGGAAGATCTGAAACGGCTGGCCGCCTTCTACCGCCAGCTGTCGGAACTGGCCGAGCGGGAGAACGATATCGAACGCACCCATGGCCTGGACGATGCGCTGCAGACCCATGCCGTCAAGCGTCGTGCACAGCAGGAAAAAGAGCAGGGCGAGCCGGTGGTCGCGGGCCGCGCCGAAGGCGCGGAAGATTGAGCGCAAGCCGGGGCCAAGATGGGGAGTGCGCCTTTGTACGCACTGCACGGATTGCAAGTTCGACATGGAGATCCGGCAAGCCGCCGAAGCGACGCTCTCGCATCTCTCCGGATGCGCGGCTGCTCGCCCTTGCTGACCAGGGAGCCGATGCGGGCGCAATCCTTGCACATCGCAGCGACCCGGTAATCGAGATGAGCGGCGAATGCCGCAGGGAGCTGTCCATGTCAACCATCGTGGCGGGACGATTCGAGTCCATCAGCGAAGCAGAGCGTGCGGCCCGACAGCTGCACGAACATGGCTTTTCGGTATGGGATGTCTCGGTGTTCAGCGTCGGCACCGGCCAGGGCGCGCAGGCTTCGTCGCGGCTGCCCGGTGTGTTGCTGGCCGCCCGGTCCGAACCCGGCCTCGTGCAGAGCACCGCCGCGCTGCTGCAGTCGGCCGGCGCACAGGAGATCGAACACACGGAAGGGCGCTGGGAGGGCGGCCGCTGGGCCGATTTCGATGCCTCCCGCGCGCCCACCCGGATGAGCCTCGGCACCCAGGCGAGTTCCTCCGGCGCCGAGGGCGGCTCGCCAGCTGGCGGCGGCGCTGCGGACTCGGGCCCACCGGGGGGCGAGGTCGGCGATGCCGCCTTCGTTCCCACCGGCAACGAGGACCCGGGCAGCGAGATCGACCAATCGGTGGAGGCGCAGAACGGCCGGCGCAATCCCGGTTCCATGCTGGATCCGGCCGGGCGGCTCGGTGAGCGCTCCGCGGGCAGTGCAGGGCGAGCAAGCCAGGGCGATCCTGAAATCGAGGCGCAGGTGCGCCGCAGCATGGAGGAAAGCATGGACGGAGACATCAGCCGCGGCGATCGCGCCCGCGCCGACGCGCAGGCAAGTGGCGAGCCGCGTGCCCGCACGGCGCCTGCACAGCAGCCGGCCAGCCCGGGGCAGGCGGCCCAGCCCGTGGGGCAGCAGCAGAACAAGCAGGGGCCGGGGTCCGGCGGCAATGCGGGCGGCAATGCGGGCGGCGATGCAGGCGCCGATGCAGGCGGCAAGCAAGGCGACCGGGCCGGATCGCCGGAGGGCGCTGGCGGCAAGGGCGAGGTGAGCCGCGGGCAAGCGTGGGAGCAGGCCGAATCGCGCCGCAAGCCGGGCGATCCTCCCGCCCCCGACGTGCCGCTCAATCGCAACAACACCACGACGCCCGAGCCGGACGGGCCGAAGGACACCGCGCGCCAGATGCGCCGCGGCGAATTCCCGCCGGGCGTCGGCGAGGGCGAACTGAACGATCCGGGAAGCACCACCCCGGGCGCACCGGACGTCGAAAACCGCTCCTGACGCGAGCCCGCACGAGAGCCGATGCCGACGTCCAACTCCCATCCGCCTCCCGCCTCCAAACGCCGTATCGCCGCCGAGCTGTGGGCGACCATCTGGCGCTACCGGGCCCGCGTCGGCGCCGCGGTGGTCCTGCTGATCCTCGCCAAGGCGGCCGCCGTCGCGGTGCCGCTCGCGCTCAAGCATGTGGTCGACCATGTCGCCCCGGTCGCGACCGGGGCCGCGGCCATGGCTGGCACCGCGATCACCATGCCGGTGTTCCTCGTGCTGGCGTATGCCGTGCTGCGGCTGCTGGGCAACGCCTTCAACGAACTGCGCGACGTGGTGTTCGCCCCGGTCACGCAACGGACCGTGGCGGCGTTCATGGAGCGCACCTTCGCACATCTGCACGCGTTGGGCGCGCGTTTCCATGCCAGGCGCGAAACCGGCGGGGTGATCCGCGACCTGGAAAAGGGCACGGCGGCGATCGGCTTCCTGCTGGGCGTGGCGGTCTTCACCATCGTGCCGACACTGATGGAGATCGGCTCGGTGCTGATCATCATCATCGCCGCATACGGCAGCACCTTCGCGCTGATCATCCTGGTGACCTTCGCCCTGTATGCCGGCTACACCGTGGCGATGACGCGGCGCCGTACCCGCGTGCAGCGCAAGGTCAACGCGGTGGAAGCGCAGACCAACAGCAAGGTGGTGGACAGCCTGCTGAACTACGACACCGTCAAGTTCTTCGCCCGCGAGCGCTTCGAGACGCGGCGCTTGTCCGGACTGCTGGAGCAGCGCGTCGAGGCAGGGGTCGAGAACCAGTACGCGCTGTCCGCGCTGCATATCGGCCAGAGCGGCTGCATCGCGCTGGGCGTCGGCGCCGTGATGCTGCTGGCCACGCAGCGCGTGGTCGAAGGCTCGCTGACCGTCGGCGATCTGGTGCTGATCAACGCGTACATCATCCAGGTGGTGCTGCCGCTGAACGCACTGGGCTTCATCTTCCGCGAGTCCAACGACGCGCTGACGCAGGTTGAACGCCTGTTCGCGCTGCTCGATGCCCATGGGCCTCCGGGCGAGGACCACGACGCGCCGGGGGCGCGTCCGCTGACGGTCACGCGCGGCGAGATCGTCTTCGACCACGTCAATTTCAGCTATGACCCGAGCCGGCAGACGCTCTGGGATGTCAGCTTTCGCATCAAGGCCGGCCAGACCGTGGCCGTGGTCGGCGGCAGCGGCTCCGGCAAGTCGACGCTGGCGCGCCTGCTGTTCCGGCTCTATCTGCCCGACAGCGGCTCGATCAGCGTCGATGGGCAGGACCTGCGGCTGGTGACGCAGCAGAGCCTGCGCGAGGTGATCGGCATCGTGCCGCAGGACACCATCCTCTTCAACGACACCATCGGCTACAACATTGGCTACGGCCGCGAAGGGGCGACCCGTGCCGATATCGTCGAGGCGGCGCGCGCGGCCCAGCTCGACACGCTGATCGACCGGCTGCCCGATACGTACGACACGCAGGTGGGCGAGCGGGGCGTGCGCCTCTCGGGCGGTGAGCGCCAGCGCGTCGCCATTGCGCGCGCGCTGCTGAAGAAGCCGCCCATCGTCGTGTTCGACGAAGCCACCTCGGCGCTCGACACCCGCTCGGAGCGTGCGATCCAGCGCGAACTGTCCGAAGTGGCCAAGGGGCGCACCGCACTGATCATCGCGCACCGGCTGTCCACCATCGCCGATGCCGACCACATCCTGGTGATGGAGCACGGCCGGGTGGTGGAGGAGGGCAATCACGACGAGCTGCTGGCGCGCGACGGCGTCTATGCGCAGATGTGGCGCCTGCAGCAGCAGCAGCGCGAACTGGAGCGCACCGAGCAGAAGCTGGCGCTGCAGCCTATCCGGCTGGAAACGCTGGTTGCCGGTGTGGTCGACGGCCTGCGCGACACGATTGCCGAGCGCCAGATCAATCTGTTCACGGTGCTGGGCGAGGCCGAGCTGCGGGTCACGGGCGATCCTGGCGTGGTGCAGAAGGGCATCTGGGACCTTTGCCAGACCATCATCGAGGACATGGAGCCGGGCGGCCGCGTGGAGCTGCGGCTGGAGCGGCAAGGCGGGGAGGCCGCCTTGTTCCTGGCCACACCCGATCGGCAGACCGCCCTGCCCGAAGTGCGCGAACTGGAGGAATGGCTGCTCGAACATGGCGTCAAGCTGAGCGCCGATCCACGCGCCCATGCATACCGGCTCGCGATGCCGCTGCGGCCGGTGCGCGAAGTGATGGCGCCCACGCCGGTGGCCGCCTCGCAGGTGCCCGAACTGCTGCCGGCGCCGGATGCGCTGGAGGGGTTGAGCATCCTGGTGCTGGACGACGACGAGCCCACCCGCGAAGTGCTGACCGTCGCGCTGGGCGATGTCGGTGCGACCGTGACCGCGTTCGCGCGCGGCGACGAGCTGCTGGCGCTGCTGTCGCGCTCCGATCCCGACGACTGGCCCAAGCTGCTGCTGTGCGACATCGCGCTGGACGACGAGGACGGCTACACCGTGCTGCGCAAGGTGCGCCGGCTCGAATCCGACCGTCATGTGCCGCTGGCAGGGCGACTCAGCGCGATTGCGCTGTCCGGCCACGCCCAGCCGCAGGACCGCATTCGCGCGATGATGGCCGGCTTCCAGGTCCACCTGTCCAAGCCCGTGCAGATCGGCGAGCTGGTCGCGGCGATCCGCGCGCTGGTCCGCCACGGGGTGCCCGATCCCGCCGTTCAGGAGCCGCCGGCATAGCGGTGGTCCGGTTTTCGTTCTCGCTTTTCCCTTTCCCTTTCCATCCACCCTTAGATTCAGAGGAGAACACTCCATGGAGCCTCGCGATTCCGTCGCGTCCACTTCCACCCGACCCGCTGCTGCCGGTAGCCGCTTCGCGGACCGTGCCAGCGCGGAGCGGGCGGTTGCCCTTGCCGCGCCCATGCTCGAAGCCGCTCTCGCGGACAAGGGCGTCGGCGAGAGCGGATTTCTGCATGTCGTCGTGATGGACCCCGCGCTGACCCCGGCCGACTGCGGCTTCGAGTCGGCGATCCTGTTCGAGTACTCCACCCCCGGACGCGAGCGCTGGGACGCCGATTACGCCTGGTATGCGCGCGAGAAGGCGCGCGTGGCATGGCGCACCGGCATGTCGACGGACCAGGTGCAGGCGCGCGCGCCGCACCTGCTGCGCGGCGAGGAGTCGTTGCTGGGCGGTGCGGTCGTACTCGATGGCATCGTCGTCGCGGTCAGCGGCGCGAATCCGTGGTTCGACGAAGCGTTCGCGCTGTCGGTGGCAAGTCTTTTGCGCGCGACGGCGCAGGAAAAGCGCCGCCAGCAGGCCTGACGCCCCATGCCGCTTCTAATTTGCCGGGCCCGTGAAACTTTTACCACTCCCGGCACAAACGCCAAGGCGCGATTGTAAGAATCTGCGAGGCGCGGCCCTCCGTTTCCAGGGAAATCAGAGGCGAAGTATGCGCCGCAGTGCTGGCATGTAATTCGCTCCCAGCCATGCCATTACGGGAGCGGAAGGGGCGCAGGGTTGGCAGGGAGGCCTTCCTTGCGTCTCTCCAATATCACGAGAGCCATCTTCACAAGAGCGCGGGCCTGCACGGCCCGCGTTCGCCTCGTGCACCGCTCCTGCGTGTTTTTGCCAACAAACCACAGGAGTCGCCATGACGGATTCGCTCGATGCCAGCCTGCAGGGGAAAACCTTCCTCGTCACCGGAGGAGGTCGCGGGCTGGGCGCCGCCATCTGCCAAAACCTGTTCGACGCAGGTGCCAGTCTCGTCGTCGCGGACGTGGATGAGTCGCTGGCCCGCGGCTGCGCCGAGAAGCTCTCCCCGAACGGCGAACGGGCCTATTCCATCGCGTTCGACGTGTCGGACCCGGCAGCGGTCCGCACCGCCTTCGAACAGGTGCGCGAGCGTAGCGGGCGCCTCGACGGCATCGTCAACAACGCGGCGATCGACATCACGCTGCCGGTCGACGAGGTCGAGACCGAAGCCTGGCACCGCGTGATGATGGTCAACCTCTACGGTCCCTATCTGATGTCGCGCGCGGTGGTGCCGATGCTCAAGGCGCAAGGCAGCGGCCATATCGTCAACATCGCTTCGACCGCCTCCAAGCGCGCCTGGCCGAATGCTTCGGCCTATCACGCCACCAAATGGGGCCTGCTCGGTTTCTCGCACGCGCTGCATGCCGAACTGCGGCCGCACGGCATCAAGGTGTCGGCCATCGTCGCCGGCGGCATGCGCACGCCGTTCCTGCTCGACCGTTTCCCCGATATCGACGAGACGAATCTGCAGGACCCGGCCAACGTTGCTCGCGCGGTGCGTTTCGTGCTGTGCCAGCCGGAGGAAACGGTGATTCCAGAAGTGATGGTGCTGCCGATGAAGGAAACTTCGTGGCCATAAACTCCACGGTGAGCGGCATCGTGCCCGGTCGGCGGACCGGGGCAGTACTGCTCGACAAGGACGGCACCATTGTCGAGGACGTGCCCTACAACGTCGATCCGGCGCAAATGCGCTTCGCCCCCGGCGCCGCCGCCGCGCTGCGCCGGCTCGGACAACTCGGCGTGCCGCTGGTGGTGGTATCCAACCAGCCCGGCGTCGCGCTGGGACGCTTCGGACCGCACGCCCTCGCGGCGGTCCGGCAACGGCTGGCCGCGATGTTCGAGGAGCAGGGCGCACGGCTGGCCGGTTTTTTCTTCTGCCCGCATCACCCGGCCGGCGCGGTGCCGCGCTTCACGCGCGAATGCGCCTGCCGCAAGCCGATGCCGGGTTTGCTGCGGCAGGCGGCGGCGCTGATGCAGTTCGACCTGCGCCAGTCCTGGATGATCGGCGACATCCTCAACGATGTGGAAGCGGGCAAGCGGGCAGGCTGCCACACCATCCTCGTCGACTGCGGCAACGAAACCGAATGGGTTCCGGGGCCGCTGCGCAAGCCCGATCATGTCGTGCGCGACCTGGACGAAGCAGCCGCCATCGTGATTCAACATTTCGGCGGCCCGTTGCCGGCCGCCGAGCGCAGCGGTATGGAGACGACATGACTACGGCATGGCGTGAAGCAAGAAAGATCCTTTGTGTGCGGCTGGACAACATGGGCGACGTACTGATGACGTCCCCCGCGATGCAGGCACTGAAGGACAGTGGGCCCAACCGTCATCTGACCCTGCTGACGTCCAGCGGCGCGGCGCCGGTCGCGAGCCACCTGCCGATGGTGGATGCGGTGCTGACCTGGGACGCCCCCTGGGTCAAGGGCACCCGTGGGCCGTTGGGGCGAGGCAGCGGCGCGACCGTGCAAAGCATGGCGCAGCGGCTGCAGGACGAGGGCTTCGATGCGGCGGTGATCTTCACCGTCTACAGCCAGAGTCCGCTGCCCGCGGCGCTGCTCTGCACGATGGCCGGCATTCCGCTGCGGCTGGCCCATTGTCGCGAAAACCCGTATCAAATGCTGAGCGACTGGGTGCCGGAGACCGAGCCGCAGCAGCAGATCCGGCATGAGGTACAGCGTCAGCTGGATCTGGTCGCCACGGTCGGTGCGACCGCCGCCGACGAGCGCATGCGCTTTCGCGTGCAGCCGCACGACCGGCGCGCGGTGCAGCGGCGTATCGACGCGCTGCGCGCCACCGCGCAGGGGCCCTGCGTGGTGATGCATGCCGGCGCCACCGCCGAATCGCGGCAGTGGCCGGCGGATCGTTTCGCGCAGGCCGCCCGGCAGCTGGCTACCGAACAGGGCGCGCTGGTGCTGCTGACCGGCGGCCAGAGCGAACAGCCGCTGGTGGAATCCGTGCGTGACGCGGCCGCCCACCCCGCGGTGGTCAGCGTGGCGGGCGAGTTGACCCTGGGCCAGATGGGGGCCCTGCTCGACGCCGCCGATCTGCTGATCTCGAACAACAGCGGCCCGGTCCATCTGGCCGCCGCGCTCGGTACCCCGGTGGTCGATCTGTATGCGCTGACCAACCCCCAGCACACGCCGTGGATGGTGCCGCATCGCACCCTCTTCGCCGACGTGCCTTGCCGCTATTGCTACAAGAGCGTCTGCCCGCAGCAGCACCATCGTTGCCTGCGGGATGTCGAGGTCGCGCAGGTCTGCGAGGCGGCCGTGGCGTTGCTGGCGGGGGCGCAGCCGGCACCGGATGCCTTGCCGGCGCTGACCCTTGCCGATGGCAGCACCATGGCCGCACCGCTGCCCAGGCCGTATGCCGACGCCGTGCCGCCGGCAACGCCGCAAGGCATGGCGGCCGACGGTGGACCAGGCCCTGCTGCATTGCTGCGTCAGCTCACGGCACCGGTTGCGGAACCGGTCGCTGGTCCCTCGGCTACCCCCGCGCTGCACGCGCCGCGATTGGCAAGCCGCTCGACGCAACCGCTGCGTGTGGCCAGCACCGTGCTGGCGAGCTGACGTTCTGCCCGTCCCGAAGCATCGAGAAGCCCGAAGCCCAATACAGAAGAGGAGCCGTCATGTACACCCTTGGAATCAATGCCGCCTACCACGACACCTCGGCATGCCTGGTTCGCGATGGCGAGGTGATTGCCGCGGCCGAGGACGAACGGTTCACCCATATCAAGCATGGCAAGCGGCCGGTGCCGTTCAGCACCTGGGAGCTGCCATTCCACGCCATCGATTACTGCCTGTCGGTGGCCGGGATCACCCTGGCCGAGGTGGACCATATCGGGTATTCCTACGACCCGGCGCTGCTGCTGGGCGAGCGGCGCGCAGAGGAGACCATCACGCTGCCCCTCGAGCCGTCGAAGCACGCGCGGCCCGGAGTGGCCGATTCCCCGTGGGACCCGCTGTTCCTGTCGTATATCGTCAATGCCCCGCGCCAGCTGGCGTCCGGCGTGCCGCACCACCTGTCGCGCCGCTTCGCCGGCGTCACCGGGGCGGAGCTGCAGCAACGCTGGCACTTCATCGAGCACCATACCGCGCATGAGGCCAGCGCCTTCCTCGCGGCGCCCTTCGAGCGCTGCGCGGTGCTGAGCATGGACGGCCGGGGCGAACGCGCCACCACCAGCTACGGCGTGTTCGACGGCCGCGAATACCGCCGCATCAAGCAGATCGACCTGCCCCATTCGCTCGGCCTGCTGTACGAGCGCGTGACCCGCCATCTGGGCTTCCTGCATTCGTCGGACGAGTACAAGGTGATGGCGCTGGCCTCGTACGGCAAACCGACCTACGCCGATGTGTTCCGCGGCATGGTGACGACCGACCGCGAGGGCGGCTACCGCGTCGCCCAGGGCGACCTGGCGCCGCTGCTGGGACCGGCACGCGAGCGGGGTGCGCCCTTCGAGCGCGAGCATTTCGATATCGCCCACTCCCTGCAGCTGGTGCTGGAGGAAACCGTGCTCAGCATGACGGCCTGGCTTGCCGCGGAAACCGGCGAGCGCAAGCTGGCGATGGCCGGCGGCGTGGCGCTGAACTGCGTGATGAACGCCCGCGTGCGGGATCAGGGCGCATTCGAGGAAGTCTGGGTGCAGCCCGCCGCGGGCGATGCCGGTACCGCGCTCGGTGCCGCCCTGTGGGTCGACTGGCAGCAGCGCGGCCGGCCCGCGCGGACCTGGTCGATGGAGCATGCCTATCTCGGTCCGGAGTACGGCGAGGCGGAGATCGCCGCCTTCCTCGACGAGGCCAAGCTGCCGTACCGCAGGCTGGACGACCTGGCCGGCGAGACCGCCGAGCTGCTGGCGCAGAACAAGATCATCGGCTGGTTCCAGGGTCGCATGGAGTTCGGTCCGCGTGCACTGGGCGGCCGCTCCATCCTCGCTTCGCCGATCGATCCGTCCATGCAGCAGCGGCTGAACCAGATCAAGGACCGCGAGGACTTCCGCCCGGTCGCGCCCGTGGTGATGGAGGAGCGCGCCTCGCAGTGGTTCAGCGCTGCACATCCCGGCAACTGGCGCGCGCCGTTCATGCTGTTCGTATTCGACGTGAAGCCCGGCTGCGAGGAGAAGATCCCGGCGGTGCGGCACGTCGACGGCACGGCGCGCGTGCAGACCGTGCGGCGCGAGCAGAACGCGGCCTACTACGATGTGCTTGCCGCCTTCGAGCAGCGCACCGGCGTGCCTATCCTGGTCAACACCTCGTTCAACACGCGTGGCGAGCCGATCGTCTGCACGCCGCGCGATGCGGTGGAGTGCTTCTGGACCTCGCCGCTCGATGCGCTGGTGATCGGACCGTTCCTGCTGGAAAAACCGGCGCGGGAGGCTGCGGATGGCCGGCAATGACAAGGCGATGGAAAGGCCGCAGGTGGTGGCGCAGGACAGTGCCGAGGAGCCGCTGGTCTCCGTGGTAATACCGACGTACCGGCGTCCCGACCTGCTGCGCCGCTGCCTGCAGGCGCTGGGCGAGCAGCAGTTCGGCACCGGTGCGTATGAGGTCATCGTTGCCGACGACGGCTGCCAGCAGGAGATCGAAGAACTGGTCGCGCGTCTGGGGCGGAGCTGGCCGCGCTGCACGCTGCGCTACGTACCCGTGCCCGACACGCAGGGCCCGGCGGCGGCGCGCAATACCGGCTGGCGGCTGGCGCGCGCCTCGGTGGTGGCCTTCACCGACGACGACACCATCCCCGATCCGAACTGGCTGCGCGAGGGCTGCCACGCCCTGGCCACCGCCCCGGAATGTTGTGCGGTGACAGGCAGGGTGGTGGTGCCGCTGCCGCAGCGGCCGACCGATCATCAGCGCGACACCGGGGGCCTGGCCACGGCGGAGTTCGTCACCGCCAATTGCTTCGTGCGCAAGGCGGCGCTGGTGCAGGTGGGCGGCTTCGACGAGCGCTTCACCCGCGCCTGGCGCGAGGATTCGGACCTGCAATTCCGCCTGTTGCAGCAGGTCGGGCCGATCGGCAACGCGCATGGGGCAGTGGTGGTGCATCCGGTGCGACCGGCCCCGTGGGGCAGCAGCATCGCGGCCCAATCGAAGGTGTTCTTCGACGCGCTGCTGTACAAGAAGCACCCGCGCTGGTACCGCGAACGCATCCGTCCGGTGCCGCCCTGGAATTATTACGTCGCGGTGCTGGCCCTGGTGGTCGCGCTGGTCGCCGGCATCGCCGGTGAGGCCCGCACGGCATGGCTGGCGCTGGCGGTGTGGGCAGGACTGACGGCATGGTTCTGCATCAAGCGGCTGCGCGGTGCGGCGCTGACGCCTTCGCACGTACTGGAGATGATCGCCACCTCCATCGTGATCCCGCCGCTTTCCCTGTACTGGCGCCTGCGCGGCGCCCTGGCCTTCAAGGTGGGCTTCCTATGACTGTTGCCTCCGCACGCCCGCGCCAGATCGCCGTATTCCGCGCGTTGCAGCTCGGCGACATGCTGGTAGCGGTGCCGGCGCTGCGCGCCTTGCGCAAGGGCGAACCCGACGCCACCATCACGCTGATCGGGCTGCCGTGGGCCGCCTCGTTTGCCGAGCGCTTCTCCGCGCTCGTCGACGACCATATGGCCTTCCCCGGCGCGCCCGGCATGCCCGAGCAGCCGGTCAACGATGCGCAGGTGGACGCCTTCTACGCCGAGGCGAGACAGCGGCAATTCGATCTGGCGATCCAGCTGCATGGCAGCGGCCAGCTGACCAACGGGATCGTGCGGCGCCTGGGGGCGCGGGCGATGGCGGGCTTTCGCCCGGCCGGCAGCCCGGCACCGTCGATGCCGCCGGCTGGGCCGGGCGAGGCACCGGACGATCCGTACCGCGACATGCCTACCGTCACGTCGCTGGCCGCGCACCGGCCGCGCGAAACGCTGATCGAATGGCCGGAAGGCAATGAGGTGGAACGTCTCGCCGCGCTGCCGGCGGCGCTCGGCTATCCGGTGGACGGCTTGCATCTGGATTTCCCGCTATCGGCAACCGACCTCGCCGGCTTTCATCTGCTCGCCCATCTGCATGGCCTGCAGCCGGGCAACTACATCTGCGTGCACCCCGGTGCCCGCATGCAGTCGCGGCGCTGGCCGATCGAACGCTTTGCCGCCGCGGCCGCCGCGCTGGCCAAGGACTGGAAGGTGGTCGTGACCGGCACGCCCGACGAAGCGGAGCTGGCGGAGCGCCTTTGCCAGGGACTGGGCCCGCGCGCGGTCAATCTGTGCGGCCGCACCGACCTGGGCACCATGGCGGCGGTGGTGCGGCACGCCCGGCTGCTGCTGTGCAACGACACCGGGGCCTCGCACATCGCCGCGGCGATGCGCACGCCGAGCGTGGTGGTGTCCTGCGGCAGCGACAGCGCACGCTGGGCGCCGCTCGATGCCAGCCTGCACAAGGTCCTCGCCGACTATCCTGAATGCCGGCCCTGCATGCACGTGGTCTGCCCCATCGGCCACGTCTGCGCGCGCGGCATCGGCGTCGAGCAGGTGGTCACCACCGCGATGGCGCTGGCCAGTGCGCCCCAATCGAAACCTGTCACCGAGGAAATGAGCCATGCCTGAGCGCTTGCGCATTCTCACATGGCACGTCCATGGCAATTACCTGTACTACCTGTCGCAGATCCCGCATGACCTGTATCTGGTCACCAAGCCGGGACATCCGCCGGGCTACGCCGGCGCGGTGGGCGCGCTGCCCTGGGGCGCCAACGTGCACGAGGTCCCCTACGACGAGGTGCCGAACACCGAGTTCGACTGCGTGCTGTACCAGCACCAACGGCACTGGGACAGCGATCGCCTGGAGCTGCTGACGGAAACCCAGCGGCGTCTGCCCACCATCTTCCTGGAGCACGATCCGCCGCAACAGCATCCCACCGCGACCGTCCATCCGGTTCAGGATCCGAACGTGCTGCTGGTGCATGTGACGCCCTTCAATGCCCTGATGTGGGACAGCGGCGTGACGCCGTCCCGGGTGATCGAGCATGGCGTGCTGGTCGATCCGAATGTCCGCTACAGCGGCGAGCTCGAGCGCGGCATCTGCGTGGTCAACAACCTGCAGCGGCGCGGCCGGCGGCTGGGCGCCGACGTGTTCGCGCAGATGCGCGATCAGCTGCCGCTCGACCTGGTCGGCATGGCAGCGGAGGAAGCGGGCGGCCTGGGGGAAGTGCCCAACCCGGAACTGGCCGCGTTTTGCGCACGCTACCGCTTCTTCTTCAATCCGATTCGCTACACCAGCCTGGGGCTGGCGGTGGTCGAGGCGATGGCGATCGGCATGCCGATCGTCGGGCTGGCGACCACCGAGATGTCCTCGGTCATTCGCAACGAGTGCAACGGCTACGTCGACACGCGGCCGGAACGGCTGGTCGACGTCATGCGCCAGCTGCTGGCCGACCCGGGGCTGGCGATGCGCTGGGGCCAGCGCGCCCGCGCGACGGCGATGGAGCGCTTCGGCATCGAGCGCTTCGTCGACGACTGGTGCCGCACGCTGCGGACCTTCGCGGCCTGAGGGGACTCAGCGCGGCTGCGGCGGACCCAGGTACCGCCGCAGCGCCTGCACCGTGGGCGGAATGACCGCTCGCTCGCGCAGGATCCACGGCAGGCCGCGCACGGTATCGAGGCAGCCGATGAGGCCGCCCTCGCGCATCAGCGCCGGCAGCGTGCGCAGGCTTTCCGCCAGTGCCGCCGACGCCGGCAGGCGCAGCCACGCCGACCAGATCGCGTTGCGCGCCAGCAGCCGGCGCCGCAGCCGGTGGGCGCGCACCGGGCAGGGCTGATGGTAGGCCACCAGCTCCGGACAATAGACCAGCCGCCAGCCCAGCGCCGACAGGTCCAATGCCAGCAGCGTTTCCTCGCCGCCGATGAACAGCCGCGGATGATAGCCGCCGGCGCTGCGGTAGGCCTGGGTGCGGAACACGCTGGCGCCGGCCAGCAGGCCAAGGATCGCCTTGCCCGGCAGGCCGGCCGACGGAATCGGGCTGTCGGCCATCACGTGGCTGATGCCATCGGTTTCCGGCTCGCGGCCTTCCCGGACCACCATCAGCCGTGCCGTCAGCGACGCGACGTCATGATGCCGGTCCAGCATGTCCGCCGCCAGCGTCAGGGCGCCGGGGTGCCACCAGGTATCGTCGTCGCAGAAGGCCACGTAAGGCGTGCGCGCCCAATCGACGCCGACGTTGCGCGCCGCCGCGCCGATATTGTCGGGCAGGCGCAGTAGCGTGGCTTCGGGAAACTCCGCACGCACCATGTCGGCGGTGCCGTCGGACGAGCCGTTGTCCACCACGGCGATCGGCACGCGCTCGGGTAGTTCGACCAGCCGCCGCAGCGTGCCGCGTAGCCAGTTGCAGCGGTTGTAGGTCAGGACCACCACGCTGACGCGCGGCTCGTGCCGGCGCCGCCCGTCGCTGCCGCTCGCGCTCACACGCGATCCTCGCTGGTGCAGGCGGCCGCGGCCGGCGCATTGCCGCCGCTGCCCGTTTCCCATTGCCAGTACCGCTCCGGCGCGCTCAGGTCGCTGATGGTGGCGGAGTCGAACATGGCAAGCTGGCTCGCGTAGGCATTGCAGGCCCTCGCTTTGGTCGCCGTGTGCTCGCCGATGGCTAGGTCCACGGGCGTGGAAACCATGCCGGCATCGTGCCAGCGCGCCAGCAACTGGTGCAGCATGCCCGGCTTGCGCCGGTAGATCGCTTCCTCGTAGAAGAGCCAGGGCGGGCCGCCGTGATCGCGTTCGCGCCACAGCTTTGCGCAGGCCTCGTGCACCAGCACATGGTCCGAGTGATAGAGCCCGCAGGGCGCCACCACGGCGCAGGCGTTGTTCAGCGCGATCGCTGGCGCGAGGCGGGCCGCGATCTCGTCGGCCGTATGCTTCGATTCATACTGTGCATCGAGCAGGTCGAGCCAGATCGGCCGGGCGCCGAGTTCCGCCAGCGCCGCGCGGTCCTCGTCGCGACGCGCGAGCATCGCCTGCGCCGCGGTATCGAAACCCGCCACCTTGTCCCAGTCGGGCGCGGGCATATCGAAGGACGGAATGCCCGCGAACACGGTGACGACCACCGAGCCCGGACACGCGGCAAGCAGGTTGCCGCAGCTGAACACCGCATCGTCCAGATGCGGCGAGATGACGACAAGGGGTACCGATACCGAAAGAGACATGAGGTCAGTCCGAATCTGTCTGCAAGTCGTTGCTTTTGCAAGGTCCGCGCCATCGCTCCGGCCCGTTGGGGGAGGCCTCGCTGCGAGGCCGGCCAAACGCATCCTCCGCCCAGTAGATCCGGCACGGCGCGCGTTGCACCGGCATGCCGCCACGCGCCGCACGCATCGCGGTCGCACGGCGCCGATGCCATTCGATGCGGTAGATCAGGAAGGTCACGGTAGCGGTCATGCGCTGCTCCCCGGGCAGTGTCGACAGTGCCGCACCGGTTCCCGGGGATGGTCTGGATCAGCCTCGCACGGCGGCCGGCACCACGCCAGCCGGTACCACCACCGCACCGGCCTGGCTGGCCACGGCGCTGTTCCGGCGCGAGCCGGCCGCCTTCGCTGCGGTGGGAGCAGGCGTGGCGGCATCGTTGACCGCCGCCGGCACCGTGCCTTCGTCCCGCATCCGCTGGGCGAAGTACGCGACGGTGCGGCGCAGGCCTTCGTCCAGGTCCACCGTCGGCGCCCACTGCAGCAGCTCGGCGGCGCGGGCGATGTCCGGGCAGCGCTGGCGCGGATCGTCGGACGGCAGCGGACGCATCACGATGGGTGAGCGCGACCCGGTTGCCGCCAGCACCTTGCGGGCGATATCGAGCATCGACACCTCACAGGGATTGCCCAGGTTGACCGGCATGCTGTGATCGCCCTCCGCCTCCATCAGCCGGATCAACCCGTCGATCAGGTCGTCCACATAGCAGAACGAGCGGGTCTGCGAGCCGTCGCCGTAGACCGTCAGCGGCTGCCCCGACAGGGCCTGCGTGATGAAGTTGGAGACGACCCGTCCATCGGCCGGATGCATGCGCGGCCCATAGGTATTGAAGATGCGGGCGATACGCACGTCGACCCGATGCTGCCGGTGATAGTCCATGAACAGCGTCTCGGCGCAGCGCTTGCCCTCGTCGTAGCAGGAGCGCAGGCCGATCGGATTGACGTGGCCCCAGTAGGACTCCTGCTGCGGATGGCAGGCCGGATCGCCATAGACCTCGCTGGTGGACGCCTGCAGGATGCGCGCCTTGACGCGCTTGGCCAGGCCCAGCATGTTGATCGCGCCGTGCACGCTGGTCTTGGTGGTCTGCACCGGATCGCTCTGGTAGTGCACGGGCGAAGCGGGGCACGCCAGGTTGTAGATCTGGTCCACCTCCACATACAGCGGGAAGGTGACGTCATGCCGCATCAGCTCGAAGTTGGGCTCGCGCAGCAGATGGGCGATGTTGTCCTTGCTGCCGGTATAGAAGTTGTCGACGCAGAGCACGTCGTGGCCGGCCTGCACCAGCCGGTCGCACAGATGCGAGCCGAGAAAGCCGGCTCCCCCGGTGACGAGCACCCGGCGACGGTGAGCTTCCTTCATCGTGATCCTCCCGCGCTCAGGCCGCGACTTGCGCGGCAACCGGCGCCTGCTGCACCGTTTCCGTCGCCGGCACGTTCGCCACCCGGCTATAGACGCTTTCCATCCGCGCCGCGACACCGGCCCAGGTGAAGTGGGTGTCGGCGCGGCGCCGTCCGGCCGCGCCCATCCGCTCGGCCAGGATCGGATCGCAGGCCAGGCGTGCCAGCCGTGCCGCGAGGGCTGCCGGGTCGCGCGGCGGCACCAGGTAGCCGGTGCGCCCGTTCAGCACGGTGCTGCGGATGCCGCCGACCGATGCTCCCACCACGGGCACGCCGCAGGCCATCGCTTCGACCGGCGTGATGCCGAACGGCTCGTACCACGGCGTGGTGACGAAGACGTTGGCGGCACTGTAGAACAGGCGCAGCTGGTCGCGGCCGCGGCGGCCGACGAAGGTGACCAGGTCGCTGACGCCTTCCTCGGCCGCGATCTTCTGCAGCCGGCCGATCTCGGGCGTCGCCGCCGGGCTGGGCTGATCGGAATTGCCGCCCACGATATAGAGGCGGGCGCGGATGCCGTAGGCGCGCCGCAGTTCGCCGATTGCCCGCACGACGTTGTCGATGCCCTTGCGCGGCACCATCCGGCCCAGTTGCAGCACCGAGAACTCCCCCGGCACCCATCCCAGCGCCCTGCGCGCTTCCGCGCGAGGAACAGGGGTGAACTCGTCGCCGTCGAACCCGCACGGGACGGTCTCGATCGAGGACGGATTGGCGTCGTAGAGCCGGATCAGGTCGTGCCGATCCTGCGGGCATTCGGCCACGATGCAGTCCGATTCGCGCACCAGCTGCTCCTCGATGGCGAAGCGGCTGTCGGGAAAGCCGTCCGCGGTGCCCTGGTGCAGGCGCCGCACTTTGCCTAGCGCATGAAAGGTGGTGACCAGCGGGATGCCCAGCGATTGCTTCGCACGCAGCGCGGCCAGGCCCGACATGAAGAAGTTGGCATGCATCACCATATAGCCGGCGCGCTCGTTGGCCATGAACTGGGTCATGTAGTCGCCGAACGCATTCATATAGGGAAGCAGCTGTTCCTTCGGCACATGCACGGCGGGGCCGGCGGGAACGTGGACCACGCGGACGTTGGGCGCCATCGCCACCGTGTCGGGCAGCAGCCCTTTGTCACGTCGAGTGAACACGTCGACCGGATACCCTCGCTTGCCAAGATGCCGGGCGAGTTGCGCTACATAAATGTTCTGCCCGCCACTGTCTACACTGCCTGGTCCGGCCAGTGGGGAGGCGTGTTCACTGATCAACGCGATCCTGCGCATGGTTTGGCTCCCGGTTGTACGCGCCGCGGCCACGTTGCCGCGGTCGACTCGCTTGTAAAACCGGGAAGGTTGCAGCTTGCATGCCAGCAAGCGTCTTCTCAGGCTGTTGAAGAGGAGAAGCGTTATAACGCTTCTCCCTTGGTTCCCTTCCGCAGGAAAAAAATTTCCTCTCCGGCGGCGCCCACGGCGATAGCGACGATGGCGAAATTGCACCGTTTTGTAATTGGGGGACCGGCGCCGCGTCGGGGGCGCATTGGCGGCATGGTCTTTGCGACGCCCTGCACGCCGCCGCTGCCAGGGCCCGAAGGCTGGCGGCCGCGCGCCGTCGCCGGCGGTGCGCGCTACAACTGACGCGGGCCCGGGAGCGCAAGATGAAATCGACATTGAAGAAACTGGATTCGCAAGTCATGGTGATCACCGGCGCAACGAGCGGTGTCGGCCTGCTGACGGCACGGCGGGCGGCGCAGCGCGGCGCAAAGCTGGTACTTGCCGCGCGCAGCGCCGAGGTCCTGCACCGCCTGGCCGAGGAACTGCGCGAGAGCGGGGCGGAAGTCATCACCGTTGCCGCCGACGTGGGCAATCTGGACGAGGTGAAGGCGTTGGCGCAGGCGGCCATCGAGCGCTTCGGCGGCTTCGACACCTGGGTGAACAATGCGGGCGTTACGGTCTACGGGCGCCACAGTGAAGTGCCGGTCGAAGACCAGCGCAAGCTGTTCGACACCAATTACTGGGGCACGGTGCACGGCTCGCTGGTCGCGGCCGCCCACCTGCGCGAACGCGGCGGCGCGATCATCAACATCGGCAGCGAAGCGTCGGACGTGCCGCTGCCGCTGCAAAGCGCCTATGCCGCCTCCAAGCACGCGGTGAAGGGCTTCACCGATTCGCTGCGGCTCGAACTGGAGCAGGAGCGCGCGCCCATTTCGGTCACGCTGATCAAGCCGGCGGCGCTGGATACTCCGTTCGCCGCGCATGCGAAGAACTATCTGGAGGTCGAGCCGGACCTGCCACCGCCGGTCTACGATCCCGAGCTGGCCGCCGAAGCCATCCTGTATGCCGCCGAGCATCCGCGCCGCGACATGTTCGTCGGTGCCGCTTCCAAGGCGATGTCGTCGATGGCTTACCACATGCCTGGCGTGTACGACCGCGTGATGCGCCGCTTCCTGGGCCGCGCGCAGCGCACCAATCAGCCGGCCGGGCCGCTGGAGAACAACGCGCTGTACAACGCCACCAACGACCTGGTGGACCGGCAGGGGCGGCCGCACGTCGTCAAGGCCTGCGCCTATAGCGCCAGTACCCGCCACCCGGTGGCGACCGGCGCGATGCTGATCGGTGCCTCGCTCGGCATCGCCGCCGCGTTGACGATGCGGCGCGGCCGTCTGCGCTGATGCTGCCGTCGCCATGCCAGAGGCGGTTCAACTGATCCTGCTCTACGTGCTGATCCCGGTCTGGCTGCTTGCCGGACTGGGTGACTGGGCCTGCCATCGGCGCGACCGCATCGAGCAGACGGTGGGTGTCAACGAGTCATGGCTGCACCTGCTGATGCTGGTCGAGGTCGGGGTGCCGATCCTGCTCGCGCTGTTCTTCGAGATCAGCACCCTGGTGCTCTGGCTGATGCTGGCGGCGCTGGTGTTGCATGCCCTCACGGCCTGGTGGGACGTGCATTACACCTTTGGCAAGCGCCGGATCGGTCCGACCGAGCAGCACATGCACGGGCTGCTGGAAGTGTTGCCGGCGACCGCCTTCTTTCTGGTCGCCGTGTCGCACCCGCAGGCGTTCCTGGCGATGGCCGATGCCGGCGCTGCCGACATGGGCTTGCGCTGGAAGACGGACGGTCCTAGCGGTGCCACCCGCGGGCTGCTGCTGGCCGCGATGATCGCCTTTGGCGTACTGCCATTCGTGGAGGAATTCGTGCGCTGCTGGCGCTGGCGGCAACGGCGCCGCCGGCAGGAGGCGCGCAGTGACGAAGCCCTCGAGCCGGGCCGCAAGGGCAGGACCGGGCCGCAACCCGGCAGACCCTGAACGGCAGCGGGGCCGGACCCACACCACCTCGGCGACACCACCTCGCCGACACCGCTGCGGCGACCGCGGCGCTAGCCGACTCGCCGCCAGCTGCGCACGACGAGATAGATGCCGTAGATGGCTGCCAGCGCGAACACGATGCCTACCAGCACGCCGCTGTCGCTGCCGCCCGACTGGGGCAGGCGCGGCAGCCAGCCCGGCGACCCCAGCCAGATCAACGCTTCATGGACCGCCGCTACCACCAGCAGCGTCAGCGCCAGCGCATCGAGCAGCCGCGCCCAGGGGGAGCGAGCGATGGGATCCTGCGCCGCCACGGCATCCTGATCGGTAGGAGGAAGGGAGTTGTCTTGGGTAGGTGTCATCTGCCAATTCCCGATTGACCGCACGGCAGCAGGCTAGCCGCCGCGCGCGGCGTGCCCTGTCGAACCATATTGGCGGTTGCCGATGCGGCGGTTCGCCGGTTGCTGGTCGCGCACAAGCTGTTCCAGCACGCGCAGCAATTCGGCGACTTCATGGTAATAACGCATCAGCAAGGGCCGGATCGAGGAGTCGCCCAGTTCCGAGCGCAGGATGGTGCCGCAGGTCGTCGCGGCGCGGGAAGCGCGTCGGGCCGCCAGCTGGATCGGCGTGTCCCCGGCGCGGTCCCGCACTGCCGCGGGCGGTTGGGTGGGGCGGCTCGTGCCGTGCGACGCTGGCGCTGTGCGCGCCGACAGCTCGAGCATCAGGCGCATGCGGTTCGACAGATCGGCGCTGGCATGGTGCTGCAATGCCGCCCGGTGCAGCAGCATGGCCCGCAGCTGCGGATCCGCGGCGCTGACCGACGCCGCTTCCAGCGCCTGGCCGCACAGCGCGGCCATGTCGACCAGCGCCGCCAGCTGCGCGGCAACGTCGGCGATTTCATCCGGCTCGGGCGAGCGCCGGACAGCAGGAGCGGGTGGGGCCCGGTAGGAGGACGGTGTCGAGGGAAGCGGAGGCATTTCTGCGTGAGGCTGAGCCGGCAAGCCGGCTGGCAATCGCGCCCGGCCTCGAAGCACCGGGGCGACAGAAACGAAGGGGCCGCCAACGCAGCCCCTTCGGGAAATCAAAAATTCTCGACCGGTGGTTCGCTCGCATCCGGATCGCCTGGCTTGCGCACCGAGGGCGGCTCGCCGTTTTCATCGGGAAGGTCGCGCCCCCGCGCGGGATCGGCACTGCGTTGCTTGTCGTTTTGGGAAGTGCCGTTCGGCTCATTGCCCTGGCCTGGCGTGCCGGAATTCGTACCGGTGGGACTCGTTTGCGATTCGGGCTTGGACTCCGTGGCCATCTCTGGATTCTCCGCGTGACTGGTTTGTTTCATCGATGCAGCAACTGTGCCAGCGTGGAGAAAGGCAAGGGAGCGTTGCCTTCCGCCCTGCCGGTCCCTGTCAAGGCCTGGCAATGGGACGCGGCGCTGCGCGACTTTTACACGGCTGTGCAGGCGCGGGGCCGTCCTCCCCCGTCATGCGGCAGCGTGTCGCAAGCTCTTTTCATAGTAGTGCGCGATACGCCCGAGCGCGAACTCGGCAGCGGATTCGCGCACACTGTTGCGATCGCCATGAAAGCGGACCGTCTCGGTGAATTCGAAGGTTTCCCCGCCCGCGCGGCGGAAGATCCAGGCGAAACACTGCGTGCCCGCGGGCGTCTTGTCGTCGCCGCGACCGTCGGCAAGCCCGGTGTTGCCGATGGCGAGGTTGGCCTGCGCGATCCGCATGACGCCGCGCGCCATCGCCAGCGACACCTCTTCGCTGGTCAATCCGTATCGTTTGATCGTCTCGCGGGGCACGCCCAGCACACCCTCCTTGATCGACGGCGCATAGGCGACCACGGCACAGCGCAAGCCGTCGCCACAGCCCGGGATGTCGGCGATACGCGCGGCGATCAGGCCGGCGGTGCAGGACTCCGCCGTCGCCAGTTGCAGGCCGTGACGCAGCAGAAATTGAGCGGCTTCCTTTGTCGTCTGCATGGGATGACTCGTGTTGAAGGATTGCCGCTGCTGACAGCAGCTTCCATGCCATCGGTTGTAGGAACTCGCCGGTCAGCAGCGGGAGAGCACCGCCTATAGAAGTCGCCTGTCCGGCCGTCCAGAATCGGGGTATGGATATTGCAAAGAGGGACGGCACCACGCCTTCCTCAACGAAGCGTGCCGCAGTCGCGGCGGGCGAGGGCGACCCCGCCCGCCAGGACCGGCACCCCACGCAAAAAGGAGAATCCATCATGGCGCAGCCGAATCATCCATCCGCGGACAGCGGCCGGCAACGCAGTGCGACTGGCGCTCCCTTCGCGGCGCCCGGCACCCGTACCGACCGCTCGGGCGACGAAGTGCAGAGCCGCAGCGCGGACCCGGGCCAAAGCAGCTACGGCGGCTTTCGCAATGAAGACCCGAGCTTCCAGCGCCAGGGTGACGCCTCGCGCCAGCAGCAGGGCAGCGGCGGCCAGCGCGCCTTCTATTCCGACGAGCGCATTCAGGACCGGGTTTGCGAACGCCTGTGGCGCGACGGGCTGGACGTCAGCGAAGTGTCCGTCGACGTGCACAACGGGCACGTGGTGCTCGAGGGTACGGTCGGCAGCCGGGAAGAGCGGCGCCGGATCGAGGAATGCGCGGACCAGTGCCCGGGCGTCACCGATATCGAGAACCGCATCAAGGTCAAGCAGGACCAGGCCGGCGCCGGCCGCTGATGCCCGCTGATGCCTTGACCGGTGGGCAGCGCTGACGCGACGGCCTGCCCACCGCGCAACGAAAACCACCTGAAGGCAGCACCGCAATACCAGAACGACATGCCGGCGCGGTGTACGACCGGCAGCCATCTCTTCCCCACAAACTGGAGAAACGCTATGAACAAATCCAATATCCCTACCGCGCAGCGTGCCGCAATCGGCCTGCTGCTGGACGATCACCGCAATGTCAAGAAGCTGTTCAAGGCCTTTGAGAGCGCCAAGGAGCAGTCCGAAAAGGAACAGATCGCGCAGCAGACGTGTCAGGAGCTGACCGTTCACACGCAGATCGAGGAGGAGATTTTCTATCCCGGCCTGCGCGGCGTGAATGACAAGATCGACAACATGTTGAACGAGGCCAAGGTCGAGCACCAGGTGGCGAAGGACCTGATTGCGGCGATCCGAGCCGGCCAGGAACCGGACATGCTGGAGGCGAACTTCACTGTCCTCTCGGAATACGTAAACCACCACGTCGAGGAAGAGGAGAACGAACTCTTCAAGATGGTGATGGACAAGGACATCGACCTGCGCGAAATGGCCACCAAGATGGCGGCTCGCAAGGAGGAACTGATGGGTGAGGCGGCCTGACAGCCGGGCTGCCCGCGTCATTGCCCTGCAAAAACGACGGCGCGGCACCGCACCGCACCGCACCCCTGCAGTACCACGCCCCGGCATTGCGCCGGGGCGTTTTTTTGTCTTCGGTGCGCCGGTCGACCCGTCAGACCTTGTGGTGAATCTGCCCTTCAGGCGGCTCGAGCGGCTGTCCCTTCCCCTCGGGATTGCGGGCCAGCGGCGGAGCGGTCGATTCCGGCGGCGGTTCCTCCGACTGCAGGTCGTTGTAGACGCCGAGCACGCCCGGGCCAATCGCTGCCGCCTTGGCGATGCGCTCCGCGACGCTTACCGTTTGCACGGTCCCCTGCAGCCGGATCCGCCGATCCTCGATCGTCAGCGTGATCCCCGCTGGAGGCGCGCCGCCGAACTCGTCGGCGACATGCTGTCGTGCCTGCGTCAGCAGGTCCTCGTCGGCGGGGGTGGCCGGCTGGTCGCCTTCGGCATGGCCTGGGCCTTGGTTGGGGCTATTGTCGGGGGAAGCGTTCATGGTTTACCAGTTGACTCCATTGGGGAACGGCAGGGGCCGCCGCGGGCGAGGCGGTCTGCGCCGGGGGGCGATGACGCGCCGCATAATGGGCGATGCCACTGCGCCAGGTCACGGTTCGCGTTGCCATGGACTGGCCCATTGACAGATGGCGCTGCAATTTCTCCAGCGACCGCTTGGCGAACGCGCGCAGGGCGGGGTCCTTGCCGATTTCCGCCTGCCGCTCGAACAGCGCCACCGCCTGGCGGTTGGCATCGACCGCGACCATCTGCACATACATTCGGTCGAAGTCCGGGCCCTTCAGCGTGCGCAGCCGAGATACCTCCGGCGCTTCCGGCAATCGCTTCTCCGGCTGCACGCCCTTGTCCGATGCGATGCTCGCCAGCTCGGCCGCCATCTCCTGGTGGTCCTCGGCGACCTTGCGCGCGTAGGCGAGCAGGGTCGGGTCCGCGGAAACCTCCAGCACCATGCCGGCCGTTTCGATCCCCATCGCCGAGGTCAGCACGGCCTCGTCGATGAAGCGCAGATCGTCCGTCGACAGCGTGGCGGCCGGAGGGCGGGACGCATCGGTGACAGGCGGCGAAATTCCGGGAGCGCGTTGCGCCTGGGCTTGCGTACGCTGCGCCTGCGCCTCGCCGGCATGCCAGGCAAGCGGCAGCGCCGCCAGCAGCCAGGCGGCCAGGAGCCGGGAAGCGGGATGACGAAGGCCGGTTGCGCTCGACATATCTACATCCGATGGTCATTTGTGCTACTGCAGGTTGTCCGGGCGGGACACGCTACTTGTGGTCGGGCTTGCCCTTGCGCGGGGTCGAGGCCATGTCCTGCAGCTCCTTCTCGCTCATCGACTTGACCATGGACTTCGACGCGCCCTTCAGTTCGCTTGCCTTCTTGTCACCACGCTTGGCCGACAACGCCGCGCCGGCGGCCATCTGCTGCGCTTTGGATTTCGCTGGCATGGTTCACCTCCATGTTCGGTGGCGGGCCGCGTCGGCCCGCGTGCCGGACAAAATGCAAACCTTGTGCCGAGAACAGCGAACGCTGTTTCGCTCCCCTGTTTCGCGCCGCGCTCCGCTTGGGCGAGGGGGCCCGGGGGAGAGGACTGCGCGCGTATCTCGCTCCCAATGCGCCCGATGCCGACAATTGCCAGCCGTGGAATAGAAAGGGGCCGACGTGCTCGCCGGCCCCAATTCACCACCATCGCGAGGTTGACTTATTGCGCGGGCTGGGCGGGCTGCGACACGTCCTCCAGTGCCTGGCCGGCACCGGCGCTATCCTCGGTCTTCACCGCCAGATCGCCGAGCGACACCATGCCGACCAACTGGTGATCCTTGTTGATGACGGGGATGCGCCGGATCTGGCTCGACGCCATTTTTTCGCGGACGCTGTCGATCGGATCCTCTTCATTGCACCACTGAACCTCGGCGGTCATCGCCTCGCTCACCTTGGTGCTGGCCGGGTCGGCACCCGATGCGGTGCAACGCACGGTGATGTCGCGGTCGGTGACCATCCCGATCAGCCGTTGACCGTCGCAGACCGGCAGCGCCCCCACATCGAGTTGACCCATCAGTTCCGCCGCGCGCTGGATGGTCTCATCCGACGTGACGAAGGCCGGTTGTGCGGTCATGACATCACGCAGCACACCGCCGCCTTGCTGGGTGCTGCCTTGTGTTTCCGTAGCCATGGTTTCCTCCTTGGAGTCGCGGTCGTGCGTGCAGGGGGCACGCTGCGGTATCGGCGCAAGATGCATTCCCGCGGCCGCCTCAAACCTACGATTCCTGGAAGGGCCCGAAAGCACCGGCCACCCAGCGTTGCCACACTCTTTCCTTCCTCTTCGTTGACCAGCCATGCGAACACAGTCATCAGGCACCACCGGGCAGTGCCCCGGCGATCTCACCCGCAGCCAGTGGCTTGCCGAGTTGCGCGCCACCGGCACGGCGTCGGCCGATGGGCTGCGGGACGCGAATCCCTGGCGGATCGCCTGCGAGCGGCAGGCGAATTCAATCGCCATCCCGGCTGCGGCGGCCTACTACGCCGCGCTGTGGCCGAAGATCAGGTTTCTGGCGGATTCGACGCGATGTCATCGCGGCGACCCGGCAGAGGGCGCGGCTCGCCAGGTGGCCGAGCTGTCCCAAACCGTCCTTGGGCTGCATGCGAAGATGGTGGAGGCGGAAGCCGAGGGAAGGGCTGGAGAACCAGAGCCGGCCCAGAGACTGTTACTCGCTTGCCAGCAACTGGACAACGCGCTGGACACCCTGCACGAACACCTCGAGGGGCATCTGAAGGGCCACGCCTGGCAGCCACGGATGAACGGGAAGGCGATCTCCCGTGCCGTGGGCAAGCTGCTTGTCGGGTTGGTGCTGATGCCGGGGGCCATCCTTGTCACGGTCCTGATCGCAGGCCAGAGCCTCGCATTGGTTCTCTCTGCGGTCGGGCTGATCGCCGATGCGGCGGTATCCCTGGTGGCCGAAGGCTTGCGCTGTCGCCGCGCCACGCGGCTGCCGGCGGCGCTCCATCTTTATCCCAGCCATCGGGATGCACTGCGCCGCTTTGCCCACGACACCAGGGAGGATGGCTCGACTGTCCTGAAGCGAGTTTCCGCCCCCGACCTGGCCCCAGCGGGCTCCCGTGCAGGGTGAGGGCGGGGCGGCGTATCAGCGCTGGCGCGTGCCGCCATCCAGTTCGCGCAGCAAGGTGCGGTGGAACAGCTCCGGTGCTTCTACCTGCGGCGAATGCCCCAGATCCGGGAACGCTACCAGGTTCGCTCGGGGGATCGCGGCCGCGGCCTGGCGCATCAGCACGGGGTAGTTGCCGAGCCTGGTGGCCAGTTCCGCCGGCGCGCGGTTCGCACCCGGCGCGGTCCGGTCCTTCTCGCCGATCAGCAGCAGCGTTGGCGCCGTGATATGCGGGAATTCATGCACGACGGGCTGGGTGAACAACATCTCCGCCGTCTGCGCCTGGTTCCATGCGACGATTTCGCGCCCGCTGCCGGCATACATGCCCGCCTGCATCGACACCCAGCGGTCGTACTCGGGGCGCCATTTGCCGTTGTAGTAGAAGCGCAGCTGGTACGCCTTGATGCTGTCGAAGGTGGTCTTCAGTTCGCCCTGATAGAGTTGATCGACGGTGGCGTAGGGCACGCCTGCTGCCTGCCAATCCTCCAGCCCGATCGGGTTGACGAGCACCAGTTGTTCCACCATGTTCGGGTACTGCAGCGCGAAGCGGGCCGCCAGCATGCCGCCCATCGAATGACCGATCACGGTCGCCCGCTGAATGCCGCGCGATTGCAACAGCGCCTGGGTATTCGCAGCCAGTTGCGGGAAGCTGAACTGGTAGCCGCGCGGTTTGGTGGACGCGCAGAAGCCGATCTGGTCTGGCGCAATGACGCGATAGCCGGCGGACGACAGGGTCTCGATGGTCTGCTCCCAGGTCGCGCCGCAGAAGTTCTTCCCATGCAGCAGGACCGCGGTGCGGCCGTTGGCTTTGCCCTTCGGTGCCACATCCATGAATGCCATCGACATCGGCTGCTGTTGCGAGGTGAACTCGAAGCGCTGGACCGGGTGCGGATAGCGGAAGCCTTCCAGTTGCGGGCCGTAGGTCGTGCCGGGCGTCGCGGAAGTGGCCGCCGGCGCAGCGGGGGCCGCCAGAGCGGGGCCGGCGAGCAGCATGGAGAGAGCCAGCGAGGGAAGCGGCGCCAGGCGAGGGAGCGAGGTCTTCATCGAATCACCATTGTGATGGAGTGGTTTGGCGGGAGAGGGCAGACCGGACCACCGGTCCGGAGGCCGGAAAATGTGACCGAAGCGCAACTAAAAAGTTCGGGGAAACCGCAGGCCAGCTCGCTTCCCCGCGCCGGTTGACAAAATTACAAGCGATGTAGGGCCGGCCGCGCCCGCGGCTCTGGCGCGAACGTGCGCAGGCGCTGCGGCGTGCAGGTCATCCGGCGGTACGGTTCTTGCCGCACACGCAGGCGGGCCCTGTTTGCCGTGTGCGGGCAGAAGCAGGGCGAGGGCAGCTGCCACCGACGCTCGCACGCAACCCATGACAGGAGACGACGATGCGCAACGACTATGACTCCCGTGGCCGCCGCATGCAATCGGGATGGCCTGGTTACGATGACCGCGATGACGGCTGGAGTGACAACCGCTCGGAACGCTGGGCGCAGGAAGACTGGCAGGGGGAGTCCGACGACAACGTCTGGACGAGGGCGCGACGGGCGGTTGGCCTGGCGCCCGGGCAACTGAGCGAGGGCGGCCCGCCGCGGGGCGGGCTCGGCGACCGCGACGACAGCTGGCTCGATGCCGGATATCACGGCGACCGCAACGATCCGCGCGATCACGGCGATTACGGCGGTCACTACGGCAGCAGTTATGAGAGCGACCATGAGAGCGTCCAGCGGGGACGCGGTTATGGCGAAGGCCGCTACGGAGAGGACAGCCGGCAGGGCACCAGTGCGGGATATGGCCAGGCCTATGGCCGCCCGTATGGACGCGAGGGCGACTGGCTTGCCGGCGAGCGGCACAGCGGTCAGCAGCGCGGTGGGCAGCACGATTGGCAGCGCGGCCGCAGCCAGTCGTCGGGCCGTTACGGCGAGGACCTGACCGGCGCCTACGGCCGCGTGGCCGCGACCCGCGCGCGCGATCCGGGGGGATACGAATCGTGGTCGCACGAGGACGACCGCACCGGTGGCCAGCGTTATGGCGGCGGCCGCTTCTCGCGCCAGTCCGAAAGCAGCCTCGAGCGCGCCTACGCCAGCCGGATGCGCGGGTACGGGGCCGGCGGCGAAGGTTACCGTGACTGGGGGGATGAGAGTCAGCGTGGCTTCGAAGGCCACCGCGCGGGAGGCCTATCCGAGGAAGGCAATTTTCTTGGCGGGCGGAGCCGTCACGCAGATCGCCCGCAGGCCTGGGCGGGCTCCGGGTACGGCGCGGGCGGCCAGAATCGACCCTACGGCAGAGAGTACGGCAGTGGGTACGGCGCCCGGCATGTCGATGACCGTTCGTATGGAGAGCGCGGCCGGCACGAAGAGCACGGCATGCTGTATGAACTTGGCCACCGGATCGGCGAGGCGGTCGGCGGTCTGTTCGGCCAGGAACCGGATCGGCGCCGGGTTGGCCCGAAGGGCTACCAGCGCAGCGACGAACGGATCCACGAGGCCGTCTGTGAACGTCTTGCCTATGCCGACGGGCTGGACCTGAGCGATGTGACCGTGCAGGTCAACGGCGGCGTGGTCAAGCTGACAGGTTCCGTACGCAGCCGCAGCGAGAAGTTCGATATCGAGGACATCGCCGACAACGTCTATGGCGTTACCGATGTCGACAACGAGATCCGCGTGCGCAGCAGGGACGTCTCGTCGCCTGAGAAAATGACGGACCTGAAGAACTGGACGCCGGACTGATGCGTCGGGCGGCAAGCGCCGCCTGCATCGCCAAGCAAAAGCGCCGGAAACCTTCCGGCGCTTTTTTGTGTGCCGGGAAGCACATTCCAGTCACTGTGTCAGACTGTAACCGATGGTGTCCGAATGTGTATGGCAGCGATACTCGCCATATCCAGAAGGAGGGCACCATGTCCACCACCAACGGGTTGATTTCCACCAGTCCATCGCAGGGCAGCCCGACGGCCATGGCATTCGATGCGGCCGTGACCGCCGCACCGCTGCCGGCGCCGGAGACGACAACCGGTTTCTCACCCGGCCTGTCGGCCGCGTCCGCGGTGGCGACGGACGGCGAGGCACTGCGCCAGCCGTCGACCTGGTGGCACGCCGGCGTCTACTGCAGTGCGCCTGCGGTCTTCCTGTGGATCGTCGCGCATTTGCCGGCGGAGATGGTGCAGCACCTGTTCCGCGGCCATGCCATGCCGGTGGTGCTCAACCAGCTCGGCGACGTGCTGTTCGTCTGCGGCTGGGCCATCAGCGGCATCCTGCTATGGGGAACCCGGCGCCGCTTGCGCGGCTGAAGGCAGGCAGCGACGCCCGGCCGTAACCGGGCGCGCCAGGGGCCGCTGTCAGGCCGCGCTGTCCGGCGCATCCTGCCGCCGGATCACCCGAATGCGGACCACGCCGGGATGGCTGCGCAGCGCCTGCTCCAGTTCCGCCGAGGGCGGCTTGTCGATATCGGTCACCACGTAGCCCGTGTCGTTGCGCGTTTGCAGATGCTGGCCCGTGATGTTGATGCCCTCGCGCGCCAGCAGCGTATTGAGCGCGGCGAGCGCCCCCGGCGCATTGCTGTGGACATTGAGCAGGCGCGCGGGCGATTGCAGGGGACCCGGATCGACTTCCGGAAAATTGACCGCACCGATGGTCGAGCCGGTCGCATGGAAATTGGCCAGCTTGGCGGCGACCTCGATGCCGATATTTTCCTGCGCTTCTTCCGTGCTGCCGCCGATATGCGGGGTCAGCAGTACGTTGGGCAGATTCTGCAGCTCGCTGACGAACGGGTCGTTGTTGGTCTTCGGCTCGGTCGGAAACACGTCGATCGCGGCGCCGCCAATCTGACCGCTGCGCAGCGCCTGCGCCAGCGCAGCAATATCGACCACGGTGCCGCGCGACGCATTGATCAGCATGGCGCCGCGCTTGCAGGCGGCCAATATCTCCGCGTCGATCATATAGCGGGTTCTTGAAGTGGCCGGCACGTGAAGCGTGATCACATCCGCGTGCGCCACGGCATCCACCAGCGCGCCTTCGGCACGCGCCGAGCCGAGCGACAGTTTCGGCTGGATGTCGTAATACACCACCCGCATCCCCATCGCTTCGGCCAGCACGCCGACCTGCGAGCCGATGTTGCCGTAGCCGACGATGGCAAGAGTCTTGCCGCGCGCTTCCACCGCGCCGGCCGCGCCCTTGGCCCACTTGCCGGTATGGGCGAGCATGTTCTTCTCCGGGATCCGGCGCAGCAGCATGACGGCTTCGGACACCACCAGTTCGGCCACCGAGCGCGTATTCGAGAACGGCGCGTTGAACACCGGCATGCCGGCCGCGGTGGCCGCCTGCAAGTCCACCTGGGAGGTGCCGATGCAGAAGCAGCCGATCGAGGTCAGCCGGGGAGTGCTGCGGATGTCGTCCGCGGTCAGATGCGTGGCGGAGCGGATGCCAATGAGATCGTGGCTGGCTAGCACGTCACGCAGTGGCGCACCGGTCAGCGCGCCGCTGCGCCGCTCGACCTCGAGGCCGGCTTCGTGCAGCCGCGAGGTCGCGCTTTCGTGAATATTTTCCAGCAGCATGACGCTGGTCATTGCAGTTTCCTCGTGTTCGCGCGTTGCCGGTCAGGCTTGCCGCGCGTGGCGAATCGATTGTCGGGTGGCCCGGCACGAAGCCGGTCCCGACAGAAAAGCGGAGCAACTGCCGTGCCGCCGTGCGGCGTCGCGCAGCGCTCGCCCGTGCGCACCGGGCAAGGTGCGTCTCAAGGGCCCCTCACGGCACAAGAATCGAGCATACCGCTGCAATGGGGAACTTGCCCGCAATGCCCTACTGCCGAAGGGGCGTCTGTCAATGCGGGCATGGGCCAACGCGGTCGGGGATGCAAAGGCAGGCTGGGCACACGGCTTGCTCTGTGGGCAGTCCTGTAACGAAAGTGAAAAATTGGCGCGGCCGCGGCCCGCCATCATCTGCAGCAATGCGAGTGAAGGCCAGTATCGACAGCTTCGGGGTACAAGCGACAACGACGTCCAGCGGCCCTGGAGTGCTTGAAGCGAATGCACTGGCACGGTTGCCGGTGATGTCTCCCGAATTGCCAGCCTTGTTCTGCGCGCGCGACCTGCCGGTGCCGATGTACCGGCTGGTGACCGGAGGCGAGCACGCGCGCGGATTCGTGGAGGGACGCGTGCGGCTATCGACCTTGTCGGCGTGCCGAAGCGAGGGACGGGAGCCCCGGCGCGATCCTGGCGAAGGATCGATCGTGCTCAGGCGACCGCTGGGCATCGGCAGCGACCCTGCAGGGAGAGAACGAAGTGCGCCCAGCGCAGGCGGTGGGCAGAGGGCGGCAGCCGGATGGGACGGGCGCGCCGGGCAGGGCGGGTTTGAACGCCGGTTCGACGGCGGCGGGATGGACGAGGTTCGCGGCGGGCATGGTCACCACCACCCGGCACACGGGGCCGCGCACCGGCGCATCGAGGACGCCTTCCTGCTGTCGTTGACCGTGGTGCCGCCGTCCGACGAGATGGCCCGGACCTTCGGCCGGTACTGCATCGAGATCCGTTACCCGAACGACCTGTTCGTTGCGCTCACCGAAGCGCTCGCGCGCCATTACACGCTGCAGCGGGCTCTGTTCTCGCGGGTCAACTATTGCGGCCGCGAGTTCTGGTCCGAGCATCGCGTGCCGGGGCATATTGCCTTTCTCAAGCCGCAGGACGGCTACGCCGGGCAGCAGGAAGCGCGCATGCTTTGGGAGTTGCCGCGCCCGGGTCGCTTGCGGCCGCAGGTGCTGCAGGTGCCGGACGTGGCGTCGATCTGCCGCTTCTACAGAATCTGAGCGGCCGGCGGCTGCGATGGGTCAGCAGCGCCGGCTCACCCAGGCGCCATGCCGCACTCGCGTGCGCGGCGCCTGCAGGGTCAGCCGTGCTTCCGTCGGTTCACGCGAGGGCAGTACCGGCGCGGTGGCGATCGCGGAGACCACTGAAGCGTCCGGCTGCGGCAGGCCGGCATCTTCCAGCTGGATCGTGTCTCGCTCGAGGTGCTGCAGGCGAGCGCTGTGCTCCTGCAGCGGGGCCTGCATGCGCTTGAGCAGCGCGGACAGCGCCACGCGTTCCTCGGCCGTGAAGCTGCTCAGCGATACCGAATGCAGCGCCCGGATGGACTGCGCCACCCGATGCAGCCGCCCATGGCGTTCGGGCGGGATCACCGGCGTCGCATGGAAGGCGGCGTGAGGGTTGGCGTCGAACACGATCCAGCCGTCCCGATGCAGTTCGGCCAGCAGGTGCTCGGCCATGTCGGGATCGATGCGGACGGCGCCCGCGAAGGGCTGGCCGCGGACATAGTCTCGCTGGATCATGCCCTGCAGCAGCACCCACTTCGGATAACTGAGACCTGCCTTCTGCAGGGTAATGTCCAGTGCATGCTGCCACGCCTTGACGGCCTCAACGAGCGCCTGAATGGTGGGTTCGTTGCCCTCAAGCTTTTGCAGCGTCATGCGCGGTCTCCGGAAGAATTTTTGGAAGCGCTACCGTACCGGAAAACCTTTACGGTTCGGTAACAGCTAGGGGTAATCAAGTAGGAGAGCGAGGCGTTTTCTCGGTCTTTTTTCGCCGTCTGCTTCACCTCTGTAACAGGGATGGATTCAGGGCTGGATTCGTGCTGTCGGATTCTGGCAAAATACTGTATAAATGTACAGTACACGTCAGCCAAGTCTCCGTTACCCAAGACGCCACCCATCCGCCACCCATCCGCCGTCCAATTCGCCGTACTGAAGGCGGCGTTTCCAGCTCATGACCATGTCTTCCCCTGTCTCTGCGCTGCCATCCGGGCTCCCGATGCCCGAGGCCGCGTCGCGCGCGCGTCGCGAGCGGGACAGCGCCCTGGCTGAACTGGAGCAACGCCATCCCGGACTATGGCGTGCGGGCCAATTGGGACGCACCGCCACCGTGCCGGTGTGGTCCACCGGCCATGCGGCGCTGGATGCCGAGTTACCCGGAGGAGGGTGGCCCCTGGGCGCTGTCACCGAACTGCTGCATGCCGACTGCGGCATCGGCGAGCTGCGCCTGGTGCGTCCCACCTTGCAATCCCTGACTGCGGCGGGACGGCGCGTGGCGATGATCGGGCCGCCCTGTCCGCCCAATGCCATCGCATTGACGGCATGGGGACTGCCGCCGCATCTGCTCTACTGGATCCGTACTGACCAGCAGAAGGCGCAGCGTCCTGCGCGGCCCGCCGCCAGGCGCGCGCATGGCAACCGTGCCGCGGCGCGCCTGGACGCCCCGGATGCCGATATGGTGTGGGCCGCCGAGCAGGTGCTGCGCAGCCAGGCGTTCGGCGCCGTACTGGTGTGGCTGCCTTCGGCCCGGCCCGAAGCGGTCCGTCGTCTGCAGGTACTGGCACAGGCCAGCGAGAGCGTAGTCTGGCTTTGGCGGCCCGCCACCGCCTTGCGCGAATCGTCCCCCGCGGTATTGCGCCTGCTGCTCGCACCCCAGCCGGGCAATGCGCTCTCGATCGTGTTCCACAAGCGGCGCGGGCCGGTGCGCGATACGCCGCTGCTCCTGACCCTGGACGCGATGCCCGCGGTGCCTTCCGGCCGCTCGCTGCCGGCGCAACCGCATCGCGATGCGCGGCCCCATCCTGAAACCGAAGCAAGGTCCGATCATGCCGTTCTGGATCGCGGTGCATTTGCCGCGCCTGCCACTGGACGCGCTGCAACCCAGCTGGCCTGAGGCGCCCGCGCTGGCCGGTGCGCGGGCGCGGATGCCGATGGTGGTGCTGGAGCAGGAGCGGGTCGTGCTGGCCAATCGTCCCGCCATGGCGCTGGGCGTGCGCGCCGGCATGCGGCGCGGCGGCGTGCAGGCCTTGTCGGCCGAGATCGTGCATTTCGAGCGGGACACCGCCGCCGAGGCGCGCCTGATGACGTCGGTCGCGCTCGCACTGCTGCGCTTCACGCCCAACGTGGTGCTGGACGGCAATGGCGAGGCCAATGGATTGGGACCGGCTACCGTCGCGCTCGATGTCACCGCCAGCCTGCGGCTGTTTGGCGGCTATCGCGCGCTGTGCCGGGCGGTGAAGTCCTGCGTGCGCAGCCTCGGCGCCTGGGCGCAGATCGGTTGCGGCACCACTGCCCACGGCGCCGCCTGGCTCGCTGCCATGCCCCTGCATCAGGACCGGCGCGGCCGCGTGCATCGGCCCCGGCGCCGGGCGATCCGTCAAGCCGGCATGGCCCGTCTGCTCGACGGTCTGCCGGTCGATATGCTCGATGGACTGGCCGATCCGATGTGGCTCGACGGCATCGGTTGCCGTACCGTCGGACAGGTACGGCGGTTGCCGCGGGCGGGGCTGAAGCGACGGCTCGGCACCGGGCTGCTGGAACGGCTGGACCAGGCCTATGGCGACACTCCGGTCCGCTTCGACTGGTATGTCGCGCCGCCATCCTTCCTGCAGCGAATGGAACTGCCCGGCCGCACCGAATCGGCCGACGGGGTGCTGTCCGGTGCGCAGCGGCTGCTGCAGGCGCTCGCCGGCTGGCTGACTGCCCATCAGGCCGGCGTGACGCGCTTCGTGCTGCGCCTGGAGCACGAGCGGCAGCGGCGCGATGCGGCCATCGCCGCCAGCCCGGTGACAGTGAGCCTGGCCGAGCCCAGCCGCGATCCCGACCATCTGTCGCGGCTGCTGAAGGAGAAGCTGGACCGGCATCCCTTCGATGCGCCGGTGGTGGGCCTGGCGCTGGAGGTCGAGGCACTCGACGAGTGCCTGCCGCAGAGCGAATCGCTGTTTCCCGAACCCGGAGGGGGACAGGCCGAACTGGCGCGCGTGCTCGATACCCTCGCGGCAAGGCTCGGCCGAGAGCAGGTGCTGCAACCGGACCCCGCAGCCGATCATCGTCCCGAACGGGCCAATCGATGGCGCCCCGTTGACGCCGCCGAGCGGCGCGCCCGCCGCAACATTCCCATGCCGGCGGGCCTGGCGCCAGAGCGGCCGGTCTGGCTGCTGGATCCCCCCTTGCGTTTGCCGGTGCGGCAGCACCGTCCCTGCCACGGCACGCCACTGAGCCTGCTGTCGCGGCCCGAACGGATCGAAAGCGGGTGGTGGGATGGAGGACTGGCAACCCGCGATTACTTCATCGCGGAACGCGCCGACGGTCTGCGCTGCTGGGTCTACCGGGAGCGCCCGGGCGCGGATGGCGAGGACGAGGGCGAGTACCGGTGGTTCCTGCACGGGCTGTTTGCCTGAGGCGAGCGCAAGGGAACACGTCCGCGCCGGTACGGGCTGCCTTGTGACTGCGGGATGACTGCGGGTTGCCGCCTGGACCGAAGCCGAAGGATTCGTCCATTTCGGGAAGGCAGATCCGCAACCTTCCGGCAGATTGGCTGTTTTTTCGAGGCGCTTGCCCTCGGCTGTCCCCTCGAGCCAATCCGCCATGCCACGCTATACGCTGATGACAACGGCGCCCGCCGCCCTGTCCCGAACCGATTCGTCCGCCGCCGACATCCCGGCCGGGGAACTCGGTGCCTTTCAATTCCGCGGGGGAAAAGTCCGTCTGCACCTCATGCACGATGGCCGCACCGTCGTTGCGACAAAAAAGATCCGCACCTGCAGCCTGCTGGCCACGCTGCGCACCTGGTTTAGCCTCGAAGGCGGACGGCGCTGGACGCTGCGATCGTCCGACGCAGCGGATGTTCTGTCCCAGGTCCGGATACAGCGCCTGTTGCAATCGAGACCGGCGGAGGCCGCACAGCGCTCCAATCTCGATACGTTGCCGGCGCTTGCCCTGGACCGGATAGCGGCCGAGCTGGATGCCGATACTTGCCATGCGCTGTTCGTCACCTGCCGCGCGCTATGGGCTCGACTACGCCCGCATCGGGAGTGGTTGGGGCTCTGCGAGGAGACCAGGCGCATCGTCTCTTCCTCCGCCTGGTTCGAGATGCTGGAGGTTGCCAAAGGAAACGGCAAGCGGGCCGGCTGTGTGCAAAGCAAGCCACGGCTGCTGGAATTGCTTGCCCGGCAGATCGTCATGCTGCCCGTCGCGCACCGGCAAGCCGCATGCAAGGCGCTGCTGGACGCGCTGACTGGCATCGAGCCCCCCAGCCTGACCGCTCCGGCCGTAGCCCAGGTCGCTTCGGCGGCGTTTTTCCGCGAGTACGACGCAGTCGAGGCGGAACTGGGCAAGGCGGTCGTGGCGGCACTGGCATTGTCTCCCCACGACGACTTCCACTACCGGCAACAGGCGTTCTATGCCGCGCGGCTGTGCCGTGCGGGGTCTGACGGCCTGGCAGCCTACCTGCTCGAGCATTCCCCGCCGTTGTCGAAAGCCGGGGAGTGGCAGCCGCCCGATCGCGGCGATGCCTTGCGTACCTATCTGGCCCTGCGCTACGGCACTTTCGCTGGCAATCCCGCGGGGCGGCAATGGCCCGACGCCGTTGCCGAGGCGCTATGCCTGGACGATCCATCGCTGCGTGCCGAGGCGTTGCTGCGCCTGGCGCCTTTCGGGCAGGGAGAGATCGACGACACCACTCGCGCGCTGGCGGAGGGGCTCATCGCAGTGCGTGATCGCGGGCCAGTGCGGCTTTGGCTCGGGGTGGCGCTGACGGGCAACGGGGTGTACACGGCGCTGATACAGCAATGGCAGGATCTGGACGACCTGTCATTGCCGTCCAGTATCGCATTGCACGGCAGGTGCCGCCTCTCGCTGTTGCCCAATGCGCCTTCCGAACGCTGGCAAACGGACTTTGACGACTGGTTCGAGCGCTTTGCCACGGAGAGGCTACCCGCCAAGGTGCGTGCGCGGGCAATGGTCGCCATGGCGGACGGACTGAGAAGCTGGACGCGTCATCCTGCGCTCCTCTACCTTTGGGACCGGCTGTTCGGCGTTGACCGTACCGGCCTGTCGCCGTCCCAGTCCGCTGAGGTACTCACCGCTCTTGCCCAGGCGCTTCATGAGGCTTGCCGAGCCTCAGCCGCGCACCGCGATCCGCTCAGGGCGGAAAACCAGCGCATCTGCCTGCTACTGGACGCCGCAGCCAACCTTCCCGCAGGTGACCATGTTGACAACCTGTGCCGCACAATCGGAAGAATGCTGCCGGCGACGTGCGACGATGCCGTTTTCGCCGCAGCGGGGCGGCTCGGTTTCGAGCGCCAGGGGTTCTTCCTGATCGGCGCCTGGGGCCAATACCCGCTAAAGGCGCAGACGGTGCGGCAAACCGCAGCGCTGCTCGGCGCGGCAGCGTTGTCCGGCACGGTGCGCAAGCCGTTGCTGCGCGCCATGTCGCAATCCGGCGACCGCCTGGGAAGGATAGCGACGCCAAGCGATCTACACGCGCTTGCCGTCTCGCTTGTGGCGATAGTCGAGGGGACAGTGACCGGGAGGGACGAGCAAATCTCGCTCTTCCGGGTTGCCTACAGGGCGGCGGGCGGACTGGAAGGGAGGCATGAAATAGCGCCCGCAGGTTCCGCTGCCTGCGTTGGCCTCTTCCAGCGTGTCATGCGCGGCGCGGTTGCGGGCGCACGGACGATTGCCCGGGCGACAGAGCGGGGCGCTGCGCTGACCAGCATGGGAAAGCAGCTGTACGACCTCGATTTTGGCGCGCGACTTGTGCTCGACGCCGTCTCCCGCCTGCCCACGCCAGTGCGGTCGCGGGTGCTGGCGGCACTGACGAAGTGGAATACGCCAGATCCGGTCCTGCGCCGAGGGGACCGGATCTCGACCCTGGCATTGCGCCTGCGGCTGTGGTCGATGCTGAGGGAATTGCCAGATCACGGCGGTGCCGGCACGCTTGACTACGTCGCGAACTGGTTCAAGCCGGACGTCCGGCCCTCCGTGCTGGGCGGACGGCTCTTCTGGAACATCGCGCGGCGGCAGCACCTGGCAGCGGTGGCGGAAGGTAAAGAACGGAAGGAAGGGAGCGCAAGTCGTCAAGGTTGACAGTCCGAGTAGCGATTCCCCTCCGGATACTGTATAAATATACAGTATGGCTTCGAACGCTTGTTCCCGGGTACCGGATTCTGCACTTCGCCGGCCCGCCGGTACCTGATGTGACTTCTCCCTTTGTCTTTTCGTTGTGTCCGGTTCCTCATCCCGCAATCCAGCGCCGCCTTCCGGGCCGGAAAGCGGCAGCTCATCCGCCCCAAGCGAGTCCTCGGGTTCGACGCCCGTCCGGGCGCAAGTGACCAAGCCGTATTCCGGGGTGGGCGGCCTCGGTGGCCTTCAGGGTTTGCTGCCCGCGCTGCCCGACTACGCGGAGTTGCATTGCATCTCCAACTTTACCTTCCTGACCGGGGCTTCCCATCCGGAGGAACTGATCGAGCGCGCCTTCGCCCTCGGATACCGTGGGCTGGCGTTGACGGACGAGGCGTCCGTGGCGGGCACCGCCCGTGCGCATCACGCATTGAAGACGCTGAAGGAGCGCACCCGCACGGCGGTCGAGCGCAGTTCCGCGCGGCTGGCGAGGCTGGCGGCAGGGGAGCCGGATCACGGCGAGGACGAGGACGCCGAGGACGACGGCGAGGACTTCGAGGAAGACGCCCTGTCGTGGCAGGCGCCGGCATCGACATTGGGAGGATGGGGCAGCCAGCTGGACCAGGCGGCCGCCGCCGGCGCGTTACAGCCGGAACATCTGCGCCGCCATGCGCGGCTGCTGGCGCGCGCGGAAGCCGCGGAAACGTTCCGCTTGCTGATTGGCAGCCGCATCACCCTGCAGCCCGGCGATAGCGATGGCGTCCCAGCCGGCCTGCGCCTGGTGCTGCTGGCGCGGGACCGTGACGGCTTCGGCAACCTGTCCGAGCTGATCACGCTGGGCCGGCGCCGGGCGGAGAAGGGCAGCTATCTGCTGTACCCCGATGACATTGCCGATCCGGCGCAGGAGATCGAACACCTGCGCGGCGTGCCGGGTTGCCTTGCGCTGCTGATTCCCGATTACTGCGCCGAACCCGCCACGCTGCTGGCCCAGGTCCAGTGGTGCCGCCAGGTGTTCGGCGAGCGGGCATGGATCGCACTGGAACTGCTGCAGGGCCACGCCGACTCGCTGCATCGCGAGCGGCTGGAGGCGGTATCGGCCGCGACCGGCGTGCCGCTGGCTGCGGCCGGCGCGGTGGAAATGCATGTGCGCTCGCGCAAGCCGCTGGCCGACGTGCTGACCGCAATTCGCCTGAGTCAGCCGTTGGCCGCCTGCGGCATGGCGCTGGCGCCCAATGCCGAGCGCCATCTGCGCATGCGCCAGCGGCTCTCGCGGCTGTATCCGCGCGATGCGCTCGCGCAGACGGTGCGCATCGCCATGGCGTGCAGTTTCTCGCTGGATGCGCTGCGCTACGAGTACCCCGAGGAACTGGTACCCAAAGGCATGACGCCGATTGCCTATCTGCGACAGGAGACGCTGGCGGGCGCGGCGCTGCGCTATCCGGAGGGCATTCCCGCTTCCGTGCGCTCGCGCCTGGAAGAGGAGTTCGTGCTGATCGAGGAGAAGCGCTACGAACCGTTCTTCCTGACGGTCTACGACATCGTGCGCTTCGCCCGCAGCCGGCAGATCCTGTGCCAGGGGCGCGGTTCGGCCGCCAACTCGGTGGTCTGCTATTGCCTCTACATCACCGAGGTCAGTCCCCAGCAGACCAACCTGCTGTTCGGTCGCTTCATCTCTCGCGAGCGCGACGAGCCGCCCGATATCGACGTCGATTTCGAGCACCAGCGGCGCGAGGAGGTGATCCAGTACCTGTACGAGAAATACGGTCGGCACCGCGCCGCGCTGGCGGCGTCGCTGATTACCTATCGCGCGCGCAGCGCGCTGCGCGATGTCGGCCGGGCGCTGGGCATCGATCCCGGCGTGGTGGAGCAGGTGGTCAAGGGCCAGGCATGGTGGGAGAGCGGGCAGGGGTTTGTCGAGCGGATCTCGCGCTACGGGCTCGATCCGGAATCCGTGACAGTGCGGCAGTGGGCGAGCCTGGTCGGGCAGCTACGCGGCTTTCCGCGCCATCTGTCGCAGCACGTGGGTGGCTTCGTGATCGCGCGCGACAAGCTGTCACGGCTGGTGCCGATCGAAAATGCGGCAATGGAAAACCGCAGCGTGATCCAGTGGGACAAGGACGACCTCGAATCGCTGGGGCTGCTGAAGGTCGATGTGCTGGCGCTCGGCATGCTGACCGCGATCCGGCGCGCACTGGCGATGATTCCGAAACCCGGCCACGCCCCCCGTCCCGATGCTGTCCCGTGCCGGATGGAGGATATTCCGCAGGACGACGCGCCCACCTACGAGATGCTGTGCAAGGCCGACACCGTCGGCGTGTTCCAGGTCGAGTCGCGTGCGCAGCAGGCGATGCTGCCGCGTCTGCAACCACGCGAGTTCTATGACCTGGTGGTCGAGGTGGCGATCGTGCGGCCCGGGCCGATCCAGGGCGGGATGGTGCATCCCTACCTGAAACGGCGCGAGACGATCCGCCGCACCAGGCGGATGCCGACCTACCACAACGAGGTGATCCGGCGCGTGCTGGGCCGCACGCTGGGGGTGCCGATCTTCCAGGAACAGGTGATGCAGCTGGCCATCGATGCGGCGGGGTTCACGCCCGGGCAGGCCGACCAGCTGCGCCGGTCGATGGCGGCGTGGCGACGCAAGGGCGACCTGAAGCGGCACCAGGACGCGCTGATCCGCGCGCTGCTGCGCAACGGCTATCCGGAGTCGTTTGCACAGGCGATCTGCAAGCAGATCGAGGGCTTTGGCGAGTATGGAT
The DNA here is from genome assembly GCF_019795295.1 of Cupriavidus sp. AU9028. Classification (GTDB taxonomy): domain Bacteria; phylum Pseudomonadota; class Gammaproteobacteria; order Burkholderiales; family Burkholderiaceae; genus Cupriavidus. The sequence continues at coordinate 254,353 of NZ_JAIMCG010000002.1, read as the reverse complement.
TTCCCGAGAGCCACGCCGCGAGCTTTGCCAAGCTGGTGTACATCAGCGCCTGGATCAAGCGCCATTATCCCGCGGCTTTTCTGTGCGCGCTGCTCAACAGCCAGCCGATGGGCTTCTATTCACCGTCCCAACTGGTGCAGGACGCCCGCCGGCATGGCGTGCGGTCGCTGCCGCCCGACGTGATGGTGAGCGGGTGGGAGAGCGTGCTGGAAGGTCCGCCAGAGCGGCCTTCGGTGCGGCTGGGGCTGAACCGGGTCAAGGGCATGCGGGAAGCGGCCGCGTTGCGGATCGAACGGGCGCGCCTGGCGCGGCCCTTCGTCAGCGTGGAGGACCTGGTGCTGCGCGCGGGCCTGGATCGCCATGACATCGACGTGCTGGCCGCCGGCGATGCCTTGCGGGCCCTGGCGGGGCACCGCCGCCAGGCGCGCTGGCTGGCCCGGGCAGCGGCGGAGCAGGCCGCGCACCGCGACTTGCTGCACGCGGCAGCGTCGGCCGAGGATACGCTGGCGTTGCCCGCGCCGCGGCTGGGCGAGGACCTGGTGGACGACTATGCCAGCCTGGGGCTGTCGCTCAAGTCCCACCCGCTGGCGCTGCTGCGCAAGCGGCTGGCGGCGATGGGCTACCTGACGGCCAGCCAGCTGGCGCGGCGGGTCAACGGGCGCAAGGTGCTGGCCTGTGGCATCGTCACCGTGCGCCAGCGGCCGGGAACGGCCAACGGCACCATCTTCTCGTCCATCGAGGACGAAACCGGATCGATCAACGTGATCATCTGGCCCGATCTGATCGAGCGGCAGCGCAAGGAGGTGCTCAGCGCCTCGCTGCTCGGCGTGCGCGGGACCTGGCAACGCCAGGGCGACGTGCGGCACCTGATCGCGGACGAGCTGGTCGACCTGTCGCCGCTGCTGGGCAGGCTGGCCGCCGCCAGCCGCGATTTCCATTGATGCCGCGCCCGCCCCGAGTGGGCCAGAGGGAAAAGAACCTCGCATCTTTTCGGAAGATGGGCGTGCGAACTCCCGCACGATGGCGCCTCCCAAGACCTGACAGAAGGAGCCTTCATGCTGAATGCTGTTCGCACGACCTTCGGTTTCTCCGGTGTGCCCACGGGGAAGAACGACGGCTACGCGGTGCTGCCGGTGCATGACACCACCGGGGAATTCGGAGATCGGGGCGCGTTGCCTCGCATTGGCGGCAAGAGCAAGTGCCGGCGTTGTTGCGGCATGCTGCCGGCACTGTTCGCCAGGCCCAAGCCTCCGTCCAACGGCGGCGGGCAGGGCGGATCGGCGACCCTGCCGCCGCTCGACCCGGTCCACGTCTGGGCGAACGGATCGAACGACCGGCATCACACGCCCGCCATCCCTGTTCCCTTCGGCACCCGATCGACCGAGGCGGAGGCAGAAGCGGCGCAACGGCTGGCGAAGGCCTACAACAATTCGCGCCTGCTGCCGCCCTCGCCCCCGTCCAGCGAAACAGGGCAGGCCTCCGGCCCCGATGCGGACCAGGACATCGTGTATTCCAGAGGAACGCTGCGGCAACAATCCAGAAGCGGCACCCGGATCCAGAGTTCACCCGCGATGGGGCAAGTGAATCAGAGCATCGTCGCCGCGACGCCTCAGAAGGTATCGACCCACCTTTTGCAGATGGGCCGCGGCGGCGAGCTCCAACTCCACCTGTCGTCGATGTCGATGGCGCAGTGACGTCCCGCACTCAACGGCGCCGGCCCGCGAGCCGGCGGCCCTCGACAGGATAGTTCGGATCGGTATAGCCATGCGTGGACGCATGGCCCGGGGGAACCAGCGCGTCCACCATCGCCTCTTCCTCGTCGGACAACACGGCGCCGATCGCGCCGAAGTAGTCCTCGAACTGCTGCAGCGTGCGGGGACCGGCAATCACCGAGCTGACCGCCGGATTCGCCAGTACCCAGGCCGTGGCGAACTGGCCCGGTGTCAGGCCGCGGCCTTCGGCATGCGCCTTCAGTTGCTGCGCGATCAGCAGCGACTCTTCCCGGAACTCGGTCTGCATCATGCGGCGATCTCCGCGGCCGGCGCGCGTGCCGGCCTCGGGCGCCTGCCCAGGCTGATACTTGCCGGTCAGCACGCCGCGCGCCACCGGGCTATAGGGCACCACGCCCAGCCCATAGTGATGGCAGGCTGGGAGAATCTCGACCTCCGGCATCCGGTTCAGCAGGTTGTAGTAAGGCTGGCATGCCACGGGGCGGGGCACGTTCAGCTGGTCGCACAGGCGCACGATCTCGGCAATGCGCCAGCCGCGGAAATTGGACACGGCCCAATAGCGGATCTTGCCGCTTTGCACCAGCGCGCCCATCGCGCGCACCGCCTCTTCCAGGTTCTCGCCCTCGTAGTCGCGATGCAGATAGAGGATGTCGATATGGCTGGTGCCCAGCCGCTGCAGGCTGGCTTCGGCTTCGCGCAGGATCCAGGCCCGCGAGTAGTGCGAATGATTGAGGGCCTTGCCCATCGCGTTGCCGAGCTTGGTCGCCAGTATCCAGTCATGCCGCTCGCTGGCGATCAGCCGGCCCACCATTTCCTCGGACGCGCCCTGACTGTAGACGTCGGCCGTATCGATGAAGTTGACGCCGTGCTCGCGCGCGCTGGCGACAATGCTGCGGGCCTGCGCCTCATCGGTCTGGTCGGCGAACATCATCGTGCCCAGGCACAGCGCGGATACCCGCAGGTTGCTGTGGCCAAGGCGGCGGGTTTCCATGGTGAAGTCCGGCATGGTGAGTCTCCTTTGTGTGCGATGGGCAAGCTGCTGAAACGCTCTATGCTACGACGATCCTTGCTGGACCGGCATACGCCGCCGAATGCCGGCGGTTCGCGGCGCCCACGCCGGCGTCATGCAAACCGGCTACAGTAGCCTCACGGATTTCGCTGGATCACCGCTTTCCCTATCCCCACGGAGGGTTGCATGCCTGACAATCGCCTGGAATTTCGCGGCCGGGACGGCCAGTTGCTGGCCGGCCGTCTGGACCTGCCTGTCGGCCCGGCGCGCAGCTGGGCGCTGTTCGCCCACTGCTTCACCTGCGGCAAGGACGTGCTCGCGGCCAGCCGGATCTCGCAGGCGCTGACCACCCACGGCATCGGCGTGCTGCGATTCGACTTCACTGGCCTGGGCGGCAGCGGGGGCGACTTCTCCAACACCAATTTCTCCTCCAATGTCGCCGACCTGCATGCGGCCGCCGACCATATGCGCCAGCACCTGCGCGCGCCGGCACTGCTGATTGGCCATAGCCTGGGTGGCGCGGCGGTACTTGCGGCCGCCGAGGGCATCCCGGAGGCGAGGGCGGTGGCCACCATCGCCGCGCCCAGCGACCCTTCCCATGTCGTGGGGTTGTTCGGCGAGGACGCCGCCACCATCGCCGAGCGTGGCGAGGCACAGGTACGGCTGGCCGGCCGACCCTTCCGGATCCGGCGTCAATTCCTCGAGGACGTGGCCGAGCAGCGCCTGCTGGACAAGGTCACCCGGCTCGGCCGAGCCCTGCTGGTGATGCATTCCCCCCGCGATGCCATCGTCGGCATCGACAATGCCAGCCAGATCTTCACCGCCGCGCGCCATCCCAAGAGCTTCGTCTCGCTGGATCAGGCCGACCATCTGCTGAGCCGTCGCGAGGATGCGGAATATGTGGCCAGCACGATCGCGGCCTGGAGCCAGCGCTATCTGGAGATCGATACGGCAACATTGCCTGCCGCCGCGGTCGAGGAGGGCCGGGTCCGGGTCGAGGAGGCGCACGTCGGCAAGTTCCAGCAGCACGTCAGCGCCGGTCCGCACCGGCTGCTGGCGGACGAGCCGCTGTCCTTCGGCGGCCTGAACGGTGGCCCGGCGCCGTACGATTTCCTGCTGGCCGCGCTGGGCAGCTGCACCGCGATGACGATGCGGATGTATGCCGAGCGCAAGGGGCTGCCGCTGGAACATGTCAGCGTGGTGTTGCGTCACGAAAAGATCCATGCGGCCGACTGCGATACGTGCGAAACGCGCGAAGGCAAGGTGGACTGGATCGAGCGGGAGATCGACATGCGCGGGCCGCTGGACGCCCAGCAGCGCGCGGCACTGCTGTCGATCGCGGACAAATGCCCGGTCCACCGGACCCTGCATTCGGAGGTGGTGGTGCGCACCCGCGCAGTGGGTGCCGAGGCGGGGACGGCGTCGGCGGAAGGCGAGGCGCCAGGCTGAAGCCCTGCGCCCCGCCCCGGGGTGGCGCCGCGAGGGGGAGTGAATTTGCTGCGTTGCGGCGGGTCGAACCGTGCAGACGGACCGCCAGCGCCGCCGCCGGTACCCGCGCGGGCCGGTTCCATGCCTTGTCGATACCGCAGCTCCCAGGAGGACCATCGTGCAGACTGCCGCCAACATGACCATTCCCGCCACGCTGATTCCCGGCGACGGCATCGGCCCCGAAATCGTCGAAGCGACACTGCAGGTACTGGACGCCCTCGAGGCTCCGTTCGCGTGGGAACGCAGGCAGGCGGGCGTTGCCGCCATCGACGCCGAGGGCGATCCGTTGCCCGAATCGACGCTGGACAGCATCCGGACCACGGGCCTGGCCTTGAAGGGGCCGTTGACCACGCCCGTGGGCGGCGGCTTTCGTTCGGTCAATGTGCGTCTGCGCGAGGCGTTCCAGCTCTATGCCAACGTGCGGCCCGCCCGGACGCTGATTCCGGGCCGCTACGAGGACATCGACCTGGTGCTGATGCGCGAGAACGTCGGCGGCTTCTATGTTGCCCATGACTACTACATCCCGGTCGGCGACGATCCGCGCGCCGTCGCCGTTTCCACCGGCATCAATACGCGCGAGGACTGCCGCAGGATCGCGCGTTTCGCCTTCGAATACGCGGTCCGCCATGGGCGCCGCAAGGTTACGGTGGTGCACAAGGCCAATATCCTGAAGGCGCTGACCGGGATCTTCCTGGAAGCGGCGCGGGAGGTGGCCGCCGAGTACGCGGGCCGTGTGGAGATGGACGACCGCATCGTCGATGCCTGCGCGATGCAGCTGGTGCTCGACCCCTGGCAGTTCGATGTCCTGCTTTGCACCAACCTGTTCGGGGACATCCTGTCGGACCAGATCGCCGGGCTGGTCGGCGGGCTGGGGCTCGCGCCCGGTGCCAATATCGGCGACAAGGCGGCGATCTTCGAGGCGGTGCACGGGTCCGCTCCGGACATCGCAGGGCAGGGCGTGGCCAACCCGGTTTCGCTGATGCTGTCGGCAGGACTGATGCTGGACCATGTCGGGCGCCAGGATCTGGGGGACCGGCTGCGCCGGGCCATTGCCGCGACGCTGAACGAGGATCAGGTGCGCACGCGCGATCTGAAGGGCAGCGCGACCACGCACGAATTCACCGCCGCCGTGGTCCGGCGCCTGGCTTGATTCCCCACTGAAGCAGGGTAGCCGGCCCCCGCCCGCAGCTGCGGGCCGCTTTTGCGGGCCGCTCGTTTCCCCGACGGAAGGGGGATGCGTGCCACCCATGGTGACGTTATCATCCGACCATCGCAGCGCACTTCCCGGCCGGCTGAACTGCCGCACTTTCAGAGGAATCCCGTGCAGCTTGGTCAGCAGAGCATTGTGGTCGTCATGGTGGTCGTGTTTGCCAGCAGCCTGCTGATTTCCGCGGGGCTGTTGCTGGGGCTGCGCGCAAGCGCCGCGGGGCGTCTCTGGGCTGCGGGACATCTGCTGCTCTCGGCCGGTGGGCTGGGCTTCGCCGCCAATGCCGCCGCGGCGGGCAAGCCGGCGTTCGCCGCGCTGGCCGCCGGTCTCTACGCGCTGGGCAAACTGATCATCTACCGGGGCGTGCGGGTGCATCAGGGTTTGCCGGTGCGCGCACGGATGCGCGGCCCGGTCTCCGCCGTGTTCGCCTTCGCCGCGATCGCCGCGCTGACCTCGCCGGAAGCCCTGGTGCGCGCGCAGCAGGGCTTCTGCGCGCTGTTCGCCGTGCTTTCGGCCATGACCCTGCTGCTGCTCGCCCGCGGGCGGCTCGGTCGCAGCGAAATCGGCCTGCCGCTGGCCATGCTCGCCTGTGCGGTTCAACTGGCCGTGCAGCTCTATGGCATCGCCATCTCGAGCGACCCGGCCGCGTCGGTCGCGCCGTTCTACGCCGCCGGGGTCGATCGCTCGCTGGTGCTCGCCTCGCTGGTGGCGGTGCTGCTCGGACTGTTCGGCTATACCGTGATGGCGCTGGAGCAGGTCATTGCCAACAAGGAGCACGGCGCCCGCATCGACGGTCTGACCGGCCTGCTGAACCGGGCGGCACTCGATGAGAGCGCCGCCACCCTGATCTCGTCTGCGCTGCGGCACCGCCAGGCGCTGACCTGCCTGGTCATCGATGTCGACCACTTCAAGCAGGTCAACGACCTCAGCGGCCATCGTGCCGGCGACGCGGTGCTGCAGGCCATCGCGGAAGCCCTGGACAACTCGCGGCGCGCCTCGGATGTGGCAGGGCGTTATGGCGGCGAAGAGTTCTGCGTCCTCTGTCCGCATACCGACGAACAACAGGCTACCGCCCTTGCCCGCCGCATTCTGCGCAAGGTCCGTGCGATTCCGCTGCCCGGCGCCGCGGGCGCCTTTGCCAGTGTCAGCATCGGGATTGCCCAGCTGCGGCAGGAGAGTGGCGCCGACACCCACAGCCTGTGGATGCAGCTGTTCGGCCATGCCGACTGCGCACTGTACGAGGCCAAGCGGCAGGGCAGGGACCGTTACCTGGTGGCGTCCACGCTGATGCCCGAATCCGGGTCCGAGGCGGAGCCGGCCGCGATGCCGGTGGCCATGGTTGCCGACCAGCCGGGGACCTGAGCGCCTGCGCACGAGCAGGAATGCGGCCGAACCGTCTGCACCACGTCACGGCGAAGGGGGAAACGGCCGGCTCGGGCTCCCGGCGCAAGCCGGACGGACGGCCCGTCGGCCGCCCGCGTCCTTACCAGCGCATCTGCAGGTTGCGTTGGCCGGCGCTCAGCGTGGCGCGCTTGGTATTGCCCATGTAGTCGGCCTTCACCTGATAGGTGCCCTTCGGCCCCTTGATCAGGCAACGCGGGCCATTGGTGCGGAAGGTAGCCACTTCCTTGCCGCCGCGCGACAGCGTGACGTCGACATCGGACAGGTATTCACCCCGTGCGCCCTGCGTGAAGAGCACGCCCATATCGTAATTGCGCGATTCTGCCCGCAGCGCCTGCTGCTCGTCCTCGCCGACGCCGCCGCAAACATAGGTGAACGGTCCCGCGGTCTGCGGCTGCAGGTCGGCGGCGAGCGCCTGGCTGGTGCCGATGGCCATGGCAGCGGCCGCGACGATGGCGGCAACGGTGCCGCCCTTGGCCATGCGCGAAGCAAACGGATACGAAGTACTGTTTTTCTTCATCGAACCTCTCCTTTGCTGTGACAGGGATAGGGGTTGGACGGCAGTGTTTCGCTTTTGTTCTGGGTCGCGCTTTCCGACGCATGGGCCGCCGCCAGGGCTATTGCAAATTTCGAAAACGATTGCAGAAAAGGCAAGCCCTGATTGGGTCGGCGGCCGACTCCCTCGTACGCCCCGGCTGGAAGCTGCGCGCCTTCTGGCACGCGGCTCGCTTGGGCCCCTTCCTGACAGCGAACCGGGTTTGCGGTTACGCTGCACGCACTTGACGGAACAGGCCAGGGAGGCAAGCAGCATGATGGAAACGAGCGGCGACGTGCGCAGGCAGCAGGTCATGCTCTGGGTCGTCGCAGTCGGGTTTTTCATGCAGACCCTGGACAGCACGATCGTCAATACCGCCTTGCCCGCCATGGCCCGCAGCCTCGGCGAGAGTCCGCTGCGCATGCAGTCGGTGATCATCGCCTACTCGCTGACGATGGCCGTGATCATCCCGGCCTCGGGCTGGCTGGCGGACCGCTTCGGCACCCGCCGGATCTTCCAGCTCGCGATCGTGCTGTTCGTGCTCGGCTCGCTGCTGTGTGCCTATGCGCCGACCCTGGATTTCCTCGTGGCATCGCGGGTAGTGCAAGGTCTGGGGGGCGCGATGCTGCTGCCGGTGGGCCGGCTGTCCGTGCTGCGCACCTTCCCCCGCCAGGCCTTCCTCAAGGCGATGAGTTTCGTGGCGATCCCCGGCATGCTGGGCCCGCTGATCGGTCCGACGCTGGGAGGCTGGCTGACGGAGGCGTTGTCCTGGCACTGGATCTTCCTGATCAATGTCCCGGTCGGCGTGGCCGGCGTGCTTGCCACCTTGCGCTTCATGCCGGACCACCGGATGCACGACGTCGGCCGTTTCGACGTATCCGGCTACCTCTGGCTGGTGATCGCGATGCTGACCCTGTCGTTCGCGCTCGACGGGCTGGCGGGACTTGGCTTCGAGCATGCCACCGTGCTGATGCTGCTGATCGCCAGCATGGCCGCGCTGACCGCCTACGTCCTGCACGCGGTACGACATCCGCGTCCGCTGTTCTCGCTGCGCATGTTCCGCATCCACACGTTCAGCGTCGGCCTGCTGGGCAATCTGTTCGCGCGCATCGGCAGCGGCGCCATGCCGTTCATGATCGTTCTGACGCTGCAGGTCGGACTCGGCTACTCGCCGATGCAGGCCGGCATGATGATGCTGCCCGTGACGGCGGCGGGCATGCTTTCGAAGCGCATCGCCACCGGCGTGATCGAGCGCTACGGCTACCGGCGGGTGCTGGTGGCCAATACCGTGATGGTCGGGCTGATGATGGCATCGTTCGCGCTGGTCTCCCCCGGGTTGCCCATCGCCGTGCTGCTGTGTCAACTGGCGGTCTTCGGGGCGCTCAATTCCGTGCAGTTCACCGCGATGAACACCGTCACGCTGAAGGATCTGGGCGGCACCAGCGCGAGCGGCGGCAACAGTCTGCTGTCGATGGTGCAGATGCTGTCGATGAGTCTGGCCGTGACCTCGGCGGGGGCCCTGCTGGCAACCTTCCATCGCGCCGTGGAGGCGCGCGGGGGCGGCAGCTCCTTGCAGGCGTTCCACGCCACCTTCATCTGCGTGGGCCTGATCACCTGCGCATCGGCGTGGATCTTCATGCAGCTGCGGCAGGACAAGGCGCGGCCGGCTCGCCAGGTGGAACGCGAAACGCGGGAAACGGCGGAGGCAGCCGAAGTGTAGTGCCGGGGCGCGCCCCCGCGCTCTGGCTCAGGCCGCGGGCACGATACTCAATGCCGGCTGCCGATTGCCGCTCTGGTCGGTCTGCCGCAGCAGGCCGGTGTCATAACCCAGGTCGGTCACCCGTTGCAGCAACTCCGCGCGTAGCGCGGCGCCCGGCTCCGGCATCCGGGTCAGGATCCAGAGATAGCGCCCGGACGGCTCCCCGACGATCGACCAGGTGTAGTCGTCGGCGCGATCCAGGATCCAGTAGTCGCCGACGTATAGCGGCCCGAAGAACGACACCTTGAGCTTGGCGTTGCGGCTGTCCGGTACGATCTTCGCCTTGCCGCGGCTGGCCCTGCCGCGCCCCGCGCCCTGGCTGCCGCAGGTGTTGATCACCTCGACCAGGCCGTCGTGGCGCAGGTGATATTCCGCCGTGACGTTGTCGCAGCCGCGCTCGAAGCGGTTTTCGTAGCGCGCCATTTCATACCAGCGGCCCAGATACTGGTCGATCTCCACGTCCCGGTTCGGCTCCGGGACATGCGGATTGCCCACCGGCTGGCTCATGCGCTGATTGAGCAGCCAGGCCGCGCCTGCGCCGGCCACGGCCGCGAGGGCAGTCATCTGTAATCTGTTCATGCCACCTCCGTATCTACATGCGGGGGACTTGCGTCGTCCCCGCCGCGTTGCAGTCGGGCGTTGGGATGCTAAAGGCGTGCCAAGGAGGAAGCCGCCGGCGCATGGTCGTGGCGCAGCGCCGGCTCCGTGGCGCGGTGCTGATGTGGCGAACTGGGCGGCAGGGCATGGCGCCACTCCCGAGGAATGTCCGGCTCGACCTCGCACTCCCCGCGCACGATTTCCTCGATCGCCGTGCAGACACCGATGGTGCCGCAGGGACCGACACAGACCAGGCTGCGCGGATGCTCGGCATGCCGCGGAACGGCATAGACGTGCATCCCTTCCCGGTACAAGGGGTGGGCGGGCAAGCGTGCGTTGAGCAACTCGACGAAACGGGCAGGGCTGACGACAGGCTTTTCCATGTCGTTTTCCTTCAAGGACGCAAATACGGGCGCTACGGGGAATGGCTTGTCTGCCTGCCGAGGCGGGGATCAGTGCTGGGCGAACACCCTCGTGCCTTGCAGCAGCCGGTTGCCCTCGGCCCAGCCGGCGGCGAGCGCCTGGGCATGGGTCGGCCAGCAGCATTGGGTTTCGATGATGCAGTCGCAATCGCCGCTGCCGCAGTGCTCCTCCAGCACCAGCTGCCAGCTGTACTCGCCGGATCGGACCTGCACCACATGCAGCGCCAGGGTGCGATGGCGGTCGCTCAGTCTCAGGGGGGCCGGAATCTGCCCGGGCGAATCGGCCTCGGATCCCGGCGCGATCTGGCCGGTTCCGGTCGGGCCGGAAGACGATGGCACGGTGGCCAATGGTCGTTGCAACATGACGTTCTCCCGGCAGCTTCGCGGGTTGCAGCTACGCTTTCATCCTAGCAGGCGGATCATGCCGTGGCGCCGCCATTCGGGCAGCTTTCGTCCAGCTTTCGCTCGGAGGGCATTTCCAGTATCTTCTGACGCTTGCGCTCCCGCGCAGCCTTGCCAATCGCATGACGCATGCCAGCCTCGAACCGAATTTCCTCCCGCGCCGCCTCTGACCAGCCCAGGCTGCGTGCATCAGCCGAAGCGGCATCGGTTGCCACGCTCCTGTCGCACTACCAGACCGCGGTGCTGCCGCCCTGGACCGGCGCCGGCTGGAATGCCGCGCTCGCTTTGCCTTACGAGGCACTGGACGGCGCCACCGGGCAGCCGCTGCCGCCACAGCGATACCGCGCCATGGCATGTGCGCGGCAGCTCTACGTGTTCTCGCTGAATGAAGACTTCAGGGAACATGCCGATCGGTTATTCGCCTCGCTGTGCCGGTATTTCGCCGATCCCGAGGGCGGCTGGTTCTACAGCATCGATCCGGCGGGGCAGCCGCTGGATACCGGCAAGGACCTCTACACGCACGCGTTCGTGGTGTTCGCCTGTGCCGCCTACTGGCGCGCCAGCGGCAACGGGCTCGCGCGCCAGGCGCTGGACGATACCGTGCAGACGATCGAAACGCGCTTCGCCTTGCCCGAGGGGCAGTATCACGCCGCCCTCCAGCGGGATTTCACGGCCAGGTCGCTGCCGCTGCAGCAGAACCCGGTGATGCATCTGACGGAGGCGTACCTGGCGGCGCGGGATGCCACCGGCAGCGCCTGGTTCGCCGATCGTCTCGCTGAGATCGGCGCGGGCGTGCTGCGCACCTTCGTCGATCCGGACACCGGCTGCATCTGGGAGTTGCCGCGCGGCGCCGCCGACAATCGCATCGAGCCGGGCCATCAGTTCGAGTGGTATGCGCTGATGGCGATGGCCCCCGACATCTTCGGCGAATCGCCGCTGTCGGCGCACGTCGCGCGCGGCTGCGCGTTTGCCCAGCGGCATGGCGTCGTCGCGGCGACCCAGGGCGTGGTCGCGGCGATCGATGGACAGGGAAGGGTGCTGGACCGCACCGAGCGCATCTGGGCGCAGACCGAGTACGGGCGAGCGCTGGCGCTGCGCAACGACAATGCCGGAGGGGTGGCGCTGCGGCAGTGGTTGCGGCGTTTTCCGGTGCGGTTCCTGCACGAGCGCGGCTGGAACGAGTGCATTGCCGAGGATGGCAGCGTGCTGCGCGCCGATATGCCGTCGACCACGCCATATCACCTCGCCACGGCCTGGCAGGCACTGCGCTCACGCAGCGCATCCTGACAAAAGGGGCGGCCGGCGCCGCCTCAGTCGCTCAGGCCATTCTCGCGCAGCCGCCGCTCGCACTCGTCCAGCATGTCATGGGCGAAGGCGGACTGGTAGTTCGGATCCAGCGCCTCCATCATTTCATGCGCGGCGTAGAGTCCGGCCTCGCGCGAGAGCGTGTCGGCCAGCTGGCGCGCCAGCTCGTCGCTCAGCGAAGACAGCAGGCGCCGCTCGTTCAGCCCGAGCTGCAGCCGGGAGCGCGACAACCATTGCGCGGCAAGGGTCGCGCCCTGGGCGTCGGTGAGCCAGCTGCCGTGTTCGTACCAGGAGGACAGCCGTTCGGCCACCAGCGCAAACAGCAGCGCCTTGCGCGTATTGAAATCGAGAATCGGGGCGGGCGGTTTCATGGCAGGCAGGGTACAGGGCCTCGGACAACGAAGCCCGGGCAGGGGCCGCAGCGGGATTACGCCGCGGTGGCGGCGAGCCGCTCGCGCAGCCAGACACCGACGTCCTCGATCTCTTCGAGGCAAACCGAATGGGGCATCGGATAGGCCTGCCAGGTCAGCGGAACGCCGCGCGCGAGCAGCAGATCGCGCGCATGCTCACCCAGCCGGGGCGACACCACATCGTCCTGCGTGCCGTGCGCCGCGAATACTGGCGTCGCCGCATTGGCGGGGTCGAATTCGGCCTCGAGCAGCTCCGGCGAGGGGATATAGGTCGATAGCGCCACGATGCCTGCCAGCGGTTCCGGATGCGTCAGTCCGGCCATATACGCCATCGCACCGCCCTGCGAAAAACCCGCCAGCAGGATGCGCGAGGTCGGGATGCCGCGCTCGTTCTCGCGCGCGATCAGCGCGCGAATCGTCTCGCGCGACGCCTGGATGCCCGACACGTCGGCGTGGCGACCGGCATCGCTCAGCGAGAGGATGTCGTACCAGGCCCGCATGATGTAGCCGGCGTTGCAGGTCACCGGAATCAGCGGTGCGTGCGGAAAGAGGAAGCGGACCGCGGCCGAGGCGGGCAGCCCCAGTTCCGGAACCACCGGGACGAAATCGTTGCCATCGGCCCCCAGGCCGTGCATCCAGATGACGCTGTGCGTGGGGGAGGGCGCGGTTTCGATCTCGATGGCTGGGGTATCTGGCATGGTCGGGTGTCAGCGGGCTGCGGCGCAGCGTTCGCGCGCAGTATCGCACAGCAGCCCCCGTCGCCCGCCTCCTGGCCCGCCCGCGCGCCAGCGGACCCTCCGGCATGACCGCCGTGGGGCCCCATCGGCGTGGTGCGATCAGGCAGCCGAAGGAACGATGGGAACGGTGGTCAGGCCCGGCGAAAGCCGGGACGGCGGGTGGGCCGGGGCGTTCAGGGGTTGCGCAGCTGGCTGCGGCACGCCCTTGACTTCCGCAACGGAATCGCTGTGTTCGGCCGCATCGTCGGCATTGAGCTGGGCAGTGGCGGCGGCATGGCGCTGATCGACGACGCGCTCGACGCCGTAGGAGGAGACGTCTTCGAGAAAGCCCACCATTTCCCGGTAGTAATCGACCTGCATCTGCGCTTCCAGCAGCCGGCGCTCTGCCTGGAACAGCGCCATTCTCATGTCGTGCAGTTCCTTGGACGCGATCTTCTCCGGACTTGGCGCGATGAACAGTGATGCAAGCGAACGCATGGCGGTACCTCCCGTACTCTCGTCTATCGTCAAACGCTGCCCAGGACTGCAACTCAATATAGGCAAGAACCTGGCAGCTCACTCACGCCATGCCCGGCCGTCGCGCGTCGCCCACAGCAGAGGGCGATGGCCGATTGTTGGCGTAACAGGGAAGGAGTAGATTGTCGGCCGCCACGATGGCGCAGCGTTCCGTTCCGCTCCCCTTTCCCATCCGTTACAGGGCGGCTCTTTCCCGGGCTCGCGCCCCCGGCCGCCTCCGTCGTTTCTTCGCCCGCCACTCGCTGGCCGCGGGCAGTAACCCTTGATCTGTTGCAGCGGCGCCGCTGAACCTGAGCGCCGCGATTTGGCACTCCGCCGGATGCGTTTGCGAAACCGATGATGCGGCGGCGATTGGTGGTTGGCCGTGCGGTGCACCACGTTCCTCCGCGTACAGCGTATGGTGGCAGTCATAACTGTGGACGTATGCCAGCAGCTGTCTGACACGCCATCTCCCTGCTCATCATGACGGTGCGGTGATAGGAGATGGCCGCATCGACAGCACAGTCATCGCTTGACAATCTATCTATCAGTAGATAATATTGAGTCATCGGGCGCCCCTGCGCCGGCACGCCACCGAAACCGGGGCGTTTTCTAGTTCAGGTGAGACTATCTATGGGTAGATAGTACTTGCGAGGAGTCCCCAGATGCGTCTGCTTGACAGTGTCCTTGTCCTTTCCGCTTGGGTATTGCTTTGCCTCGGCACCGGCGCAGCGGTCACTCTTGTCGCCCAGGCATTGCCTGCCTGAAGTTCGCTCGCGTCGTACGGGTCGTACACCTCGTTGGCGACGGGCGAAAGGGGAGACCGAGGGACTCCCCTGACTTGCCACCCTATCGGTTGATAGATAAAGTGGTGTCATGAAATCGCAGCCCGTTCGCGAGCAGTTGCTCGATCACACCTTCACCCTGATCCGCCGCCGCGGGTTCAACGGGTTCAGCTACCGCGACCTGGCGGAGCTGGTGGGCGTCAAGACGTCCAGCATCCACTATTACTTTCCCTGCAAGGAAGACCTCGCGCTGGAAGCGACCCGGCAGTACAGCGCGCGTATCGCCGAGCAACTGCGTCTGATCGATGACAAGCTGAGCGCTGCCGAGCGGGCCGAGCGCTACCTGTCGGGCTGGAGTTTCGATTCCGACCAGATCTGTATGTGCGGCATGCTGGCCACCGAAGCGGAATCGTTGCCGGAGTCCGTGCATGCCGCGCTGAAGGACTTCTTCGCGCTGAACGAGCGCTGGATCGCGCAGGTGCTGGAGCAGGCGAAAGCGGAGGGCGCGTCCGCGCAGAGCATCGATTCGGATCGTCTGGCGATGGTCATCTTCGGCGCGCTGCAGAATGGCCTGGTATCCGCACGCCTGTTCAAGAGCCCGCAGCGCTGGCAGGCAGCGGCAGAGTTGCTGCGGGCCGCAGTCGCACCTCGGCCGAACTGACCGTCACGGAATCGGCATCGGAAGTCCGTGCGTTTACACGGAAGCCCCCATCCCGGGCGCCGGATATCGTCAGGGTTTTTTTGCAGGCGTGCTCGCGTTGCAGGCGCGCGGGGAGATCCCGACCACCTTCACTGACGCGACAGGTTCGGCCGCGGGACCGTCACAAGGCTGGTTGCGGCGCCAGCTGAAGCGGCTGTTTCCGTCTGCGCGCGCTGCAGCAGCCAGTCCGCCACCTGCTCCGCGAC
This sequence comes from Cupriavidus sp. AU9028, assembly GCF_019795295.1. Taxonomy (GTDB): domain Bacteria; phylum Pseudomonadota; class Gammaproteobacteria; order Burkholderiales; family Burkholderiaceae; genus Cupriavidus. The sequence continues at coordinate 239,165 of NZ_JAIMCG010000002.1, read as the reverse complement.
CCAGCGGGGATCATCGTGGGGCAGGTCATGCCCAGCCTGAGGGTGCATCCGCAGCGGATAGTTCCATGCCGAGCTGATGCGCGCCGAGCAGCGCGGCTGCACCAGGCGGTCGCCCGCGGAAGCGAGCAGCAGTGTCGGGCAAGAGGGCGCGGCGGTGCCGGCATGGAAGCGGGCGGCGGCATACAGCTGCCGTAGCGCATCGGACCGCCGAACGGGCGCGTTCCTTCGGATCTGCACCCAGTCGAGCAGATCGCGCTGCAGGGCCGAGTCATTGGCGCAGGTCAGACGGTGTATCGCCAGTTCGCAACGTTCGGCATCGTCCCACGCCAGCAGCAGTCGCAGCAGCAAGGGCCACGCCGCCGGACGCAGCCGCTGATGCGGCCACCCGAACGGCCGCATGCTCGTATTGATCAGCACCAGCCGGTGCACCTCTGCCGGATATCGCTGCGCCCAGGCTGTCGCCACCATGCCGCCAAGCGACATCGCCAGCAGGTTCAGCGGCGCCACCAATCCGGCCGCTCGAGCATCGCGCCGCAGCGCCTCCACCATCGCTTCGACGGTGACCGGCGACCGATGCGCGCGCGACTGGCCGCTGCCCGGCAAGTCCAGGCACGCCACCGGCGAAGCAGCGCTCGCCACGCCGGCCTCCTGCAACGCTTCGGGCAGCGAGCCCCAATGCCGTGCCTCGCGAGTCAGGCCACGCAGCAGCAGCCACGTCATCGCCATTGCCGCCATTGTCGCCGTGTCGGCGCTTGCCAATGCTCGCTCGCCTCGCGCAGGATGGCTTCCCGCGCGGGACCCGCGGGCAGCCATCCTTGCGGGGCATAGGCGGCGCGGGCAAGGAAATCGAACAGGCTGACATGCCGCCGCAGCACGCGCGCCGTGCGATGCGCCTTGATGGGATTGAAGATGCCGTGCCGGGAGAACAGCTGCCTCGGGTTCTTCTTGATCCAGAGCCACGAGCCCAGTTCCAGCGTCATCGGCAGAAAGACGTGACCGGCCGGCGTGCGATCGTAGGCGTAGTCCCAAAGATCGCCATGCGCGAGATACTGGTGGCTCTGGGGTTCGAAGGCGTAGCCGTGATGGGGGTGCGCCTGCTCGAACAGCGTCTTGATCACGTACATCTCGGGCAGGTTGGCCATGGCGGTGCAGGTCCGCGCGTAGGGGAACCAGATGCTGTCACGCCAGCCATAGCCCGAGTGACAATCCACGGCGAAGCTCAGCTTGCGGGTTTGCAGCCGTTCCTGCACCACCTGCAGCAGCGCCAGGCTCTCGCGTTCCATCGGGCCGCCCGCCGGGCCCCGATACCAGGGAAGCCAGGACCCTACGCGCTGCCCGCCCGCCAGGAATGGCACCGGACCGTCCGCATCCTGTGGCGCATTGCGCATCAGATCCACCCCGTTCGCATTGGCGCGTCGACCGGCCCACATCCCGGCGGGGTTCACGATCGGCATGAACAGCAGCCGTACCGACTGCAATTGCAGATGCAGCAGCGCGTCCCACTCCAGCCGCTTGAGCAGCGAACGCATGTAGTCCAGCAGCAGCTGCGTGCCGATCCGCTCCAGCCCGTGGATTCCTGCAAACAAGCCGATGGCCGGTGCCGCGGGGTCCTGGCTGCCGAGGCTGACGAGATGCACCGGAAAGCGGTTGCCCCTGCATTCCGTCTCGCAGACCACCTCGGCCTCGAAATAGGGGCGGCCGACTTCCAGTAGTGCGCGCAGCAGATCCAATTCCGCAAAGCTGTCCGGAGCAGGCGTGGGAGGAACCATCGGTTGGCGGATGAGGGGCGACCTGTCAGTGTAGAAGGCCCGGATGACAGTTTTGTTTCTGCCTGGTGCCGACTGTCAATGCCGCGCCTGCCGTCCATGCCGGCGGCCATTCTCCCTGGCGAGTTCCTCCGCCAGCGCCTCCCGCACCGACCCGATCAACGCTGGCTCCCCTCGGCGCGGCGGCAGCAACAGGAATTCCACCTGCGGCAAGCGCGGCAGGCCAAGCTTCTCCAGTGCAGCAGCGGGAAGTGCCGCGAACCCGGGGCCGATCGAGGACGCGTTCAGGCAGGACAGGCCGAGCCCGGCAGCGAGCGCGAGTTGGAGGCCGGCCACACCCGAGGCGGAGTGCGACACCTGATACGGCACGCGCGACCGTTTCAGTGCCCGGATGACGAACTGATGCAGGGAGCAGGTGTCGGGCAACAGCACGAGGGGCAGGGGGCGCTGCAGCAGGTGGCTTTCGTCAGGAGCGGCAACCCACAGTAGCGGCTCGCGGTGCAGGGGGATGGCGCCGCCGCGGCGGACCGTCTCTCCCCCCGCTGGCGAGGATTCCGCTTTCAATACCCGCATGGTCAACCCGATATCGAAGGCATCCTCCGCCTGTGCGGCATCGATGGCAGCGCTCTTCATCACCGTGACATGCAACCGCAGGCCGGGATGCCGGTCGCGCAGGCGCCGCAGCAGCGCGGCGATCTCGGCGGGCCGGAAGTAGTCGGTGATCGCCAGCCGCAATTCGCCCTGCAACAGTTCGCCGCGCATGTCGCGCAGCGCCAGGGCGTCGAGATCGACGATGCGCCTGGCATGGCTCAGCAGCCGTTCGCCGGCGGCGGTTGGCGACACGCCGCGCCGGCCCCGGATCAGCAGGGCAGTCCCGGCGCGTTCCTCCAGCTTGCGCAATTGCTCGCTGACGGAGGACTGCGACAGGAAGAGACGCGGCGCCGCGGCCGAGAGGCTGCCGCTGTCGGCCACTGTCACGAAGGTCCGCAGCTGGTCCATGTCGAAGCCCCGCACCGAGTTCTCCTTGTCCTGTTCGTCACAGCCATCGGCACAGGCGATGACCGGTATCGGATCTTCCCGCTTTTCCGATACCACACGGAACACTAGCATGGCTTCTGCCGGCTTGCCATCGGCGCATGCCGGCTCCCCTCGACTCCCAACCATCCGGAGGAAACGCCATGCCCCATCTTCGCCTGCAGATTTCCGGTACGCCCGACGAGGCGTTGACCAGCCGCGCCGCCGCAACCGTGGCCGAGTTGACCCGTACCGTGCTGGGCAAGCGCCGCGAGGTGATCGCCGTGACGGTCGAGACGATCCCTGCGCATGCCTGGTTCATCGGCGGCGAGCCGCTGTCCGCCTCCGGTCGCCGGGCTTTCCATCTCGATATCACGGTAACGGACGAAACCAACACGAAGGCGGAAAAGGCGGCATATCTTGCGCAGGTTCACGAGGCGCTGTCCGGCCTTCTGGGCGATGTGCACGAATGCAGCTACATCCACGTCATCGACGCCAGGGCCGCGGCTTACGGCTATGGCGGGCGCACGCAGGAGTACCGCCATCAGCATCCGGGATAGGGCCGGCGGAATTGTCCGGCGGCGCGGTGGCGCGCGGGGATGGCGCCGGGGGATGACTAGAACGTGGCGCGTAGCACGTGCGTGCGTCCCGGCCGGCCTTCCCGCGGCAGTTCGATCACCACGCCGCCGGCGCTGTCGGCCCATTGGCCGGTCAGCGCGGTGATATTGACCTGATGGGTAACCATCAGATAGGGGCCGCCCTGCGGGTCCAGTGCATCGATGAAGCGCGTCAGGGCCTGCGTCTGTTCGGCGCGCGCGCCACTGTTGCCGAAGAAGGAGTTCAGCAGAGGCAGCACCGTGACGGGACCTGCCTGCAGCAGTTCGGCGGTGTGTCGGCAGCGGCACCAGGCGCTGGTCCAGACCCTGGTCGGCCGGAAGCCGGCGGCGCGCCAGCTGGCGCCCAGCCGGCGCGCCTGCTCGCGCCCGCGCGCATCGAGGTTGCGCTGGGTCGGGCAATCTCCCAGCCGGAAGCCGTCGGGGTCGCCGACGCCCGGCGCGTTGGCATGCCGCAGCAGGACGACGATATGCGGTTGGGCCAGCGCTACCGGAGGCGACGCGCCATTGCCGTCGCTCAACCCGCCGTCCATGCCGGCCTCCACGCCGAACCCCGTGGCGGGGACAAGCAGGGCAGCCAGTGCGACGAGGCCGCCAATGGCGGCACGTCGGGTACGGTCGCGCAGTCCGGCGCCTGCACCATTCAGGGTTGGCTTCATGTCTTCCCCCTTGACTGCGTGCCGTGGGCCGTCGGTGCGCCGTGCAGTGTTGCAGTCGGTCCGGCCTACCGGCTCAATCCCCGTGCCGCTACCGGCCACAGCACTTCCACCGCGCCGCCGCGCACGCCAATCAGTTCATCGTAGAGGTTCAGCGTAGGATCGCAATGGCCCGGCACCAGCCACACGGGAGTGCCCAAAGCGGGCAGGGCGCCACCGTCGCCGCTGGCCCGGATCAGGCCATGTTCGTCGTTGGCGGCGATGTACTGCAGCGAGGCGTCGACTTCGCCGGCCGGCCGGTTCCATACCCAGGGCAGGCCCGAATCCACCGCCATGGACTTGAGGCCCGCATCGACCACCACCTGGCCGCTTGCCGCCGTGCTCATCACGGTGGACGCAATGAACAGGCTGTGCTCGAAGCGGGGGCAGACCTGGACGCCGTCGCCGCTGTCCTCTGCCACTTCATTGCGGCCGTAATCGACGTCCATGAAGACATAGGAGCCGGGCTGGATCTCGGTGAATACGCCGCTGGTCAGGTCGAACGCAAAACTGCCGCTGCCGCCGCCGGTAATGATGTCGCAGCGTGCCCCCGCTGCTTCGAGCCGTGCCGCGGCTTCGCCGGCCCGCTCCGCGGAGCGGGCCGCCGCGTCGCGCCGCTCGAGCTGGCTGCGCAAATGCTGGATGCCGCCGTGGTACGCCTGCAGTCCGGCGAACCGCATCGAGGGGTGGCGCTGGATGCTCTCGACCAGCCTGAGCGCCTCGTCGGCATCGCCGACCCCGCAGCGCCCCTGGCCGATGTCCAGTTCGACCAGCACGGACAGCGTGCTGCCATGGTTTTCCAGCGCGGCGGCCAGCACGTCGATCTGGCTGGCGTCGTCGACACAGACAGAGAGCTTGCCCTGCACCGCCATCCTCGCCAGCAGGGACGCCTTGGCGGGACCGGCGATTTCATTGCTGATATGAATGTCTCGCACGCCGGCTCTCAGGAACGGCAGTGCCTCGCTGACCTTCTGACAGCAGATGCCGACCGCGCCGCGCGCGATCTGGGCCAGGGCGATGGCGGGCGTCTTGTGGGCCTTGGCGTGCGGCCGCAGGTTCACCCCAGCCCGGTCGGCCGCCTGTTGCATCCGGTCCAGGTTCCGCTCGAAGGCGTCCAGATCGAGGACGAGCGACGGTGTGTCGATCGTTGTCTCGGGCTGGCCGGGGGTCGCCGCCGGGGCAAGCGCGGGAAGGGCGGCAGGCGTGAGCGGCATCGTTGGATTCTCCTGTGTTTCTTGGGGTGCCGGTACAGTCATACGGGTGCAGCGATCATCGGTCCAGGCAGTGCGATTGTCAAACCGTGAAAGCGGCAATGGCTCGCATGCGGCAAGGCTGGGGACGTCCATGGTATGCCGCGCTTGTCCTACAGCGCCTGCCGCTGCTGTCCGACGGCACCGGAAACCCATCCGGCTATGCTGTGGATGTCGCCATCGCCCCGCAGAGGGCCGAATCTGGCGACTTTCCCTAGTCGACCGAGCCAAACATGAATGCCCCGCAACCTCGCCCTGCCACGCCGGCGAACAGCACTGCTGCTTCCGCCGAAGCACGCGGTAGCGCGCTTGGTGCCGGCACGGGGCTGAGGCGCGGCGCGGGCGACGAGACGGCGGTAGATGGCCCCGATCTGGACAGGCTGGCCCGGCGCGCCGATCCATCCTTGCCCGTGTCGGTGCACCGCGCGAGCCTGGCGCTGGTGGTGCTCGCGACGCTGGCATCGCTGTACGCGCTGCATGTCGCGCGGGACTTCATGATCCCGGTCGTGCTGGCCGTCATCCTGACCTACCTGCTAGATCCACTGGTCAGCCTGTTGCAGCGGCAACACCTGCCGCGCCCGATCGGCGCGGCGCTGGTGCTGTTGCTGCTGATGGCCGCGCTGCTCGGCGGCGCCTATCTGCTGCAGGGCCAGATCGAGTCCATTGTCGACCGGCTGCCCGAGATCGCGCGGCGGCTGTCCCAGGGCTTTTCGGAACTGCTCAGCGGCGACGACTCGATGTGGCAGAAGATCCAGCGGGCCGCCACCGTGCTGACCGGTTCGCCGCATCTGACGCAGCACTCGCCGGTGGTGATCCAGAAGTCGGGCGAGGCGCTGAACGAGATCGTGCTGGCCGGCTCGGTCGGTGCCTTCACCATGGCGGGGCAGGCGGCGGTCGTGCTGTTCCTGACGTTCTTCCTGCTGGTGTCGGGCGACATGTTCAAGCGCAAGTTCGTCAAGATGACCGGCAGCACGCTCAGCCGCAAGAAGGTCAACGTGCATATGCTCGGGGAGATCAACCGGGCCATCCAGCGCTACATGCTGATGCTGCTGATTACCAATACGGCACTTGGCATCTGTACCTGGCTGCTGCTGCAGCTGCTGGGCGTGAACCACGCCGCCACCTGGGCCATTGCGGCGGCGGCGCTGCATCTGGTGCCGTATTTCGGTTCTGGCCTGACGGCCGTGTGCCTGGGGGTGGCGGCCTTCATGCAGTTCGGCACGGTGGGTGTGGCGGCCACGGCGGCTGGCGGCTCCCTGCTGATCGCGACGCTGATCGGCTCGATCGTGCAGACCTGGATGACCGGACGGATGGCAAAGATGAATCCGGTGGCGGTCTTCGTCGCACTGCTCCTGTTCACATGGCTGTGGGGGCCGTGGGGCATGCTGCTGGCCATCCCGCTGACCGTGATCGCCAAGGTGGTGGCCGACCATATCGAGGAACTCGAGTTCTTCGCCGAGTTCCTCGGCGAGTAGCGGCCAGAGCAGGAACGCCGCCGTCAGTCCTTTCCGCCGCAGTCCTACATTGCACTCCCTCACTTGTTGCCTATGCTGATGCGACAGATAGTGCGCAAGGTGACGTCATGGCTGCCCGTTCGATCGCATCCCTCTCGCTGAGCTTCGGCCTGGTTTCGATACCGGTCAAGGTGTTTTCCGCCACGGAATCGAAGTCGGGCGTCGGCTTCAATCTGCTGCACAAGGGCTGCGGCTCCCGATTGCGGCAGCAGTACATCTGCCAGCGGGAAGGCGTGGTGGTCGAGCGCTCGGAGATGGAGAAGGGCTACGAGTTCGAGAAGGACCGCTATGTGGTCTTCTCCAGTGACGAGCTCGAAGCGCTGGAGACGACCGCGCGGCACACCGTCGACATCGTGGCCTTCATGCCGGTGGCGGCGATCGATCCCCTTTACTACGACAAGGCCTACTACCTCGGCCCCGACAAGCGCGGTGCCAAACCCTACAGCCTGCTGGCCGAGGCGATGCGCCAGACCGGCACCTGCGCGCTGGCGACCTGGGTCTGGAAGGGCAAGCAATACATGGTGCAGGTGCGGCCCACGCCGGAAGGACTGGTGCTGCAGCAATTGCTGTATGCCGACGAGGTCCGCTCGATGGCGGACCTGAGCATCGAAACGAGCGACGTGCAGCCCGCCGAACTGGCGCTGGCGCAGCAACTGATCGAGCAGAATGCAGTGGACGCCTACGATCCCACCGCATACCGGGACGAGGAGAAGCTGCGCATCCTTGCCGAGATCGACAAGAAGATCGAAGGCAAGAAGATTACCGTCGCCGAGCAGGTGGAACCGGCCGCCGGCGGCGGCGAGGTGATCGACCTGATGGCGGCCTTGAAGGCCAGCCTGGGCAAGGTGCAGGGGCAGAAGCGGGCCACCCGCGAGCCGAAAGCGGAACCGGCGCGCGAAACCGCTCCGCGCAAGAGCGCCAAGCGGGCGGCGGCACCCGCTGCCGCACCGGCGCCGGCCAGGAAAACAGCGAGGAAATGAGCGAGGACACTTCCACCCTGTCCCTGCGGGACCTGCAGAACATGTTCGGCATTCCCCGTTCCACCGTCTCCGCGCTGGTGGCGGCGGGGCTGGTCACCCCACACCTGGGCAAGCGGGGCGAGCACCGGTTCTCGTTCCAGGACGCGGTACTGATCCGCACCGCGCATTCGTTGCGCCAGGTGCGTATTCCGCCTGGCCGCGTCAACCGTGCACTGCGGCGCCTGCGCGACTGGTGCCGGGACCGGCCGCTGAGCGCGATGCGGCTGTCCGCGGTAGCAGGCGAAATCGTCGTGATCGAGTCCGAGCGCCAGTGGGAGGTCGAGACGGGGCAATTGGTGATGGCGCTGCAGCCCAGCCGGGATCGCGCCGGCAACGTGCTGTCGCTCGGGGCCCGCATGGAGCCGGCCGACGCGGACTGGCAATCCTGGTTCGAGAAGGGCTGTTCGCTGGAGGAGCAGAATCCGGAGCAGGCCGAGGCCGCCTACCGGCGCGCGCTGCAAGAGGCGCCCCGGCAGCTCGACCCCTACCTGAACCTGGGCTGCATGTTGAGCGATGCCGGACGGTACGACGAGGCCATGCAACTGTATCGACAGGGCCTGTCGTGGCTGCCCGATGCCCCGTTGCTGCACTTCAACCTTGGCGTGGTGCTGGAGGAAATGGGCGACACCGATGGCGCCCTGCGCAGCTATCACAACTGCATCGCCATTGCGCCGGAGATGGCCGACGCGCACTACAACGCGGCACGCCTGCACGAGGAGCTGGGCGATTCGCATCGGGCGATCCGGCATTTCAATCAGTACCGGAAGCATTGCAACCGTAGTTGACGGTGCAAGCGGACGGTCGCTATTGGGCGAACAGCTCCTGCAGGGTGCGCAACGTGTTCTGCAAGGTCGGCGAGGGGATTGCGCCGGCGCGTCTTGCCAGTCGCATCTTGTCTACCCACCACAGGGCCTAGCGTAACGAGCCAGACGTCGCCCCGCCGGATCTGATCGGTCTGCATCACCAGGACAACTTTTCGTCTTCGGCATTGCCGAACTCGCCCATGACCAGAGCGTCGTCTGCCTCCTCGGCGATAGCCGCGCTCGCTTCCGCCCACCCTTCGCGCACGATCTTCCTCGGCTTGCGAATGACCAGTGTGTCTTCCTTGATTTCCATTTCCACTTCGTCCTCCAAACCAAGTTGGGCGAGGATTGGCTTCGGAATCAGCACGCCCTGTGAATTCCCCATGCGGCGGATCTTGCTTTTCATTGGATCACCTCGTGCCGTGTGGCGATATCGCAGACACACAATGTTATTACCTTTTTGACTCCGGCCTGTCGCAGTTCCCGTACCGTTCGCGGGTATATCGTAAAACATATCGTGTGTTATATTTAGGGCATGGACAACAAGTCTCCGCCTCAAGGCAAACCTTCGCACGAGATGGGCCGTCCGCGCTTTCGTGGCGATCCCGCGGATTCAGAAGCGAGGCTGCTGCACCGGGGCCGGAAGCTCGGCTCTGCGGAGCTGCAGCTGTTGCTGCTGGACCTGCTGGCCGAACACCCCGGACACGGCTACGAGCTGATGCAAGCCCTCGAAGTGCGCAGCAACGGCTTCTACAAGCCCAGCCCCGGCATGATGTATCCGGCGCTGACCGCCCTGCTGGAGGCCGGGTCGGTCCATGCGGACGCCGAAGGCAACCGCAAGCGGTACCGCATCTCCGACGCAGGACGACAGCGGCTGTCGCAGCAGCGCGAGGACACGGCGGTGCTGTGGAAGCGGCTGATCCATGCCGGCAAGAAGATGGAGTGGGTGCGGCGGGCGCTGGCGAACGAGGGGTCGGCCGAAGAGGCTGGCGAAGCGGTGGGCTGGGCGCCAGAACTGGTCGCGGCGCGATCCGCGCTCAAGCGCGCCTTGCTGATGCGCACCGATGCATCCGTCGATGCGCAACGTCGCATCGCTTCCATCCTGCAGCAGGCGGTGGCGCAGATCGAGCAGGTTCCGGCGCCTGACACGCGGGCGCGCCCGAAGCCGCAGGGCGACTGAACGGATTGCCCGCCCTTGAACAACCTCACTGCGAAAGTCCCGATATGACGAGCGAGAAAGATCTTGGCGTACAGCGCGTGCGCCACCCCCTGAAAATTCGTCCGGTGCAGGTGCTGCGCGTCGAGCGCCGGTCGCCGTCGCTGCTGTGCGTGACCTTTACCGGCGATGCCCTTGACGACTTCGTTTCCGCGAGCTTCGATGACCACGTCAAGGTGTTCCTGCCGGCACCGGGGCAGTCCGAGCCGGTGTTGCCTACCATGGGACCGGATGGCCTGGTCTTCGCCGAAGACGCGCCCCGGCCTGCGGCGCGCGACTACACGCCCCGGCGCCATGACGCGGCCCGGCGTGAACTGGACATCGAGTTCGTGTTGCACGGCGACGGGCCGGGCGCGACCTGGGCGGCGCAGGCGCAGCCGGGCCAGCGCCTGGGTATCGGCGGTCCGCGCGGCTCCTTTGTCATTCCCGAGGGCTTCGACTGGCATCTGCTTGCCGGGGACGAGGCTGCATTGCCGGCGATCTCGCGACGGCTGGAGGAGTTGCCGGCACAGGCGCGCGTGATCGCGCTGATCGAGATCGAAGACGATGCGCACCGCATCGCGCTGGGCGGTCCGTCGCTGGCGGCGGGCAACGCGACCGTGCAATGGGTGCGGCGCGGTGCGGGGCAGACCCTGGTGGACGCCGTGCGCGCGGTGTCGTTGCCGGACGGCGAAGGCTTCGTCTGGGCGGGTGGGGAAGCGGCGGCAATGCGCGCGGTGCGAACCTGCCTGGCGGAATCGAAGGGCGTGGACAAGCGGCGCATGCGCGTGTCGAGCTACTGGAAGCAGGGCGCCGTTGGCGTCCATGAGACGCTGGACGATTGACGCCAACCTGCATGACGCCAACCTGCAACGCTTGCTGACTGGACGTAGTCGTCACTTCCCGGATACCATCGGCGACGGCGGCTACACTGCGTCGCCGCCAACGTCGCTCGGACGGTTCCGGGCGCTTACGTTCAAGGACCAGCATGACAGCCAATCCGGCTTTCCAGGCACCGTCGTCGGCGACGGGGCAGCGCCGCTTCGCGCGCATCGATCGTCTTCCTCCCTACGTCTTCAACATCACTGCCGAGCTCAAGATGGCCGCCCGCCGCCGCGGGGAGGACATCATCGACATGAGCATGGGCAACCCCGATGGCGCCACGCCGCCGCATATCGTCGCCAAGCTGACCGAGGCGGCGCAGCGGCCCGACACGCACGGGTATTCCACCTCGCGCGGCATTCCGCGCCTGCGCCGGGCGATCTCGCACTGGTATCGCGAACGCTATGCGGTTGACGTCGATCCCGAGCGCGAAGCGATCGTGACGATCGGTTCGAAGGAAGGGTTGGCGCACCTGATGCTGGCAACGCTGGACCGCGGCGATACGGTACTGGTCCCGGACCCGAGTTACCCGATCCATATCTACGGTGCCGTGATTGCCGGGGCGGACATCCGCTCGGTGCCACTGACGCCGGGCGTGGATTTCTTCGCGGAACTGGAGCGTGCCATTCGCGGCAGCTATCCGAAGCCGAAGATGATCGTGCTCGGCTTCCCGTCCAATCCGACGGCCCAGTGCGTCGAGCTCGATTTCTTCGAGCGGGTGGTGGCGCTGGCGCGCAAGCACGACATCTTCGTCGTGCATGATCTGGCCTATGCCGACATCGTGTTCGACGGCTGGAAGGCGCCGTCGATCCTGCAGGTGCCGGGCGCCAAGGACATCGCGGTGGAGTTCTTCACGCTGTCCAAGAGCTACAACATGGCGGGCTGGCGCATCGGCTTCATGGCCGGCAATGCCGACCTGGTCGCGGCGCTCGCCCGCATCAAGAGCTATCACGACTACGGTACGTTCACCCCGCTGCAGATTGCCGCGATCGCGGCGCTGGAAGGCGACCAGCAATGCGTGCGCGACATCGCTGCCCAGTATCAGTCGCGCCGCGACGTGCTGGTGCGCGGGCTGCACGAGGCTGGCTGGCAGGTCGAGGTGCCGCGCGCGTCGATGTATGTGTGGGCCCGGATTCCCGAGGCATACCGCGCCTTGGGCTCGCTCGAATTTGCGCGCCAGCTGCTGGCCAAGGCGAAGGTCTCGGTGTCGCCCGGCATCGGCTTTGGCGACTACGGCGACGAGCATGTCCGCTTCGCGCTGATCGAGAACGAATCGCGCATCCGCCAGGCAGTGCGCGGCATCAAGGCGATGTTCCGCGGCGATGGCCTGGTGACGGCCGGCGGCAAGGCGCCGGCCGGCGCAGCGGCCGAGGACGGATCGCGCGGCTAGTTCGGCCCTGGTCCCGCGCTGGCGCGGCCAGGGTGTGCCTGGGCGGCGGGGGCGGCGGCATTGGCGGCCGCGTCGGCAAGGGCGGCCTGCCGGATGCAGTCGAGGACGTGGCGCGTCATCGAGGCCGCCAGCTCCTGTTCGCCGAGAAATACCTCGCCGATGCGGTCGCGGCGCAGCAGCGCCGCTTCCTCCTCGCTATGGGTGCGCACCGCGATGCAGATGCCGGGGTTCAACGTGCGCGCCGTTTCGACCATCTGCCGCACGCCGACCGTATCGGAGGTGGCGATCACCAGCATGCCGGCGCGGGCGATATGCGCCTGGATCAGGACGGCAGGTTCCGCGGCATCGCCGATCACCGCCGGCACGCCTTTCTCGCGCAGCGCCTCGACGATCTCGCGGTTCTGTTCGGCCACCACGAAGGGCAGCCGGCGCGCGGTCAGCTCCGCCGCGATGCGCCGCCCGACGCGGCCGTAGCCGACCAGTACCACCTGCCGGCTCAGCAGCGCCTGGTCGACGTCGGCGGGCAGTTCGGCAAGCGGGTCGGCGCCGCGCTCGAGCCGGCGCGCCAGTGCCGACTTCGCCCGCACCCTGCGCAGCAGCGGCTGCACGGCGCTGAACACCAGCGGATTCAACGCGATCGAGATCAGCGAACTGGCCAGCACCAGATTGTGGCCTTCGGCGTCGAGCATGCCCAGGCTGACGCCAAGCCCGGCCAGGATGAAGGAGAACTCTCCCACCTGGGCAAGGCTGGCGGAGACGGTCAGGGCCGTGTTCAGCGGATAGCGCAGGGCGAGCACCAGCACGAACGCGGCGAGCGACTTGCCGACGATGACGATGGCAAGCGTGCCGAGCACATGCAGCGGCGCGTCCACCAGCACGCCGGGATCGAACAGCATGCCCACCGAAACGAAGAACAGCACCGAGAAGGCGTCGCGCAGCGGCAGGGTCTCCTGCGCGGCGCGATGGCTGAGCGCCGAGCCGCGCAGGACCATGCCGGCGAAGAAGGCGCCCAGCGCGAACGACACGCCGAACAGCACCGCGGAGCCGTAGGCGATGCCGACCGCCGCGGCGATCAGGCACAGCGTGAACAGTTCGTGGGAGCCGGTGCGTGCCACCTGCCACAGCAGCCAGGGGAACAGCCGCCGCCCGACCAGCAGCATCAGGGCAATGAAGATGGCGACACGGCCGAGGGTGGCGCCGATGGTCGCCAGCAGCGAGGTGCTCTCGGCCGGAGCGGCTGCGGCAATGGCCGGCGCACTCGTCGGGGCGCTGCCGGGGGGAAGCGTGCCGAGGGCTTCGGCCAGCGCGGGCAGCATCACCAGCACCAGCACCATCACCAGGTCCTCGACCACCAGCCAGCCCACGGCGATGCGGCCGTTCAGGGTTTCCAGGATGCCGCGCGATTCGAGCGCACGCAGCAGCACCACGGTGCTGGCCACCGACAGGCAAAGGCCGAATACCAGCGCGCCGGCGAGCGACCAGCCCCACCACAGCCCCAGTCCGGCGCCCAGCGCGGTGGCGAATGCGATCTGCACGATGGCGCCCGGCAGGGCGATCCGCTTGACCGACAGCAGGTCTTCCAGCGAGAAGTGCAGGCCGACGCCGAACATCAGCAGCATCACGCCGATCTCGGCGAGCTGGCCCGCCAGCGCCATGTCGGCGACAAAGCCCGGCGTGGCGGGGCCAATCACGATACCGGCGAGGAGGTAGCCCACCAGGGCAGGAGCCTTCAGCCTGGTGCAGAGGAAACCGAAGACGAGGGCAAGCCCGAGGGCGGCCGAGATGGTGGTGATCAGGTTGACTTCGTGCGGCATGGCGGTCTGGCGAGTCGTCTGTGCGGCGGTTGGCGGGCAAGCGGGGCGGCAGGAGACCGGAGCGGGCCGCGGAGGGCCCGTGGTGAGGCGCGTGCAGCGAAGTGACGGCGGCCGGAGCGGCCGTGCGTTTGCATGATATCAAGCGGCCGTGGCGTGGCAGCCCGGCGGTTGCACCGTCTTTTCAATCAGTCTTCAGGATATGGGCAGCGCGGATGCTGGCGCCATGCCGATGAAGACGATGCCGCGGCGGCGGACAGGAAAGGCGGGCGAGCGGCAATGGTGCAGGGCAAGTTCAGGGCGAGTTCAGGGCGACAGCATGGTGCGAGCCGGTTCGCGGCCCAACGCCTCCTGCAGCTCCTTTGCGCCCGGCGTGCCTTGCTCGATGGCCTGCTGCAGGTTGCTCGCGTATTTCTCGTTGCGCTTGGGCGGCAGCAGCGGCTCGTTCGGATCCACGGTCGCCTCGATCAGTGCCGCGCCCGGATGGTCCAGCGCCTCTTGCGCGACCTGCGCGCATTGGGCCGGGTCGTCGACGCGCCAGCTGCGAACGCCGCATGCCTGGGCGACGGCGGCAAAATCGATCGGCGTCAGATCGCACTCGGTTTCCGGGTTGCCGAGGAACATCATCTGCTCCCATTTGATCTGGCCGAGCGTATTGTTCTTGATCAGCACGATCTTGACCGGCAGCTTGTAGCGGGCAATGGTCACGAGTTCGCCCATCAGCATGCTGAGCCCGCCGTCGCCGACGAAGGCCACCACCTGGCGGCCGGGGTACGCGAGGGCCGCGGCAACGGCATACGGAATGCCGCAGCCCATCGACGCCAGCAGGCCGGAGCCGGCGTAGAGCTGGCCCCGCTTGGCCAGCACGTAGCGCGCCATCAGGCCGGTGTTGTGGCCCGAGTCCCAGATCACGATCGCGTCGTCACGCAGCCGGTCGCCCACCTCGCGCACGATCCGGCCCGGGGGCATCGGCACCGCCTGCCGCTCGACGGCGCTGCGCAGCAGGTCGCGCCAGGCGCGGTAGCCCTGTTGCGCCTGCTCGAGGAAGCTGCGGTCGGTCTTGCGCTGCAGCCGCCGGTTCAGTTCGGCGAGGGTCTGACGGGCATCGCCGACGAGGCCCACTTCCGCGGGAAAGCGCAGGCCGATCCGCGTCGCGTCGCAGTCCAGCTGGACGCAGCGGGCCTGGCCGGGCTTGGGGTAGTACTCGATGTAGGGGAACGTGGAACCGACGATCAGCAGCGTGTCGCAGCCTTCCATCGCTTCCTGGCTGGGGCGGGTGCCAAGGAGCCCGATCCCGCCTGTCGTCAGGGGATGGTCGTCCGGTACCACACCCTTGCCGCGCAGCGCCTTGACGATCGGCGCGCCGAGCAGTTCGGCGGTTTCCAGCAATTCGTCGATCGCCCCGGCCGCGCCCTGGCCGGCAAGGATGGCGACCTTGCCGCCCGCATTGAGCAGCTCGGCGGCGCGGTCCAGTTCGCTGTCGGGCGGGCAGGCGAGGCCCAGCGCCGGCACCATCGACGCATGGTGGGGAATATTGCGGCTGGAGGGCGTGTCGGCGGACTCCGGTTCCTCCTGCACGTCGATCGGCATGGCGAGGTGGCCGACGCCGCGGTAGGCCAGCGCGTGCCGGCAGGCGAGGCTGGTCACGTTCTCGACATGCCGGGCCCCCATGACGCGCGCCGAATAGACCGCCACGTCCATGAACACCTTGGTGTGGTCGATGTCCTGCCGGGTGTAGCTGTCGGCGAGGTCGTGGTAGGGCAGGCCGGTGATCGCGATGACCGGGACGCGGTCGAGCTTGGCGTCGTAGAGCCCGGTCAGCAGGTGGATACCGCCGGGGCCGGTGGTGGCGAGGCAGCAGCCGAGCTTGCCGGTCAACTGCGCATAGGCTGTGGCGGCGAAGGCGGCCGATTCCTCGTGCCGCACCTGGATGAAGCGGATCCTGTCGGCGCGCTGCCGGATGGCTTCCATGATGCCGTTGATGCCATCGCCGGGCATGCCGAAGATGGTATCCACGCCGAAGGCGGACAGGCTGTCGATGAGGATATCTGCGCCGTTGCGGGACATGGGGGTGCTCCTGGGGTTGGCCGTGCTGAACCAGCCTTGGGAGCAATCCTCGTGCCGTGCGCCATCGCGCTGACCAGCGTCACGCCGTGGCGGCGGGTGACGCATTTTTTTGCCGGGATTTGCAAAGTTTGTGCTTGCGGTGCGGGCGGACGGCCCTCTCCCCCGCCCCTCTCCCGCAAGCGGACGAGGGGAGAGGACCTGCAGCCCTGGTATGTCCGGCGGTGTGCTCCCCTCTCCCGCCATGCGGGAGAGGGCCGGGGGAGAGGGCAGCGAGCGGCTGCGGCAGCCCGCGAGCCGTCAATCCAGCGTGATCCTGCCGGCCTTGACGATCTCCGCGTAGCGCGCGGTGTCGCTTTCGATGAGCTTGCGGAACGCTTCGGTGTTGCCGCCGACCGGCACGAAGCCCAGGTCGGTCAGCTTCTTCGCCACGTCCGGGCTCTTGATTGCCGCACCGATCTCGCGCGCCATGCGCTCCACCACCGGCTGCGGCGTTCCTGCCGGCGCCAGCAGGCCGGTCCAGGAACTCATCACGAAGCCGGGAACGCCGGCTTCCTGCATGGTCGGGATATCCGGTTCGCCCGGCCAGCGCTTGGCCGAGGCGACCGCCAGCACGTTGATCTTGCCCGACTTCACATGCGGCATCGGCACCAGCAGCGGATCGAAGGCGACCGATACCTCGCCGGAGACCAGCGCCGGCAGGATGGGCGCGCTGCCGTTGTACGGCACGTGCGTCATCTTGATCTTTGTTTCCATCGCCAGCTTTTCGCCGGTCAGGTGGGCGGAGCTGCCGACGCCGCTGGACGCGAAGGTGAGGGCGTCCGGATTCTTCTTGCCGTAGGCAATCAGCTCGCCGACGGTCTTGACCGGCAGCTTCTTGCTGGAGAACAGGAACAGCGGCAGTTCGGCCATCTGCGCCACGGGCATCAGGTCCGATGGCTTGTAGCTGAGCTTCGAATACAGCGACATGTTGGCGCTGTAGGCGGCCAGCACCGACACGAAGGTATAGCCATCCGGTGCCGAACGTGCGGCGACGCCCACGCCCAGCGTGCTGTTCGCACCCGGCTTGTTCTCGATGATGATCGGCTGGCCAAGGCTCTGCGCCACCTTCTCGAACACCACCCGCGAGACGGTGTCGGTCGAGCCGCCCGGCGTGTAGGGCACGATGACCTTGATGGGCCTGGACGGCCAGGCGTCGCTGGCCAGTGCCCCTTGACCGAGGGTCAGACCCGCAATGAGGAGGGATGCCAGGCGCACAATGCCCGGCGTGACTTTCTTGATGCTCACGTCTTGTCTCCGATTCTTTTTCTTCCGAGCGACAGCTTGGCTCGGCGGCCCATTATGCGGGACCGGATGCGGGCAGCAAGGACCGTATCGCAGAAGTTGTGCGATAGCCGAACGGAGG
This sequence comes from Cupriavidus sp. AU9028, assembly GCF_019795295.1. GTDB lineage: Bacteria > Pseudomonadota > Gammaproteobacteria > Burkholderiales > Burkholderiaceae > Cupriavidus. The sequence goes on along the minus strand of NZ_JAIMCG010000002.1, from coordinate 221,743 downwards.
ACGCGGCGCGCGGTTGGCAGGGGCGTCGCTAGGCGCCTGTCTCTGCCGGCTCGGCGGAATGGACGCGGTTGCGACCTGACACCTTGGCAAGATAAAGCGCGGCGTCGGCACGCTCGGCCAGTGTCGCCAGGGTATCGCCGTGCCGCCAGGTGGCGTGACCGCCGCTGACGGTATAGGCGATCGCGGCCTTGCCCCAGTGCACCGGGGCGGCCGCGGCGGCGGCGCGAATCCGCTCCGCGATGCGCTGGGCGTCCGCGCCGGTAGCGCCCGGCAGCAGCACGGCGAACTCCTCGCCGCCGAGCCTGCCGATGCGGTCGCCGGGACGCACGCTGCCCGTCAGCGTTTGCGCGAAGGCGGTCAGTACGGCGTCGCCAGCAGCATGGCCCCAGGTATCGTTGACCATCTTGAAGCGATCGACGTCGACGATCAGCAGCGCCACCGCGGTGCCGCTATTGGCGGCCCGGCCGATGGCCCGTGCGGCCATGTCCTCGAACGCCTTGCGCGACAGCACGCCAGTCAGGAAGTCGGTGTTGGCGATGGCTTCCAGCCGCTGCACGATGGCGCCGTGAATCATCAGCACCGCACCCATCGACAGGATCGGCATGACGAGCGCGCCCAGTGCCAGGAAGATGATGTGAAAGCCGGGCATCGGCGCCCCAGGGGTGGCGTCGAGGCTGGCGAGCGCGGACAGGATGCCGCGCAACGTATGGCCGATGCCGAACAGCAGCGCGAAGGTGGCCGTTGCCACCCACGGGGCCCGGGGACCGCCCATCGGCACGGCGCGGTCCGACCGGGGCGGAAGCGGCGCGGCGGCGCCGGGGACCGTCCGCGCAGGCACGCCGCGCAGCAGCACGATGCCGGTGGCGAAGCAGACGCCGGCATGAAATACCGACACCACCACGACGCGGATATTGGCGTCGTCATGCATGTAGCGCCAATAGACGATGCCGGCGACCACGCCGGCGATGCCGGTCAGCAGGGTGCGCCACGGCGGGGTGCGGCCGCAGAAGCGCGCGGTGCCGGCGTGATAGAGCGCCAGCGAGAACGCCAGTCCGGTATTGGCCACGACGACGGCGAGCAGATCGGGGATCGTGCCGCGCAGGGAGAACAGCATCATCGACGCTGTCATGGTCAGGTTGGCCTGCCACCATTCGCGCACGCCGGGCAGCCCGCAGCGGCGCAGCGACCAGACGATGGCCAGCATGATCCCGCCCAGCGCGGTGGTGATCACCAGCATTGCGGTGGCGCCGCTCATCGGGCCACCCTCGCCGTGGGCGTCATCGACGTCATCGGCGTTATCCCATCCTGCATATGTGCTCCTGCCCCCCAACCTGGCGCGCCGTCGTGGGCGTTGGCCTGTGCAGGCCCCGCGCGGCGGGTCCGAGCCGTCTGGTGAATGCCCGGAAGCGGCATCGGACGGCTTTCTTGTTCGATCCGGAGTCTTCTCCGCGTATTTGTCTTCCGTGGGTGCGTCGGGCGCACTCCGCGGAACCCGACAGCATACCCGATTGGCGTGACGCCGCGGAAGGCGGTGCAGGTGAATCGTCCCGGGCGCGAAGACCCGGCTCCCGCATGGGGCGCGCAGCGATTACACTGTCGTCCCCGCGCGCCGGCCGGCTTGCCGCAACGGGCGCCGCCCCGGGGCGCCAGGTTCTCGTTCATCGCCATGCCCCTGCAGTCTTCCGCTTCCCCTCATCGCATCGACATCGTCGTCTATCCCGGTTTCAAGGCCATGGAAGCCGTCGGCCCGATGACGGTGTTCGACTATGCCAATCACCAGCTGGCCCGGCGCGGACGTCCGCCGGCGTACGAAATCCGCATCGTGTCCTCGGAGGCGGGCCCGGTCCGTTCCGATACCCTGATGGTGCTGGAAGCGACCGGCCGGCTCGATACCGTGCTGTTGCCGGACACCGCGGTGATCGTCGGCGCCCGGCATATCGAGCGAGCCATGGACGAAGCGCCGGCCATCGTGCCCTGGGTGCGTGCGGTCGCGCCCCGCATACCCCGGCTCGTGGCGCTGTGTTCGGGCGCGTTCTTTCTGGCGGCCGCGGGCGTGCTGGACGGACGGCGCGCCACCACGCACTGGAGCGTGGCAGCCTTGATGCGCCAGCGGTATCCGCAGGTCAGCGTGGAGCCCGATGCCATCTTCGTGCAGCAGGGAAGCCTGTGGACGTCGGCCGGCGTCACCGCCGGCATCGACCTGGCGCTGGCGCTGGTGGAGGCCGATCTCGGACGCGACATCGCGCTCGATCTGGCGCGCGAGCTGGTGGTGTTCCTGAAGCGGCCGGGCGGCCAGTCGCAGTTCAGCATGCATCTGGCCAGCCAGGCGACGGGGCACGACGGCATTCGCTGCGCGCAGGACTGGATCCTGTCGGAGGTCGCGCGCGATTTCACCATGGCCGAGCTGGCCGATCGCGCGGCCATGAGCGAGCGCAATTTCCGGCGGGTGTTTGCCCGGGAAACCGGCATGTCGCCCAGCGCGTTCATCGAGGCGACCCGGCTGGAAGCGGCGCGCCGCCTGCTGGAGCAGGGTGAGCTGCCGCTGAAGGCCGTGGCCGCCCGCAGCGGCTTCGGTTCGGACGAGGCGCTGCGGCGCGCCTTCATGCGCCATCTGGGCATTACGCCGCGGGATTACCGCCAGCGTTTCGGCGCCGCCGCTTGACCCGTTGACCGCCCCGGCCGGGCGGCGACAGCTCAGCCCTGCAACTGCGCCGCATGGTGGCGCAGATGGTCCTCGATGAAGCTGGCGATGAAGTAGTAGCCGTGGTCGTAGCCGGGGTGGCGGCGCAGGGTCAGGGCCTGGCCCGCCTGCGCGCATGCCGCCTCGAAGGCCTCGGGATTGAGCTGATCGGCGAGGAATTTGTCCGACAGGCCCTGGTCGATCAGGATGCTGCCGTCGAATGGCACGCAGGGCTGCGCGCGCATCAGCGCGCTGGCGTCGTATGCCTGCCAGGTGCCGCGGTCCTCGCCCAGATATCGGCTGAAGGCCTTTTCGCCCCACGGGCACTGGCTCGCCGCCGCGATCGGCGCGAACGCCGACACCGAACGGAAGCGCTCGCGGTGGCGCTGCGCCAGCACGAGCGCGCCGTGTCCGCCCATCGAATGGCCGAAGATGCCGACGCGGCGCGGATCGATCCTGATTTCCTGGACAGCCAGATCGAACAGCTCGCGCGCGACGTAGCTCTCCATGCGCCAGTACGTGCTCCAGGGCGCCTGCGTCGCGTCCAGATAGAACCCCGCGCCGGCGCCGAAGTCCCATTCCTGCGCCTCGCCCTCGATGCCGGTATCGCGCGGACTGGTATCCGGGGCGATCAGGATCAGGCCCAGCTGCGCGGCGAGCCGCTGCGCGCCGGCCTTGATCATGAAGGTTTCCTCGGTGCAGGTCAGTCCCGCCAGATAGAACAGCGCGGGCCGCGGCGTGCCGACGCCCGCCATGGCCGCCGGCGGCAGGTAGACCGAGAAACGCATCGGCAGGCCGATCGTCGTCGATGCATGCCGGTAGAAGCGTTGCACGCCGCCGAAGCAGCCGTGCTCGGAAACCAGTTCGAGCATGGGGCTGTCCTCAGTAGAGCACGACCGAACGGATCGACTCGCCGCGCTTCATCAGGTCGAACCCCTCGTTGATGCGCTCCAGCGGCAGGGTATGCGTGATCAGGTCGTCGATGTTGAGCTTGCCGTCCATGTACCAGTCGACGATCTTCGGCACATCGGTGCGGCCGCGGGCGCCGCCGAAGGCGGAGCCCTTCCACTCTCGGCCGGTGACCAGCTGGAACGGACGCGTCGAGATTTCCGCGCCGGCCTCGGCCACGCCGATGATGATCGACTTGCCCCAGCCCTTGTGGCAGCACTCCAGCGCCTGGCGCATGACCCTGGTGTTGCCGATGCACTCGAAGGAGTAGTCGGCGCCGCCATCGGTCAGCTGCACGATATGGTCGACCACGTTCTCGACCTCGTTCGGATTGACGAAATGCGTCATGCCGAACTGGCGAGCCAGTTCCTCGCGGGCCGGGTTGATATCGACGCCGATGATCTTGTCGGCGCCGACCATCTTGGCGCCCTGGATCACGTTCAGCCCGATGCCGCCCAGGCCGAACACCACCACGTTGGCGCCAGCCTCCACCTTGGCGGTAAACAGCACCGCGCCGACGCCGGTGGTGACGCCGCAGCCGATATAGCAGACCTTGTCGAACGGCGCGTCGTCGCGGATCTTCGCCAGCGCGATCTCCGGCACGACGATATGGTTGGCGAAGGTCGAGGTCCCCATGTAATGGAAGATGGGCTTGCCGTCGATGGAGAAGCGGGAGGTGCCGTCCGGCATCAGGCCCTTGCCCTGGGTCGAGCGGATCGCCTGGCAAAGGTTGGTCTTGCGCGACAGGCAGAATTTGCACTGCCGGCATTCGGGCGTGTAGAGGGGAATCACATGGTCGCCCGGCTTCAGCGAGGTCACGCCCGGGCCGACTTCCATTACTACGCCGGCGCCTTCATGGCCGAGGATCGCGGGGAAGATGCCTTCCGGATCCGCACCGGACAGCGTGTAGTAGTCCGTGTGGCAGATGCCGGTGGCCTTCACTTCGACCAGGACCTCGCCGGCGCGGGGACCGGCCAGATCGACTTCCTCGACGGTGAGCGGAGCGCCTGCTTTCCAGGCGATGGCGGCTTTGGTCTTCATTTCGCATATCCAGGTTCGGGGCGCCGGGAAGCGGCGCGGGCGGGGGAAGGGCGCGGCGGCGGCGAGCCATGTCACCGCCGCGCCGGTTCATGGCACGACAATGTAGCGCGCCTGGCCGGCATGCCGGAGCGGCACGCGCGGCATTGGCCCGTGATGCCGTCAATTTGGCCGCTTGAGTGGCCTGGGGTGGGAAACGGCCGCGGCGGAACTTCAACGTCCTGCATCCGGGCCGGAGGAAGACGCGGAGGGAACCGCCCCCATCGGCCCGGCAGGGTTGCGCCGGAGCGCCCCGTCGCGAGAGTCGGCACCCTCGTGGCGGCGACCCAGCCAAAGGCCCAGTCCGCCCCAGAACAATGCAAGAAGCGCGCCGAACAGCGCAACCACGGCAGGGTGCCCGGCAAGGGCATCGATGGCCGTCTTGACCCAGGCGCTGACGGCGTCGCCGGCCCGGTAGACGGTGGTGTCGATGGCGTTCTTGGCCTTGTATTTGGTCTCGGCATCGACCACCGTGAAGAGCATCTCGCGCCCGGGCCGCACCAGCGCATACTCGCCGATGCGCCGCAGCACCATGACCACCGCCAGCACGCCGAAGACGGGCCAGATCGCCAGCGCGACGAAGCCGGCGGCCACCGCCACCGGTACCGCGGTCAGCAGCACGGTCACGCCGTAGCGGCGTGCCACTTGCCCGGAGAAGAACAACTGCACCAGGATCGTCCCGGCCTGCACGATCGCATCGATGAGGCCGAACACGCGGGTTTGCACGGCGCGGTCGGTGAACGTCTCGGCCACCAGCCGCGCCTGCTCGAAGTAGAGGAAGGTGTTGGCGGTAGACAGCAGGATCACGAACAGCGCGATGCCGAGCAGGTAGCGCGAGCGCGCGATCAGGGTCAGCCCCGCCAGCAGTCCGCCGCCAATCGGCTGGCGGGGATCATCCGCGGCGGCGCGTTCGCGGGCAGGCGATGGGGGATCGGTGGCGGCGTCTCGACCCGGGTCCGTCTCGGCCGCCCCGGCGCCGCCACGGCCACGCCAGCCGAACAGCCATGCCGCCAGCGGCAGCGTCGCGGCCAGCAGCAGCGCCGACAGCAGCATCAACACGGTCAGGCCCAGCGGCGCCACCAGCCATGCCGACAGCAGCGGTCCCGTCAGGCCGCCGACGCTGGCGCCGGCGGCCATCACCGGGAACACCCGCCTTGCCTGCTCGGCCCGGAACACGTCCGCCATCACGCTCCAGGCAATGGAGACCACGAACAGATTGAAGACCGACAGCCACACGTAGAACACGCGCGCCAGCCAGACGGCCTCGGGCCAGACGCGGGTAGCCCAGGCAAAGCCCGCCAGATTGACCACGAAGAACAGATAGACCAGCGGGACGAAATGCCGCCGCGGCAGGCGGGCGCTGCACAACCCGTACAGCGGTATCGCGGCCAGCATTACCACGAATGTCGCGGTGAAGAGCCACTGCAGGTTGTCCACGCCGCCGGCAATGCCCATCGTCTCGCGCACCGGACGCAGCATGAAGTAGCTGGCAAACAGGCAGAAGAAGAACAGGAAGCCGGCGGCGACCGCCTGGCGTTCTTCCGGCCGGATGCCGAGGGCCCCCAGGCGCCGGGCGGCGGCGGACGGCATGCCGGGCGCTCAGGCGACCAGCGCGGCAATGCGCTCGCGCTGCTTTGCGTCCGGCATCCGCCCCAGTGCGGCACCGAGGTTGTCGCGCATATGGCGCGGCTTGGACGTGGCGGGGATCGCGGCGGTGACGGCCGGATGGCTGATGATGAATTTGAGGAACAGCTGACCCCAGCTGGCGCAGTCGAGTTCGCCCGCCCACGGCGGCAGCGGCTTGCCCTGTACGGCGCGGAACAGCCGCCCGTCCTGGAACGGGCGGTTGATCAGCACGGCAATGCCGCGCTGGCGGCACAGCGGCAGCAGGGTTCGTTCGGCCTCGCGCTCGCCGACGGAGTAATTGACCTGCACGAAATCGATCTTCTCGCTGCGCACGATCTGCTCCAGCGCGGCGTGCGCGTCCGCCCGGTAATGGGTGACGCCGATATAGCGGGTCTTGCCCTGCTCCTGCAATTGCCGCAGGAAGCGCAGGTTTTCCTGCCAGTCGATCAGGTTGTGCACCTGCAGCAGGTCCACTGCCTCGCTATGCAGCTCGCGCTGGGAGCGGGCCCACTGCGCCGGCGCGCTGGCGGCAGGCGCGGAAATCTTGGTGGCGAGGAACACCTGGCGGCGCGCATTGTGCAGCCGCAGCAGTTCGCCGGCGACGGCCTCCGCGGTGCCGTAACTCGGCGCCGTATCGAGTACCGATCCCGGCGTGCGCAGCAGCATCGCCAGCACGTCGGACAGCGGACTTTGCTGCAATCCCTGCGTGCTCGAATCGAACGCGTCGGCGGTGCCCAGCCCGATCGCGGGCAGCGTCTCGCGCGTGCCCGGAATCGGCCGGCGCATCGGCTCGCCGCCGATCGGCGGCGGTACGGGCTCCGCGTCCGCGTCGGCGCTGCCGGAGGAGCGGGATTGGGCCAGGGCGCGACCGGCCACCGGCGCGGCGGCGCCCGCGGTCAGCATGGTGGCGCAGGCAAGGAAGCGGCGGCGATCGGTCGGCATGGAGCGCTCCGGAGAGGATGCGATGAATGGCGCGCCGTCAGCGAGGCGCTGTCGTCGGCGACGGCTCGCAGGCCAGGACGCGCAGGCAAGGGCGAACAGCGCAGGGATGCCATCCGGCACATCGCCCTCTGGGGCATTGTAGGAAAGGGCGCCACGAATGGCACGGTGCGGGTGATGCTGGCGCGGGTCCGGAACCTGTGGCGGAGGCGGGGGACCAAACCACCAGGGCCATGCAACCTCGGCCACCGGGGCAATCCTGACCAACGGAACGCGGCATCATGAGCATCGACATCCTGGCGTTCGGCGAAGGGCTGGTCGAGTTCAACCAGCATCCGGACGACCCGCGGCAATACCTGCAGGGCTTCGGCGGCGATACGTCCAATTTCTGCGTGGCGGCGGCGCGCCAGGGCGCGCAGGTCGGCTATATCAGCGCGGTGGGCGCCGACGCCTTCGGCGAGCGCCTGCAGTCGCTGTGGACGCGGGAGCGGATCGACACGCGCCATGTGGTGGTCGACCCCGGCGCCCCGACCGGCGTCTACTTCGTCAGCCACGACAGCCATGGACACCGTTTCGATTATCTGCGGGCCGGTTCCGCGGTGAGCCGCTACCAGCATGAACAGCTGCCGCAGCATGCGATCGCGCAGGCGCGCTACCTGCATCTGTCCGGGATCAGCCTGGCCATCGGCGCCGGACCGTGCGACAGTGGCCTGGCGGCGATGGAGACGGCGCGCGAGGCCGGGGTCGCAGTGAGCCTGGACACCAATTTGCGGCTGCGGCTGTGGTCGCTCGCACGGGCTCGGGCGATCCTGCGCGAGGCGCTGTCCCTGACCGACATCTGCCTGCCCAGCTGGGATGACGTGACCGTGCTGACGGGACTGGACGAGCGTGACGCCATCGTCGATCATCTGCTCGGTTACGGTTGCCGCCTGGTCGCGCTGAAGCTCGGCGAGGAGGGCTGCTATGTGGCGACACCGCAGTCGCGCATGCTGCTGCCCGCGCATCCGGTCAAGGCAGTCGATGCGACCGGCGCAGGAGACTGCTTCGGCGGCTGCCTGATCGCCCGGCTGGCGGCGGGCGACGATCCATTCGATGCGGCCCGCTATGCCAACGTGGCGGCGGCGCTATCGACGACCGGCTACGGCGCGGTGGAGGCCATTCCGCACGCACAGCAGGTGCTGGCCGAACTGGCCGGCAGCGTGCCGCGGATCGGCTGAGGCCATGCCGGGCTTCCCCCTGATGGGGCCTGTCCTTCCCGCATTTCATGTCATCGACTTCACTGCTGACCTTGCTGCCGACAATGCCAAGCCAATCTTCTTCCCTGATCGACCGCCTGGGCGCGGTACCGGTCATTCCCGTGCTCGAATTCCATAGCGTGGACCAGGCGCTGAAGGTCTGCGAGGCGCTCGTCGGCGGGGGACTGCCCGTGCTGGAGATCACCTTGCGCACCCCGGTGGCACTGCAGGCCATGCGTGCGGTGGCGCAGGCCCTGCCGCAGGCGTGCGTGGGTGCCGGCACGGTGCTGACCGCCGCCCAGCTGCATGCCGTGCGCGACGCCGGCGCGGCGTTCGCGGTCTCGCCCGGATTGACGCCGGCGCTGGCCGAAAGCGCCCGGGCTGCCGGCGTGGCGCTGCTGCCCGGGGTGGCAACGCCGAGCGAAGCGATGGCGGCGATGGAAGCGGGCTACGGCTTCCTCAAGTTCTTCCCGGCCGAAGCAGCCGGCGGCGTGCCAATGCTCAAGTCGATCCATGGACCGCTGCCGCAGTTGCGCTTCTGCCCGACCGGCGGCATCGACGCCGCCCGCGCGCCGTCGTATCTGGCGCTGCCCAACGTGGTATGCGTTGGGGGCTCCTGGGTAGTGCCGCGCGATGCGGTCGAGGCCGGCGACTGGCAGCGCATCCGCACCCTTGCCGAACAGGCGGCCGCGCTCCGAACCGGCTGAGCCCGCCAAATGGGCCGCGTCGGCCGCGCTGGCGCGCGAAAAGTGCGCACTGTCGGACAAAGGCCTATTGTAGGAGCAGTGTTCGCCACCTAAGCTGTCCTTATCCACCCCACTGGAGAGGGCATAACGTGCTGCGGGCGTCGAGGACGAACCCTGGGGCGCCATGGCAAGCGCGCCCGTTGCGCGGGCGCGCCGTGACGGTCCGCCCCTGGCGGCGCCACGCCGGCCTGCACGGCCTGCTCCCGGCGCTGGCGCGCTGGCTTTGTACGTTGGTGCTGGCATTGACGGCGACCGCCTGCGCCAGCCTGCCGCAAGACGTGCAACGCCGCCCCTCGCAGGCTTTTTCCGACTGGCAGTCGACGCCGCTGGGCAAGACGGTTGCGCGAAGCGCACCGGACCCGGCGATGTCCGGCTTCCATCTGGTGTCCTCCGGTGAAGACGCCTATGGCACGCTGATCACCCTGGCCGACCGTGCCACCCGTTCGCTGGACCTGCAGTACTACATCGTCGCGGCGGACGAATCCTCTCGCGAGATCCTGCGCCGGGTGCGCGCGGCCGCCGAGCGGGGCGTGCGCGTCCGGGTGCTGGTCGACGACCTGAACAGCGACGGCAAGGACCCGGCCTTCCTGCGTTTCGCCCGGCACCGCAACATCGAGGTCCGCTATTTCAATCCCTTCCCGGCCGGGCGCTTTTCCAAGGTCACCCGCTTTCTGACTTCGCTGACCGATGCCCGGCGCGTCAACCGGCGCATGCACAACAAGGCGTTCATTGCCGACAACGCGATCGGCATGACCGGCGGCCGCAATATCGGCAACGCCTATTTCCTGCGCGCCCCCGATACCAACTTCCTGGACCTGGACGTAGTGGTGGCCGGCAAGGCGGTACGCGAGCTCTCGGCCGCCTTCGACGAGTACTGGAACAGCGAGTTTGCCTTCCCCGTCGAGTCGATCGCCAGGGAGGGACCGGCGCCCGGGCCCGCCGGTACCGCCCCGGGCGCCGAGTCGGCCGAGCAGAAGCCCGGCAGCGCGCCGGAAGCGGCGCTCGTCGACGATGCCGCCGAGCGCCAGGCGGAGGACCGTCGCCTGCAGGAGCGCGGTCTGACCGCGCCCCGCCGGATCGATCCCGCCGCCAGCTACCTGGCGCGACAGCTTGCGCGCCACGACGGCCGGATCGCGCTGGAGTGGGCGCGGGCGAGCGTGCTGGTGGACGATCCGTCCAAGGTATCGCCCCGCAAGCTGCCCGATTCGGACGACACGCTGGCCGACGAACTGGCCAGGATGCTGCGCGCGGCGCGGCAGGAGGTGATCCTGATCTCGCCGTACTTCGTGCCCGGCGAGCGGGGGGTGCAGTGGCTGAGCGAACTGACCGCGCGGCGTGTGCGGGTTCGTATCCTGACCAACTCGCTGGCGGCCACCGATGCGCCCATCGTGCACGTGGGCTACAAGCGCTATCGCGAGGACCTGCTGCGGGCCGGCATCGAACTGCACGAGCTGAAGGTCAGGCTCAACCGGCCGCAAAAGGCCGTCGGCGACTTCGGCTCATCGGAGGCCAGCCTGCACGTGAAGGCAGCGGTGGTGGACCGCACCGCGCTGTTCGTCGGTTCGATGAATTTCGATCCGCGTTCGCTGACGCAGAACACCGAGACCGGCATCATCGTGCGCAACGCCAGGCTGGCGGGAGAGGTGGCGCAGCTGTTCACCGGGGCGATCGGCGAGAACAGCTGGCGCTTGCGGCTTGCCGAGGACGGCAGCCTGCGGTGGGTAGGCGGTGACGGGCCGCAGGCGGAAGTGCTGGACAGCGAGCCGGACACCAGCTGGAAGCAGCGCTTCTGGCTCGATCTGCTGGGCCCGTTCACGCCGGAAGAGCTGCTCTAGGGCGCCGGCGCGGCGGGCGTGACCCGCCCCGGTGCGGCCGGCGCTCTCGATGCCGGCGATCAGCCCCGGGCGGCGCCTTCGAGCTTCTGCCCGCCGCGCTGGATATCCTGCCCCAGACCCGCCATGGTGTTGCAGCCCGTCAGCAGCAACGCAAACATCAGTCCCAACAACCAACCTTTTTTCACACTGCGCTCCTTGGAGGTAAAGCGATCGGCGCGATTTTACCGTCCGCGTTGCAGAATTGCGCCGGGGCGGGGCGTCGATTTGTAACACCGGATATCAGGCCGGATCAGACATAGGCAATCAGCCTGCCAGCGGCAATGACGAGCGTCCACACCGCCAGGGACACCGCGGCCGCTACCCGCGCCCCGGGCGGCGGTGCCGCGCCGGTGTTCCAGCCGGCGCCCGGGTCCGTCCCGCGAAGCTGGCGATGCAGCCGGCGATAGGGCAGCGCATGAAAGAGCGCGGCATTGAGCAGTCCGATGCCGATCAGCGCCAGCTTGGCCAGCAGCGCCGGGTTGGTCGCCAGTTCGTCCGCGTGCGCCGCCAGCAGCAGCGCGCCGCTTGCCGCCATCGCGAGGAAGGCGGCGACGGTCAGCGGCAGGACGCCCGGCAGCAGGGTCGTGACGGGAAGGCTGCGCCATACCCCGGCAAGCCGCAGGTCGACCACTACGATCGAGCCGAACAGCACCCCCAGCCCGACCAGATGCACGATTTCCAGCAGCGGATAGGCCCAGGGGGAAGTGCGCAGCGCCGCCGACAGCGGCGTGGCGGCGACCGTCTCGCCGAGCCCGGCCAGCAGCGGCAGCAGGCTCACGGCGATGTCCGGTCGCGCAGCGGGACCGGCCGCGGCAGGGGCAGCGGCACCAGTGGCGCCACGTCAGCGCAGCTCGACGGTCTGGCCATCCAGCACGATCCGCTCGGCGCGCATTTCATCCGCATGTTCCTTGCTGGGATAGCCGACCAGCGTCACCTCTCGGCCCACCGCGACCTTTTCCGCGGTGGCGCCGCGCGCCTGCATCCGCGAGATGGGTGCGAGGATTGCCACCCAGCGCTTGCCGCCGGACTCGATGCGCACGGTGGCATGCGGGTTCTCGTAGCGGACCTCGACCAGCTTGCCGGTCAGCGTGACGGGTTTGCTGTCGTCGTAGGTGGACCAGCCGTGATGGGCGGAGGCGGGGACGGCGAGCAGCGCCGCGGCGACGGTCGCCGAGGCGACGATGGCCCGGCGCATGGCGTGAAGCGGGTGGGGCATGGTGGTCTCCGGGTCGGGCAGCGGCAAGCTGCCGGCTGGACATCTTCCGAGGGTACGGAACACCACCGAGTATAGGCGGCGCGGATGACGCTTTGGGAGCGGGATTCCCGGGCAGGCAGGCCTGCCCGGGAAGCGGCGCTAGCCGGTGGTTTCCGCCTCGGGGGCCTCGATGGCGGGTACTGGCGATGCCAGCACCTTGTCGATACGCTTGCCGTCCATGTCGACGATCTCGAACTTCCAGTCGAGCCAGACCACGGAGTCGGCAATCTGCGGCAGCCGGCCGAGCAGCAGCAGCAGCATGCCGGAGAGCGTGTGGTAGCGCTCCTTGTCTTCCTCGGGCACGTTGCGCAGGCCGATGCGGTCCTTCAGTTCGGGAATCGGGATCAGGCCGTCGAGCAGCCAGGTGCCGTCGTCGCGCTGGACCGCCCATTCGTCGCCAGCAATATCGGGCTTGAACTCGCCGGTGATCGCCTCGATCAGGTCCTGCAGCGTGACGATGCCCAGCACTTCGCCGTACTCGTCGATCACGAAGGCCATCTGGCCGCCGGAGGAGCGGAAGTTCTCCAGCAGCTCCATGCCCGTCACGCTCTCCGGGACGTACACCGCCGGCTGCATCACCGCGGCCAGATCGGTGGCTTCGCCGCGCAGCTTGCGCGCCAGCAGCGCGCGGGCGCTGACCACGCCAAGCACGTCGTGCATGCCCCCGCGCACCACCGGGAAGCGGGAATGGTCCGACTCCTCGATCCGGCGCAGGTTCTCGTCCAGCGGCACTTCCACGTCGAGCGTCACCACGTCGCCGCGAGGCACCATCAGCGAGCTCAGCTGGCGGTCGTCCAGGCGGAACACATTGCGCACCATGGTGTGCTCGTGGCGCTCGATGATGCCGGCCTCGGAACCCTCGGTCAGCAGCGCGTGGATTTCTTCCTCGGTCACGGCGGGGCCGGCGCCGCTCTTGACGCCGAGCAGGCGCAGCATCAGCTGGGTCGAACCGGACAGCAGCTTGACGAACGGCGTGGAAGCCGTGGCCAGCCAGCTGAGCGGGCGCGCCACCATTCGCGCGATCACCTCCGGCGCCAGCTGCCCCAGGCGCTTGGGCACCAGTTCGCCCAGCACGATGGAGAAATAGGTCAGGCCGGCCACCACCAGGCCGGTCGCGAGATAGCCGGCGGTCTGCGCTTCCAGGCCGTAGCCCTGGAGCCAGACGCCCAGGGGCTGGGCGAGTGCCGACTCGCCGACCACGCCATTGAGCACGCCGATCGAGGTAATGCCGATCTGGACCGTGGAGAGGAAGCGGGTGGGGTCCTCGCCGAGCTTGATCGCTTCGATCGCGCCGCGGTCCCCTTCCTCGATGTATTTCTGCAAGCGCGCCTTGCGGGCCGTCACGAGCGCGATCTCGGACATGGCAAAGACGCCGTTGAGCAGGATGAGCGCCAGCAGTATGGCTATTTCCATCAGGTTGCGCGCCCCCTGCGCGCGGGTGTTGTAAGGTCAGCAAGCATACCATCAGGCCTTTTCGGCACGATTTCAAGAGGATTGCAGCCGCATTACGTCCACCTTTCAGGCGTCCGGCAAGGCTGGACTACGGGATTTCGATTACCTGTGCGGTCATGGCTGCGGCGTGCGCGGCATGCTGTAATGCGAAGCATGGAAACCGCCATTCCCGCCTCCGAAACCGCCGTCGACTTCCCGGGCCTGCTGCGCTTCTGGCGCACCCGGCGCGGCTATAGCCAGCTTGCGCTGTCGCTGGCCGCCGGGGTCTCCCAGCGCCATATCAGCTTTCTCGAGTCCGGGCGCGCGCGGCCCAGCCGGGAGATGATCCTGGCGCTGGCCGATTGCCTGAACGTGCCGCTGCGCCAGCGCAACCGGCTGCTGCTGGCGGCCGGCTTCGCGCCGGTCTTCAGCGAGCACCAGCTCGACGAACCGCCCCTGCAGATGGTGCAGCAGGCGGTGCGGCTGATCCTGGACAAGCAGGAGCCATACCCGGCCGTCGTGCTGGACCGCTTCTGGAACCTGATCGACGCCAACCGGGCCTACCGGCGCATGCTCGCCGCGCTGCTGGGGGAAGACCATCCCGCCGCCGCGCACGGCATCGATGGCGACGACGAGGACGCGAACGAGATTGGCGGCCGCCTGCTGACGCCGTCGCGGCCGCCAGGGCTGAACCTGATGCTGGCGGTGTTCGATCCCGACGGGCTGTGGCCCACGCTGGAAAACGCGGAGCAGGTGGGCCGCTATCTGCTGCGGCGGGTCTGGCAGGAGCTGCAGGGGCAGGCGCATGAGCGTGCCGCGCGCGAGATTTTCACCCGCATTGCCCGCTGGCATCCCGATATGGTGCGCGACGGCGTGCCGCTCGTCGATGCGATGGCCGACGGCATCGCCGAGGCAGGACTGCCGCCGGTGCTGCCCGTCGCCGTGCGGCGCGGGCCGTTCCGGGTGGCGATGTTCTCCACGCTCACCACCCTGGGGAACCCGCACGACATCACGCTGCAGGAAATGCGCATCGAGTGCTTCTTCCCGGCGGACGAGGCGTCCCGGCGGGTTTTCGAGGACCTGGCGACGAAAGACAGGCCGGCGCGGATGGCCGCCGCCGGCTAGCCGGCCAGCGGAATCGACGCTGCCGTGTTAACATCCTCGGCGCCGATGGCGGCCAGGCGGAACCCTTCCGTTTCCTTGCCGCCGCCGGCAGCGTTACGTCTTCAGGGCGGGGTGAAAGTCCCCACCGGCGGTATGCCGGTCCGCGCCAACGGTTGCGGACGGCGAGCCCGCGAGCGCCCGCGCCGATGCGCGGGGTCAGCAGACCTGGTGAGAAGCCAGGGCCGACGGTGATAGTCCGGATGGAAGAAGATGGACGAACGGATGTTGCTCTTGCTCGCCTGGACTGTCCTTGCGCGCGCGGCTGCCCCACCGGCATGCCGGCGCGTGCTTTGGCATGGACCGGGAATCGGCATGCCGGCCGGCGCTCGCCTGCCGGGCCGGGCCTTTTGTTCGTCATCACCCTGAAACGCCCATGGATCCGACAACAAGGAGCGTTTCACATGTCTGGACTTGCCTTCCCCGATCAGAACGAAGCCGGCTTGCAGCCGGGCAGCGGCAGCGCCGATGCCGCCATCGCCGCGCCCCTGCACGTCCTCCCGCCGATGGGCGATGCGTCCGAGCCGCCGTCATGCGCGGCGCTGCAGGCCCGCATCGAGGCCGCACTGCAAGCCATGCGGGACGGCCGCCCGGTGCTGCTGATGGACGACGACGACCGCGAGAACGAAGCGGATCTGATCGTCGCGGCCGAGCGGCTGACGCAGGAGAACATGGCGATGCTGATCCGCGAGTGCAGCGGCATCGTCTGCCTGTGCCTGCCGCGCGAGACCAGCGACCGGCTCGGCCTGCGGCCGATGGTCGAAGCCAACCGCAGCCGCTATGGCACCGCCTTTACCGTGTCGATCGAAGCCCGGCACGGCGTCAGCACCGGCGTCAGCGCCGCCGACCGCATCACCACCATCCGCGCCGCCATTGCGCCCGACGCCGGTACGGACGCCGTCGTCAGCCCGGGGCATGTCTTCCCGCTGGTGGCGGTGGACGGCGGCGTGCTGGAGCGGCGCGGCCATACCGAAGGGTCGGTGGACCTGGCGAGGCTCGCGGGGTTGTCGCCGGCCGCGGTGCTGTGCGAACTGATGAATCCGGACGGCACCATGGCCCGGGGCAAGGACGTGACGGACTTCGCCGAGCGCCATGGCCTGCCGATGCTGACCATCGCGGACCTGGTGGCCTGGCGGCAGCGGGCGCGTTGAGCGAGGGCAGGGCAGGGCCGCTCCGGCCAACGGCAGGGACGCATCCCATTGCCGGGCCATCGCGCCGGCAGCGGCGCCAAAACCCGGAAAATCCCGGGAAGAAGGCGCAGGTTGAGCGCAATTGCGGCCTGCGCGGGAAGCGCCTGTGCGACAATGGCGGCTTTGTCTTGCGGCGCCGGGCGCAACCTTGCCGTCCTTGCCTCCTCCCTGCCCATGCCGATCTCCGCTTCGTCTTCCGCGTCTTCTGCGGCGGCTTCTGCCGCCGCTTCCGCCGCCGCTGCTTCCGCCGCTTCCGCCGCCCGCCGACCCGCTCCCGCCTTTGCCGCGGGCCGTGGCTCGCGGTCGCACGTCCAGCGTGCCCTGGCGGCCGCCCTGCCCGTGCTGGTTGCGGCGCTGCCCGCCGGCCTGTCCGGCGCCGTCCATGCCGCACCTGCCGGCGAGGCGGCCAACGCGCCCCGTTCCCAGGGTCTCTACCAGTGCCGCGGCCCCAATGGCGGGACCGTCTTCCGTTCGACTCGCCAGGATGGCTGCATCGTGCTTGCCAGTCCCGATCCGGCTGCGCCCGACCCTCAACGCTGGGTGCCGCTGATGGGAATGAACGGCGTGATCTCCTATCTGGATCAACGCTCGGTGCGCCGCCGCGGTACGCAGGTGGGTGTCGTACTGATGCGCAACTCCCCTAGCGGCGTCATTCAGACCGCGAACGGTGAGCCGATCCGCTCATCGCTGCGCCGCATGGTGCTCGACTGCTCTACGTCGATGTATGCGGTCGTCGATCAGACGCTCTATTCGAAGCGCTTCGCGCGTGGCGAGCCGCTCTATACGATCGCCGGGCGCCGCCAGCCGCAACCGGCCGCCGCCGGCACGATTGCCGGCGAGGTGATCGAGAGGATGTGCCGAAGCTATCCGGAGGGTTAAGCTGCACCGACGGGCAGCCGCCGTCCCGCGGCCCTACTGCCCGACGATGCTCGCTTTCCACCGGCCATCGCCCTGCCGGCAGAACCAGCCGGTCCACGACTCCTGGTTGCTCGCGCGCCGCAATTCGCTGCGTACCCGGCGACAGGGCTGCCGCATGTCTTGCCGGCTCTCCAATACGCTGATGGTGGCCCGGATCGCCGGGCGGCGGCGTGTCGCCGGGACCGACCACGGGGTCACGGCGCCGTCGGCGCTGCCGGTCAACGCCCGGTTGACCGCGCCGGCGAACGAGCGCGCCTCGCTCTGGCTCATGGTGCCAACGATGGTGCTGGCCAGGTAGTGATCGACATAGCCGTGGGCGGCGGACGCGAACAAGGCCAATGCCGCCATGCAGAACCTTCTCGTTTGGCACGCGATTCCTGCCCGGCTGCCGCCATTGCGCTCGGTTCGCCTGTCCATCATGGGTTGCCTCCAGACCATCTTCCGTATCGTTGCGTGGGTTTGGCCGGAAAATGCCGGTTTAGTCACTCGCAAGAACGGTAGCCTGCCAGCCGAATCGGGGCGTGGCGGTTCGGCGGCGAACAGGACTGGCAACAGGCGGGAAAACGAGGGCGGCGCGCCTGCCATTCCTGTCCCTGGCCGCGCGCAAATGCTGGCCCCCGGCAGCGTCCTCCAACCTATGCAGGATTGACGGCTCGCGGGGAACCAGTAAAGGTTTCACGAGTCACTTTCACGTCAAGACAGGCAAAAAGAGCAGCATAGAGCATGCGCGCCCGCGCGCACATTGAACCGAAATGAGGACAATGCGCAATCAAGGTTGCATTTTGTTGCACAGTTTGCGTGATCGCAACGTGACTTTTGAGGATTGAATTGTTAAGGTTTTGTCCCGCATTGCAGCAAAACGACAAGTCCCCCGGTGCCGTTCCTCGAATGGCGCCCCTCACCGATCGACGGAGAGCCCGACATGGCGCCTTCCGTCTCTGCTTTCCGATTCACCGCCTTCACTACGGCAACATGACCGCTACTGTTCCGCTTCCGGTTCTCCCTGACCGTTCCCGTGCCTCGGCCCTCGGCCGTCAGCCGGCGCGGCACGGCGCCCGGCTGGGCCGCTGGCTGCTGGCGGGTATGCTCGCGTGCGGCGCCATGGCCGCGCATGCCTTCAGCTTCGATACGGTCGCGGCGCGCGCCCGCCAGCTGGCCAACAGCCCGTACAAGCCCCCCAGGCACGAGCTTCCCGCCGAACTGCGCCAGCTCTCGTACGAGCGTTACCGCGAGATTCAATTCAAGCCGGAGCGCTATCAGTGGCGCGACGCCAAGCTGCCGTTCGAACTGTCCTTCTTCCATGAAGGGATGGTGTTCGACAAGCCCGTCAAGATCAACGAGGTGGTCGGCAGCCGCATCCGCGAGATCCGCTTCGACCCGTCCTCCTTCAACTACGGTTCGCACAAGTTCAACCCGGAGTCGCTGAAGGGGCTCGGCTTCGCCGGCTTCCGCGTACTGCATCCGGTCAATGGCAAGCACAAGGACGAGGTGGTGTCCTTCGTTGGCGCCAGCTACTTCCGTGGCGTCGGCAAGGACCAGTGGTACGGCCTGTCGGCACGGGGCCTGGCGGTCGATACCGCGCTGAACTCGGGCGAGGAGTTTCCGGACTTCGTCGAGTACTGGATCGAGCGGCCCGCTCGTGGCGACAAGCATCTGACGATCTATGCGCTGCTGGACTCGCGGCGGATGACGGGGGCCTATCGCTTCATCATCCGTCCTGGCGCGGATACCGAGACCGAGGTCAAGGCGCGGCTCTACATGCGCGAGAACGTCACCAAGCTTGGCCTGGCGCCGCTGACCAGCATGTATCTGTTCGGCGAAAACCAGCCGGCCCCGAGCACCGACTTCCGCCCGGAAGTGCACGACTCGGACGGCCTGTCCGTCCAGCTGGGCACTGGCGAATGGATCTGGCGGCCGCTCGTCAATCCGCGCCGACTAATTGTTACATCCTTCTCCGCAACGAATCCCGAGGGGTTCGGTCTGATGCAGCGCGACCGCAATTTCGCCAGCTATCAGGAAATCGGCGAATGGTATGAACGGCGGCCGAGCGGGTGGGTGGAACCGAAGGGCAACTGGGGCTCGGGCCGGGTCGAACTGGTCATGATCCCGACGCCGGACGAGACCAACGACAACATCGTGGCCTACTGGGTCCCGGACAATCCGCCCAAGCCCAGGCAGCCGTTCGATTTCGAGTACCGCCTGCTCTGGCAGAAGGACAAGGAGCGGCAACCCCCGCTGTCCTGGGTCACGCAGACCCGGCGCGGGCCAGGATTGAGTCGCGACAAGGAAGACACCAGCTTCTCGTATGTCGTCGATTTCGAGGGGCCGGCCTTCAAGAAGCTGGAAGCGAACGCGCATATCGACGCGGTGGTATCCGCCGACGGCAATGCCGAGTTGCTGCGCACGCAAACCAGGCGTAACGAGGCTACCGGGGGGTGGCGCATGACGATGTTCCTGCGCCGCAAGGATGACAGCAAGCCGGTTGAGTTGCGCGGCTATCTTCGCAACGGCAATACAACCCTGTCCGAGACGTGGAGCTACATCTTACCCCCAGGCTGAAGCAGCGCACCGCCCCCGAGGCGTGCGAGCGCTACCTCGAACAGCTGCCGGTGTCTTCCGAGCAGCGCCGGGAACTGCTGGCCGATATCGAAGCGCATGACGCAAGCCGCGGCGACGCGGAGACCGCGCTGCGCCGCCTGCAGCAGTCGCTGGCGGCCAGCGAGGGCGGCAGTGTTCCCACCGGCGGCGCCTATGCGTCGATCGAGCGGCGGTTGCAGCTCGCCTATGGCGACCCCCGTATCGACGGCGAGCCGCTGGTCGAGCACCGCGCCGACGGCAGCGTGCATGTGGCGACCGGCCCCGAGCCGCGCCGTGCCTCGATGGTGCCGCGGCCCTGGCCGCCCCATGTCATCGCCGGATTCCTGCGCAACGCCTGGCGCGGCATGCTGGGCAAGCCGCCCGCTCCGGAACCGTGGGACACGCTGCATGACGGCCCCGATGCCGAGGGCAAGTGGCATCCCGCCGGCGCGCACCGCCGCTGGGTGCTGCTGGTGCTGGTGATCCTGCAAACCGCGATGGCGACTTACTTCATGTCGACGGTGCTGCCGTACAAGGGCGCCGATCTGCTGGAGAGGGTGACCCTCGGCCTGTTCGCCGTCTTGTTCGCATGGGTGTCCGCCGGTTTCTGGACCGCGATGATGGGCTTCCTGGTGCTGGCCAAGGGCGGCGATCGCCATCTGATCTCGCGCAGCGCCGCCAGCGACGCGCCGATCGCCGACGATGCCCGCACGGCAATCATCATGCCGATCTGCAACGAGGACGTGACACGCGTCTTCGCCGGGCTGCGCGCCACCTACGAATCGCTCGAGCGCACGGGGCAACTGAAGCACTTCGACTTCTTCGTGCTCTCCGACAGCGGCAATCCGGACCTGAAGACCGCCGAGACCAATGCGTGGATCGAGACCTGCCGCGCGGTCAACGGCTTCGGCCGCATCTTCTATCGGTGGCGCCGTCATCGCGTGAAGCGCAAGACCGGCAACGTCTCGGACTTCTGCCGCCGCTGGGGCAGCAAGTACCGCTACATGGTGGTATTCGACGCCGACAGCGTGATGAGCGGGGAATGCCTGGCCACGCTGGTGCGGCTGATGGAAGCCAACCCCGGCGCCGGCATCATCCAGACCGCGCCGCTGGCGGCCGGGCGCGAGACGCTGTACGCGCGCATGCAGCAGTTCGCCACGCGCGTCTACGGCCCGCTGTTCACCGCCGGCCTGCATTACTGGCAGCTGGGCGAGTCGCACTATTGGGGCCACAACGCGATCATCCGCATCAAGCCCTTCATGGAGCACTGCGCGCTCGCGCCGCTGCCGGGCAAGGGGCCGCTGGCCGGCGAAATCCTGTCGCACGACTTCGTCGAGGCCGCGCTGATGCGCCGGGCCGGCTGGGGCGTGTGGATCGCCTACGACCTGCCGGGATCGTTCGAGGAACTGCCGCCGAACCTGCTGGACGAGGTCAAGCGCGACCGCCGCTGGTGCCAGGGCAACCTGATGAACTTCCGGTTGTGGATGAAGCAGGGCTTCCATACGGTTCACCGCGCCGTGTTCCTGACCGGGGTGATGGCGTACCTGTCGGCGCCGCTGTGGTTCCTGTTCCTGGTGCTGTCCACCGCGATGCTGGCCAAGCATGCGCTGGTGCCGCCCGAGTATTTCTCGCAGCCGTACCAGCTCTATCCGAACTGGCCGGAGTGGCATCCGGAGAAGGCGCTGGCGCTGTTCTCCGCCACCGCGACGCTGCTGTTCCTGCCCAAGCTGGCCGGCGTGCTGCTGCTGTTGCGCCAGGCGCGGCAGTATGGCGGGGCGATCCGCCTGACGCTGTCGATGCTGATCGAAATGTTGGTGTCGGCACTGCTGGCTCCGGTGCGCATGCTGTTCCATACGCAGTTCGTGCTGGCCGCCTACATCGGCTGGGGCATCTCGTGGAAGTCGCCCCCGCGCGAGGACGCCGAGACGAGCTGGGGCGAGGCATTCCGCCGCCATGGCTGGCATACCGTGCTGGGCCTGGCCTGGGGCGGTCTGGTCTACTGGCTCAACCCGGACTTCCTGTGGTGGCTGCTGCCGATCGTCGGTTCGCTGGCGGCGTCGATTCCGCTGTCGGTCCTGCTCTCGCGCGTCAGCCTCGGACGCCTGACCAAGGCACAGCGCCTCTTCGTGATTCCCGAGGAAGCGCATCCGCCGCGGGAACTGGTGGATACCCAGCGACATGTTGCCGAGGCCGGCCCGGAACCGAAGTTCATCGATGCCGTGGTCGATCCGGTCACCAACGCGCTGATGTGCGCGACCGGCACGACGCGACTGGTGCAACCGGCGGCCACGCAGCGCCAGCACGCGGTGCTGGTGCAGCAGGCGCTGACCTCCGGTCCGGACGCGCTCGATCCGAAGCAGAAGCTGCTGCTGCTGAACGATCCGCTCGCCTTGTCGAGGCTGCACGAATCGGTCTGGGCATCGGCGCTGGCCGACGAGGGCTGGAAGCAGTCGCGCGTGCTGCCGGCACGGCGGGCCGCGAACGTGGTGCCGCTGCGACCGCGCGGGGCGGCGGCTTGATGCAGGACCGACGCCGCTGGGTCCCCGCCCGTGCGGGGACGACAAGGTGAAAGCAGAAGGCCCGTGCCGGGAAACTGGCACGGGCCTTTCTCATGTCGCGCTCAACGCAGCGCCGCCGTGCAGATCGGTCCGTTGATATAGACGTCGCCGACGCGGCGCTCGCCCTTGCCCTTGCGGGTCATGTAGCGGAACAGCATGCTGATGCCGAGCTTGGTCAGGATCTCGACGTCGCGGTTCGCGCAGATATTGCGCTGCAGGGGCGCGGCATAGCTGACTTCGAAGCTGGCGAGGTCGAGCATGGGGCCGCGATAGTTGACCAGTTCGAGCTGGAAGAGGATGTGCTTGCCGGGGACTGCCTGGCAACGGCGCAAGCGGGTTTCGGTGTCGATGTCGATCGGCAGCGCGTCGTTCAGCTCGCGGCAGGCGCGGGCGAGGATGCCGTCCGGGCGGCGGGAGCCGCGCAGCAGCTCGGGAACGCCTGCTGCACCGGTGTTCTGCCCGGTCGCGGCGCCGCGCAGCATCTGGGTCAGCGCGTCGGGCTGGTGGGCGCCATTTGCCGCTCCTGTCGCCGTGGGCGCCGATGCCGGACGTGCTGGCGTCGCAGCCGCAAGCGACGCGCTCAGCAGGCATGCGGTGATGGCCAGCGGTGCGGTCGTATGGATCGGTCTTGTTCTCATGCAGATCAGGAACACCTGGAGCGGTATGGATGCCCGTCAGGCAGCGGGCAGGCAGCTCGCCGGCCGGGTGGCATTGTAACCTCCGCATGTCGCTGGCGAAACCCGTGCTTCGCGGGGTCAGTTCAGCTATGCAACAATTGCGCCTTTGATACGCGCCGCCGGCCTTGCGCCGCAGCGGCGGCATTGCTGCCGCGGCCCGTCGCCATGGCGGTCGTGCTTCGCGCCCACATCGATGACTTCCGTTCCCTCCGCACCGTCACGCTTTCCTCTCTGGCTTCTCATCTGCGGCGCACTGATGGCGCTCGGCCCGATCTCGATCGACATGTACCTGCCGGCGTTCCCGTCGCTGGCGGGCGACCTCGGGGTGGGCATCGACCGGGTGCAATTGACGCTGGGTACGTTCCTGGTCGGCCTTGCCGCCGGGCAGGCGTTCTATGGCCCGCTCAGCGACCGCTATGGGCGCAAGGCGCCGCTCTATGTCGGACTGGGCCTGTACGTGCTGGCGGCGGTGGGCTGCGCGCTCGCGAACGATGTCGACGCGCTGATGGCCTGGCGCTTCCTGCAGGCGGCCGGAAGCTGCGCCGGCGTGGTGGTCGCGCGGGCCATGGTGCGCGATCGCCTGCAGGCCCATGAGTCCGCGCGGGCATTCTCGTCGCTGATGCTGGTGATGGGCCTTGCGCCGATCCTCGCGCCGCTGATTGGCGGCGCGATCCTGACCGCATGGGGATGGCGCGCCATCTTCTGGGTGATGGTGGCCGCCGGCACGGCGGTCCTGCTGCTGGTGCATTTCCGGCTGGAGGAATCGCTGGACCGCTCGCGCGTGGTGCCCCTGCGGCTCGGCCAGGTGTTCCGCAACTACGGGGAGCTGCTGCGGGACCGGGAGTTCCTTGGCTATTCGCTGTGCGCCGGCTTCGCCCAGTCTGGCATGTTCGCCTATATCGCCGGTTCGCCTTTCGTGTTGATCGAACTGAACGGCATCGACCCCTCGCACTATGGCTTCGTCTTCGGGGCCAATGCCATCGGGCTGATCGGCATGTCGCAGGTCAACGCGGCGCTGGTGCGCGGCCGCTCGCTCGATCGTGTGCTCGGTCTGGCGCTGTTCGCGCCGTGCCTGGCCGGCGTGATGCTCGCCATCGCCGCGATCGCCGGCCTCGCCGCGCTGCCCGTGCTGGTGGCCGGCTTCTTCCTCTTCATCGCCGGCCTCGGCTGCATCAACCCCAATGCATCGGCACTGGCGCTCGCGCATCAGGGCCATCGTGCCGGCACGGCCTCGGCACTGATGGGAACGCTGCAGTTCGGGCTCGGTACGCTGGCCGGCGTGGCCGTCAGCGTCTGGCACGATGGCACGGCGGTTCCGCTCGGCGTGGTGATGGCAACCGCCGGCATCGGTGCCGTGCTGATGCGCGCCGTTGGCCGCGGCGGACAACGCCTGCGCGAGTCCGGCGCTGGCTGAGTGCGGATGGCCGCTGGGCAAGCAGCCGCGCCCCATAATGGCGCTCCAACCCTCCCCAAATGCGTGAAATGGCGGGGAAAACAGCGCCAAAACCGGCTTGACTCGGTGATTTCTCGCATTTTCGTTGCATCGGTGCTACTGGGGATTGCTTCGCTTGCAAGCGGCGGATTAGACTGCGCCGTCGGTGAAACAGCCCCGCGCCAGAATCGCCGATGACGACGACCAACAAGGGAAACAGCCATGAATAAAGGTGAATTGGTATCCGCCATCGCAGCGGACGCGGAACTGAGCAATGCTGCAGCAGAGCGCGCACTGAACGCCGCGCTGGAAAACATCAAGAAGGCCGTCGCCCAGGGCGAATCGGTGACGCTGGTTGGCTTTGGCAGCTTTGGCGCGGGCAAGCGCGCTGCCCGCACCGGCCGCAACCCGCGTACCGGCGAAACCATCAAGATTCCCGAGGCCAAGACCGTCAAGTTCTCGGCCGGCCAGGGCTTCAAGGACGCCCTCAACCAGAAGAAGAAGTAAGCTCCGCCGCTCGCGTCGTCGGCATCGCGCCGGTTGCGCTTGCAAGATGCCGCGCAAGTTCGCGGTGCGGATTCCGGAAAAAGCGGCCTCGATGGCCGCTTTTTCCATTTGCGCCGTCGGCGGCAAACGCCTTGTCTTGCGACCGCGCTACACTGCAATCCCTTCGGCCTTCTCCCGCTGCACCATGAACGACCTTTCCCACCAGCTTTCGATGACCGTGCTGATGACGCCGGACATGGCGAACTTCTCCGGCAATGTCCACGGCGGCACGATCCTCAAATACCTGGACATGGTGGCCTACGCCTGCGCGAGCCGCTATGCCGGCCGCTATGTGGTGACCCTGTCGGTCGACCAGGTGGTGTTTCGCCAGCCGATCCACGTCGGCGAACTGGTGACGTTCCTGGCTGCGGTGAACTACACCGGCCGCAGTTCGATGGAGATCGGCATCAAGGTGATCACCGAGAACATTCGCAGCAAGCTGGTGCGCCATACCAACAGCTGCTACTTCACCATGGTCGCGGTGGACGACGAGGGCCGCCCGGCCGAAGTGCCACCGCTGGTGCCGCGCGACGAGGTCGAGCGGCAGCGCTTCGACGCGGCGCAGCGCCGCCGTCAGCTGCGGCAGGAAATGCAGCAACGGCATGACGAGATCAAGGGGGCGGTGAGCTGAATGACGCAGCAAGACATGACGAGTCACCGGCGCGGTCTTCCGCGGCCCCTGTCCACCGCACGAGGCGGCAAGGCATGGTTGGCGGCCGTCGCCGGCGCGGCTGCCGTTTCCATCGCGCCGCCGTCCTTGGCCGAGGAACTGGGCAGCGTCAATACCAACTTCCGCGTGACCGGCTCCGACCGCGTGGTGGTCGAGGCCTACGACGATCCCGCGGTGCCGGGCATCACCTGCTACGTGTCGCGCGCCCGCACCGGTGGCATCAAGGGCGCGCTCGGCATGGCGGAGGACCCGGCGGAAGCGTCGATCGCCTGTCGTCAGGTTGGCCCGGTTTCGTTTCCCGCGCCCCTGCCCCGGCAGGACAGCGTGTTCTCCGAGCGCATGTCGGTCCTGTTCAAGGCGCTGCACGTGGTGCGGATGGTCGATGGCAAGCGCAATACGCTGATCTACCTGACCTATTCCGACCGTATCGTGTCCGGCAGCCCGCAGAACAGCGTCAGCGCGGTGCCGATCGACCGGGGGACACCGATTCCGGTGAAGTAGGGAGGGCAAGGGGCCGCGCGGCCCCTGCAGCGCGGCGTCAGATGGTGACGCCGCCGTCCACGACCATCGCCTGGCCCGTCATGAAGGAGCTGGCCTGCGAGGCGAGGTAGACCGCCGCGCCGGCAATCTCGACCGGTTCGCCGATGCGGCGCAGCGGCGCATTCTCGGTCGACTGACGGTAACGCACCGGGTCTTCCCACAGCGCCCGTGCAAAATCGGTGCGGATCAGGCCCGGCGCGATGCAGTTGACACGCACGTTGTGCGGACCGAATTCGACCGCCAGGTTGCGGGCGAGCTGGAAGTCGGCCGCCTTGGAGACGTTGTAGACCCCGATGGTGGGCGAGCCGCGCAGGCCGCCGATCGACGACACGATGATGATCGAGCCTTCCTTGCGCTCGATCATCTGCGGCGCCACCATGTGGATCAGCCAGTGGTTCGAGATGACGTTGTTGTCCAGCACCTTGCGGAACTGCTCGTCCGTCACGCCGCCCATCGGGCCATAGTAGGGATTGGACGCCGCGTTGCAGACCAGGATGTCGATGCGGCCGAACTGCCGGTTGGTCTCGTCGACCAGGTTCTGCAGGTCTTCCTTGGAGGAGATATTGGCCGGCACCGCAATCGCGGTGCCGGCGCCGTGCTGCTGATTGATGGCATCGACGACCTCGCGGCAGGCTTCTTCCTTGCGCGACGAAATCACGACCTTCGCGCCTTGCACCGCCATCTGTTCCGCGATCGCGCGGCCGATGCCGCGGGAAGAGCCGGTGATGATGGCAACCTTTCCGGTCAGGTCGAACAATGACATGGGAGTCTCCTCTACCGATCCTGTCTGGGGATCCATTTTTTTAGCCCCGGCAATCGAGCGCCAGGGACCGCCAGATTATGCGTTGCAGCATGTTGCACGTCCAGCCGCCTGACGGCATGCCAGCAGTCATATCAGCATTCTTTCTGCGGGCGATTCATGCGGTGCATGATCCCGCCCGCATGCGCGCTACATCAGCCCCTGCAGCCGTCGCGCAAGCGCCTCGTCGGTGGCGGCATCGAGGGCAAGCCCGAAGCGTTCGCGCAGTACTTCCACGACGGCCTGGGGCGTTTCCAGCCGCCGGTTGCGCACGGTGCCATCCGGCTCGCGTTCGGTCAGCTCGTTGTTGCGCATGGTCAGCCGGGTGCTGCCGTCGGTCCGCGCGACCAGCAGATTGCCGGTGAAAATGCTCTGCGGATGCGTGCTGACGTACCAGTTGCGTGCCTGATAGTCGATCCACTGTTGCGGGGACAGGTCGAAGCGATACAGCTTGAACCAGCCGCCGTCACCTTCGCATTCGAGGTCGAACAGATGCATGCTGCCGGACGACACGGCCGACAGCGGGGCAGCAGCAAGCCGATAGCGCATCCCCTCGGCGACGGGCTCCGACAGCGGCAGCGCACCCGGCGGGGTCGGACCGCCAAAGCCCGCATCGGCGATGTAGTCGCGGTGCGCCACGCGCACGTGCAGCAGCAGGTGCGATTGCGGGCTGGGGGTCGATTCATCCAGTCCCCAGCGCACGCGCGCGGCGAGCGGCGCGACATCGAAGCCCAGTGCCGCCAGCGCGGCGGCCAGCAACGTGTTCTGCTCGAAGCAGTAGCCGCCGCGACGGCGCACCACCAGCTTGTCGAATACCGCATCCGGCTCGATAGGAACCGGCAAGCCCAGCAGCGGGTCGACATTCTCGAACGGTATCTGCCGCAGCTGCGCCGCGATGATCGCGTCGAGCGTCTCGAGCGTGGGCGCGCCGCGGCCGGGCAGGCCGAGGCGGTCCAGGTAGGCGTCAAGCCGTTCCGGCGCAAGAACGGGTGTGGCGTGCAGGGGGTTTTGGCTCATTGCATTTCCTCCAGTGCGCGCAGATCGCGCAGTTCGATATCGGCATAGCGAAGGGACAGCAGGCCGCGTGCTTCCAGCTCGCGCAGGGCCTGGTTGACGGTCTGGCGTGACAATCCGAGCATTTGTCCAAGCTGCTCCTGCGGCAGATGGATCGACCGCGGCCGCGGCGTGTCGACCGCGTCGCCGTAGGCGCGCGCGATCGCCGCCAGCCGTCGCGCGGTTCGTGCGATCGGTGGCAGCAACTGCGCTTCCTCGACATAGCGGAAGGCCTCGCGCGTCTTCCCGGCCAGCAGCTTGCCGAACTCGCGCCACCACTGCGGATGGTCGGCGAGCATGGCGTCCAGCCGGCTGCGGGACAGATGCAGCAGCGAGGTGTGTACCGAGGCACTGGCCGCGTGCGTGCGGGACAGTCCGTCGAACAGGCAGATCTCGCCAAACCACGCCCCGGGGGCGAGCAGGCCGAGCAGCGCGACCTTGCCGTCAGGATCGGGCGCATGGATCAGCATGGCCCCGGCGGCGACGGCGTACAGGCCGTCGAAGGCGTCCCCACGGCGGAACAGCACGTCTCCCGGGTCCAGACGGCGCGCCACCGCGTCGCCCAGCATGCGCTGCTGCATGGCGTGCGGCAGCGCGGCAAACCAGGCCCCCGCGCGGATGGCAGACAGGGCCAGCGCATCGGGGGCAGGAGACAGGTCGCTGCTGGACGAATTCATCGGGCAACTCCGCGGAAGGGGGCGGCGCTACCGGTCCTCCGGCAGCGCCCATTCCGGCCGGCGCGGCGACTGTCAAAAAGTGGACAGACCGCTTCCGTCGCGCACATTACTATAGTTCGGCGATCGCATTCCAGCGGGGCAAACACCCGTGTGTCGCCACCGGAGACCACCATGAAGACCCTGACGCAGCATCTGTCGAACTACGCCGCCTACCACCGTGACCGGCGCAATGTCGTCACGCATTTCATCGGTATCCCGATGATCGTGCTGGCGGTGACCACGCTGCTGGCGCGGCCGCGCTGGGAGCTGGGCGACGCCGCCGTGCTGACCCCTGCGATGGCGGTGTACCTGCTGTCGTGCCTGTTCTACCTGCGCCTGTCGGTGGCGTTCGGCGCGGCGATGACGGCGATCCTGCTGGCCTTCCTGATCGCCGGGCACTGGATCGGCGCGTTGCCTACCGGGCAATGGCTGGGGCTGGGCATCGGCCTGTTCGTCATCGGCTGGATCGTCCAGTTCGTCGGCCACTACTACGAGGGCCGCAAGCCGGCCTTCGTCGACGACCTGGTCGGCCTGCTGATCGGCCCGCTGTTCCTGGTGGCGGAAACCGCGTTCGCGCTCGGCTGGGCGCGCGACACTCGCGCGCAGATGGAGCGAACCGAGCCCACGGGACGGTCCAAGGCGGCCGGTTCGCCGGACACGCGCCGCGCATAGCACGTGGAAGGGGGGCGCGGATGGCGATGCGCAGCAGGCCCTCTCCCCCGGCCCCTCTTTCGCGAGGCGGGAGAGGGGAGCAAGCCGGCGGGTATATGAAGATACCAACGGTTTTCCCCCTCTCCCATTCAAGGGGAGAGGGCCGGGGAGAGGGCCGGGGAGAGGGGTTGGTCTACAGCCCCCGTCACCCCCGCGCCAAGCTGTCGACGTCGCCCGCCCGCGCGCATTCCCGCAGCCAGTCGCGCAGTTGCAGCACCGGGTCGTGCGCCGGCAAGCCCTTGCGGTGCACGAAGTAGTAGGCCTTGGCGGGCGGGCCATCCTCCGCGCCGGAAGATGCGCCGCCAGACGGGGGAATTGGCGCGATCAGCCGTCCCTGCTGCAGATCGGCCGCGATCAGGATGCGCGGGATCAGCGCCACGCCCAGCCCCGCCGCCGCCGCTTGCGCCAGCATCGTATAGAGATCGTAGCGGGGACCGCGCAACGGGGGAGGGCGTAGTCCCGCCCCGGCGAACCACTCGCCCCAGGCGCGCAGCCGGGTGGTCAGGTGCAGTAGCGGCAGCGCCTCCAGCTGCCTGGGCTCGAGCCGCTTGCGGCGCCCGAGCAGGGCCGGGCTGCATACCGGTATCGACGGCCCTTCTTCCATCAGGCGCTCGCCCTCGGTGCCGGGCCAGACGCCTTCGCCGTAGTAGATCGCGGCATCGAAGGGCGTATCGGCCAGCTCGAACGGCTCGGTGCGCGCCGACAGGTTCAGCGTCAGGTCCGGCAGCGTGCGGGCCAGCCCCGGCAACCGCGGCACCAGCCATTGACTGGCGAAGGTCGGTCCGATCGCCAGTTCGATGGTGCGCCCGAGCGGCCGCTGGGCCATCACGTCCAGGGTCACCTGCTCGATCTCGTCCAGCCGCTGGCGCACCTGCTCGGCATAGACGGTGCCGGCCGGGCTGAGCACGACCCGCTTGCGGATGCGGTGGAACAGCGGCACGCCAAGGCGCGCCTCCAGGCCGGCAATCTGCCGGCACACGGCGCTCTCGGTGACCGCCAGTTCGTCCGCGGCGCGGGTGAAGCTGCCATGCCGGGCGGCCGCCTCGAACATTTGCAAGGCGGTCAGGCTCGGGATTCCCCTACGCATCGGCTTGTCCTCCGCCGGGTGGAGCAGTTGATTCCATTTTGGAAGGATGTTCCTGCAAAGGAATCAATTGTATGAAGCCCCGCAGCGCCGCACAATGGTCGCCGCGCCGCAGCCGCCTCGCCCTCCCCGGGCGGCAATCCCTGCGCCAAGCCAATCCAGAGAGCCCTACCAAGGAAGTATCATCGCGATGAACCAAACCAATCTGAAGCGCATGCTGGATGTCGCATGCGGCGAAGCACAGTCTGCCGAGTTGATGCAATTGATGAATGTTTCGCCGGCGCTGCTGCGGGCGGACGCGCAACGGGTCAGCCGCGCGGAGATCGCGCAGGCGCTCAACATGGTGCTGTTCGCCGGCATCCTGGAGCGCGTGCCGACCGGCATGGCGTACACCCGCGACGTGATCGAAGCCGGCGGCAAGGTCGTGTTCGACCACGGCGCGCTACGCACGGTGAAGTGGGAGAGCGGTGCGCTGCCGGCCGGCGAAATCGCCTTCACCCGCATCCTGGTTCCGCTGGGCTACCAGCTCAATGGTCAGTATCCGCTGGACCGCATCGGCATGACCGGCCGCT
Source organism: Cupriavidus sp. AU9028 (assembly GCF_019795295.1). GTDB lineage: Bacteria > Pseudomonadota > Gammaproteobacteria > Burkholderiales > Burkholderiaceae > Cupriavidus. Next base: position 190,728 of record NZ_JAIMCG010000002.1, on the reverse strand, counting down.
CGTATGCCCATGTCGACCTGCCCGACGATATTGCCCAGTACTTCGTCAGCGAACTGCACCCGGAGCGCTTCAGCGCGGCATTCCAGCAGGCCGTCACCCGCGTGCTCGCCAGCTCGGTCGATCCGCTGAGCGAAGACGCGGTCGCCCTGCTTGCGCAGGTGGAGCGCGAGGGCCATCTGTCGCTGGACGACGCCACCAGGCTGGTGCCGCAACTGGTCGCCTGCTTCGAGCGCCAGCATGGCCCGGTCGCGCTCGCCGACTACGAGCTGCTGCTGAAGGAGTCGGCCGAGATGGCGTGGATCGCCACCGAGGGCAATGCGTTCAACCACGCGACCGACCGCGTGCCCGACGTCCATGCCCTGGCACAGGCGCAGCGCGAGCTTGGCCGCCCCATCAAGGATGCCGTCGAGGTGTCCCGCTCGGGCCGGGTGCTGCAGACCGCGTTCAAGGCCGATCCGGTCGAGCGCGAGTTCGTCGACGCCAGCGGAGTGACCGTGCGCCGCACCGTGCCGGGCTCGTTCTACGAGTTCATCACGCGCGACGTCATGCCCGCGGGCGAAGGCGTCAAGTCGGGCCTGGACCTGTCGTTCGATGCCGGCAATGCACAGGGCATCTTCAAGATGACGGCTGCCTGCTGAAGGCTGCGGGCCGCATTGCCGGCCCGCCGTTCCTGCGCCGATCGTGGACCGGCGACGCGGCGGCGCGACACTCTGCACGGTTTTGTCCGGGGTTTACGCGGGTTTTCTGCGCGCGACTGACGAAAACCCCTGCAAATAAGCCACTTTCCGCTATGATTCGTTGGCCGCCGCGATCGACGCGCTGTAGCGCGCGCTCGCGGCGTCGTATCGTTCAACTCTTTCCGACGAATATGGCGACCAAAGCGAAACCGACCGCGAAGACCGCAACCAAGACTGCTGCCAAGAAGGCTCCTGCCACCAAGGCTCCGGCCAGGAAGGCCGCCGCCACCAAGGCTCCGGCCAAGACTCCCGTGAAGGCCGCTGCGAAGAAGACTGCTGCGACCGCGGTGACGCCGCGCCCGCTGAAGGACACCTTCAACAAGTCCAGCCTGGTCGCGCATCTGGTCGCTGAAACGCAACTGGACCCGAAGGCTGTCAAGACGGTGCTGCTGCATCTGGAGAACACCATCGTCAGCGCGCTGCACAAGAAGGGCGCCGGCGAGTTCACCATGCCTGGCCTGCTGAAGATCTCCGCCCAGCAAGTGCCGGCGAAGAAGAAGCGTTTCGGCAAGGATCCGTTCACCGGCGAAGAGCGCTGGTTCCCGGCCAAGCCGGCCAGCGTCAAGGTCAAGGTCCGTCCGCTGAAGAAGCTGAAGGACGCCGCCCTGTAAGGACGCCGGTCGCCACGGCTGCCTGGTGCAGCGGTGGCAATGGCCGAAACGAGCAGTGCAGAGGGAGCCCGCGCGGCTCCCTTTTCTTTTTTCCGGACGGAGCAAGCCGTCATGGCGTTGTCCTGGACGGCGCCGGATGCCGGCTATTGCCGTGCCGGTTCCCCAGGCGAGGAGCGGGCTGCCAGGTTTGCCGCCACGGGGGTGCGGCCGGCCGGCGGTTGCCACGACCGTACGAAGTCGATGAAGGCCCGCAGGACCGGCGCCACGTGCCGCCGGCTGGAGAAGTAGAGCGAGGGCCCGGGCAAGGGCGCCGCCCAGTCGTCGAACAGCCGGACCAGACGACCCGACTCGACGTGCGGCTGCACGTAATCCTCGAACATCCACGCAAAGCCGACGCCATCGATGGCCGCCTGCAGGCCGACCAGCGGATCGTTGACCACCAGCGAACCGCTGGGCACGATCGTCAGTTCTTCCTCGCCTCGGCAGAAGGACCAGTGATAGAGATTGCCGCGCGGAAAGCGGTGCGCGATCAGGTTGTGGTCGCGCAGCGCGTGCGGTGTCGCCGGCGTGCCCACGCGCGCCAGCAACGCGGGCGCGGCCACGACCGCCCGCCGGCGCGGCAGCGGCAGGGGCACCGCCACCATGTCCTGCGCCAGGTCGTCGCCATAGCGCACGCCGGCATCGAAGCCCTGCTCGATGACGTCGACCATCGCGTTGTCGCTGGTGATTTCGAGCTGGACTTCCGGGTGGGCACGCAGGAAGTCGGCGATCAGCGGCGCCAGCAGCAGATGGGCGACCGGAAGCGGCGCGTTGATGCGCAGACGGCCGGCCGGCCGGCCCCGCATGGCCCCCAGCTCCTGCAGGGTCCGCTGGATGTCCGAGAAGGCCGGTTGAATACCGGACAGCAGCATCTGCCCGGCCTCGGTCACCGTCACGCTGCGCGTGGTCCGGTGCAGCAGCTGCACGCCCAGGGTGTCTTCCAGGCGCCGGACGGTCTGGCTCAGCAGGGACGGCGACACGCCGCGCTCCAGGGCCGCCTGGCGAAAGCTGCGATGACGGGCAACGGCGGCGAACGCTTCGAGATCGCTGAGGGCGATGGGGGACATGGGGCAGGCGCGAAGGGAAGTGGCGATGCGTGGGCAATGGTAGCAGTCCCGGGCATGCATCGTTTCCTCTCCGGCTCCCCCTTCGGAGGGGTCAGGTCGTCGGCGTCCCCCCGACCGGCGACAGCGCGTGCCGCACTTCCTCGATGCGAATTGGCAGGCTGGTGAAGCGATGGCCGGTGGCGTGATACAGGGCGTTGGCGATCGCCGCCGCGGCGCCAACGGTAACCACCTCGCCCAGCCCCTTGACGCCCGCCGCATTGAGCAGGGGATCGGCTTCGTCGATAAAGTCGACCTCCAGCTCGCCGATGTCCGCGTGGACGGGAACCAGGTACTCGGCGATATCCGCGTTCAGGAAGCCGCCGAAGCGCGGGTCGACCTCGCTCTGTTCGGCGAGTGCGGCGCCGATGCCCCAGACCAGTCCACCGAGCGCCTGGCTGCGGGCAGTGCGCCTGCTGACCACGCGGCCGCAGTCGAATACGCCCAGCGCGCGGGCGACGCGCACCTGGCCAGTCCTCGCATTGACATGCACCTCGGCGAACTGCGCCGCATAGGACATCGCGACGAAGCCGGCGTACTCCGGTCCCTGCGCCGCAGCCAGGCCCTGCATCGCCCGTTGCATCGCCTCGGCGGGCTGTCCCGGCGCCTGCCATCGCGCTTCGCGCTCGATAGATTGCTGGCGGGCGTCGTAGAGCAGGTCGCGGATCGGCACGGTGGCCCCGCCGGCGCTGCGCAAGGCGGCGCCGTCCAGCTGGATGGCGGACGGCGGTACGCGATGCAGGGGTGAACTGGGCGTGGTGCGTGCCAGCTCGAACAACGCCGCACGCACGGCCAGGGCCGCCTGCTGCACGGCCGGCACCGCCGTGGCCGTCCCCCACGAGCCTGCCGTCAGGTGCTGAGGCGGAGCACTGGTGTCGCCAACCGTCAGGCGAACGCGCGAAGCATCGACACCGAGCACCTCGGCGATGGTCACCGCAATGGCGGTGCGCGCGCCCTGGCCCATCTCGTGCACGCCAACCGCGGCGTCCACGGTGCCATCGGCATGCAGGCGCACCCGGGCCATCGCCGGGGCGGTGGCGGCCTTGTAGGCGCCAGCGGCGACGCCGAAGCCGACCAGGCTGCCGTCCGCCGCGCGCATCGAGCCAGGACGCAGGCTGCGCTGGCTCCAGCCGAAGCGCTGCGCGCCGCGCCGCAGGCAGTCGGATAACCGGCGCGACGAGAACGGTTTGCCGGTCAGCGGATCGCGCGGTGTATCGTTGAGCAGACGCAGCGCGACGGGATCGATGGCCAGTCGGGTGGCCAGTTCGTCCACTGCGCTTTCCAGCGCGAAGGAAGCCGCCAGTTCGTAGGGCGCGCGCATGAAACCCGGCGTCTGCGTGTCGAGCCTGACCAGCCGTTCGTGGCCTCGAAAATGCGCCAGGTCGTACATGCGCGCGGTGATGTCGGTGCCCAGCGCCGGCATCAGGTCGAAGCGCGACGTCTGCGAGCGGCTCTCGTGGATGGCTGCCACCATGCGGCCGTCGCGGTTGCCACCAAGCCGGATGCGGTGCAAGGATGCCGGGCGGAAGCTGGCGTTGTGATACGCCTGCGCGCGCGGCAGCACCAGCTTGACAGGTCGTCCGAGGCGGCGGGCTGCGGCGGCGGCAAGCGTGGTGTGCGGCATCAGCGAGTTCTTCTGGCCGAAGCCGCCGCCGATGGACGGGGAGAGAACCCGTACCCGTTCAGCGGCCAAGCCAAACTGCCGTGCCAGCCCATGCCGCACGGCGTCCGCCGCCTGCGTCGATTCATGGACGGTGAGCTCGCCGCCGGTCCACTCCGCCACGGTCGCCAGCAGTTCCATCGGGTTCTGATGCTGCGCCGGCACGCGGTATTCGCGCTCCACCACGACGTCCACGCCGGCGAGGGCCCGGTCGGCATCGCCGAAGGCCTTGTCGGCAGTGAAGGGCAGCGGGATGGCGCTGGACTGGTCCACGGTCTGCGCAAGCGCGGCATCCATGTTGACCGCGAACGGTTCGGCGAGCGCATCCACACGAATATCGGCGGCGGCCTGCGCCGCCGCTTCGGCAGATTCGGCCACCACCAGTGCGACGATTTCCCCCCGGTAGGCCACGCGCCGGGATTGCAGGGGCGGGCGGCTCTGGAAGGCGTGGCCGCCGGCGAGCACGAAGCCGACCGGCTGCAGCCGGTCCATATTGTCGTGGGTCAGGATCAGCAGCACACCGGGTACCCGCGCCGCCGTCGCGGTGTCGATCCGACGGATCACTCCCTTGCCGATCGTCGCGGTGACCACGCAGGCATGCGTCAGTCGGGGCGGCGTGTGGTCGGCCGCGTACCGCAGGCGGCCGGTCACCTTGTCGTGGGCGTCGACGCGAGGCGCGTCCGCGCCAATGCGGCGGTCTGTCCCGGGCTTGGCAGCGGAAATCGGGTTCATGGTCATGATGTGGTCCGGTTGCGCGCCACCATCAGGGCCTCGACGACGGTATCGATGCCAAGCCGCACCTTGTAGCCGTTATGGCTGCCAACGGTTGCACCGGCAAACGCAGCCTCGGCCGCCGCCCTGGCCGACGCTTCCTCCAGCCGCCGATCCCTGAGCCATCGCTCGGCCTCGCGCGCCCGCCAGGGACGAGTGGCAACGCCGCCCAGCGCGATGCGTACGTCGGCCACCCGGCCATCGTGCAGGCGCAACGCCACCGCGGCCGAAGCGAGGGCAAACGAGAACGATGCGCGGTCCCGCACCTTCAGATAGGCCGACGCCCCGACCGGCGCATCGGCGGGAACCCGGATGCGGACGATCAGTTCGCCGGGGGCCAGCACGGTTTCCACATGGGCGGCCTTGCCCGGCGAGCGGTGCAGGTCGGCAAGCCGGATCGAGCGCCTGCCCAACGGGCCATGCAGGTCGATCCAGGCGTCCAGCGCCGCCAGCGCAATGGCCAGGTCTCCTGGATACACCGCGCGGCAGGCCTCGCTCACGCCGAGCACGGCATGTCCCCGGTCCAGCCCTCCCCGTGCACTGCAGCCTGTGCCCGGTTCGCGCTTGTTGCATGGAAACTCGGGGCTGCGGAAGTAGGCGCAGCGAGTGCGCTGCAGCAGATTGCCGCCCAGGGTCGCCATATTGCGCAATTGCGCGGACGCTGCCAGCGCCAACGACTCGGCCAGCACCGGGTAGCGCGAGCGAACCTCGGGATGGTCCGCGACCGCGTGCATCCTTGCCATCGCGCCCAGGTGCAACTCGCCCTCGCGGGAGACGGCGATGCCGTCCAGGCCGGGAATGGCGCTGACGTCGATCAGGGACGCCGGCGCGACGGCGCCGGCGCGCATCAGGTCCACCAGCGTGGTTCCCCCGGCGAGATAGCAGCTGTGCGGTGCGCCGGCCCGCCACGCCTCGATTGCCTGGGCCACGGAGGCCGCGCGCTGGTAACGAAAGGGCTGCATCGGTCAACCTCCTGTCGCGGGCACATCGTTGGCGACATCGCTCGCACTGCGGCGGGCGACATCCCGGATCGCGGCGACGATGTTGGCATAGGCGCCGCACCTGCAGAGGTTTCCGCTCATCGCCTCGCGGATTGCGGCATCGCTGCCGGCGTGCCCCTCCCGGATGCAGCCGATGCCGGAGAGGATCTGCCCGGGGGTGCAGTAGCCGCATTGCAGCGCGTCGCGGTCGATGAAGGCTTGCTGCAAGGGATGCAACGCACCTGGATGCCGCGCCAGCCCCTCGATGGTGGTGATCTGCCGGCCCTGGGCCTGAACGGCCAGCGTCAGGCAGGACAGCACCCGCCGGCCATCGAGCAGCACGGTACAGGCGCCGCACTGGCCGTGGTTGCAGCCCTTCTTGGTACCGGTCAGGCCGAGATGATCGCGTAGCGCGTCGAGCAGGCTGGTGCGGCTGTCCAGCGCCAGCATGACCGGTTGACCGTTCACTTCGAGCGTCACGGCCGCGCTGTGTTCCAGGTGCGGGGCGTTGCCGGGTGCCGTCCGTTCGGAGACATCGCCCGCGGCCACGGTCGCCGCGCCGGCAATGGCGCCGGCGGAAACCGATCCCGCCGCCGCAATACCGGACTTGAGGAAGGTGCGCCGGCTTTCCCTCACGACTGCACTCCTGCCGCCTTGCCGGTCAGCCGCGCATCGAGCGAGAGCGGCCCGCTGCCGCGCGCGCAAAGCAGGAAGGCAACGCCGAGCAGCACGAGCGGGTACTCCATGCCGCGGTCGATCCAGGCGAAGTGAGCCCGGTGGATGAAGCAGATTGCCGCCATCTGCACGGTCATCAGCGCGGCGACCGGGCGCGTCGCCAGTCCGACGACGAGCATCGCGCCACCGACGGCTTCCAGACCCGCGACGAGCCAGGCGAGTTGCGCAGCGAAGGGAAGGTGCAATACCGTTTCGATCAGCCTGGTGGCGCCGGCCATCGGATCGGACATCGAACCGTGCGGCATGCCGAGCAGCTTGGGTACGCCGTGCGTCATCATGACGGCGCCGAAGATGGCGCGAAGCGCCAGATAGGCCAATGGCTCCAGCGCCATGATCGGCGCGGCCACCCGGCCCCGGAAGCGGAGCAGCGACGGTGCATTCATGCTCTTCCCTCACACGTGATACCGAGGGCAGCCGGACCGGAGGTGGCCGGCGACTCGATGCAAGGATGCTACGAGCGTCGCTGTCGGTGAAAAAGGGTGGCTGGCTTCATGCCCTGTTCAGCCACCCTGAACAATGGCTGCGGGCGATCCGCAGCGCCCAATGTTGACCGACTATCGGGAGACGATCTTCTTGGCGAAGGTGGCGCGCTCCATTTCCAGCACTTCGACCGTGACCTGTACCTGGCTGCCCTCGCCGCCGGGCCTGACTGCCTCGGCGAGAACCTCCGACACCGCTTCGCCAAGCGCCTTTCGTGTGGCGAGGTCGCGGCCGTCGAGGATGGACAGGCGCGCATGGACGAACGCGCGCTCGACGGCCTCGACGCCTTGCCGATAAATGTCCAGCTTGATGCAACGGGACTTGATGTCCGGTTCGTTGAACTGCCCGGAGGCGAGCAGGGTGGCGTTGGCCTGCTCGAGCAGTTCCTCCGCCGAGCAGGCGAGGCGAACGTTTTCGGTAAACTCGATGACGAGGTGGGGCAAGGCTGTCTCCTGGAGGGGCGGCTGTCATGCAGAGGCTCTGCACGGCGGGCCGGATGGGGATCGGCTGCCATGAAGCTGGCGAGCCGAAATGATAATGCCTTGCTGCCCTTGACTACCGTCGTCCGGAGCCAGCCCCTGCGCTTAGAGGACATGCAGCCTGACGGGGAAACCGATGTGGTCCGGGCGGCTGCCGTGAATGCTGTCCAGCGAGTGAAAGCGCTGTGCAAACAGCCTTCGATAGGTCCGCACCGCGCTTTCCCGTTTGCCGCGGACGTCGTACTTTGGCTTGTCGCGGTCCTGGCGGACAAATTCTGAGGCCACCTTGTCCAGTTCTGCTTTCAAGTGCCGCCGCTTGTTGATCGCCTCGGCGAGTTTCGTTGCAATGTGTGTACTGCGTTCGATGCTGGACGCCTTGCCGGCGGTGCTGAAGAACTGCCAGAAGGTCAGCAGGAAGCGAGCGCGCTGGTCCGCGCTCAGCCGGTACAGCCATGGCTTTGCATCGGGCCCTGCGACTGCTGCCCAGGCTTTCTCCACCCTGGCAGCGATTGCCTCGGCGTTCGCCGGCGGACCCGCGATGGCCGTCGGCGTGACCGCGGGGAAAGCCTGCTGCAAGCCGCTCATCGTCTCCTCCGGCAGCCGGCCGTGCAGCAGATGGAACGCGACGACGCGGGCCGCGAAGTCGATGATGTCAACGTTCGCATCGGCGCCGATCCCCGCCAATGTCTGGCGAACCCGGGCGCGGCCTTCTTGCTCGATACGCAGGTGCAGGTCCAGCGACTGCTGCAGTCGGACCAGTCCCTGGACGTCGCAGTCGGCCTGCAGCCCGGCCAGGCGATTCTCGATGTCTTCGCAGTGCCCGTGGACGCAGTACGCGACGGACGGATCCGCCAGCGTCGGGGCGGAGTTCATGCGATGCGCAAGCTTGCCGTCATAGGCCAGGTTGTCCAGCCCGACGTTGTTGCACATTGCCTGTAATGGCGAGACTGGCTTGAAGCGCTGCGTCTGGTTGGCGTAAAGGTCGTCCAGCGTCTGCTTGTTCGTTGCCACACTGTTTTCGAACCAGCGATTGATGTCGGCTACCCGTACGGCCAGCGTGGCGGAATGGCGAGCCCCAGCCATCGCCTCGACTCCCCGCAACACATCCTGGTTGGCAAACGCATGGGAATAGAAGACCGTGCCATCATGGCTGAGCGCGCATACCTTCAGCCTTGGAAGCCAGATCTCCCGCACGAGCTGGTTGAACTGGTCCCTGTCCTCCGGATGCGCATTGAGGTACTCGATCGTGCGGGAAAGGCTCTGCATGGTCTCCCGATTGCCGGGACGCCTGCAGTAGTCCTCGTTCGACGGCCGCGTGGCATTGGACTGGCAAGCGGCGAGGAACTCGGCATCGTGGTTGCCGAAGATGCAGTCGAAATCCAGCGTATTTTGCGCCATTACCTGCAGGATGGCCAGCATGAACAGGTCGGAATGCATGCGGTCCGCGAACACATCGCCCAGAAGCACGAGCTTGCGCTTCTCCGTGCCGGCGACCGGCTTCACGGCGTCGCAGAGCAACCGGGCGAAGCCTTGCCAATTCTCGTCCGGGTTCAGACCTTCGAGCGAGTTCAGCTGCGCACACGCCTGGTCCCACTTCTGTCCGTCCTCGATACGCAGAAAGCCGGCGTGGACCAGCGTATGAAGAAGCAGCAGGCCGTTGCCATGCAGGTCGCCGATGGCGACTTCGCGCTTCGATACCAGCTGCGGCTCCGGGACGGGGCGTTGATCCAGCCGGCAGTCCAGTTCGACCAGTCGGCTCGCTGCGAGCTTCACGGCGGGATGCCCTTGGCCGTGGAGCCCGGGCGCCAGCATGCGGACTCGCTTCAGCCCCAGTTGCCGGACTGCGTCATCCGTCTGCTTTGCGGTCAGCCGCCGGTCCAACAGGAAGCGATAGACATCGGAGGTCAGCAACTCGCGCATGGTGGTTCTGGCGACGGGGGCGGCATCCGGATCGGTGACGGACAACACCGCTACCTGGCCTTCGATGTCGTGCAGGCGCGCGCTGACCGTACTGTGCAGTGCGTTGACCAGCGCTTCCACGCCGCTGGACCGCCCACCAGGCCCTTGCTCACTGCTGCACGCCGCCTTTTCCAAACACTGCAACCAGGCCGGCTCCTCGGGCCTCTGGAGCAAGGCACAGCGGAAATCGGAAATTTCCTTTGCCGACAACCGATAGCGGGGCGCGACCTCCTTGCCGACCAGCGCAAGCAACCGCTTGAGCAGCCGCTGGAACGTACCCATGGTTGCCCAGTCCAGCCGCTCCAGCGTGACGGACTCCCTCCGGTCGCCGTTCTCCCGGCGGATAATGAAGGCGACCGGTACGTTCCTGACCCGGTAGACGTCATCGGGCCGGACCGACGTGGCCGACCTGAGAGCCGTGGTTTCCCCCGGCGGCGTCAATGCGTAACCTTTTCCGAACGCCGTGACGGCGTCCAGAAGAGCCTGCGTACTGGAGAAATTGGAGATATTCATGGTGATGCCCTTGTCCAATGCCTCGCCGGCGCGGCGAGGACATGCAAGGGCGGCAGCTTGCCTGCTGGTCAATCAGAACGCTTCCGGATTTGCACGCAGCCGTTCGGGAACGGGCCGCGAAATGGAGCCGGGCGGGTGGCGCCGTATTTGCGCTTTGAGGCAATATACGTCCGGCATGCGATACCGGAGGGGATGAAATCGAAAGAGGAAATCGGACATGAAACTGCTGCGCTATGGCCCTCCCGGAGCGGAACGCCCCGGCATGCTGGATGCCGAGGGAAAACTGCGCGATCTGTCGGCGCTGGTCGGCGAGATCGAGCCTCGACTGCTGGCGCCGGAGAGCCTGTCGGCGCTGGCGGCGATCGACCCCGGCCGGCTGCCCGAAGTCGGTGGACAGCCGCGGCTTGGGGTACCCGTGTCAGGCATCGGCAAGTTCATCGCGGTCGGGCTGAACTACTCCGATCACGCCGCCGAGGCCGGCATGCCGATTCCCGCCGAACCGATCCTGTTCAGCAAGGCGATTACCTGCATCTGCGGCGCCAATGACGAGGTGGTGCTGCCGGCCGGCTCCGTGAAGAGCGACTGGGAGGTCGAGCTGGGCGTCGTAATCGGACGCCGTGCCAAGAACGTGCCGGAAGCGGACGCACTGGCACATGTGGCGGGCTATTGCGTGGTCAACGATGTCTCCGAGCGGGAGTTCCAGCTGGAACGCAGCGGCGGGCAATGGGACAAGGGCAAGGGCTTCGACACCTTCGGCCCCATCGGGCCATGGCTGGTCACGGCCGACGAGGTGCCCGACCCGCAGGCGCTGGAGATGTGGCTGGAGGTCAATGGCGAGCGCTTGCAGAGCGGCAATACGCGGACGATGATCTTCGGCGTCGCGCACCTCGTCAGCTACATCAGCCGCTGCATGACGCTGATGCCCGGGGATGTGATCGCCACCGGCACGCCGCCGGGGGTCGGCATGGGATGTCGGCCGCAACGCTTCCTCAAACCGGGGGACACCATGCGGCTCGGGATCGCCGGCCTGGGTGAGCAACGTCAGCGCGTGGTCGCCGGTACTCCCGGTTGAGGGCCGGGGGCTTGTGCGGCCGCTATGCGCAGCCGCTATCGGTGGACACCCCCAGCGCCGTCTGACGAGGCATCGCAAAGCCGGCCGCCGGATCGTCGACGGCCACCGCACGGATGATTGGCCGCAGCAGCGGCGTCACCGTGCCGAAGATGGTGGCGAACGCGACATCGGCGGCGTCGCGGCCAGTGCCGATGCGAACGAAGCCCATCGGAATTCCGGTCCCGGACGGATCGAAGATGTACCAGCCGTCCCCTACGTACGCTTCCACATAGGCGTGGAAATCGGAGGGGCCCAGAGCCGGGTTGGCGCCATAGTCGGTACCGGTGGTGAATCGTGCCGGGACATTGACGGCGCGGCAGAGCGCAATCATCAGATGGGCGAAGTCGCGGCAGACGCCGGCCTGTCCAACCAGTGTCTGCACGGCCGAGGTGGTCGCATCGGATGTGTTGGAGATGTAGGCGATCTGTCCTTGCACCCAATCCCGGATCGCCTGCACGCGCACGTAGCCCTGCGGCATTTGGCCGAACTGCTTCATCGCCAGGCGCAGCAGCCGATCCGATTCGCAGTAGCGGCTGGGGTAGATGTAGCCCAGCGCACCGAGCGGCAGCATGTGGATGGGCACCTGGGCAAGTTGCGCCGGCTCGGCCCGGTGATGGTGCAGGTCGACGGTGGCGCGATAGGACACCCGCAACTCGCCCGGCATTCCTCGCAGCCGCATATAGCGATTGCCGGTGTGCGGGTCCGTCTCGACGCTGGCCTCGATGGGCTGGTTCAGGATCAGCCGCTCGTCGGAAACCGCCTGGCGCGGGGTGCGCGCCGGGTGGATATTGAAGATGAAGTCGGCACCCGGGGGCTCGACGGCATAGGCGAGATCGACCTCCAGCTGCACTCGAACCGTGGCGGGGTCCTCGGTCATGCGGTCTCCTCCGCAGGGAGCGCGGGGCGTGGCAGTCGGGACACCGCGCAATGTATGAAGTGCAGCTTGGCGACGGCGGCCCGCGGCAGTACGAACGGATAGAAGTCGTGCTGGCCCATCGCGCGCGACATTTCGTTCATGATGCCGGTGATCAGGATCCACCGGTGCAGCATCTCGAGAAAGGCCGGGCCATTGGGCGCATCGGCACGCCAGAGGTCCGCCGCAACGAAGGGTTCCGGCTCGTCGTCCATCTGCATCGGTTCGATGCCGTAGCTTTCCGCGGTGTCGAGGGTGTCGCGCAGATGCAGGTAATGTGACCAGGTCTCTGCCCAGTCCTCCCAGGGATGAATGCTGGCGTAGGCACTGACGAAGCGGCGCCGCCAATCCGCTGGCGGACCCTGATCGTAATTCAGCTTCAGGGCCGCCGCGTAATCCTGGCGCTCGTCGCCGAACACTTCACGGCAGGCCGGCAGCCATTCGGTGCCGTCGATCAGCCGGCTCCAGTAATAGTGACCCACTTCATGACGGAAATGCCCCAGCAGGGTCCGGTAGGGTTCGCCCATCAGCACGCGTGTCCGTTCCCGGATGGCGTCGTCGGCTTCCTCGAGGTTGATCGTGATGATCCCGTTGGCGTGCCCGGTCAGCACCCGGGGTTCGCCCGGCTGGCTGCGCAGGAAATCATAGGCAAGGCCGCGTTCGGGATCCTCCGACACCTTCGATGCGACCGGCAGACCGAGCCCGATCAGTTGCGAAACCACGCGCCGCTTGGCGCGTTCCATCTTCAGCCACAGCTCGGCGTTGCGGCTGTCGCCGAGATAGGGAATGGTGCGGTTCAGCCGGCAGGCCTTGCACAGCGTGGAGCCGGGCCTGCAGTCGTCGGGTTCCAGCATCCAGTTGCAGGCCGCCGCCATGGTGAAGTTGCCGCAGCGGCGGTACACCGGACCGTTCGGTTCTTCGCCGGCGACGCGCCAGGTGTCCGGCTCCTCGGCCGGCCGTAGCGGATACAGCATGCAGCGGGACGGCACGTAGCCCAGCGGTGTCTGGCAGGCGAGGCAGCGGCTATTGCCGAAGAACACCCGGCGCCCGCACACGCATTGGTAAGCGCGAGGCGTCGAGACGCTTTCGGCGGGGCGAACCGAGAGGAGAAGTGGGTCTGTCACGCGTTGCACGCCATGGGGGGGCATGGGCGAACTGGAAAGGCTGCAGCAACCCATGCGTATCGGTTGTCACGCTCTCTATCGTGCGCCCGATCCGAACGGGCGACTGTCCGCCGATGCCCTACAGCAGAAACAGTCCTGGCAGCGGCGTGGTGCCCGGGACCTCAGACCCCCAGTTCCCGCTCGATCGTCGCGATGCTCTCGATCAGTGCCGGTCGAACGTTGTCCAGCAGATGCGCCGGCGGTACCACCGCGTTGGGCCCGCTGCAGCTCAGGGTCATCGGCGGCAGGTTCTTTCCGGGCAGGAAGGCCGCGGCAATCGAGTTGATATGAGGAAGCCACTCGCCGAACGAGGTAGTGCACTGCAGCTGCCGCACCTCGCTGGCGCTGCGCGCAAGGATCTGGTCGGCATCGCGTGGCGAGACGCCGTCGGCGGCGCGGAAGGCGGCCAGCGCCTGGCGCTGCTCGGCAGCGGGCAGCGCGTGCAGATAGGCACGGCCGGCCGCGGTGCTCAGGCCCGAGATGCGCGTGCCGACGCCGACCCGCAGGGTCAGATACGACTCCGACTGCCAGTTCTCGAAGATCAGCATGCGGTCGCGGTCGCGCAGGATCAGCGAGGCGACGCCTTGCGACAACTCGGCGAGCCGCAGCATGTGGGGCCGGACCACCGCCAGCACCTCGGCGCCTTCGCGCGCGGCGGGAGCCAGCGTCAGGGCCGAGCTGCCGAGCCGGTATTTGCCCGCTTCCGCTTCCAGCCGCAGGTAGCCCAGTTCCGTCAGCGTATGGGTGAGGCGAGATACGGTCGACTTGGGCAGGCCGCAGCGCTGCGCAAGTTCGGCATTGCCCAGCGCAACCTCGAAACTGCGGAAGCAGGCCAGCACGTCGAGTCCGCGGGAAAGGGCGGTGACGAAGTGCCGATCGTCCTTCGGGCCGCGCGGCCTGCTGTCGTGTTCGGGCGCGAGGGCGGCGCCAGTGTCCTCGTCCGGCGCGCGAGCGGGCTGCGGCATGGTGCGACTCAGATCGTGCCGCTGGCCAGCATCTCGCGCAACCGCGCCTTCAGGATCTTGCCCGACGGTGCGGCCGGCAGCTGCGGCACCACGCGGATTTCCGCCGGGATCTTGTACGGCGACAGCCGCTCGCGCAGAAAAGTCTTCAACTCGGCGGGGTCGAAGTCCGCGCCGGCGCGCACCTCGACGAAGGCAATCACTTCCTCGTTGCCATCGGTTGCCCGGCCTACCACCGCCGACTGCACCACCGCCGGGTGGGCGTTGATCGACTGCTCGACTTCCTCCGGGTACACGTTGAAGCCGGAGTGAATGATGATCTCCTTGGAGCGGCCGACGATGGAGATGGCGCCGTCGTCGTCGATGCGCGCCAGGTCGCCGGTATGCAGCCAGCCTTCGGCGTCGATGGCCTGCTCGGTCAGGTCGGGCCGGCGGTAATAGCCCTTCATCACGTTGGGGCCGCGCACCAGCAACTCGCCACTGCCATCGGGCAGCGGGTTGCCCAGCCGCACTTCCACGCCGGGAACGGCCGGCCCCACCGAACAGTCGGTGCGGGGCGAATCGACGCGCGTCTGCGAGACGGTCGGCGAGGTCTCCGTCATGCCATAGCCGTTATGCAGCGTGATGCCGAAGGTCTCCTCGAAGGCGGCCTTCAGGGTCGGCGTCAGCGGCGCGCCGCCCGATTGCGCCATGCGCAGTGCCGGCGTGCGCAGCGAGCCGGGCTGCGTGCGGCCCCATTCGATCAGCTTGGCGTACATGGCGGGAACGCCATGCAGGACGGTCAGGTTTTCCTCCTGCAGCGCCCGGGCCAGGCGCTCCGGCCGGAAGCGCGGTTCGTAGTAGACCGTCGCGCCATTGCTCAGCGGCCCGACCAGCAGCACCGACAGTCCATAGACGTGCGAGATCGGCAGCACGCCGTAGACGCGGTCGCCTTGCTGGACGCGGCCCTGGATGCGGTTCGACACGCCGATGAACATCAGGTTGGCGTGGGTCAGCATCACGCCCTTCGAGGCACCGGTGGTGCCCGTGGTGTAGATCACTGCCGCGACCTGCTCGCCCGGTTCGGCGTGCACGGGCTCGGGTTGCGTGGTCTCGTCGAGCGCCCCGACCAGCAGCCGGCCTACCCATGGCCATTCCGCCCACTGCGCGCCGCGCGCCAGCCCGTGGTCGCGCGCCTCGGAGTAGGCGTTGTCGATATAGAGCGCCACCCGGGCGCCGGCATGCTCGACGATATTGGCGATTTCGCGTGCGGACAGCCGTGCGTTGACCGGAATGGCCCAGGCATCGAGCGCGCTGAGCGCGAGAATCAGCACGGCCGAGCCGACGCTGTTCTCCGTGACGAGAACGACCCGGTCGCCGCCTCGCACACCGAGCCCCGCAAGCGTCGCGGCGGTGCGCTGGACGGCTTCGCCGAGTTCGCCATAGCGGATCGCGCGGTCGGCGTCCATCAGTGCGACGACATCGGGCTGACTGGTCACCCAGGGCTGGATGGTCTGGTGCAGACGTGCGGCGGGGGGAACGAAGGCGGGCGAGGCGGCGCCGGTTGCCGGCGGCGCGATGGAACCAGGTGCGGGCGTTGCGCCGGCAGTGCTGCTCATCGGAGTCTCCATGGAAAGCGCCGGCGTGATTCCGCCGGTTGGTTTTCCGCGATGGTTGCACTGTTTGCTGGTCGCGTCAACTGCATGGCGGAATCGGTGTTCTGCAATGCAGAACACCGATTCCCTTACGGTCGCTGGAGGCGGACCGACGGCTCGTCAATACCGGAAGCGGCCGACGTCCGCCGCCAGTTCCGCTGCCTGCCGGTCCAGCGATTCCGCCTGCGCGGCGACCGTGGTAACCAGTTCCGCATTCTGCTGGCTGGTGGCGTCCAATCCCTCCAGCGCGGTGTCGACCCGGGCGATGCCCGCGGCCTGCTGCTGGGCGAGCGCATTGAGCTGCTCGGCCAGCGCATGGCTTTGTCCGACCGCGTGGTGGATGGCCGCCATCGCCTGCTCGACGCTGATGCTCAGCCGTGCGCCGGCGCCGATCTCCTCCGTGGTCTGCCGCAGCAGGCCGCCGATTTCTCCCGCGGATTGCCGACTGCGTTCGGCCAGCGCCCGCACCTCGTGTGCAACCACGCTGAAGCCGCGCCCGGCGGGGCCAGCGCGGGCGGCCTCGACGGCCGCGTTCAGGGCGAGCAGATTGGTCTGGAAGGCGATGCTCTCGAGCATCGTCACCACTTCCGAGATCGATCGGGAGTGCGCCTGCACGTTGTCCATGGACGCGCGCATCTGCCGGACGACGTCCGCGCCCCGCGTGCTCGCCACCCGGGTCTGCTCCACCATGGCACTGGACTCGCCCGCGCCCCGGTGCACCTGCTCGATCAGGCCGCGCAGCTCGTCGATGCTGGCCGATGCCTGATCGACCGCCGCCAGCTGCCGCTCGGTGCGCTCGGCCAGGTCGCGGTTGGCGGCAGCAATGCCTTCCGTGTCATGGTGGATCTGGCGCGCCGAGGCGTCGATGCTCGACAGCAGGGCGGCCAGACCGTCCCGCATGCCCGCCAGGTCGTGCAGCAGGCTGCCTTCCCGGCCGGGGCGCACGCGGATCGTTTCCGTCAGGTCGCCCTCTGCGATACGCCGCGCCGCGTCCGCGGCTTCGCTCGGTTCGCCACCGAGCTCCCGCAACAGCGCGCGGGCGGCAAGTGCGGCCAGCAGCGCCGCGGCGAGCAGGCTGGCGAGCAGCATGCCGGCGGTCAGCCACTGCGCGCGATGCTGTCGCCCGGCGACCGCGGCTACCGTGGCGGCGGCCTGCTGGCCCAGTCCATCGCGGGCCGTCTCCACCAGGGTTGCGAGTGCGCCGAGCCGCTCGGCGAGGAAGTGAGCCTCGATGGAAACGGCGCTGTCGAACTGCAATTGGTCGAGCGGCTGTTTCTGCACCAGCGCGACGTAGCCGTCCAGCGCGTGGCGGACCTTGTCACGCTCGTCCGCCAGCTTCGGGGCCAGCTCTGGCGCGGCCTGGCCGACCTGTTCGAGTGTCGCGTCCAGCGCCGCCTGCGCCTGCCCGATGGTGCCGGCGGCCGTGTCGCGCTCCGCCGTGCTGGTCGCCATCGTCAGCGCGAGCTGGCCATGTGCGACCCGCGCCAGTTCGGCACGGGCCTGCTCGGCCGCAACCGCGCCGCGCATGTCCCGCTGATACAGCGTGTCCGTCATCTCCTTGACGGACACGAGGTTGACGATACCGGTGATGCCGGCGGTGGCGCCGGTGACGTACACCAGCACGAAGGCGATGCCCATGCGCGCGACCAGCGGCAACCGGCGTAACGATGCGACGAAGGCGCCCAGGCGCGGGGAACGCGTGCGGGGGCGGGGGAGGGAGAGGGTGAACGCACGTAGCATGCTTCCTGGCTTCCTGAGTTCAGCATGGTTGGATGGCTATCCTCGCCCATCCGAATGACTTCTATGTGACTTAGATGAGACTTCAATGGATTTTGTGATGCGTCATGTGACTGTCACAAAAGGGGGACAAGCTCAGGCCGCTTGCCTCACTCTGCACCTGTCCTATGTCCGTCGCCGCCCCTGCCTCCGCCGTTGCGGTCTTTGAACGCCTGCCGCCCCTTCATACCGTGTTCCAGCCGATCGTGGTCTTCGAATCGGCTGAGCTGCTGGGGTACGAAGCGCTATTGCGCGGCCCGCAGGGAACGGATCTGGCCTCGCCCGATGCGCTGTTCCGGCTGGCCCGCAACGTCGAGGAGACGGTTGGCCTGGAGATCCGCGCCGCGCGCCTGGCACTGACCCGCTTTGCCGAGCTGATGCTGCCGGGTCTGTTGTTCATCAACTTCAGCGCCTCCTCGTTGCGGCATCTGCTCGCCGATGGCGGGCGAGCCATGGGGGAGCTGCTGCGCGACACCGTGCCGGCTTCGCGCGTCGTGCTCGAACTGACCGAACAGGTACGGGTGGGCGATCCCACCGCGCTGGCGCGCGCACTGCGGCTGCTGCACGAGCAGGGCCTGCGCTACGCGCTGGACGACTTTGGCAGCGGCCACGCCAACCTCGATCTGCTGATCGCGCTGCAGCCGCAGTTCCTCAAGCTGGACAAGTCGCTGGTTCGCGGCGTGGCCGAATGCTCGCGCACGCTCGAAGTGATGCGCAGCCTGCTGGATCTGGGCGGCACGCTGGGCGCCAGCGTGATCGCCGAGGGCATCGAGACGGCGGACGAGCTGGCCGTGCTGCGCGACCTCGGCGTGCCGTTCGGACAGGGCTTCCATCTGGGGCGGCCGTTGGCCGAGCCGGCCCGGGCGATCGGCGAGGACATCGCCAATGCCCTGGGGTCGGCGCAGATCGCGGTGTTTCCGCAGGCCGTGCGGTCGAACTGGTCCGGTTCTGACGCCGGCAGGCTGCTGCGCGAGGCACCCACGGTGGCGCCGAACCAGTCCAACAACGAGGTGCTGTCGCTATTCCATGCCCAGGCCGAGCTGCATGCGCTGGCGGTGGTCGATGACCACGGCGTGCCGGTCGGGCTGATCGGCCGGCAGCGCTTCATCGATCGTTATGCGGCCCCGTACCACCGGGAGCTGTTCGGCCGCAAGCCCTGCATCCTGCTGGCCAATCGCCAGCCGGTGTGTTTCGAGCGCAATGCGACCATCGAAACCATGGCACAGGTGCTGGCGCAGGGCAGCCAGCAGGACCTCGCCGATGGCTTCGTCATCACCGAAGGCGGCGCCTATGTCGGCCTGGCCACGGGCGCCGATCTGATCCGGGCGGTGACGGAGATCCGCATGGAGGCGGCACGCTATGCCAATCCACTGACCCTGCTGCCCGGCAATATCCCGCTGAACCGGCATATCGAGCGCCTGCTCGACGCCGGCGCGCCGTTCTGCGCCTGCTATGCCGACCTGAATCACTTCAAGCCGTTCAACGACGTGTATGGGTACTGGAAAGGCGACGAAATGATCAAGGGCGCGGCGGCCATCCTCGCCGACGTCTGCGACCCGGCTCGCGACTTTCTCGGTCATGTGGGCGGGGACGACTTTCTGCTGCTGTTCCAGAGCCCGGACTGGGCGGCCCGTGCCCGTTCGGCCATCGCCCGCTTCAACGAGGCGGCTCGCGCCCTCTACGATGCGTCCGACCGGGCGGCGGGCGGCATCCACGGAGAGGACCGGCACGGCCGCACCACCTTTTTCCCGCTGGTCACCCTGGCGATCGGCTCCGTCCGGGTCGCCGGCAACCTGCCGCAGACGCTGGAGGGCAGGGTGGGCAGCAGCGATATCGCCACGGCGGCGGCCGCGGCCAAGCGGGAGGCGAAGAAGAGCGCCGACGGCTTCGCCCTGGTCGAGCTGACGCGCGGGCGGGTCGCCCTGATCGGCGAGGTGTAGGCGACGGCCGGGGGCTGCGCTCACCCTCGGCCGAGGTGAGACAGGTTATCCACAATTTGTGTGGATAACGCGGGGCCGGGGCGGCGCGAGCCTGCGCTGCGGCGTTTTCGCATCGGCGTGCACAAAAAAGTGGCAACTCCCCTGGCGCAGGTCGCTGTGCGGTCCTCGCCGCTCGGGCTGCCGACGTGCAGCCCGCTTCACCGGGTGCGGAGGCCATGCCACAATGTCGGTCAAGGCGTTCACCCGGTTCCGTACGGATGGTCGAGTTCTCCACTGCCAGCGTTGTCGCGACCCTCGTCCTGTGCTCCCATGTCGTCGGCGCGCTGGCGGCGATGCACGCCGTCATGACGGTGCGTACCGCGCCGGGGGCGATAGCCTGGGCCGGCTCGCTGCTGCTGATCCCGTACGTCGCGCTGGTGCCTTACCTGGTGTTCGGCAGCAGCAACCTGGTGGGTTATGTCAATGCCCGCCGCTTCTACCGCGCGCAGATGCGCGAATTGCGCGATGGGATGGAGCCCCCGCGCGACCAGGAAGCCTCGATCGTCAGGACACCGTCCCAGCCCGGGATGCTTGCACTGTCCCGGCTGACCGGCCTGGCCTGCCTGTCCGGCAACCACGTCGACCTGCTGGTCAACGGAACCCAGACGTTCGACGCCGTCCTCGGGGCGATTGCGCGGGCCAGGCGGGTGGTGCTGGTGCAGTTCTTCATCGTCCATGACGATGAACTGGGCCGGCGCCTGGCGGCCGCCTTGTGCGAACGGGCCGCGGCCGGGGTGCGCGTCTATTTCCTCTATGACAGCATCGGCTGCCACGCCTTGCCGCGCCACTATGTGCGGCGCCTGGCCGACGCCGGTGTCGCCGTCAGTGCCTTTGCCCCGCATCGCGGCTTCGTCAACCGGTTCCAGCTCAACTTCCGCAATCACCGCAAGCTGGTCGTGGTCGATGGCGAACTGGCGTTCCTTGGCGGTCACAACGTGGGCAACGAATACCTGGGTTTGCGCCCCCCGCTGGCGCCCTGGCGGGACACCCACGTTGCCGTGCGGGGTCCGGCGGTGCTGGATTTGCAGATGACCTTCGCCGAGGACTGGTACTGGGCGGAGCGGCAGGTGCCGACGCTGCTGCTGCCGCCGTCCGCGCCGGCCGGGCAGATGGTCTGCCAGGTGGTGCCGACGGGGCCGGCCGACTCCCAGGAAACGTGTTCGCTGTTCTTCGTCGAGGCAATCCAGTGGGCGAAAAAGCGGCTCTGGATCACCTCGCCCTACTTCGTGCCGGACGAGGCGGTGTTCGCGGTGCTGCGCCTGGCGGTGTTGCGGGGTGTGGATGTGCGGATCCTGCTGCCGGATCGCGCCGATCACCGGGTGGTGTTCGCCGCGTCGACGCTGTATGCGCACCAGGCCACCGCGGCCGGCATCCGTATCTACCGCTACCGGCCGGGCTTCCTGCACCAGAAGGTCATGCTGATCGACGACGAACTGGCGGCGGTCGGCACGGCAAATCTGGACAACCGTTCGTTCCGGCTCAATTTCGAGCTGATGCTGTTGACCGCCGACCGCAAGTTCGCCTCCCAGGTCGAGGGCATGCTGCTGGCCGATTTTGCCCAGGCGCGCGAGATCGGCACGGACGAGTTTCTCGACGCGCCGGCCTGGCGGCGTATGGCGATGCACGTGGCCAAGCTGTTCGCGCCGATCCTGTAGGCCGCCGCGGCGGGGGGGCGGGCGCGTCCTCCGGGCATGGCAGGCCCCTGTCACTTTTACAAGGCATGTGCTGGGGCTACACGCGATCGCGTTCGATGCGGTCGACCGGAGGGTGTCGGCAATTCGCGGTATCCTTGGCGGTGGTGCGCGTTCGCACGCGCAAGGACTGACGTACCGGACCGTCCCGTCCGCCTGCTGCATGGGCTTCCCGCAGCGGCGGTGGCGACGGCCGGCCAAACAATATGAACGATACCGAAATCACGCTGATTGGCGCGGCCAGGCTTCCGACCAAGTTCGGCGAATTTACCGCGCACGCCTTCCGTGGCGTGACCAGCGGCACGGAACACCTTGCCCTGACGATGGGTGAAGTCAAGGGCGAGGGTGTGCTGACCCGCCTGCATTCGGAATGCCTGACCGGCGACGTGTTCGGTTCGTGCCGATGCGACTGTGGCGAGCAACTGGCCCTGGCGCTGGAGCGCATCGCCGAGGAAGGGCAGGGCATCCTGCTCTACCTGCGCGGCCACGAGGGGCGCGGCATCGGGCTGGGGCACAAGATTCGCGCCTACGGCCTGCAGGACGGCGGGCTGGATACGGTGGACGCCAACCTGGCGCTGGGCCAGGCCATCGATGCCCGCAGCTATGCCTTCGCCGCCGACCTGCTGCGGCAATGGGGCGTGCAATCGATCCGGCTGATGAGCAATAACCCGCGCAAGCGGCAGCAACTGGAGGAAGCCGGTATCGTCGTGCAGGAACAGGTGCGCCATATCGTCCCGTCCAACGCCGAGAACGAGAAATACCTGGCGACCAAGCGGGTTCGCCTGGGCCATCTGCTCGACTGAAAACCGCTCCCGCGCGCGTTTCCCGCGCCCGCCGCGGCCCAGCTGGCACCGTTTTCGGAATCTCTTCTATTCTTGCTGAAAGGCTCTGTAGGCCGATGGCCGACAGGGACTTGCGAGGGCGCCTTACAGTCCCGTCAAGGCGCTTCTCTTATCGTGATCACAAGGGGCCGCTGCCTTGCGCGGCGCGCCGTTTCGATACCCATGCCGCGCTTGCGGCATCACGAGATGAGGAACCGCCATGGCAGACAAGAATATTTCCGTGCTGAACGATCTGATCGAAGTGTCGCGTGACGGCGAGCAGGGTTTTCTGAAGTCCGCCGAGGACGCCACCAACCCGGAACTGAAGGAGCTGTTCACCAAGCGCGCCGCCGAGATCAATACGGCGATCCGCGAGCTGCAGTCGCAGGTGATCGCGCTGGGCGGCCGTCCGGAGGAAGACGGCAGCGTCGCCGGTGCGCTGCACCGCGGCTGGGTCAGCCTGCGCAGCGCGGTGGCCGATCGCACCGATACCGCCATCCTGGAAGAGTGCGAGCGCGGCGAGGAC
Source organism: Cupriavidus sp. AU9028 (assembly GCF_019795295.1). Lineage (GTDB taxonomy): Bacteria > Pseudomonadota > Gammaproteobacteria > Burkholderiales > Burkholderiaceae > Cupriavidus. Next base: position 168,085 of record NZ_JAIMCG010000002.1, on the reverse strand, counting down.
GTGGCCAAGAAGAAGTATGCGGATGCACTGCAGAACGATGACCTGAGCTTCGAAGTGCGTGCCCTGGTTGAGCGCCAGTATCAGGGCGTGCTGCGCAATCACGACCTGGTCAAGGATCTGCGCAATCGCTATCGCGCCAATTCGTGATCGGTGCCGGCACTGCCGGGATGGCGGTGCCGGCTCCTTGCCCCCTCGGGGCAGGACGAAACCCGGGACCGCACTGGCGGCCCGAAGGAGAGGAGCATGACGCAGCAACGCAGGCCTTCCGACGAACAGAACAAGCCGGGCACCGGCGAGGACAAGGGCGAGCGCACTCTGGACGAGGCACTCGAGGAGACCTTCCCCGCCAGCGACCCGATTTCGATCGATCCCGAGGCGGTCGAGAACGAACGTCCACCGGGTAACTGATCGCCTTGCGAGGAAGGGCACGTCCCTGGTGGACGATGCCGCATGACGGGCGCCTTCGGGCGCCCGTTGTCTTGCCAGGACAGCAATCGATGCGGGCGGCGGCCGCTACAGCTGCCGCAGCTGGGCGATGACGGACATCAGCTGCCCGTGCGCGACGGTCACGGCCGGTTCGTCCTGCAGTGCGCCCTGGTAGCGCTGGCGAAAGAGCGGATCGCCACGCTGGCTGAAGAGCCGTTCCGCGGCGGAAGCCACGGCGCGGCAGGTGTCGTCGTGGTGCTCGGGTCCATCGAGTTCTTCGTCGATCTCGACGATCAGCCGTGACAGCGGGTCGAGCCAGCGGAAGTAGCGGTCCTCGGTGACGATCTGCACGAACTGCCCTGCCGGGATGCGGCCATGCAGCCGCTCGTACTCTGCGCGGTCGTACTGGATGATCTCCTTGTGGGATTTCAGCAGGGCCGCGCGCAGCGCGCGCAACCCGGCACGGCGGGACTCCTGTGTCGCCAGGTATTGTTCCGTCGTCGGCATCCGTACTCTCCGGTCTTGTTGGGCCTGTGCGGATCCGCCGGGCAGGGCGGGGCGTTAGCCAGTATATGTAGACGCGGGCTCGCGGAACAGCCTCGGAGTAACCCGGATGGCGTCGAGGGAACCTGGCGCGGTCGTTGCGGTCCTCTCTTATTGCAGTGCTGGGCACGCAACGTGCAGGGGGACGGATCGATTGCGGGCGGGGGTCGCTGCGGCGCTCTCTCATGCCGCTCGTGTTGCAGGCGGGTCCACGCCCATCTAGCCTGTCCGATATGCAGCGCCTTTCCCGCCCTGCGCAAGACCCTTGTGCTTGCGTCGTCGGCCGGCGCATCGCTTCGTGGCGCGGTTCCTGCCGCGTCGTCCCATTCAATCCTGAGAACGCTGGCGAGACCCTGCATGGTCGTGCTTTCGCTGATTGCGCTGCCACTGCTGGCAGCGGCCCTGTTGCCCTGGTTCGGCCGGCGCTTCACCCGGCTGGTGACGCCTGTCGCGCTCGGCGGGCCCCTGGCCGCGCTGGGCATGCTGGCGACGCTGCAAGGGGAAATCTTCGCCGGCGGCGTGCGGATCTGGCATGTGCAATGGCTCGATGCCGCCGGATTGCACCTGACCCTGCGGCTGGACGGGCTGGCCTTCGCGTTCGCACTGCTGGTGCTCGGCATCGGGGTGCTGGTGCTGCTGTACGCTCGCTACTACATGGGCAGGAGCGCGTCGAGCACGCGCTTTCACGCGCTGCTGCTGCTGTTCATGGCGGCGATGCTCGGCGTGGTGCTGTCGGGCAACCTGCTGCTGATGGTGATGTTCTGGGAGCTGACCAGCATCGTTTCCTTCCTGCTGATCGGCTTCTGGTCCTACCGCTCCGATGCGCGCAAGAGCGCGCGCATGGCGCTGACCGTGACCGGGGGCGGCGGCCTTGCACTGCTGTGCGCCGTGCTGCTGCTCGGGCGCATCTGCGGCAGCATGGAGCTGTCGGTGGTGCTCGCCAATGCGGGTACGGTGCAGAAGCACCCGTTCTATCCTGTCGTGCTGATGCTGGTGCTGATCGGTGTCTTCACCAAGTCGGCGCAGTTTCCCTTCCACTTCTGGCTTCCCCACGCCATGTCGGCGCCGACCCCGGTATCGGCCTACCTGCATTCGGCGACCATGGTCAAGGCGGGCGTGTTCCTGCTGGCGCGGCTCTATCCGGTGCTGGAAGGGACGCCATGGTGGTTCTACATCCTCAGCTTCACGGGACTCACCACGCTGGTGCTCGGCGCCGGCATGGCGCTGCTGCAGCGCGACCTGAAAGGGCTGCTGGCCTATTCGACCATCAGTCATCTGGGACTGATCACGCTGCTGTTCGGGCTCGACACCGGACTGAGTACCGTCGCGGCGCTGTTCCACATCATGAACCACGCGGTGTTCAAGGCCTCGCTGTTCATGGCGGCCGGGATCATCGACCACGAGACCGGCACGCGGGACCTCGGGCAGCTGCGCGGGCTGCGCCGCTACATGCCGCACACGGCGTTGCTCGCCATCATCGCCTCGCTGTCGATGGCAGGCGTGCCGCTGCTCAACGGCTTCCTCAGCAAGGAGATGTTCTTCGGCGAGACGCTGGCGCAAGGACTGCTCGGGCCCTTCAACTGGGTGATCCCGCTGGTGGCGACCAGCGCGGGCGCATTGACGGTGGCCTACTCGTTGCGCTTCATCCACGGCGTCTTCTTCGATGGCGAACCGGATTCGCTGCCCAAGTACCCGCCGCACGAGCCGACCCGGCTGATGAAGATCCCGGTGGAGATCCTGGCGGTGATCTGCCTGGTGGTCGGTCTGCTGCCCGCCTATACGGTGGGCGGGCTGCTCGATGCCGCGGCGCGGGGCACCATGGGGCCGCCCCTGCCGCTGTACAGCCTCAGCCCATGGCATGGGCTGAACGTGCCGCTGGCGATGAGCGTGCTGTCGCTGGCGGCAGGCGGCACGCTGTTCTATCTGCGGCGCGATTCCTTCCGTCAATACCAGGTCAGCGAGTTCGCGGTCAGCGCGCGCGACCGCTTCGAGGAAGGGGTGGCGTGGGTGGAGCGCACCTGCGCGCGCGGCGTGTCGCTGCTGGAGACTGGCCGCCTGCAGGACTATGTGGCATGGCTGATCGCCGCGCTGGCGCTGCTTCCCGCCTATCACCTGGCGGCGCTGGAATGGCCGCCGCAGGAGGTGATTGCCATGGCGGTCGACGTGCCGACCGTGGTCCTGCTGGGCATGCTCGCCTTTGCCGCCCTTGCCGTCGTGATGGCCTACCGCCAGCGCGTGATCGCCCTGGTGCTGCTCAGCTTCTGCGGTCTGCTGGTGTCGCTGCTGTTCAACCGCTTTTCGGCGCCGGACCTGGCGCTCACCCAGATCTCGGTCGAAGTGGTGACGATCCTGCTGCTGGTGCTGGCGCTGTATTTCCTGCCTACCCATCAGTCCGAGGGTGCGACGCCGGCCCGGTACCTGCGCGACGCGGCACTGTCGGTGGCGGTGGGCGGAACGATCGGCGTGGCTGCCTACGCGCTGATGACCCAGCCAGGCCAGACCATCGCCGGCTACTTCCTGGAGCAGAGCGTGCCGGGCGGCGGCGGGCACAACGTGGTCAACGTCATCCTGGTCGACTTCCGGGGTTTCGATACGCTGGGCGAAATCTGCGTGCTGTTGATTGCCGGGCTGGCGGTCCATTCGCTGATGAAGGGGCTGCGGCTGGAAGGTCCGGACACCGGCCCGGGCGGGTATCCCTGGGCAGGCCAGCCGCATCCGCTCCTGCTGGCGATCCTGGCGCGGCTGATGCTGCCGCTGATGGTGCTGGTGTCGGTCTTCCTGCTGCTGCGCGGTCATAATCTGCCCGGCGGCGGCTTCGTGGCGGCGCTTGTTACCTCGGTCGCGCTGCTGCTGCAATACGTGGCCAGTGGCGTGCTATGGACCGAGGAGCGAATCGCGCTGCCCTACCGCGCCATCGGCGGCGCCGGTATCGCGCTGGCGGGCCTGGTCGGGCTCGGCAGCCTGGTGTTCGGCCGGCCGTTTCTGACCACCGCCTTCGGCCACTTCGAGCTGCCCGTGCTCGGACACGTCGAGCTGGCGACGGCAATGCTGTTCGACCTTGGCGTCTACCTGACCGTCGTGGGTACGGTGATGCTGATCGTGTCCCATCTGGGAGTACGTGACAAGCGCGGCAGCGAGCGCCGCCATTCGGACTGGTACCCGTTCCCCGCCTCTCGCCGGACCGTACAGGTCGCCGTGGCCGATCCCAAGGAGCCTTGATGGAAGCTGTCTATGCCTCGGCGGTCGGCATGCTGGCCGCCTGTGGAATCTACCTGGTGCTGCGGGCGCGCACCTTTACCGTGGTGATGGGGCTGACCCTGCTGACCTATGCGGTCACGCTGTTCCTGCTCGGCATGGGACGGCTGTCCACCGGCAAGCCGCCCATCATCGCGGAAGGGGCCAGCTATGCCGATCCCTTGCCGCAGGCGCTGGTGCTGACCGCGATCGTGATCGGCTTCGCCATGACGGCGTTCGTCATGGTGCTGGCGCTACGGTCGCGGGCGCAACAGGGATCGGACCATGTCGATGGCGCCGAGCCGGAGACCGGCCTCTCGTTCTCCGAGCCCGGTGGCGGCGATGACTCCGAGCCCGACGGCCAGTCCGCCGAGGCGCTGCCCGAAGAGGCGCGCAGGCGCGAGGCGCCGCTGGGCGCCAGCGGCAACGCGGACGGGCCGGCACCATGAATCATCTGGTTCTGCTGCCGATCCTGCTGCCGATGTTCTGCGGCGCCGCGCTGACGATGCTGCCGTCGCGCTGGCGCGCGCGTTCCCGCCTGGTCGATCTTGCGGCCACGCTGGCGCTGATACCGGTGGCGGCGGTGCTTGCCGTGCTGGCCGACGACGGCGTCATTCGTACCTATGACCTGGGCGACTGGCCTGCGCCTTTCGGCATCCTGCTGCAACTGGATCGCCTCGCGGCACTGATGCTGGCCCTGACGGCCTTGCTCGGCACCGCGGCGCTGCTCAGCGTGCGCACGCCGGAAGCGCAGGCCGGGCGTCATTTCCATGCGATCTTCCAGTTCCAGCTGATGGGCTTGAACGGCGCCTTCCTCGCGGGCGATCTGTTCAACCTGTTCGTCTTCTTCGAAATCCTGCTGATGGCGTCCTACGCGCTGCTGGTGCACGGCAATGACCGCGGACGCGTCGGCGCCGGCCTGCACTACGTGGTGCTGAACCTGGTCGGGTCGTCGTTCTTCCTGATCGCCATCGGCATCCTCTACGGGCTGACCGGCACCCTGAACATGGCGCACCTGGGCGAGCGGCTGCTGGCGCTGGGGCCGGCGTCGCTGCCGCTGGCCAATACCGCGGCCGTGATGCTGATGCTGGTCTTCGCCCTGAAGGCAGCGGTGTTTCCGCTCGGCTTCTGGCTGCCACGCGCCTATGGAGAGGCGGCGGGCCCCGTCGCGGCGCTGTTCGCCGTGATGACCAAGGTCGGCGTCTACGCGATGCTTCGCAGCCAGGCGCTGCTGTTCGACGCGGGCCGCGCCGACTTCTCGCGCTTCTTCGAGCAGGGGTTCTGGTGGCTCGGGCTGGCCACGCTGGTCTATGGTTCGGCCGGCACGCTGGCGGCGAGGACGATGAAGTCGCTGACCGCCTGCCTGGTGCTGGTGTCGATGGGGCTGCTGCTGGCGGCCATGTCGCTGCAGACGCCGGGCGCGTGGAGCGCGTTGCTGTATTACCTGGCCAGTACCACGCTGTCGACCGCCGCGTTGTTCCTGCTGGCCGACGCGGTCGAGGCGCAGCCGGGAAGAGTGGCCTCCCGCCTCACCGCGGTACTGTATCTGCTTGCCGCGATCGCGGTGGCGGGGCTGCCGCCGCTGTCCGGGTTTGTCGGCAAGATGCTGCTGATGCAGGCGGCGCCGACCGGTCACGCCTGGCACGGCGCGCCGGTATTCTGGACGGCGGTCGTGCTGTCCAGCCTTGCCGCCATCGTCGCCGTCAGCCGTACCGGCAGCCGGCTGCTGTGGCGCGGGCCGGCGGCGGCGTCGGCGCAGGCCCGCCGCACCACGCGTTCGACCAGTAGCGATCCGGACGCGGACGATGCGCCGCTACCGGCGCGCGCCGACCCCGCCAAGCTGCTCGGCGCGATGCTTCTGCTGGCCAGCGTGGTGGGTCTGGTGGTGGGCGCGCGGCCGCTGGTTCGGTATCTCGACGCGACGGCGCTGCAGCTGCTGGACCGGCCGTCCTATGCCCGCGCCATTCTCGGCCATGCGGACCCGCATCCCGAGGGAATGGGCGACGGCGCGCAGCACGGCCAGGAGAGATACAAGCCGCAGGAGGTCACCGAGAAACCCTGGGAGCAGCGGCCATGATGCATCGCTGGCTACCGCACCCCTGGCTCAGTCTGCTGCTGCTGATCGTGTGGCTGCTGCTGACGGATATCGGCTCGCCCGGCAACTGGCTGCTCGGTGCGTTCCTTGCCTGGGGAGGCGGCAAGATCGCGGGCACGCGCCTGTGGTTCGCCCCGGTCCATGTGCGCCGGCCTGGCCTGGCGCTACGGCTGGCGGGGCACGTCGCCATGGATATCGTCGTCGCCAATCTCCACGTTGCCCTGCTGGTGCTGGGCCGCACCTCGCGGCTGCGGCCCGGCTTCGTGGTGCTGCCGCTGGAGCCCGCGCACGAGCTGTCGCTGACCGCGCTGATCGGCATCGTTTCGCTCAGTCCCGGCACGGTCTGCGCCGAATTGAGCGAGGACCGGCGCAGCCTGTTGATTCATGTGCTCGACCTCGAGGACCCCGTCGAACTGATCGCGCGGATCAAGTCCCGCTACGAAGCGCCCCTGCTGGAGATACTGTCATGCTCGCAACCGTGATTCCCGTCTGCCTGGCGCTGCTTGGCCTGGCGTTCCTGCTGACGGTGCTGCGCCTGCTGTACGGGCCGTCGCTGCCCGACCGCATCGTCGCGCTCGATACGCTGAACATCAACGCGATCGCGTTGATCGTCGTGTTCGGGATCTGGGTGGATTCGGACGAGGTGTTCGAAGCCGCGCTGCTGATCGCGGTGATGGGCTTCGTTGGCACGGTCGCGCTGACCAAGTACCTGCAGCGCGGCGACATCATCGAATTGCGCTGAAAGGGGCCATCATGACCATCTGGCAGGAAGCCATCGTATCGGCGCTGCTGTTGCTGGGCAGCGTTTTCACGCTGGTCGGCGCGATCGGGCTGTTCCGGCTGCCGGACTTCTTCATGCGTCTGCATGGTCCGACCAAGTCCACCACCCTGGGGGTCGGCGGCGTGGTGGTGGCGTCGGTGATCGCCTTCAGCAGCCGCGAGCACGCGCTCAGCCTGCATGAGTTGCTGCTCACCGCGTTCCTGTTCCTGACCGCACCGGTCAGCGCTCATATGCTCGCGAAGGCGGCCATCCAGCAGCGTCTGCCGACCCATCCGCTCACGCGCGACGCGCCCGAACTTGCGGATGACGCCTTCAGGGACGACGCCTTCAGGGCCGACACCTTCACGGACGACGTCCGCGAGCCGCCGCCGTCCGAGCGCGGCGGGCACGGCTGACCGTCAGGTTGCTCCGGGCTCTGCGGGCGCTGCTGCCCGGGTGCGGCGGTTGCGATTCGCTCCCTGGCTCAATTCGGCGGCCCGGCGCAAGGCCTCGACGATCTGCCCGAAGGCCGCTTCCCGCGCCTCCGGGTCGGGCACCCGCAGCGCGTAGGAGGGGTGCCAGGTGGCAATCACGATCCGGCCTTCGTGCTCGATCGGTTGGCCGAGGACCTTCGTCAGCGCGACCGCCTTGACCCCCAGCACGGCCTTGAGCGCGGTCGCACCCAGTGCGACCACGATCCGCGGCGCCACCCGTTCCAGTTCATCTTCCAGCCAGTAGTGGCAGGCTTCGATCTCGCGCTGCGCTGGCGTCTTGTGCAGGCGCCGCTTGCCGCGCGGCTCCCATTTGAAGTGCTTGACCGCGTTGGTCAGAAACACCTTGTCCCGGCGCAGCCCGGCTTCCTTGAAGGCCTCGTCGAGCAGCCGGCCCGCGGGGCCGACGAAGGCCTTGCCGGCCAGGTCCTCCTGATCGCCGGGCTGCTCCCCGACCAGCATGATCCGCGCGGACGCGGGCCCGTCCCCCGGCACGCCCTGCGTCGCATTGCGCCACAAATCGCAACGGCGGCACGCGTCGAGCGTTGCCGGGTGGTCGGAAGAGGGTGGGGAGGCGGTGCTCGGCATGACGATTCCTGGGGCTCCTGACCAATGGCGTCCTGGCATGCAACAAGCATCGGTCATGCCAGACCGCTCGCTCCGCGCATCACTGCGCGGCATGGGCATATAGCGTCAGCGTGATCGGCTGTGCATCGTATCGCCGCCCCCGCACCGGGCCGCCGTGGCTGCGCACGGGCCTGAGCATCCGGTGCAGCAGCCGGAATTCCGCGTCCTGGCCGATGGTGCCGGCATGCGCTTGCTCCAGTTGCGGTCCGACTTCCATGATGGCGCGCATCCGCAGATCGAGAAGCAGGTCGCGTACGTTTTGCCATGCGTCCAGATCGGCCTGCTCGCTGTCCGCGTCGTTCTCCCGTGCAACGCGGACGACGGCCCTGAGCAGTGCCGGGGCGAGGGTAGGGGCGAGTGTGACGGAGCCCGGCACCAGCACGGATGACCAGCACCTCGCCAGTTCCTCGCCGATGCGCTCCAGACGCGCGGAATCGAACGGATCGGCGGCGGGATCGCAGCTGCAGGCGGCAAGCGCCGATGCGGCGGCCGGCGAAGGCGCCTGCTCGTTCTCCGCGGCAAGACGCAGGGTGCGCAGCACCAGCCGTGCGGCCAGCAGCTGGAAGCTGGCGGGCGCGTCATGCAGCCCCGCGAGCAGTTGCCCGAGCTTGCGGCCGGCCGGCGCCCGCCGATTCTCCGCAAGGGCAAACCAGCTGAGCAACGCATGCTGGGCGGGAGTGCCGGCGCTGGCCGCGGCGCTGGCCTGCAACGAGGGAACGCGGTGCAGCACCCCATGCAGGCGCGGGTGCAACACCGGATTCCCCAGCGGGCGCCGTTCGGTGCGCTGCTTCCGGTCAGGCCCCCAGTTGGCGTTCCCGCACGCGTCCGCGATCCCTCGGTGCCAGCCCGCCGTCAGCGACCTGTCGTCGCGCAGCACCGATTGCCGCAGCCACGTATTGATGCCGCGGACCTGGTCTTCCAGGGTCGGCTCCTGGGTGGCATTTGCCTCGTCGCACAGCCTGCGGAACAGGCCCGCGTCGACAAGTCCCTGGGTAATGGCCAGTTCGGCGTTGCTGTCCACCGCCAGCAAGCTGACACGGGGCAGATAGACGGATTCCATCCCTCGGCGAAACTGCGCGCGGACCTGTCTGCCATCGACGCCATGCAGCCGCAGGTGCAGCCCTGCCACCACCGCAGTGCTGCCGTCGGCAAGGACCGCGCCACGCTGACTGGACCATTTGCCCGTCTCGGGGGTGCCCCGGTTCTCCAGGTAGTACTTGAGGATCGCGGCATCGTCGGCGGACAGCAGGAACTCCACGGCGACGCCCGCCCGGGTCAGGAATCCGAGCGTTGCCAGCATGGGCAGGGGGTCGTTCCCGTCGCAGGCGAGGATGTCACCGTTCAGGATGACCTTTTGCCTGCGTCCCGTGGGCTGCAGGCATTCCCGCAAGGCCTGCGCGAGGTCATCGGGGTGCAGCTCTCCCTTTTCCGCGCCCCCGATCCAGTCGGACAGCCGGCGTTTCACCTTGACACCCTCCGTCCCCAGCTGCTGGTCCGGGGTCCAGCGAAGCAGCCCGGCATGCAGCAGGTCGCGCAGCACGGGAAACGGATTGCCGCGCGGTGCACAGATCACGTCCGCGACGACAGGTCGGCTTCCCTGCGCAGCAGGGTCCGGCTGCCGGCGCCATTGCGCCTTCAGCTTCAGTGCCTCGAGCAGCCGCACGCCGGCGCCGTGGCAGTCCTCGGCGATCAGCCTGCTCCACGGTTCCGACGCCTCGAACGCCTGCAGGACGGCTCCGACCGTGATACGGCTGTGCTCGGCGCGCAAGCCCTGGACGCGCAGGTGAAGCTGCTGGCGGACCGGCGCCACGATCTCGGCAAGTATCCTCTTGCGGTGCTCTTCCCCGGCCGGCGTTGCCAGGTATCGTTCTGCTGCATCGACAGCATGTGCGCATTCCCACAGGCGAGGCGCGAATTCCTCCGCGAGCGACGCAGCGAGCCGCAGCTCCGCGTCGTCGATTGCAGCGGTGGAGCGAGAGCCGTTGCGTATCGTCCCGATATGGCAGGACTGCCGCGCCCTGCAATCCCTCGCCAGCAGGGCCGCGGCCTGCTCCCTCTCGTTGAGCAGCTTGACGGTACGCCGGGCCTGTGCCGGCGTGGCTTCCGTGCAGGCGCGCAGGTCCAGGCCGACCAGGCTCAGGCATATCGCCAGCCATCGCTGCCGTCTGGTCAGCGCGGACCAGTCGGTACGCAGCAGCCGCACCCGCGGGCTGTGCCCGGCGCCGTGGCCCGATTCGATCGACAGTCGAACCGGCCGTCCGCGGACGATGTAGATGCCACCATTGCGGATCGGGCAGGGTAGCGCATGCTCGCTTGCTCGCAAGGCGCGGGCGCGGGCGAAGAACGCGCTGGCGCTGGTGAAGCGGTGGGTCGATCCGGGTGGCTGGAACGGGATGCGAGAGGATAGGCGTGGCATGTCGAGGTCCGGTCACGGTGCAGGTGGCTGTTGGCGAAGCGCCCGTCTCGTCGCCGCGTGGCATACGAGGCCTGCCATCATCATCAGGACCGCTACCTCAACTATCGAAAGTATCCCCGGTTGTTCGAACCTGGACAGACCGCACGGCGGCCTCGCCCCCGCGGTAGTGCGCGACAGTGGTGCTTGCCAGTAGTGCCCGTCCGTGCCGCCCGCCTGTGGCGACCTACGGCAGCGCCCCGGCCAGCGCTGCGGCGAGTGCCGTGCCGGCGACCACCAGCCATGGCGGCGTGCGCCACCAGGCCAGCGCGGCGAAGGCGCCCAACGCCAGCGCGGCGTCGAGTGGCCGCTGGATCGCGCTGGTCCAGACCGGGTCGTACAGGGCGGCGAGCAGCACGCCAACCACCGCGCAGTTGACGCCGGCAAGCGCCCCGCGCATGCCGGCGTGATGGCGCAGGCGTTGCCAGAAAGGCAGCGCGCCGGCCGCCAGCAGCATGCCGGGCAGGAAGATCGCCACCAGGCACAGCAACGCCCCCGCCCATCCATTCGGCGTGCTGCGCATGACGGCGCCAAGGAAGGCAGCGAAGGTGAACAGCGGACCCGGCACCGCCTGCGCAGCGCCGTAACCGGCGACGAAGACATCGTTGGCGACCCAGCCGCTGGGTACCACGGCGGCCTGAAGCAGTGGCAGCACGACGTGTCCACCGCCGAACACCAGCGCGCCGCTGCGGTAGAAGGCGTCGAAGACCGTCAACCAGGACGAGGGGAAGGCGGCCGCCAGTAGCGGCAAGCCGGCCAGCAGCACCGCGAACAGCGCCAGCAGCGCGGCGCCCGTGCCGCGGGACAGGGGGACGGGCAGTGGGGCATCGCTTGCGGGCGCGGCTGTCGCCATCCACCTGCGGCCCAGCCAACCTGCCGCGACCAGCAGCATGAGCTGGGTAGCGACCGACGGCAAGGCCAGCGTCAGGCATGCGCAGGCGAGCGCAACCGTGGCGCGCAGGCGGTCCGGGCAGAGCGTACGGCCCATGCCCCACACTGCCTGCGCGACCACCGCCACGGCGGCGATCTTCAGGCCGTCGAGCAGGCCGGTCGGTACGCCCGCGCCCCAGTGCGCCAGCCCGCTCGCAAACAGGACCAGCGCAAGCGCGGAGGGAAGCGTAAAGCCGGTCCAGGCCGCGAAGGCACCAGGCACGCCGGCGCGGAACAGGCCAATCGCCATGCCGACCTGGCTGCTTGCCGGGCCCGGCAGGAACTGGCAGAGCGCCACCAGTTCCGCATAGGCGGCATCGCTCAGCCATTGCCGGCGCACGACGAAGGCTTCCCGGAAGTAGCCCAGATGGGCGACGGGGCCGCCGAACGAGGTCAGGCCCAGCCGCAGGAATACGAGGAAGACCTGCCAGGCGGAGCCGGGCTGGGCCGCCTGCGTGGGCGCCGGCGCGTCGGCTTGCGTGGACGCCCGGCCGGCGCGGGGGTGCGGTTGTGGCTCGTCGTTCATGGTGGAGTCGTTGTCGAATCGCGCCATGTTAGCCGAGGCCAGTGACCCGTCGCGGCTGGGCTACCCCGGGTCGTCAGGCCAGCGCCTGCCGCCGGGCCTTCGGCGAGACGGCGAGCGAGGCGCCGTACACCACCAGCCCGCCCAGCGCGAGCAGCAGACCTACCCAGCCGGTCGAGGCCCAGCCCATGCCGGCGGCGATGGTGACACCGCCGAGCCATGCGCCGAGCGCGTTCGCCATATTGAATGCCGAGTGGTTCAGCGCCGCGGCCAGCGTCTGGGCGTCGCCCGCTACGTCCATCAGGCGAATCTGCAGCGCCGGTCCTAGCGCGACCACCGTGCCGATCAGCAGCACATTGGCCGAGGCGAGCCAGACATGCGGCGCGGTCAGCACGAACAGTCCCAGCACGAGGGCCGACCAGACCAGCAGGCCGCCGATGGTCGGCATCAGTGCCTTGTCGGCCAGCCGCGATCCCGCCAGGTTGCCGATGACCATGCCGACACCGAACAACGCGAGCACGAACGGAATGCCGCCGGCGGGCATATGCGCCAGTTCGATCATGGTGGGCTTGATATAGCTGAACACGGCGAACATGCCGCCGAAGCCGATTGCGCCGATGCCCAGCGTGAGCCAGACCTGCTTGCGCGCAAGCGCCGACAGTTCCCGCAGGGGGCTGGCATGGATGTCCGCCGCTTCGAACGGTACCCAGCGCCAGACCAGCAGCACCGTCACCGCGCCGATGGCGCCCACCAGCGCGAACGCCGCGCGCCAGCCCAGCCACTGGCCGATCGCCGCGGCGATCGGTACCCCGATCAGGGTAGCGGTGGTCAGGCCGAGCATCACCAGCCCGACCGCCTGCGCGCGTTTCTCGCGCGGCACCAGTCCGGCGGCGACCAGCGCCGCCACGCCAAAGTAGGTGCCGTGGGGGAAGCCGGTCAGCAGGCGCGCGACCAGCATCGAGGCGTAACCCGGTACCAGCGCGCTGGCGACATTGCCGGCGGCGAACACCGCCATCAGCGCGATCAGCAGGTTGCGCCGCGGCCAGCGCGCGCCGAGCACCGCCAGCAGCGGCGCGCCGATGACCACCCCCAGCGCATAGGCACTGATCAGGTGGCCCGCCTCCGGAATCGAGATGCGAAGGTCCGCCGCCGCGTCGGGCAGCAGGCCCATGATGACGAACTCGCCGGTGCCGATGGCGAAGCCGCCGACGCCCAGCGCCAGCAGTGCGCGGCGGCTGATGCGGCGGCTGTCGCCTGGAGCGGATTCGGTGGAGGAGGGGGTGGGGGTAGCGGAGGGTGTGTGTCGGTTGCCGTCAGGAAATGCCATGGAAGAAGCCAGATTGAGATCGCGTCGTTGCGCATTGTGTATTCCGCGCCTGTGCCGGCGCTGAGGGCGTATTGTCCTGCAAATCGCGATCAGGTGCCGGCTGCGGCTCCGGCCGGGCGCCGTTGCCCTCTCCCCCGGCCCCACTCCCGCGGGCGGAAGAGGGGAGCTCGGCGTAGGCGTGCGATGGCCAGCGGTTCGAAAGAGGGCAGCGGGCAGGCTAGCGCAGCCGCGTGTCGCGGCTCAGCGCGAGCGCGGCAAGCGTGGCCACGGTGGCAAGGCCGAGGCCGACCAGCCCGGCGGTGCGATGCGAGCGGGGCGGCTGTGTCTTCCACGCCCCATCGACGGTCATCATGCCCTTGCTCGGCTGGTGCAGGTTCCCTTCGCTGACTGGGGCCTCGTCGGCCTGGCCGAAATAGGTGCGCGTCAGCGTCCAGGCGAAGCGCCGCGTCAGCCCCGGGGCGACGAAGTGGCCAAGGCGCGCCAGCCGGGCCGGCCAACCGACCGTGGTGGAGCGCCGTCGCGGGTTTGCGGCGGCCCGCACGATGGCCCGCGCGACCTTCTGCGCGTCGTACAGCGGCTTGGGCGGGCGGACCTGCTTGCCGGTGAAATTGGCGCTGTGGCGGAACGCCGGCGTATCGATGACGGTGGGAAAGATGTCGCAGACATGGATGCCGGGCCAATCCGTCAGCTCGGTCCGGAGCGCTTCGGACAGCCCGCGCAGCCCGTACTTGCTGGCGTTGTACGAGGCGGCATACGCCACCGGCGCCCAGGCGTTGAGCGACAGCACGTTGATCAGCGTCCCCTGCCGCATCTGCTTGAAGTAGGGCAGCACCGACTGTGCGCCGTACAGGTAACCCAGCAGGTTGGTCTGCAGCACCTTCTCGTGCGCGTGGGCCGGAACCTGCTCGATCAGCCCGATCGCACCGACGCCGGCGTTGTTGACCCACACATCGATGCGCCCGTCGCCGCTGTCAGCGGCCTCTCGAGCCAGCTGGCGGACCTGATTGGCGTCGGTGACATCCGTCGGTACGACTATCGGCCGTGCGCCCCGCGCCTCGCACTCCCTGGCAACCACGTCCAGCGCTTCCCGCCCCCGGGCCGCGAGCACGAGCCGGACGCCCGGCATGGCAAAGGCGGAGGCTGTCGCGCGGCCGATCCCGCTGGAGGCGCCGGTGATGACGATCGTGATCTTGCGCTGTGGTCGCATGATGGCTCCGGATACGAGGACAGGACCCATCGTCGGACGCAAATGCCGTACCATCCGCTCCCCCTTGTGCGCACGTCTCTTGCGGCCCATGCCGAGGCGGTACATCTCACAACGCCGCAAGCAATTTGGCATTGGGCGCGCAGTCGGGGCGTGCAGGCTCCACTCTCGCAGGGCGGTCGATGCGCCACCAGTCGGGCAGCAATTCCAGGACCTCCGGCCGCGCAAAGCGATCGTCGATCAGATGCAGCACACCGCGGTCCTCGGTGGTGCGGATCACCCGCCCGGCGGCCTGTACCACCTTGCGCAGGCCGGGATAGAGATAGGTGTAGGCATAGCCGTCGCCGAAGGCCTGCTGCATCCGCGCGCGCAGCTGTTCGTTGACCGCATTGAACTGCGGCAGCCCGAGCGTGGCGACAAAGGCGCCAACCAGCCGGTCGCCCGGCAGGTCCACGCCCTCGCCGAACGCGCCGCCCAGTACGGCAAAGCCGATGCCGCAGCCGCCGGGACGGAAGGCGTCGAGGAAGGCGGCCTGATCGGCCTCGCTCATGCCGCGCGACTGTGCCCAGCAGGCAATGTCGGGATGCGCCGCCTGAAAGGCGCCGAGCACCTCCTGCAGGTACGCATGGCTGCTGAAAAAGGCCAGGTAGTTGCCCGGCGCCGCACGGTATTGCGCCTGCAGCAGCGCGACCAGCGCCGGCAGCGAGCGCTGGCGCTGCGCATAGCGCGTCGGAATCCGGTCGGCGATGCGGACCTGCAGCTGATCCGCCTGGAATGGCGAGGGCACGTCGCACCAGACCACATCCTCCGGCAACCCCAGCGTGTCGACGTAGAAGTGCGCCGGGCCCAGCGTCGCCGAGAACAGCGTCACCGAATGCGCGGCGGCAAAACGTGGCCGCAGGAAGGGCGCGGGAAAGACGTTGCGCATGCACAGGCGCGTGGTGACCTTCGGCTTGCCGCGCTTGCCGGCGCCGTCGGATGGCGGTACTCGCGTGATGTCGAACATCGCGTGCGGCCCGGGCTGTTCGGCGAGCCGGCAAAATTGCAGCACATCGAAGTAGAACTGCTGCAAGACAGGATCGAGCTCCGCGGGCGACTCGCTGAAGCGCTCCAGCAAGGCCGCGCTGAGCTGATCCAGCGCGGCGACAAGCGCGGGCGGCACCGTGTCGAAGGCCTGGTAGTCCTGCTGCTGGTCCCGCACTGCGTCGTTCCACTGCCGCCGCACGCGGTCCAGGGCCCGCCGCAATTCGGCAGGTGCGCGTCGGCGCACCGCGCGCAGGGTGTCCTGTTCCAGCGCCGCGGTGTACATCGCGCGGCCGCGATCGACCAGCTGGTGTGCCTCGTCGACCAGCACGCTGACGCGCCAGTCCTCGTGCGCGGTCATCGCGTAGAGCAGGGCGCTGCGGTCGAAGTAGTAGTGGTAATCGGCGATCACCACGTCGCTCCAGCGCACCAGTTCCTGGCTCAGGTAGTAGGGGCAGATGCCGTGGGTACGCGCGACCTCGCGCACCGCGGCGCGGCCGAGCCGGCCCTGCGCCACCGCCTGCTGGCGCGCGGCCGGAAGACGGTCATGGAAGCCCTGCGCCAGCGGGCAGTCGTCGGGGTGGCAGGCGCGGCCGGGGTATTCGCAGACCTTCTCGCGCGCAACCATCTCCAGCACCCGCAGCGGCAACCTGCCGGCGGCCTCGCCGATGCGGTCCATCGCCTCGGCGGCGAGGGCGCGGCCAGTGGAGCGGGCGGACAGCACGAACAGCTTGTCGATCTGCCGCGCCGGCATGGCCTTGAGGGCGGGAAACATCGTGCCCGCGGTCTTGCCGATGCCGGTCGGGGCTTGCGCCATCAGGCACCGGCCTGCCAGGTTGGCGCGGTAGACCGCTTCGGCCAGCACGCGCTGTCCGGGGCGGAAGCCGGCATGCGGGAACGACAGGGCCGTGATGGCATGGTCGCGTGCCGCACGATGCGCGATCTCCTGTTCGGCCCACTGCAGGAAGCGCCGGCAGTGCTGCTCGAAGGCTTCGCGCAGCTCGTCGGCGGCATAGCGGCGCCGGGTGGAGCGCTCGCGGCCGCTGAGCACGTCGAAATAGACCACCGCGATTTCGATGCTGTCCCAGGCCTCCTGCTGGCACAGCATCCAGCCGTACGTCTCGGCCTGCGCGCGGTGCAGACGCTGCTGGGCATCCG
The DNA here is from genome assembly GCF_019795295.1 of Cupriavidus sp. AU9028. Classification (GTDB taxonomy): domain Bacteria; phylum Pseudomonadota; class Gammaproteobacteria; order Burkholderiales; family Burkholderiaceae; genus Cupriavidus. The sequence goes on along the minus strand of NZ_JAIMCG010000002.1, from coordinate 151,292 downwards.
GCACCTCGGTCTTGTCGCCGCGCACGGTCTTGATCTCTTCGAGCAGGCGGGCGGACCGGTCCAGTCCGTCGGCCCGGCCCCGCACGCGCAGCGCCAGGAAGTCCGCCGTCAGCGCCACCTCCGTCTGATATCCGGGCCCCCGGCGTGCCGCCACGGCGGCATGGCCGGCAATGCCTTCCTGCGCGGTGGGCGAAGGCGAGAAGCGCAGGTCCAGGTCGCCGCTGCGGCCGCTGAACTCGCACAGCGTCCGCACCGCGACGGTATAGCGCGGCGGCATGGCAGCGGCAGCAGGCGAGGGAGAGGCGGAAGACATGGCAGCGCAGCGAAGAACCCGCACAGCGGGGAGGCTGTACAAATATACAGTATTCGCCTCCGGGCTGCGGCACGGCCAGCGCCGCGCCACTCCTCGAAAACCCGCGTTTGTCAGTTTCGTACACGGGGTTAAGCAATGGAAGATGGCCGCCGGCCGGCCCCTGGCCGCACACTGGCGAAAACCCGTGCGGCCTTCGCAGGCCGATGAAACGGGGCAGTTCACTCTCGTGGAGACAATGCTTATGCCAGCCTGTATCGCAGCCTGCATCGCGCGTGCGCGCACCGATTCCTTTCGTCCCGCCCTTCGGGGGCTTGCCGCGGCCGTCGCATTGACCGCGGCACTGACCGTGGCGGTGGCGCCCGGCAAGGCCCGTGCTGCGGACCCCTACCCGAGCAAGCCGATCGCCCTGGTGGTGCCGTTCTCCGCAGGCGGTCCGACCGATGTGGTGGCCCGCAGCCTCGGTGCCGCCATGTCGAAGCACCTTGGGCAGAGCGTGGTGGTGGAGAACAAGACCGGCGCCGGCGGCACCATCGCCCCCGCCTATGTCGCGCGGGCCGACCCGGACGGCTACACCCTGCTGATCCATCACAACGGCATGGCAACCGCGCCCGCGCTGTATCGCAAACTCTCCTATGCCCCGCTGAAGGATTTCGAGTACATCGGCCAGGTCGCCGATGTGCCGATGACCCTGCTGGGCAAGAAAGACCTGCCGCCGAACAATACCGCCGAGCTGATCGACTATGTCCGCAAGAACGAGGCAAAGCTGAACCTGGCGAACGCGGGTCTGGGCGCGGTCTCGCAGCTATGCGGCCTGTTGTTCGAACAGGCGCTGCAGGTCAAGCTGAATGTCATTCCCTTTCAGGGCACCGCGCCGGCAATGACGGCGCTGCTGGGCGGCCAGGTCGACCTGCTGTGCGACCAGACCACTGCCACGCTGCCACAGATCGCCGGCAACAAGGTGAAGCTGTACGGCGTGACCACGCCGCAGCGGATCCGCGCGTTGCCCGACGCGCCCACGCTGCAGGAGGGCGGTCTGAAGGGCTTCGAGATGAAGGTGTGGCATGGCGTCTACGCGCCGAAGGGCACGCCCGCGCCGGTGGTCGCCAGGCTGACGGCGGCCCTGCAGGCCGCGCTGAAGGACCCGGCGGTGGTGCGCAAGCTGGACGAACTCGGCGCCGAGATCGTGCCGCCGGCGAAGCAGACGCCGGAAGGGCTGCAGAGCTGGCTCAAGGCCGAAAGCGACAAGTGGCAGCCGATGCTGCGCAAGGCCGGCACCTTCGCCGACTGAACGTGGGCGCAGCGTCGGCGTATGGTCTTGGCGCTGTCTGCGCGGCGTCAGCGCGCCGTCAGCGGGCCGTCAGCGCGACGAAGCCGCGCTGCGCCGCGCGTCCTTCGCCACCGCGCTGGCTTGCGCCGCGTCCGGCGCGGCAACGCCTCGCTGGGCGGCGCCGCCACCCCGCGCAAAGCGCGTCATGGCAAACGGCGCCGGGTCGATGCACGGCGCCCGGTCCGCGACCAGGTCGGCCAGCAGCCGCGCCGTGCCCGGCGCTTCGGTGATGCCCAGATGTCCGTGGCCGAACGCCAGGAACACGTTCGAGAAGCGATCGGACCGGTCGATCACCGGCAAGCCGTCCGGCGTCGAAGGCCGATAGCCCATCCAGTGGCTTGCGTCCTCGTAGGTCAGGCCCGGGAACAGCTGGCGCCCCTGTTCGGCCAGCAACGCCGCGCGCCGGAAGTTCGCGGGCGCGTCCAGCCCGCCGATTTCCACCGTCCCGGCAATGCGCAGGCCGTGCTCCATCGGGGTGGCAATGAACTTGTTCTCGCAATCCATGATCGGCCGCGTCGGCGCCACGCCTGGCGCCCGCAGCATCGCGTGATAGCCGCGCTCGGTCTCCAGCGGCACCGCCATCCCGGTCAGTCCCCTTGCCACCCGCATTGACCAGGCGCCGGCGCAGATCGCCAGCCGCGATACCGGATAGGAGCCGCAATCGGTGTAGACCGTGCGCGGCCCCTGCGCGCCGATGTCGAAGCCGAGCACCTTGCGCCGCAGCAACACGCCGCCCTCGCGCACGAAGGCGGCCGCCAATGTCTTGACCAGCCGCTCGGGATTGCAGGTATGGCCGTTCTCGGGCAGCAACAGGGCGGTGCGGATCCCCTGGCTCAGCGCCGGCTCCAGCTCGCGCGCCTGGTCGCCGCTCAAGGCCTGCGAGGCGATGCCAAGGTCGTCGCGCATCTGCTGCGCGAGCCGGTCCCCCGCGCCCAGTTCGGCCGCGCGCCAGACGTAGAGGTGCCCGGCGGCCTGCATCAGATCGTCGAACTGCGCGGGGCCGAGCAGCGCGCGGTACCCCGGCCAGGTTTCCTGATGCAGCGCATGCAGTGCCCGCGAGGTGTGGCGCGCGCGCGCTTCCGTCGCCGCGAGGAGCCAGCGCATCAGCCACGGCATCGCCCTGGGCAGATAGCGCCAGCGCACCGTCAGTGGACCCATCGGGTCGCTCAGCCAGGCGGGTACCTTGGCCAGCATGCCGGGCATCGCCATCGGAATCACCGAGGCCGTGCTGACGCAGCCGGCATTGCCGAACGAGCAGCCTTCGCCCGGTCCCGCCTGTTCCAGCACGGTGACGCGGTGCCCCTCGCGTTGCAGTGTCAGCGCCACCGATATGCCGATCACGCCACCGCCGATGACAGTGAAGGAGGAAGGCGAGGACGGCGAGGACGGCTGGGGAGATCGAATGGCTGACATGAAGGCAGGTTGCGTTGCGCTGGTCGTTTCCTGCCAGCGATTCTAACGCGCCCTGTCGACCACGCTTCTCGTCGCCGATCTTGCGTGCGCGCAACAGCGGCGGCCCCGTGGCGCATCTCATCCTGCCCTTGCGCAGGTCATTGCTCCCGAATCGGAAATCGGCGATGAATTTTTGTCGCAAATGGGCGCCAAGGGAATCTAGATTTCCGCTATGGCCGAGCACCGGCAAGCCTGTCCGCGCGTCGTCGATTCACGCGGCAGCAAGGCACGGCTGCAGGCCGACAGGGGAACCAAGGAGGAAACCGTCATGACCAGGCGCCATGCCGCGCGGGATGCGCGCGCCCGTACCCAACGCACCATTGCGATCCCGGGGAGAGCTGCCCGGGATACGCTGCCACACCAACTCGAGCCCTCCGGCAAGCCGGCCATGCGGTGGATCGGCACCGCGGCCATCACGCTGGCGTTCTCGGGCTATCAGCCCGCCTTCGGCCAGACCATCGGACCGGGCAATTTCAGCCAGATCCTCATTGGGGGCGACGGGACCGTCATCGGTCCGGTCAACGTGGTGACCGGATCCACCGAGACTTCGGGCATTGAGGTCTTCAACACCGGCACTGCACGCCTGGACACCACCGGCGGCCCCATCGCCGTCAGCACCAGCGCCGGTCTCGTGCACGGCATGCTGGTCAGACAGTCGTCGACCCTGACGGCCCCCGCTGCAGGGTTCTCGGTGCGCACGGCCGGGGCAGGCGCCTCCGCATTGGCGGTGCGCGATGCCAGCACGGTGTCCCTGGTGGATGCCGTGCTGCAGACCAGCGGCGGCGTAACGTCCTCGAATGTCGGCGCGTACGGGGTCAGCGTCAACTCGCGCGGCTCGGCCAGCCTGACGGGCGGCAGCGTCACGACCAGCGGGCTGAGCGGCGCGGCCTTCGTCAGGGACGGCACGCTCGAGCTGACCGACGTCGCGGTCGAGGTGGGCGATGCCCGCAGCGACCGCGCGCACGGTGTCACGGCGCAAACCGGCGGCGTCGCCCGCATCCAGGGTGGCTCCATCACGCTGCGGGGAGAGCGCGGCACGGCGCTGTTCGCCTCAGGAATTGCCGGTCCGGGCGCCACCATCACCGCGAATGCGACCCGCGTGCTGGCGATCTGGGGCGATACGCACGGCGTGGTGGCCACGGTCGAGGGCGCCCGCGCGCGGATCTCGGGCTCCAGCATCGAGACGCGGGGCGACCGCTCCGCGGGCCTGTATGCCATCCATACCGGGGCGATCGAGGCGAACAACGGCTCCACGGTGGTCACGGCGGGCACCGACGGGTACGGCGCTTATGCGCGTGCCCGTGCGACCCTCGACCTGGAGGGCGCCTCGGTGACGACGTCGGGCGAGCGCGGTCACGGGATACGGGCGGGCGACGGCGGCACGCGCCTGACGGCCAGCGGGGTGACCGTCGAAACCGGCGGGCGGGATGCTGTCGGTGCGAGCGCGTTCGACGGGGGCGCGCTGTCGATGGCCGATACCACCATCCGGACCCTTGGCGATGGCGCCCATGGCCTGACGGCCAATGGCCTGGGCGCCAGTGCATCGGCACAGCGCTCGACCATCGACACCGCCGGGGTCGGAGCCCATGCGATGGCGGCGTGGTCCGCGGGCGAAATCCGCGGCTCGGCCGTGACGGCGCGGGCGACGGGGACCGACGCTTCCGCGCTGTTCCTGAACGGCGTCACTCCTGCAGGGGCGAATGGGGAGCCGGGGGCGACCAGCGCGACGTTCGATAGCGGCAGCAGCCTGTCGAGCACCACGGCACCGGCCATTGCCATCGCCGGAGGATCCGGCCAGGTGCAACTTGCGGACAGCGAGGTCACGGGCGATGTCCTGTGGCTGCGCGTGGGCGCCGGCGACGCCTTCTCCGAGCAGGCGCGCAGGCGCCTGCTCTCGCCACGGCCGGAGGGCTTGCCCGAGCCGCAGGCCAATCCGGACGCCTCCGACGAGGGACGTTCGCTGACGGTAGCGAACGTGGCGATCGGCAACTATGCGGCAGTGGGCTTCGGCACCGTGACGGCCAGCGCCTCGCAGCTGACCGGTGCGGCGCTCACCGATACCGGCAGCGTCTCCGATGTCCGCCTGCTGGGGGGCACCAACTGGGACATGACTGGCAATTCGAACCTGACTCGACTGCTGGTGGACAACAGCCAGATACGGTTCGGCGCTCCCGCCGGCGCTGCCTTCAAGACGCTGACCGTCGACGAATACGTCGGCAACAACGGCACGGTGCGGTTGAACACGGTGCTGGCGGGCGACGGGGCACCGTCCGACCGCCTGGTCGTCAATCGTACGGCGAGCGGATCGACGCGGCTGCAGATCGTCAACGCGGGCGGCACCGGGGCCCTGACCCAGGCGAATGGCATCCGGGTGGTCGAGGCGGCGGGCACCGCCACCACGACGCCGGACGCCTTCGCGCTGGACGGCCGGGTCGTCGCCGGCGCCTACGAATACCGGCTGTTCCGGGGCAGCACCGATTCGTCTTCGCCACAGTCCTGGTATCTGCGCTCGCAACAGGAGCCGGACCCCCCGCAGCCGCCCGATCCCCAGCCACCGGAGCCGCAGCCACCGCAGCCGCAGCCACCGCAGCCGCCGCAGCCGCAACCGCCCACGCCGCCGGAGCCGCCTCGGCCGCTCTTCCGTCCGGAAGTCGCCGCCTATCTGGCCAACCAGCGCGTCGCCGGGCAGATGTTCGTGCACAGCCTGCATGACAGGCTCGGGGAACCGCAGTTCATCGAGTCGCAGCGCAACCCGGCCGGGGGCGGCGTGGCGCAGCTGGGCTCCGGCTGGTTGCGCGCGGTCGGCAACTGGGAGAGCAGCCGCAGCGCGAACGGGCAGTTCGATGTCGATACCGACACCTTCCTGCTGCAGGGCGGCGCGGAGCTGGCCAAATGGAGCGTGTTCGGCGGCGCGGATCGCGCGCACTTCGGTCTGATGGGCAGCTACGTCAATTCGCGCTCCGATGCCTCGGCGCAAGGCAACAGCGCGGGCGCACGCGGCAAGGTGGATGGCTTTCTGGCCGGCGCCTACGCGACCTGGTACCAGAACGACGAGAGCCGGCTGGGCGCCTATGCGGATGGCTGGTTCCAGTACGGCTGGTTCGACAACGAAGTCCAGGGGCAGGGCCTGCCCACCGTGAAGTACGACGGGCATGGCTATGCAGTCTCTGGGGAAATGGGCTATGCGGTTCCCGTGCGCGGGCAATGGGTGGTCGAGCCGCAGGCGCAGTTGATCTATGTGAACAACCGCACCGACGACGTCAGCGAGGCCAACGGCACGCGGGTCTCCGGCGCGGATGCGGATGGCGTGCTCACCCGGCTTGGGGTGCGGCTGCATCGCACCCTGGTACAAAGTGAAACCCGGCGGATCCAGCCCTATCTGACGCTGAACTGGTGGCACGGGGATGCCGGGGAGAGCGTGCGGTTCGATCAGGTGCCGGTTGGCGACCTCTATCCCGAGAACCGCTACGAGGTGAAGCTGGGCGTCAATGCGCAGCTGGACCGTCGCTGGAGCGGCTGGGCCAATGTCGCCGGCGCTTGGGGCAAGCAGGATTACGACCAGTACACCGTTCGGGTGGGTGTGAAATATACATGGTGAAGGAGCCCTTCTCTCCTCGCTGGAAGAAACTACAAGGAGGAGGGGTGCTTTTTTCCATGTGGCCCGGCGGGATTGGCGAGGCGAGGGGATGCACTGCTGATCCCCGCCGGGAATCGGCCTGATTTCAAGGCGCTTGCGTGGGGAAACACGGCGGATTGCCGGATCGGTGTCCCGGCACGCGCCGTGCTCTGCTGGTGATTTCGGCCCGGAACGTTCCGGGCCAACTCATACGCGGAGTACCGAAGACATGTCATCCATCCGGATCAGTGAGGGGTTGCCGTTCCCGCTGGGAGCCACCTGGGACGGCGAGGGGGTCAACTTTGCGCTGTTCAGCGCGAATGCCACCAAGGTCGAACTTTGCCTGTTCGACGAGCGAGGCGAGCGGGAGGTCGAACGCATCGTCCTGCCGGAATACACCGACGAGGTCTGGCACGTGCGCTTGCAGGGCATCGCGCCTGGCGCGGTCTACGGCTATCGGGTGCATGGGCCCTACGACCCGGAGAACGGCCATCGATTCAACCCCAACAAGCTGCTGCTCGATCCGTACGCCAAGGCCTATGTGGGCGAGCTGCAATGGAATCCGGCCGTCTTCGGCTACAACCTGGGGGAGGACGACCTGACCTTCAATACCGAAGACAGCGCGCCCTTCATGCCCAAATGCCAGGTGGTCGACCAGACCTTCACCTGGGAGCACCCGTTGAGCATTCGGGTGCCCTGGGACCAGACCATCTTCTACGAGACCCATGTGCGCGGCTACACGAAGCTGCATCCGGCCGTGCCCGAGAAGCTGCGCGGCACCTTCGAGGGGCTGGGCCAGCGCGAGGTCATCGAGCATATCCGCAGCCTGGGCGTGACGTCGGTCGAGCTGTTGCCGATCCACGTGTTCCTCAATGACAGCCATCTGCTGGACAAGGGGCTGACCAACTACTGGGGATACAACACCATCGGCTTCTTCGCCCCGGATCCACGCTACTTCGCCCGCGGCCCGGGTGCCGTGGCGGAGCTCAAGCAGATGATCGACCGCTTCCACGAAGCGGGCCTCGAGGTAATCCTCGACGTCGTCTACAACCATACCGCCGAGGGCAGCGAGCTGGGCGCGACGCTGTCGTTCCGCGGCATCGACAACCTGTCGTACTACCGGCTGCTGCCCGATCAGAAGCGCTACTACATCAACGATACCGGCACCGGCAACACCCTGAACCTGTCGCACCCGCGCGTGCTGCAGATGGTGATGGACAGTCTGCGCTACTGGGTCACCGAGATGCAGGTCGACGGCTTCCGCTTCGACCTGGCCACCATCCTGGGACGCGAGCCGGGCGGCTTCGACTATGACAGCGGCTTCCTGAAGGCATGCCGGCAGGACCCGATCCTGTCGAGCGTGAAGATGATCGCCGAGCCTTGGGATTGCGGGCCGGGCGGCTACCAGGTCGGCGGCTTTCCTCCGGGCTGGGCCGAGTGGAACGACCGCTTCCGTGATACCGCGCGCGACTTCTGGCGCGGCGAGGAAGGGGTAGCTTCCGATCTGGCGACCCGCATCACCGCCTCGGGCGACATGTTCAACCATGCCGGCCGCCGCCCGTGGGCCAGCGTCAACTTCATCACCGCGCACGACGGCTTCACGCTGCACGATCTGGTCTCCTACAACGAGAAGCACAACGAGGCCAATGGCGAGGACAACCAGGACGGCACCTCGGACAACCGCTCCTGGAACTGCGGCGCGGAAGGGCCGACCGACGATGCGGAAGTCTGCGCGCTGCGCGAACGGCAGAAGCGCAATCTGCTGGCGACGCTGCTGTTCTCGCAGGGCACGCCGATGATCGTCGCCGGGGACGAGTTTGGCCGCACCCAACACGGCAACAACAACGCCTATTGCCAGGACAACGAGATCAGCTGGGTGGACTGGAACATCGGCGACGAGGGCAAGGCGCTGATCGAGTTCGTGCGCAAGCTGACGACCTTGCGCAGGACGCTGCCGGTACTCCGGCGCAGCCGCTTCCTGACCGGGGAGTACGACGAGGAGCTCGATGTCGCCGATGTGAAGTGGCTCAGCCCGGCCGGGGATGCGCTGACCTCCGACCATTGGGACGATGCGTCGATGCGCTGCTTCGGCCTGGTGATCGACGGGCGCGCCCGCGTCAGCGGCATTCGACGTCCTGCCTCGGACGCCACCTTGCTGCTGGTGTTCAATGCCTATCACGACGTGGTCGAATTCAAGCTCCCCGATATCGCGGGCAGCGACCAGTGGACCTGCCTGATCGACACGAATATGCCGGTGCGCGATTCCTTGCCGACCTTCGAGTCCGGCGACGTCTATGCGGTCACCGGCCGCTCGCTGCTGCTGTTCTCGCTGGAAGCCAAGGGAGCAACGGCGCGCGTGTTCCAGCGGCTCGAAGAGAAGCTGACGGACGATATCCCGCCGGAGCAGGCCGGTTCGGCCTGATTACCCTCTCCCCCGACCCCTCTCCCGCAAGCGGGCGAGGGGAGCGCACCACGGGCGCTGGGTGTTCCCCCTCTCCCGCAAGCCGGCGAGGGGGCAGACCGTCGCGCTGGGTGTTCCCCCTCTCCCGCTTGCAGGAGAGGGCCGGGGAGAGGGCAACGACGCGGCTCGAGCGGCGACGATCCAGTACCATCACGGCTTGTCCAACCGCCGCGCCCGGCGCGGCTTCTTGTTTTCCGAGGGAGAACCATGACGATTCCGTCCGGCACGGAGCAGATGCAGGTGCAAGGCGAGGCAGGGCAGATCGAGGTGCTGGTCGACCGGCCCGAGGGACAGCCGCGCGGCATCGCGCTGATTGCGCATCCGCATCCGGTACAGGGCGGGACGGCGACCCACAAGGTGCCGGTGCAGTTGGCGAAGGTGCTGGTGTCGAAGGGCTATGTGGCGGCGCGGCCCAATTTTCGCGGCGTCGGGGCCTCCGCCGGCAAGCACGACCACGGCGATGGCGAAACGCGCGACATGCTCACCGTGCTGGAGGCGCTGCGCCAGCAGTATCCGTCGCTGCCTTTCGTGCTCGGCGGATTTTCCTTCGGCGCCTACGTCATGGCGCGTGCAGCCGCGCAATTGAAGGAGCAGGGCACCCCCTGCCCGCACCTGATCCTGACCGGCATGCCGTGGGGCAAGGTGCACGCCCACGCCGACTACCAGACCCCGCCGGTGGCAGCCAGCGCGCTGGTTGTGCATGGCGAGCAGGACGAGCGGGTTGCGCTGTCGGCGATCTTCGAGTGGGCAAGACCGCAGGAGCTGCCGGTGGTGGTGGTGCCCGGTGCCAACCACTTCTTCACCGGCAAGCTCGGTGCACTGACGCGGATCGTCGAGGCCTACCTGGAGCGGATCGAGCGCGAAGGGGCGCAGGGGGGCTGAGCGGCCGCCGGCCGTCTCAGGCGACCGACCGCGCCCGCGCGGCAGGGCGCAATGCGCCGACGGGAACCAGCGCCGTGCCCCCCAGCATTCGCGCCAGCGCCGGCTGTTGCACGACGTCGGCAAGCGTGGCGCTGTCAAGCACCTTGAAATACGCCTGCAGGGCGTTGCCCAGCACCCCTTGCAGCGCGCAGACCCCCTGGATCGGGCAGCCGGCGTGCTCGCCCGGATCGCGGAAGCACTGCACCAGCTTGAAGTCCGGCTCCATCGCGCGCACCACGTCGCCAATGACGATGTCCGCGGCCGGCTTGCCGAGGCGGATGCCGCCGGATCGACCCCGCATGGTATGCAGGAACCCCAGCTGGCCGAGATGCTGGACGATCTTGATCAGGTGGTTCTTGGGGATGCCGAACGTGTCCGCGATCTCCTGCACCGTGACGAGCCGGTCCGGATGCACCGCGACGTACAGCAGCACGCGCAGGCTGTAATCGGTGTAGTCGGTGAGTTTCATGGCAGGCGGTGCATCGGTGGGGTGGGCGGCGGGACAGCGCAGTTTAACATCCGGCTGTCATACACCTTTGCCAACGTCAAGCAACTTGCGCCGCATGGGAATGTTGCACTAGATATGCATCTTTAATAGAATCGCTGCCATGGTCGATGCAGCGCAGCAACGGCGCGCATCGACCCTGTCCCCGGTGGCGCTGCTGCGCCTATTTTGATGTATGCGAATGCATATTTGGAGAATCCCGTGCTGTCCGACGCTTCGAAACCCCTGATCGATGCCAGTGTTCCAGTCCTCAGGCAACATGGACTGGCCATCACGCAGCTGTTCTATCGCAACATGTTCGAGGAGCGGCCGGAGCTGACGAATCTGTTCAACATGGGCAATCAGGCCAATGGCTCCCAGCAGCAGTCGCTGGCGGCGGCGGTCTTCGCCTATGCAGCGAACCATCGCAACGCCGAGGCGCTGGGCCCGGTGCTCGAACGCATCGTGCACAAGCATGTGTCGGTCGGCCTGAAGCCGAGTCACTACGCCATCGTCGGCAAGCATTTGCTGGGTGCGGTGAAGACGACCCTGGGCGAGGCCGCGACGCCGGAACTGATGACGGCATGGGACGAGGCCTACTGGGTGCTGGCCGGTGAACTGATCGCCGCGGAGGCGCGCCTGTACCAGAGCACGAATGGCGGACCGGACCATCGCGTTCCGGTGCGTGTGGTCCAGCGCAAGCAGCAGTCGGACGATATCGTGTCCTTCACGCTGGCGCCGGTGGGCGACGGCAAGCTGGTCGATTTTGCCCCGGGGCAGTACGTCTCGGTGGTGGTGGAGCTGTCGCCCGGCAAGTTCCAGCAGCGGCAGTACAGCCTGTCGGACGCGCCGAATGGCAATACCTGGCGCATTTCGGTCAAGGTCGAGCGTGGCGACGCCGAGCGGCCGGTCGGCACGGTGTCGAACTGGTTGCACCGCAACGCCGACGAGGGGACGGTGCTGATGGTGAGCCAGCCCTATGGCGACTTCGCGCCGTCGATCGAGGGCGATACACCGGTCGCGCTGTTGTCCGCGGGGGTGGGGATTACGCCGATGATCTCGGCACTGAATACGCTGGCGCAGCGCAACCCGAACCGCCGGGTGGTGTTCGCCCATGCCGCGCGCGAGCGATCGCAGGTGGCGCACATCGAGGACGTGGTGGCGGCGGTGGCGAAGCTGCCGAAGCTCTCCACGCACTACTTCCTCGAATCCGGGGAGCCGGCCACCATCGCCGGCGGCAAGGCGCTGCCAGGCCGGATGGCCGTGGAGCGGGTGCTGGCCGAGGTCGGTACCGACTGCGACTTCTACCTGTGCGGGCCGCTGCCGTTCATGCAGGTGCAGCGCGCCGCGCTGGAAGGCCACGGGGTTGCCGCGCATCGCATCCACCGCGAGGTGTTCGGCCCGGACCTGCTGGACGACATCCTCTAAGCCGGGGCCCGCCGGCCCGGGCCGGTCGTTTTTCCCGGCGGCGCGGCAGCCGGCAATTGCAGCGCCGCCATCAGATTGGCCACCAGCTCGCGCGCCTGCACCGGCGTCGCGACGTTGGTGAAGCTGACCATCAACCCGCGTCGCCCGGGCTCGCCGTCACGCCAGTCGGTCAAGGCCTGCAGGCCATAGCCGGCCTCCCGTCCCCGCCGCGCCAGCGCAACATCGTCCAGATGGTCGGGCAGGCCGATCAGCAGGTGCATCCCCCCATCCCGCAGTTCGAGAGACAACCCGTGTCCGAGGTAGGGCGCCAGGGCGTCGGCCAGCATCGCCCGCCGCCTGGCATAGAGGGTCCGCATGCGCTTGATATGGCGGGCGAAATGCCCCTCGCGGATGAAGTCGGCCGCCACCGCCTGGAACAGTTCGGGACAGCCGCCGTGCAGGGTGCGCAGGCAGGCCGCGCCGAACGCTTCCCGCTGGCTTTCCGGCACCACCAGATAGGCGAGCCGCAGCCCGGGAAACAATACCTTGCTCAGCGTGCCGCAGTAGAGCACCCGGTCAACCCGGTCCAGGCTCTTGAGCGCGGGCAGCGGGTGCCCGCGGTAGCGATACTCGCCGTCGTAGTCGTCCTCCATGATCCAGGCGTTGTGTTCGCCCGCCCAGTCCAGCAGGGCGTTGCGACGCGCCAGGCTCATCGTTATGCCGGTCGGGCTCTGGTGTGAAGGGGTAACGACGGCCAGGCGGGCGCCGGGATGCCTGTCGCGGCCGTGGGCGACGTCCAGGCCTTGCTCGTCCAGCGGGATGCGGGCCAGCCGGTAGCCCAGCTGCGCCAGCACATGGGAAGTGGGGGGAAAGCCCGGCGTCTCGATCCAGCAGCTATCGCCGCGCCGCAGCAGCGTCTGCGCCACCAGCCCGAGCGCCGCGGTATAGGCCGGCAGAATGAAGATCTGCTGTGCATGGGCTTCGATGCCGCGCGAGCGGTGCAGATAGTCCGCCAATGCCTCGCGCAGCGCCGGCAGCCCGGCGGCAGGCGGCCGTGTCAATGCGGTGGCCGTGCGGGCGTGCCGGGCCAGCAGCCGCGTCCACAGCTTGCGGGGAAAGGCGTCCAGCGCCGGCAGCCCCATCTGCAGCAGCGGCGGCTTGCCATCCTCGTAGAAGCCCATCGAATCGTGCCGCGCCGGCGGCGCGGCCGGCGTTGCACGCGCGGCCCTGGCGCGACGCGCCGGCACCGCGGCGGCGCTGCCCGCCTTGTCGGCGACGAAGGTCCCGGCCGGACCCTTCGCCACCAGGTAGCCTTCGCCGATCAGCCGGTCGTAGGCGGCCTCCACCGTTCCGCGCGCAACGCCAAGTTCGACGGCCAGAACCCGCAGCGATGGCACCCGTTCGCCCGGCGCCATGCGCCCCCGCACGATCAGCGACTTGTAGCGCGAATAGATCTGCAGATGCAGCGGCGTGGCGGCGTTCGGTTCGGTACCGGCGGCTTGTGGCGTCATGGCGTGGTCGTGTCCGTGGTTCCCTGGTGCCTTCGCTGGCCTCGCGCCGCACGGCGGATGGCCTAGTCGCTTTGTCTGAAACTGTGCCTGTCGATTGTGACATCGATGGCCGACACTGTCGCCATCGACCACGAGAACGATGCCTGTGCGCGGGCAGCCGGAACCCGCCATGAACCGATCGAACTGCTGCTGCTCGAATGCAGCCCCGGTCGCGACCGGTCCACCAGCCGCCAGCTGGGGCGCCAACTGGTGAAGGCTGGCCGCGCAGCATCGACCGGTCGAGCTTGCCCGAAGCGGGCGGGCCACGCTGCCATCCCGTCTGAACTCTCTACAACCCATATCGATTCACGACCAAGGAGCAACATCATGAGCGCACCCCGTCTTCCCTGGACTACCCTTGCCCCGGCCCAATACAAGTCGCTTGCCGGCGTCAACCAGGCGCTGGCCAGCTCGTCGCTGGGCGGCAAGCTGATCGAACTGGTGCAGACCCGCGTGTCGCAGATCAACGGCTGCGCCTTCTGCATCGACATGCACGTACGCGACCTGCGCAAGGCGGGTGAGTCGTGGCAGCGTCTGAGCCTGGTTGCCGCCTGGCGCGAGGCCGGTGACGTGTTCACCGCCAGGGAGCGCGCGGCGCTGCAGTGGGCCGAGACGATGACGCGTCTGCCGGACAACCATATCGACCGCGGTCCTGCCTTCGAGGCACTGCGCGAGCATTTCAACGAGAAGGAGATCGTCGAGCTGACCTGGGTCGTGGCGGCGATCAATGCCTGGAACCGGATGGCGATCGGCATGCACAACCCGATCGACGGGCGGCCGATGGAATAAGGCTGGCAGGTTGTATTGCGCGGTTTCCGTGCAGAAGAGCGGGGCGCATACTATGCGGATGGCAGCCGATCCGGAGGCAGTATGGGCACCGCAATCCCTCGCCGTCACGCGCTGACCGCCCGGGTGGCTGCGCTGTGCATGGCCACCCTCGCTGTCATGGCCCCTGGCGGCGCGCTGGCGGCCTTGCAGGATCGCTTCCTGTACTACCCCAGCAAGGCTTCCCTGGACGAGCTGGTTTCCGGACGATTGCAGGCGTGGCCAGGAGCAGCGGAGTTCCGGGGTTTGCTGGCGGAACCGGCGGGGCCGGCACACGGTACCGTGATCGTGCTCCATGGCAATGCAGGACATGCCGGCCACCGGCAGCTGTATGCCGACGCCCTGGTCGCGCAGGGCCTGCGCGTCATCCTTGCCGAATATCCGGGCTACGGTCCCCGCGATGGCGCACTGGGCGAGGCCAGCCTTGTTGCCGACGCGCAGCGCACCGTCGAGCTGGCGCATGCGCAGTTCGGCGCGCCGCTGCTGCTGATCGGCGAATCGCTCGGGGCCGGCGTGGCGGCCGCAACGGCTGCTGGCGAGCGGCAACGCGAAAAGATCGCCGGCATCATGCTCATCACGCCCTGGGACCGGCTCGCCCATATCGCGTCCCATCACTACGCCTGGCTACCCACATCCTGGCTGCTGCGCGACCGCTATGACAGCGTGCGCAATCTCGCGGGCTTCGCGGGTCCAGTACTGGTAGTCATCGCCGAACGCGACCGCATCGTCCCGGCGCGGTTTGGCCGGGCGCTCTACGACTCGCTGGGTCCCCGGCGGCAGCTGCGCGTCGTGGCCGGCGCCGAGCACAACGATTGGTTCGGCCGGGTAGATGCACCGTGGTGGAGCGAGGCGATGGCGTTCCTGCTCGGGAATGAGGGCGGGTAAGTCCCGGGTCATCATGACCGAAGCAAGTGCCGCCGTCGTCAGCCCTGTGGCACGTTCACCTTCCTGACCTCGGTATTCTCCGGCAGCAGTTCCGTGCCGTCGCTGCCGCGCGGCATCATCAACGGAACGGGCTTGCCCGTCCTGGTATCCAGCAGCCGCGAGTGCCGCTCCCCCCGGGAGAACAGGTGCTGTTCGCCCCATTGACGCAGGGCCACCACGATCGGAAACAGCTCCCGTCCCCGGGCTGTCAGCACGTATTCCTGATAGGCGGTGCCATCCGACGCCGGTTGCGTCTGCAGGATGCCCGCCTCGACCAGCCGGGCCAGCCGGTCCGCCAGGATATTGCGCGCCACGCCAAGATTGCGCTGGAAATCGCCGAACCGATGCGTGCCATCGAAGGCATCGCGCACGATCAACAGGGACCAGCGGTCGCCGACCAGGTCGACCGCGCGTGCGACAGGACAGGTCGGATCGAGGCTGGACTTCAGGCGTGGCATGGGAAGCGGAGGGCGAAGGCGGGAAGCTGTAGTTGCATTTTAAAACCGGTATGCCTACCATACAACCAGTTTCGTTTTGCAACTGGATTGATCGATGCCCCCGCTGTGGTCCTCCCCCTGCGATGCGCTGCCGGCTTGCCAGCCACCGCTGCTGCCCGCCGCGTCCGTGCTGCTGTTCGCCACCGCCAGCGGCCTGAGCGTCGCCAACGTCTATTTCGCGCAGCCACTGCTCGATGCGCTGGCGGCCGAGTTCGCCATCCGCCAGGCTTCGGTCGGCGGCGTGATCACCGCCACGCAGCTGGGCTGCGCCATTGCCTTGCTGATGCTCGTGCCCCTGGGCGACCGGATCGATCGTCGTCGACTGATGGCCGCACAACTGCTGGCGCTGGTAGTGGCGCTTGGCGTGGTCGGCTTCGCGCCCAGCGTGCCGGTATTGCTGGCGGGAATGTTTGGGGTGGGCCTGCTGGGCACGGCGATGACGCAGGGATTGATCGCCTATGCCGCGACCGCCGCCGGTGCCGGTGAACAGGGGCGCGTCGTGGGCGCGGCGCAGGGCGGCGTCTTCATCGGCTTGCTGCTCGCGCGGGTATTCGCCGGTGCCGTCAGCGATGTGGCCGGCTGGCGCGGCGTCTACCTCTGCTCCGCGGGATTGATGCTCGCGCTCGCGCTGGCGCTGTGGCGGCGCCTGCCGGCGCTGCCGGTGGCGGCGGACGCGGCCAGCTACCCGCGGCTGCTTGCATCCATGCTGACGCTGTTGCGCGAGGAACGGGTGCTGCAGGTCCGGGGCGTGCTCGCCATGCTGATGTTCGCCGCCTTCAATATTTTCTGGAGCGCGGTGGTCCTGCCGCTGAGCGCCGCGCCATGGCAGCTGTCACATACGGCCATCGGTGCGCTGGGCCTGGTGGGTGCGGTCGGCGCGCTGGCGGCTGCCCTCGCCGGACGATGGGCGGACCGGGGATACGGCCAGCATACCTCCTGCGCGGCGCTGTTCCTGCTGCTGCTGTCGTGGTGGCCGCTATCGCGCCTCGATCAGTCGCTGTGGCCGCTGCTGCTTGGCATCGTCATGCTCGATCTGGGCGGGCAGGCGTTGCATGTCACCAACCAGGCCATGATCCTGCGAGCGAGGCCCCAGGCGCATGGGCGGCTGGTTGGCCTCTATATGCTGTTCTACGCGGTGGGTAGCGGGGCGGGCGCCATCGCCACGACGGCTACGTATGCGCGTGCCGGGTGGCAGGGGGTGTGCGTGCTCGGTGCGGGGGTGAGTCTGCTGGCGATGCTGTTCTGGGCGGCGACGCGACGCGGGATATCGCTTGCTACCTCGGGGCCGCAGGATCGGGGCGGCGTCTAGCGGGACTAGCGGAGAAGCCGGGGTGAACATTGGCGCTCGCTGCCCTCTCCCCCGGCCCCTCTCCCGCGCGCGGGAGAGGGGAGCAAACCGGCGACGTTGGAGTGCTCCCGGTTTTCTCCCTCTCCCGCTTGCGGGAGAGGGCCGGGGAGAGGGGATGGGGCGCGTCCAGAGCGCTGCTGCTACTTGTTCCTGGCGGTTGCAGTGCCTGCCATAAGCGCCGCGAGCGCGACCAGCGACAGCCCGGCGCCAGCGGCGACGATGCCCGCCCAGCCGGCGCTGCTGTAGAGCATGCTGGCGACGGCCGAGCCTGCCGCGCCACCGGCGAAGATGGCGGTCATATAGAGCGCGTTCAGCCGGGCCCGGCTCGATGCGTCGAGCGCGTAGATGGCGCGCTGGCCCAGCACCATGTTCATCTGCACGGCGAAGTCCAGCGCAATGCCGGTCAGGCCGAGCCAGATCACGCCGTGGGCGCCGCCGTGCAGGCCGGGCAGGAAGCTGGCCGCGGCCAGGGCCATCGCGGCGAACGAGGCGATGCGGGTGTGGCCGGCATCGGCCAGGCGGCCGGCGACCGGAGCCGCCACCGCGCCCAGCGCGCCGACGAGCGCGAACAGGCCGATCTGTGCCTGCGACAGTCCGTAGCGATTGGCCAGTTCCAGCGGCACCGCGGTCCAGAACAGGCTGAAGGCGGCGAACAGCAGGGCCTGGTAGAGGGCGCGCCGGCGCAGCACGGCGAAGCGGCCCAGCAGATGCCACAGCGAGGCGAGCAGGCTGGCATAGGTGGCCTTGTGCTCGGGCACGCGCCGCGGCAGGGTAGCGATCATGATGACGACGGTGGCGAGCGTCATTGCCGCCCCGGCCACGAAGACGGCACGCCAGCCGAATGCTTCCGCGAGCATGCTCGAGAGCGGCCGCGCCAGCAGGATGCCGCTCAGCAGCCCGCCCATGATGGTGCCGACGGTGCGGCCTCGCGTGGCTTCGGGCGCCAGGTGCGCTGCCAGCGGGATCAGGATCTGCACGCTGACGGAACTCAGTCCGATCAGCAGCGACACCAGCAGGAAGGGCGCCGGTTGCGTGGACAGGGCCGCACCGAGCAGGCTGACGGTGGCCGCGACGCCGCTGATCGCCAGCAGGCGGCGGTTCTCGTGCAGATCGGCGAGCGGAACCAGGAAGAACAGGCCGATGGCATAGCCCACCTGCGTCAGCGAGACAATGAGGCTGGCCTGCTGCGCCGTCAGGCCGACGGCGGGCGAGATCAGCTCGATGATCGGCTGCGCGTAGTACAGGTTGGCAACCAGCACGCCCGCGCAGAGCGAAAACAGCGCGACGAGGGAAGCGGACATGGGCCGGTGGGCGTCGGCGTGCTGCGACTCGGAAGCGGGGCGGACGCTGGCGTCGTTGGCCGCGTGAGCACGTGTGGTCATGGTGTGAGGTTGCATGGTGAGCGCGCGGGAAGCGGGCAGGGGTTGCGATGGGCCAAGCATAGGGGCCACGTTGCGCGGCGAGAATCGGGGCGTGACGCAACGCAGCGTTGCGCCCCGGACAATGGCGCATCCGCTCCGGATGCAGGGCGATCAGGCGCGGGTCGCGGCGATCGACTGCAGGGGGCCGGGCAGCGTGGCGAGAAAGTCCAGAAAAGCGTTGATCCGGCGCGAGCCCCGCTGGTTCGGCAAGTACAGCGCATGGATCGCCGCGCTGGTATCGCCAGGCTCGACGGACCAGTTGTCGAAGAGCGGCTGCAGGTTGCCGGCGGCGATGCCGGCGTCCGCGATCCAGTCAGGCAGCAGCGCGATGCCGTGGCCCGCGCGGGCAACGTCGTGCAGCACCTCCATGTTGTTGCTGCGCAATGCACCCCGCACCGGTACCGACACAGTGTCGTCGCCGAGCCGGAAGCGCCAGCTCTGGTCGCGTCCGCCATAGCTGTAGCGCAGGCAGCGATGGCCGCCCAGCTCCAGCGGATGGCCCGGCGTGCCGTGCCGCTCCAGATAGCCCGGTGCGGCCACCACACGGCGCCGGAACGCGCCGATCGGCCGCGCCACCACGTGGTCATAGGCGGCGACGCTGCCGATGCGGATGGCAAGGTCGATCCGTTCGCCGAGCAGATCGACAATGTCGTCGGTCAGCGTGACTTCCACTTCCAGCTTCGGGTGGCGGTCCAGCAATTGTCCGAGATGCGGCGCGATGCAGCGCCTGCCGAAGGCAACCGGCACCGAAACGCGCAGCTGCCCCACCGCACCATCGGCGTCGCCCCGGTCGGAGACCGACGCGTCGGCTTCCTCAATCGCTTCCAGGATGCGCCGCGCCTGCTCGTAATAGGTGGCGCCGGCCTCGGTGACCGTGACCTGGCGGGTGGAGCGGTTCAGCAGCACGGCGCCGAGGGCGTCCTCGAGCCCGTCCATGGCGCGCGTCACCGACGATGTCGCAATCTCGAGCCGGCGCGCGGCCGCGGAGAAACCGCGGGCATCGACGGTTTCGACGAACATCTTCAGGGCGAGCAATTTGTCCATGGCGTGCGCTGGTAAACGGTCACCGCTGGGGCGACGACCCGCAAGATTACACCGCCCGTGCCGTTGACGTCCTCCCTGCGCATCCAGTCCGTTGCCGGGGAACTTCCGCCCAATGCCTGCGTCCGTCCGTTCTGGACGATTCTCCGCCGCAGCGCCCGAGCGACTGCGCCAAGCGAGCCGATCGGCCTACATTCCACCCTTTTGCGCTTCATCATTCCAAAAACATCAATGCTGGCGGTTCGCGGCAGGCGGAGCGGGCAGCGACGAGGTTCCCATGGAAAACTTTGGCGATATCAGGATCAGCCGGCGCGATTTGTTCATCGTCGGTGCGGCTTCGGCGACGGCCGTGGCGCTTCCCGCCGGGCAAAGCGCGGCCGCCGACGTCGATGCGGCAGCCGGCGGCGCGCCGCTCCGTCCCCCGGTGGCGGTGGCGGTGTCGTTGCTTGTCAATGGCACGCAATGGACGGGCGAAGTCGATACCCGCACCACGCTGCTGGACCTGCTGCGCGAACATCTGCATCTGACCGGCACAAAGAAGGGCTGCGACCACGGCCAGTGCGGCGCATGCACCGTGCTGGTGAACGGCCGGCGCATCAATTCGTGCATGACGCTGGCGGTCATGCAGCATGGCGCGACGGTGACCACGATCGAAGGGCTGGGCACACCGGAGAAGCCGCACCCGATGCAGGCGGCGTTCGTGCGGCACGACGGCTATCAGTGCGGCTATTGCACGCCAGGGCAGATCTGCTCGGCCGTGGCCGTGCTGCAGGAAATCGACGCCAACGTCCCCAGCCACGTCAGCCCCAGCCTGACGGCGCGCGCGCGGCTGACGGTCGACGAGATCCGCGAGCGGATGAGCGGCAATCTCTGCCGCTGCGGAGCCTATTCGAATATCGTCGAGGCGATCGCCGAGGTCGCGGGAGGACAGCCATGAAGGCCTTCAGCTACGAGCGGGCAGCGACGCCTGCGGAGGCGGCCGCGGCGGCCGCGCGGATGCCGGGTGCGAAGTTCATCGCGGGCGGAACCAATCTGCTCGACCTGATGAAGCTGGGCATCGAAGCGCCGGCGCATCTGATCGACGTCAATGGCATCGGGCTGGACCGGATCGAGCCGACGCCCGACGGCGGCTTGCGTATCGGTGCGATGGTGCGCAACACCGACCTGGCGGCGGATGCGCGCATACGGGCCGACTATGGCGTGCTGTCACGCGCGCTGCTGGCCGGCGCGTCGGGGCAGCTGCGCAATATGGCGACGACCGGCGGCAACCTGCTGCAGCGCACCCGTTGTCCCTATTTCTACGACACCGACCAGCCGTGCAACAAGCGCCAGCCCGGCGCCGGCTGCGCCGCGATGGGCGGCTTCACGCGCCACCATGCGGTGATCGGCGGCAGCGACGCCTGTATCGCCACCCATCCCAGCGATATGGCCGTGGCCATGCGCGTCCTCGACGCCAAGGTCGAGACGGTCCGTCCCGATGGCACCGCGCGCGTGATCCCGATCGCGGAGCTGCATCGGCTTCCCGGCGACACGCCGCACATCGAAACCTCGCTGACGCCCGGGGAACTGATCACGGCGGTGACGCTGCCGCGTCCGGTGGGCGGCATGCAGGGCTACCGCAAGGTCCGCGACCGCGCGTCCTATGCGTTCGCGCTGGTATCGGTGGCGACCATCGTGCAGCGAGACGGCAGCGGCCGCGTTGCCTTCGGTGGCGTCGCCCACAAGCCGTGGCGCGTCGAAGCGGCCGAGGCGGAAATGCCGCGCGGTGCGAAGGCGGTCACCGAGGCCGCGCTGGCGGGGGCAAGGCCCACGCACGAGAACGCGTTCAAGATCGCGCTGGCGCAGCGTACGCTGGGCGCGGCGCTGGCACAGGCGAGGGGGTGACACCATGCGCTTCGACAATCCAGCGAAAGAGAATCCGATCGACCGGCTGAAGGTCGTCGGCCAGCCGGTGGACCGCATCGACGGCCCGGACAAGACCACCGGTCACGCCCGCTATGCATACGAACACCACGAGGAAGTACCCGGCGCCGCCTATGGCTACGTGATCGGGGCGGGCATTGCCAAGGGGCGCATCGTGTCGATGGAGCTGGACGCCGCGCGCCGCGCGCCCGGCGTGCTGACCATCGTCACCGCGCAGAACGCGGGAAAACTCGGCAAGGGCGACTTCAACACGGCGCGGCTGCTCGGCGGCCCGGAGATCGAGCACTACCATCAGGCCATTGCCCTGGTGGTGGCCGAGACCTTCGAGCAGGCGCGCGCCGCCGCGCAACTGGTGCGCGTGCGTTACGCGAGGGAGCGCGGCCGCTTCGATCTGGCGCGCGAGCGCGGCAACGCGGCGCTTGCGACCGGGGAGAAGAAGCCGGAGAGCGCGGTCGGCGATTTCGACAAGGCCTTCGCTGCGGCGCCGGTGCAACTGGATGCGACCTACACCACGCCCGACCAGTCGCACGCCATGATGGAACCGCACGCCTCCATCGCCCGCTGGCAGGGCGACCGGCTGACGCTGTGGACCTCCAACCAGATGGTCAACTGGAGCCGCGGGGACGTCGCCAGGACACTGGGTATCCCGCGCGAGAACGTCCGGCTGATCTCGCCCTACGTCGGCGGCGGTTTCGGCGCGAAGCTGTTCGTGCGGGCCGACGCGCTGCTCGCCGCCCTGGGCGCGCGCGCGGCGGGGCGTCCGGTGAAAGTCGCGCTGCAGCGGCCCCTGATCGCCAACAACACCACGCATCGTCCGGCCACCATCCAGCGCATTCGCATCGGCGCGGGCTCGGACGGGCGCATCACGGCGATTGCGCACGAGAGCTGGTCGGGCGACCTGCCCGGCGGCAGCCCGGAGACGGCGGTCCAGCAGACCCGCCTGCTGTATGCCGGCGCCAATCGCTATACCGCCCTGCGGCTGGCCACGCTCGATCTGCCCGAAGGCAACGCGATGCGCGCCCCTGGGGAGGCGCCAGGCATGATGGCGTTGGAGATCGCCATCGACGAGATCGCCGAGAAGCTGGGCCTGGACCCGGTGGAATTTCGCATCCGCAACGATACGCAGGTCGATCCCGAACAGCATGGGCGACCGTTTTCGCAACGGCGCCTGGTGGAGTGCCTGCGTCTTGGCGCCGAGCGGTTCGGCTGGCAAGCGCGCAGCGCGCGCCCGCGCTCGCAACGCGAGGGGCAGTGGTGGATCGGCACCGGAGTCGCCGCGGCGTTTCGCAACAACCTGGTGATGGCCTCGGCGGCCCGCGTGCGGCTGGACGGGCAGGGCAGGGTCACGGTCGAAACGGACATGACCGATATCGGCACCGGCAGCTATACGGTGATCGCGCAAACCGCGGCGGAGATGCTCGGTGTGCCGCTGCACCAGGTCGCCGTGCGGCTGGGCGACTCGGATTTTCCGGTGTCCGCGGGATCGGGCGGGCAATGGGGCGCCAACAGCGCGACCTCCGGGGTCTATGCTGCCTGCGTGCGGCTGCGCGAGGAACTGGGCCGCCGGCATGGTTTCGACGCGAGCACCGCGGTGTTCGACAACGGGCAGATCCGCGCCGGCGGCCGCACCCTTGCCCTTGGCGAGGCGGCGGGGGAGGGCGGGATCGTCGCCGAGGATGGCATCGTCTTCGGCAAGCTGGACAAGGCGTACCAGCAGTCCACCTTCGGCGCGCACTTCGTCGAAGTGGGCGTCGATGTGGCGACCGCGGAGGTGCGGGTCCGGCGCATGCTCGCCGTTTGCGCGGCCGGCCGCATCCTCAATCCGAAGTCGGCACGCAGCCAGGTGATCGGCGCGATGACAATGGGCGTGGGCGCGGCGCTGATGGAGGAGCTGGCGGTGGACAAGCGGCTGGGCTTTTTCGTCAATCACGATCTGGCCGGCTACGAGGTGCCGGTGCACGCCGACATCCCGCACCAGGAGGTGATCTTTCTGGACGAGACCGATCCGCTGTCGTCGCCGATGAAGGCCAAGGGCGTGGGCGAGCTTGGCATCTGCGGCGTCGGCGCGGCCGTGGCCAATGCGATCTATCACGCCACCGGCGTACGCGTGCGGGACTATCCGATTACGCTGGACAAGCTGCTCGCCGGGATGCCCATGGTGGCGTGATGCGCGGAGGACCGGGTTGAGGTTTTCTGCGGTCTATGGAATACTTGCCCGGTCCTGCCGCTGCGGGACAACGCCGTCCGCGCCGAGGTCCATGCCCAGGCGCCTGCGTTTTTCCACCGAATTTCGCCGCGATTTTTTCGCGCCACCCTCGATCCGCGACCGAATGCACCTTGACCAGCGCCGCCTCGCCCGTTCCCGGCATGCCCAGCATGCCGCGACCGCGCGCGCCCGTGCGGTGCAGGGCGGCTGCGCCGCCCGGCGTGCCATCGTCATCGCCCAACTCGCCTGCTCCCCCGCCGTGCTTCCCTTGGCCGTGCGGGGAGCCAGGGACTGACCACCACCGGTCCATCGTCTCGCTCCCTTGCACGGCACATTGCCCTGGGGGTCGTCGTTTCCGATGACCCGCTGTTCAACGTGCAGACGGGAGATCGTATGTCCCTTCGAAAGAAAACCGTGGCGGTGTACCGCCGCGCCGCGTACGCCATGATGGGCGTCGCCGTCCTCTACCTCGCGTTGAGTCTCGACTGATCGATCGGCCGCGCCGCGCCGTCGCCCTCGTGCGCGGGGCGGCGCCGGCCGATGTTCTCTATCGCGCTGGCGGGCTGATCGGCCTCGCGCCAGCGCTTCGGCTGCCTGCAAGGGGACGCACCGATGACCATGGAACTTACACAGGATTTCGTCAAGGCCAAGCGCCCGTGCGCGGATGGCTACAAATGGTTCTTGCGCAACCGCGAGGACGGCAGCGACTACCAGCGCTTGCTCGACGCGCTGGTGCAGGCCGGGCGCGTCAATGACGCCTGCTGGCTGCTGGATCAGTTCGGCGCCACCGATGCCGTACTGCATCTGCGCTCGGTCGAGGCACAAGGGCTGGTGTTCGCCGGCACGCTGGTCGTGCAGGGCGGCATCGACGTCGATTCGGTGGTGCGCGCCGGCGGCAGTCTCCGCGTCGGCGGCGGCATCCGCGCGGGCTCTGCCATCGTCGCGGGCGGCGGCATCGACTGCGGCGGCTATTTGTACAGCGATGGCACGATCGAAGCCGCTGGCGATATCCGCGCGAAGTGGGGCGTTGAAGCGGCCTCCACCATCGACTGCCGCGGGCATCTGCGTGCCGGCTGGGACGTGGTTGCCGGGCTCGATATCGCCGTGGGGGCGAACCTGCGCGCCGGCCATGGCATCGCCGCGCAGGGTGCGATCCGTTGCGACGGCCTCATCAAGGCCGAGGGCAACATCGTCTCGGGCAGCGACATCGTGGCCGCGCACGGCATCGACGCCGGCAGCGGCATTCATGCGGGCCGCCATCTGGAGGCAGGCTGGGGCATTCGAGCCGCAGCATCCATCGTGGCCGGCGGTGCGATCAAGTCCGGCGAGGGCGTACAGACCGAAGAGGAAATCGTCGCCGGGACCGGCTACGGCATCCATGCCGGCCTCAATGTCCGGATGGACTGCTGGGACGCGAGCGCGCGCGTGCTGGCCCGCAGCCGGCCCGCAAACCTGCTGAGCGGAGCGTGGCATGCAGACTGAGTTGCATGCAGCGCTGCCGGTGCGGCCTCTGCTCGCAAGTGGCCTGCGTGGCCTTGCCTTGCACGCGTCCCGGCTGTTGCGCACGCTGGAGCTGCGCATCGATGTGGAGCACGGGCAGGAGGAACTGGAGGCCGAACTGCGGGCCCTGCACGAACGGCTGCATTGCCGCGGCGACCCGCTCTGCGGCATCGCGGTACGCGATTGCGGCGTGCCGGGGTTCGCCGTGCGGTACCGCGAGGCGGATGGCGAGTACTACTGCTATGTCGAGGACGTGGCAAGCGCCCGGCTGGCCGGCTATACCGTGTTCAACCGGCTGATCGAAGTGGACCGCCGCGCCGACCGGCACCTGCGGGCGCCGCACTCGAAATTCGCGCCGGCCTATCAGCGCCGCGGCCTCGCTACCGCGCTGTACCGCTGGTACCTGGACACCGGGCGCTGCCTGATCAGCGGCGCGCGCCAGTCGCCGGGCGCGCATGCGTTGTGGCAATCGCTCGGCACGCACTACCCGGCAGGCTACGTCCAGGTGCGGGACAAGCAGATGCGCTGGCTCGGGAAGGACGTGCCGCCCGCGGTACTGAACGACCTGCACACCCGCATGGTGCTGCTCGGCAATGGCTGGTCGGTGGCGCGCCTGGCGCGCGCGACGGGAATGGCGATGATGGCGTGAGCGCGGACTACGGCATGTGGTCCGGGCCGCCACCTTCACGCCGCGCCATATGCAACTGGTGCAGCGTGATCTTGCGCACCTCGGCCTGACTGCTGCCGATATGCGCGCGCAGCAGCATGGTCGCCTGGTCGGGCCGGTGCGCAAGGATGGCGCGCAGGATCTGGGCGTGCTCGTCGTAGGTTGCCTCGATGCGGAAGGACTTGGTGAAATCGAGGCTGCGGATCACCCGGATCCGCTCGGTGATGTCGCGGTGCACGCGCGCCATCTCCGCGTTGCCGGCGGCCTCGACCAGCGTGCAGTGAAACGCTTCGTCCCACTGCCGCACCTGGGCGCCGTCAGTGCTGCGCGCGGCGGGATCGACCAGCCAGATCGCAGCAAGCTGCTGCAGCAGGGCCGGCCTGAGCTGCCCGGTCGGGGGCGCGTCGCCGCAGAGCCGTTGTGCGGCCGTAACCTCCAGCACCATGCGCAAGTCGTAGAGCTGTTCGTACTTGTCGAAGTCGAACGGCAGCACGCGCCAGCCACTGCGGAACAGCACCTCGACATAGCCTTCCTGTTGCAGCCGCACCAGCGCCTGCCGCACCGGCGTGCGGGAGACGCCCAGGCGCGCGCACAGTTCCAGTTCCGAGAAGCGGTCCCCCGGCACCAGGCGGAACTGGCCGATATCGCGCTTGAGCTCTTCATAGACCTGTTCGGCGACGGAGCGGCGAGGCGTGGCGGTAAGCGGTGCGCCGATGGGCGGGTTCACGAGAGGTAGCATCGAAGGCGTCACGTCGGTTGGTTGGCCCTGCATCAAGCATAGCGTGCCGGACGCAGGGCCGCGCGGCCTAGCGCCGCACTTCGCGCTGGAAGATCTCCATGCTGAGCCGCTTCGTCTCGACGAAGCTCGGTCGCGACAGGGTCTCCACGGTGCGCGGACGGACGTCGCCATAGTGCAGGATCTGCGCGACCCGGGTCGGGCGCTTGGTCAGCAACAGCACCTCGTCGGCCAGATAGACGGCCTCTTCCAGGTCGTGCGAGACCAGCATCATCGTGGTGCCGGTCTGCATGAAGACTTCCTGCAGCTTCTCGCGAATGAACAGTGTCATCTCGAAGTCGAGCGCGGAGAACGGCTCGTCGAGAAACAGCACCTCCGGCCTGGGCGCTAGCGCACGCATGATGGAGGCCGTCTGCTGCTGCCCGCCGGACAACTCGTAGGGGTAGCGGTTCAGGTCGAACTTGACATCGAACGAGGCGACCAGTTCCTCCATGCGGCGGTCGACCTCGGCCTTGGACTGGCCGGCCAGCTTCAGCGGGTAGGCGATATTGTCGATGGTGCGCATCCACGGGAACATCGCTTCCCGGTAGTTCTGGAACACATAGCCGATCTTGGTGTCCTTCAGCGACTTGCCATCGAACAGGATCTCGCCCGAATCGATCGGCACCAGTCCCGCGATCATGTTGATCAGGGTGGATTTGCCGCAGCCGTTCGGGCCGAAGATCGATACGATCTTGCCCTTCGGGATGTCCAGGTCGAAGTTCTCGTACAGCGGCCAGCCGGCGAAGTACTTGGTCAGGCCGCGAATCGTGATGTGCGTGCCGGCAGGGCCGGGGCGAAACGCGGGCTTCGGCGCGTCGGCGAAAACAGGGGCGTTGATCACGGCGCTCATCTGCCACTCCAATGGACGATCCGGCGTTCGATCACCAGGAACACGATGTTCAGGACATAGCCCAGCGCGCCGGCCGCGAGAATCGCTGCGTACATGGTCTTGACGTTCAGCACCTGCTGGGCGTCGATGATGCGGTGCCCCAGTCCGTTCTCGGAGCCGATGAACATCTCGGCCACGATGACGATGACCAGCGCCATCGACACCGCCGAGCGCAGGCCGACGAAGGACGGCTGCAGGCTTTCCCAGAGCAGGACGTCCTTGAAGATCTGCCAGCGCGAGGCGCCCATCACCCTGGCAGCCGCCACGCGCTGCTTGCGCGCGTTGATGACGCCGTAGGCGCTGTTGAAGACCACGATCAGGAAGGCGCCGAACGCGGCGATCGCCACCTTGTTGATGTCCGAGACGCCGAAGATCAGCAGGAACAGCGGAATCAGCGCGGAGGACGGCGTGGAGCGGAAGAAGTCGATCAGGAATTCGACGCTGCGGTAGGCCTTCTCGTTGCTGCCCAGCAGTACGCCCGCCGGCATGCCGATCGCGGCGGCGATCAGGAATGCCTGCAGTGTCCGGGACACGGTGACGAGGAAATCGGCCAGCAGCGGACCGCCCAGCAGGCCGGATACCAGCGTGATGATGGTGTCCGAGGGCGGCGGCAGCAGGATGGCCTTGATGAAGCCGCCGCGCACGGCCAGGTCCCAGATGATGAACAGGACCAGCGGGCCGACGAAGGGCAGCAGCCGGGTCGCGAGCGACGGTCCCGCCGCGGCAGGCGCGCGCGTGGCGCCGCGCGCGGCTGCCCACGGTGGCGCCGGGGTGGAGGTGGTGGTGTTCTGCATGACGATCAACCCTTGTAGAGCATGCTGTCGACGAGTACCCGGCGGCTGAAGACGCCCTTCTCGGAGAACAGGTCGAAGTACTTCTGGAAGTGCGCGATATCGGCTGGCTTGAATTCGGTGGAGAACTGGTAGTCGGACATCGGCACCTCCGCGGTCAGCGCGCCCTCGATGGCGGTATAGCCCTTGAGCGAGGCGCGCGCCTGTGTCGGGTCGGTCTTGACCAGTTCGACGCCGCGGCGGTAGGCGGCGATGTACTTGCGCGCGACGTCGGCATGCCGGCCGATGAATTCGCTGGACAGGCTTGCCGAGCCGCCGTGCCACGGAGCCATCGGGTCGCCCAGCACATAACGCGCGATGACGCCGACCTCGAGCGTGCGCGTGGTGCCGTTCAGGCGTCCCACCGTACCGGTCGGCTCCAGCGTGTAGCAGGCATCCAGCTGGCCCGCCGCGATGGCGGCCACATGCTGGCCGATCGGCAGTTCGACCACGCGCGCGCCCGTCGCGCCTGCGCGCTCGAGCACCGCCTTGGCCAGCACGACATTCTGAAGACCCGGCCCGCAGCCGATGTTCCTGCCCTTCAGTTCGGCAATGCTCTTGAACGGGCTGTCCCTGGCCACGATGAATTCGTCGAGCACGTACTTCGCATTGGTGGGATTGGTGCAGAAGATCTTGACCAGTCCCGGCTGCGCGATTTCGCCGATGGCCAGCGCGGCCGACGCGGTGCCGTTGGCGCTGCCTTCGGCCCGGCCGGCGAGGATGGCCTCGGTGACCTGCTGCGGACTGGCGAACTTGAGCGCCTGCACGTTCAGGCCGGCCTCCTTGAAGTAGCCCTTGTCCATCGCGACAAAGAAGGGCAGGCCGGAAGCGACCGGCCAGAAGCCGATACGGATGGCCGGCGTCGCTTGCGCGCGGACGATGGCCGGTGCGGCAAGCACGCCGAGTGCGGCGGCGGCTTTCAGTACGGTGCGGCGGCCCTGGCTAGGGCCGGCGTCGGCCGATGCGGCGGCAGGCGCGCGCTCGGCGCGAAGTTCGCGGGACATGGAATTCTCCTGGGTTGAGTTCGCGTGATTGATTGGAATGGGGTGTTCAGGCCTGCGCGGCAATCCATGCGCGCCAGCCGCCGTACTCGCTGATATCGGTTGCGCCTTGCAGCGCGATGGGCTCGCAGAGAAAGCCCTGGACTTCGCCGCCGTCATCGAGCCGGATCCGGCCAATGCCAAGCGGCGCGGGAATCAGCGCGACGAAGCCGCCGTACGCCTGCAGCGGCATCTCCCACACTTCGAGGGCGATACGGGCGCCGGTGTCCGGCTCGACCCGCAGCAGGCCAGGCTTGGACGGGGAGGTGTTGGCCAGGGCGTAGAGCCGATAGTCGGGCGAGGTCGACGCCTCACGCAGCAGACGGGCGCCTCGCTCGGTCAGCTGCGTGTTCAACGGCATGCCGCTCAGGTGCGCGCCCACCACCGCCACCTGCACGGTTGCCGCCGTGCGCGGCAGCAACCCCGGGATCGGTTCGGCAGGCGGCAGCGGCTCGCCCGTGGCGCCCTGGGCGAGGCCGGTGCAATGGTGGTAACGCTGGCCCAGCTCGGCCAGTTGCAGATCGCTGCCGCACGGGCCGATCAGCGTGATGCCGAACGGAAGGCCGTCTTCACGCAGGCTGCTGGGCACGGCCAGCGCTGCGTAGTCGAGCAGATTGACGAAGTTGGTGTAGGCGCCCAGATTGCGGTTCAAGGCGATCGGGTCGGCGCGCATCTGCTCGATGGTGTAGTGGGTCGGCGCGGTGGGCACCAGCAGCAGGTCGATGCTCTGCCACATCGCCGCTGCCTGCTGGCCCAGCATGCGCAGGCGCGTCTGCGCCTCGAAGACATCGGCGGCGCCATAGGCGCGGCCGGCGGCGAGGATCGAGCGCACCGGCTCGACGACCTGGTCCTCGTGCGCATCGAAGAAGGGCCGGATCGCGGCATAGCGCTCGGCCACCAGCGCGCTCTCGTAGAGCAGCGCAGCGGCTTCGGCGAGCGGAGCGAAATCGATCGGCACCGGCTCGCCGCCAAGGCCGCGCAGGCGTTCGATGGCCTCGTCGAACTCGCGGCGGGCCAGCGCATCGCCGAAGAATTCGAGCTGCTCGGGTACGCCAAAGCGAAACGCGGCCGGAAAGGGCTGCGAGGCGAGTGTCAGCGGTCGCGAGTACGGGTCGTGCGCGTCGTACCCGGCAGCGCTGGCAAGGACGCGTGCGGCCATTCCGACGGTGCGGGCGAAGATCGATACGCAATCCACGCTTTGCGCCGCGGGAACGACGCCGCGCGCGCTGATCAGGCCCTTGCTCGGCTTCAGTCCGACGATGTTGTTCAGGCCCGCCGGTACCCGCCCGGAACCGGCCGTATCGGTTCCCAGTGCGAAGTCCACCTCGCCCGTCGCCACCACGTATGCGGAACCGGAACTCGAGCCGCCGCAGACGAAGCGCGCATCGATGGCGTTCGGCACGGCGCCATGCGGCGAGCGGGTTCCGTTCAGCCCGCAGGCGAACTGATCGAGGTTGGTCTTGCCCAGCAGTCGTGCACCAGCGTCGAGCAGCCGCTGCACCACGGGGGCGCTTTGCTGCGGCACGAAGCCGAAGCCCGGGCATGCCGCGGTGGTCGGGTGCCCGGCAACGTCGATGTTGTCCTTGATGGCGAAGGTGAGCCCTTCCAGGGCGCGGCCCGACGGCGTGGGCCGCGCTTGCGCAGCGATATCGAGGCGGAGGATCCAGGCCGGTGCAGAGCCGGGTGCAGCAGGGGTCGTCGGAGAGTGTTCAGGTCGCATTTCGGTGCATCCAATCTTGTATCCAAGATGGAATGCAACCGGCGTGCCAGAGCCGCCGCACCGATGCGACCGGCGAGCGGGGACGGATGGAGACTCGCTCCTCCCGTGACGAACGGGGAGGAGCGGGCAACAGGCTACTGCAGCGGCGCGATATTCTGATTGCCGCGGAACAGGTTGTTCGGATCGACCCGGCCCTTGATGCGGGCGAGCCGCTCGTAGTTGGGCCCATAGGCGGCGCTGACCCGCGGCGACTCGTCGCTCGTCAGGAAATTGACGTAGACGGTGCCAAGGGCGAACTGGCTCAACCGGTCGAAGCTCTCGCGCGCCCAGCCGACACAGCGGGCATCATCCTCGGCGCGCTGCCAGCGGCCGTGGATATTGACGATGAAGTCGGCGTCGCGGTGCGCGTAGGCCATCGCGTCGCCGGCAGGGCGGCCGGCTTCGCCGCCCAGCGCCGCGATGAAGATCTCGCATTCCGGCGAGGGCACCTCGCGCAGCGCCTGCATCAGCGCGGCAAAGACCGGATCGCCGAGCGAAGCCAGATTGTGCGACTTCCAGTAGTTGCGCGCCCCGGGCGTCAGCAGCGGATCGAAGGCCTTCTGCCAGGCGGTATAGGGCATCGGTCCCAGATGCTCGCCGCAAGGCTGGCCGAACTCGCGCACGGGCGCCACCGCGTCGGGTCCGCTGTCCGGCTTGCCGACATGGCAGCTGGCGAACACGACCACCGGTTGTCCATGCACCGATGGCGGCAGGAACGGCAGCGGCGGCGCCAGCCGCAGCACGGCCCATACCGCGAGATCGTCGGAAGCCGCGGCGATGAAGCGCCGATAGGCCGGCAGCACCTGGTCGGCCTGCTCGGCGGGATAGACCACCAGGCCGCCATAGATTTCCGGTCCCACGGGATGCAGGCCGAACTCGAACATCGTGACGACGCCGAAGTTGCCGCCGCCGCCTCGGATCGCCCAGAACAGGTCCTCTTCGTGCTTCGCGTCGAGGCGGTGCAGCCTGCCGTCGGCGGTGAGCATCTGCGCGCCGAGCAGGTTGTCGACCGTCATGCCATGACGGCGGCTCAGCCAGCCGAAGCCGCCGCCCAGCGTCAGCCCCGCCACGCCGGTGGTCGAATTGATGCCAAGCGGGGTGGCAAGGCCGAAGGCCTGCGCCTCATGATCGAAGTCGGCGAGGGTGGCGCCGGGATCGACCCACGCCATGCGCGCATCCGGATCGATGCGCACGCCCCGCTGCATCGACAGGTCGATCACGAGCCCGCCGTCGCAAACGCCGGTGCCGGCGATATTGTGCCCGCCGCCGCGCACCGCCACGCGCATGCCGTTCGAGCGGGCAAAGGCCAGCGCCGCCTGCACGTCGGCGACGCCCGCGCAACGAACCACCGCCGCCGGCCTGCAATCGACCATGCCGTTCCACACCTGCCGCGCTGCCTCGTAGCCGGGGTCCTCCGGCTGTATCACGGCGCCGCGCAGCCCCGCCATCCAATCGTCGATTTGTTGTCTGGTTACATCGGACATGCTCCACCCCCGCAGTACGTTGACGCAGCGGTCTCGACGGGCCGTCCGGCCGGCCCGCGGCCGCATGCGGCATCCATGCAGTCGATGGGGAGGTCGCGTCAGGCGGGCAAGGGGATCGGCGGAGGCAGCTGGTGCCGATCATTTAAGGCAGGGCCGGCGCCGATGTAAAGGCAAGGGGCCCGGCGCCGCACCTGCGCAAGGGCAGGAGTGACCCAAGGCAATCGTGGATCCGCTATTGCCGCAACAGCGCGGCGTCCCAGCCGCCGCCCAGCGCCTGATACAGCGCGACGCTGGCGCCGAAGCGGTCGGCTTCCACCTGGATCAGGCTCAGTTCGGCATTGAGCAGGCCCCGCTGCGCATCGAGCTGCTCCAGGTAGGGGGAGTAGCCGGCGCGGTACCGGTTGGTGGCGTGCCGCAGGGCAGCCGCGAGTGCGTCGCGCTGGGCTCGCAGGCGCTGCGCCTGCGCGTCGAGCCGCGACAGCGCGGCAAGGTTGTCGTTGACCTCCCGGAAGGCGGCCAAGGCGGTACGCCGGTACGCGAACGCCGCCTGATCGCGCTGTGCCGCGGCGAGATCCGCGCTGGCCTCGATCCTGCCGCCCGCGAAGATCGGCGCAAGGATGCTGCCGCCGATGCTCCATAGCTGTATCGGACCGGACACCGCGCTGGTAAACAGCAGGCCGGTGGAGGCGGTCAGGTCGATCTGCGGCAGGAAGGCCTTGCGCGCGGCGCTCAGATTGGCGTCGCTGGCCGCCAGCTGATACTCGGCCTGCGCCAGATCGGGGCGCCGCCGCAGCAGTTCGGCCGGCAGCCCGGGCGCAAGGGCGGGAATGCGCAAGGCGGACAGCGGCTCGCCACGGGGAATGGCAGTGGCCTGCGTGTCGCCGGTCAGCAGCAGCAGCGCGTTTTCCTGCTGGGAGACGGCCAGCTCGGCCTGCGGCACGGCCTGCGCGGTAGCTTCGTATTCGGCGCGGGCCTGCTCCAGTTCGAGTTCCGAGGTGTAGCCTGCCTCGGCCCGGCGGCGGGCCAGCCGCAACGCGGTTTCGCGCGCCCGTAGGGTGTCGCGCACCACCTGCAGCTGCGCATCGAAGGCGCGCAGCGTCAGATAGGCGCGTGCGGTGCTGGCCGCGACCGTCAGGATGGCGGCGTCGCGGGCGGCGTGTGCGGCGATGCCGCCCAGCCGTGCCGCCTGCTGAAGATCGGACAGCCGTCCGTAGAGGTCCAGCGGCAGGGCGGCTTCCAGCTGCGGCTCGAAGGTGTTCGAGAGGCTCTCCCGTCCGAGGGCGCTGAGGCTGCGCGAGCGGCCGCCGCTGGCCACGGCATCCAGTGTCGGCAGCATCTGCGCACGCGCGAGACGTTGCTGTGCGTTGGCCTCGGCCAGGCGCGCCGCAGCGATGCCCAGATCGGGATTGTTGCGCAGCGCGGTTTCCACCAGCTGGGTCAGGACCGGGTCGCCATAGCGCCGCCACCAGTCCCGTTCGATTGGCGCGGCCGGGCCGGCCTGCTCGCGCCATGCAGGGGGCGGCGTCACGGCGGCCGCCTCCGGCGCGGCAGGCCGTGGACCGGCGCAGCCGGACATCAGCAATGCCACCACCGGCACCAGCGCCAGCGCGGCAAGGGACAGGCGGCGCAGCGACAGTTGCGTCATGGCGTGCCGGCCTTGCCACCGCTCGTGTCGACCTCCACCCGGACTGACATGCCGGGCCGCAGCCGGGCCACCAGCGGCTGGTCGTCGTCGATGGCGATGCGCACCGAGATGCGCTGGGCCACCTTGACGAAATTGCCCGTGGCGTTGTCCGGCTGGATTACGCTGAATTCCGATCCCGCGGCGGGCGCAAGTTGCTCCACCCGTCCGGTGAAGCGGGCATCGTCCAGGCCGTCCACGCGAAAGCTGGCCGGTTGTCCCGGGGCCATGCGGGAGGTCTGGCCCTCCTTGTAGTTGGCGATCACCCAGCGCGGCGGGGGCACCAGGAACATCGACTGCGTGCCCGCGGTGACATATTGGCCGAGCCTTGCGGCGATCTGGCTCAGCTGGCCGTCCTGCGGCGCGTGCAATACCGTGTTGGCCAGGTCGATCTCGGCCAGCTTCAGCGCGGCGCGGGCCGCTTCCACCGCGGCGCGCTGTCCTTCCCGGTTGACACCGACCGCGGCCACATCCTGCCGGGCAATCGCCAGCGACGCCGATGCCTGTTCCACGGCCGCTTCCGCCTGCCGCAACTGGGCCCGGGTCTGGTCGCGCTCGCGCAGCGATACCGATCCGTCCGCCACCAGTTCCTCCACGCGCCGCATGTCGGCCTGCGCGCGCAGCAACTGCGCCCTGGCATTGGCGACGTTCGCCTGCTGCGCCGACACGGTGGCGCGGCGCGAGCGTTCGGTCTGGTCCAGGTTGTTCAGGCTGGCGATCTGCGTATCCAGATTGGCGCGTGCCTGCTCGACCCGCTGGCGATAGATGCGGTCGTCGATCTTCAGCAGGACCTGTCCGGCCTTGACCTGCTGGAAGTCGTGGACCGGTACCTGCACCACATAGCCGCTGACCTGCGGGCTGATGATGGTGGTCTGCCCGCGGACATAGGCATTGTCCGTGCCCTGCAGGACATGGCTGAACGGGGGCAGGCCCCAGGCATAGAGGATGATCAGGATGGCGGCGAGCGCGATGAGCACGACCGCCAGCGTGGCGCGGCGGGAACCGCGCGGCGGTGCCCATCCCCGGGCCGGCTCGTGGCTGGCAGCAGGCTCGCCTTCGGCGACCTCGACCGGGTCCTCCAGCCGTTCGTCCTTGCCGTCGCGCGCGGCACCAGGGCCGCCCGCCGAAGGTTGCTGCCGGTCGTCCTGATCGCGTTCCCTCACTGTTTCTCCTGATTGCTGCTCGCGGGGGCAGGCGGCGTGCCTTGCTGTGCCTGTGCCCGTCTGCGGGCCAGTTCGGCCAGCGTCTCCGCCATCGGATCATGGCCGCGGATGCGGTCACGCACGTAGATGGCGAACAGGCAGACAAAGGTCAGCGCGGCCACCGTACCGACCACGAGGAAGACATCGTTGAAGGCAAGCACGTTCGCTTCCCGCGTGACCTGCTGGCTCAGCAGTGCCACCCCTTCGAACTGGCGCAGCGCCGGGTCTTGCACGACCCGGCCATAGGCGTTGCCCAGCGCCTGGATGCGGGCGGCATCGAGCGGGTCGGACAGCGAGATCGATTGCGCCAGCGCATGCGAGTGGAATTTCTCGCGGTACACCTGGAAGGTACCGAGCAACGCGGTGCCGCCCAGTCCGCCAAGCGACTGCGTGATGCTGAACAGCGCCGAGAAGCTGACGATATGGCTCATGCCGCGCGACAGCGCGCGCAGCATGCCGCTGAGCAGCGCCGGCCCCATGAAATAGACGGCGGCAAAGGCGATCAGCGCCTGGCTCAGGACCATCGTGGCCGGCCGCGTCAGGTTGGTGGAGCGCGCGTCCATGAAGGCGCCGATGGCGATCAGGACCAGCGAGATGCGGATGGGCCGCTCGATATTGGCGGGATTCAGTGTCAAGGCGCTGACCGCGATGCCGGCGATGGTCGCCGCGGTGACCACCGCGAACAGCGAGACCAGCTGGTCGTTGTTCAGGCCAAGCGCCGTCAGCAGTCCTACCGCACCAAAGTTCTGTTCGGACAGCAGGATCCGCACGGATACCGCGACGACGGCGAAGCGCACGATGTCGCGGCTGCCGAGCCACCGGGTATTGAGCAGCGGATTGGCGCGGTTGTGCTCGATCCACAATGCAGCGGTGATCAGCACGACCGCGCCGCACAGCGCGTAGCCCAGCCATGGCACCTCGGTCCACCAGACGATGCGGCCTTGCCCGAGCACCGCGCACAGCAGCGCGATGCCGGGGGCAAACAGCGCGAAGGTGACGAAGTCCAGCGGCTCGAAGGCGCGGATCCGCTCGCTGGGCGGCAGACGCAGCAGCGCCACCGCCGCCAGCGACAGCAGCGCCAGGCCCAGCTCGAACAGGTACAGCGAGGTCCAGTTGCCGGCTTCGAGCATGCCCGAGGTGAGGGTACGCGCCAGCGGCGTCGCAAGCTGCGGCACGCCGATGCCCAGCACGATGCCCTTCAGCCGATGCACGGGGGGCATCGACTGGATCATGTAGAACAGCGCCAGCGTGCTCAGGCCGCTGGCGGTAATGCCGTTTGCCGCGCGCACCAGCAACGCCGTTTCGAAGGTGTGCACGAAGATGTGGGCGAGGGCCAGGGCGACGTAGCCGAGCAGGAAAATCGCCGTGAAGCGCTGCAGGCCGAACTGCTGCCGGAACTTGATCAGCAGCAGGCTCATGGTCACGTTGGTCATGACGTAGACCGTGGACAACCAGGCCACTTCGTCGCTGTACAGGCCGAATACTCCCTGGATATGGCTCAGGTTCGCCACCACCAGCGCGTTGCCGAAGCCGCCGGTCAGGCCGAGCAGGCTGCCGACGCAGAAGTACGCGATGCGCCGCGGGACGGGATGATCCGGCGTCGCGGGCGAGCCCGGCATCATCGGCCGTTCGTGCGGCTTGAACTGGTATTCGTCGCTGGTGGCGCCCATCGTGCGGTGCAGAGGTGGCGGAAATGGCCGGGCGGATCGGAAGCCGGATTCCTGGCGTCAGGCGGTCCCTCGCAAGCGGCGGCAGCGTGCCAGCCGCCTGGCGATCATCGCCCGGAGGGCAAAAAGGTTCCATCCGAAGGCGTCTGACAACGGGGACGGCGCTTGTGCCGCCGCGTTGCTCCCTTCGCCCGCTTGCGAGAGCGGGGCCGCGGGAGAGGGCCGCCGCCCGCGCATCGGGGGATCGGCCGCTGGCGCGGCTAGGGCTTCCTGCCTTTCGCCTTGCCGGCCTTGCGCGGGGCGGCTGCGCGGCCGTCCTTGACCGGCGCCCCCTGCGCAGGCGCGATCCCTTCCAGCCACGCCAGCGCGTCGGCGTAGGCCAGGAATTCGCGCAGATAGGCCGGCGAAGCCTGCTCCATCACCGTCAGCGCCCGGTGCAGCAGATGGCTGGAGTTGAGCGGCCCCGCGTTCTCCGGGACCCGCTGCAGCGACTGGCGCAGCTGTCCGCGCGCCCGCACGCGGCTCCAGGTGTCGCGGAAATAGCCGGTCAATTGCGGGTCCAGTGCCGCCCCCTGGTCCATGCGCGCGAGCTGCGGCGTCGCTGCGCGCTGGGCGGCGAGATGCCGGGTCAGCTCGGCAAGTGGGCCGGCGCTGGGGTCTCGCTTCGCATCCGGGCGGTCGCGCTGGTCGCTGTCTTGCATGATGGCTGTGCCGGTCAGCGCGCCGCCGGCGCCGCGCCCATCGACACGCGTGGCACCGGGGCGATCTCGACGCGGCGGTTTTTTGCGCGGCCGGCCGCATCGGCGTTGGAGGTCACCGGCTGCTGCGAGCCGAACGCGGCGGAAAACACCGAGGAGGACGGCACGCCCGCCGCGATCAGCGCGCGCGTGACCGTCAGCGCGCGTTGCGCGCTCAATTCCCAGTTGTCGGCAAAGCGGCCATTGCCATCGCGTACCTGCCGGTCGTCGGTGAAACCGCTGACCATCAGGATTTCGTCGCGCGAGCGCAGATACGCCGTCAGCGGACCGGCCAGGCTGCGCAGCAGCTCGACGCCCTCCGGCTGCAGCTCGTCGGAGGCGACGGCGAACAGCACGCTGCCATTGATGCCGATGCGCCCGTTGACCAGCGTCACGCGTCCGCTGGCCAGCGGCCCGGAGAGTGCCTGCTCCAGTGTCTGCCGGCGCTGCATCTCCTGCTGGCGTTGGCGTACTTCGTCTTCCAGCCGGGCGGACAGTTCGAGCTGGAAGCCGATCACCGCCAGCAGGATCAGCACGAAGGCGCCCAGCAGCACCGACATCAGGTCGCCGAAGACGGCCCAGGCGGGCGCCGCCGGCTCCACGGCGGCGTCGATGTCGTCTCTCATGCCGCCATGCCGGCTGCCCGGCCGCCACCGGCCTGCTGCAGCTCCTCGAGAATCTGCTTCTGGGACAGGATGCTCAGGTCGACGACCTCCCGTGCCTGCGCGACGTAGTAGGCCAGTTGTTCGTCACTGCGGGACAGCGACTTGTCCATCGCCGCCTCGATCGCCTGCAGGCGTTCGAGCAGCCGCTCGTTGGCGCTGGCGAACTGCTGCACGGCCGTACCGAACGCCTCGCCCAGGTTCGCCACCTCGGCCGCGCTGCCGCTGACCTGTGCCGCGACCCCGGCAAGCTTGCCGCTTTCCGCTGCAACGGTATCGGCAAAGCGCGATCCGACCCGGTCCAGCAGATCGGCCGTGGAGCCGACCAGCCGGTCGAGCGCCACGCGTTGTTCGTTGGACGCATGATTGACGGCATCGAGCAGCGTCGCCAGCGTCTCCAGCAGCCGGCCGCGCTCCTCCAGCATGGCGTTGTCGCGCGCCATGCCTTCGGTCAGCTTGTGCCGCAGTTCGGCAATCACCTCGGCGGCGGCCTTCGGTGCCTCGGCGGCGCTCTGCACCAGTTGCGCGACTTGCGCGATGGTGTCCCTGGCCTGCGCCTCGGTACGCGCGCCCAGTTCGCTGGCGGTCTGCGCCAGCGTCTCGCAGATGCGCTGTTGACGCTGCGCGGCCTGCTGGCCGGCCTGTTCCCATTGCGCGCCCACGCTGCGGGCGATGCTCTCCAGCTGCGCGCTCCAGGCGGCGAGCCGCTGCGCGTCGCGCTCGGCCAGTTCCTGGTGCAGCGCCGCCGCTGCCTTCGGTGCCTGTGCAGCCGCTTGCAGCAGACGGTCGATCTCGGCGATGGTCCGCGTCGCGTGCTCCTGCGCGCGCGACGCGATGTCGAGCGAGGTGTGTGACAGCGTCTCGCAGATCGCCTGCTGGCGCGCGGTGACCGCCTCGCTGGTGTGTTCCCAGCCGGC
Organism: Cupriavidus sp. AU9028; assembly: GCF_019795295.1. Classification (GTDB taxonomy): domain Bacteria; phylum Pseudomonadota; class Gammaproteobacteria; order Burkholderiales; family Burkholderiaceae; genus Cupriavidus. The sequence continues at coordinate 111,763 of NZ_JAIMCG010000002.1, read as the reverse complement.
GCGCAGCTGCGCGGCGCTGTCGGCGAGCGCCTCGCGCCATGCTGCAAGGCGCGCCTCGTCCGCCGCCTGCAGGCGATCCTGCAGCGCGCCGTGCGACCGGTCGACCGATTCCAGCAGTGCGGCGGCATGCTGGGCAAAGGCGGCGGACGCGGCCGTGACGGCCTGCTGGCTGGCTGCGGCGAGCTGTTCGCCGGCGCTCAGTTGGCGCGCCGCCGCTGCCTCCCAGGCCAGCGCGGTGCGCTCGCTGCTCGCGTCCAGCCGCGCGCCGACGGTCTCGACCAGCGCGGTTGCGCGCCGCTCGAAGGACTCGCTGAACGCTTCCAGCATGGCCTGCGTGCGCGCCGCCGTCGCGTCGTTGGTGCGCTGCTGGCCGTCCAGAGCGTCGTTCCAGCGGCGGGTCAGCTCCGCCGCGGTGCTGTCCAGGCGCTGCGTCATGCCGTCCAGCTGCTGCTGCACCGCGCGGTCCACCGATTCGCGCAGCGCCGCCGACTGGCCGGCCAGGCTGGCCATGGTCGCCTGCACGGACGGCTCGATCGCCGCGCGCGCTGCCTCGGCGCCGTTGGCGACGCTTTCCTGCAGCGCCTGCCCGACCGACGCCGCCAGGCGGCCCCATGCCTGCTCGGTACTCTCGCGCGCCGCGGCCTGGCCTTCGGCAAGCCGCTCGCCCAGCAGCCGGTTCTGCTGTTCCATCGCATGCATCATGTCCTGCATGCGTTCGACCAGCGCGGGCATGACATCGGCCTGGCGCTGCAGCAGCCGGAACGCCTCGTCGCGCTGATGCGCGCGGGAGTAGGGGCGCAGCGTGGTGGCAATGGCGGCATCGAGCGCCTGCGCGGCGTGCACCCGCTCGCGCCGCGCCAGCGCGGCCAGCAGGCCGAGCATGGCGGAGGTCGCCACGCCGGCCACCGAGGTGCCGAAGGCAAATCCCAGCCCCTTGACGGGCGCGGCCAGCGAACTGCGGATTGCTGCCAGGTCGGCGGCGGTCTCCAGTGCAAGGCCCGTGCCCCGCAGCGTGGCGATCATGCCGAGGAAGGTCCCCAGCATGCCGAGCAGCACCAGCAGTCCGACCAGATACGGGGTCAGCGATGGACCGGGCAGCGGCACGCGCTCGCCCTCGACGCGCAGCCGCACCGGATTCTGCAGGGCCGCAGGCAATTGGCCGAGCCAGGACGAGAGGCACGCCGGCGTCTCGCCCAGGTTCGCCACTGCCTGGTGCAGGGACGCGGTGGCGCGCCGGTAGCGGACCAGCTCGGCGGCGCCGGCTGCATAGAAGCCGCCGATGACGAGGGTGACGGCCAGCGCCAGCAGGTTGGTGCCGGCATAGCCGAGCGCGATCCAGAGCAGGACGGCCAGGCCCGCGGCGAATACGGCAATGAAGTGATAGGGTCGGGTCATGGTCGGTGATCAGCCGCCGCGAAGGGCAGCCAGCAATCCTTCGACCGGCTGGAAGCGGATCTCCAGCTCGGCCATCAATACGCGTTGCATGTCCTCCCGGAACGTCCGGAGCCAGGCGCCGGGGCGGGCAGCGGTGTCTGCGGCATCGCTCTGCTGCGCCAGCGCCTCCGCCTGGCGCAGCCGCTCGAAATGCGGTTGCAGCAGCGCCGGCACGCCGGCCATCAGGCTTTGCTCACGCTGGCTGAGCACCCGCTCCATCACGGCATCCACCGCGGCCAGCTGCGCCATGCCGGGGCGTACCGACAAGGCCGCCCGCAGCCGCGTGCGCAGGGGCCGGATCGCCGCTTCCATCGTCTGCTGCAGATGCTGATAGCGCTGCTGGTAGACGCTGTAGTCGACGGCGGCGTCGATCGCCGCGGCGATCGCGGCAGGGCGTCCCGGCCCGCGTCGCTGGCTGCCCGCGCCGGTTTCCCCGGCAATCGCGGTGGCGAGCGCCGTGCGCACGCGCGCACATTCCCGCGCCTCGCGCTGCGCCGGATCGTTCGCGACGGACGCGAGCGTGCGCGCCCCACCGGCGGGGCCCTGCAGCGCCGACGACAACGCGATCGCTTCCGTCCACCCCAGCCATTGGCTGAGCTGGTTGGCGAGCGACTCGGTGGGCGCGGCTGCGTCGATACCGGACAGGCCGGCCAGCAGGCGAACGAGCGCGGGACCGGACAGGGCCGGACGCTGAGGCACTTGCAACATACCGCCGGAAGGAAAAACCCAGCAGTTTACACTGCCGCCGACGGTGGCGCGGCTGCAGGGCGACGTCCGAGCGTATTGTCAGCGCGGGGAGATAACGCCGCGACGGGGCGCACCGGGTCCAGGGCATTTCCCAGCCGGCCGGCACGGCTACTGCGCCCCGCATCGGGAGCGTCCGTGGCGCTACGCCATGCCGCACCGGATCATGCTGGGCTACAGGGCCGCCACCGAGGCGGCCCTCGTGTGCGATCAGCCTTCCACGAAGGCCAACAGGTCCGCGTTGACCATGTCGGCGTGCGTGGTGCACAAGCCGTGCGGCAAGCCTTCGTAGACCTTCAGCGTGCCCCGCTTCAGCAGCTCGACCGACAGCAGCGCCGAGTCGGCAATTGGCACGATCTGGTCATCGTCGCCATGCATCACCAGCGTGGGCACATCGATCGCCCGCAGGTCCTCGGTGAAGTCGGTCTCGGAAAAGGCCTTGATGCCGTGGTAATGGGCATTGGCCCCGCCCATCATGCCCTGCCGCCACCAGTTGCGGATGACGCCGTCCTGCGCCATTGCACCGTCGCGGTTGTAGCCGTAGAACGGCCCGCTGGCCACGTCGAGGTAGAACTGGGCGCGATTGGCCGCAAGCTGCTGCCGGAAGCCGTCGAACACCTCGATCGGCAGGCCGCCCGGATTGGTTGGAGTCTTCACCATCAGCGGCGGCACCGCGCCGATCAGCACCAGCCTGGCGACGCGGCCCTTGCCGTGGCGGGCGACATAGCGGGTCGCCTCGCCGCCACCGGTCGAATGGCCGATATGGATGGCGTCCCGAAGGTCCAGCTGCTCGACCATCGCGGCCACATCGGCGGCATAGTGGTCCATGTCGTGGCCGCTGGCGGCCTGGCTGGACCGGCCGTGGCCGCGCCGGTCATGCGCGATGACGCGATAGCCCCTGGCGAGGAAGAACAGCATCTGCGCATCCCAGTCGTCGCCGCTCAGCGGCCACCCGTGGTGAAAGACAATCGGCTGCCCTTCGCCCCAATCCTTGTAGAAGATCTCGTTGCCGTCCTTCGTAGCGGTCATGCCCATGGTGTTGCTCCTTCCGGCTTTGCTGGCTTTACCCCGGCTTTTCGAAAAGCGCAAGCGACCGCGGAGCCGGCGGTGCGCCGGCAACGACGGCGCGCCAGTTGCCAACGGACGAAGCGGGTCGGACGGAGAACTCGGGCTGTATCGATCGGGTCGAAGCTATCCCCCAGCCGCCCGATCTGGTTTGACTGGAGGTTAGTCACTGGGCCGCGCGGGGGCAAGGACGGCGATGTGCCGGCGGTCGCCCGGGCTTGCGGGAGGGCCGGAGCATGCGGAAGGTGCCCCGGCTGGTTGAAGTCGTCCAGCGCCGTCACCAGGTCGCCCGCCGCCGGGGCCGGACTTGGCCAGCAGGCGCCGGGCTGTCAGGCCGCGCGGACCCTGATTGCCGCGGCGATGGCTCGCATCAGTGCCTGTCGTTGCATCGGCTTGCCGCACAGCGCGTCGAAGCCCGCTTCCAGCGCGGACTTGCGGTCCTTGTCGCGGGTAAACGCGGTCAGCGCCACCGCTGGTACGTGAGGCTGCCCGGCGCGTGCCTCCCGCATCCGCAATTCGCGGATCAGCGCATTGCCGTCGTGCCCCGGCAGGCCGATGTCGCTGACGATCAGGGCAGGCTTGCGCTCTTCGATCGCCGCCAGCGCCGCGTCGTAGTCGCCGGCCAGACGGGTCGAGGCGCCTTGTGTGCGCAGCACGGTGGACAGTGCACTGGCCGCGTCGACATCGTCTTCCACGATCAGCACATCCATGTCTTCCAGCCGGACCTTCTCGTCGAGCATCGGCCCCGGCTCGTCCTCGCCCTCCGGCGGCGGCATTTCTCGCAGCACCGGCACCACGATCTCGAACGTCGATCCCAGGCCGCTGCCCCCGCTTTTCGCCCGCAGGGTGCCGCCATGCATGGCGGCCAGCTGGCTGGAGATGGCGAGCCCGAGCCCCAGGCCGCCCTGGCGTCGGCGCGAGGCGTCCTCGCTCTGGGTGAACCGGTCGAACAGAAACGGCATGAAGTCGGACGGAATACCGACGCCACGGTCGATGACCTGCACATGGAGCATGCCTTCGTGCTCGAAGGCATCGATGTGAACGGTCGCGTCGGCGGGCGAGAACTTGATTGCGTTCGATACCAGGTTCCAGACGATCTGCTGGAAGCGGCCCGGATCGAGCAACTGTCGTTGCGGCAGGCCTTCCAGCCGGGCATGCAGGGTGACCCGCTTCTCCGCCGCGGTGGCCTGCATTTCCGCGAGGCTCGCCTGGATCAGTTCGGCCGGATCGACCAATTCGCGCTGCAACTGCATCTTGCCCACGTTCAGGGCGGAGGCGTCGACCAGATCGTTGATCAGCCGCTGCTGGATGCGGATGCTGCGGTTGATCGCCGCCAGCCCCCGTCGCGACTCGTCGCTGGTGGCGTGCCGCGCCATGATCTGGCTCCACACCGAAATCACGTTGATCGGATTGCGCAGCTCGTGCGACAGGATGGCGATGAACTCATCCTTCATCCGGTTCAGCCGCTCGACCGTGGTGCGTGCGACCTGCTCGCGCTCGATCAGCTGGTCACGCTGCAGCTCCAGCTCGATTCGTTCGGTGATGTCGGAGACGACGGCAACGCGGCTGCCGGAGTCCAGCGCGGCCGAAATATTCCAGTCCAGGTGAATCAGCTTGCCGGCTGGGGTGCGTATCGGCAGGGTGCCACGCCAGCTCGCCCCGGTCTCTGGCGCGGTGGCCAGCGCCACGTCGCCGGCGAACTCGGCCGGCAGCAGGTCGGACAGCGGGGTGCCAACGAGTTCCGAGGCCGCTCGCCCCAACATGCCGACGAGCGCGGGGTTGACTTCGAGGAAGCGTCCTTTCGCATCGAGCACGCAGATGCCGCCCACCGCTTGATGGTAGATCGCACGGAAGCGGGCCTCGCTTCGCCGCATCCGCCGCTCGGCGGCGCTGGCGCGAATCAGCGCACTGACAGTCGCCGTCAGCACCATCGGTTCTACCGGATGCGTCAAGTAGGCGTTCGCACCGGAATCCAGCCCCTTGACCTTGTCGTGGGTGTCGACGTAGGCGGCGGACAGGTGGATGACCGGCAGCGAAGCGGTCAACGGATTGGCGCGAATGCACTCGCACACGGCAAAGCCGTCCATGTCGGGCAGATGCACGTCGAGCACGACCGCGGAGACGCTTTCGTCGGCCCGCTCGATGCCCTGCTGGCCGGTGTCGGCCTCGACGGTGCGGTAGCCGGCCGCAGTCAGCAGGCGGGCGGTCGAATAGCGCGTGACCGGGTTGTCGTCGACCACCAGCACCAGCGGCGGCCCTCTGTCGTCGCTGTCTTCCCAGTGCAGCGGATAAGCGGCTTCACTCATTGTCATTGCGCACCGGATGCCGTGGACGGTTGCGTCGCGGACGCGTAGGCCAGCGGTATGGTGACGTAGAAGCGCGAGCCGACATTGGGCTCGCTGTCGAAGCCGATGGTGCCGCCGAGCAGTTCGGTCAGGCGCCGGCTGACCGCCAGCCCAAGACCGGTGCCGCGATAGCGCTTCTGCAGCGGCGAATCGATCTGCATGAAGTCCTGGAATACCGAACCGTGGGCCTCCGGTGCAATGCCGATGCCGGTGTCGGTGACCGAGAAGGTGATCCGGTCGGCGTCAGCCAGCTCGGCAGCGACGCGCACCTCCCCCCGCGGGGTGAACTTCAGCGCGTTGGAGATGAAGTTTCGCAGGATCTGGGACAGCTTGCGATCGTCGGTATAGAGGCGCGGCAGTTCCTGCGGCGGCTCGAAGATCAGCGACACGTCGGGGTTGGTCAGCACCGGCTTGAACATGCCGCGCAGCGCGGAGAACAGGTCCACCATTTCGAACCAGGCGGGGGAGATGTCCACCCGTCCCGCTTCCAGCTTGGCAAGATCGAGCAGGTCGTTGACCATGTCGGCGAATTCGGCGGCCGTATCGCGCACGAATATCACCTGGCGCTCCTGCTCGGTGGTCAGCGGCCCGTCCACGCGGTCGATCAACAGGCGGGTGATGCTCTGGATGGCCGTGATGGGCGTGCGGAATTCGTGGCTCATATAAGCCAGGAAGCGACTCTTGAGCTCGGTAGCGTGGCGCAGCTGCTCTGCCTGCTCGTCCAGCTCGGAGTACAGCGCCAGCACGCCGCGATTGGTGTCCTCGAGTTCGGTCCGCAGTGCCTCGCACTCCCGGGTGCGCGCGTCCAGCGCCTGCTGCAGGGTCTGGATCCGCAGGTCTTTGTCCTGCGCCTGATTCTCGGATGTCATGTTGCTCGATTGTCTTGTTGCTGCGTCTCTATGTCCTGGCGCGCCGCACGACCAACACGGTCGTGTCATCCTTGCCCCGCCCATACCGCCAGGCAAGCCAGGCGGCGACCAATGCCGGATGCGCGCGCAGCAGCACCGGGTCCAGTTGCCAGCGGGATTGCACACCGTCCGAGAACAGGATGAACAGGGCGTGGGCCGGCCAGGCGGCCGTTTGTTCGTTGACGGTTCGAATCTGCACGCCCACGGTGCCATTCTGCACCTGCAGCACGCGGTCGTCGACGCCGGAGACCACCCGCGCCAGCACATTGCCGGCGCCGGCATAGCGAATCGTACCGGCCTCGGCATCCAGGCAGGCTGCCGTCAATGCAGCACCGCGCGTGGCACGCAGCGCCGTGTGCGCACGTTCGACCATCCGCTGTGGCCCCCCGGGGCAGTCGGCCGGAAATTGCGCGGTGAAGACGTCCTGCGCGGCCTGGGCGGCCGCGGCAGCGCCGGGGCCGTGACCCAGGCCGTCGGCCATCATCACGCTCAGGCGCTGGCCAGCGCAGGAGAACCCCCAGCCGTCCCCGCTGACCCCTTCGCCGGGGGCGGGCAGGCAGATGGTGCCGACCTCGAAGATGCCATTGCAAGGGGCTGCAGGGCGAGGGGAGGGACCGCCATGGCCGTGGATCCGGGCAAAGATCAGCGTGCCGATGCCGGGATGGCTGATCAGGTCGAATTCGTCCGCCAGCCGCTCCATCGCGCCCAGCCCCTGGCCGAGGCTGCCGCTGCTGGAATAGCCATCACGGCGGCACGCCGCCAGGTCCGCCATGCCGGGGCCGGCGTCCATCGACAGCACGTCGATGCAGGCCCCGTTCGCAGTCTCGCGCGAGGCCAGCAGCAGCCTGCCGCCGGTGGCGTGCTTGAGCAGGTTGCTGGCCATCTCGCTGACGACCAGCGCGACCCTGCCGGCGGCCACGCTGTCGAAACCGGCCGCACCGCTCATCGACGCCGCTATCCTGCGCGCTTCGCCGAGCCGGCTCGGATCGTTCAGCGGTATCGAAAGATGGGGAGGGTGGCCGCTACTTCCACCGAGCGATCGTGACACGGGTGCCCTCGCCGACCTTGCTGTCGATGGAAAAATCGTTGACCAGCCGCCGGCTGCCCGAGAGTCCCATGCCCAGGCCGGAACCGGAGGTCCAGCCGTCGGTGAGGGCCTGTTCGATATCGGGAATGCCGGGGCCCTCGTCTTCGAAATGCAGTCGCAGTCCGGCGCGCACACCCTGCTGCACCACCTCCCAGCGCATGCGCCCGCCGCCGCCGTAGATGACGGTATTGCGGGCCAGTTCGCTGGCCGCGGTAATCATCTTGGTCTGCTCGACCAGCGAGAATTTCAGTCCCGCGGTCAGCTGCCGGACCGCGGCACGACATTGCACGATGTCGCGCTCGTCGTTCAGCGGCATCGAGCCGACCGGGGCGGGGGCGTTGCCCGGCAGGATGTCAGCCACGCAGGCGCTCCCCGCGCTCGGCGGCCAGCACGGCCATGCCGCGCTCGACATTCAGGGCCGTGCGAACGCCGCCAAGCGACAGTCCGAGCTCCACCAGCGTGATCGCCACCGCGGGCTGAATGCCGACCACGACCGTGGCGGCGTCGAGCACCCTGGCAATCGACGAGATGTTGACCAGCATGCGGCCGATGAAGGAGTCCACCATCTCGAGGGCGGATACATCGATCAGCACCCCGGTGGCGCCGGTTTTCTCGATCCGTTCGGCCAGGTCGTTCTGCAGTTGCAGCGCGGTCTGGTCGTGCATGTCGATCTGGATGGTCACCAGCAGGGACTTGCCCATCTGGAGGATTGGAATGCGTTCCACGATGTTCGCCCGTCAGTTCGTCGGCCCGTCGCCCGGTTATTGCGCGGCGGTGTTGCCGACGACGTTGCCGGTTCGCGCCATGGCCAGCGCAAGCGCGTCCGCCAGCGTCGATTTGGTCTTGATGCCCTGCAGGTCGATGCCCAGATGCACGATGGTCTGGGCGATCTGCGGACGGATGCCGCTGATGATGCTGTCGGCGCCCATCAGCCGGATCGCGGTCACGGTCTTCATCAGATGCTGCGCCACCAGCGTGTCGACTGTCGGTACGCCGGTAATGTCGATGATGGCGATCTCCGCGCCGGTATGGACGATGCGCTCGAGCAGCGTCTCCATGATCAGCTGGGCGCGGCTGCTGTCGAGGGTGCCGATGATGGGCACCGCCAGCACGCCGTCCCACAGCTTGATCACCGGGGTCGACAGCTCGAGCAGTTCATGCTGCTGGCGAACGATGATCTCTTCCCGGGTGCGCTGATAGGTCGATACCGTCCACTGCGCCATCCGATCGATCAGGCGGGATACCGCCCAGATGGCATTGATCTGGTCCTGCGTGCCGCCCTGCTGGCGTTGCAGCCGCGCGAACACCGGGCGCTTGAGCGCGAGCACGAAGCCGCTGGTCACGTCGGCAGTTTCGCCCTGTGCGGCCCGGGAGGCGGACAGGTCGGCCAGCAGGTGGCGCAGTGCCGCCCATTCCGGCGAGTCGAAACGTTCGATATCGGCTCCCGCGCGCAGGATTTCCCGCAGGGTCTGCACCAGGCGGTGCTGATCGCCCCGCACGGCGTTGCCGGAGAGCGCCGCGCCAGTGTACGCCTGGTACTCGGCGGTCCATTCTTCGGAAATTTCGTCAATACTGCCGTCAAACAGCGCCAGAAGCGTGTCGGTTGCGGTTGCCATCATGGAAAATTCCGGCGAGCGCCGGGGGAGGAGAGAAAGAGGAGCCTCATTCTATGGGACAAACCCGTCCGGCACAATTTCGAAGTGACGGTAATGCCTCCTTTGATGAGGCTTTAATTGGTGTTCAATTGTAAAAGATCGCCGAACTTGCCCGATTATTGTTGATGGGTCCGGCGCAAACACGCGGATCGCCGGCAAGTCACGGGGCTCCTTAGCCGCCCCCGGCACGCCGCGGCCAGAGCGATCGGCTGGACAGATAGTCCTGCACTTCGTCCGGTCGCGCGCGCGCCGTTGTCAATGCCACGTGCATGTCCGGCCTGACCAGATAGAGCGCGTCGCGCACCAGGCCTGCGTCGCTGCAGTGCGAACTCCACGGAAACGCCTGCAGCACCAGCGCCTTCGACGCGCACCATTGCTTCAGTTCCGCGCCGGCCTCGCCGTAGATGTGGACCTGCCATGCTGGCCGCGCCAGGGCCGCATAGTTGTCCGTTCCATCCTCGAACCTGACCCAGGGCAGGCGATCGCCGCCCCGCACCCGCCCCGTCTCTCCCACGCTGAGCCAGCTGTTGCGATAGTCGATCAGGGTTTGCGAGATCACCCGGAACATGCGCTGGCGCACCGGACGGATGCCGTAGCCGAGCGATGCGACCGACGGCACCAGGTGCTGCCTGACCACGCTTGCCAGCCGGCTTTCCGAGGTCGCCAGCGAGAAGACGCGGTCGGTCGTCTCGACCAGCCGCTCGGCAAAGGCCCGGCGCTCGAGCTCGTAGGTGTCGAGCAGCGCCGGCGCGGCCTCGCCCTTGCAGACGGCCGCCAGTTTCCACGCCAGGTTGATGGCGTCGCCGATCCCCGTGTTCATCCCCTGGCCGCCGGCCGGGCTGTGCACATGCGCGGCGTCGCCCAGCAGGAAGACGCGCTCGTCGCGATAGCGGCTGGCGACCCGGTGGTGCACCCGATAGGTGGAAAACCAGTTGACCTGCGCCACCGACAGGCCGAGCCCGTCGATGGCGCGATGGCTGACATCGTTGAAGGTCAGCGAGTCCACATCCTCGCGGTCCTCCCGCACGGTGCCGATCAGGCGGGCATGCCCCTGCCTGTCATAGGACAGCAGCGCGAGGAAGTCCGCCGCCTCGAGTGCCACATGAATCTGTCCGTCGACGGCCTCGCCCCTGAGCGTGACGTCGGCGACGTAGAAGACCTGCTGATAGGTCCCGCCCGGAAAGCCTGCCCCGAGCAGATTGCGTACCGCCGACCGTGCGCCGTCGCAGCCCGCGAGAAAGGCCGCCTCGTGAACGCGCTCGGTGCCATCGGCCTGCCGCACCCGCACCTGCACGCCGTTGGCCGATTGCGCGAAGGCCACTACCTCGGTATTGCGCTGGACCGTGACGCCCAGGCGCTCGAGCCGATGCAGCAGCACCCGTTCGTGCTGGTCCTGCGGGAACACCAGGATGAAGGGGTAGGGCGTCACCGCACTGCCCGCGTCCCCGAACCAGATGCGGGCGCGTTTGCGGCCACGCACCCAGAGGTTGACGCCGGGATTGACATTGCCGGCGGCCACCACCTCCTCGGCGAGGCCGGCCTGCCGGTAGAACTCCAGCGTGCGCGCCTGTACCACCATCGCCCGCGAGGTCAGGCCCGGTCCGGCCGACTTGTCCACGATCGTCACCTCGATGCCCTGCAGCCTGAGCCAGATGGCCAGGGCAAGACCGGTCGGGCCTGCGCCGGCGATGAAGACGTGTTGGCCGTTCATGGGGCACCTCCGGAAGCGTCGCGGACAGGGAAGGGCGCTGCACCAGCGCGTTGATAGTGTAGGCGGTGCTGCCGGAAAGCGGGGAAGGGAAGCGCGACTTGCCGGACGACGCCGGCCTCAATCGGCGTCCCGTGGCCGTACCTGCGGCACGCGGCGCGGCAATTCCGAATCGAGCACCAGGCGGCCGTGCACCCGGCCGTTCATGCGGGTGACGTGCCGGGTGCAGTCCTGCATATGCGCGGCCATCAGCTTGCGCACCTGCTCTGCGTCGCCAGCGCGGGCCGCGGCGACGATCTTCTTGTGGAAGCGGACGTTGGACGCGCCGAACTTCTCGTGCTCGCACGCCGGCGTGTCGTTGCCGAACACGACCAGCTGCCGCAGCATCTCGTTGATCAGCTCGCAGCAGAAGCGCAGCATCGGATTGGGGTTTGCCGTGGCGAGGATGTCGTGAAAGCTCAGGTCCTCCTGCCGCTGGTCCAGCGGGGCCGCCGCGCTGGCGGAACCGGGGTCGCACAGCGCGATGGTGTGCTCCAGCGCCTCGAAGTCTTCCTCGGTCAGATGCGGCACCGCCCCGGCCGCCAGCTCGGGCTCCAGCAGACGACGCACCGCATAGATGTCGGCGATGCCGACGTCCTTGAAGAACAGGTAGTTCTGCATCAGCTGGAAGGTGCGGTCCAGTGGCACCTCGACGATGGTGCCGCCGCCTGCCGGTCCGGTGCTGACGCTGATCAGGCCCTGCACTTCCAGCGACTTGAGCGCCTCGCGAATGGTGCTTTTGCTGACGCCGAAGGTCTGCTGCAGCTTGATTTCCTGCGGCAGCTTGTCGCCGGGCTTCAGATTGCGCTCCGTGATCAGCCGCTTCAGTTCCTCCGCGACAAGGTCGGCGCGCTTCTGCTTGCGGATGGACAGTGCCGGCGTCTTGGCACCGCGGAACATCACCATTGCTATGGTCCTCGTGTTGATGATTCGTTGCGCTTTCAACCGACGGCGGGTCCCTCTCCCCCGGCCCCTCTCCCGCAAGCGGGAGAGGGGAGCAAACCGTCAGCGTTTTCCGGGCATCCGGTGTGCTCCCCGCCCCGCCCAGCGGGAGAGGGGCGGGGGAGAGGGCCGCGGGCATCTGCCATCCCGCACGATACCCATGCCGCCATGCCCTGCAATCGGGCAGGACCGCCGCCACGCTGGTGCATCGCAGCGCGCCGCGCACCGGCTTCGGTCGCAGGTAAACCCCAAGTTCCGTTTCATTGACAGCCGTGGAGGCCGCCTCCTAAGATGCCTTCACCAGTTTATACGCATAAATAGAATAAACGGGTTCGGTTCTTGCAGTAGCGTTTCCCCAGTGAAGCCTGCATCCCGGCTTCATGCCGCACCCCATCGATGGACCAACCAATCCGAGGAGTGAGCCTTGAATCGTCGTGATCTGCTGAAACTGGGCGCGCTGTCCGCCGTTCCCGCTTCCCTGCTGCGTGCCGGTTCGGTATTGGCAGCCGATGAGGCGATCGAGCTGGGCTGTCCCGTGCCGATGTCCGGGCCTTTCGCCGCCAACGGCAAGTTCGCCGATCTCGGCATGAAGCTGGCGGTGGAGCAATACGGCAAGGTGCTGGGCAAGCCGTTGCGCTACAGCGTGCTGGACACCGAAGGCAAGCCGGCCACCGCCGTGCGCAAGATGCAGGAGCTGGCGCAGCAGAAGAACGCGCGCTATTTCGCCGGTGGCATCCTGTCGTCCGAGTCGCTGGCCATGGGCAAGGAAGCCGAGAAGTTCGGCGGCGTGTTCATCACCACGGCGGGCGCGGACGAGATCACCGGAAAGGACTGCAATCGCGCGACCTTCCGCTGGTCGGTGCCAACCTTCGGTGCCATCGAACGGACCGTGCGGCCGCTGATCGAATCGCTGCCGAAGGCCAAACGCTGGTACACCATCACCCCGCAGTATGTCTTCGGCGAAGGGCTGTTGTCGGCGGCGACCAACATCTTCAAGGAAAAGGGCATCGAGCACGTCGGCAACAGCTACCACGCGCTCAACGAGAAGGAATTCAGCGGCTACCTGACCAACGCGATGGCGGCCCGGCCCGACGTGCTGCTGATCCTGAACTTCGGCTCGCAGTCCGCCGATACGCTGCGCCAGGCGGTCAGCTTCGGCATGAAGAAGAACACCACCATCCTGCTGGCGTGGGCGTCGGGGCTGGAACAGTTCGAATCGCTGGGCGCGGACCTGTGCGATGGCGTCTATTTCGGCGCGCAGTACTGGCATGGCGTGGACACGCCGCTGAACCGCGACCTGGTCCAGCGTACCCGCGCGAAGTTCAAGTTCAATCCGAACTACAGCCTGGCGGGCTCGTACATCTGCACCAAGCTGATGGTCGATGCCATGATCAAGGCCGGCAGCGCCGACCCGAAGGCGGTGATCGCGGCGATGGAGGGGCTGAAGTACGACGGTCTCACCGGTCCCGAGGAAATCCGCGCGGCAGACCATCAGGTCCTGAAGAACTATTACCTGCTCAAGGGCAAGGCGAAGGGGAAGATGAAGGACAAGGACGACTACGCGGACGTGGTCAGCGTCGGCAAGGCGTTCCTGCCGGTCGAGCAGACGCAGTGCAAGATGGCCTGATCCGGCCACCGCTCCCGGCCACCGCCCCTGGCCACCGCTTGCGCGCCTTCCTCGTCGTCCCTGACGCAGCGGGGGCCCCATCCCTTGCCGTGCCCGCCGGCTGAAATGCCAACGCCGGCCGGCACGGCCGCCACACGCTTCGGACGCGCTTCATGAACGTCTATCTGTTGCAGGTGATCAATGGCGTCGGCATCGGCATGCTGTATTTCCTGCTGGCTGTCGGGCTGTCCATCGTCTTCGGTCTGCTGCGCTTCGTCAATTTCGCCCACGGCGCCTTCTACGCGCTGGGCGCCTACCTGTGCTTCCAGGCGCTGCAGCTGGGCCTGAACTTCTGGGCCGCGCTGGTGCTCGCGCCGCTGGTCATCGGCGCGCTCGCCTGGGTGGTGGAGCGCGTGATGCTGCGCCACGTCTACGCCCAGCCGCATGAATTCCATATCCTGGTGACGGTTGGCCTGGCGCTGGCGGTGCAGGAACTGATCATCGTCGGCTGGGGACCGCTCGGCGTGGATGTGCAGCCGCCGGACGCGTTGCAGGGCGTGGTGATGTGGGGCGACTTCATCTATCCGAAGTACCGGCTGTTCGTCATCGCCTTCACCGCGCTGCTGGCGGTGGCACTGTGGTGGCTGCTGGAAGGGACACGGCTTGGCAGCGCGGTGCGGGCCGGCAGCGAGTCCACCGAAATGGTGTCGCTGCTCGGCATCAACGTCTTCGGCCTGTTCAGCCTGATGTTCGCGCTGGGTGCGGCCACCGCGGCGATGGCCGGCGTGCTGGCGGCGCCCATCCGCGGCGCGGAGCCGTTCATGGGCGTGGAGGCGCTGGGCGTGGCCTTCATCGTCGTGGTGGTGGGCGGCATGGGCAGCTTTACCGGCGCGCTGATTGGCGGACTGCTGGTGGGCATCGTGCAGAGCCTGATGAGCACGCTGTGGCCCGAGGGCGCCCGGCTGATGATCTATGTCGCGATGGCGGCGGTGCTGCTGCTGCGCCCGCACGGCTTGCTGGGGAGGGGATGATGGCATACCGATTCTGGTGGCTCGCGCTGGCGGTCACCCTGCTGCTGCCACTGATGCTGCGCTCCGGCACGCTGGCGACGGAAGTGCTGATCTATGCGATGGCGGTGATGGCCTGCAATCTGCTGCTCGGCTATACCGGGCTGCTGTCGTTCGGCCAGGGCATCTTCTTCGGGCTGGGCAGCTATACGCTCGGGCTGACGCTGACGCGGGTCGCCCTGCCGGTACCGCTGTCGCTGGCGCTGGCAGTGGCCATCGGCGCGCTGGCCGCGGCGCTGGTCGGCTGGTTCTCGATTCGCCAGCGCGGCACCTACTTCGTGATGCTGACGCTGGCGTTCTCGCAGATGTTCTACTTCCTTGCGTATTCGGTGCCGTCGCTGACGGGCGGCGACAACGGGCTGCTCGACATCCCCCGTCCGCCGCTGTCGGTCGCCGGCCGGCCACTGGTCGAACTCGCGTCGCCGTGGCAGTTCTACGGCTTCGTCGCGGTACTGTTCCTGATCGTGTTCTTCCTGGTGCTGCGCGTGACCGAATCGGTGTTCGGGCGCACGCTGCTGGCGATCCGCGACAACGAGGAGCGCGCGCTGGCGGTGGGCTACAACGTCAAGGCGTTCAAGCTGCTGGCCTTCGTCATCTCCGGTGCGGTGACGGGCCTTGCCGGCGGACTGCACGCGATGCTGACCGGCATCGCGCCGCTGGCCAATATCGACTACCACATCAGCGAGATGATCCTGATCATGACGGTCATCGGCGGCACCGCCAACGTCTTCGCTTCCGTGCTGGGCGCGGCCTTCTATGTGCTGCTGTCGGACTGGCTGTCGACCCTGTGGCCGCGCTGGCTGATGCTGCTCGGCTTCCTGCTGATCGCCGTCAGCCTGTTCATGCAGCGCGGCCTGTGGGGATTGGGAACGACGCTGTGGGCACGGGTACTGGGCCTGCGGGCGACGCAGCCCGCGATCGGACCGAAGCCTGACGGCGCCGCCCAGGCCCACGAGGAGCGCGCATGACCGCACCCATCCTCGAAGCGACCGGCGTGGTCAAGCAATACGGCAAGTTCATGGCGCTGGGCGGGGTCGACCTGCGCGTGATGCCCGGTACGGTGCATTCGGTGATCGGCCCGAACGGCGCGGGAAAGACCACGCTGTTTCACATGCTGACCGGCACCCGCAGCGTTACCAGCGGGCGCATCGTGTTCGACGGTGCCGATGTCACCGGCGAAACCGACTACCAGCGCGTGCAGCGCGGCATCGCGCGCTCGTTCCAGGTGACCAGCCTGTTCCCCAGCCTGCCGGTGCGCGAGAACCTGCGGCTGGCGGCGCTGGGGACCGCGCCGCGGCGGGCGATGAACTGCTGGCGGCGGCCCGTGGGCGACCTGGCCTGTGACGACACGGTCGACAAGGTGCTCGCCCGGCTGGAGTTGCAGCGGGTCGCCGATACGGCGGCCGCGGCGCTGTCCCACGGCCAGCAGCGACGGCTGGAAGTCGGCATGGCGCTTGCCGCCCGGCCTCGCGCGATCTTCCTCGACGAGCCGACTTCCGGCATGGGCGTCGACGATCTGGGCGCGATGAAGCGGCTGATCCGCGGGCTGGCCGAGGATCATACGGTGGTGCTGATCGAACACAACATGGACATCGTGATGGACATTTCCGACACCATCACGGTGATGCAGCAGGGCAAGGTGCTGATGGAAGGCCCGCCCGACATGGTGCGCGGCGACCCGCGTGTGCGCGCCGCCTATCTGGGCAACATGATCACCGGAGGCCAGCGATGATGCTCGAGGTGCAAGGCATACACGGCTACTACGGCAAGAGCCACGTGCTGCAAGGGGTGTCCCTGACGGTGGGCGAGGGCGAACTGGTCACGCTGCTGGGGCGCAATGGCGCGGGAAAGTCCACCACGCTGAAGGCCATCGCCGGCATCGTCGCGCCTCGGCAGGGACGCGTCGTATTCCACGGCCGCGATATCGCCGGCCTCGCCCCGCATCGCATCGCGGCGCAGGGACTGTGCTTCGTGCCCGAACACCGCGGCATCTTCAAGCTGCTGACGGTCGAGGAGAACCTGAAGCTCGGGGCGCGGCGCGAGTCGCCCTGGCAGCTGGACGACGTCTACCGGATCTTTCCCCGCCTGCGGGAGCGCCGGCGCAACAGCGGCGCCAATCTGTCGGGCGGCGAACAGCAGATGCTGGCGATCGGCCGCGCGCTGATGAATCACCCGCGTCTGCTGATGCTGGACGAACCGGTGGAGGGCCTGGCCCCGGTGATCGTCGAGGAGATCGTCGCGCAGCTCAAGCAGATCCGGGCGGCCGGCGTGCCGATCCTGCTGGTCGAGCAAAACCTTGAGGTCTGCACCCAGCTGGCCGACCGCCACGTGATCATCGAGCAGGGCGCGGTGGTCTATACCGGAAGCAATGCCGATTTCATCGCCGACGAGGCGGTCAAGGACCGCTACCTTGGCGTGGGGCTGGCCGCCTGAGCGGCACAACGGAATCCAGACAGACAGCAGGGAGCAGGAACCATCATCATGAGCACACAGGCAAGCGCAATGCTGGACACGGCCACAGGCGTCTCCGATCTGCGATCGTTGCGGGTCGATGGCAAGCGGTTGTGGGACTCGCTGATGCGGCTCGCGCAGATCGGCGCCACCCCGAAGGGCGGGGTGTGCCGGCTGGCGCTGACGGAGCTCGACGGGCTGGGGCGCGACTTCTTCATCGCCGAGGCGAAGGCGATCGGCTGCACGATCCGCGTCGATGCCATCGGCAATATCTTCGCCCGCCGGGCGGGGCGGGACGAGACGCTGCCGCCGGTGATGACCGGCAGCCATATCGATACGCAGCCCACCGGCGGCAAGTTCGACGGCAATTATGGCGTGCTGGCGGGGCTGGAGGTGCTGCGCACCCTTGCCGACGCCGGCGTGCGCACGCAGGCGCCGCTGGAAGTGGCCGTCTGGACCAACGAGGAAGGCTCCCGCTTCGTGCCGGTAATGATGGGCTCCGGCGCCTTTATCGGCGAGTTCGCGCTCGATGATGTGCTGAAGCAGACGGATCGCGACGGCATCAGCGTCGGCGACGCCTTGCGCGGGATCGGCTACGACGGCGGCGAGGAAGTCGGTGGCCGGCCGGTCGGCGCCTATTTCGAGGCCCATATCGAGCAGGGGCCGGTGCTGGAGGCCAACGACACGGTGATCGGCGTGGTCACGGGCGCGCTGGGACAGCGCTGGTATGACGTGGTGCTGACCGGCATGGAGGCGCATGCGGGACCGACGCCGATGGCGCTGCGCCGCGACGCGCTGCTGGCGGCGTCCGAACTGGTCGGCGCGGTGAACCGGATCGCGCTGGAACACCGGCCGCACGGCCGCGGTACGGTGGGCTGCCTCTCGGTCCATCCGGATTCGCGCAACGTCATCCCGGGCAAGGTCACCATGACGGTGGACATGCGGGCGCCGGACGACGCCGTGCTGGGCGCCATGGACGCCGCGCTGCGCGAGACCGGCGCCGCCATCGCGCAGCGCACCGGCGTCGATATCGCGATCAGCCAGGTGGTGTACTTCCCGCCGCAACCGTTCGAGCCGCGGCTGGTGAACGCGGTGCGCGACGGCGCCGCGTCGCTCGGGCTGTCGGCGATGGACGTGGTCAGCGGCGCCGGGCACGACGCGGTCTACCTGGCCCGGGTTGCGCCCACCGCAATGATCTTCGTGCCTTGCAAGGACGGCATCAGCCACAACGAGATCGAGGACGCGCGGCCCGAGCATCTCGAGGCGGGAGCGAACGTGCTGCTGCACGCCATGCTCGACGCCGCCCGTTGAGTTGTCCGCGACCATCCCGCATCCGAGCTCCCGGCCATGAAGATCCTGATCGCCCGCCTGAACCACGAAACCAATACCTTTTCGCCGGTGCCGACGCCGCTGGCCTCGTTCGACCCCCGCTATGGCGAGGACGGCTACCGGGCCGCCAGGGGTACGCGCACGGCCGCCGGTGCCTTCATCGACCTGGCCGAGGCCGCCGGCGCCGATATCGTCGTGCCGGTGATTGCCGGCGCCAATCCCAGCGGGCGCGTTGCCGCGCAGGCTTATACCGCGCTGTGCGATGCGATCATCGAGGCGGCGCCCGGCTGCGACGCGGTGATGCTGGACCTGCACGGCGCCATGGTCGCCGAGAACAGCGACGACGGCGAGGGCGATCTGCTGGAGCGGTTACGGGCGGTGCTGCCGGACGTGCCCGTCGCGGTCGCCCTCGATCTGCACGGCAATATCACGCAGAAGCTGATCGACCATGTCGACGTGGCGGTCAGTTTCAAGACCTATCCGCACGTCGACATGTACGAGGCGGGAGAGCACGCCGGGCGCCTGCTGCTCGACCAGCTGGCGGGACGCAGCCGGCCGGTGGTGGCGTGGCGGCGGCTGCCCCTGCTGACGCATACACTGTGCAGCCGCACCGACCAGGGCGCCATGCATCGCGCCGTCGAGGCGGCGAGGCGGGCGGAAGCGGAGGGCATGCTGGCGGTGTCGGTACTGGCCGGCTTCGGTCTGGCCGACATCGCCGCGCCGTGCCTGAGCGTGATCGTGGTCGGCGACGGGGATGGCGCGGCTGCCGATGCGGTGGCGCAGCGGATCGCCCAAGGTATCTGGGACGACCGTGCCGGCTTTGTCTACGAGAGCGAACCGTTGTCCGCCTCCATCGCGCGCGCAGCCGCGCTCGCCGACGAGCCGGGGCAGGGACCGGTGCTGCTGCTCGATCACGGCGACAACTGCATGTCGGGCGGCACCTGCGACAACATGGCCGTGCTGCACGAAGCGCTGGCGCAGGGCCTGCGCGGAATTGCGGTGGGACCGGTCTGCGATCCCGAGGCGGTAGCGGCGCTGATCGCCGCCGGTATCGGCGCGACCGTGACGCTGCCGGTGGGCGACAAGGTGGCGCTGACCCAGCTCGGTGTCTATCCGGAATCGCGGCCGTTGACCGGCAAGGTCGCGGCACTGGGCGACGGCGAATACGTGATCAGCGGACCCACCTATACCGGGCAGCGCATCCGCATGGGACGCAGCGCGCTGCTGGATATCGGCGCGGCGCAGATCGTCATCGTGGAAACGCCGCAGGAGCATTGGGACCTGGGCATCTTCACGCATATCGGCGTCGATCCGCATCAGGCGCGCTTCCTGCTGCTGAAGTCGCGCATGTATTGCCGGCCGGTGTTTGTCCCCATCGCGCGTGGGGTGGTCGAGTGCGATGGGGAAGGGGTAACCAGTTCTCGCTATGAGCGGTTTCCGTTCCAGCACGTGCAGCACCCGGTGTATCCGCTGGACCCCGAGACCAGCTGGGCCTGAGCAGGATTTCCTGCGTCACCTGCCCAGGCCCGCCGCCGCACGAACGGCAGGGACCGGCTGCCCTCAGTCGCGCAGCTCCGGCGGCAGCCTGCCGCCGTTGGCGGCCAGCTCCTTCATCACGCGCTTGTGCAGCCAGACGTTCATGGCGGCGGAGTCGTTCATGTCGCCGGTATATTGCAGCTCGCGCGCCAGCTCCTTGCGGTGGTCCAGGCTGCTGTCGATGCCCAGGGCCTTCATGGTGTCGACAATCGAGGTGCGCCAGTTCAGCTTCTGGCCGCTCTCACCGACCAGATCGTCCATGATCTTCTCCACGTCCACTTCGGACAGCGGCGCCTGTGGTGCGGCATTGGCGCCCGCGGCCGCGGCGCCGCCGGCCGATGCGGTAGCGCCCGCTGCCACTGGCGCGGTCGGGGACGGCTGGGCCTGGGTCGTACCCTGACCCGCGCCTTGCGCCGGAGCGCCTGCCGGTGCCCCCTGCGTCTGGGTCGCCGGCTGGCCGGACGCCTGGGTCTGCGATGCTTGCGACGTCGGGCGCGCCTTGCCGCGCAATCTGTTCAGGATTTCGCCAAAGATACTCATCTGCTGATCCTCCAGTGCGGTGCCGCGGGGGAATTCCCGCGAACAGGGCATCGCGATGCATGATCCGGGCCATCGGGCGCAGGGCAGTACCAGCTGGTCCGGAACCACCCGGCGCGGCGAGGGGCGCCGGCTTGCGGTTTTCTTCGTGCCTCCGGTATGGCGGGGACCAGCGCGTTGGTCGGGTATTCCGCCATAGTCGATGCGATGTCCTGCGCTCGGCATAGAATGAACATCAGCGGCTTGGAAAATCGAGTCTGGCGATCGGACTCGTGCCGCGCAATGGTGTCCCTCGCGCCGAACCCATGCTCAACGAATCTCTGGAAGCCCGCCCCACGCGCCGCTATGTCGAAAAGCGCGAGGCCATCCTGGACGCCGCGGCGGCGCGTTTCAACCGCCAGGGCGTGCGCGGCACCACGCTCGCCGACGTCGCGCAGGACGTTGGGCTCAGCACCAACAGTGTCACCTACTACTATCGCAAGAAGGAAGATCTGGTCGTGGCTTGCCTGCTGCGGGCGATCGACGAGATGGCCGGCATCGCGGCGCAGGCCGCCTCGGAGGCCACGGTCGCCGGCCGCGTGGCCGCCTTCATCCGGCTGTACTTCGCCCGCCTGGCCCGCACGGCGACCGGGGAGCGGCCGGAGCTGATGAGCTTTCGGGAAATCCGCTCGCTGCCTGAGGGCCATGCCCAGATCGCTTTCGGCGCCTACAACGACATGTTCCGGCAGATCAGGCGGCTGCTGCGCGACAGCGTCCCTTCCGAGCCGGAGCAGCGCAGTCGGCTCAGCGCCCGCGCCCATCTGCTGTTGTCGCTGACAAGCGGTGCGATGCTGTGGCTGGACCGCTACGAGGCCGAGGATTACCCGAAGGTCGCCGACACCATGATCGACGTGCTGCTGCACGGCATCGGCTCTGCGTCGGCCCAGTGGCAGGCAACACTGGACACTGCGGCGCTGCTGCCGGCGCTGAACGAGCCGGAGACCACGCAACAGGCGTTCCTTCGCGCTGCCACGGAACTGCTCAACGAGCAGGGCTATCGCGGTGCGTCGGCTGACCGCATTTCCGCGCGACTGAACCTGACCAAGGGCGCGTTCTACCACCACAACGAGAACAAGGACGAGCTGATCGGCGCGTGCATCGACCGGATGTTCGACGTCATCCGGAACACGCAGACGCTGGTCGAGAACGGCGGCGGAACCGGCTGGGACAAGCTGTGCGCGGTCGCCCGCGCGCTGGTCCACTACCAGTTCTCCAGCCAGGGGCCGCTGCTGCGACTGACCATCTATGGCGCCTTGCCCGAGGACATGCGCAAGGAAAAGATGCAGACCATGAACCGGCTGTCGGCGCGCTACGTCCGCTTCCTGGTGCAGGGCATGCAGGACGGCTCGATCCGTCCGCTGGACCAGACCATCGCCACGCTGCAGGTCAACGGCATGATCAACGCCGCGGTCGAGCTGCGCCGCTGGGTGCGCGATGCCACTGCCGAGAATGCCGCGGCGCTGTTCGTGCGGCCGTTGCTGATGGGGTTGCTGTCGGACGAGTGCGAGCCGTTGCGATAGCTTCCCCGCGCGGCGTTACAGCCTCTTGACAGTTCCCGTCGAGAACCTAAAGCACGTGGACCGCTCGATCCGGAAGATCACGCTGTTCGACAAACACTTCCTTTCCGGATGGCGCCATGGCACAAGAGACCGATGCCTCTTACAAGCTGCTGTTCTCCCACCCCGAGCTCGTGCGCGATCTGGTGCGCGGGTTCATCCCGGACCGCTGGCTGCGCCAGCTGGACTTCAGCACCTTGCAGAAGGTGCCCTGCTCCTTCGTCACCGACGACCTGCGGCAACGGCTCAGTGACGTCGTCTGGCGCGTGCGCGCCGACAGCGAATGGGTCTACCTGTACCTGCTGATCGAATTCCAGAGCAGCGCTCCCTATTTCATGGCGGTGCGCATCGCCAACTACGTATCGCTGCTGTATCAGGACCTGGTCAATGGGAAAGAGGTCCAGCCCCACCAGCAGTTGCCGCCTGTGCTGCCCATCGTGATCTACACGGGAAAGCGGCGCTGGGGCGTGCCGACCGACCTGTCCCGGATGATTCCCGTGATGAAGGGAAGGGCGGCCCGCTACCGGCTGCAGTCGGCGTTCAAGCTGATCGACCAGAGCCGCTACCCGAAATCAAAGCTGGCGAGGATGCGGAACCTGTTCGCCGCGGTCGTGCAGATGGAGCAGTGCTCTACTCCCAAAATGTTGTCTAACCTTGTTGAGCATGTGAGGGAGTTCATGGAAAACAATTGCGACTTGCGGCGGACCTTCGCGTTGTGGATGTGTGCAACAGTGCGGCGAAATATGCCTGAAATGAAGCTTCCAGACGTTGAAACCTTGGAGGACCTGAAGATGGAAATTTCAATGGGAGTGGAGCGTTGGACTGAGGAGGTGCGGCAGAAGGGACTGGAGGAAGGGCGCGTGGAGGGACGCGTGGAGGGACGCGTGGAGGGGCGTGAGGAAGGTTCGACCAGTGCCATGCGGATGGCAGTGCTCGATGTGCTCACCGACCGCTTCGGTTCCGTACCAGATGTTGTTGTCAAGCACATTGAGGCGGCCGAGATGCAACGACTCCGGCGAATGCACATCCGCGCGCTGCATATCGACAGTCCCTATGAGCTCGGGGACGGTGACTGAGTCGTTTTCTGAAACGGAATCCGCCCGCTTCCTGGCGACCCTCCCCGGCGGCCGGCACCAACGTCAAGCTGCAGTAGGGAGAGATGGCGGCGTCGACAGGTCAGCCTGGCTAGTCGTAAAGATGGCAGGCCACCATCTGCCCGTCGCCATGATCGCGCAAGTCCGGCTCCTGACTGCGGCAGTGCTCCATCGCCGCGGGACAGCGCGTATGAAAGCGGCAGCCGGCCGGCGGATTCAGCGGGCTCGGCACCTCGCCGCGCAGCACGATCCGCTTGCGCAAGCGCTCGGTCTGCACGTTGGCGACGGGCACCGCTGACAGCAGCGCCTGTGTGTAGGGATGACGGGGGCGCGCATAGAGCGCGTCCCGGTCCGCGATCTCGACGATACGGCCCAGGTACATCACGGCAATGCGGTCGCTGATATGCCGGACCACGGCAAGGTCATGGGCGATGAACAGATAGGACAGCCCGAGCCGGCGCTGCAGCGCCATGAAGACGTTGACGACCTGGGCCTGGATGGAGACGTCGAGCGCCGAGACCGGTTCGTCGCAGACAATCACCGCGGGCTTGAGCGCCAGTGCGCGGGCGATGCCGATGCGCTGGCGCTGGCCGCCCGAGAACTCATGGGGGTAGCGGTCGGCCATGTAGGGCAGCAGTCCGACCATTTCCAGCAGCTCCGCCACACGGGCCCGCGTCGCCTCGCGGTCGCCGGCAAGGCCGTGGATCTCGAGCGGTTCGGCGACCAGGTCGCGCACCCGCATGCGGGGATTGAGCGAGCCGAACGGGTCCTGGTAGACCATCTGCACGCTGCGGCGGAAGTGCCGCTCCTGGGCGCGGTCCATCGAGGCCAGGTCGGTACCGTCGTAGGTAATGCGTCCCCCGCTGGTTTCCAGCATCTTCAGGATCGCCAGGCCGGTGGTCGACTTGCCGCATCCGCTCTCGCCGACGAGTCCGAGCGTTTCGCCCTGACGCAGCGTGAACGATACGCCGTCGACCGCCTTGACCGATCCGGTCCGGCGTTTGACCAGCACGCCGCGCGTGACGGGAAAATGCACCTTCAGATCCTGCACGCGGAGAATCTCGCGGCCCGGCTGCGGCCGGGGGGCGGGCTCGATGGCGGTGGCCACCGAAGGCGGGGTAGCGGTGCTCGCTTCGATGTCGAGGGTGGCGGTCATGCGATCTCCTGCAGGTGGCAGGCGTTCAGGTGACGGGAATCGCCTTTCGGCCCGGCGGCATCCTGCAGGGCGGGACGCACCGTGGCGCAGCGCGCCTGTGCGAGCGGGCAGCGGGGCCGGAATGCGCAACCCGGCCCCAACGCGGTAAGGTCGGGCGGCTGCCCCTCGATAGGCACCAGCGGCTGGCTGGTGTCGCCATCCAGCCTCGGCACGCACGCCATCAACCCGCGCGTATAGGGATGGCGCGGCGCGCGGTAAAGCGCTTCGGCGGATGCCATCTCGACCAGGCGGCCGCCGTACATCACCGCGACGCGGTCGGCATAGCGTGCAACCACGCCGAGATCGTGGGTGATCAGGATCAGTGCGGTGCCGGTGCGTCGGGCGAGATCCTGCAGCAGGTCCAGGATCTGCGCCTGCACCGTGACATCCAGCGCGGTGGTCGGTTCGTCGGCAATGATCAACTGTGGCCGGCACGCGAGCGCCATGGCGATCATCGCCCGCTGGCGCATGCCACCGGAGAACTGATGCGGGTACGCGCCCAGACGGCTGGCCGGCTCCGGTATCTGCACCTGGCCGAGAAGTTCGGTCGCCATGCCGAGCGCGGTTTTCCAGGGCAGGCCGCGGTGCAGGCGGATCGGCTCCGCGATCTGCTTGCCGATGGTCAGCGCCGGGTTCAGCGACGACATCGGCTCCTGGAAGATCATCGCGATGCGGTTGCCGCGGATCGCACGCATGCCGGGTGCATCGAGCTTGAGCAGGTCCTTGCCATCGAACAGGATCTCTCCTTCGTCGATGGAACCGGCCGGTCGAGGGATCAGGCCGAGGATGGAGAGCGCGGTCACGCTCTTGCCGGAGCCGGACTCGCCGACGATGGCAAGCGTCTCCCCGGGCGCGACGTCGAACGACACCCGATCCACCGCGGTCACCACACCGCGATCGGTGCGAAAGCGGGTGGTCAGGTTACGGACCTGCAGGATGGGCTGCGTCATCGCTGGCTCCTCGTCAGGCATGGCAGGGCGGGTTTCCCGGGCATCCGGGTCAGAAGCCCATCTTCTTCTTCATCTCCTGGTCGATCCATAGCCGCGCATAGATCGGCCCGGGCCGGACCGCGCCGGCCCGCAGTTCGCCGCCATAGTTCTTCACCCACGGCCACCAGGCGGTGTAGACATACTGCGTGGGCAGCCAGATATACGGGGCCTGGTCGACGATCTCGCGGGTCAGCGCGCGCAGCGCCTCCTGGCGCTTGCCCGTATCGCGAATCTCGAAGGCCTGCTCGACGCGCTTGTCGAAGTTCGGATCCTTCCACTGGGCCGCGTTCCACACCTGGCCGCTGACGAAGCTCTTGCGGATGGTGGTGGTGGGATTGGTATGGCCATTGCTCATCAGGTAGCCCGGCGCATTGGTCCTGGTCGTCATGGCCGACAGGAAGGCGCCGTACTCCATCGGCTGGACCTCGATCTTCACGTTGACCTGCTGCAGGTAGGCGGCGATCAGCGGCAGCAATTCCATGTGGTCCTGGTTGCAGGCGCAGACCTGCACCTTGAAGGTGAAGCCCTTCGGATAGCCGGCCTCGGCCAGCAGCTTGCGCGCCTTGTCGGGGTTGTAGGTGAACAGCTCCTTCACGCTATCGGGCATTGCGCTGAGCGGCTCGTAATAGCCGCCATAGTCCGGATGCTGCGGATAGGCGAACAGCTCCGCGTTGCCGCCGTAGTACTGCTTGACGATCTCCTGCTTGTTGACCGCCATGTTCAGCGCGCGCCGGACCCGGATATCGTTGAAGGGCTTGGTATCGACGCGCAGCGCCAGGTACTGGCCGGTATAGGACAGCCAGCGCGACCATTGCAGTTGCGGCGCGCTGCGCTTCAACTCCTCCACGGCGGTCCAGCGCAGGCCTTCCATGATGTCGAGCTTGCCCGTGCGCAGCATGGTGTTGCGGGTGGCCTCGTCCTTGATGGTGCGCAGCACCACCTTGTCGACGAAGGGCAGCTTGTACTCCTTGCCGCCGATGCGCTCGCTGTCCCAGTAGTTGGCGTTCTTGTCGTAGGTGGTCGAATTGCCCTGGACGAACTGGGTCAGCGTGAAGGGGCCGGAGCCGTTGACGTGCTTCCAGTTGGCCGCGCCGGCCGTCGCCACCTCCCTGGGCATGATGCCGGAGTAGTAGCCCCAGCCGAAGCGGTAGTCCCATTCCGCATTGAACTCCTTGAAGCGGAACAACACCGTGTGCTTGTCCGCGGCCTCGACCTTGCTCAGGTGATCGAAGTAGGTCGGGATCTTCTTCGGACTCGCTTCCTGTCTCGTATAGCTGAACACCACGTCCTCGGCCACCAGCTCGCGCGCCTCCATCACGCCGGGCTTGGCAGGGAACGTGACGCCCTTGCGCAGCTTGACCTCCAGCGTCAGCGGGTCGATCCATTTCCACGACTCGGCCAGTTCGCCGCGGATCGCATCCTCGGGCAGCCAGGCATCGGCCTGGAACGCATACTTGCCGCCATTGCGCTTTGCCTTGCTCAGGTCCGCGGCAAAGAGATGTTCGTAGACCTGTCCGGTGTCGTAGTTCTGCTTCCAGTTCCAGTCGGCCAGATCCCAGGACAATGCCGAGATGGTGGGGTACACCGAGCCGATCTCCACCGTGCCGCCATAGCGGGGCGCCTGCGGCTGGCCCTGCGCGTGGGCGGGGCCGGGGTGCAGCGCGAGCATGGCGGTTGCGGCCACGCTTGCCGCCAGCGTTGCCAGGCTGCGGGCAGTACGGTGCTTCTGCTTCATCGCTGTCTCCTGTCGTTCTTGTTGCCGCGAAACTCGCTGGCGGAAATTCGGGCAGCGGCGCGCGTTTCCGCGCCGCGGTCGCGGTGGCTAGCGCGAGCCACGCATGCGGGGATCGAGCAGGTCCCGCAGCGCATCGCCGTAGACATTGATCGCGTAGACCACGACGGTCAGGCACGCGCCCGGCGCGAGGGCGAGCCAGGGTCCCTGGAACATGAAGGTGCGCCCGTCGCCGGACAGCATGCCGCCCCAGGTGGGGGCAGGCGGCGGAACGCCCAGGCCAAGGAAGGACAGCCCGGATTCGGCAAGGATCGCCGTGCCGACCCGGGTGGTGAACAGCACGATGACCGGCGGCAGGACGTTGGGCAGGATATGGCGCCACAGGATGCGCGAGGTCGAGGCGCCCATCGACTGCGCGGCATGGACGTACATGTTCTCGCGCACGGAGACCACCGCGCTGCGCACGATGCGCGAGCCGCCGATGCCGAGCAGCAGCCCGAGGGTCACCACGATCTGCCAGCTGCCGGGCCCCAGCACCGATACCACGACGATCAGGATGACGAGGTCGGGAAAGCTCATCCACGCGTCGACAAAGCGCTGCGTGACCAGATCGAATTTGCCGCCCAGATAGCCCGTCAGGATGCCGAGCAGCACCGATACCGCGGTGGCCAGCGTGGCGGCGGACAGGCCGATCACCACCGACAGCTGGGCCCCGTGCAGGCAGCGCGACAGCATGTCGCGGCCGAGGTTGTCGGTGCCGAACGGGTGTTCCCACGAGGGCGCCTGCAGCCGCTGCAGCATGTTGATTTCGTTGACGCCGTAGGGTGCGAGCACGTCGGCGAAGACGCCGCAGAAGAGGAAGAGGGCGCAGATCACGGCGCCGGCCGCGCCGAGCGGTTTTTCGCGAAACAGCCGGCGCACGGCCGCGATACCGGGCCAGCGGCGGGCCGTCGTGACGGGCTCCGCCGCCGGTGCGACTGCGGCGAGCGCGGAAGGGGAGGTGGCGGAGCGGGCCATCAGCGATGCCTCACTTTCGGGTCGAACAGGCCGTAGCTCAGGTCGACCAGCAGATTGATCAGCATCACCGCCACGCCGACGACGAGAAACACCCCGGTGATGATGGGATAGTCGCGCTGGTGCACCGCATCGAGCAGCAGCAGCCCCATGCCTGGCAGCGCGAAGATCTGCTCGATGATCACGGCACCGCCGATCAGCAGCGGCGCCTGCAGGCCGACCAGCGTGACCACGGGGATCAGGGCGTTGCGCAGCGCATGCCGCAGGATCACCATCCGTTCGTTCAGTCCCTTCGCCCAGGCCGTGCGGATATAGTCCTGCCGCAGCACCTCCAGCATCATGGTGCGCGTCATCCGCATGGTGATTGCCGACAGTGACATGCCCAGCACGATCGCCGGCACCAGCATCTGCCGCACGTGCTGCACGGGGTCTTCCCGGAACGGCACGAAGCGGACTTCGGGCGACCAGCCCCACCACACCGACGGAAACACCATCACCATCGTGCCGAGCCAGAAGCTTGGCACCGCCAGCATCAGGATGGAGAACGAGCGGGCCAGGTAGTCCGCCGCACTGTCCTGCCGGATCGCGGACAGCACGCCGATCGGCAGCGCGACGGACAACGCCACCACCAGCGCGATGAGGCCGAGCGACAGCGTGACCGGGATGCGGTCCGCCACCATCCGCAGCACCGGCTCCTGCTGCCATAGCGACACACCAAGGTCGCCGCGCAGCACGATATTGCCGATCCAGTGCAGGTACTGGCGCCAGATGGGCTGGTCCAGCCCGAGGAGCGCCATCAGTTCGTCGCGGGTGCGGGCATCGGCGCTGATGTCGTTCTGGCTGAGCATCAGGTCCACCACATCGCCAGGCACCAGACGCACGATGGAGAACACGATGATGCTGGCAAACAGCAGGGTGGGCAGCAGCGCCAGCAGGCGGCGTGCGAGGTAGGCGCTCATGTCAATCCCCGGCACGGCACGCCGCGGGCCCGGGGCGGCACCGTTTGCGCGGTGGGTGCAGGCGCATCGAACGGCTCCCCGCGCGTATCGCGAACGGAGATACCGCCTTCACGATTCTTGCTGATGCTCCGGCCATGCTGTCTCCTGTTCCCGCATTGCGCTGGGGTGGCATGCGGGTTATTTGCACGGGGAATGCAGCGGTTCTGATGCGCGACGGATGTTGCGCGGCGGCGCTTGCACTGCTGCTCGCCTGCGCCGCGCATCACCGAGTCCAGCATACTAATCGTTCGAACCCTTGACAACCTGCGATGCCGCCAGGGCGCTAGTGAATTTCCCGGAGGCGGCTGTTGCACTGCGAAGACGGCGCGCTAGTAGCCCCGCAATCGCGCCCATCGATCGGCATGGAAAAGCGAGTCGCCGAGCCACTCCTGCGCGGTGCGGGCGCGCTTCATGAAGAAGCCGATCTCGAACTCGTCGGTCATGCCGATGCCGCCGTGCATCTGCACGGCCTCCTGCACGGCGAGGGTCGCGGTGTCACCGGCACGGGCCTTCGCCATCGAGGCCAATGCATCAGGTCCGTCGGGCGGGCGGCGATCGAGCGCTTGCTGGCAGCCGAGCACGGCCGCGCGCGTCAGTTCGATCTCGGTGAACAGGTGCGCGGCGCGGTGCTGCAAGGCCTGGAATTCGCCAATGATGCGGCCGAACTGGCGTCTCTCCTTCAGATAGGCAAGCGTGCGCGTGAAGGCCTCGTCGGCGATGCCCAGCAGTTCCGAGGACAGCACGGCGCGGCCAAGATCAAGCGCGCGCTCGAGCATCGGCGCCCCCTCGCCCGGCGCGCCGAGTACGGCGCTGTGGGGGACCACCACATTGTCGAAGGCAATGCGCGCTGCCTGCGAGGCATCGGCGAGCACGACCCGCTCGACCGCCACGCCGGGCGTGCCCCGCGGCACCAGCAGCAGCGTGATGCCATCGTCGTGGCCAGTGCGCGCCGCCACGATGAGCGTGTCGGCAACATGTCCATCGACCACGAACTGCTTGCAGCCGTCAATGTGGTAGCCGTCCGCGAGCGGCGTGGCGCGGGTATCGACGCGCGAGGGGCGATGCCGCGCGCCTTCGTCCAGCGCCAGCGCGGTCAGGTGGCGCCCGCTGGCGATTTCCGGCAGCAAGGCGTCGCGTTGCGCCTCCGTGCCCCAGGCGGTCAGCAGGGAGGCGCCGAGCACGGCGGTGGACAGGAACGGCGAGGGCGCGAGGGTCCTGCCGATGGCCTCCATGACCACGCCGGCCTCGACCGCGCCAAGCTCGCTGCCGCCCCAGCGCTCCGGCACCAGCACGCCGGCCAGGCCCAGGTCGGCAAAGCCCTGCCACAGCGCACGGGAGAAGCCGGTTTCGTCGCCGGCGTCGCGCATGGCGCGCAGCGCGCGGATCGGGGCGTTCTCGCGCAGGAACGTCAGCGCGCTGTCGCGCAGCATCTGCTGCGTATCGGTCAATACGATGGCCATTGACTGTCCTCGGGACGGGCTGGCGGGAGACTGCGTGGGCGTCTGGTCAGGCGCCGGGCAGGCCGAGAATGCGCTTGGCGACGATGTTCAGCTGTATCTCGCTGGTGCCGCCTTCGATGGAGTTGGCCTTGGTGCGCAGCCATGCCCGTGCGGTCGCACCCTGGCGGCTGCGCTCGCTCTCCCATTCCAGCGCGTCGCTGCCGCCGGCCGACATCAGCAGTTCATGACGCCGCTTGTTCAGTTCGGCGCCGTAGTACTTGAGCACGGAGGAGAAGGCCGCGATGCCGTCCCCCTGACGGGCAAGGTCGCGCACCCGTTCGCCGGCGAAGCCGAATGCGGCCTCGTCGATTTCGAAGCGGGCGATTTGCGCCCGCAGCATGGGATCGTCCAGGCGCCCGGCTTCGTCGGTGCCGATGATCCGAGCCGCGTGCTGGCCCAGCGGCTGGCGAAATCCACGGCTGCCGATGGCGCTGATCATGTCGCGCTCGTGCGTCAGCAGGTATTTGGCGATCTCCCATCCGCCGTGGATCTCGCCGACCAGCTGGTCGCGCGGCACCACCACATTGTCGAAGAAGGTCTCGCAGAAGGGCGACTTGCCGGAGATCAGCACGATGGGCCGGGTGGTGACGCCCGGCGTCTCCATGTCGAACAGCAGGAAGCTGATGCCGGTGTGCTTCTGCGCCGCGAAATCGGTGCGCAGCAGGCAGAAGATCCAGTCGGCCTTGTCGGCGTAGGAGGTCCAGATCTTCTGGCCGTTGACGACGAAATGATCGCCGCGGTCCTCGGCGCGTGTCTGCAGCGCGGCCAGGTCCGAGCCGGCATT
The DNA here is from genome assembly GCF_019795295.1 of Cupriavidus sp. AU9028. GTDB lineage: Bacteria > Pseudomonadota > Gammaproteobacteria > Burkholderiales > Burkholderiaceae > Cupriavidus. Next base: position 80,410 of record NZ_JAIMCG010000002.1, on the reverse strand, counting down.
GGGCTCGGAGTAGCCCTGGCACCAGCGGATCTCGCCTCGCGCGATGGGGGGCAGATGCTGCTGCTTCTGCGCCTGCGTGCCGTACTTGAGCAGCGCAGGTCCCAGCATCGAGATGCCGAAGCTCTGCAGCGGGGTGCGGCAGCCGAGCCGCTGCATTTCCTCGCGCAGCACCTTGGCCTGCTCGCGGGTCAGCCCGCCGCCGCCATATTCGCGCGGCCACTCCGGCACGGTCCAGCCGCGTTCGGCCATGCGTTCGAGCCACTGGCGCTGCGCCTGCGAGCGGAAGCGGAACTTGCGCCCGCCCCAGCAGATGTCGTCATCGTCCTGCACGGGCTGCCGCATCTCGGGCGGGCAATTGGCCTGCAGCCAGGCGTGCGCCTGCCGCCGGAACGTCTCGAGGTCGTCCACTTCCGTCTCCTGTCTACACCGGCCTCTGCGGGCCGTGCAGTCCGTTATAGGAGCGACATCGGCGCGGGTCAATACGCAATTTACGAAAATGAGATCTCGCGTACGGAGCGAAAGCCGGCCCGGCGGCGAGGAAGCGGCGCACAATAAACGGACAGCTGGCGCGTTCGGCTGGATGTGCTAGGATCGATCGGAACATACCAAGAACACGAAAGGGCAGGGAAGGCGGCACGCTTGCGAGCTTGCGCGCCGACCAGGTCCGATCGGCGTACGCCTGGCCCCGGGACGTTGCGATGCATCGTGGAGGCCGGCGCAAGGCGGAGACATGCAAGATAGCGAGGCCACGGCATGCCGCGAGGCATGGACCTATCCCGGCGCGAGAGCGCCGGATCGACAGCGCCGGATAGACGCGGGAGGCGTCAGCCTGGCGGTTCACGAATGGGGCGAGCCGGATGCCCCGCCGGTGCTGCTGGTCCATGGCGCGCTGGACTTCGCCCGCACCTTCGACACCTTCGCGCCCCTGCTTGCGGATGCCGGGCTGCGGGTGGTCTCCTACGACCAGCGCGGCCATGGGGACTCGGATCACGCCGATCTCTACAGCTGGCTGGCGGACGTGCGCGATCTCCTTGCCGTCGCCGATTCCATCGACCGCGCGCCGCTGCCCGCGATCGGCCATAGCAAGGGCGGCGCGCTGCTGGTCCACGCCGTACAGGCCCTGCCGCACCGCTTCACCCGCTTTGCCGCCATCGATGGCCTGCCGTTCCGCAGCCCGGCCAAGGATGGCGCGGTGCGGGTCGGCAAGTCGCCGTTGACGTTGCCCGCCGTGGCGCGCTGGCTCGACTCGCGGCGCGAGGGCAGCGCGCGAGAGCGGCGTCCCGGCACACTACGCGAACTCGCCACGCGCAGGGCGAGGATGAACCCGCGCCTCGATCACGAGTGGCTCTGCTACATCGCCTCGCACGGCGCGCGCCGCGATGCCGACGGCTGGCGCTGGAAGCTCGATCCGATGATCGGCGTGGGCGGCTTCGGCCCGATGCGGGCCCACTGGATGACCGACCGCCTGCCGGGCTTTCCGATTCCGATGCTGGCGATCTTTGGCTCGGAGAAGGAGCCGATGGGGTGGGATGCCACCGCGGACGACCTGATGCCGTACTTCCCGCCCGACACCGAAGTGCACCGGATGCGCGACGTTGGCCATTTCATCCATATCGAGCAGCCGCGGGAAACGGCGCAACGTATCCTGGAGTTTCTTCGCGCATGACACTTCCGTCGAGCCACACCCTGCGACATCACCGCCTGCGGCTGGCGCTGCATCGGCTCGCCGAGCGGCAGGGGCCGCCCCTGTTGTTGCTGCATGGATTGGGAGAGCGCTCGCCGTCCTCTCTGCCGCGGCACTACGCGGATTGGCCGGGGTCGGTGTTCGCGCTGGACTTCTGCGGCCATGGGCAATCGGATGCGCCGCGCGGCGGGGGATATAGCTGCGAGACGCTGCTGGCGGACGCCGATGCCGCGCTCGCGCATCTGGGACCCTGTACCGTGGCAGGGCGGGGCATCGGCGGCTATGTGGCGTTGCTGCTGGCCGGGGCCCGGCCCGAAGCGATCCGCGGCGCGCTGATCCTGGACGGGCCGGGCCTGACCGGCGGCGGGACCACCAGCAACCCGACGATCCCGGTGCCCGATCTGCGGCAGTGGGCGCCGCCCGATCCCTACGCCATGGCGGAGCTGTCCAACGATGTGCGCCCGCCGGGCTACGCAGCCAGTTTTGCCATGCTCGCCGCGCAGCAATCGCCGCTGGACACGCCGGTGACAGTTTGCGCGCGGGAGCGGCCGGCGTGGCTGGTCGCAGTGACGGAGATGCTGTCGCTGGAAACGGTGCCGCTGGAGATCGGGTTGCGGCGCTATGCGCAGGTCTGGCGTGCCGGCACCGACAAGCCAGGGCCGGGCGACGCCGGCCGGTGATGGCTCGCTACCCTCTCCCCCAACCCCTCTCCCGCGGGGCGGGAGAGGGGGAGAAAAACGGGCGCGTTCGACGCGCTGTCGGTTTGCCTCCCTCTCCCACTTGTGAGAGAGGGGCCGGGGGAGAGGATAGAGGGGCGCCCAGGAACGCCGCGGCCCGCCATTCACGACAGGAGACAAGATGGAAGCGAGGACCTATCCGGAGTTCAGCACCCATTACCCGCTGTTGTTGACGACCATCATGCGGCGCCCGGTGCGGATGTATCCCGAGCGCACGGGCATCGTCTACCGCAATCACGTCAGCGGCGAGTACTTCCGCTTCACCTGGCGCGAGTGGTACGGGCGGGTCTGCCAGCTGGCTCGCGCATTGACGGGCGAGCTCGATGTCGCGGCCGGCAGCCCGGGCGAGCCCGGCGACCGCATCGCCACCATGGCGCTGAACACCCATCGCCATCTCGAACTCTACTTCGGGGTGCCCGGCGTGGGCGCCACGCTGCACCCCGTCAACGTCCGCCTGTCGCCCGAGCATATCGTCTATACCATCCGGCATGCGCAGGACCGCGTGATCTTCTTCGACGACGTGCTGCTGCCGCTGGTCGAAGGCATCTACGACCATATCAAGGACGTGGTGCAGCAGTTCGTCTATATGTCCGACAAGCCAGGCCTGCCCGACACGCGCATCGCCGGACTGATCCACTACGAGGACCTGCTTGCCCGGCAGCCGGCCGGCTTCGACTGGCCCGCGCTGCACGAGGACACCAACGCCACGCTTTGCTACACCACCGGTACCACCGGGCAGCCCAAGGGCGCGACCTTCACGCACCGGCAGCTGTACCTGATGACCATCCATATGATGGCGCAGCAGGCGATTGCCAACACGCCGTCCATCGACATCGCCGATGGCCTGGGCGTGCGGCTCGGCGAGGGCGCAGTGCCGCTGCTCAATACGCCGCTGTTCCACATCCACGCCTGGGGCGCGCCCTTCGTCGCGGTCTACAGCGCGCACAAGATCGTGCTGCACGGCACCTTCACCGTGCAGGGGTTCTGCGAGCTGGTCGAGCGCGAGCGGGTGACGTCCGTGGGCATTGTCGCCACCATCGCCGCCATGCTGCTGGAATACCCGGACCTGCACAAGTACGACCTCAGCAGCCTGGTGCGCGTCAACGTCGGCGGCGGTGCGCTGCCGCTCGGATTGAAGAAGAAGCTCGAAGCGCTGATTCCGTCGTTCCGCATGAGCTCCGGCTACGGCATGACCGAGACCGCGCCGACCATCGTCAGTTCGTTCATCAAGCAGGACCTGGTCGATCTGGATCGCGAGCAGACCGACGCGCTGCTGGTCAAGGCCGGCCTGCCGATCCTCGGCGTCGATGTCGAGGTGGTCGATGGCGACGGCAATCCGGTGCCGCACGACGACCAGACCGTCGGCGAGATCGTGGTGCGCGCGCCCTGGACCACGGAGCGTTACTTCCGTGACGCGGAGAAAAGCGCGGAGCTGTGGCGCGGGGGCTGGCTGCATACCGGCGACCTCGGCAAGGTCGACGAGCACGGTTATATCACCATTGCCGACCGCATCAAGGACGTCATCCGCAGCGGTGCGGAGATGGTGCCCACGGTGCTGCTGGAGAACCTGATCGCCATGGCCGACTTCGTCCAGGAGGCCACGGTGGTCGGCGTGCCCGATCCCGTCTGGGGCGAACGGCCGATGGCACTGGTCAGCGTGCGCACCGGCTTCCAGGCCGACGAAGTCGACGTGATCGAATTCCTGAAGGTCCATGGCGTGCAGGCCGGCCGCATCACCAAGTGGATGCTGCCTACGCGCGTGGCCATCACGCGCGACATTCCCAAGACCAGTGTCGGCAAGTACAACAAGAAGCGTATCCGGGACGAACTGGAACGCTTCCTGGCGATAGCGAAGGACGTCAGCGCGCGGGCGAGTTGAGGGAGAGGGGGAAAGCCCATCGCCATCACGAGTTCCGACGGTTTTCTCCCCTCTCCCGCGTGCGGGAGAGGGGCGGGGGAGAGGGCCAGCGAGCGCACGCCACGCCCACGTCCTCCCAATTGCGCCAGACCAGCAACTTGCCCATCAAACACGGAGACACCATGCCAACCCTCAACGCCGTCACCGACCTCACCCTTGAAGACGGCATCGCCGTCTTGACCATCGACGCCCCGCCAGTCAACGCATTGTCCGCCGGCGTGCGTGCCGGCCTGCTCGCCGGAATCAGGCAGGCCGTCGAGGACGACGCGGTGCAGGCCATCGTGCTGATCTGCGCCGGCAAGACCTTCATCGCCGGCGCGGACATCACCGAGTTTGGCAAGCCGCCCCAGCCGCCGTCCTTGCCCGAGGTGCAATCGGCCATCGAGGATTCGCCCAAGCCCGTGATCGCCGTCATCCACGGCACCGCACTGGGCGGGGGCCTGGAAGTGGCGCTGGTCTGCCACTATCGCGTCGCGGCCCGCTCGGCGGCATGCGGCCTGCCGGAGGTCAATCTGGGCCTGTTGCCCGGCGCGGGCGGCACGCAACGGCTGCCCCGGCTGGTAGGCGTGGAAAGGGCGCTGGAGCTGGTCACCACCGGCATGCATGTGCCCGCGCCGGCGGCGGCCGAGATGGGTCTGGTCGACCTGGTCGTCGACGACGCCTCGCTGCGGCAGGAGGCCATTGCCTTCGCCCGGCAGGTCGTGGCGGAACGGCGCCCTCTGCGGCGCGTGCGCGATCTCGACGACCGTGTCGCCGCTGCCCGGGGCAAGCCCGAGCTGTTCGCACAGTTCCGCCGTGCCAACGCGAAGCGGTTTCGCGGCTTCCTCGCGCCCGAGTACAACATCCGCTGCATCGAGGCGGCGGTCGAACTGCCCTTCGACGAAGGTTTGCGGCGCGAGCGCGAAATGTTCGTCGAACTGCTGAAGGGCGAGCAATCGGCGGCGCAGCGGCACTATTTCTTTGCCTCGCGCGAGGTCTGGCGCCTTCCCGACATCGGCGCGGAGACGCCGCTGCTGCCGGTCGCCGCAATCGGCATCGTCGGCGCGGGGACGATGGGGGGCGGCATCGCGATGAACTTCCTGAACGCCGGCTATCCGGTGACCATCGTCGAGACCTCGCAGCAGGCACTGGACCGGGGCCTGGCCACGATCCGCCGCAACTACGAGAACACGGCGAAGAAGGGGCGCATCAGCGCCACCGACATCGAGCGGCGCATGGCGCTGCTGACCCCGGCATTGCAGATGGAAGCGCTGTCCCAGGCCGACCTGGTCATCGAGGCCGTGTTCGAGAACATGGACGTCAAGAAGGAGGTGTTCGCGCGGCTGGACCGCATCGCGAAGCCCGGTGCCATCCTGGCCACCAATACGTCCGCACTGGACGTGAACGAGATTGCCTCGGCGACATCGCGGCCCGAGTCCGTCATCGGGCTGCACTTCTTCTCGCCCGCCAACGTGATGAAGCTGCTGGAGGTGGTGCGGGCGGAAAAGACCTCCAGGCCGGTGATCCGCACCGCGATGGAGCTGGCGCGCAAGATCGGCAAGATCGCGGCACTGGTCGGCGTATGCCCCGGCTTCGTCGGCAACCGGATGCTGGCACAGCGCCAGCGCGAGGCGCACAGGCTGGTGCTGGAGGGCGCGCTACCCTGGGACGTCGATCGCGTGCTGGTGGAATTCGGTTTCCCGATGGGGCCGTTCGCCATGAGCGACCTCGCCGGGCTGGACCTCGGGTGGCGCCGCGAGACGTCGACCGGCTCGACCCTGCGCGAGATCCTGTGCGAGATGGATCGGCGCGGGCAGAAGACCGGTGCCGGCTACTACGACTACGACGAAGCCCGCAACGCCCGGCCGTCGCCGGTGGTCGAGCAGTTGATCCGCGAGTTCGCGGCGCGTCAGGGCCGCACCAGCCGCACCGTGTCGGATCAGGAGATTCTGGAGCGCTGTCTCTATCCGATGATCAACGAAGGCGCGAAGATCCTGGAGGAGGGCAAGGCGATCCGCGCATCGGATATCGATGTGATCTGGGTCAACGGCTATGGATGGCCGGTCTATCGGGGCGGGCCAATGTTCCATGCCGACACCGTCGGGCTGGACAAGGTCGTGCAGACGTTGCGCGGCTATCAGGAAACCCTGGGCGCCGATTTCGAGCCGGCGCGGTCGCTGGAAGAACTGGCCGCGGCCGGCGGCAGCTTCAGCAAGCCGGCGCAGCGGCAATAGCCGCCGCAGTCCGTCAACGCAGGCAGTTGTCGCGGTAGGCCCGTTCCAGTTCCCGGCGCGGGCGTTCCCGCGTCAGGCCCGGGAAGGTCGTGCCCTGGCTGTCCTCGATCTCCGGGCCGTTCGCCTGGTACTCGCGGGTGGGCGCGACCGCGATCCGTTCCCGCAGCGAGCGGCATTCCTCCGACTCCAATGCGCCCGCTTCGACCGCCTCGGCCGGCAACGGCCGGTATGGCGTTTCGCCGCTGCGCACGGCGTCCGAAATGGCCTGGGCCGCGGTATCGGCTTGCTGCCCGCTTGCCGGGCCGGCGCACAGCATCGGCAGCAGCAGCGAGGCAAGCCAGGCCATTCGATTTCGCTTCACGTCGGCTCCTGTTCGATTCCATTCGAGGTCGGCAGATCCCGGGCCGGCCCGGTGCGGCGATCGCCGCGGCAGCGCCGCGGGTCGCATCTGCTGCTCGTCTGGCCATACTAGGACATGGCGCGCGGCGCCGCGAGGATTCGGCGGTCGAGGTTCAGCGCCGCGTAGCGGGCGCAGGGCGCGGGGCGGACTTCCTCGTGCCGTTATCGGGCTCCGCCGCGCTTCCTGCCGTGGCCCGCGTCGCGGTCCAGGCCGACAGTTCCCGCATCAGCAGCCCCAGGTCCTGGTACAGCAGCTTTACCGTCGCCTCCAGCTGATCCAGGATGGCGTCGCGGGCGCGCAGGTCATCGGCGGTGTAGTTGCCGCCCTTGCCAAAGATCAGCGCCGCGCGGCGCTGTTCCTCCTGCGAGTCGCGCGGGCCGAGTCGTTCGCCCGCGCGCCATTGCTCGACCAGCGCTTGTCCGAGCGGCACCCCGGTGTCCTCCTCGCGCACCTGGGTGAGGAAGCGCCAGATCGATGGCGGGAACAGCGTCGAGTCCGGCTTGCCCTCCCAGAGATCGGCCAGCAGGTTGCGCTCATGCCGCAGCGTTGCCGCTGGCGTGTAGGTCAGCGCGGCAAAGCCGGTGCCGGCCTGCGCCGCGCCGCCGACCACATTGATGACGCTGGCGGCGACGGCGTCGGAGTCATACAGCGCGATGCCCCCCGAGACGATCGCGGTGGCGGCGCCGATCACCAGGCCCGCCACCGTCAGGCCGCGCAGCCGCTGTTCCTCCAGGCGTTGCAACTGGTCCCGCAACTGGCCGCTGCGCTCGTTCTCGCAGTCGATCTCCCCGGTCACGCTGGCGACGTCGAGCATCGTCAGCGTGATGCGTTCCATCAGCGCCTGGCGTGCGAGCAGCGCCTGTTCGCGAGACGCGCTGGACGCCGGGGAGGCGTTCGCCGCGACGATCTCGTTCAGCGCCGGCAGCACGCCGATGGCGGCCGCGGTGGCCAGCGCCGTGCGCGAGAAGGGCAGCGCGTGGCGGGCAGGGACCTGTGCCGCCTCCGGTTCGCCCGCGGAATCCGCGGCGGTGGGCAGATACGCGGCATGCGCGGCGCGCACGCAGACGCGCTCCGGCATTTCCTGGATCGTCGCCGTGGAAAGCGGGGAGCTGCCCGTACTGGCACAGCCTCCCAACGCAAGCGCGGCAAGCAGCAGGGCGAGATGCAGGCAACGGTGGGCAGGTGGCACGAGGGACCTTTCGGATGGGAGGGGCTTCGCGGCGATCCCGGGTGTGGCAGCGGCGAAGGACTGAAAGAAGGGCCGGGCCGCCATGCTGGCGAGCCCGGCCCGGTAAACATAGCCGCTATTGCCGCCCGCCACCGATGCGCGAGTGGCTGCGTCGGTCCGGGGTTGCAGCTTTGACACACCCGCCGTGCGAGTTCACCGCAATGCCCTTGCCGCCCGCTACACTTGCGGCGGCAATATCAAAAAACACTTGCCGGCGGCGGTTATCGCATCAACGGACCGCGAGCGGCCTTTCGAACGGACGGGATCATGACGGTGAAGGTGAAATGGACGGCGCTGGGAGCGGCCGCGCTGGCGGCCGCCCTGCTGGCCGGATGTGGCGGCGATGGCGACAGCCCGGCGGCGGGTGGCGGCACGGGCGGAGGGGGCGGAGGGGAACCGCCCGCCACGCCTCGGGAGTACAGCCTTGCGGTTCGCCCGCATCTGGGGGCGGTGCGCCCGGGGGCCAACCTGATCCTGGTCCCCCTCGGGGACACTCGCGGCCCGTTGACCACCAAGGTTCCGCCGACGGGAGATCCGGTCTTCAAGGTGCCCGCCGACCGCTGTGGCCCGGCGCTGGTGGCGCTGGCCGGCTCCACCGAAACCGTGTATTTCAATGAAGGCACCGGCCAGTTCGAGACGCTGCCCGATACCGACAGCATTCGCGCACTGGTGCCCGATGTGTGCGGCACCGAGACACCGGTCTCGCTCAGCATCCTGGACGAAATCGCACTGCATTTGCCAAGTGCCGAAGCGGCAGCGTTCCGTGACGCCATTCTTGGGATGCGCGCGCGCCCGTCGGTTCCGCTGGACCCATCGGCCGGTGTCGACCCGCAGACCGTGGCAGCGATCGAGCACGCGAAGAAGCTGAAGGACAGCATCAGCAAGCTGCTGGCCGAGAAGATCGGCCTGCAACCGGGCTTCCATACCGTCCTCCCGACGCAGATCGCCGACGCGACAACGCCGCTGCCTCAGACGACCGAGGGACACGTGGCAGCGACGATCCGTGCCGTGATGCGGCAGGTCACCGAAGCCCGCCGTGCCGCCCTGGATGCCAGGGTCAACATGCTGGAGCTCCAGGCAGCGGGGCTTGCCACGCAGATGGACTGGGCCTCGTCGGGCAGTCTGAGCGACCAGACCGCGCAGACCATCGCCCAGTTGCTGTACGGGTACTCGGGAGTGCAACTCGGCTTCCCGAGTCCGTCCGGCGTCTGGGACGGCATGTCGTTGGTGGGCGCGCCGGCAAGCCAGATCGTGATCGATCTGCCGGGCGTGATCCGGCAGGTCGAGGTCGACTACGTTCCGCCGAGCGAGGCGCGCGGCCTGCTGGAGCAGGCGCTTGCCGCCGCTCGCGAGAAACAGCCGGTACCCAATGCCGACCTGACCATGGTGCTCCGGACGGCTTTGCTGCCGGCCCTGCTGCGCATGGAGCCGGTTGCCCGCCTGGACGCCGCCGTGGCTGCGGGCGAGGCGCGCTTCGATTGCACGGTCGGCACGGCAAAGGCGGGCACTGTCACGATCCGCTTCGCCGACGCGGACAATAGCGCCAGCCTGACCAATGGCGACACCTTTCAACTGGACTATGACCGCTGCTTGACCCAGGAGCCGCTGTCGGGCCAGTCGCTGGCCAGGTCCGGCAGGATGCAGGTCGAGTATGACGGCCGTCCGGACGACGCGGTACCGGATCTGCGCGGCCATGTCCGCTTTGACATGGTCTTCCATGACGGCCGGACGCCGGAAGGCGCCGAGTCGGTGCTGTTCCGTGCCAACGGCAGCTGGGTGGACCGGGCCGCGTTCGGCGCGCCCGGTGCGATCGACCCTTCGGTGGTCAGCGGCGGTTCTCCCGCGGTGTTGACCGACGACGCTACCGTCTACCTGAACGTCGAGGGCGGCAGCCTGATGACGCAGGGCGTGTTCACGCGTCTGGATCTGACCCCGGCCTTCCGCGCGACGGGGCAGAGCGGCGCGGCGGCGTTGCACCTGAGTGGCATGGTCGGAGGGGTGTACTACGGCACCACGGCGCCGTTGCTGTTCGGCAGCGAGGGCAACGCGCTGTCGCTGCAGCAGGGCGAACTGACCTATGGCAGGGACTACAACGCGCCGCCGGCGGGCACGCTGCGGCCGCATGCAAGCGGCCAGGTCCGCGTCGGCGTGACGGACGCCGAGCAGGCGCCGACGGAGCGCAGGCTGTCGTGGGAGGCCGTGGTGGCCAGCTATCTGGCGGCGAAGTAGCCCGTCGCACGCGCCGGTCCGGGCTGGTGCACTCCTTGGGTTTGCCTGCGTCAGGCAGGACGAATGGTCTTGTCCTCGTAGTACCCGATGGCACGCAACACATCACCCGGATGGCGGGGGCGATGGCGGCAGCTTGATGTGTGACGGCCGCGCTAGGGCTTGCGCTGGCTGCGCGCGGAAAGCGCGGCACGCTCTTCCCGCAGCACCGTGTCCAGGCAGGATGCCGTGTCGCAGCGGTCCCGCCGTTGCCGGAACGCCGCGATCTCTGCCTCCGTCAACTCGCCGGAGCGCAGCAGGCGTTGCTGCTCGGCATGGATGCGCTGGTCGCCCATCGAGAACAGCGCCGATTCACAGATCAGGCGATGGGCGGGCGCGACATTGGCGCTGGTGCTGGCAGCAGGGTCGCAGTTGATGTCGGAGGCGTGGGCAAGACTGCACAGCGCCATCGTGGCCAGGGCGCCCTGGCGCACAAGCCCGGGGAAGAAGCGGGCAAAGAAGCGGGCAAAGTAGCGGGCAAAGAAGCTGCGGGTGCGGATCATGACGGTGCCGTGGCCCCGATAGGCAAAGGACGTCATTGTATCGGCGCGCTGCCGCGGCGCCGTTGCCGTCCCTGCCGCGCCTGTCTTCTCTGTCGTCTCAACCGGCGCCACCCGATCACCACGCCGGTGATGCTCATCACCGCGCCGCCGGCGGCGAGCGTCAGCAGCAACAGATCCCAGAGCGGGCGGCGTTGCAGCAGCGGCAGCCAATCCCAGCTATGCAGCATGGAGAACAGCCAGCGGCTGGTGCGCCGGCGCTTGTCCAGCCGGTCCAGTACCGCGCCGGTGTGCGGGTCCAGATGGACCCAGATCCGGTCGCGATCGGCGAACACCAGCCGCCAGACCGGCAACGGCTTGTCGCCGCCTCCGGTCATGGTGTGCGGCGCACGGTCGTAGTAATACAGGTCGTAGTCGTGCAGGACGTCGATGCGAAGCAGCTTGTCCGGCATCAGGCCGGCGGCGGCGCCGCGCAGGGCATCGATGGGCAGTGTGCGTGCCAGGGCGGTGTGGCCGTCGAGCAGCGCCGGCCGCCCAGCGGCGCTTCGCACCTGAACCGAGAGCGCGCCAAGATTGCGCACCCAGCGCAATTCCCGCGCTCCCGGCCCGGCGGCTTGCAGCAGCGCGGCCGGATGCGCTTCACTGCCGTCGAAGCGTAGCGGCCCACCGTGCAGCGCTGCCGTGCGCAAGGCCGGCGCATCGCTGGAAAACAGGCGCCATGGGTTCATGGACATCAGGCCGCTGAAGATCCATGTCAGCGTCGCGGCGGCGAACAGCAGGCCGGCGACATGGTGCCACTTCATCAGCGCTGACGGGTAGGGCGAGCGCGAGCCGTCCCGATACGGCCGGCCGAAGCGCCAGCGCAGCAAGCCGACCACCGTGCCGGTGAGCGCGACGGCGATGCCGGCGATGGACAGTGCGTTGACGATGTCTGCCCAGTAGCGATCGAACACGTTGCCCCGCAGGGGGTAGAGCCAGTGAATCCACGCGCCTGCGTAGTTCCACAACCGTTCGACGCGTGGCGCGTCGCGTACCACTTCACCGGTCAGGCCGGAGACGTACAGCAGCGTGTGGTCCTCGTCGTCCAGTTGCACGCGATGCAGGGGGCGATGCGGATCCAGAGAGCGCGTATGGGTGAGAGCATCCTCGTCAATGGTGCCGAGGTAATGCAGTGCGGGCAGGGCAGCCGTCCCTGGCGGGCGCCCGGACGCCGCCGTGCGCGCATACGCCGCAGCGCTTGCCAGTGCGCGGCTCCGGTCGACCTGGGCCAGCCTGGCGCCGGTCAGTGCGTCGATGGCGATGGTGCCCGCGGTCCGGGCGCGTTCCACTCCGTGCCCATCGCTGTGCGCCCCTTCGACGGCGAGGTACACCGGCTGCCCGCCGCTGGCGATGGCGAGGCGCAGCGACAGCAGTGGTGTGTCGATGCCGGCCAGATGCAGCGCCTGCGCGGGCGCAAGCAAGGGAACGCTGGCGTCCAGCGGCGGCAGGTGGGCCAGGCGTTCCGCTTCCGTCAGCTTGGGATAACCGACATACATCATCACCACCCCCGACGCGAACCACATGGCGAAGAATGCGCACAGGACGATGCCGAGCCAGCGGTGCGTCAGGAACAGCATGCGTTTGGCGGCAATCGGCATTCAGGGCGGAAAGGGACGTGGGGAATTGCCGATTCTATTTGGCGGGCGCTGTCTCCGGTCTGCGACACAGCGCCGCATTGCAGAAAGCGAATCAGAAAGGAATCGCCGCCATTTATGCATTCACATCGCACTCTAATGGTGCGAGCGAGCGAAAAGCCGGGTCCATTTCAGGGTATTCCCGCATACCGCTGGAACCGTTTCGGGGCACCATTCCCGACTTTGGTTAATGCAAGATTTTCTTTTGTTTCATCAAACAACTTCTTAATTTTCCTTTATGTGCGGGCTCCCTATAATTTGCCGATCATCAGGAGCCTCACTGCCATGCAAGCTGTTCGCCATTCCCTTCGCCGTCGCACCGTTCTGGCGCTCGCCGCGCTCTGCGCCATGCCGGCCTTTGCCAATGCGGCCGACAAGTATCCGTCGAAGCCGATCCGCCTTGTCGTCGCCTTTGCGGCCGGCGGCGCCAACGACATCATCGCGCGAATCCTGGCCAAGGAAATGGGCCAGAGCATGGGCCAGACCTTCGTGGTGGAAAACCGTGCGGGCGCGGGCGGCATGATCGGTTCGGACGCTGTCGCCAAGGCCGCACCGGACGGCTATACGCTGCTGCTGGGCAGCGCGGGCGCGCAGACGGTGCTGCCGGCGGTCAACCGCAAGCTGCCGTACGACCCGCGCAAGGACCTGGTGCCGGTGTCGCTGGTCGCGGAAGCGGCCAACGTGCTGCTCGTCAAGAACGACCTGCCGTTCAACAACGTCAAGGAACTGATCGCTGGGGCGAAGCAGAAGCCGGGCACCTACACCTACGCCTCGTCGGGCAACGGCTCCACGTTGCATGTCTCGGGCGCGCTGATGGAAAAGCTGGCAGGCATCGAACTGCTGCACATCCCGTACAAGGGCAACGGCCCGGCGATCAACGACCTCTACTCCGGTAATGTCGACATGGTGTTCTCGGGCGTGCCCATCGCCATGGCGTCGCTGAAGACCGGCAAGGCCAAGGTGCTGGCGGTCACGACGAAGAAGCGCATCAAGTCGATGCCTAACGTGCCGACCATCGAGGAAGCCGGCGTACCCGGCTACGAGTTCTCCAGCTGGTACGGCCTGTTCGCCACCGGCGGCACCGATCCAGCGATCGTCGAGCAGCTGGCGCGCGAGGTCAAGAAGGCGCTGGCCAAGCCCGATGTGGTGGCTGCCCTTGCCCAGCAGGGCGTCGAGCCGGAAAGCAGCACGCCGGCCGAGTTCAAGACCCGCGTGAATGAAGAACTGTCGCGCTGGGATCGCGATATCAAGACGATGAAGATCGGCGGGTAATTGGCGGCAGGGCCGGGTCGCTCCGGACTGCCCTCTCCCGCAAGCGGGCGAGGGGAGCACACCGACGGTTTTCAACCGCAGCGGGTTTGCTCCCCTCTCTCGCAAGCGGGCCGAGGGGAGCAAACCGACGGGTTTTCAACCGCAGCGGGTTTGCTCCCCTCTCCCGCCCCGCGGGAGAGGGGCCGGGGGAGAGGGCAGCGGGCGCCTGCCACTCCTCGGCAGTCAATTCCCTCGCCGCGTGCTGCCGTTCATCCTGTGCTCCCCCTCGACCAGCATGTCCGCGAGCGAGCGATGCCGGTCGGGGTCGAAGTCCACCGCCCCGACGCGGAAGCGCAATGCATGGCCGGCGCCCTGGCTCCGGCCCTGTGCCATCACCATCTGGTCGAGGCGCTCGATCAGCGCCTCGCTGTCCTCGCTGGTCGCGTCCACCAGCAGCACGACAAACTGATTCCCCTCCAGCCGCCCGATCACATCGGACTGCCGCACGGTCGTGCGCAGGATGTCCGCGAACGCCTCGAGGGCGCGCGCGGCCTGTGCCTGGCCCGACCGCTCGTCGATGCCGGCAAATTCGTCCAGGACGAGGAAGAGCAGGGTGGCCGGCCATTCGTGGCGCGTGCAGCTGGCCAGGGCGCGGTCCCCCAGTGACAGGAAGCCGCGACGGGTGGAGAGCTGCGTCAGCCGGTCGACGGTCTCGCACTGCTGCACGGTCAGTTCGCGCTCGACCAGCCTTGCCAGATCGCCCAGCAGTGCCAGTTCCTGCGCTTCCAGCTCGCGCGGCTTGTCGTCGTACAGGGACAGCGTGCCGACGTTCACGCCGTCGGCCACCTTCAGCGGACAGCCGGCGTAGAAACGGACGCCGCCACGCCCGGCGACCAGCGGATTGTCACGAAAGCGCCTGTCCTGCGCGGTGTCGGGCACCACCATGATGTCGTCGCTGACGATCGCATGGGCGCAGAACGATTGCGACCGCGGCATGTCGCCATCGAGCCGGCCCGACGATGATTTCACCCACTGGCGGTCGGCATCGAGCAAATCCACCGCGGCGGCCGCGACATTGAACAGCTTTTGCGCGAGCCGGGTCAGCCGGTCGAAGCGCTCTTCGCTGCCGGTGTCGAGGACGTCGAGGGAGCGCAGTACGCTGATTCTGCGCGCTTCGTTGAGTGGAACGGGAGCTGTCGTCATGGATATTGGCGTGCCGCTACACGGATGCCGGCGGCAAGCTGCTTTTGGCCGGTTCTCGTTACCGCCCCCGCGACTGGCTGCATCCTTCGGGCTGGCTTCAGGTCCGGCCGGTGGCCATCCTGCGTGCCGGGAGCCGGGGCGGCCGCAGCTCCTGTCGTTCAACCAGCGCAATCGTACCGAACTTTTGTGAAGAACCGTGCACGACAGCCGATGACAAGCATCTTCCGCGCCTGCCGGCAGGGGTAGCGAGCAAGCGCGCACTGTATGCGGCGGCAGGGGCCGGCAGGGGAATTGGGGCAAGGCGCATGCCCACTCCGCTATACTCCGCCGAATGCGCCGACTTTTTCTCATCGTGCTGATGCTGATCCTGCCGCTCCAGTTCGCCTGGGCCGGCGCGGCAGCCTATTGCCAGCACGAAGGCAGGGGCGCATCGCACTTCGGCCACCACGAGCACGAGCATCACGCCGGGCAGGCCGGGGCGCAGCGGCAGGATGCCGGTGCCAGGCACGACAAGCACGCCAAGCAGGACGACCAGAAGAAGCAACTGCTGGTCGACCCCGACTGCGGCACCTGCCATACCGCCTCGGTGCCCTTCGCACTCGCGCAGAACCCCGGCACGATCGCCATGCTGCCGGCCGGTCTTCCCGCTGCGATGGCCACGCCGTCGCCGCGCTCGCCCTGGGCCCGGGCGCCCGACCGTCCTCAATGGCACAGCCTCGCATAACCGGCGAGGCGACCCCCCCAATCCCCTTTCTTCGTCTCGCCGAATTCCCGATCCCTTTTCGGTTGCAATTCGATGCGAAGACTCGTTGTGCCGCTCGGGCTGGCGGCAATCCTTTTCGTCCCATTTTCCCTTGCCGCTGCCGCTGCCGCGGGCGGGGCGCCCTTCCATGACCCGACGCTTGCCCCGGAGCCGGCCGAGCCGCTGACACTGGAGGCGGCGCTGACGCTGGCCGAAGCCGGCAATCCCACGCTGGCGGCCGCGGCCAAGGAGGTCGAGGCGACCCAGGGCGCCGTGATCCAGGCCGCAACCATACCGAACCCGCAGATCGTCGCCGACACGGAGGGCGTCCGCAGCGCGACGCGCACGTCCACCGCTCAGGTCCAGATACCGCTCGAACTCGGCGGCAAGCGCTCGGCGCGGGTGACCGCCGCCGAGCGGGGACGCGAGGTGGCACGAGCGGAGCTGAACGGCGTGCGCGCCGAGCTGCGCGCCAACGCGATTGCGGCTTTCTTCGCCGTGCTGGTGGCGCAGGAGCGCCGGGCGCTGGCGTCCGGCTCGCTCGACATCGCCGCCCGCGGCGCCGCGGTCGCCGCCGGCCGGGTCGCCGCCGGCAAGGTGCCGCCGCTGGAGCAGACCCGTGCGGAGGTCGAGCAGGCCAACGCGCAGCTCGAACTGGCGCAGGCCGAGGCCGAATTGCGCACGGCCCGCGTGGCGCTGGCCGCGCTGTGGGGCAATACCGCGCCGCGCTTCACCCAGGCGGTGGGAGACCTCGCTGCGCTGCCCTCGCGTCCCGCCGGGGATGCGCTGCAGGCGCGGCTGGAGGGCTCGCCGCTGCTGGCCGCAAGCCGGCTGGCCATCGAGCGGCGCGAGGCGCAGGTCGCCGTGGAGCGAAGCCGCCGGTATCCCGATATCACGGTCAGCGTCGGTGCCCAGCGCGACAACGAGGTCAACCGCAACATGGCGGTGCTCGGTGTCGCCATTCCGTTGCCGTTGTTCGACCGCAACCAGGGCAATCTCTACGAAGCCATCCGCCGTGCCGACAAGGCGCAGGACGAATACCGCGCCACGCAAATCCGGCTGCGCACCGAGCTGCTGCAGGCATCGAACCAGCTCGACGCCGCGCGAGTCGCGGCCAGCACGCTACGGACGACGGTCCTGCCCGGGGCGGAGCGCGCCTACCAGGTGGCGTTGCGCGGCTTCGAAGCCGGCAAGTTCGGCTTCCTCGATGTGCTGGACGCCCAGCGGACGCTGTTCCAGGCCCGCTTGCGCTATCTCGACGTTCTCGCCCGCACCTATCAGGCGGCCACTTCCATCGACCGCATCGTCGGCCAGTAATCGCGCCATCGTGACAAGCATGAGCCTCAGCAAGAAACAAATCGCCGCGATCGCGGCCATCGTCGTTGCCGGTATCGTCGCCGTGGCGGCGGTCCTTCTCGGCGGCCGTCCTGGCGGGGACCACGACCATGGGCATGACCATGACGTGGAGCACGCGCACGCGCAGGGCGACGACAAGGGCCGGGGCGCCGACGCCCCGGCGCAGCAGCAAGGAGGACCAGCCATCGTCCGGCTGACCGACGAGCAGCGCCTGCGCGCCGCCATTGGCATCGACACCACCGGTCCCGCCAGCATTGCATTGACGCATCAGTTCCCCGGCGAGATCCGCTTCAATGAAGACCGCACCGCCCATGTCGTGCCCCGGGTCGCCGGCGTGGCCGAGGCCGTGCCTGCCGCGATCGGCCAGCGGGTCCGCAAGGGGGAGGTGCTGGCGGTCATCGCCAGCACCAGCGTCTCCGACCAGCGCAGCGAACTGCTGGCGGCCGAGCGCCGCCTGGACCTTGCCGGCTCGGTCTACGCGCGCGAGAAGCGGCTGTGGGAGGAGAAGATCTCCGCCGAGCAGGATTTCCTGCAGGCCCGCGCGGCGCTGGAAGAGGCCCGTATCGCGGTCGGCAACGCGCGCCAGAAGCTGGCGGCAATCGGCGCCGGTCCGGCGGCGGGTGGCCTCAATCGGTTCGAGTTGCGTGCACCGTTCGACGGCATGGTGGTCGCCAAGCACCTGACGCTGGGCGAAGCGGTCAAGGAGGACACCGTCGTCTTCACGATCTCGGACCTGCGCACGGTGTGGGCCGACTTCGTCGTGTCGGCCGGAGATCTGCCTCGGGTGCGCGTGGGCGAGAACGTAGTGGTGCGCTCCACGTCCTTCGAAGGACAAGCGCAGGGTACGGTCTCGTACGTGGGCGCCCTGCTGGGCGAGCAGACCCGGACGGCAACGGCGCGCGTCACGCTGGCCAATCCCGGCATGACATGGCGGCCGGGGCTGTTCGTCACGGTCAGCGTGGTGGGCGAGGCGGCCGATGTGCCGGTGTCGGTCGCCGCCGATGCGGTGCATGCCGTCGATGGCCGCCCTTCGGTGTTCGTCGCGGTGCCCGGCGGCTTTGCGGCCCGGCCGGTCACGGTCGGACGCAGCGATGGCGTGCGCACCGAGATCCGGCAGGGCCTGCAGCCGGGCGAGCGCTACGCCGCCGCCAACAGCTTCGTGCTGAAGGCGGAACTGGGCAAGGCCAGCGCCGAGCACACGCACTGAGGGGCCGCCATGTTCGAACGCCTTCTTCGCCTCGTGATCGAGCAGCGCTGGCTGGTCATGCTGCTGGTGGCCATGATGGCCGTGCTGGGCGCGGCCAGCTATCCCCGGCTCGCCATCGACGCGGTGCCCGACATCACCAATGTCCAGGTCCAGATCAACACCGCCGCCCCGGGCTATTCGCCGCTGGAGACCGAGCAGCGCATCACCTATCCGATCGAGACCGTGATGGCCGGCCTTCCCGGCCTGGAGCAGACGCGCTCGCTGTCCCGTTATGGGTTGTCGCAGGTCACCGTGATCTTCCGGGACGGCACCGACATCTATTTCGCCCGGCAACTGGTCAACGAGCGCATCCAGCAGGCAAGGGAGAACCTGCCCGCGGGCATCGCCCCCGCGCTGGGGCCGATCTCCACCGGCCTCGGCGAGATCTACCTGTGGACCGTCGAAGCCGAGCCCGGGGCCAGGAAGCCGGACGGCTCTGCCTATACCACGGCCGATCTGCGCGAGATCCAGGACTGGGTCATCAAGCCGCAACTGCGCAACGTGCCAGGCGTCACCGAGATCAACTCGATCGGCGGCTTCGAGAAGGAGTATCTGATCGCACCGAGCCTGGAGCGGCTGGCCTCGTTCGGCCTGTCGCTGGCCGATGTGCTGGCCGCACTGGAGCGGAACAACGACAACCTGGGCGCCGGCTATATCGAGCGGCGTGGCGAGCAGTACCTCGTGCGCGCACCGGGGCAGGTCCAGTCCGTCGACGAGCTGGGAGCGGTGATCGTCGGCACCGCGCAAGGGCAGCCGATCCGGGTGCGCGATATCGGCCAGGTGGAGATCGGGCGCGAGCTGCGCACCGGCGCCGCCACCGAGAACGGCAGGGAGGTGGTGCTCGGTACGGTGTTCATGCTGATCGGGGAGAACAGCCGCACCGTGTCGCGTGCGGTGGATGCCAGGATCGAAGCGATCAACCGCACCCTGCCGGAGGGCGTCAGGGCGGTCACCGTCTACGATCGCACCGTGCTGGTGGACAGGGCCATCGAAACCGTCAGGAACAACCTGCTGGAAGGCGCGGTGCTGGTCATCGCGGTGCTGCTCCTGTTCCTTGGCAACCTGCGCGCGGCGTTGATCACGGCGATGGTGATCCCGCTGTCGATGCTGTTCACCTTCACCGGCATGGTGCAGTACGGCATCAGCGCCAACCTGATGAGCCTGGGCGCGCTCGACTTCGGCATCATCGTCGACGGTGCGGTGGTGATCGTCGAGAACTGCGTGAGGCGGCTCTCGCATGCGCAGAGCGCGCTTGGACGCCCGCTGACCCGTACGGAGAGGTTCGAGGAGGTGTTCGCCGCCTCCCGGGAGGCGCGCCGGCCGCTGCTGTATGGGCAGTCGATCATCATGATCGTCTACCTGCCCATCTTCGCGCTGACCGGCGTGGAAGGAAAGATGTTCCATCCGATGGCAATGACCGTCGTGCTCGCGCTACTCGGCGCCATGGTGCTGTCGGTGACGTTCGTGCCTGCCGCCGTGGCGCTGTTCATCGGCGACAAGGTCGGCGAGAAGGAAAACCGGGTGATGGCGTGGGCCAGGAAGCGCTACGCGCCGCTGCTGGACCATGCCATCGCCAACACGCCGGTGGTATTGACCTTCGCGGCGGTCGCGGTCGCGGTATGCCTGGCCATCGCCACGCGGCTGGGCAGCGAGTTCGTGCCGAGCCTGAACGAGGGCGACTTCGCCATCCAGGCGCTGCGCGTGCCGGGCACCAGCCTGTCGCAATCGGTGCAGATGCAGCGGCAACTCGAATCGACGCTGATCGACCGCTTCCCGGAGATCGAACGGGTATTCGCCCGTACCGGCACGGCGGAGATCGCCTCGGACCCGATGCCGCCGAACATCTCCGATGGCTACGTCATGCTCAAGCCCCGCGCCCAATGGCCGGACCCGGACAAGACGCGCGAGGAACTGATCGAGGCCATCCGCGACGAGGTCGGCAAGCTGCCAGGCAACAACTACGAGTTCTCGCAGCCGATCCAGCTGCGCTTCAACGAGCTGATCTCCGGGGTGCGCGCCGACGTGGCGGTCAAGATCTTCGGCGACGACGATGCCGTGCTCGGCGACTCGGCCCGGCGTGTGGCGGCGGTGCTGCAGGACGTGCCGGGTGCATCCGAGGTCCGGGTCGAGCAGACCACAGGACTGCCGATGCTGACTGTCGCAATCGACCGCGGCAAGGCGGCCCGCCACGGGTTGAACATGCGCGATGTGCAGGACGTGGTCGCCACCGCGATCGGGGGCCGGCAGGCCGGCACCTTCTTCCAGGGCGACCGCCGCTTCGACATCGTCGTGCGGCTGGCCGAGAACGTGCGGGCGGATATCGACACGCTGCGCCGCTTGCCGATTCCGCTGCCCAGCAACGGCGACGCACGCGTGACCTACATTCCGCTGGGCGAGCTCGCCTCGCTCGATCTCGCGCCCGGCCCGAACCAGATTTCGCGGGAGAACGGCAAGCGCCGCATCGTCGTCAGCGCCAATGTCCGTGGCCGGGACATCGGCTCCTTCGTCGCGCAAGCGGAGGCGGCCATCCGCGCGCAGGTACGCATTCCGCCGGGCTACTGGACCGCCTGGGGCGGCACCTTCGAGCAGCTGCAGTCGGCCACCGAGCGGCTGCGCATCGTCGTGCCGCTGTCGCTGGCGCTGGTCTTCGTGCTGCTGTTCGCCATGTTTCGCAATGTGAAGGACGGGCTGCTGGTCTTCACCGGCATCCCCTTCGCCCTGACGGGCGGCATCCTGGCGCTATGGCTGCGCGGCATCCCGCTGTCGATTTCCGCGGCGGTCGGCTTTATCGCGCTGTCTGGCGTGGCGGTGCTGAACGGGCTGGTGATGCTCGCCTTCATTCGCGCGCTGCGGCAGCAGGGCGAGCCGCTGGAGCGGGCGATCCGGGAAGGCGCGCTGACCCGGCTGCGGCCGGTGCTGATGACGGCGCTGGTCGCCTCGCTGGGCTTCGTGCCGATGGCCGTCGCCACCGGCACCGGGGCCGAGGTGCAGCGCCCGCTGGCCACCGTCGTGATCGGCGGCATCCTGTCCTCGACCGCGCTCACGCTGCTGGTGCTGCCGGTGCTGTACCGGCTGGCGCACCGGGAGGCGCGGGGCGTCGGCGAGCCGGCTGTGGCCAGGCACGCCTGAGGCCGCCGAACCGCCGTCAGACCTTGACGTCCGCCATCGCCACCGCGGCCTGCGCATGCAGCGCGGTGGTGTCGAACACCGGCAGCGGCAGGTCATTGGCGCCGACCAGCAGGCCGATCTCCGTGCAGCCGAGGATCACTCCCTCGGCGCCCTCGGCCTGCAGCCGCTCGACCACGCGCCGGTACGCCGTGCGGGAGTCGTCGCGCACGACACCATGGCACAGCTCGCCATAGATGATGTCATGGACGGTCTGGCGGCCGGCTTCCTCCGGCACCACCACCTTGATGCCGTGCAACCGCTCCATCCTGCCCCGGTAGAAGTCCTGCTCCATGGTGAAGCGGGTGCCCAGCAGGCCGACCTTGCGGATGCCGGCGGACCGCAGCGCGGCGGCGGTCGGGTCGACGATATGCAGGAACGGCACGCTCAGCACCGTCTCGATGGCGGGCGCCAGGCGGTGCATGGTGTTGGTGCAAAGCAGGACGAAGTCGGCGCCGCCTGCCTCTACCTGACGGGCGGCCTGCTGCATGTGGCCTGCCAGTTCGTCCCAGCGGCCGTCGTGCTGCAGCGCCTGGATGTCCTCGAAGCAGACGGTCGCCATGATGCTGCGCGCATTGCAATGGCCCCCGCGCCGGGCCTTCATCCCCTGGTTGATCAGCCGGTAGTATGCCGCCGACGATTCCCAGCTCATGCCGCCGATCAGTCCGATGGTCTTCACTGCCGCCTCTCCTTCTGCCGTGGGTGAGGCGCCACGATAGCCCTCCCGTCCCTCCCGCGGCCATGTACAGTTTTCCCGTTTTCGACCGGACAGGGGCTGCCTCGCCGGCCCGGCCAACGAGCGCAGCGGGGACGGCAGAGGCAGCAGCGGGCGGAGGGATTGCCCAGCTATTGCAGCGTCAGCCCGATCTCCCTGGTCGCCGCCTGATAGGTGGGCCAGACCCTGCCAATGAACTGCCGCAGGGCATCGCCGGTCAGCGGCGTGTCCTGGCTGCCCAGTTGCTGGCGCACGTTCTTGACCTGCTCCGACTCGTGGATCGAGCGGGAAACCAGTTCGGCCAGTCGCGCGGCGACCTCTGGTGGCATGCCGGCCGGGCCCAGCAGCATGTTGCATTCGGTCAGATTGCGGAAGACCGGACTGGAGAAGCCCTCGTCGGCCCAGGTCGGAATGCCCGGCAGCCGGTCCGTACGCGGGCCGGAGATGACCAGGATCGGCTTCAGGCCGCCGGATTGCAGCCCGGCCGTCATGCCGAGCAGCGACCCCGCGCCTACGTCGATATGGCCCGCCAGCAGGTCCCCCATCATCGCGCCGGTGCCCTTGTAGTTGATGATGTCCAGTTGCGCGTTGGTCTCCTTCTTCAACTGGCTCACCATCAGCTGCCATCCCGAGCCGACGCCGTAGTTGCCCACCGAGACGGGACGGGTGCGCGCCAGCGCCAGCACCTCCTTGAAGTTGTTGGCCGGCAGGTTTTTGTTCGCCACCATCACGCCGACGCCGGTGCTGACCGCCGCGATCGGCACCAGGTCACGCGACGGATCGATCGGCGGCTTGCGCAGCAGCACCGGCGCCTGGGCCAGCTGGCTGTGCAGGGTGAACAGCAGCGTATACCCGTCGGGCTCGCTTCTGGCGACGGTTTCCGCGGCAATCATGCCGACGCCGCCGGGTTTGTTCTCCACCACCACCGGCACCTTCAGCACGCTGGTGAAGTAGTCCGCGAATGCGCGCGCCGTGCTGTCGTTGGAGGAGCCGGGCGCCTGCGCGGCGATGATGCGAATCGAGCGGGCCGGCCAGTTGGCGGCGCGGGCCGAGGCGAGCGGCAGCGGCAGAACGGCGAGGGCTGCGCCGGCACGCAGCAAGCGGCGGCGTCGTTCGTCCACCATCCATGGCGTCGATGTGTCAGGCTTCATATCGTCTCCGTATCGTTGTTCTCACTGCATGAGCGGGCCGGCTGGCGGCGGGCTGCGCCGATCTGCCGCCAACGCGGCATGGAATGCCTACATGCCGATCAGGTCCGCGCGTTCGACGACATTGCGCACGATGCGGATCGACGCGATGTCGATCATCTTGCCGTCGTACTGCACCGCGCCCAGCCCCTGTGCGGTGGCCTCTTCGTAGGCGCGCATCATGTCGCGTGCCCGCGCCACGTCGTCGGCGGTGGGGGAGAACACCTGCTGGGCCAGTTCGACCTGCGACGGATGGATCGCCCATTTGCCGACCATGCCGAGGGTCATCGCCCGGCGCGCTTCCTGCAGGTAGAGGTCCGGGTTGCGGAAATCGGCGAAGGGGCCGTCCACCGCGTCCAGCCGGTTGGCGCGCGCCGCGATGGTGAGCCGGTGCCGCTGGTAGTGCCAGATGTCGCCGGGGTAGGCGCCGTTGCCGCCGATGTCGCGCACCGAGACGCCCTGGCTGGCCGAGTAATCGCCCATGCCGAAGATCAGGCATTCGAGCCTGGGCGTCGACGCGGCGATCGCCTCCACGTTCATCATCGCCTCGACTTCCTCGATCAGCACGTCGATACCGATGCGGTGCGGCAGTCCGAGCTTGGTTTCCATCATGGTGAGCAGCTTGTCGACGAACAGGACGTCGGCCGCCTGCATTGCCTTGGGCAGCATGATGACGTCCAGATTGCGGCCGGCGCCTTCGACCACCTCGATGATGTCCTCGTAGGCGTATTCGGTGCTCAGGTCGTTGATCCGCACGCAGCGCGTGGTCTTGCCCCAGTCATGCCGGTTCAGCGCATCGACGATCTTCGCGCGCGCGGGCCGCTTCTCCGACGGCGCCACCGCGTCTTCCAGGTCCAGGAAGACGAAGTCGACGTTCATCGCGGCGGCCTTGGCCATCATCTTCTCGCTCGAACCGGGCACCGAAAGCTGGCATCGGCGCAGACGCCTGGGGCGTGATTGTGCATCGCGTTGCATGGTTGTCTCCGTTATTTCAGGTTGTGGTGTCGTTTGCCCAGTCGTCGCTCCGCTAGCGCGTCGGCGAGGAGGGCAGGGCGGTTGCAGGCTGCAGCGCGGCGATCTCCGCCGGGGAGAAGCCGAAGTCCGCCAGCGTCCGCTCCGTGTGCTCGCCCACCATCGGCGCACGCCGCCGCACGCCGCCCGGCGTCGCGCTCATGCGCACTGGCGTTCCCGCCACGGTGAGCGGCCGCGCCGCGCCCGGTTGCTCGACCTCGACCAGCATCTGGCGCACGCGGAAATGCGGGTCGGCGAAGATATCGCCGGCATCGAACACCGGGCCGAAGGGGATGTCCCCGCCCAGCGCCTGCGCAAGCTGCTGCTTGGTCTGCCCCCGCGTCCAGGCCGCCACGATCTCCTCGACCGCCTCGCGATGCGCGACGCGGGCGTCGTTGGAGGCAAAGCGCGGGTCGTGCTGCAGCTCGGGCCGGCCCATGCGCGCCACCAGCAGTGCCCAGAAGCGGTCGTTGGGTACGCCCAGGCTGACGTAGCCGTCGGCGGCCGGGAACAGGCCGAACGGACACAGCAGCGGATGGCCGTTGCCTTCGGGCACCGGCGCCTTGCCGGTGACGCCGTACTGGAAGACCAGCCGTTCGCAGACCGCCAGCACGGCATCGACCATGCCGACGTCGACGAACTGGCCCTGGCCGGTGCGCTGCGCGCGCCAGCAGGCCGCCGCGATGCCGTAGGCCAGGAACATCGCCGGCACGATGTCGCCAACCCCGGGGCCGATCTTGGTTGGCGCGCCGCCTCGGCGCGGGCCGGTGATGCCCATGATGCCGCCCATCGCCTGCGCGACCGGGTCGTACGCTGGCCATTGCGCATAAGGGCTGGCACCGCTGCGCGGATCGCCGAAGCCGCGCAGCGTCGCGTAGACCAGCCGTGGATTCTCCGCGGCCAGCACGTCATAGCCCAGCCCCAGCCGATCCATGACGCCGACGCGATAGTTCTCGACCAGCACGTCGGCCTGCCGCACCAGCCGCAGCAGCGCCTGGCGGCCGGCCTCGTGCTTCAGGTCCAGCACCACCGATTCCTTGTTGCGGTTGATCGAGCCGAAGTAGGCGCCGTAGCCGCGCTGCTCCGGCCGCACCGCGCCCTCCAGGTGCGGCCCGTTGCGTCGGGTCTGGTCGCCGCCGGGCGGCTCGATCTTGATGACCCGCGCGCCCTGGTCGGCCAGCATCATCGAGGCATAGGGGCCCGCCAGCATCTGCGTCAGGTCCAGCACGACGAGTCCGTCCAGTGCGCCCAGTGCGCCCGGTGCGCCCGGTGCGCCCGGTGGGGACCCCTGCCGGGTTGCGGCGGTCGTCATGCGTTGCCCCAATGGCTCTTGCGCTTGAGCAGCACGGTGCGTTCGGCCTGCACGCACAGCTTGTCGTCCTGATTGATGCCGAAATGGCGGAAGCGCACGATTCCCGCGTCGGCGCGGCCCGACGGCTCGGTCGCCAGCACCTCGGTGAACGCGTAGAGGGTATCGCCGTGGAATACCGGGTGCGACAACCGGATCTTGTCCATGCCGATCTCGCGCAGGCACTGCTCGGCGGTATCCTGCGCGGCCAGGCCCAGCACCATCGACAGATTGATGCCACCGAAGACCACCCGCTGGCTGAAGATGCCGTTGGACGCGCGCCGCATCGCGTCCTCGTTGAAATGCCCCTCCGCGGTGTTCATCACCATGTTGGTCAGCAGCACGTTGTCCATCTCCGTCACGGTCTTGCCACGGGCGTGGCGGATCAACATGCCGGGAGCGAAATCCTCGAAATAGCCGTCGTCGCTGGTCATCGCATGGGTCTTCATGCGTGGCTCCTCGTAGCGCCCTGCCGCTGCTCGAAGGCGCGGCCGGCAATCATCGTTTCCACTTCGGAACGGCCCAGCAGGCTGCTGGCGATGATGCGCTGCTGGATCTCGGAGGTGCCCTCGAAGATCTTGGTCAGCCGCGCATCGCGCCAGTAGCGCTCGACCGGAAACAGCTTGGTGTAGCCCGCGCCGCCGAAGATCTGCAGCGCGGTGGAGGTCACCCGCTCGGCCATCTCGGAGGCGAAGTACTTCACCATCGACGCTTCCTTGTCGCAGCGCCGGCCGCTGTCGATTTCGTTGCAGACGTAGTACAGCAACTGCCGGGCCGCCTCGATCTCGGTGGCCATCGTCGCGATCTTGAAGCGGATCGCCTGGTACTCGGCGATCGGCATGCCGAACTGGCGGCGCTCCAGCGAGTAGGCGATGGCGTCCTCGAGCGCGCCTTGCGCCAGTCCGATCGCCCGCGCGGCGGTATGGGCGCGCGCGCCTTCCAGCCCCTTGGCCATCAGCAGGAAGGCCTTGCCTTCGCCGCCCATCAGATTGCGCCCCGGCACCCGGACGCCGTCCAGCGCCAGCTCGAAGGTCTTCCAGCCGAAGTAGCCGATCTTCGGAATCGGCGAGCCGGTCATGCCCGGCGGGAAGGTGCCGCGCGCCTTCTCGATCATGAAGCAGGAAATGCCCTCCCAGCGCTTGTCGGCGGACGGCGGCGGCGAGGTGCGGGCGAACACGATCAGGTAGTCCGCCCCGTCGGCGAAGGTGCACCAGTACTTGTTGCCGGTCAGCACCCAGTCGTCGCCGTCGCGCTCGGCACGGCAGGAGATCGACGCCAGGTCGGAGCCGGTGTCGGGCTCGGACAGCGCGCTGGCATTGAGGAACTCGCCGCGCACCACGCGCGGCAGGTACTCGCGCCGCATCTCCTCGGGCATCGCCTTCATGATCCAGCCGCCTTGTGCGCGGGCGACGATGGAGGCAACCGACATCCAGCCGCGCGAGAGCTGCTCGCAGATCAGGCAGTACTCGAAGACCCCGAGACCCAGGCCGCCGTACTCCTCCGGGATGGTGATGCCGAAGTAGCCCATTTGCGCCATCTTGTCGCGCAGCGCCATCGGAATCTCCGCCTCCGGGCCATCGAGCGCGTTGGCCACCGGAAGCACCTCGCGCATGGTGAAGTCGCGCGCCGCTTCGCGGATCATCTCGCGCTCTTCGGTCATGTAGCCCTTGCCGTCTGCCGATATCGTCATGCCCTGGTCCTCACAAGATTGGAACGTTTGAACTCGATCACCGCTTCCCCGCGCTGGTTGTTGCCGCGCGTGTGCCAGGTCACGATGCCGTAGCCGGGACGATTGCTGGCAGGCCGGCGCGCCACGACTTCCGAGCTGGCGTACAGCGTGTCGCCCGGGTAGGCCGGCGCCAGGTAGCTCAGCTCGTCGACGCCGAGGAACGGCCCGCCGCCCTCGGACAGGTCTTCCACCGACAGGCCGAACACGGTGTTGAACACCAGCAGCGGATTGGCGGGAATGCGCGCGTGCCCGGCCGCTTCGGCCATCGCCACGTTGGTGTACTGCGGGTTGTAGTGCAGCGTCAGCACCGAGAACAGCGTGTTGTCCGCCTCGGTCAGCGTGCGCCCCCAGTGATGGGTGAACTGCCGGCCGGGCTCGAAGTCCTCGTAGCGATTGCCGCGCGCGCGAAGGGTGGCCTCGGCCTTGAGCCGGGCCACGACGGGGTCCTGGGATGTCATCGGATAGCCTCGAACAGGGGGTCAACGGAAGTCAGCCGGTCCAGCGATTGCACCGCCTCCACCAGCCGGCCAAAGCGGGCGGCGCCCAATACCGGCGTGACGATGGCCTGCGCCTTGGCAGCGAGCTTCTGCCATTGCTGGTCCAGGTCCTTGGCCGGCACGGCGACATTGGCGCTTTGCCGCAAGGTGCGCCCATCGCGTGTGTGGATTTCCACCGTCGCGGTGTTGCGCTCGCCAGGCTGGTCGGTGCGCAGCGCGACCCGCTCGCGAGCGCGTACCAGTCTCGGATCGGTGGCCTGTTGCTCGGTATAGGCGTCCAGCGATGCGGTCGCCCGGCCGTCCAGCGCCATCGCCGCCAGATGCTGGATCGCAAACTTGATTTCGAGGCCGGTGCGCGGACTGGCGATATCGCAGACGCCGCGATGGGGGCCGGCGACCAGCACCGTCATCGATTCCATGTCGTGCAGTTCCAGCCCATGCTGCCGGCGCAGCTGCGCCACCGCTTCCAGCGTGGAGTGCGTCAGGTAGCAGGAGGCGTGGTACTTGAACAGGGTCTTCTCGATCGCCATGCCGTCGCGCCGCTCGAAGTCGTCGGGCAACGCATCGCCACCGGGTGCCTGCGTCGCGGCGAAGCCCTGCGGGCATTCCAGCGCCGCGGTATTGGCCGTGAAGCCGCGGGCCGCCAGCCGCGCCGCCATCACCCCGTGCATGGCCGCCTTGCCCGCGTGCAGCGGCTTGGCCATGGTGCCGAACATCGACTTCAGGCCGGAGGCCTGGGTCGCGGCCAGTCCCAGCGCATGGGCGGTGCTGCCCTGGTCCAGCGCCATCAGCCGGGCACACGCCGCGGCGGCGCCGAGCGCGCCGGTGGTGCCCGTCGGGTGCAGGCCGAAGCGGTATTGGGCATCGCCCAGGCGCTCGCCAATGCGCGATTCGATCTCGTGGCCGATCACCAGCGCGCGCAACAGCTCGCGGCCGCTCGACCCCTGCAACTGCGCCAGGGCCAGCGCCGCGGGCGCCACCGGCACGGTGGGATGGCCGCGCATTGCCGAGGCGACGTCGTCGAAGTCCAGTGCGTGGCCAGCCGAGCCGTTGATCAGCGCCGCATCGGCCGGCCGCGCGCCTCCGCCGCGCAGCAGCGAGCAGGGTCCGTCCTCGTCGCCGTACTCGTCGGCCAGCATCCGCACCAGCGGCTCGTCGGCCGCGGCGATCGATACCGCGAGCCAGTCCAGCAGCGCGTGGCGGGCCCAGACGAAGGCCGCCGCGCCGATTTCCTCGTCGTTCACCGTGCTGATCCACTGCGCGACGGCTTGCGTATACCCTGTCAGGGTCTTTGCGGATGGGTCCATGTCCACCTTCGATGTGCCCGGCTTGCGGGGGTCGCTCGTTGAGGTGAGGGCAGTATTTCCCAGCCGGGCCGCGACGGGCATCACATATGTGATGAATGCCGATTGCCTCAATCCATCACATATGTGATTGACCGGGTGCGATGGTCCGGTCAGACTCGAGCCGCACCGGGCCTTGCGCACGGGCCTTGCGTATCGGCAAGCAACTTTCGACTCTTTTCATGACAGCCATGACCGACGACATTCCACGCCTGCGCCGATCGGTGCTCTATGTTCCGGGCTCCAATGCCCGCGCCATCGGCAAGGCCGGCGGCCTTCCCTGCGACGCCATCGTCTTCGATCTGGAGGATGCGGTGGCGCCGGCGATGAAGGAGACCGCACGGCAGCAGTTGACCGACGCTCTCGCCGCAAGCCGCCCCTCCCAGGAGATCGTGCTGCGGGTCAACGGGCTCGGCTCTGCCGACTTCGAGAAGGACCTCGCCCTGGCGGCCCGGCTTGGTGTCGACGCGGTGCTGCTGCCCAAGGTCGAGGACCCGTGCGATATCGCCGCCTTCGCGCAGGCGAGCGGCAAGCTGGACTGGGCGCGGCCGCCGCGGCTGTGGGCCATGGTGGAAACGGCGCACGCGATCCATCGGCTCGACGCCATCGTCGCGGCGGGCTGTGCCTCCAGTCCGCGGCTGGACTGCCTTGTAGTGGGCACCAACGATCTGGCCAAGGAGACCGGCGTGTTCGCCGGCGACGAGCGGCGCTATCTGCTGCCCTGGCTGATGCACGCCGTGCTGGCCGCGAAACGCCACCGGGTCGATATCCTCGATGGGGTGTGGAACGACTTCAGCGATCAGGCCGGCTTCGCGGCGGAGCTCACGCAGGGGGTGCGGATGGCGTTCGATGGCAAGACGCTGATCCATCCTTCGCAGATCGACGGGGCCAACGCGGCCTTTGCTCCCACCGGGGAACAGGTGGATGAAGCGCGCCGCATCGTCGCGGCCTTCGCCCGCGACGAGCATCGCGATGCCGGCGTGATCAACCTGGACGGCAAGATGGTGGAACGCCTGCATCTGGAGCAGGCGCAGCGGCTGCTGGTGCGGGTCGACGCCATCGAAGCGGCCCGCGCCGCGCGCGCGCAGTGAACCGGCGCGTAGCCGTCAGCAGCTGCGCGCGACCGCGAGCACGGCGGGAAGAAGCTGCTTCCTGCGTGCGTGAAGCCGGGCGACCGGCCCGCCGGTGCCAATGCCGAGCCACTGCCCGCGGATCGGCGTGGCCAGCAGCGTGGCCAGCACGCCGGCCCCAGGCGTGGCAAGGTTGGCCGACTCGTAGTAGCCCTGTTCGCGGGCCTGCCTGACGTCGCGCAGCGTGTCGGGCAGTTTCGCGGCGGGCAGGCCGGGCTTGCGTTCGGCGTTGTAGCGCCTGATCAGCCGTCCCACCTCGTCGTCGTCCATCCGGCTCATCAGCATGATGCCGATCGCGGTCAGATGCATCGGCCGCATGCCCCCGGAGACGGCAGTCAGCCGCAACGCGTGGCGCGACTCCACCACCGACAGGTATTGCAGCATGATGCCGCTTTGCCGTCCGAGCAGCACGGTCTCGCCGGTCTCTTCCGACAACCGCCGCATCGCGTCATGCACGGTGGCGCCGGCGCCATGCTTGCGGGCGGTCCAGTGGCAAAGGAAGGACACCCGGACCGACGGGCAGAACGTGCGCGTCTGCGCATCGAATTCAAGATAGCCGCGCGCGACCAGCGTGCGCAGCAGCATCGACGCGCTCGACTGCGGCAGGCCCAGCCGGTCGACGATCTCGCCGACCCGCAGCGGTCGCCGCTCGCGCTCGAACAGCTCGAGCAGATCGAAGACCCGGTTGGCCGATTTCACCATGCCTGAATCCACTGCAGTTCTCCTCGCCGTTTCCCCTGTTTGCCTGGCTACTGCTCGTCGGCGTTTATGGTACTCCGGCCGCAGCGTTACTGCTCAGGGCATGGACCGGCAGTCGGCGAAGAGGTCCAGGCCGCGCCGGTAGACGCCGGTGTGCACGTCCAGCAGGCCGAGCATGGAGTGAAAGAGATGGTCATGCGAGAAGGCCGAGGTCCGGCGCTTGCGCAGGCAATCGGTGTCGACGCCGAAGTCGCGCTGGAAACCGTCGGAGAACCACATCAGCATCGGCACGTGCTTCTGTCCATCCGGAGCGAGCGCGTAAGGCGTGCCATGCAGGTAGAGGCCATGCTCGCCGAGCGATTCGCCGTGGTCCGAGACGTAGATCATCGCCGTATCGAGCCGGTCGCCGTGCTGGCGAAGAATGCCGAGGAGCCCGGCGAGAACGGTGTCGGTGTAGCGGATGGAGTTGTCGTACGCGTTGACGATCTCCTCGCGGCTGCACTGGTCCAGTTCGCTCGTTCCGCACGCCGGCCGGAACACGCCGGAACTGGCGGGATAGCGGTGGTGATAGGCGGGCCCGTGGCTGCCCATCATGTGCAGGACGATCACGGCATCCCGGTCCAGACGATCCAGCCTGGATCCCAGCCCCTCCAGCAGCGCCTCGTCGAGGCAGCCATGCTCGGTGCAACGCCCAGGAGAGGTTGCGGCCTTTACCGTTGCATGGACTACGCGGTCGCAGACGCCCTTGCAGCCGGACTGGTTGTCCTGCCATTCCACTTCGAGTCCCGCCCGCTGCAGTATGTCGAGCAGTCCTTCCTGGCGGCTGGCCTGGTCCACGTCGAAGTCCTTGCGCGTCAGGCCCGAGAACATGCACGGCAGGGAAACGGCGGTCTCGGTGCCGCAGGACCAGGTATCCGCAAAGCTGATCAGGCCAGGCTCGCGCGACAGCAGGGGATTGGTGTCGCGAGGGTAGCCGTTCAAGGAGAAATGGTCGGCGCGCGCCGTCTCTCCAATGACCAGGACGGTGACGGCGGGGCGCGACCGCTGCGGCGAGGACGCGACCCGCACCGCGTCGGTGCCGAAAGGCACCACGGCTTGCGGCGATGTTCCGTGGTGCCGAACGTAGCGGCTGGTCGCCTGCAGAAGGTTGAGCGGGGTCAGCAGCAGGCGCAGCTCGCGGTGGTTGCGCGCCACGGCGGAAAACGTCTGGTAGCAGGGAAGCCCTATGCCCGCCAACAGCACCACCGAGGCCAGGACGACCAGCCCCTTGTTGACGATCTCCCTGCCGGGCGAGCGCCAGCGGATCGGTGTTCTCCAGAGCAGAAAGGCAGGTAGAACGCCCAGCGCGGCGACATGGGCGGCGAGTCCCGGGGTCACCAGATCCCACGCTTCGCGCGCATCGGTCTGCAGCGCATTGCGGACCATCTCGACGTCGACCATGACCCCATACCGGCCCGCGAAGTACGACACCACGGCACCGGAGAGCAGAAGCACTGTCCCCACGGGACGAAGGACCCACGGCCACGCCAGCAGGTGCAGCGCCAGATGAAGGGTGACAAGCAGGAAGGCGAAGGCGGCAAGCAGGCCGGCCGCATTGGCCGGCAGCAGGGGATGCACCGCCAGCAAGCGGCTCCAGAACGGGACGTTGCAGAAGACGAGCAGGAACAGCGCGAGGGACACCGTAAGCCATTCGACCCGCAGCGGCACCGCGCCAGGGCGGCGGGCCGCTCGGCTCCAGGCATGCAGCAAGGCGGCGGGGCGAGGCAGTATCATGCCGCACAAGGTAGCAATGCGGCCGTGAGGATACTGCTGGGGATTTGTGAGGGTTTTGTGGGCCGGGGCTATGCCAGCTTGACGCGGATTTCCGTGCCCTGTCCCAGGTGGCTATCGATATGCCAGGCCCAGCCGCACCGGATGGCGGCTTCCCGCACGATCGAAAGGCCGAGGCCCGATCCCTGGCTGAAGCCCTCCATGCGGAAATGCCGGTCGAAGACCTGTTGCTGGCGCTCGGCGGGGATGCCGATGCCGGTGTCGCGCAGCGACAGCCAGCCGTCTTCAAAGCTGGCGACGATGGAGCCACGTTCGGTGAACTGCACCGCGTTGCGCACCAGATTGTCGAACAGCAGGGCCAGCAGGTCGGGGTCCGCGGGCACGGTGGCCTGGTCCGGCACGCAGTTGCGCAGTGCCACGCCGCGCGCCTCACAGCTGTCCCGGTAGGGTTCCAGTTGCGCCTGCACCAGCTGCCGCAGCCGGACATCGCGCACATCGGGCGGGGCGTCGCCACGGGCCAGGAACAGCAGACCCTTCAGCCGCCGCTCCAGCTCGTCGACGGCCGCCACGATCCGTCTTGCCCGCGTGCCGTCCGCGTCAAGGCCCTCGGCGACCAGCTCGGCGCTGGTGCGGATCCGGGTCAACGGCGTGCGCAGTTCGTGGCTGACGTTGGCGGTAAAGTCCCGTTCCCGGGCGATCAGTGCCGCATTGCGCGCACGATAGTCGTCGAGGGCCCGGGCCAGCACCGCCACCTCGCGATCCTGGTCCGCCCGGGCGAGCGGGCCTTCACCGCTGGTTATCCGCGACGCGAGCTGCTCGAACTGGCGCAGCACCGAGCGGGCGATGCGCGAGCCGAGCCACAGGGCGAGCAGGGACAGCAGGACGCCGCCCAGCGCCAGAGACCAGTACAGCAGCCCCATGCGCCTGGCATAGCCGGTTTCGTCATAGAACAGGTAAAGCCGCTCGCCGTTGTGTTCGCGGATGCCGATGTGATACTCGGTCTCGCCCGTGACGAAGGTGTGCAATCCGGTTGGCCACGATGCCACTGGCGCCGGCATCCCCGGCGGAACGGCGCCGATCGGTGCGCGATACACGGTAAGGTGCTCGCCGAGCACGCCACGCTGGCTGGTCATGCCCTGCACGATGGCGCTATCCAGCGCGGAGTTCACCACCTCGTCGATCAAGTCGCGCTCCTGCGCCTCGCCGACGATGAACAAGGCCGCGACCAGGACCATCAGTACGAACGTGGTCAGCAGGAAGAACGCCCAGACCAGGCGCTTGCGAAGACTGCGGCGCTCCTGTTCAGGCATCGGGATCGACCAGTCGGTATCCACGGCCGTGCACGGTCACCAGGGGGCAGCGGCCGTCCTCGCCCTGCAACGCGCGGCGGACCTGCGCGATATGCGTGCGCAGCGCATCGCTGGTCGCCTGTTCCTCGCCCCACAGCAGCACTTCCAGTTCCGCACGGCTGAACAGCTGGCCCGGGCGCCGCAGCAGGGCCACCAGCAGTTGCATCGACTTCGGCGGCAGCGTGACCTGCCGGCCTCGCCATCGCAGCTCGCCGCTGGCGGGGTCGTACTCGAGCTGGCCGAGCCGCAGCCGGTCGTCCACCACCCGGCCCTGCGCCCGCCTGACCAGCGCCAGCAGCCGCGCCTCGACTTCCTTCATCGCGTACGGCTTGACCAGGTAGTCGTCGGCGCCGGCTTCGAATCCGGCCAGCTTGTCGTCAAGGGTGTCCCGCGCGGTCAGCATCAGGATGGGAGTGGCCAGACGTGCATCGCGCCGCAGCCGCTGCGCGAAGGTCAGGCCGTCCATGCCCGGCAGCCCTAGGTCCAGCACGATGGCATCGAAGCCGTGGGAGCTGGCCAGGTGCAGCGCGACCAGGCCGTTGGATGCGGCATCGACCTGATGACCTCGCGACGCCAGGTAGTCGTAGAGGTTGGCGCAGATTTCGGAGTCGTCCTCGACCAGCAGAACGCGCATAGGGCAAGTGCGGGAGATTTGCCGCGGCTCATGCCTGCACCGGAAAGGCGGGGGTGAAGGCGACTTGGTGGCCGGAGTGCGTGGAGCATAGCGGATTTCCGTAATGGCCGCCAAGGCGACGCCGACCGCGTCCGGCCAGCACCTTTGCGGCCTCGGCCAACGGGCCAGCTCGCCCATGCCGTGCCCGGGCGCCTTGCGCGCCGCCGGAGCGCGGTCGGGGGTAAATTCCATGGAATGGAATTGGAAGGGTGTGCGATCGACCGGCCGGGGCTATGCTGTCCTCATCAAAGAGGCGCCGGGCCCGGAGCTACCGAGGCATCGCAACCACCAGGAGACACGACATGACATCGATTCCTCGCATCTTCCTTTGCCGCCTGGCGGCGGCGATCATTCCCTTCGCCATCGCAGCGGCCGCGCCGCGCGCGGCACTGGCAGCCTACCCCGACAAGCCCATCCGCATGGTGGTGCCGTTCGCCCCGGGAGGCGGCACCGACCTGATTGCCCGCGCCATGGGCACCACGATGGGCGACGATCTCGGCCAGCCGGTGGTCATCGACAACAAGCCGGGCGGCGGCACCATCATCGGCACCGACATGGTCGCCAAGAGCGCACCGGACGGTTACACGCTGGTGATGGCCACTATCGCCCATGCCACCAATCCGAGCCTGCACAAGAAGCTGCCGTTCGATACCGAGAAGGCGTTTGCGCCGGTCATGCTGGTCGGTCGCTCGCCCAACGTGCTGGTGGTCAAGCCGGACAGCCCGATCCGCACGGTGCAGGATCTGGTCGCGGCGGCGAAGGCCAAGCCCGGCAAGATGAGCTATGCGTCGATGGGGGCCGGCACCTCGGCCCACCTTGCCGGCGAGCTGTTCAAGAATCTGGCCGGGGTCGACATGATCCACATCCCGTACCGTGGCGCCGGCCCCGCGCTGACCGACCTGCTTGGCGGCCAGGTGGACGTGATGTTTGCCACCGCCGCGTCGGTGGCCCCCCATCTGGAAGCCGGCCGGCTGCGCGCGGTGGCCGTCACCACCGCGCAGCGCTCGCAGGCGCCGGCGCTCAGCAAGGTGCCGACCGTTGCCGAGAGCGGCGTACCGGGCTATGTCGCCGACAGCTGGTATGGCCTCTTCGTGCCGGCCGGCACGCCCCCGGCGGCGATCGCGCGCCTGAACGCGGCGGCCAGGAAGGCGGTGCAGTCCGAGGCTTTTCGCCAGCGCGCGCAGCAGGAAGGACTGGCCATCAGCGCCGGCACGCCCGAGGAGCTGGGACGCTATGTCAAGGGCGAGAGCGAGCGCTGGAGCAAGGTCATCAAGCAAGCCAACATCACCGCCGACTGAGCGCGGCGCCCCCTTGCGCAACCGATTCGCAATCAGGATCCCATCATGCAAACGTATTCCCTCATCGAACTCAAGGTCGAAGCCGGCATCGCGCTGCTGACGCTAAACCGTCCCGACAAGCGCAACGCGATGAGCGACGAGATGCGCGCCGAGTTCATCGATGCGCTCGAGCGCGTCGCCGCGGACAAGGCCATTCGCGCGCTGGTGCTGACCGGCAACGGCAAGGGCTTCTGCGCCGGCGGGGACGTGGCGGGCATGCAGCGGCGCATGGAGGCACCGCAGGGCGAGGTCGGCTTCAACGGCTGGAGCCGGCAGCAGCGCGTGCACCATACGGTCAAGCTGCTGCATACCATGCCCAAGCCGACCATCGCGGCGGTCAACGGCGCTGCGGCGGGCCTCGGCGCGGACACCGCGCTGTGCTGCGACTTCGTGCTCGCATCCGAGTCGGCATCGTTCGTCTGGTCCTATATCCACCGCGGACTGATTCCGGACGGTGGCGGCATGTACTTCCTGCCGCGTCGCGTCGGCCTGTCGATGGCCAAGCAGCTGGTGTTCACCGGGCGCAAGGTCGATGCCGCCGAAGCACTGGCGCTGGGCATCGCCGATCGCCTCAGCAAGCCCGAGGCGTTGATCGCCGACGCGCTGGCCTGGGCCGCGGAATTGAGCCGTGGCTCGGCCACCGCCATCGCGCTGGGCAAGAGCATCGTGAACCAGTCGTTCGAGCTGCCGGCGGACCAGGTCTTCGGCCAGGGCAGCCAGGCGCAGGGCATCTGCTACACCAGCACCGAACATCGCGAGTCGGTGCTGGCCTTCCTCAACAAGACCGCGGACAAGGCCTGAAACCATGAGCGCCATCCATCGCCTCGTTTCCCCGCGCAGCGTCGCCGTGATCGGCGCGTCCGCGGACCCGGCCAAGACCGCTGGCCGTCCGGTCGCCTACCTGCGCAAGCACGGCTTCGGCGGCGCGATCTACCCGGTCAACCCCAAGGTCGATTCGATCGACGGGCTGCGCTGCTACCCCGATATCGCCTCGTTGCCGGAGGTGCCCGATGTCGGCATCGTGCTGCTCGGGGCCGAACGCGCCCATCTGGCGGTGCGCGAGCTGGCCGCACGGGGCGCCGGTGCCGCCATTGTGCTGGCAAGCGGCTATACCGAAACCGGTGCGCAGGGCGCGCGCCGGCAGGCCGAGCTGGTCGAGGCGGCAGGCAGCATGCGCCTGCTCGGGCCGAACACCATCGGGCTGGTCAACCTGACCGAGAACATCCCTCTGTCGGCCAGCGGTGCGCTGGAGATGGACCACTTTCCGACCGGCAGCATCGGCGTGGTGTCGCAAAGCGGCGGCATCCTCGGCGCCTTGCTCTCGCGTGCGGCGGCGCGCGGCATCGGCCTGTCCAAGCTGGTGTCGACCAGCAACGAGGTCGATCTCGATCTGGCCGACTTCATCGACTACCTGGCCGACGACGAGGCGACCCGCGTGATCGCGCTCTATGTGGAGGCGGTGCGCAATCCCGACGCCTTCCGCCGGGCGGCGCTGAAAGCAGCCGCGGCCGGCAAGCCGGTGGTCGCGTACAAGATCGGCCGCTCGGAGAGCGGCGCGCGCGCCGCGGTGTCGCACACCGGCGCGCTGGCGGGCGCCGACCGCATGTACGACGCGCTGTTCGAGCAGGTCGGGGTGATCCGGGCGCAGACCTTCGCCGACCTGCTCGACATGCCGGCGGCGCTGGCGACCGGGCGCACCCTGGGCGGCAAGCGCATCGCCATCCTGACCTCGACCGGCGGCGCCGGCACGCTGGTGTCGGATAGCCTGGGCGTGGCCGGTTTCGAAACCCCGGCGCCCGACGAAGCGACCGCGGAAAAGCTGCGTGCGTTGCAGAAGGGCGACCACGCGGCCCTGGACCGCAACCCGATCGATGTCACGCTGGCCGGCCTGCAGCCGGACCTGCTGCGCGCGGCGATCCGGATCCTGCTGGACAGCCCCAGCTACGATGCCATCGCCGTGATCGTCGGCTCCTCGGCGCTGGCGATGCCGGACCTGATGGCCAACGCGATTGGCGACTGCCTGCCGCATAGCGACAAGCCCGTCGTCGCCTACGTCAGCCCGCACGCGCCCGGCGTGGCGGCGCTGCTCAACCGCAACGGCGTGCCGGCGTTCTCCGCACCCGAGGCCTGCACCGTCGCCTTCGACGCGATGCTGCGCGCCAAGCAGGCGAGGGCAGGGGCAAGCCCGCTTGCCGACGTTTCGTCGCCGCAACCGTTGCCGGACCTCGCGCAGTTCGGCAGCGGCTCCCTCGACGAAGCCGCCGCGAAATCGCTGTTTGCCCGCTTCGGCATTCCGGTCGTCAGGGAGACGGTGGTGCACGACGCCAGCCAGGCGCGCGACGCCGCCGGGCAGTTCGGCGGCAACGTCGTGCTGAAGATCCTGTCGGCGCAGATCGCCCACAAGAGCGACGTTGGCGGCGTGGCGGTCGATGTCGGGCCGCAGGATATCGAGCACCGCATGGCGCGCATGGCGCAGGAAGTCGGCGCGGCCACCGGTACCGTGCCGGACCGCTTCCTCGTGCAACAAATGGTGAGGGGCGGCGTGGAGGTCATCCTCGGCATGCATCGCGATGCGCTGGGCACGGCCATCCTGCTGGGCATGGGCGGCGTCACTGCCGAGCTGATCGGCGACACCACGCTGCGCCTGCTGGCGCCCGGCCGCCCGCTGACGCGCGATGACGCCATGCAGATGATTGGCGCGCTCAAGACCGCGCCGCTGCTGACGGGCTACCGCGGCCGTCCGAAGGCCGATGTGGATGCGCTTGCCGACGCCATCGTGGCGTTCTCGCGCATGGTGGTTGCCATGGGCGAGCGGCTCGAGGAGGCGGAGATCAATCCGGTCTTCGTCTTGCCGCAGGGGCAGGGGGTGGTGGCGGCCGACGGGGTGGCGGTGCTGTCCGCCCGGTAGCAGCGGCCGGCAAGGCAACGCTGGGGTAGCATTGCAGCGAACCGACTCCGCTTCGTCCTGCGTTTCCTGCCATGCCCGCCCTCCTGCCCAGGACCGATCGCCTCAAGCCCGGACAGGGCAAGGCCACTCCCAACCGTTCGCTGGAACGCGGCATCGCGGTGTTGCGGGCGTTCCGCGCCGGCTCCTCGATGCTGGGCAACAGCGAGATTGCCGAGCGCACCGGGCTGTCGCGCTCCACCGTCAGCCGCTTGACCCAGTCGCTGATCGACAGCGGCATGCTCGAATATGTGCCGCAGCATCGCGCGTACCGCCTGGGCGTGCCGGTTCTGAGCATGGCGCACGCGATGCGCGACGGCTCGGCGGTGCTCAAGGTGGCCACGCCGATGATGGTGGACGTGGCGATGCGCCATCGGATCAACGTCGGTCTGGCGGTGCCCGATGGCGATGAAATGGTCTATCTCGAGTCGTTCCGCTACAACCGGCGGCAGTCGCTGCGCACCGTCGTCAGCGGCCAGCGCATCCCGATCGCGTTGACCTCGCTCGGCCGCGCCTACCTTTCCACGCTGGACCCCGAGTCCTTCCGCATGCGGATGACCGCGCTCGCCGCCCGCCATGGCGGGCGCGGCTGGGCAGCGCTGCAGGGCGAGATCGCCGCGGCCGTGCAGGCGGTGCGCACGACCGGCTACTGCGTGGCGGCGTGGCAGCCGCAGGTGGTCGCCATCGCCACGCCGCTGCGCATGGCTGGCTACGGCATCCATGTACTCAACGTCAGTGTCTCTACCCAGCAGGACGCCGCAAGCGTGGAAGCGGTGCTGGCCCGGCCGTTGCTGACGCTGGCCCGCACCATCGAGCAGCAGATCGTCCAGCTGGACTAGCGGCCGCCCGCGCCGCCAGGACGGCCGGCAGCGCGCCGCATCTCGCCGCGGAGGCGTTCCAGCAGGCCGCCGGCATCAGGATGATGCATGTGCCGTACAAGGGCGCGGGCGAAGCGATGGTCGGCTTGCTGTCCGGCAGCGTCGACGTGCTGCTGCTGTCCACCGCCAGCGTGCTCGCGCAGGTCAACGGCAGGCAGATCCGTCTGCTGGCCATCAGCGGCGCGGAACGCGTTGCGGCGATGCCAGGCGTGCCCACCTTCGCCGAGGCCGGCGTGAAGAACTTCAGCCTGTTCAACTGGTCTGGACTCGCCGCGCCGAAAGGAACGCCGCCGGAAGTCGTCGCGAAGCTGGAAGCCGCCGTCCACAAGGCGGTACAGTCGCAGGATATCCAGTCGTTCCTCGCCAACATGGGCTCGAAGCCCGGTCAGCTCGATCGCAAGGACTTTGCCGAGCTGATTCGCAAGGAAACTGCCCAATGGGCGCCGGTGGCGCAGAAGGCCAATATCGAGAAACAATGAGCGGGCCGGCAGGCGGGCGAGCGCGAGTGCCCCGCGCCCCCGCTCGCCGAACCAGGAGGACCGCAAGCATGTATCTACTGAATCCGCCCGCCGTACGCGACGCCACCGTCTTCTCGTCAATGCCGGACCGCTTCCGCCGCCGTGGCGTGGCGTCGGACTGGGCGAACGCCAACCGGGGCGGCGAGCACATCGAGGCATTCCTCGAAGGCCCGGTATGGGCCGACGGCTACCTGTGGGTGACGGACATTCCGTTCGGCCGCATCTTCCGCATTTCGGCCAGCGGGGAATGGGAGCAGGTCGCCGAGTATGACGGCGAGCCCAACGGCATGAAGCGGCTGGCCGACGGCCAGTTCATCATCACCGACTACCGCAACGGCCTGATGCTGCTCGATGTCGCCAGCGGCAACGTGCGCCCTTGGCTCGAGCGCCGCAACAGCGAGCGGTTCCGCGGACTGAACGACCTGATGTTCGACGCGCGCGGCAACCTGTACTTCACCGACCAAGGCCAGACCGGCCTGCACGATCCGACCGGACGCGTCTACCGGCTGTCGCCGGATGGGCGCCTGGACATGCTGCTGTCCAACGCCCCCAGTCCGAACGGACTGGTGCTGTCGCCGGACGGCCAGGTGCTGTACGTGGCGATGACGCGGGCCAATTGCGTCTGGCGCATGCCGCTGCAGCGCGATGGCTCGGTCAGCAAGGTCGGCCAGTTCTTCACCAGCTATGGGCCGAGCGGCCCGGACGGGCTGGCAATGCGATCCGACGGCCATCTGCTGGTCGCCAATCCGGGCCTGGGCTACGTCTGGGTACTGAACAGCCGCGCCGAGCCGGTCGAAGTCATTCGCGGTCCGGCCGGGGCGTCGCTGACCAACCTGTGCTTCGGCGGCGACGACGGGCGGACCGTCTTCATTACCAACTCCACCGACAGCACCATCCTCAGTGTCGGGATGCCGCAGGCTGGGGCGCCGGTGCACGGTGGCCAGCCGGTGGCATGACGGACCCGCCTCGCGCCGCGCCATGAAAAAGGGCTGGCCTCCCGGCCAGCCCTCAGACTGCTGTCAACGTGCCGTCGTCCCCGCGAAAGCGGGGACCCAGTGGCTTTCGATGCGGGGCCCCAATCCTTACAGCGCCATGTCAACGGCCGCCTTGTTCGGCCGCGCCGGCGCATTGCCGCTGGTGCCGGCCGGCGACAGGTCGATCCGCGGCGGCGGCGCCAGTTGCAGCGCCTTGCTGGTGTCGTCCCATTCCTGCTGGACCTTCTCCGGGCTGGCATTGAGCCTGGTGCCATAGCTCGGCACGATCTGGCGAATCTTCTGCTGCCAGGCCGGCGTCGCCACCTTGTCCTTGAAGACCTTTTCCAGCATCGACAGCATGATGGGCGCGGCGGTCGATGCGCCCGGCGAGGCGCCGAGCAGTGCGGCAATGGTGCCGTCCTGCGAGCTGACGATCTCCGTGCCCAGCTTCAGCACGCCGCCTTTCTGCTCGTCGCGCTTGATGATCTGCACGCGCTGGCCGGCTTGCCACAGGCGCCAGTCCGCCTTGTTGGCATTCGGGAAGTACTCCTTCAGCGCATTGAAGCGATCGTCGTCCGACTGCATCAGCTGGCCGGCAAGATACTCGACCAGCGGGAATTCATCGATACCGACGCGAACCATCGGCTTGACGTTGTGCAGGTTGGTGCTGGTGAGCAGATCCATGTAGGAGCCGTTCTTCAGAAACTTCGTCGAGAAGGTCGCGAACGGTCCGAACAGGATGATGCGCTTGCCATCGAGCACGCGGGTGTCCAGGTGCGGCACCGACATCGGCGGCGAACCGACGGACGCCTTGCCGTAGGCCTTGGCCATATGCTGGTTCACGATGTCGGGGTTCTCGGTCACGAGGAACGAGCCGCCCACCGGGAACGCACCGTACTCCTGCGCCTCGGGAATTCCCGACTTCTGCAGCAGATGGAGCGCGCCGCCGCCTGCACCGATGAACAGGAACTTCGCGTCAACGTCCTGCGCCGGGCCGCCGTTCTTCGTATTCGCGTAGCTCACGCGCCAGCTGCCGTCGGCATTGCGCTTGATGTCGCGCACCTCGCTGGACAGCGCCAGGGTGAAGCCCGGCTGCTTCTGCAGATGGCCGACGAACTGGCGGGTGATCTCGCCGAAATTGACGTCCGTGCCCAGCGGCGACCACGTCGCGGCCACCTTCTGGGCGGGATCGCGGCCCTCCATCATCAGGGGCGCCCACTGCTTGATCTCGTTGTAGTCTTCCGAGTACTTCATGCCGCGGAACAGCGGGCTGGCCTGCAGCGCCGCGTGGCGCTTCTTCAGGAAAGCGATGTTGTCATCGCCCCAGACGAAACTCATGTGCGGGGTGGAATTGATGAACGAGCGCGGATTCTGCAGCACGCCGTTGCGGACCTGATGCGCCCAGAACTGGCGCGAGATCTGGAACGACTCGTTGATGGCGATCGCCTTCGAGATATCGATCTTGCCGTCCGGCTTTTCCGGCGTGTAGTTCAGCTCGGCCAGCGCCGAGTGCCCCGTGCCCGCATTGTTCCAGCCGTTCGAGCTCTCCTGGGCAACGCCGTCGAGCCGCTCGATCATCATCATCGACCATTCGGGCTCGAGTTCCTTCAGCCATACACCCAGGGTCGAACTCATGATGCCACCGCCGATCAGCACGACATCGACCTTCTTCGCTTCCTGTGCCTGGACCGACAGCGCCGTGAACGACAGCACCACGCCAAGCAAAACTGCCTTGATTGTCTTGACCACTATGAATTGCGTCCCGGGAGGCCCGGCTGTTGCCCATTGTAAAAAACGAAGGCGCAAATATACCGCATATCAAGAGGTAATGCCGATTGCCATGTTGGCGGTAGTGTGATAGGCCGGTTCGGCCATTTCTCATGCCAGCGGGCGCATGGAGGCGGGCCGCGCGGGCGGCTGCGGCTGGCCGTCGGCCATCGTCAGTCGGTTGCGGCCGCCGCGCTTGGCCGCGTACAGCGCCATATCGGCGGCGGAGAGCAGGTCTTCGATCAGCGGCGACTCCGGCACGCGCGACACGGCGCCAATGCTGACCGTCAGGAAGGGATGAGACGGGTCCGCGCCCACGTGCGGCATCTGCAGCGCGCGCACCGCG
This sequence comes from Cupriavidus sp. AU9028, assembly GCF_019795295.1. GTDB lineage: Bacteria > Pseudomonadota > Gammaproteobacteria > Burkholderiales > Burkholderiaceae > Cupriavidus. Next base: position 36,614 of record NZ_JAIMCG010000002.1, on the reverse strand, counting down.
TGCAGCATGCGCATGCCGACCGCCCTGGCCTGGGCGGCGTCCGCCTCGGGCAGCACTACCGCAAACTCCTCGCCACCGATCCGGGCGCAGAAGCTGCCGGCCTCGTCCAGCATCTGGGCGAGCGTGATGCCGACCCTGCGCAGGCCTTCATCGCCGCGCAAATGGCCATAGACATCGTTGTACTGCTTGAAGAAGTCCACGTCGACCAGCAGCAGACCCAGTGGCGAGCGGCGCTCCCGCGCGGCAGCGACCAGCAGCGCCGCCTCCCGCTGGAAGAAGCGCCGGTTGAACAGGCCGGTCAGTGGATCGCGGTAGAGATCGCCCTCGATGCGGGAAAGCTTGTCGGCGGTCTCGTTCAGCCGAACCGCCAGGCTCGAATTCTCTTCGACCAACGCATGTTCGCGGGTGCGGAATGCGCTGATGTCCCGCACGAAGACGATGCGCCCGATGACGCGGTCATCCAGATTGCGCACTGGCTCCATCGTCAGTTCGTAGTCGGGCGTGTCGGCGGCATTGGGCCTGCCTGCCTGCCAGGAACCGGGCGCCGGGTCGCCGCGGCGCAGGCCCGGCAGCATCCGCCGCGCGCTGCTGTTCAGGTCGGCGATCCTGCCACTGTCGTCGACGATCACGCAGCCCTCGCGCAGCGCGTCGAACACACGCAACCGGGCGTAGTGGCCGACATCGCCCAGATGCGGCCGCAGCGCGCAGACCCAGACCAGCAGCGCCATCACCGAGAAGGTGGCGGGGGTCAGGTCGCCGCCCAGGGCAGCAGTCCAGCCCTGCAGATAGGCCGCATTGGCGGCCAGCGGCAGCATCAGGCCTGCGACCAGCAGATTGCGGCCCCGTACCGACAGCTTGCCCGCCGGCCGGCGCGTGAGCAGGAAATAGAAGCTGGAGACCAGCAGTGCGTAGCTATAGGCGGCCAGCACCCAATAGGCCGGCCCGTGGCGGAAGACCGCGCGCGTGTGCAGTCCTTCGCCACCGAACCACTGGATCGACGACCAGATCAGCCGGTGGCTCTCATTGGTCAGCACCAGCCCCATGCCGGCCAGCCCGATCACCAGTGCCAGCGCCAGCCAGGCATGGCCCGCGACATGGTTCGGACGCGTCAGCCGCACGACCGACAGCAGCCAGCCCACCGGCACCATCAGGATGCCGGGGTATTGCAGTTTCGCCCACAGGATGCGATCGGCGAGGTTGGTCGCCTGGATTTCCATCATGCGGCCCCCGCACCAGACGCCGGCGCCGATGGCCAGCAGCAGGAAGGCGCGCACGGTCGGATCGTCGCGCCGTGCCCAGCCGGCAATGGCGACCGTCGCGCAGACCAGCAACGCGCACGCCATCAGCAGTGTCAGCAGGGAGATCGCCATGGGCAGGGTGCAGGCCGGCAAGGCGGGAGCAAGCGCCCCTGATGGCCGGAACAGGAAAGTGATTGGCGATGATAGCGCATGCGCTCGTCGTGCCATGCACGGCGACCGGGCCTTCCATCGCCTCCGCGGATTCGTGGTCCGGGACTGGTCCGCCCCCCTGCCGGAATAGATCAGTGGATCAGTGGCCCCGGCAAGCGCGGCTCGGTGACCGGTAGCGCGCAGGAAGGGCGGGGGCAGGCCCGCCCCCGCCTCAATCGTCCAGCAGCGACAGGTCGCGTACCGCGCCCTTGTCCGCCGACATCACCAGCTTGGCATACGCCTTCAGCGCGGCCGACACCTTGCGCGGACGCGGCTTGGCCGGCTTCCAGCCCCGGGCGTTCTGCTCTTCGCGGCGGCGCGCCAGTTCCTCGTCCGACAGCAGCACGTCGATGGTGCGGTTGGGAATGTCGATGCGGATGCGGTCGCCATCGCGAACCAGGCCGATCGCGCCGCCCGCCGCTGCTTCCGGCGAGCAATGGCCGATGGACAGGCCCGAGGTGCCGCCGGAGAAGCGGCCGTCGGTCAGCAGCGCGCACGCCTTGCCCAGCCCCTTCGACTTGATATAGCTGGTCGGGTAGAGCATCTCCTGCATGCCCGGGCCGCCCTTCGGGCCTTCGTAGCGCACGATCACCACGTCGCCGGCCTTGACCTTGTCGTTCAGGATGTTCTCGACCGCCTCGTCCTGCGACTCGGTGACATGCGCGGTGCCTTCGAACACCAGGATGCTCTCGTCCACGCCCGCGGTCTTCACCACGCAACCATCCAGCGCGATATTGCCGGTCAGCACCGCAAGGCCGCCTTCCTTCGAGAACGCGTGCTCGTAGGAGCGGATGCAGCCCTCGGCGCGGTCCAGGTCCAGGCTCGGCCAGCGCGTATTCTGGCTGAAGGCCACCTGGGTCGGGATGCCCGCCGGACCTGCCAGGTACATCGTCCTGACGGCCTCGTCCTGCGTGCGCACGATGTCCCATTGTTCCAGCGCATCGCCGAGGGTCGGCGCGTGCACGGTCGGCACATCGGTATGCAGCTTGCCCGCGCGCTCCAGCTCGCCGAGGATCGCCATGATGCCGCCGGCGCGATGCACATCCTCGATGTGGTACTTGTTGGTATTCGGGGCCACCTTGCACAGCTGCGGCACGACGCGCGAGAGGCGGTCGATGTCGGTCATCGTGAAGTCGATGCCGGCTTCCCGCGCGATCGCCAGCAGGTGCAGGATCGTGTTGGTCGAACCGCCCATGGCGATGTCGAGCGTCATGGCGTTCTCGAACGCCTTGAAGCCGACCGAGCGCGGCAGCACGCGCTCGTCTTCCTGCTCATAGTACTGGCGTGCCAGCTCGACGATGCGGCGACCGGCCCGCTTGAACAGCTGCTCGCGGTCCGCGTGCGTGGCGACGATGGTGCCATTGCCCGGCAACGACAGGCCCAGCGCTTCGGTCAGGCAGTTCATCGAGTTGGCGGTGAACATGCCAGAGCACGAACCACAGGTGGGGCAGGCGGAGCGCTCGACCTCGGCGACGTCGGCATCGGAATAGGACTGGTCCGCGGCGATCACCATCGCGTCCACCAGATCGAGCTTCTTGAACTCGACCGCCTTGGTCACCGGGTTTGCCAGCCGCGTCTTGCCGGCTTCCATCGGACCGCCGGAGACGAAGATGACCGGAATGTTCAGCCGCATGGCGGCCATCAGCATGCCCGGCGTGATCTTGTCGCAGTTGGAGATGCAGACCATCGCATCGGCGCAGTGCGCGTTGACCATGTATTCGACCGAGTCCGCGATGATGTCGCGGCTCGGCAGCGAGTACAGCATGCCGTCATGGCCCATCGCAATGCCATCGTCCACGGCGATGGTGTTGAATTCCTTGGCGACGCCGCCGGCCGCCTCGATTTCGCGGGCGACCAGCTGACCCAGGTCCTTCAGGTGGACGTGGCCGGGCACGAACTGGGTAAACGAATTGACCACCGCGATGATGGGCTTGGAGAAGTCTTCGTCTTTCATGCCGGTGGCGCGCCACAGGGAGCGCGCCCCCGCCATATTGCGGCCGGCGGTGGAGGTTTTGGAACGGTATGCGGGCATCGTTGCTTGCGGGGAAGAAATAGCGCTGTAGGAAAGCGGGCCAGGGGGATAGGGGCCCTTCGCGCCAGTGTGAACAGCCTCTTGAGCCGCTCGCTCGCTGGGACAAAGGCTGGATTATCGCCTACCGGCCGCTCAGGCCGCTATCACCACCCTTGGCGGGCAGCATCCAGCCTGCTTCGACGTCGGAGAATGCCGCCCGCTCTTCTTGAAGAAGACGGTGCCAAGCAGCCCGCGACAGAGGGTTTTCCCTCTTCGACCTGTTGTTTCAGTGCAACATAGCCGCTATGGAACGTCCTGGCGGGTCGCTGCGGGCGTCGGCCACCGTTTTCGGCGGGGAGCATATATCGTCACTTTGCCTCGTGCTTCCCCTGGTGGCTAATCCAGCTCTCCAGAAGTCGATCCGAGGAGGAAAGCGAAATTTGGCCGCAATTCCGCAATGTTGCTCGCAAGTTACATTCCATTGCTCGTTACGATTGTTACTTTTTGTTGCGAGTCGGTCGGTGGGCGCTTAACATCGCGCCTTCCAGATAGGTCGGAAAGACCAACTACCATAACAAGACAAGACGATGAACACCGGCAAAGGGCTAGTACGCGGGCTAGCCGAAGTCGGGCAATCAGCCGCTGCCATTTCCAGGGGAGTGGTGGCGGAGCAGGCCAGAGCGCTTGCAGCGATGGCCCAGAGCTTCGGCACTGAAATCGAGGCAGCGGTCGACATGATCCTTCGCTGCCGTGGCAGGCTGATCGTCAGCGGCATGGGCAAATCCGGACTGATCGGGCGCAAGATGGCGGCCACGTTCAGCTCGACCGGAACCCCGAGCTATTTCCTGCACCCGGCAGAAGCCCTGCACGGCGATCTCGGCGTGATCCGTCACGACGATGTCGTCATGCTGATTTCCAATAGCGGCGAAACCGAAGAGATCCTGCGCCTTCTGCCCTCGCTGCAGGACTTCGGCAACGCGATCGTCGGCATCAGCAGCAACAGGAACAGCACCCTCGCGCGGCACAGCACGGTGTTCCTGCATCTGCCGATGGAACGCGAGGTGTGTCCCAACAATCTGGCCCCGACCACGTCGACGCTGCTGACCCTGGCGCTGGGCGATGCGCTTGCGGTCGCGCTGATCCAGTTGCGGGGCTTCAAGCCGCTCGACTTCGCCCGCTTCCACCCCGGAGGCAGCCTCGGCCGCAAGCTGCTGACCCGCGTCGCGGATGTCATGCACAAGCGCATTCCGGCCGTCCATCCGTCCGCCCCGCTGCAAGACGCCATCAACAGCATGACCAGCGGTCGCCTTGGCCTGACCGTAGTGATGGACGGCGAGCAGCTGGCCGGCATCTTCACCGACGGGGATCTGCGCCGCGCGATCGCGAAGGATCCGGCCGCACTCTCCCGGCCGGTATCGCATTTCATGACCGCCAACCCGATCACCGTGACGGCCGGCACGCGCCTGAGCGACGCCGAAGTGTTGATGCGGGACGGCAACATTCGCGCACTGATCGTGCTGGATGACGAAGGCCAGGTCGCTGGCGTGCTGGATATCTTCGACAACTAGCATGACCGCGACCCGAGTCCGCTCGGACGTTTCCGTAGCGTTATCCGTGTGGCGCGCGCTGTTCTTGCGCGAGGCCACCGCTCGCCTTGCGTCGGATCGGGCCGGCGCCCTCTGGCTCTTTCTGGAACCGGCGGCGCATCTCGTCTTCCTGATGGTGCTGTATGGCGCGATCCGCCATCACCTGGCCAGCGGCGCAGCCAACGCGGAAGTGTTCGTGCTGCTGGGCGTCTGGGGCTTCTTCCTGGTGCGTAATGGCGCGAGCCGCGGGATGGATGCCATCAGCGCCAACGCGGCGCTGTTCGCTTACCGGCAGGTCCGCCCCGTCGATACCGTCATCGTCCGTGCCGCGCTGGAAGGCTCGTTATATCTGATCGTCTGGTTCCTGCTGCTCGGCGGTCTGGCATTGGTTGGGGTGGATGTCGTGCCAGCGGATCCAATGCAGGTCATGGCAGCGGCGTTCCTGCTGTGGTTTCTGGGCATGGGCATGGCGCTCGTGTTTTCCGTGCTGGCCTCGCTGTTGCCCGAGGCGGGACGCATCATCCGGCTGACCTTCATGCCGCTGTACATCCTTTCCGCTGTCATGTATCCGATCTCCGGCGTACCGCGGGCGATGCGCGAGTGGATGCTGCTCAATCCCATCGTGCACGGACTGGAACTGATGCGGGGCGGATATTTCGCCAGTTATCACGGGGAAAGCCACGTCAGTTTCGGCTATCTGGGAACCTCGGCGCTGGTATTGCTGTTTCTTGGCCTGGCGCTGCATACCCGCTATTCCCAGCGACTGGTGGCGCAATGATCCGCATCACCGACGTCCATAAGCGGTACCGGAACCACCGAGGCTCGCGCTGGGTGCTCAAGGGCATTACCGCCGAGATTCCCGCCAATGCCAGAGTCGCCCTCATCGGGGCGAATGGCGCAGGGAAGTCGACGCTGCTGCGGCTGATCGGCGGCATCGACCAGCCCAACGAGGGGGCCATCGAGCGCGGGTGCCGGGTGTCGTGGCCGCTCGGTTTGGCAGGAGGATTCCAGGGGTCGCTGACCGGCCGTCAGAACACCAAGTTCGTCAGCCGCATCCACGGTGTTCACGAGGAGCTGGAGCGAACGCTGGAATTCGTGCGCGACTTCTCCGAGCTGGGCGGGGCATTCGACGATCCCGTCAAGACGTACTCGTCCGGCATGCGCTCGCGCCTTGCCTTCGCCATGTCGATGGCATTCGATTTCGACACCTACCTGGTCGACGAATTGACCGCCGTTGGCGATGCGGCTTTCAAGCGCAAATCGCAGCGGGCCTTCGAGGACATGGCCGGAAGGGCCGGCCTGATCATGGTCTCGCACAGCGCCTCCACGCTGCGGACCTTCTGCCATTCCGCCATCTGGCTGCATGACGGCGAAGCGCGCTTCTTCGATACGGTCGAGGAAGCGCTTGATCGCTACCAGGAAAGCATCAACGTATGAAACGATTCTTGAGATTGGGCCGGCTATGGCAGGCGGCCGCCGTGCTGTGCGCGCTCGCCGTGCTCTACTGGGGGTTGATCGCCTCCGACCGCTATGTCTCCGAAGCCAAGGTCGTAGTGGAGCGCAGCGATGCCATCGGCGCGAGCACCTCTGACTTCGCTTCCTTGCTGGTTGGCAATACGGCTCCGCAGGACCTGCTTCTGCTGCGCGAATACCTGCTCTCGGTCGACATGCTGCGCAAGCTCGACGACCAGTTCAAGCTGCGTGCGCACTACAGCGACGGCGCCCGGGATCCGCTGTCCAGGATGTGGTTCGAGGATGCCTCCCTCGAACGCTTCCACCGCCATTACCTGCAGCGCGTCAGCATCGAGTATGACGACTTCTCCCGTGTGCTCTCGATCCAGGCGCAGGCCTATACCCCGGAAATGGCCCAGGCGATCGCCCAGATGCTCGTTACCGAAGGCGAGCGCTTCATGAACGAGATGACCCATCGCATTGCCAGCGAGCAGGTCGTCTATATCGAGAAACAGGTGCAGGTGCAGGGCGAGCGAGCCATCGCCGCGCGTCAGGATCTGCTGGCCTTCCAGAACAGGAATGGGCTGGTGTCGCCGCGTGGCGATGTCGAGAGCCTGTCCAGCGTGGTGGCGCGCGCCGAGGGCGAGCTCGCCGAGCTGCGGGTGCGCCGTGGCACGCTGCTGGACGTCTTCACCGCGCAGTCGCCCGCCATCCTCGAGGTGGACGCCCAGATCGCGGCGGTCGAGCGGCAGATCGCCGCGCAGCGCAGCCGCATGGTCTCGACCAAGGGCAAGGGCGGCCTGAACCGCGTTGTCGAGGAGCAGGAAAGGCTGCAGGCGAGCGCCGAATTCGCCCAGGACATCTACAAGACCGCGCTCGGCGCACTGGAGAAGGCCCGTATCGAGGCGACCCGCAAGCTGAAGAACGTAGCGGTGGTGCAGAAGCCAACCGCACCGGAATACCCCCTGCAACCACGGCGCTTCTACAACATCGTGGTGTTTGTACTGATGACCTTGATGGTCGCCGGCCTGATCGAGCTGGTCATGACCATCATCAAGGATCACCGGGATTGATGATGCGAGACAAGTTCCAGACCCTGTCGCTCGCGCTGCTGCTTGCCCTGTTCGGCGCAGCCAGCGGGCATGCCCAGACCGCCCGGTCGCCCAACGCCGGCATCGGTGCCGACGCAGCGCGCAATGCGTCGTCGGGCATCGCCGCCAATGGGCGCACGACCACCACCAATCACGCCACCGGCTTTGACTATGCCACCTGGGCGGCGCAAGGCGGGATCGCCCCATCCTCGGCGACCGGCATGCGAGGCGTCGCCGACCGGCAGTACGCCGACGCTGGCTCGCAGATGATACCGGGCCAGGATGCGCGCGCCGACATGCCGCCGGGTGTGCCCCAGCAGGACGACTACAGCGCCAACCTCGCGAGCGACGTGTTCGGGGCGCAGCTCTTCACCGGTGCCTTCAGCCGCGACAGCGCCTCCATATTCAATCCGAGCCACGTGATCTCGGTTGGCGACCGCATCCAGCTGCGCATGTGGAACGGCTATAACGTCGACACGGTGCTGACCGTCGACGCGGCCGGCAATATCGTTCTGCCCGAGGTGGGTCCGTTCCGCGTGCAGGGGATTACCAACGAGAATCTGCAAGCCGCGCTCGGTGCCGCCATGCGCCGCGTGTTCGCGGGGCGCGTCTCCATCTACGCGAGCCTGCTTGCCGCACAGCCGGTACGCGTGTACGTGACCGGCGCCGTGTATCGACCGGGCTTGTACACGGGAACGTCCAGCGACAGCATCCTGCGCTACCTGGATCAGGCGGGCGGTATCGATCCGGAGCGGGGCTCCTTCCTCGATGTCGCCATCAAGCGGGGGCAGCAGACCCTTGCCGTGGTGAACCTCTACGACTTCCTGCTCAAGGGCGAGCTTGCCTCACGGCAACTGAACAATGGCGATGTCATTTTCGTGCAGCCTCGCAAGAAGACGCTCAAGGTCAGCGGACTTGCCGAGAACGCCAGGCGCTTCGAGTTTGCCGGCGACGTGACGAACCTCGAGCAGATCGTCCGCCTGGCCAAGCCCTTCCCGCAATCGACCAACGTGCGCGTGATCCGCAATACCGGAACCGTTCGCAACGTCGAGTACTACCCGCTATCGCAGGCCCCCAATGTGGTGTTGAAGGACGGCGACGAAATCGAGTTCACCGCCGACAAGCGCCCCGGCACCATTACGGTCCGCGTCGAAGGCGAGCACCTCGGCCCGCAGGAATTCGTGCTGCCGTATGGCAGCCGTATCGGCGACGTGCTCGGCAAGGTCCAGATGACGCCGCAGGCTGACCCGGACAGCATCCAGATGTTCCGCCTCAGCGTCGCCGAGCGTCAGAAAACGCTGCTGCAGGCCGCATTGCGCAGCCTCGAGTCGAGCGTTCTCACCGCGCGCTCCGGCACCGCGGAAGAGGCGCAATTGCGTCGCGAAGAGGCCGCGCTGGTGCTGCAGTGGGTCGATCGGGCGCGCAAGATCCAGCCGACCGGGCAGACGCTGATCGCCAGGTCCAGCAACCGCAATGACCTGCTGCTGGAGAACGGCGACATCCTTCGCGTCCCCGTAAAGGATGGACTGGTGATCGTCAACGGCGAAGTGCTGTTCCCGAACGCCATCGCCTTCGATAAGGGGATGGATCTGGAGGATTACATCCAGCAGGCCGGAGGCTTCTCCCAGAACGCCGATACCTCGCGCGTGATCATCGCGCATCGGGACGGCAGCTTCTCCGACGGCCGGCAGGATCCGGACATCAAGGCTGGTGATGAGATCCTGGTACTGCCGCGCGTGGACGTGAAGACGCGACAGTTCGCCAAGGACGTATTCCAGATTCTTTATCAGATTGCCATTAGTGCGAAGGTCGTGTTGGGGCTGTAAGGGACAAAATGAAGGTACTCATCTGGAATCCGCCTTGGGGCGCGAACGGCAGTCTCCTCCACTTCAGGAATTGCTTCCTGAAGCATCTTGCTCCGCAAGCCAATACCCTTGCCACGGCCGGTTGCTCGGTCGACGTCGTGGTGCCGGAAGCTTTTGGCGCGGATGCCGACATCCTCGTACCGAATGTCCGCCGGATCCCGGTCGGCATGGACGCTGTCATTGACATGCTCGGTTCTTTTGAGGATCCGGCGCTGACACTCTACGCCGGCGACTGGCAGGGCAAGTACCCGCGATTGATGGACGGCCTGAGGGACAGGCTCGGATCGCATTACGATGCAATCCTGTTGTGGGAAAACCCGGTGCCGTTTCTGGAAGTGCTCTATCCAGAGAGTGTCGTCGTACACCAGATGCCAGGCGTGTTCAGCCGCGCGCCCTATCCGCAAACGGTGACCTTCGACCCAGTCGGCTTGTACAAGCACGGCACGCTCCACCGGTACGCCAGCGATATCGTGTCGTCGCTGCCAGTGGCTGGAAGCCCCGGGCTTGTCGACAGATTCCGCCATCTGGCAAGGAGTGCCTTCGCGGAGATTCGACCCACCGACATTGAAGCCGCTGTCCTGTCCGGCGGGTTCGAAGAGCTCGTACTTCTCCCACTGCAAGTGTCGGGGCACTACGCGTTCCGAGCCGACACGCCTTACTCCTCTCAACTCGATTTGCTGCTCGACGTGATGCACAAAGCCAAGCCAAGCAGCGGCATTGTGGTCACTCAGTACATTTCCAACCATGTCCAGGACACGGTGATCAACGAGGAGATTCGCGCGGTGCTGGCGCAACGGTGGCCGAACCTTGTGTACGACCGCTGCTTCGACCAATATCCGACGGTTTCGCAATACCTGTTGCCCTATGTGGGCAGAGTGGTCAGTTGTTCCTCCTCGGTTGCCTTGCAGGCGATGCTCTGGGATGCGGATATCGACATCACCGCGCCCACCTTTCTCGAACAGTATTCGACGGAGAACATTGTCCGCATGGCCGGCGATCGCCGGCCCGGATACGATAATGTGCTCGATTTCATCCTGTCCCGGCACCAGCCGCTGGCCAGGCTGGTGATCGAGGACAGGAATTTCCTGTTGCAGCTTCTCTCTTCGATGGTGAAGAAGAAGCGGTCAGGAAAGGCCGGACTTGAGCTCCTTTGCGATTTCCGGGAAATTGATTCCGGCTACGAGAAGAAGCTCCTCGGCGAGTTCTCCTCGGCGCGCGCGCTGAAGTCCGTGAAAGAGGCAAGTCCACGGCTCAGCGCCGAGATGGACGATATTTCAAAGGCAGCGCGCGGTATTCGTGACCCGCGCACCAAGGTGATCTCGTTCGACGTTTTCGATACGCTGATTTCCAGGGCGGTCGAGGTCCCTGCGGACGCATACCGGCTGCTCGAAGCCGAGGCGGTGAGGATGACGGCGGGCCGCCTCGAGGATTTCGCCCGCGTGCGGCTGGCCGCCGAGATAGCGGCTCGTGAGGCGAATCCGGATGGCGAAATCACGTTCGACGACATCTATGACGCGATTTCGGCGCATTACGGATTGTCGGACGCCGAGCGGGCCCGCCTGATGGACCTGGAGGTGGACGTCGAGTATCAGCTAATCGACGTCCGACCTTTTGGACGGCGGATCTGGCAGCTCGCGGTGGAGAGCGGCAAACGAATCGTGCTTGTTTCCGACATGTACCTGCCAGCCCGGGTCGTGCGGAAATTTCTCGACAAGGCCGGGTACGCAGGGTACGAGCACTTGTTTGTATCCAGCGAGTACGGCGCAAGGAAGAAGACCGGCGATCTGTACGACGTGGCACTCGCCAGAGTTGGATGCAAGCCGGAGGAGATGTTCCACGTTGGAGACAACAAGGTTGCAGACGTGGAGCAGGCTGCGGCGAAGGGTGTGAGGCCATACCGGCTATTGCGGGCAATTGACAGGATGCGGGGCAACCCCCACTACAAGACCCTGTTCGATCCTCGGGCTTCCGCGGGCGAGCGCCCGCGAAGCGCGATCGCCGGTCTGATCGCAAGAACCGTCTTCGATGCACCGGGCGGCGCGGCGGAAAAGGACGGCCTCTTCACCGGAAGTCCCTTCCGGCTGGGATATGCAGCGCTCGGCCCGCTGGTTGCTGGCTACGTACTGTGGTTGGGGAGGCGAGCCAAGGTCGATGGCGTTTCGAAGCTGTTCTTCCTGGCCCGGGAAGGGTGGCTATTGCATCAGGTATACAAGGCGCTCTTCAACGGCACGTCCGAGGAGATTCCGAATTGCTATCTCTATGCCTCACGCCGGGCGGCCCGTGTTGCAGCGCTGCGCACGGAGGATGATATTCGCTCGGTTGCGGCGCAGCCTTTCGTCAATGGCGCCCGGCTGTCGGACCTGCTCGGCGACCGATTCGGTGTGCGATGCGAGGATGTCCCCGCTGCAGTGCTTGAAGCCGCAGGAATTGCGTCAGTAGACCTTGCCATGGAGTCGAGTGCGGGCGGGCGTCTCGCGTTCACCAACCTTTGTGTCGGAATCAAGGATCTGATTCTTGCCAAGGCCGAGGGCGAACGCGAACCATATCTGCAGTATCTGACCGCTCAGAATCTCGACAGCGAACCCGCGCCCGCGGTGGTTGACATCGGCTGGAAGGCCAATATGCAGGGCTCACTTGGCGCACTGCTGGGAAAGCCGTTGGGCGGGTATTACCTTGCGACGCTTCAGGGTGCCGAACGGTGGCTTCATCAAGGGCACCGGCTGTCTGCATATCTTGGCGACTATCTTGTCCAGGGGTACGCACCGGCGCTGGTCAACAACCGACACTTGCTCGAGTTTCTCACCTGCCATACCGACCGCAGCCTGGAACGGATGACGCGGGAGGGAGACAGGTTCGTGCCCGTGATGCGTATGGAGAGCGAGCATGCATCCCGCCGGCTCCTGATACAGGAAGTGCACCGCGGTGCCATGGCGTTTGCCGCCGATCTGCGCGGCGGCTACGGGGAATTGCTCCAGCACATCCATATCGACCCCTCCACGGCTTCCCGCGTGATGAGCGAGTTCATCACGCGCCCCTGCCCGGCGGACGCGGCGTTGTTGCGCGGCGTGGCCTTCGAGGATTCCTTCGGGGGAATCAGGCAGCGGTATGTGATTTCGCCTCGGGATCGGGACGCGTCGGTATGGAGGCAGGGTTTCGATTGCCTGAGCAGCAATACTCAAGGCGACAGCGTGGTCGCAACCCGCCAGCAAGCAAGCACGGCTTCTGTCAAATCTCACCGAGCCTCTCATGAGACGGCGAAGACCGTCTCCCAACCGGTGCTGATCTTCCGACGTGTCGAGGGACGGATCGTCAGGTGGGTGGGAGGCGAGCGCAAATATCGCAAGTATCTTCGCGACAGGACGCAGTTCTTCGCGGATAGCAAGAATCTGGTATGGAAGCGTTGGGCCAAGGTGGCGGTTCCGTCATGAGCAAACTGCAGAAGCACGACTGCAGCGCGAGCCCGGTCTTCACAGACGACGCCGCTGTGGCAAGCCGTCACCTGGCGGGCATGGGAATCAGCATCGACTCGGTTCGGCAGATCAGCCAGGGATTCGAGGCGGAATCGCCTTGCCGGATCTCGAAGGCCAATATCATCGGGGATTGTTCCATCGGTGCCTTCAGTTATCTGGGACCCTCCGCTGAGGTGAGGCGGGCGACCATCGGCCGCTTCTGTTCCATTGCCGCGAATGTCGCCATCGGACCTGCCGAGCATCCGCTCGACTGGGTTTCGTCACATCCCGTCGGCTTCAATGGTGTGCGGTACTTCGATGGCAGGGAGGAATGGGAGTTCTTCAAGGACTCGCGCCAACGCTTTCACGGCAATTCCGCGCGCACCTTCATCGGGAACGATGTCTGGATAGGCAGGAATGCCATCGTCAGGCAAGGGATCCGGGTTGGCGATGGGGCGGTCATTGCTGGAAACGCGTTCGTCAGCAGAGACGTTCCGCCCTACGCCATCGTTGGCGGTGTGCCAGCACGGATTTTACGGTACCGTTTCCCGGCGGAAACGATCGAACGCTTGCTAAGCATCCGCTGGTGGGACTGGAAACTGCTTCCCGAGGAGCATGACCTCGACATGTCGAACGTCGATGACTTCGTCAACCGCGTGGAGCAGCTGATCGGCCAACAACGACTCGACAGGTTCACGCCGGGAATCGTGGTCTTCAAAGCCGGAAAGCCATTTTGCATCACGGCGCAACAGGAAGGCGCCCGGCAGTGAGGCCGCACGAATCCCCACCCGTGACTCCAGCAGGACCGGGCCCCATTCTCGTCTGCTCGCGAGGAATCCGCAGGATCAGGAACCTGCCGTCCTTTCTGGGCAGGGACGTTGTCTTCGTGCGTCACCAGGCAGAAGGCGGTGCTGGTGCCGCGGCTGTCGCGGTATGGGGCAAGCGGGCAACCGCGCTTCCTGCCGAGGCGTTCGCAAGAAGGGCAGGCATCGCGGTGATCCTTCGATTGGAGGACGGGTTCCTTCGCTCGATTGGATTGGGAGTGGAGCGGGCCCAGCCACTATCGCTCGTGGTGGACGATCTGGGCATCTACTATGACGCAAGCCAACCGTCGCGACTGGAGGTTCTTATTGCGGAAGGCACTATGGACGCGGAGCTTATGGCCGCGGCGTGCCGCGCAATGGACCTGGTGAAACAGCACCGTCTGTCCAAATACAACAAGGCGCCGTTGTTGACTCTTGCGCCGAGGAGTGGAAAACGGCGCGTCCTCGTCATTGATCAGACCGCCGAAGACATGTCGATTCTGCTCGGCGGATGCGATGCCAGCACCTTCGGGAACATGCTGGATGCCGCGCGAACCGAGCACCCTGATGCCGAGATCTGGATCAAGACGCACCCCGATGTCATTTCGGGAAAGAAAAAGGGAAACCTGACGACGCAGGCCCAGGATGCACGGGTACACCTGCTTGCACAAGACGGGTGTCCCCTCGGCCTGCTTGGCCAGTTCGACCACATCTACGTTGCCACATCGCAATTGGGCTTTGAAGCCCTGATGCTGGGGAAGCCGGTAACCGTGTTTGGAAAGCCGTGGTATGCCGGCTGGGGGCTGACCGACGATCGCCATGCAGATATGGAGTCATTGCGGGCACGTCGGCCAAGCCCTCGCAGACTGGAGGAGCTGTTTGCCGCTGCGTACTTGCAGTACGCGCGATACATCCACCCGGCCACCGGCGCACCTGGCAGTCTTTTCGAACTCATAGACTGGCTCGCGCGCAACAAGGCAATCAACGACGAGAGCCGCGGCACACACGTTTGCGTGGGAATGAGTCTGTGGAAGCGGAGCGTCATCAAGCCCTTCCTCGGGACGCCATCCAGCCGGCTTCGATTCGTCCGTCGGCTCGATGGCCATCAGCTTGCCATGCTGCCCAAAGACACGCGTATCGTCCTTTGGGGCAACCGGTTCCCGGAGCTTGCACGACAGGCCGCTGTACTCGGCATCCCGGTATTGCGCGTGGAGGATGGGTTCGTGCGCTCGATCGGACTTGGTTCCAATCTCCATGCGCCGCTTTCGCTGGCGATCGATGGGCCGGGCATCTACTACGATCCCTTCTCGGGTAGCCGTCTCGAGCGCCTGTTGACCGAGGTCGAGCTGGACGACGCGCAGCAACAGCGGGCCCTGCTCCTCCGGGAGACATTGCTTCGCAACCGGATCAGCAAATACAACGTCGGGAGAGCATTCCGCCCCGCTCGTGCGAGCGCCGGCAGGAAGATCATCCTGGTGCCCGGCCAGGTTGAGGATGACGCGTCGGTTCTTGCCGGCTCTCCGGTGGTCTCCAGCAACCTGGAACTGCTGAGGGTAACCCGCAGTGCCAATCCCGCCGCCTGGATCATCTATAAGCCGCATCCGGACGTCGTCAGTGGAAATCGGCGCGGTGCGGTGCTGCCGGAAGACATACGCGAACTGGCCGATGAAGTGGCTGAGGAGGCGAACATTGGGGACTGCATTGCCGCTGCGGACGAGGTCCATACGATGACGTCATTGACTGGCTTCGAGGCGCTCTTGCACGGAAAGGTAGTCCATTGTCATGGCGGACCGTTTTACGCGGGTTGGGGTCTTACAGTCGACCACTTCGCGTTGCCTCACCGACAGCGCCGTCTGTCGCTCGACCAGTTGGTGTATGCCGCGCTGTGTCTGTATCCGCGTTATCGGCTTCCCGGAGTCGACGGATTTTGCTCCGTCGAGGACGTGGTACAGCATCTTGCCTCCATTCGGCCGGGCAGTACTTCACGGCTCGAGAGCACGTGGTTCGCAAAGCAACTGCGCAAAGCGCGCCAACTGATCCGTGTCGTCGCAACGGTGCGGGGGTAGCAACGATGTTGTCATTTCGGGAAATGGGCGCAGGGCGACAGCCCGTCGGCAAATGGGGGTCCGTTCCTGCCACGCCCGGTGAGACGAGGCGTGTCAACACGCCGGTAGTGGCAGACCGGGGCCTGGTGGAGCGGGCATCGCTGGATCAGCTGATGCGCCACTCGAGATTGCTATTCCTCCAAGGACCGAATGGTCCCTTCTTCTCACGCTTGCGCGACGCTCTTGAACGTGCGGACCGAAAGGTATGGAAGGTCAACTTCAATGGGGGCGACGACCTCTTTTTTCGTGGCGCCAATGTCATCCGGTTTGCCCGGCCGATGCCGGAGTGGGAGGCATTTCTGCATGATCTCGTTCAGCGGCTCGGCATTCAGGCGATAGTTGTCTTCGGTAGCGCCCGTCGTCACCATCGGATTGCGGAACGGTTGGCGCTGTCTTTGGGGCTCGCGTTCTGGGTGTTCGAAGAGGGGTATCTCCGTCCCGATTACGTCACGCTCGAGCGTGGTGGAGTCAATGCTGCCTCACCGCTTGCCGCCGTCGATCTGGACGAAATGCCGCTGATTCCCGCTGAACCGAAGGGCCGCACTTTCAGTCATGCCTTTGGCAGGATGGCCTGGTACTCCTTCTGCTATTTCCTGATAGGGCTGGCACTGCAGCATCGCTATCCCGATTACCGTCACCACAAACCCTTCCATCTGCGGGAGGTTGGCTTCTGGCTGCGCGCCGCCTATCGAAAGCGGCTGTACCGCAAGCTGGAGCGGCCTATCGTTCGTCAGCTGCTGTCGGACGGTCACGCGCCGTTCTACCTGGTTGCGCTGCAGGTCCACAACGACAGCCAGATACGGCTTTACAGCCCGTGGCGCCGGATCGAGGACTTCATCGAATGGACGGTCCATTCGTTCGCGCATCATGCGCCGGACGGCACGATGCTGGTAATCAAGCATCATCCGATGGACCGGGGACACCGGGACTACACCGAGGTCATCCGCGCCGCCGCGTATCGATATGAGGTCGAAGATCGCGTGGTCTATGTCCACGATGCGCATTTGCCCAGTCTGCTCCAGCGTTGCGACGGCGTGGTGACGATCAACTCAACGACCGGACTGCAGGCGCTCTATCACCGCGTGCCTGTCATCGTCCTGGGCCGGTGCTTCTACGACAAGGCAGGGCTGACCTATCAGGGTAGCCTGGACAGCTTCTGGAAGCACCCGCCTCCGGTGGATGTTCCCGCCTTCCGGCGTTTCCGCAATTATCTGATCCACGCCTCGCAGATCAACTCCTCGTTCTACGCGGACGAGCGCGTTGGCCGTGCGGGGCAGCGGGCAGGGTGGTACAGGCGGTGGCCGGCGCGCGTCGCCTGCTTCAGTGCGTTGCTCGCCGTGGATCCGCACTGGTTCCCGCAGATCGAGGTATCGAGAATCCTGTCGCTCGTGCAGCCGGCTTACGCGTGGCTGGCGGGCTGACGCCCGCTCAAGCGACAAAGCGTCCAATCGCTATATGAAAGAACGAATCGCCGGCTTCCTGCTGATGGTCTTCATCGTGCCCCTTGCTCTGGCGGGCTACCTCCTGATCGTCTATGTCGGCTTCTTCGGCAAGACCGAGCGGGGCCGCGCGGGCGTCCGGGCGCTGGACCACTTCGTCAATGCGACCGTCTTCAACGGTTACGCCTGGGAGTCGGTGTCCTCGCACGCCTGGCGCGAGCAGCATCTGTGGTGGGCGAAGGCCGTGATCTGGCTGACCGACAAGTTCCAGAAGGACCACTGCCGGCGCGCGAACAAACGGGAGCAGCCGGTGGTGGACCTGATCCTGAAGAAGAAGCTGCACGACCGCACGCTATGACGACAATGCAAACCAACGCCAGCGAGCCGGCCAGCCAGGCGCAGGTGCGGCGTCGCAAGGTCTACTACGTCAGCGGCTTCGATCCACGCGGCGCCGCCTTTTATCATCGGTTGTATCGCGAGGAAGCGGCCCGGCAGTCCGTCCATCATGGCGATGGCAGGGTGGAGGTGGGTGCCCGATCACGCCGGGGCCCGCACGTCAGCGGCTGGGACGTCGCGGGCCGATGGGGCGCCCACGAGGTCGTGACGGAATACCAGTTCCTGCATTGGGACGATCTGGTCCGTTCCCAGTGGGAGCCGAATCTGCTGCGGCTGCTGTGGTCGGCGATGGCAAGCTATGCTGGCTATGCGCGCTGCGGCGCCTTTGCCCGGCTGCGGCGCGGATTTCGGGGGCCGTTCTATAGCGCCCTCTATCCGGTCGCCTATGTCGCGCTGGTCCTGCTGCTGGGCCTCGGCGCCGGCGCCGCGGTCCTTGCGCTGCTGGGCGCCGCGCTTCCTCCGCTTGCGGCATCGGCTGCGGCGCTTGCCGTTGCGGGTGGTGCCATCTGGTCCGGGATGTCCCTGGGCAATCGGCTCGCGGTCTTCTGGCTGCTGCGCACCTATCGCTGCGTCCACGGCTGGGGCGTACGCGAGCAGCCGGAGCTCGATCGCCGTATCGAAGAACTGGCGGCGTGGATACGAGAGGACCTGCAGCGCTCGCCGGCAGACGAGGCGTTGCTGATCGGCCATAGCGTCGGCTCCATCGTGGCGACGTCGCTGGCGGCTCGGCTGCTGGACGCGTTGCCGCCGGAGCAGCGGCGAACGATGACACTGATTACGCTGGGCCAGTGCATCCCGCTGCTTGGCCTGATTCCCACCGCCACGGCCTTCCGCGCATCGCTGCGGCGCCTCGGGCAGGAGCGCGAGATGCAGTGGTTTGACATGAATGCGCGCGCGGACTCGCTTTGCTTCGCACAGGTCAGTCCGCTGGAGATTGCCGGTATTGCGGGCAACGCTGGCCGCCCCCTGCGCCTGGTGGTGCGACCCTTCCGCATGTTCGGCAAGGGGGAGTACGCGAGGATGAAGCTGAGCAAGCAGCGCCTGCATTTCCAGTACCTGATGGCCAGTGCCTTGCCCAACGAGTACGACTACTTCCGGATGACGGCGGGGCCAAGCCGCATTCGGCCATTCTGATCCTTTCTGTCGCAGCGATGTCTTTCCAGCCTCCGTACCCCAAGCCGCACGTGCGCAAGAGTTCGTTCCTGTTGCGCTTCCTGCGCGGCTGGAATTCATGGATTCACGTGCTGTTCGAGCGCAGCTATTCCATGAAGATGGGCAAGATCTCCCAGCCGGGCATGGACATCTTCATGGTGAACGACGCCGACTGGGTGCGGAAAATCCTGGCCGATACGCGCGAGTACCCCAAGCATCGGCTGATGCACCGGATGCTGGAGCCGCTGCTCGGCAGCAGCATCTTCACCACCAACGGTCCGACCTGGGAGCGGCAGCGCCGCCTGGTCGAGCCGGCCTTCGCGCAGGCGCGGCTGAAGCTGGTGTTCTCCTTGATGGCGGATTCGGTCGCTGGCATGGTGACCCGCCTCGATGCAGTGGCAGACGGCCGCTCCTGGGAGGTGGATGGAGAGATGACCTATGTGACGGCCGACATCATCTTCCGCACCATCCTGTCGGAGAATCTGGAGGAAGCCGACGCGAAGGCAATCTACGACGCTTTCCTCGATTTCCAGCATCACGCCCAGCGCGCGATGATCCTGATGATCTATCGCCTGCCCGCGTTCTTCGCACGCCGTGCAAGCGCGCGTGCGGCCGCGAAAATCCGGGCCATCCTGTCGCAGATCATCAAGCGCCGGTTCGATGCCTGGGAGCGCGGCGAGCGAGGCGGGCAGGAGGACATCCTGGCCGGCCTGATGGCCGCCAGCGATCCGGTCAGCGGCGACCGCTTCAGCTACGAGGAACTGGTCGATCAGGTCTGCATGCTGTTCCTCGCCGGGCACGAGACCTCGGCGAGCGCGCTGACATGGGCGCTCTATCTGATTTCGAACTGCCCACACCTGCAGGACCGTATGCACGAGGAGATCCTGGCGGTGGTCGGAGATCGCCCGTTCGAACTGGGCGACATCAAGAGCCTGCCGGCCGTCGGCAACGTCTTCCGGGAAACGCTGCGGCTGTATCCGCCGGTCGGCTTCTTCGTACGGGAGGCGATGCAGACGGCCTGCATCCGCGACAAGGAGGTCAAGGAGGGTTCGCCGATCCTGATCTCGCCGTGGCTCATCCATCGGCATCGCTCGCTGTGGGAGCGGCCGGACGACTTCGACCCGGAGCGCTTCGACACCCCGGCGGGGAAGGAGTCCGCCAGATGTGCCTACATTCCTTTCAGCAAGGGGCCGCGCGTGTGCATCGGCGCTGCCTACGCGACGCAGGAAGCGGTGCTGATCCTCGCGACGATCGTACGGCGTTACCGAGTCGAAGCAGTGGCCGAGCATGTTCCCCAGGTGGTGGGGCGCGTGACGATCCGCTCGGGAAACGGCGTGCGCGTCAGGCTCCGGCGTCGTTGATATTGCTGACGATGCGCGGCTAGGCGAACCGCAGCATGCCCCGGCACGTGCTCGGATATACCGGCGCCGCGGCGCCGCATCGGCGCGCGGCCTGCCGGTCGCGGCCCGGCAAGGGCAAGGCGCGCGCAATGGCCGCTTCGATCCGGTCGATCGATGCCGTCTTGGGCAGATGGTCCACCACGCCGCACCCGTCCGGCATCCCCGTCCAGATATTGTCCGAGAGCAGCAAGATCGCCGCATTGGGCAACCGCTTGTGTAGGCGTCGCAGCAGATCGCAATTGTGGGTCGATTGGTCCGACATGCCGTAGACGACCAGTACCGGTGCCAGGCTGTGCGCAATATCGACGATCGCGGACGGTTCAATCAGCTGGACCTGTTCGACACCGCTCGTGTTTTCGAGAATCTGCTGCAAGCCGAGAGCAATCAGTGGATGATCTTCTACGACAATTGCACTCACCATTTCGTCTCCCATTTTTCAGTCTTTTCGGCCATAAGCAAGCGATGTGCCAAAGGGGGCGCGACTTGCGCCTGCGCTGCCTGATTGCCGTGTTTCCCGTTGGCTTGCGCGGTTCGACGTAGCACGAGCCGGAATGGGCCGCCCTGCGCATAGTGGTCAACCTGAATTGCGAAATGGAAATGGCCCGGAAATAATTCCAGTCCGGACATGGCGACATGCGCTTGCTTTTCGGCATCGGCAGGGTGACCGGCCGTCATGGCCGGGGCGCGGTTTCCCGGATGTCCTCACAACACTTCCTCACGGCTCATGACCACTTCCTGGCTTTCCCGCGCTGCTGCCATCGCTGTCGCCATCTCGTGCCTCCACGGCGCCTCGGCGCGGGCGCAGGCCGCTGCCGCACCCCAACCTCAGCGCGACGAGTTCTTCTGGCTGGGGGAGATCAACAAGGCCACAACCGTGATCAACACCGAACAAGGCCTGCTGGACAGGAGCGTTGCGCCCCGCATTGCGGCCGGCCTGGCGAAGGTGCTGGAAGACGGTCGTCAACCGGGGGCGAAACGGCCCTCCACGGTGATCACCTTCGAGCCGATGCTGATTCGTGCGGCTGGCGTCGAGGCGACCTTGCTGCACGCGGGGCGTTCCAGCCAGGACATGCATGCAACCTATCGCGCGGCGATCATGCGGGACAACCTGCTGGCGCTGGCGGCGCAACTGGACACAACGGCGGGCACGCTGGTCGGCCTGGCCGAGCGGCATGCCCAGACCATGGTGCCGAACTACACCAATGGGGTCGCCGCGCAGGCCAACAGCTACGGCCACTACCTGCTCGGTCATGCCGCCGGGCTGGAGCGGGCCGCGCAGCGCATCCGCGAGACGTATGCGCGCGTGGACCGTTCACCGATGGGAACGACGGTGCTGAACGGCACCAGCTGGCCGCTGGACCGCAAGCGCATGGCCGACTATCTCGGCTTCGCCGGCGTGGTGGAGAACGCCTACGACGCCGCGCAGATTTCGTCGGCCGAGTATCCGGTGGAGGTCGGCGGCATCGTGACGACCATCGCGCTGCAGGCCGGCAGCTTCGTCGAGGACGTGATGACGCAATACGCGCAGTCCCGGCCCTGGATCCTGCTGCAGGAAGGCGGTGGCAATACCTATGTGTCCAGCGCCATGCCGCAGAAGCGCAATCCCGGCCTGCTGAACAATGCGCGCAGCCATGCCTCGACGGCGATCACGCTGGCGATGGGACCGGTGTGGCAGGCCCACAATATCCCGCCGGGCATGGCCGACGCGAAGGACGTCAAGGCGAACGCGGCGATGGTGGAGAGCGGCACCCGTGTATTGCGCGAATGGGACCGCATCCTGAAGGCGCTGGTGATCGACCCCCAGCGCGCGCTGGAGGAGCTCAACAGCGACTGGACCGCGTCGCAGGAGCTGGCCGATACGCTGATGCGCGAGCACGGCGTGCCGTTCCGCGCCGGCCATCATTTCGCTTCGGAGGTAGTGGAATACGCCAAGGCCAACAACATCCGGCCCAGCGAGTTTCCCTATGCGCAGGCGCAGCGCATCTATCGCGAAGCTGGCAAGGAGTACAACCTGGGTGAACTGCCGATCGGCGAGGCGGCATTCCGTGCCACCCTGGACCCGAGCGCGATCGTCAAGCACCGCGCTACGCAGGGCGGGCCGCAGCAGGCAGAGATGGCGCGCATGCTCGGCGCCGCCAGGCAGCGCATCGTCGAGAACCAGGCCTGGGTCAAGAGCCGTCGTGCCGCGATCGATGCGGCACTGGCGCGGCTGGATCGGGATTTCCGCCGGCTGTCGAACTGACATCGTGATGGGCGCAGGCCAGGGCGCGGCCGGCCTGCCTTGACAGTACAGGTTCGCCCGCCAATACTGCACAAGCCCCCCTGCTGGGGGCACTGGTGTCAACCCGCGCGACAGCGAGGAACGCCCATGCACTTGCTACGTCCCGTCCTGCTGGCTCTGCTCTCGGCGGCCAGCGCCCTCCAGACCGGCTGTGCCTCCCCGGGGAACGACGGTAGTGCGGCCACGGCTTCCGCTGCAAGCTTGGTTGCGCCGTCGGCCGCAAGGCTGCCACCCCGGGCCGCCGCCGCCGTGACCGGCAAGACCGAAGTGCTCTGGCTAGGCCAGGCGGCGGTGCGCATCACCAGCCCCGGTGGCAAGGTCATCGTCATCGATCCCTGGCTGACGGGCAACCCGAAGACACCCCCAGCCTTCAAGCCACTGAGCGCGATCGGCAAGGTCGATCTGCTCCTGGTCACCCATGCACACGCCGACCACCTGGGCGATGCGCCGGCGCTCGCAAAAATGCACAACGTGCCTATTTATAACGGCGGCGGCATGAGCCGGACGTTGGTCAGCCTCGGCCTGGTGCCCGACGCGCTATCGCAGCGGTTCAACAAGGGCAGCATGGTGACGCCGTTCGGCCCGGACGGCATCCGTATCGTTGCCGTGCAGGCCGACCATTCTTCGGAAATGGCGTGGAAGAACCCGGCCACAGGCAAGGAGGAGACCCACTATGGCGGCGAGCCGGTCGGCTACATCATCGAGCTGGAGAACGGCTTTCGCATCTGGCACATGGGCGACACTGCGATGTTCGCGGACATGCGGCTGATCGGCGAGCTGTATCGGCCTGATGTCGTGTTGATCCCGATTGGCGGTCATTTCACCATGGGGCCGGAGGAAGCGGCGATCGCCGTGCGCGAATTGATCCGGCCGCGGTTTGCCATTCCCATCCACTACGGCACCAGCCCGAACGCCCGCGGGACGCCTGAACAGTTCGAGGCGGCGCTTGGCAAGGACGCGGCGACGCGCGTGGTCGTGCCGCAGCCCGGAGAAACGGTCGCGTTCTGACGCGCGTGCTGCGGCGGAAAGAGCCGGGTCCAACCGACCGACGCCATTTCGCCTCGCACGACACAGGCAAACGACGGCCGCTATTGCGGCTTTCTCAGTCCCACCAGGCTCCAGTGCACGTCGGGCCTGCCCATCATGTCCTGTCGGGTGCCGCGATGGCAGGGCTGCAGGCCATGCCGGCCGCCCAGCACGAGGGTTTCCTCCGCCGAGACATCGAACATCCGTCTGCCCTCCGGCACCGGGCCGTGCCTGAGCGACAGGATCGCCACGCCGCCGGGCGCGAGCAGCTCGGCCAGCGATGCCATCCCCTCGGCGCGCTCGCCTTCGTCCAGATGCATCCATACGGCGCTCAAGAGCATCAGGTCAAAGCGGCGTGCCGCCTCGCGCAGGCGGTTCAGCGCCGGCAGGGAGTCGTCGGTCCATTCGATCGGCATGCCCGCATGCAGGCGCTGGCCTTCGGCACGCAACGCGGCGGTCGGCTCCACCGCCACGACGGTGTGTCCTCGTGCGGCCAGCGCGGCGGCATCGCGCCCGGAGCCTGCGCCGATATCCGCGGCCATGCACGGCTGCGGCGGGATCAGATGCAGCACATGACGATGGACGTCCTCGAAGCGCAGCGCTTCATAGCGTTGCGCCAGCAGGCTGGCGTGCGTGTCGTATCCCGCGCTGCCGGGGACGGGCGCTGTCATGGCGTCTCCTGAGTGGATGGTCTCGTGGTCGGAGAGAATAGCAGTTTGGCCTGCATGCCACCTGCGGTATAGCGACGCACCTTGATGCACATGCCGCACGGCATCCGTTGCCAGCCAGCCGGTGCAGGCCCTGCACCAAACGGAGCGATGACTGAATGACGCAGTTCGATTCCAACCTGCCGCCGCGCGCCCGCGCCATCGGCCTGGGCAGCGCCGCGAGCGAACTTTACCGGGCGCTGTGGCGTCACGCGCAGGGGGTACGTGCGCAGCTGCTCGGCGCCTGCGGCCTGTTGTCGGCGGCACAACTGCTGCGCCTGACCATGCCGTGGCTGGCGGCCCAGGCGATCAACGCCCTGCAACGGGGCGACCTGGCCAACGCCGGCCGCTGGATCGTCTATCTTGCCGGCATCTACCTGCTGTCCTGGCTGCTGCACGGCCCGGGCCGGGTGCTGGAGCGCAATGTCGGCGTGCGCGTGCGCGAGCGCCTGGCCGACCAGCTGTACGCGCGCATCGCGGCCGCGCCGCTCGCCTGGCGCGACGGCCGGCATTCCGGCGAGCTGCAGCACAGGGTAGTGCAGGCCAGCCGCGCGCTATCGGACTTCGCGCAGAACCAGTTCGTCTACCTGCAGAACATGTTCAACTTCGTCGGTCCCCTGGTCGCGCTGACCTTGCTGTCGAAGACCAGCGGGGCCATCGCGGTGACGGGCTACATCGTCGTTGCGCTGATCATCCTGCGCTTCGATCGCACGCTGATGCAGCTGGCGCGGGCCGAGAACGATGCCGAGCGGCGCTATGCCGCCGCGCTGCTCGACTTCGTCGGCAATGCCGGCACCGTGATCGGCCTGCGGCTGCAGCGGGCGTCGCGCAAGCTGCTGGGCCGGCGCATGGAGGCGATCATGGCGCCGCTGCGGCGCGCGGTGATGGTCAACGAGGGCAAGTGGTTCGCGGTGGACCTGCTTGGCATGGGGCTGACCTGGATCCTGGTGGTGGTCTACGTACTGCAGGAGCGCCAGCCGGGACAGGCGGTGGCGCTGGGCACGGTCTTCATGATCTACCAGTACGCGCAGCAGGCCGCGTCGGTGGTGGGGTCGATGGCGGCGAATTTCCAGAGTTTTGCCCGCATGCATACCGACTACGAAAGCGCCGAGCCGATCTGGCAGGCGCCGGGCGACCCGGACGAGGCCGTGCCGGCCGTGGTGCCGGACGCGCCGTGGCGCACGCTCGCCTTGCGCGGCGCCAGCTGGCGCTATGCCGACGACGCGCGCGGCGGTCTGCACGAGGTCGACCTGCAGCTGCAGCGCGGGACCAGGGTGGCGCTGATCGGCCCCAGCGGCGGCGGCAAAAGCACGCTGCTGCGCACCCTCGCCGGTCTTTACCGGCCGCAGCAGGGCAGCCTGCTGCGCGATGGCGCGCCGATCGACTGGTCGGAACTGCGCGGCCTGGCCACGCTGATTCCGCAGGAAGCCGAGGTGTTCGAAGCCAGCGTGCAGGAGAACCTGACCTTCGGCGAGCCGGTCGAGCCGGCCGCACTGCAGGCGGCGGTGCATACCGGCGGGTTCGACGAGGTGCTGCAGCGCCTGCCCGATGGACTGGCCAGCCCGATCACGGAGCGCGGCGGCAATCTGTCCGGTGGCCAGCGGCAGCGCCTGGCGCTGGCCCGGGGCGGCCTGGCGGCGCGGGGCAGTTCGCTGCTGCTGCTCGACGAACCGACCAGCGCGCTCGATCCGCGCGCCGAAGCCCGGGTCTTCGACCGCATGCACGAGGCGTTTCCGTCGGCCTGCATCGTGGCGTCGGTGCACCGCCCGAGCCTGCTGGCCCGTTTCGATACCGTGGTGGTGATGGAGGGCGGCCGGGTGGTCGACGCCGGCCCGCGCGACGAGGTGCTGGCAAGACGCGGTCACTGAAGGTGCCGCCGGTGGAGCGGGGCAGTCCCTTCAGTCCTTCGGCCGGGGAAATTGCAGTTCGAACTCGGTGAATTCGTGCTCGACCGAGCGGCAGGAAATGGAAGCGCCCCAGCTGCGCAGCACGTCCCGGCAGAATGCCAGGCCGATGCCGGTGCCCCGATGCGCCGGGTAGGTGAAGAAGGGCTGGAACATTCGGGCCAGCACGTGGGGCGCGACGCCGGCGCCGGTATCGCGGAACAGCACATGGACGCTGCCTGGCCGGTTCTCGCAGCGGATCGCAATGTTCCCCTTGCCCGCCCGCTTGATGGCTTCCACGGCGTTCTTGGTCAGGTTGGTGATGACCAGTTCGAACAGCTGCGCGTTGCCCACCACCATCACTGGCTCCGCGCATTCGAGCGTTACCAGGTCGTGATGGCCACGCTCGAACGGAAAGCGCCCGAGGCTCTCCCGTATCGCCGCGACGAGGTCGAACCGTTCCTGCGGGGCCGCCTTCGGGTCCTTGGAGTTGGCCACCAGGAAATCGATGCTGCTGTTTACGTGCGCGAGGTCGGTCTGCAACCGGCCAATGGCCTGCAGCAGCGCCTGCCGGTCCGCGGCGTCGGCCTTGAGCGCGGGCGGCAACCGGTTCTTCAGTCCCGCCGCGGTCATCATCAGGCTGGTCAGCGGGGTGCGCAGCTCGTGCGCGACGGTGGCCAGCGCCACCGCCATGCCGCGCCGCTTCTGTTCCAGCAGCAGCTGACGGTCAAGCTTGATGACGAACAGCACCGCGATCACGAAGGCGATCACCGGCAATTGCAGCAGCAGCGAGTCCCATGGAATGCCGGCCACCGAATTGCCGGCGACCGCAAAGAGGGCGAATGCGGCCGCGGCGCCCGAGAGCAGGGCGATGGTGGCGAACGCCGCGCTGAAGTGGTAGAGCACCACCACCGCGATGATCACCGATTCGGCCCACACCAGCGACCCGTGATTCTCCAGATAGAGAAAGATGAAGGCGAACGGCATCCCCACGGTGATGGCGACCAGCGCATACGCCGGCAGCCACCGCTTGTGCGAGAGGGCGGAGGCGAACAGCAGCGGCACGAACAGTGCCGTGCAGATCAGCCGCAGCCAGATGTTCTCGTAGGGCTGTGGAAAGACATAGGACCAGATGACGTAGTAGAGCGGATGCCCGATGACGCCGAGCGCCCCCACCATCTGGATGCGGCGCAGCCGCGCCACGCTCTCCTCGTCCAGCAACGTGGTTCTCGATGCCGTCTCGAAGACGGCGCGCGAAGCCTCCCTGGCAAGCCGTGCCAACAGCGATCCGCCTGCGGTTTGCTCATGCGTGGCTTGCATCGTGCGCTTCTGAATTCCTGCTGGGTAATGGCATGGCACCGTCTGGGGAGTTTGCCTGGCCGCGGCGCGCCCGGCGCGTCGAGGACCATTCGGACAGCCTGACTTCGTCCCGGATCGCGGCCAGGACCGAGATCAGACGGTCGACATCGGAGGCAGAGAGTTTCGCATGCAAGGTCAGGCGCATCAACGCCCGGTTCTTGGGCGTGGCCGGCGAACAGAACACCGCCCCGAAAATCCCGCGCCGCTGCAACGCGTCGCGCAGCACCATCACCTGCGGCTCGGTGCCCGCTTCCAGCCCGATGATCTGCTCGCTGCCGTCGCTGATGTTGTAGCCCAGTTCCGTGATTGCCGCGCGGGTCGACCGCGTGATCTCGTGCAGGCGCGCCCGGCGGTCGTCGGCACGGGCGATGAAGTCGGTGGCGGCGTCGAACCAGGCGATCTCGTGCCGCAGCAGACCCGAGCTGAAGATGGCGGGACGGGCCTCCACGGCGAAGAATTCCTTGAACGCGGTCGAGCAGGTGACAAAACCGGCCCGGCCGGCGAAGGCCTTGGCCAGCGACGCGGTGCGGAAGTGCACGCGGTCGGACAAGCCGAGCGCCGCCACCAGTCCGCCGCCGGAGGGCCCATGGGTTCCCAACGAATGTGACTCATCCACCACAATAACCGATCCGGTCCGTTCGGCCACCTGGACGTACTCCTCCAGCGGGGCGACGCTGCCGGTGGTGCTGTAGACCGAGTCGACCATGATGACGCCCGGACCCATCCGCTCGATCTGCCGCAGCGCGTGCCCGAAATCGTTGTGGCGGATCGGTACGGCCTGCGCCCCGGCGGCGCTGATGCCTTCCCACAGCGACGCGTGGCCGTTCATGTCGATATAGACGGGCACACCGGGCCCGGCGATGCACTGTACCAGCCCGACATTCGCCGCCCACCCGGACTGCGCGATCAGGCCGTCCTCGGCCTGCATCAGGGCCGCCAGCTTGCGCTCGACCTGCTGCTGCGGCGTGTCGCCATGACGAAAGACCGACGACATCAGCAGCTCGGGCTCCTCGTTGAGCAGGGCCCTGGCCTGGGCCTGGACCAGCGACGGCTCGCCGAGCAGGCACAGATAGTCGTTGCTGCTCAGATGCAGCGCGTCCGGCCCCGGAATGCGGCCATGCAGGAGGTGGTCGCCTCCCCAGAGCTTGCCCATTCGCTCGACAAAATGGGCGTCCATTCGCTTCGAAATCCACGGCGGCAACGGCGCGGATTTGCCACGGCTGGAATAGTGGGTTGCACCGGAGTGCAGATGGGCAAGCGACATCGGTTGTTCTCCACATAGGTGTGCCAATTCGAGGAGGCACGGATCGGGAAAGCTTGAGGGGTAAAGCCAGAACCCACAGTTCTTTCCCGCTCCCTGTGGGTTCCAACCACCAAGGTTAAAGATGCTTTAAGTCGGGCATTGTCGCTGAATACCGACAGCAGTGAGGGCCAGACTGGAGGAGGGGGCGAGCGTATCGACGGGGCGGGCCGGAACCACAGGGGAGCGATGTCACGCCAATGCTTCGGCTGATGGCCGCGCCACGCCGTCCGTCAAGTGCCGATGCCGGGCAGCGGCGCCGCGCTTGCCAGGGAGTCGGGATAGGCCTGCAGGAGCATGGCCGTCACGCCATTGGTCCACCCGAAGCCATCCTGCAAGGGGTACTCGCCGCCGCCGCCGCCGACCGCCCGGGCGGGGTTGCGACGCAGGCGGTATTTCTCCACCAGCTTGCGTTCTCGCCGGTAGAGACTGCTCACCGTGACCAGCCATCGGTGGGCAATCGCGCGGGCGAGGTCGTGGAATCCGTAGCGCCGCAACCCCTCGACGGCGATCCATTGCAGTGGCGCCCAGCCGTTGGGGCGGTCCCACTGCTCGCCGGAGCGCAAGCAGGTCGTCGCGAGTCCGCCCTCGCGCAGCAGCTGCTCGCGCACCGTCGCGGCGATGCGCGCTGCCTGCTGGTGGGAAGCCAGCCCCACGAACAAGGGCATCAGCGTGGCCGCCGTCAGCCCGGGTCGCTGCATGCCGCGCTGCCAGTCGAAGTCGACGAAGGCGCCGCTGGCCGGGCGCCAGAGGTGGCGCTCGATGGCACGCCGGCGTGCATCGGCAAGCGCCGCGTAATGGTGGGCACCTTGCTCGTCTCCCTGACGCTCGCTCAGCTGCGCAATGCGGGTTTCGGTATGCCAGAGCAGGCAGTTCAGATCGATCGGCAGGATCGCGGTGGTCCTGATCGTCGGCATCCCGAGCGGCTGTCCATTTTCGTCCGCGTCCAGCCATCGGGAGCTGAAGTCCCAGCCCGATTCCGCCGCGGCCCGGATATCGCGGAACACCAGATGGTGGGGCCGTGCGCTGCGCTGCGCGGTCGTCAGGTCTTCGACGAAGGCCTCTTCCCGGGGACGCGCATGGTCGTCCCAGTACCGGTTGAGCAGCGTCCCGTCTTGCAGGCGCACTGCGCGCCGGTGTGCCGTGCCCGGGTCGAGCCGCTCGGCGCCGTCCATCCACCACGCATGTTCGGCGCGCAGATACGGCAGGTACGAGCGCGCCCTGAGGACGCCATGCGCTTCGAACAGCTCCGTCATCAGCGTGAAGACGGGTGGCTGGGACCGGCTCAGGTAGTAGGACCGGGTGCCGTTGGGAATCATGCCGTAGGTGCCCAGCAGGTAGGCGAAATTGTCCGCCATGGCCCGGACCAGGTCGTGCCGGCCGCCGCAGACCAGTCCCAGCATCACGAAAAAGGAGTCCCAGTAATACAGCTCGCTGAAGCGGCCGCCGGGAACGACATAGGGCAGAGGCAGTGGCAGCAGCGACGATCCGGGGCGGTGCTCCACCGGATCGCGGGTCAGCACCGGCCACAGCGCTTCGATATGCCGGTGCAGGGTCTGGCCGGGAACCGAGACGTAGTGGCTGTCCGGCACCTGGCTGCGGGCGAAGTGCTCGGCGACGAAGGCCTGCAGGGAAAAGCCGGGCCGCTCGCGCAGCTGGCGATAGCGTCGCCGAATTTCCGCCGGCGGTGCGAGCGGCACGCAGTCCGGGAAGGTCTTGCTGTCCGCGAAGATGCCGCCGGTCTGCACGGCGACGAACAGCTCACGGTAGCGCTGCGCGGGAGAGACATCGTCCGGATCCGCGCATCCGCCCAGCCGGCCGGGATCGGGGCAGGGCAGCCGGGTAACCGCCGGTTCCGCTGGAACGGAAATCGGACCGGGCGGCACTGCTCCCGGCGGGGCGTTCGGATTGGGTCCGTCCGAGGCCGCGGTGGTGACGGCCGGCACCGCGTGCGGGATGCCGGCGCTGCCCTGCGGCCTTGGCGGATTCGAGGTCCTGTGGCTGGGCATCGGGCTGCTCCGGCGTATGGTCCCTGGTTCAGAGGTTGGAGATGTGGCAGTGTGTGGTGGTTCCGGGTTTGGCGGGTAGCCGGCGCGACGGGCCTCCCTCGCGACTCCCTCTCCCGCGGGAACGCAGGCAGGCAGGGCCCCATCCGGCTGCGTCGGTGTGCTCCCCTCTCCCGTTCCGGGAGAGGGGCGGGGGAGAGGGCATCGAGCGCCCCTCCGCCCGCGACCGCCGCCATGCCAACGCTCCCGTTATCCATAACGCCGCAGCCGCAGCCCCGCTTGCATCGCCTCCAGCGACAGATCCCCTCGCGCCAGGGCCGCGGCCTCCCGCACTCCCAGTTCATGCACCAGCGGGTCGGCGTGCCGGTGCGCCAGCTGCCATTCCCCGCCTTGCCGCCGGTAAACCTGCGTCACCCGCAGCGACCAATCCTGCAGCGGCAGGCCATGGACTTCCCCATGCTGCCGTTCGATGAAGACGAGGACGATCAGATCGTCCGATACATGGGTCTGCGCCACTTCCAGCCTCGCATCGCCATTGCGAAACAGGCTCGACATCCGTGCCAGCCGCTCGGGCGTGGCATGGAAGCCGTGTGTCGCCGCGCCGCCGAACGGCTGCATCAGCGTGAAGTCGTCGGCTAACCGGATCATCCGGAACCAACGGTCCATGTGGCCGGCATTGAAGGCGCGGGCCTGGTCCTGCGTGCGCTGGATCAGCGAGGATAGGGTGGAGGTTGACGGCGATGTCGGTTGCACGTCTTCAGCGGCCGATGCCAGGTGCGGGGGGCCGAACTGGCTGTGCTGTGTGGCTGTCATGGGATATCCAGATTGCTCGGCTTGGCTGGCCGATCCAGCTACGGCGGGATGCCGTATCGACAGAATCCATGCTTTCCGGGTCCTGAAGCCACCGATATGATTTCAGCAATATGCTGAATCGGATCGATCTTTCCCGCGTGGACCTGAACCTGCTCGTGCTGTTCGAGACGGTGATGGAGGAGCGCCATGTCGGCCGCGCCGCCGCGCGGCTGCATCTGACCCCGTCCGCCATCAGCCATGGGCTGGGCCGGCTGCGGCGGCTGCTTGGCGATCCGTTGTTCCTGAAGACCCCGCGCGGCGTCGTGCCAACCGCACGGGCGATGGAGCTGGCCGAGCCGGTCGCCAGGGTATTGCGCGATGTCCGCAGCCTGATCGAAAGCGGGGAGCCGTTCGAGCCGGCCCGCTCGGTGCGTCGCTTCACCATCGGCGCGCCGGACGCCGTGGCGGCGGTCCTGCTGCCGCCCTTGCTCGCGACGCTGCGCCAGTCGGCGCCTCACGTGGACATCGGCATCCGGCAATTGCTGCCGCGCCACGGCGAGCCATCGCCGGCTCTCGCGTGGCGCGATGCGCTGGCGGAACTGGAAACCCGGGCAATGGATGTCTGCGTCATGCCATATGGCGATCTCCCCGCGCGTTTCGTCTGCCAGCGGCTGTATCAGGAGGAGTTCGTCATTGCGATGCGGGCAGGCCATCCCTTCCTGGCCGCCGCGACGCTGCAGCATTACTGCACGCTGCAACATCTGGTCGTGTCCGATGCGGGCGACCCCTTTGGCTTCGTCGACGCCGTGCTCGCGCAGCATGGGCTGTCGCGGCGTGTTGCGCTGACGGTGCCCAACTTCCTGTTCGCGCTGGGGGTGCTGTCAGAGACCGACCTGGTGGCGGCACTGCCGCAACAACTGGTGGCCATGCATGGCGGCCGGTATGGCGTGGCCAGCGTCGCCGCACCGGTCCCGCTCGGACGCTTCGACATCAATCTGGTCGTACCGAAGGTCGCGCTGATGGACGCCGGCCTGGCCTGGCTCGTCGCGCAGCTTGCCGCCGCCAGCGAAGCGGTGCGAGGTCGGCCCCTGGCCGTCACCAAGGCCGGCAACCGGCGCGGCACGCCTGCCGCCCGGCAGTAGGGGACACCTGCCCCCCGTCTGTAATCCTGCTGTCATCGTTTGGTTGCAAGGCCTTGCGGAAAGCCAGGCGCCGATGCCGGCAGGAGGGAGGCAGACGCGTTCCAGTCGGCCTTCGCGGGTAGGGGAAACCGACTCTGCGGCTTTGTTGTAGACTGCGACCGCCTGATATCGAGCACCGTCCTCGATCGCGTCACCGTCGGAGCGATGTGCTTGATCGACCGCCAAATACACGGGTTCAGTTCCCTTGCCGGGGCGCGATGGCCCCAGCCTGGTGCGGAAGCAGCGCCTCGGGCGAGTGCTTCTCACACTAAACAGTGTCAAGTCATATCCCGGAAATACTCAAAATGATGGATTGGTTTCCAATAGTCTTTATCGTGTTCAAGGTTCTCGTGTTGGGCACCGGCATGTTCTTCGCCGTCAAGTGGCATTACGATAAAGGCAGGAAGAAATGACCGAATTTGCGGTCCCTCGCACGGGACGGGCGGTTTGCGCCTGTTGACTCCGCTTAAGAGGCTGGACAAAGGGCCCTGGCTTCCTGGATGCCGTCGGTGTCGTCCCCGGGTGGAGCGAGTCTGGCCCTGTGAAGCGCTCGTGACACTCGGGAACTGGCACAATTGCACCTTTCTCACCGAGCATCCAGGAATCCCATGAAGTCTCCCCGCCGCTACAACCACCGTCAACGCAAGAAGCTCCATATTGGCGAGTATCAGGAACTGGCATTCGAAGTGATGGCGGATATCGCCGAACCGGCTCGCCAGGGCGACCCCGAAGCGCTGCTTGACCGGTTCCTGCAAGACGCGATCGAGGCCAACGGTCTGCTGATGGCCGGCGCCATCGACAACGGCCAGCTGTCCGCCTATATCCTGCTGAACGCCGCGCGCGGTTCGGTCACTGCGGAGCAGCGCGAAGCGGTCGAGAAGTGGTTGCAGGCATCTGGCGACTTCGAGAACGTCCGGGTCGGGCCGCTGCGCGATGCTTGGTACGGGCTGGACCAGTAGTAATCGGTCCGGCGAAAGAAACAAGGCCCGGCATTGCCGGGCCTTGTTTCTTTTGTATTCGCATTTTGGGAACTGACGAGAAAAGTGCGGCCGTTAACGACCCACAGCGACACTCGTGCGCACGGGATCCATGGTCTTCGGGTCACTAAAAGAGCCGCCGGCACCGCATGACAGCGTGCCGTCCATTCGTGTCAACCCATCTCTACCGGTCCGATGCTGCCTGTTTGTCTTTGATCGGTGGTCGGCCGAAGATTCGGCTGTATTCCCGGCTGAACTGCGAGGTGCTTTCGTATCCCACTTCGAGAGCGGCCTGGCTCAAGCGTTTGCCTTTGGACAAGATCAGCCGGCGCGCCTCGATCAATCTAAGCTGCTTCTGGAATTGTAGTGGCGACAGCGATGTGATCGCGCGAAAGTGCTGGTGGAACGCTGCTCGGCTCATGCCAGCTGCCGCTGCCAGGTGCTCGATTCGTAGTGGTTGGGCGTAGTTCGCACGAAGGATCGCGACAGCACGTGCGATGCGCCGCACATGGCTATCGGGCAGGCCCAGGTTCCGGATGGCGCGGCCTTGGGGGCCCAGCAGCAACCAATGATGAATTTCCCGAACCACGCCATCCTTGAGCAACGCCAGCGATTCCGGGCGGTCCAGCAGCATGACCAGCCGACGCAGGGCATCGCGCAGATCGCCGCTGGTGTCGTGCGCGGGATGCGATGAATAGGCTTCGGACTCGCTCACCACCAGATCGGTGATCACGGCTGGGTCCAGGTCAAGCGCTAACGCGAGATAGGGGTTGGCAACGTTGGCGTGGCTGATCCGACTGGCAATCGGCACATTTCCGGTCACCATGAACATGTCTCCAGCGGTGTATGACGACACACCGCTGCTTGATGAGACCCGCTTGCGTCCCTGCAGGACCAGGCATACCAACGGATTCAACACCGTGTGCTCCACCTCACTCGGGGTGGTACGCTGGAACAGGTAAAAGCCCTGGACGGGCGTTACCGCCACGCCTTCCACCTGAGGGTGCGATCGCGTGTAGCGAAGGAGCGCATGCTTCAGTTCGTCGACCATGTGGAATTTGAACACATCCGTTTGCACGACCCATCGAGTCCAGACGATCAGGCAAGAAATATCGACGTTCAAGCATAGATCGAGGAAGTGCGAGCACGACACTACTCGCATTCAACCAGGAGACTCAAAGATGACCCATCTGCCGATCGATTCTCTCTCCCCTGCGCCGGAAATTGTCCCCCGACCGCACCGCGGTGTGGAGGTTCTTGGAGAGCAGGGTGCTGAAGGCCGCAAGGCATTCTTCATTCGGATCGAAGCCCGCCCCGGTCAAGAGGATGCCGTAGTCCAGATGCTGCGTGACATCCGGGCTTGCGTCGAGGATGAGCCCGCCACCGGCCCGTGGTTCGCTGCCCGATTTTCAGAGACCAGCTTCGCCATTTTCGAAGCTTTTCCCGATCTGGCCGGGCGCCAGGCACACGTGGAGGGTGGTGGCGGAGACATTTTCCGCGACCGCGAGCGGATGAACGCCATCCTGGCCGATGCGGCAAAGGTGCACCGTGTCGATGTGCTGATGAGCAAGGATTCCTTTTCTCATCTCCATCCACTCTGACGAGGCAGCATGGAACCGGAGAGTTCCGGTTGCCGCCAGGTCATGATCGATGAGTTGCTACCGAGGCGTCGAGGGCGACCGCACCACCGTCATCGCCCGAAGGTTGTCCAGCAGGCGCTTGACCGCCGCCGACAACGGCCGCTTGTCCCGCACCACCAGCTGCGCGTCCGCGGCCTCCAGAATTCGGTTGCGGATCGGCAGCGCCACCAGCTGCCCCGCGGCCGACTCGCGCACCACCACCAGCTCGGGCAGGAACGATGCGCCCAGCCCGGTGCTGGCGTAGTGCTTGAGCGCCGCGATC
The DNA here is from genome assembly GCF_019795295.1 of Cupriavidus sp. AU9028. Taxonomy (GTDB): domain Bacteria; phylum Pseudomonadota; class Gammaproteobacteria; order Burkholderiales; family Burkholderiaceae; genus Cupriavidus. The sequence goes on along the minus strand of NZ_JAIMCG010000002.1, from coordinate 1,003 downwards.
GAGTTCGACACCAATCCCGGGCGGAAGCGGACCTTTTCGCTGAATTCGACCATCTGGATCAGCTGCCGCAGGCCGAACCCGCCGGTCATCAGGCCCGCGGGACAATCCAGCAGGTCCGCAATGGTCAGCGGTCCACGCCGCTGGGCAAGGGCATGGTCGGGCCGGACCACCGCGCAGACCGGTTGGCGGCGCGAGGCCAGCACGCGCAGGCCCGCTCCCGGCGGCGGCGCGTAGGCAAGCCCGACATGTGCGCGGTCCTCGGCCACCGCCCGCACGACCTCGTTGACGTTCATCAGTTCGAGCGTCACGTCGATGCCGGGATAGCGCTGGCAGAACTGGTTGAGCACGGCGTTGATCAACTCGTCGGTGAACCCTTCGCCGGCCACGATATGAATCGTGCCCCGCTCCAGGCCCTGCAGTTCCCGTAGCCTCGCCAGCAGCGTCTCCTCGCCGGTCAGCCGCTCGCGGTAGTGATCCAGCACCAGCTGCGCGGCCTCGGTCGCGCTGACACCTCGGCCCCGCCGCTCCAGCAGCGTCGCGCCAAGCTCGGTTTCCAGCTGCTGGATCTGGCGGCTGATCACCGACGGTTCCACATCCAGTTTGTCCGCGGCGGCGCGAATCGACCCGCATGTCACCGCCGCATAGAAATACCGCAGCCTCCGCTCGCTCAAGCCCGCAGGCAGCGCGGTATCGCGTGCCGTCTCGCTTAGCGCGCCCCGTCCTCCATGTGCCATGGTCCGGCCATCCGTTGCCTAAAAAGCAACGATACCGTACAACGAATGCTATTGCTACTCCACCCGCGCCTTCGCAACAATGGGCCAAAGGTCCAGCCTTGCCCCGGTTTGCTCCCCTCTCCCGCATGCGGGAGAGGGGCCGGGGGAGAGCAACCGTCTTGCCGGTCAAGCGGAAAGAGCAGGATTCCAGGGGCAACGGTGCTTGGCCATGGCGTTGAGCATGCCAAGGACTTTTCGCATGGCTGCCACCAACGCCACCTTTTTGAGCT